>NZ_LT985323.1:0-1091058 GCF_900290275.1 Prevotella merdae
TTTGTCTTGGGCTTCCTTCAGATTTCATCTCGCGATGAACACCCTTGCCTTTGACTATGCAATTCCCGCTATTAGGGCTTGCTCGGGACTTTCACCCGTTAGACAATGCTCATGCCGAGCGTACTATGAAAAGGAGATACGGCATACATACCGCATCTCCTTTCTTATTTTAATAGTTATGGCATACTCTACCCTATTTACAGCGGATACTCGTCGAAAGCATACAACACTGTTGAAAGATAACGCTCGCCTGTATCTGGCAGCAAAGCCACAATGCGCTTGCCTTTATTCTCGGGACGCTTTGCCAGCTGTGTAGCTGCATATACCGCCGCACCCGAGCTTATGCCTACAAGCAGACCTTCTTCGGCAGCAAGTTGGCGACCAGTGCGAATGGCGTCATCGTTCTCCACCTGCAGCACCTCGTCTATAACATTAGAGTTATATGTCTTTGGCACAAAGCCGGCACCTATGCCCTGAATCTTGTGCGGACCACTCTTGCCGCCACTTAATACGGGTGACGAGGCAGGCTCTACTGCAACAATCCTTACAGCAGGATTATTTTCCTTAAGACGTTTGCCTATACCCGACACTGTTCCACCCGTACCTACACCAGCAACAAATATGTCTATCTTGCAGTCTGTTTGGTTCCATATCTCCACACCAGTTGTATCATAGTGGCTTTGTGGATTTGCAGGATTCTCAAACTGTTGCAGTATTACAGAACCAGGAGTCGCGTCTCTCAGCTCCTCTGCAGCACGAATAGCACCCGCCATACCGTCCTTTCCCGGTGTAAGTTTTACAGTGGCGCCGTAAGCTTTCACAAGATTACGGCGCTCTACACTCATTGTTTCGGGCATTGTCAAAATGAGCTTATATCCTTTAACAGCTGAGACAAGCGCCAATCCTACACCAGTGTTGCCACTTGTAGGTTCAATGATTGTTGCTCCAGGGCGCAACTTGCCACTACGCTCTGCATCCTCAATCATTGCAAGTGCCACACGGTCTTTAACACTGCCACCCGGATTGAAGAATTCTACCTTTGCTATGATAGGCGTTTCCAAATTGCGTTTCTGCGAGAAGGCCTCAAGTTCGAGCAACGGTGTATTGCCGATTAGCTCGGTTAGTTTCTTTGCTATCTTAGTCATAAATGCTTTGTCTTATTGGTTATACATACTTTAATCGCATCAGAAGTCGGCTTTATCGGCAAAACGGATTATTAAATTGCGTCGAAAGCCTGCTGCAAGTCGTCGATAATGTCATCGATATGCTCCACACCGATACTTAGACGTACTGTAGATGGTGTTATGTGCTGCTGTGCAAGTTCTTCTGGAGACATCTGCGAGTGGGTTGTAGTTGCAGGATGAATCACAAGGCTCTTGACGTCGGCTACATTAGCAAGTAGCGAGAATATCTTCAAGTGATCGATAAACTTCCATGCAGCTTCCTGTCCTCCCTTAATTTCGAATGTGAAGATAGAGCCACCGCCATTTGGGAAGTACTTCTTATACAATTCGTGGTCGGGATGTGTAGGTAGCGAAGGATGATTAACTTTCTCTACCTTTGGATTGTTGGCAAGATACTGCACCACCTTAAGTGCATTGGCAACATGACGCTCTACACGAAGCGAGAGAGTCTCAAGTCCCTGAAGCAGAATCCATGCATTGAATGGAGATATTGTTGCACCAGTGTCACGAAGGATTACGGCACGTATGCGAGTAACAAAGGCTGCCTTGCCTGCCACATCGGCAAATACGGCTCCATGATAACTTGGGTCTGGTTTGGCAAGTGTAGGATACTTGTCTGCATTAGCCTTCCAGTCGAATGTACCACCGTCTACAATCACACCGCCGAGGCTTGAGCCATGACCACCGATAAATTTAGTAGCCGAATGAACAACAACGTCTGCTCCGTGCTCAATAGGACGTATAATATAAGGTGTACCGAAGGTATTGTCCACGATAAACGGTATGTTATGGCGATGTGCCACTTCTGCCACAGCCTCAAGATTGGTGACGTCAGAGTTAGGATTGCCAAATGTCTCTGCATACACTACCTTGGTATTGGGCTGGATGGCAGCCTCAAGAGCCTCAAGGTCGTTTACATTGACAATGGTATTGGTTATACCCTGAGTGGCAAGGGTATGTGTAATGAGATTGAATGAACCTCCATATAGGTTGTCGGCAGCTACAATATGGTCGCCATTCTGCACTATGTTCTGCAAAGCATAAGTCACTGCGGCAGCTCCAGAAGCAACTGCAAGACCAGCAACACCACCTTCAAGGGCAGCTACACGGTCTTCGAACACACCCTGTGTTGAGTTGGTAAGGCGTCCGTATATATTACCAGCATCGCGCAAACCAAAACGGTCGGCAGCATGTTGCGAGTTGCGGAACACATAACTTGTGGTCTGATAAATAGGCACAGCACGTGCGTCGGTTGCTGGATCTGGCTGTTCCTGTCCTACATGCAATTGGAGTGTCTCAAAATGTAGTTTCTTGTTGCTCATTGTTATTGCCCTTTCTTTATTTAATTGTTATTATTCGTGATTCAATTATCTTGTTTTCACGATTGCAAAGTTACGACAAACTCCACTATCAAGCAATAGCATAATATAGCTATTTGACATACCACATGTGTGGTATTATGACTAAAAGAGCGTGATATTGTATAGTTAATAACGATTTGTTGTGGCTCAAAAGCCGTGAGACGATATTGAAACGTGCCTAAAAACAAGACGGCGCAACTCTCATCGAGCTGCGCCGTCGTGCGTATGTTTAACTAAAAATCTTTTTCGTAGGAATGAAAATCCTCACGGACTCTCATCGTTACCTGTTAAACAATCGTTCAATTTACCTTAAACCTAATAACTAAAAACCTAAATCTATTACTACTAACCTAAACAATCTATTAACCTTTTGACGATGCAAAGATAGTAACTTTTCGCTGTGTGCGCAAACATTTCATGCAAAAACATTATTTTTCTATGATTTAATTGATTTAAAGCAACTGGACAAGGCTAATAACACATCCTTTCAACCTATTTGCCTACAACTTCTACTTATTCACAATCAGCCTCATCATCAAGCTAATCTTGCCCACAAATACTTGCTAAAAAGAGTATTACTAAATTAGTCGTAAATTTAATATATATTACTTGACCATTTAATATGTATTACTTTGCCATTTAATATATATGTGCATTGCCTAAAATTGCAACGTCAGCATAAATGAAATTTTTGCTAAGTGTTATCCTACTTTGGGAATGTACATTTAAACAAAAGATAGAAAGTAAAAAAACTATTGAAATAAATTTCTTCATATGTAATAATATTATTAACCTGTGTACTAAAATCCAAATGCATATAATGTGCTCTATCTGAAAAATATTTGTTTCAGAATATCACCAACCCATGAATCTTTCATTTTTTCTTTAAAAGGATCATATTTAATATTAAAATTATTATTATAAGGAAATGTGTATTCCTTTTTCAGTAAAACACTATTTCTTACATCAATAGAGTCAGATTTGTTTTCTTTAATCTTAGATAGATTTATGTTATTCACGCTATCCATACGTACAGTATCAGAAGAATGATAATCTGTAGAATCCCCTGACAATCCATTGTAATCATAAACAAAAGCTTTTGCACAAACAATAAAATTATTTATTGTAAGTAAAAGCATTCCTAATACAATTCGTATATGTTTCATATTATATTTATTTTAAATTGTTAGATATAATCTCATTTCATAAGATATTAATGTCATTTTTATCATATATAAAGAATGCAAGCATTATCATGCTATTAATATATAAGGCTTTTTAAAGCATTATTTTAATATCATTAGTGTCCCATTAAAATCGGGACACTAATGATACAAATTAAAAAGAAGAATCTTTTTACTGATTCAATATTTTCGTCCATACTCGAAGTTTTCCACAAAAGTAATGCTTTTTTCGAGTATGGACGAAAATATCGTCAGTTACAACTTGATACGCCCAACTAATTAGTTGTGCGTCTTAACGATCTGTGTAGGAGCCTGTTCCTTGTTGCGGCGATTTACAACTGTAACAACAGCCTGGGCAAGATTAAGGAAGGAAAGACCTGTGATAGATGTATTATCGAGAGCTGCAGGAGTTCCATTGTCACCGTTCTCGCATATGCTCTGCACAATCGGTATCTGTGCAAGCAATGGCACATTCATCTCCTTAGCCAGGTTCTTGCAACCTTCCTTGCCGAAGATATAGTACTTGTTCTCTGGCAATTCGGCAGGTGTGAACCATGCCATATTTTCTACCAATCCAAGAATTGGCACATTCACCTTATCGTTGCTGTACATATCTATACCCTTACGAGCGTCGGCAAGGGCTACATTCTGAGGTGTTGACACGATAACAGCGCCTGTGATGGCAAGTGTCTGTAGCAATGTAAGATGGATGTCGCTTGTTCCTGGAGGTGTGTCGAGTATAAAATAGTCGAGGTCTCCCCAATCGGCATCGGCTATAAGCTGCTTCAATGCGTTGGATGCCATGCCGCCACGCCAAAGTGTTGCGGTGTCGGGATTGACAAAGAATCCGATAGAGAGCACCTTGATGCCATATTTCTCGATTGGCTCAATAAGGTCACGTCCATCCTTCTTTACCGCATATGGACGTGCATCCTCAACCTGGAACATCTTAGGAACCGATGGACCAAAGATGTCACAATCTAACAGTCCTACCTTGTAACCAAGACGTGCCAAGGCTATGGCAAGATTAGCTGCCACTGTACTCTTGCCCACTCCACCCTTTCCTGAGCTTACGGCAATAACGTTCTTTACATTAGGCAGAAGCTTGCCCACTTCCGGACGAGGTTTTGAAAGGAATTCGGTGTCGATGGTCACCTCCACATCCTTAGATACATGGTAGTGGATAGCAGCCTCGGCTGCCTTTACTGTTGACTTTAGGAATGGATCGGTGTCTCGTGGAAACACGAGCGAGAACGATACCTTCATACCATCTATGCGCAAGTTGTCGGCCACCATATCAGCCTCAACAAGGTTCTTCTTGTTGCCGGGATAGGTTACGGTTGCAAGCGCATCCATTATGAGTTTAGGATATAATGTCATTATATTGAGTTTTGAATTTTGAGTTTTGAATTTTGAGTTGTCGGCAAAGCCGATTTTGAGTTTTTGATAATACTCAAAAATCACAATGCCGTTTCTTTTGGGCTTCTCTTATCTCGGTTATAGCTGCGATACTCGTCAAGCGGAATCTCCACTTCAGGCTCTGTCAGCTCGCCTTCCTTAGGCAGCGAGAACTTAATGTACTTGATGTTGAGTCCGCGCTCTATCCACATACTCTCGTAATATGTCTGTATGCCCAGTATTTCCTGTGTCTGTGGGTCAAGTCCTTCAGTATGATAAAGGTCCTCTGTACGGAACAGCAACGGCAGATTGTTGTGCTGCTGCATATATGTGGTATAGGTAAAGAGGAAGTTTGAGTCGGTCTTCAAGTGTATTGTACCACCATCCTGAAGGAAGTTGCGGTAGCGCTCCATAAAGTAAGTAGATGTAAGACGCTTGCGTGGATTCTTCATCTGCGGGTCGCTAAAGGTGAGCCATATCTCCTGAACCTCGCCCTCTGAGAAGAAACGGTCTATTATCTCGATGTTGGTTCTAAGGAACGCAACATTCTTCAATCCTTTATTCAGAGCCTGTGTAGCACCTGTCCACATACGCGCACCCTTGATGTCTACACCGATGAAGTTGATGTTGGGGAACATCTTTGCAAGTCCTACGGTATACTCACCCCTGCCGCAGCCAAGCTCCAGCACTATAGGATTGGAGTTCTTGAAATACATATCACGCCAATGACCCTTCATGTCGAACGGCACATTGTCGGCTACAGAGAACGGATACTGAAACACGTTCTCGTATCTTTCCATATCGGCGAACTTCGCCAGTTTTCCTTTGCCCATTTATTGGTTGGTTATATTTTATATTCTGATATTGAAACTCAAATTGTACAAAGTTAATAAAAAAAGGTCGGTTTTCGAGTGTTTTACAACTTTTATCGCTTAATTCATACTTTTTTCTACATTTCGATGTCCGATTTGGCCACTTCATACGTTATATATATGTATCAGTTATGAAACCAAGCGAATTCAACCATATCGTCCTGCCCATGCGCAACGAGCTGTTAAGCTATGCGCTGAGTGTCACAGGGTCGGCAGACAATGCCGAAGACCTTGTGCAGGAAGTTATGCTGCGACTATGGAACAAACGCGAACAACTTGAAGCCGAAGACAAACTAAAGTCGCTTGCCATAACTATGATACACAACCTATTTCTGGACCAACAGCGGCACGAAAGCCATACTGCTACAATGCCCGAACGGATAGATATTGCCGTAAATGACAGAAGCGCCGAACTGCGAGACGAGGCAAGGCTGATACGCAACATCGTTGACCAGCTGCCGCCATTGCAACAACAAATATTCAGAATGAAGGAGATAGAAGGTTACACCGCCGACGAGATTATGCAGATTACCGGTTGTACAGCCGATAACCTGCGTCGCAATCTGTCAAGGGCGCGAACTAAGATACGCGAAACTTACATTAAAATAATGATGAAAGGAAGCAAGCTATGATAAAGAACATCAATAACGGTAAGCAAAATACCGACATACGTACGCTTATAGAGCGATATATGTCGGGCGAAACAACCAACGACGAGGAAGCAACACTGCGCACATGGTTCCAACTCGCTGGAGACGACGTGCCTGAAGAGTGGCGTCCGCTACGTGCCTTGTTCAGTTTTGTAGACGAGGAGCGCCTTGCATCTGAGGCAACACTTTATTCTGAAACAGAAGAAAAGAGCATAACTCAAACAATACGCACCACCCCACTACATCATATTCTGACAAAACCACGTATATGGACAGCATCGGCTGTGGCAGCCGCAGCTATAGCTTTGGTATTGCTTGTACCATCGATAAAGAATATATTTGAGCCAATGCCACAAAACTATGCCGTAATAGACGGAAAGGTGTATACCAATCCTAAAGTGATAAGACAACAGGCCGACGATGCATTGCAGATTGTGGCTTGCGATGACGAAGACCCATTTAGCGCTCTCGATATGATGCAATAATCTATATTGAGCAATTGGCATCACAATACGACAATACACATTATTAATATTATAAACATATATATATTATGCACACTTTATTAAATATACTGCATAAGCCTCCGCTGTTATCGATTAGGACAGCTCTGACTATTTGCTTTATCATAATCGGTCTTGGCATGGCCAATGCACAAGAGGGCCTTGCCGTCAACAACATATTCCAACAATACGGACATTCGAAGGGATGCAAGATGGTGGTAATGAGGAACACCAAGCTGCGCGGATTCCACCTTATTATATATAAGAGTCTGACATACCCCGATAAATATGCTGCTGACATCAAGACACATCTTAATACAGACAGACGTGCGGCAAAGAAGATACGCGAGGTTATTGACAACGGAAGCATAGCAAGCGGATATTACATGATGCCGCCACATGCCAACGGTATAAACCGATACGTTCTGTTCAGCCATACAAGCAAAGGCAAAGGAGCTGTTATATACATCGAGGGCGACCTTTCGCCTGAAGACATCATGACAATATGCTACACCAAGAGAGGTTGGTAGACAAAGCTACTTCTCTTTTTACCAATATCAACAAATTTAATAAACAGGAATTATGAACATCAGAACATTAGCCTTGGCATTGGCTATTATGCCTGCCATTGCATCAGCACAGGACAACAACTCCGAAAAGAACACTATATCCAACAAGAATACATATGACACCACTATTGTCTTCAACAAACAGAAGTACGAAATAAGCCAAACAGGCGAGCGTACAAATGTAAAAGTTTACAAAGCTAATGGTAGCGAGCTTGAGAAGACACTTGAGACACAATACCTCGACGGTCAGCAAGTGGAACAGGTGTATATAACGTCGCCCTTCATTCCCAGAAGAACGTACAAACGCAAAAGCCAGGAATACAGCCACTATCCAGGAATATTCTTCGGTTTGAATATATTGTCAGGCTCTGCATTCGGTGCATCATCAGCTGGCATATATACACGTGACAGCAAGTCAATGGAATGGGGTATCAATGGATTCTCGTTCGAATATCCATTCAACAGCTCTTGGGCTTTAACGTCGGCTATGTCGCTGGCCTGTGTCAGCCATCATTTCAATACCGACTATGTGCTCAACACTGTTGACGGCATAACAAGTATGCAACCATTCAAAAGCGAAGAAGGCGACGACAAGCGTCCTTCTAAAAGCTATCTAAGCTACTGGGCATTGCGCTTTCCTATCATGCTTGAATGGTCTAACCGCATAGGTGGCGACGATGTATATGCTGCCTTTGGCCCATCAATAGAGTTTCGTTTCAACGAACGCTCACGATATAAATTGGGCAAAAGGCACACCCTGACAAAGGACGTAAACATGAATCCAATTGGTATAAACCTTGAGGCTCGTGTCGGATACGGATTCTTTATGCTATATGCACGTACTGCCCTTACACCATTATTACGCACCAAGTATGCTCCAGAATGGCACCCATTCACAGTAGGATGCGGTTTCAGATTATAAATATATATATAGTTTCTAATACAATATTGTCATACAAAACCGTTAATTCCACTTATTTATGCCATATTGACAGGTTTCAATAAACTATATTTGTCAGTTATTTCTAAGTAGATTTGTTTTTGGCACACCATTTGTATATTATACGGCGAACGCAGTTCTGAAATACGAAAGTATTAAACAGATGATGCGTTCGCCGTATTAATTAACAAACAAGAAATAAAAAATAAAAAAATACAACTATGGGAAAGATTATTGGAATCGACTTAGGTACTACAAACTCTTGTGTTGCCGTTTTTGAGGGCAACGAACCAGTAGTAATCGCCAACAGCGAAGGCAAGCGTACAACTCCTTCAATCGTTGGTTTTGTAAAGGACGGCGAGCGTAAGGTAGGCGATCCTGCAAAGCGTCAGGCTATCACTAACCCTAAGAACACCGTATATTCTATCAAGCGTTTCATGGGCGAGACCTATGAGCAGTGCTCTAAGGAGGTAACTCGTGTTCCGTTTAGTGTTGTCAACGAGGGTGGTTATCCACGTGTAGACATCGACGGCCGCAAGTATACTCCGCAGGAAATCTCGGCTATGGTACTTCAGAAAATGAAGAAGACTGCTGAGGATTATCTCGGTCAGGAGGTTACAGATGCTGTTATCACTGTACCTGCATACTTCTCTGACTCACAGCGTCAGGCAACTAAGGAGGCTGGTCAGATTGCAGGTCTTAACGTTCGTCGTATCGTTAACGAGCCTACTGCAGCTGCTCTTGCTTATGGTGTAGACAAGGCTAACAAGGATATGAAGATTGCTGTATTCGACCTTGGTGGCGGTACATTCGATATCTCAATCCTTGAGTTCGGTGGTGGAGTATTTGAGGTTCTCTCTACTAATGGTGATACTCACCTCGGTGGTGACGACTTCGACCAGGTTATCATCGATTGGCTTGTTAATGGCTTCAAGGCTGACGAGGGCATTGACCTCTCTAAGGATCCAATGGCTATGCAGCGTCTTAAGGAAGCTGCCGAGAAGGCTAAGATTGAGCTTTCAAGCACAACTTCTACCGAGATCAACCTTCCGTATATCTCAGCCGAGGGTGGCGTGCCAAAGCACTTGGTTAAGACATTGACTCGTTCACAGTTCGAACAGCTTGCACATAACCTTATCCAGGCATGTCTTGTTCCTTGCCAGAACGCTATGCGCGACGCTAAGCTTCAGACAAGCGATATCGACGAGGTTATCCTTGTAGGTGGTTCAAGCCGTATACCTGCTGTTCAGACTCTCGTTAAGAACTACTTCGGCAAGGAGCCTTCAAAGGGTGTTAACCCTGATGAGGTTGTAGCCGTTGGTGCTTCTATCCAGGGTGCTATCCTTAACAAGGAGAGCGGTGTAGGCGACATCGTATTGCTCGACGTTACTCCTCTTACTCTCGGTATCGAGACTATGGGTGGTGTAATGACAAAGCTTATCGACGCAAACACAACTATCCCTGCCAAGAAGAGCGAGGTATTCTCAACAGCTGTCGACAACCAGACTGCCGTAACAATTCACGTACTTCAGGGCGAGCGTCCTATGGCTGCTCAGAACAAGTCTATTGGTCAGTTCAACCTTGAGGGTATTGCTCCAGCTCGTCGTGGTGTTCCTCAGATTGAGGTTACATTCGATATCGATGCCAACGGTATCCTTAACGTATCTGCAAAGGATAAGGCTACAGGCAAGGAGCAGGCTATACGTATTGAGGCTTCTTCAGGTTTGAGCAAGGAGGAAATAGACCGCATGAAGGCTGAGGCTGAGCAGAATGCTGCTTCGGATAAGGCTGAGCGCGAGAAGATAGACAAGCTCAATCAAGCAGACTCTATGATATTCACCACCGAGAACTTCCTTAAGGACAATGGTGATAAGATTCCTGCCGACAAGAAGCCTGGCATCGAGCAGGCTCTCCAGCAGCTTAAGGATGCCCATAAGGCAGCCGATGTTGCAGCTATAGATACAGCTATTGCCAACCTTAATAATGTTATGCAGGCTGCTTCTGCACAGATGTATCAGGGTGGAGCACAGCCAGGTGCTGACGCTCAGGCTGGTGCACAGCAGCAGACAAACAATACTAAGGGCGACGAGACAATACAGGACGCTGACTTTGAAGAAGTTAAGTAAGTATTCTTTTAAGAATAGACATTCTTAACAAGAATAAATAATAAGGTGTACAACTGAAATCATATTGATTTTGGTTGTACGCTTTTTTTTATGGTTTCATTTAATCATATTGACATTTGAGGTATTTCATAGTTAATATGTCATTCCACGTAACAGTTTCCACCTTAATTGTAAAACAAGAATTGGGTTAGTACCGTGTGCAAAGATACAATATCACCAGAACCAACTTTTTTCAACTAAGAGGGCTTACTTAATATTACGTGAGTTCGACGAAATATAAGTGTCTAAAAATTTGGTGATTAGCGAAAATTGTTGTAACTTTAATGTGCTAAAAATCAAAATTTTACAAACAATAATCGCTATGATCACCGAGGACAAAGTTACTGAAATTTTCTGTATTGCGGATGACTTCTGCAAAGTTTTTGATGCCCAAATGGAAAAATACACCATAAAAAGCAATTTAAAACGCAAATATCATCGTGAATCGACCATGTCAAAGGCTGAAATTATGGTTATCGTTATACTTTTCCACAGTTCAGGCTTTCGTTGCCTGAAACATTTCTATAAGGAATATGTATGTGTTCATCTTCGACATTTATTTCCAAATGTAGTATCATATAACCGTTTTGTGGAACTTCAGAAGACCATTGCCATTCTGTTGGCTATCTTTATAAAGAAGGTTCTTTTGGGAAAATGTACCGGAATAAGTTTCGTAGACAGCACACCTCTTCGTGTATGTAGAACCCAAAGAATCCATATTCACAAGACATTTAAAGGCATCGCACAAAAAGGCAAATGTTCTATGGGATGGTTTTTCGGCTTTAAGCTCCACCTTATATGTAACGAAAAGGGAGAATTGCTTAACTTCATGATAACTCCTGGCGATATTGACGACCGTAAACCATTAGAATACAAAGCGTTTGTGAATTTCATATACGGCAAGCTTGTAGGAGATAAAGGATATATAAGCAAGAACCTGTTCAATCGACTTTTCGTTGATGGAATACAACTCATCACGAAACTAAAAAGCAACATGAAGGGTTCTATTATGAAAATATCAGACAGGCTCTTGCTTAGAAAGAGGGCGATCATAGAGACCATTAACGACGAACTTAAGAATATTGCACAAGTGGAACATTCCAGACACAGATCATTCGATAACTTCATTGTCAACACTCTTGGATCTTTGGCTGCTTATTGTTTCTTTCCTAAGAAACCAACAATTGCAGTTCAAAGGACAGTAGATAGACAATTAACGTTATTCTAATTCGTCGAACTCACGTTAATATTGGAAAAAGAAGCCCAAAGTCCTATTAAAAACGGGGCTTTGGGCAGTTTTTATGCTCTTTGGAGTTTTATAGGACAGCAATAATTCAAAATCAATATATTTTCTAAGCATTAATCCTACACTTTCAAATGTTTATTCACCTTTATCTTCTCCACCAATCCGTTTGGAAAGTGGAAGGAGAGGGTTGGACGATCGAACACTGGTTTTGCTTTGTGAATGATGCGGTGATACGATGGTGAGATAATGATGATGTTTGAGGTGTCGTTGTTCATGCTCTCGGTGAAAGGGATGATATGGTGAGCTTCAACCACAAAGACATCGTATGGTTCGCCAACCTTCTCTCCTGTCATTTGGCAACAGTAGTCGTAGAGTCGTTTGAGGGAATCGCCTATAGAACGGTCAATATGGCGAATCTTCTGCAGGCGAGTCATCTGTTTGATACTAGCATTTTTATCCTCACGAGGCTCAAAGGTTTCAAAGTCTAGTTCAGACATCGTACTCACATCCGTTTTCACTTCGGCCTTTACTGCCGCAGTGATGCAATCTGCAACGAAAACGTTTGGCATATCCGTGGTACTTAGAGCAAGAAACTCCTGTTGTTCCTCTGGTATGCGTATAGTGAACTTACGGTTGATATTCTCTGGCAGATTCTTGATACTCTCAACATAGCTCCAAGTAGAGCAGAACATTTCTCGCAACCGCTTCACCAACGCACTTCCTTCGTTATACCTTATTTGTATCACGTCTGCATGTCCGTCATACTTTTTACGGTCGAACCCTTGGTTCTTTAGTTGAACATCATACCCCACGCCATCAATCAACACCTTCACGCTACGAGTTTCCCCATGCTTGGACATACCTCCAGGCATTGCTTTCAGCAGATTATGAAACTCCACTGGAATCTGAAATCCCTGACGCATGGTGGAACGGTCTATGAGTTTTTGGTAGAGAAACATGGTTCTTTTATTTTTATATATCCCTCTTGATCGTAGCACCTATGATATCTGTTTATGGCGTCAATAAGGTGCTGAATCTCAGGGATATTTGACTTTATACTTTTAAACTTTTGATATTGGTCATTGTATCTTTCAATTGTACCTTTTGCTAACCGTCTTTCTATGTCAGATGGAATGAGAAAAGAAGAACGATTGCCTAAATATGCATTGTACTCTGTGAGGAAGATATTGATTCCTGCAAGGTCGAAGTCACCAAAATGAATGTAGCGATTAGGGATTATCTGCAACCAAGAACGTAAATCAATGGATTGTGGATAACGAGAGACGAACAACAATCGATTATTACCAATGCATTGCTCAAAGAGATCTCGTTGCTGTCGAATCATGCGGAAGTTCTCCATATTCTCAATACCAACTACAACCACATCATCGGGAACGAAGAACGATTGCCAATCTGTCACAAATAAAAAACTGCCTTCTTGTGGGTTGACAACGAACTCCCGGTCATTCAATGTACAAGGAATTGGTTCGTATGAGTTAACAGGGAAACCGGGGCATGAGCGTGTCATTACCAACTTTGAGTTACCTGTTGATGATGCTTGCTGCGAACGTAAGGTATTCTTAGACAACAAAGTTTCATGCAATAGTTCCATGTCAATAAATCTTTCATCTATAGAAGCTAACGCTTTGCATAATGTTTCTGCATTGGGCGCAAACAACGTTCTCCTACTTCCATGCGATGTACTAATCAAGACACCATCACGCACCAAATCATCCACCCATTCGCCCTTGAGCTGGCTTGCGGGTAGTGATTCTCCATTACGAAGAAGATTTAGTTTGTCTATGAGAGCAATGGTTATCTTCATTTCTGTGAAATCAATGAGTGAACGATAGTCTTTGACTTGCCATCCTTTTGCAACAAATAGGTATAACGATAATCAGATACGTTGTAGGTTGTAGGTGAGGAGTTGATAAGCAATATGTTACGAGCTCCCTTGATGTTTTGCGGATGCAGTTTGCCAATCTCGTCCATCATACAGTGAATCCTGAAATCACCAAACTTGCGGCTACCCTTGCTCTTGGCTATGTAATTCCCGCTATTAGGGCTTACTCTGGACTTGCACCCGTTAGATAATGCTCATGCCGAGCGTACCTAAGAAAACAGGCTACCCGCAGCGATGCAAGTAGCCTGTTTTATATAAGGAGAGACACGGC
Source organism: Prevotella merdae (assembly GCF_900290275.1). Lineage (GTDB taxonomy): Bacteria > Bacteroidota > Bacteroidia > Bacteroidales > Bacteroidaceae > Prevotella > Prevotella merdae. Next base: position 14,247 of record NZ_LT985323.1, read on the forward strand.
AACATGCCGTACTTCCTACATTTACTATTATTACTTAATCTTGTACATTCTGAACGACTTTGCCGGAAGCTTGTCACTCAACACTGTAGCGTTCTTCTTGCTTTCACAAGTGGCTGTTGTCTCAACGGGACGAATCTTATTAGGATTGTCAAGAGTGTTCTCGGCATCCATATTGTCGCACTGCAAGGTTGTCAACGAAGCTGAACGAGAGCCTTTCAAGCCGTTAAGGTTGAGTGTTACCTCCTGAGTCTTGTCCGAAGTATTAGCTACCTTAACAATCACTTCACCCTTCTGTTTGTCTACAACAGCACTGGCAAACAGTCCGTCCTGACCTTCCTGACCTGCTACAGCCTTACCATTCATTGTCAGAGGCAGCACGTTTGTGCCCTTGTTGCAAGCATACATCTGCTGAACATAGTAGCTTACGGTCTTGAACATGCGTGTGTTGTCGTACCAAATCATATCTGGACGCCACTGCCAACCATCCACATGAGCAAACAAAGGTGCATATGTAGCCATATCCACAACATCTGCGTTGCGCTCAAGATCGGTCATAAAAGCTGCTTCGTATAGCGATGTCTCAAAGTGGTTCCACTTCTTGCCCTTGCCATGACATGCATATTCACCGGCAAAGACCTTAGGACCCTTGCGGTCGTAACCCTCATAACGCAGACCGTGAGAAAGGAACCAATGCTCATCGCGATAGAAATGCTCGTCAACAAGATCGGCCTTAAGCTCCTTCATAGCCTTCCATCCCTTGTCAAACATCTCGCCCTCAGAGTCGGGACCAGATGTACCTATGAGCTTGATGTTGGGATATTTTGCTTTGATAGCTTTTACGAAAGGACGCAGACGCTCGTAGTAAAGATTGTCCCACTGCTCGTTGCCCACTGCAAGAAACTTGAGATTGAATGGTGCTGGATGTCCCATCTCGGCACGCTTCTTACCCCATGTGGTGTTGACATCGCCATTGGCAAACTCAATGAGGTCGAGACAGTCCTGAATGTAAGGCTGAAGCGAGTCGACCGGAACGTGTGCTTTAGGGTTGTTCCAGTTCTGATACTGACAAGCCATACCTACATTGAGCACTGGCAAAGGCTCGGCACCAATGTCCTCAGACAAGAGGAAATACTCGTAGAAACCTAATCCATAGCTCTGATAATAGTCGGGGAATAGGCGATAGTTGAAAGTAGAAAGCCAACGGTTACCGTTCAAAGGACGGTTTTCTACCGGATCTATAGAGTTTTTCCACTGATAGCGCTGCTCCAATGATGAACCCTCAACGATGCAACCACCTGGGAAACGGAACACACCAGGATGCAAATCATAGAGAGCCTGTGCCAAATCGCGGCGCATACCATTATCGCGATCTTTGAATGTATGCTTAGGGAAAAGGCTAACATGCTCTAAAGCCACGCTGTTCTTACCCTTTAACAAGAGGCGCAGATTGGCTTTCTGCACTGTTTTGGTTGGCTTAAGTACGAGTTCATACTTTTTCCATTCGTTGCCACTTACTTTCAGTTCGGCAGTGGCAAACTCCTGATGTTCCTCCATAGTGTTCTCGTCTACCAACGAAACCTCAACAGTGGCATCGCCAGATACAGCCTTAGCCCAAACAGAGAAACGATAGTCCTCGGCTTTCTCTATACCTATACCAAAATAGCCTTCGTTTTGCAGACCAGTTGCTGTATCGTTATGACCAGAATAGCCTAACACTACATAATGAGGACAACGTTCGAACGGTCCGTCGTTCTTAACCTCAAACTTGCCGAAGGCTTTCCAACCCATCAACGCATCGGGAAATTCAAACGAGCGGTTCTTAACAAGTTCGCCATACAGTCCGCCATCGGCGGCATAGTTGATATCCTCAAAGAATATGCCGTACATAGTAGGCTGCACCTTAGCTCCCACCTTCTTGGTGTTCACGTCGAACGTGTGGGTTTGGGCGTATGCTCCAAGCAGCGACGAAGCAGCGATGATGCACGACAGGAGACGTTTATTGTTCATATTAATATATTAGGTATAAGAAAAGCCCCATTGGGGGATGGAGCTTTCCATTGTTACTACATCATTTCCTTCACCTGCTTATAAACATTGTCAGCAGTGAAGCCAAGTTTCTCGTCAAGCACTTTATAAGGAGCAGAGAAGCCAAAGCTCTCCATGCCCCAAACCTTGCCATTGTCGCCAACCAAACCCTCAAGGTTTACAGGCAAACCAGCTGTAAGGCCAAACTTCTTGGCGCTCTTTGGCAACACGGTCTCCTGATACTCCTTAGACTGACGACGGAACAATCCCTCTGAAGGAACGCTTACAATGCGCACCTTTATACCGTCCTTGCGCAACAGGGCAGCACCACCAACGAGAGTTGACACCTCTGAACCTGAAGCAAGAAGTATTACATCATAGTCCTCATCAGAACCAGCAACCACATAAGCACCCTTGCGAGCCTGCTCGTAGTCGTTGCCTTCTGGCAGACTCTCAATATTCTGACGAGAGAGAACCATTGCTGTAGGAGTAGACATATTTTCCATAGCCATTGCCCAACATACAGTTGTCTCCTCGGCATCAGCCGGACGGAATACGCGTACAGAATCCTCACCCTTGTGGTTCTTCAGCTTCTCCATAAGACGAATCTGTGCTTCCTGCTCTACTGGCTCGTGTGTAGGTCCATCCTCACCTACACGGAATGCGTCGTGAGTCCAGATAAACTTAGCCGGAACACCCATAAGGGCAGCCATACGAACAGCAGGTTTCATATAGTCGGAGAATACGAAGAAGGTACCGCAAGCCGGTATTACACCACCATGCAAGCTCATACCTATACACATGCAAGCCATTGTAAGCTCTGAAACACCAGCCTGAAAGAATGCGCCAGTAAAGTCGTCCTTTACCAAATCGTGTGTCTTCTTAAGGAATCCATCTGTCTTGTCAGAGTTGGAAAGGTCGGCCGAAGAGCATACCATATTAGGTACTTGTTCTGCCAAAACTCCCAAGCAAGCAGCCGAAGCAGCACGTGTTGCCGAGCCAGACTTCTGCTGAACAGCTGTCCAATCAATCTTAGGAGCATTTCCAGAGAACCACTCTTTAAGCTGTTCTGCCTTTTCAGGGTTGGCTGCAGCCCACTCAGCTTCCTGCTGATGACGTACTGCAACTATCTTCTTAAGTTCCTCGCGACGGTTGGCATACAGCTGCTCTACCTCTGGGAATATATAGAAAGGATTCTCAGGATTACCACCAAGGTGCTTGATTGTATTCTCATACGACTTTCCTCCGAGCGGTGCACCATGTGTCTTGATACTATGCTCGTAGCTTGAACCGTCTTCCTTCAATGCTCCCTTACCCATGATTGTACGACCAATAATAAGTGTAGGACGCTCTGGCTCGGTCTGTGCAGCTACAAGAGCACGACGTATCTCGTCTGGATCGTTGCCGTTGATTGTCATTACATTCCAGCCCCAAGCCTCATACTTGGCAGCTGTGTCTTCCTTCATCACCACTTTACACTCGGTTGAGAGCTGTATCTCGTTTGAGTCATAGAACATAATAAGGTTGTTCAAGCCCAATACGCCAGCCAAACGACCTACACCCTGCGATATTTCCTCCTCTACTCCACCGTCTGAGATATAAGCATATATCTTGTGCTGCATAGGTGTCTTGCCCAAGCGAGCCTCAAGAAACTTCTCTGCAACAGCAGCACCAGCAGCAAAAGCATGACCTTGACCAAGCGGGCCAGATGAGTTTTCTATGCCACGAGCAAGGTCGCGTTCTGGATGTCCTGGTGTTGGCGAACCCCACTGACGGAACTCCTTAAGCTCGTCCAAGGTAAATTTGCCTTGCAATGCAAGTGCTGAATAGAGCATTGCAGACATATGACCTGGGTCAAGATAGAAACGGTCGCGACCAGTCCACTCTGGGTTCTCAGGATCGTAAACCAAGAATTCTGAGAAAAGGACATTAATAAAGTCGGCTCCACCCATTGCGCCACCTGGGTGACCTGAGTTAGCTTTCTCTACCATTGATGCAGCCAGGATACGGATGTTATCGGCTGCTTTATACATAAGTTGTATTGAGTTCATTGTTATTTTATTTCTTGTTTTCAACTGCTGCCTGCTCAATTGCAAGTCCAGCCTTATAAGCTTCGATGTAAGTATCAAATCCTGCCACTTCCTCGGCAGTTGGAGCTATCTCCACTCCCTTATTGCCTGCAAAGACGTGAGTGTCGAGATAGTCGGCAAGCGATTCGTTCTTGCCGTTGTTCACCATATAGCCTGCAAGCAATGCTATACCCCATGCACCACCCTCGCCGGCTGTCTCCATTACAGAGATAGGCGAGTTGATAGCTGCTGCCAGTATGCGCTGTCCTACACCTGGTGTCTTGAACAATCCACCATGACCCGTAATGCGGTCGACCTCTACATGCTCGTCCTTGAACAGCACGTCGTTGCCTATCTTCAATACAGCCACTGCTGCATATAGATTGGTGCGTATAAAGTTGGCAAGGTTGAACTTGTCGCTTGCTGTGCGTACAAACATTGGGCGACCTTCCTGCATTCCTGTGATTGGCTCACCAGAGAAGTAGTTGTAGGCAATAAGTCCGCCACAATCGGTGTCGCCCTCAAGAGCGTGGTTGTATAGCTTAGAGAATATGTCGCCTGTACTTACCTCCACACCAAGAAGCTTTGAATATTCCTTGAAAAGCGAAATCCAAGCGTTGAGGTCGGATGTGCAGTTGTTGCAGTGAACCATAGCCACTGGGCTTCCGCAAGGTGTTGTTACCATGTCGATAGCCTCGTAAGGACGGCTCAAAGCCTTCTCAAGAACAATCATAGAGAATGATGATGTTCCGGCAGATACATTACCAGTGCGCTGACGTACAGCGTTGGTTGCAACCATACCAGTACCTGCATCGCCTTCAGGAGGACAAAGAGGTATACCTGCCTGTAGATTGCCAGAAGGGTCAAGCAACTCAGCACCCTTCTCTGTAAGGTTGCCTGCGTTTTCGCCTGCAAGCAGCACCTTAGGCAGAATGTCAAGAATCTTCCAACCTAAATCCTTTGAAGAAATCAAGCTGTCAAACTTCTCTACCATTGTTGCATCATAATCGTTGGTGGTAGAGTCGATAGGCAGCATACCCGAAGCATCGCCTATACCAAGCACACGCTTGCCGGTAAGTTTCCAGTGTACATATCCTGCAAGAGTGGTAAGGAATTTAATATCCTTAATGTGTGACTCACCGTCGATAATAGCCTGATAAACATGTGAAATGCTCCAACGCAAAGGAATGTTGAAGTTGAATAGTTTAGAAAGTTCGGCTGCTGCCTTGCCTGTATTAGTGTTACGCCATGTACGGAATGGTACAAGAATATTTTCGTCCTTGTCGAAAGGCATATAGCCGTGCATCATAGCACTGATGCCGATAGCTGCAAGCGAGGTTATTTCCTCGTCGTACTGCTCTTTAACATTCTTGCGAAGGTCGGCATAGCAGTCTCTGAGTCCATTCCAAATATCATCGATACTATAAGTCCAAAGACGACCTTCATAGCGGTTTTCCCACTCATGTGCGCCTTGCGCTATTGGAGCATTGTTCTCGTCGATAAGCACAGCCTTAATACGTGTAGAACCGAACTCGATACCGAGAACGGCGCGGCCTGATTGTATGGTTTGTTTTGGAGTTGACATAATTGTAAGTGAAGAGTTAAGAGTGAAGAAAGAAGAATCCAATAGTTCTGTTTACACATACTTTTTGGGGACTCTTGGTTTTATAAAAGAAGAGTGAAAGATGAAGACTTCATAAGGAAGTTATACAATATGATTCTTCACTTTTCACTCTTCATTCTTCGTTTTTTTTATCTCAGCGCCTTGCCAAGCATATAGTAAATCTCGTTGTTGCGGAGCTGCTGCTTGAAGTTGCTGATAGTAGTGTTCTTGTCGATATTTACAAACTCGATGTTGAGAATCTCGCAGAAGTCTTCCCAATACTCAGCTGTAATGTCATAAGAGAATGCACTGTGGTGTGTACCACCTGCAAGAATCCATGCACCAGCACCAATCTCGAATGTTGGCTGCGGAACCCAAAGTGCAGAAGCAACAGGAAGCTTAGGCATTGCCTTAGGCTCTATGCACTCTACCTCACTTGCTATAAGACGGAAGCGATTGCCAAGGTCTACTACAGTAGCCTTAACACCCTTGCCTGTCTTAGATGTAAATACAAGACGAGCAGTCTGCGACTTGCGGATACCGATACCAAGGAAGTGTACCTCGAGCTTTGGCTTATCCGAAGCAATCAATGGACAAACCTCAAGCATGTGGCTCTGGAGACTTGATGTGCGATCCTCAGCAAAGTTGAGTGTGTAATCCTCAAGGAATGAGCAACCCTTCTCTAAGCCCTGGTTCATTACCCAAAGTGTACGGTAGAGACAAGCTGTCTTCCAGTCGCCCTCTGCACCAAAGCCATAACCCTCTGCCATCAAACGCTGTGATGCCAAACCAGGAATCTGGTCGAAACCACAGAAGTTAGGATCGTTAACGTCGGCATCGCCAAGGTCGTCAAAGTTGGTTGTGAATGCAAGCGCACCCTCATCCTTCAATACACGACGAAGGGCTATTTCGGCCTTAGCCGCATTCTTAACCTTCTCCCAATATACTTCCTCGCCCGACTCATCAATCTTGATTGTGTATTCCTTCTTGTACTCTTCTACAAGGGCATCAGCCTCAGCATCGGTTACTTTCTTGAAATACTCCATAAGCGAAGATACAGGATAGTAGTCTACATGGTAACCAAGGCGCTGCTCAAACTCTACACGGTCGCCATCAGTTACGGCTACATTGTTCATGTTCATACCAAACATCAAGCAGCGTACGTTGTGTGCATCGGCTACACCTGCAGCTACACGTGCCCATGTTGCAATCTGCTTCTGAGCTTCTTCGCTCTTCCAATAGCCTACCACTACCTTTCTTGGTACACGCATACGTGTGCAGATATGTCCAAACTCGATATCGCCGTGAGCCGACTGGTTGAGGTTCATAAAGTCCATATCTATTGAGTCCCAAGGAAGCTCGGCATTATACTGTGTGTGGAAGTGAAGCAAAGGCTTCTTCAAAGCCTGCAATCCCTTAATCCACATCTTGGCTGGCGAGAAGGTGTGCATCCATGTAATGATACCAACACACTTGTCATCATTGTTTGCAGCCTTCATTACTGTCTCTACCTCTGCAGAAGAGTTGGCAGTGCCTTTGTACACCACCTTGATAGGAATGATGCCACTATTGTTAAGTCCCTCAACCATATCCTTTGAGTGACCGTCTACTATCTTAACTGTTTCGCCTCCATAAAGAAGCTGTGCACCAGTTACAAACCAAATCTCTAAGTTTTCAAATGCCTTAATCATACTGCTTATTGTTTTTAATTATTAGTTTTTATTTTTTACTTTTTTACTTTTTCTTCTGTCCATAGTAAGCATTCGGACCGTGCTTGCGGCTGAAGTGCTTTTCTACGAGCAATGGGTTCATTGTTGTGTTAGGATTAACCGAGAACGACACGAATGCCATCTTAGCCACCTGCTCCATAACAACAGCGTTGTATACAGCGTTGTCGGCATCGGTTCCCCATGAGAATGGACCATGGTTCTTTACCAATACACCTGGAGTGTGGTCAGGATTGATGTTGCCATCCTGGAACTTCTTTACAATCACGTTGCCAGTCTCCAACTCGTAGTTGCCCTTAACCTCAGCCTCTGTCATGTCTGGAGTACATGGAATAGAGTCGTGGAAGTAGTCGGCATGTGTTGTACCTATGTTAGGAATATCCTTGCCTGCCTGAGCCCAAGCAGTAGCATAAGTAGAGTGAGTGTGTACCACACCACCTACGTTAGGGAATGCGCGATAGATGGCGAGGTGGGTGGGAGTGTCCGACGACGGATTAAGGTCGCCTTCAACTACCTTGCCAGTCTCAATATCTACAACAACCATGTCATTTACAGTCATCTTGTCGTAGCTAACACCCGAAGGTTTGATAACTACAAGTCCACTTTCGCGGTCGATGCCCGACACGTTGCCCCATGTAAAAATCACGAGGTTGTGCTTAACCAAGTCGAGGTTGGCTTGGAACACCTTTTCTTTTAGTGCGCTTAAATCTTTCATTTTCTTATTTTTTAATAGGAGTTAGCCGAAGTTAGAGGAAGTAAAACTCGTTTCGCTCATGAAGTTCTTGCTCTTGCAAGTGGCAAGCCGATCGAATGGACTTTATTCTTCTGTTTATGCTATGAAACTATTGTCCGATAACTTCAGATAACTTCCAATAACTTCAGATAACTTCCGCTAACTCCCGATAACATTCTATAATTTAAAGTTAGGCTCTTCCTTATAAGCCTTTTCGTTGAATCGGTACAGGTAAGCACCGCGCTTGGATGTAAGTTTGTCTATTTGGTCGGTCTTCTCGATGAAGTCCATCTCCTTTATACGCTTACGGAAGTTGCGCTTGTCCACTTCCTCACCATTAACAGCCTCATATACCTGCTGCAGCTGAGATAGGGTGAAGAGTTCGGGCAGAAGATTAAAGCCTATAGGCTCATGCGATATCTTCTCCTGCATCATGCGTCTTGCCTTAAGCACCATCTTGCGATGATCAGAGTACATTTCAGGCAGCTGCTCTATATTAACCCATGCCACATCGTGCTCTTGCTGCTGTGCCTGGTCGTAGTCGGCAACATTTATCATCGAGTAATACGATATAGATACAACCCTTGCACCAGGGTCGCGGTTTACATCACCGAATGCCCCCACCTGTTTCATATACAGGTCTTTCAATCCAGTAAGTCCATAGAGCACACGCTTTGCAGCATCATCGACACTTTCATTTGCATCAACAAATCCACCATATAGCGACCATAGTCCGCGTCCTGGGTCCATCTTACGTTTGCCCATCAATACGCGAAGCTCTCCCTCATCGAATCCAAAGACTATACAGTCTACAGATACCAGTAGTCTGTCATGTTCGTTATAGAAATTTTCCATGTATATACTTATATTGTTGTTAAGTGGGGTAGTTTGCGTAGGCTATAGCATAGACGCCATAGCCTACTATTTTTATACTTTTTACCAGAAGTACCAGTAGAACGCAGCACACAGACCCACAACGAGCAATGTACCTACGATATCCCATACATTCCAGCTTGAGCGAATCATCTTACGGTAATCGGTTGTGAAGGTTATAGCCTCAACCTGCTCCTTAGATGGTGCTGGTGTAAAGAACGATACAACTATCATCAAGCCGATAATGAATACCAGCAACCAGCATTCAAAGATGAGCCAGTTAGTCTGCCAGAACCATGCTGTAGAATCCCAGAATGCGCCATCCATTACAGCCTTGCCCGAGTCGGTAACAACATTTGTTACAAGGCGAAGCATACCAATAGCAAAGCCACCGATAAGTCCCCACTCGCCTGCCTTTGGAGTGATACGCTTAGAGAATATACCCAATGTAAACACTGCCACCATTGACGGTGCAAGTAGCGACTGGATACCCTGAAGATAAGTGTAAAGTGTATCCATTGACATCATAACCGGCATCCATGCCAAGCCCAACAATACTACAACCACTGTTGCAATACGTCCTACGAGCACATAGTGAGCCTCGCTCATGCCCTTCTTCAATGGCTTGTAGAAGTCCTCTGTAAAGAGTGTCGCACATGAGTTGAAGAATGCCGCGAGCGACGCAACCAATGCACAAACGAAACCGATAGTTACAATACCCTTGACACCTGTAGGCAATACGTTCTTAACCATTACTGCAAAAGCAGCGTCGGTATTGAGCTGGCCGGCTGCATTAACGCCCATGTCAAAGCCTGAGCCTGCCTTATTCTGCAAAGCAATGGCAATCATGCCAGGGATAAGGAACATGAAGCAAGGCAGAATCTTGAAGAAACCTGCGGCAATAGTACCGCGACGTGCACGTGCAATAACCTTTGCATTGTCCTCGCCTGGCTGCTGACCCAACACACGCTGTACGATGTGCTGGTCGGTACACCAATACCAGAAACCAATGATTGAAGCACCCAAGAACACAACATATCCTGGATATTCAGGATACATAGGGTCGCCCTGATTGGTGTGGAACATATGGTTGATGCCATAACCATCGTGCATGGCACGTGCATTGTCCATCATTGCCGACCAACCTGCTACGATGCTACCATCGCCAAGGAGGTTAAGACCAAGGAACAGTACAAGGAACGAACCGATGATAAGAATTGGTGTCTGGATAGAAGATAGAGTCATTACGCCCTTCATACCACCAAATACTGTAAACACAGCTGTAATGGCTATCAAACCAATAGCACCATACCAGAATGGTATACCGAGCAAGAACTCGAAGAAGATACCGCCAGTAAAGGCAGTAACGCTAACCTTTGTCAACACGTAGGCTACAAGGGTAATGATAGACAACCATGAGCCTGTGCGGTGGGTGTAACGGAATTTAAGAAAATCAGGCATTGTGATAATCTTGCCCAACTTGTTGTTCAAGAGCTGATAGAACGGTACGAACAACCAGCCAAGGAACAATATCATCCAACCCTGCATCTCCCAGTGGGCCATACCTACACCATCCTTGGCGCCTGTACCAGCAAGACCAACGAGGTGCTCAGAACCAATGTTGGCAGCAAAGATGGCCATACCTATTACGTACCATGGTTCGCCCTTGCCGAAGAGATAATCGGATGAGCTTTCGCCTTTAGAGGCTTTCTTGTCTTTAACGATGGCGTGCCACACTGCCCATACTACTCCGAGGAGACCGATAACGAGGACAGCCCAGTCGAGCCCTACAAATTCATTTGAATTCCAGTTCATTTTTAATTTGGGTTTTATTATTGTTATTTGGTTTATTATTGTCCGTTTAAGCTGATTGATACCAGACTGCATGTATAGTTACGAACCTATATTACGACATATAACTAAAAATCTACAACAAATCTGTTTACTCCGATTTTATTTCAACTACTCATGCTTATTTAGCTTCATCATCACGACGTGCTGCTACATTACAACTTATTATTTATTTTCAACTATACTCGTTAATATCAATAGCTTTAACGGACAATTATTTCTGTTTACTTGTCTATTCCAAACTCACCAGTCCAGAAACGGTAAGCCACATGGCTGTAATACTTCTCGCCTGGCTTAAGATATGGAGATGGCCAGTTGGGCTTGTTGGGCGAATCAGGATACTTCTGACTCTCAAGACAAACCGAAACATGCTTAGGATACTTGATGCCATGCTTGCAGCTTACGCCAGTACCCTGAAAGTTGCCTGTGTATACCTGAACACCCGGCTCATTGGTGTACATAGACAAACCAATCTTTGTAACAGGCGACCACAAAACGGCGCAAACCTTTGTATCGTCGCCCTTGCCATTCTTATATGTGTTAAGACACCAGTTGTGGTCGTAGCCAGTAGCATTGCGAATCTGGTCGAACGAAGTGTCGTTGATGGTCTCCTCCAATGCATGTGCCTTGCGGAAGTCCATAGGTGTGCCCTCAACCGGACGTATATCACCAGTAGTCATGTATGTAGAGTCGGCTGGTGTATAGTTGTCTGCATTAAGGTAGAGCCACATGTTTGTGCCCTCCTTAGATGGGTCACCGTTCAGGTTGAAGTAGCTGTGGTTGGTCATGTTCACCACAGTCTCCTTATCGGTAGTAGCGTCGAAGGTAATGTCGAGCGTATTATTGCTCAATACCTTATATGTTGTATGCGCTGTAACTGTTCCTGGGAAGTTGTTGTCGCCGTCAGGCGAAACGATGGTAAGTACAAGTGTCGAGTCGTTAGGCTGCTGGGCATCGTATACCTGATATATCCAACCCGAAGGTCCACCATGAAGACAATGTCCAAAGTTGTTCTGTGGCAACTGATATGTCTTGCCTGCTACTGTAAGCTTGCCTCCACCAATGCGGTTGGCATAACGTCCTACAGAAGAACCAAAATCGCTTGGACTGTTCACCGAGTCGGTATACTGCTTGAGGTTGTCGTAGCCAAGTACCACATCAGTCGGTTTTCCATTAGCGTCGGGTACTACAAGCGACACCACGCGACCACCAAAGTTGGTGATACAAACCTCCATTCCGTTGCTGTTCTTCAACGTGTAGAGGGCTACTTTCTTATTGTTAACTATTGAATCGAAACGAGCAGGATTGAGTCCAGATACTGTTTCGTCGGCCTGTTTACCTGATGTGCAAGATGCAAGGGCTGTTGCCGTTGCTGCCACACCAATAATTGCAAACTTTATTAGGTTCATAATGGCGGTTGGTTTTAGTTATTTTTTATAGTTCTTTCTTTTATGAGTGTAAAATTACCACTTATTATTTTACCAGCAAAGAGTTTTCCTATTTATTTTCGCTTATAAGTGTAAATTTCACACTTACAAGCTTGTATTTAACGTTTATAAAGACTAAAATAGCCTCTACACATTATTATATAAGGAAACAATTGAGCCATATCAAGAAAAAAGGTCCGGCTTCATAAGCCAACTAAATTAACTTAATCTACCAACACGGTTAATACCGTAAGCCGATGAAGTTAATATCGTTGGCCAATGAAGCCGTATCTATAAATTGAAAAGATATATATTCGTTTGATCTTTGATTGCTGTCAAACGTATCTATGCTTGCTATCAAATGAAGCTATGCTTGCTATCAAACGTAGCTATGCTTGCTATCAAACGTAGCTATGCTTGCTATCAAATATGTTTTTTATTGCAGAGAAATAAATTCTCAACGTGTCTCGACACTCGTCTCTATTGGTGCCTTACAATTATTAACGAACGTGCCTATTTGCTGAAGCCATGCAGCCTTGTCGGCTGTGCCACTCTTGCACCACGATGCACCAAACCAATAAGTCCATCGTTCACCTGCCTTCAAACCACGTTTTATACCAACAGCATTGCCCTCAATGCCTTGCTGCTTGTGCCACAAATCCTTTAGCATACGTGTACGGTTGATGCCATCGGGATAAACTGTTGCCACATATATTTGGAAATTGTGACGTTCTGGAGAGTCGGTTGGGTCGCAATAAGCCACATAGGTTGAAGATAGCGACAGGTCGATAGACTCTTCAGAATGCAGCACAACACCGCTGCATACATTCATAGGACGTGTCAAACCGTCGTACCAAACAGTCATACGGTTGAAGTGTGCTCCTTTGTCGAGTGTTACAAGTCGATGCTCTACCACCCTCTGTCCATCTACAACTACCTCGGGATATTCCAGTTCGAAGGTAAGACGCAACGGTCCATTGTCCAACACCTTATAATCCTTAAACGCCCATGGCATAACAATGCTGTCGCCAAGCACAAGGGCAGGCGTGCCACAACCAAGACTTGGACCTACGTTATAGCAATCCAGACCACGACCATGATCGATGTGGAACGACTTGCTATCGAATGCGGCATCGGCGTTCAGTCCACGTCGGCGCAATTCATCACGCTCGTCACATGCCTCGCGATGCAACTGATAGCGGCGACGCACATCAAGTTCATTGGTCGACTTCATCCATACGTCAAAGCCAAATGCTTTCTCGCCGCTGCGTTGCAAGGCGGGTCCGTAAGCTCGATAGGCACATATGTCATTCTCCCATGTAAAGTCGTCGGCACGCCAATGCGAGAAATAGCCATCTACATAACTGCGCATTGGCTGCGGGATACCTTGCTCTACCATAAACCTTGCCTTACCATGTGGACGTACCGACATCTCAACAAGCAACTTGCCATCGTGGGTTATCTGATATGGCACCTCCTGATTGTACAAGTCTTTAACAATGATATTGCTGCCCGACTCAACACCTAACGATTGCCACACATCCTTAACTTCGAACTCTACCACTTCAAAGCGTTGCACATCTGTAGGATTGGTGGCAGAGAGAACCACTTTGTTTGAACCAAGAGCAGGGGTTGAGGGAATGAATGTGGCAAAAGCAAGGAGAAAAGACGATAATAAATTAGAAATTTTCATAGATGTGATGTGAATTTAAAAAGCCCCACCCATATGGGCAGGGCTTTATATTTGGTTATCATTACTTCACGCCCAGAGGTGTGAGTCGGAAGCTAAATGTCATGTCCTGATAAGGCAGGCGATGCTGCTTAAGTGGCCATGCGCCCCAGCTATTCTCGCCACCAACACCAAAGTGAGCCAAGTTGATACTTAGTTCAGTATACTTGCTCTTGGGCACCTCAGTAGAATGGCGTTGCGCCTTCTTCTCACCCTCGTCAAGATCGCTAATGTTATAATGCAGAGCACAAGCGTCGAAATAGTTGTCAAGCGCTGATATGCAGAAACCTAAACCCTCGGCTGTGGTCTGCTTCCACCAGCGAATGTCGCTCTTTGTACCTGTTTCCTGCGGACGTATATAAGGGAAGAACTGCTGGTCGGCAGTTTGCTTGTAAATGCCAATGTTCTGACTTGCCTTGCGGTCGGTATAGTTCTCTATAGGTCCACGACCGTAGAACTCGCTGTTGTCCATGTTATAGTCGAGGTCCATCACCATTCCGAAACGCATAAGGTCGCTCACCTTTGCACCTGCAGTAGTCTTCATCTGCTGCTGAACGGTCATTGTGCCCTCGCCATCAATATCGTATGTGATGGTGAGTGTAGCCTTAACATCGGGCATGTCGTACACAGCTACAACACGAGCACCTACTTTACCCACCTTAGTGCCTGTTATAGAGGTAAGGTTCATAGTAGGATTGCGCCAAACCTTGAACTTGTTTTGCAGGTTGGCACCCATATCATTGTCGGTTACAGCACGCCAGAAGTTAGGACGCAATGTACCACCCTCGGGCAGCAAGTTATTGCCAGCTACGTTGTAAGTCTTCAGCAAGCCTGTGGCCTTATCGAATACTATGTTCAACATATTCTTTACGTCTACGCTGATTACACCATCCTTCTTATTGTCGGTAACCTTAAGCTTAGCCTTCTGAGTGGACTGCTGTACGGTTGCAGGTTTAGCTTCGCGCACAACAAGCTGACGATAAGCCGCTACCTGACCCTTGTCCATAAGAGGCTCAGCATTCTTCAAGCGGAACTCGATGTTTAGCATCAGTTCGCCATCAGCAGGAATATTGTAAGGCAATGTCAACGTTATCTTCTGCTGGGGCTTCACGTTTAGTTGCTCTACTGTTCCGTTCTGCACAGCCTTACCGTTCTTTATCATTGTCCATACAAGCTCGTAGTTGCTCAGGTCGCGGAAGAAATACTCGTTGTAAACCGATATTTTGCCACTCTTGAGGTCTACAGCCTCTGCCCAGATATTCTGGTGAACGTAAGCAATCTCGTATGCATGAGGGTTGAGCTGACGATCGGGAGCTATTACACCATTGCAGTTGAAGTTGTTGTCCGAAGCGTCCTTCTTGTTGTAGTCGCCACCATATGTGTAGTTGGGCGACATATTGCCACTGCCCGGTTCGTACTTGGCAGAGATTGCCTCATAATCGGCAAGCGTGCGCGAAGCCTTGAAGTCGGGTGTACGATGCAAAGCTTGGTCGACGAAGTCCCATATGTATCCACCTTGATACTTAGGATACTTGCGTATAAGGTCCCAATACTCAAGGAATCCACCGCTTGAGTTGCCCATGGTGTGATTATATTCACACTGTATTAGTGGGCGCTTGTTGGCATCGTTCTTAGCATACTTCTCGCTTCCGTCATGCGACATATACATTGGACAGTATATGTCTGAGTCGTCGCCATGTCCCCAAAGTCCACGCTCATACTGTACAGGGCGACTCTTGTCTTGACTCTTAATCCAGTTGTAAGCATCAACAAAGTTCTGGCTGTTGTCAGTCTCGTTGCCCAAACTCCACACAATCACCGAAGGATGGTTGTAGTACATCTCCATGTTGTGCTGGTTGCGCTCCATTATCTGCTTGGCAAATATCTTCTTTACGATAGGCGAGTTTTGTCCATATTGGAAGCCATGACTCTCCTGATTTGCTTCTGCCGTGATATAGAGGCCATACTCGTCGCAGAGTTCATACCATATTGGGTCGTCTGGATAGTGACATGTTCTGACGGCGTTTATGTTCAGACGTTTCATTATCTTTATGTCTTGAATCATACGCTCGCGAGTTAGAACGTAGCCTCCATCAGGGTCAATCTCATGGCGATCGGCACCCTTTATAAGCACAGGTTGTCCGTTTACGAGTAGTTGACTGTTCTTAATCTCAACCTTGCGGAATCCCACCTTTTGCGGAATTGCCTCTACCACATTGCCCTTGCCATCCTTGACAATTGCCAGCAATGTATATAGATAAGGTGTCTCAGCTGTCCACTTCTCCACATTGGGCACAGTGAAACGTGCCACACCGTTAAGCTTTTTATTGAAAGTAGCCGTTGACTTGCCCACAACCTGATTATTGGCGTTGATGAGTTGGAAATCAATGATTGGGTTGCCCTTTACGTTCACGTTGACAAGCAACTCGCCATCGTTATAGTCGTTGAGCAAATCGGGCGTGAGCTTGATATTGCTAACTTGCACATTAGGATTCTTGGCAAAAAGGTAGCAGTTTCTTGCCACACCCGATAGACGCCAAAAGTCCTGATCTTCATCCCATGAACCGTCACACCAGCGGAATGTCTGGAAGGCTATGAGGTTCTTTCCTGGCTTTACATACTTGGTAATGTCAAACTCGGCAGCTACCTTGCTGTCCTCGGCATAACCTACATAATGTCCGTTTACAAAGAGATAGATGTTAGATGTAACCGAACCGAAGTGAGCTACCACCTGCTTTCCATTCCAGTTGGCTGGCAGCTCCATAACGCGTCGATAGCTGCCCACATGGTTGTCGCTTATAGGCACAGGCACGCTGTCGTTGGTCACCTTATACTCTTTCTTGAAACCCTTGAAGTAGTCTTCTTCGTTGAACATATATCTCCATCCAAAGCCTACATTCACATATTCGGGGTCGCCATAGCCATTCATTTCCCAAATACCGGGCACCTGCATTGTCTTCCAAGCAGAGTCGTCGTAATTGGTCTTATAGAAATCTGTGGGACGCTGGTCGGCATCAGCAACCCAATTGAACTTCCATGAACCCTCAAGCGAGAGATAGTTAGCCGACTGTGCCATATTGCCAGCAAGCGCTGCCTGCATGTCTTCATAGGCAAAGAAGTTGGTGTGTAGACCATAACGGTTCACCTCATTTATCTGCAGGTCGTGCCATTCGGTCCATGTCGGCATCAGCTCAGCAGGCACAACCGTCTTCTTAACCTTAGCTGCACTCACACTAAGAGCCACAGCAGCCATGGCTGTTATTATTAATGATTTTCTCATCAGTCTATAGCTTTAGTTATTTCTGATTGTCTATATAGCGATAGTACTCGCAAGCTGCCAACAACACAGCACCTACACCAAAGTTGGCCTGTGAATTGGTATCTACTGTCTGACCTGGTATGGCACGGTCGCCTATAGGCTGCACATATCCTACCTTGCCATCTGCCTGAACAGCAGTTTCCGAGATATATTGCCAAGCACGGTCTATGCATTTCTTATAATCCTTCTTGGCAAGGAAGCCATTGTTCACACCCCACATAATGCCATATGCAAAGAAAGCTGTACCGCTTGTCTCTGGTCCTGGAGCGTGGTTGGGGTCAAGTATTGAACGAGTCCAATAACCATCCTTCTGCTGTGTCTTTGCAACGATATCAGCAAGACGCTGGAACTTGTCAACAAAGAACTTGTAGTGCTTATAGTCTTTTGGTAAATCTTGCAGAACCTTAGCAAGACCTGCAAGCACCCAACCATCACCACGAGCCCAGAAATCCTTCTTACCATTTACACTCTTGTGATTAGGATAAACGTAGCGAGCATCGCGGAAATATAGGCCAGTCTCCTGGTCGAGCATAATACGATCGGAATATAGAAGGTTCTCGTAGAGTTTGTCGAGATACTGCACATCGCCCGTAAGTTTGTACATCTTTGTCATAACAGGCATAACCATATACAGAGCATCGCTCCACCACCAGTAGTCGTCCTTCTTTGAGTAAGCCTCATAATGCATTACCTCCTTGGCACGCTTCACCATGAAGTAGTTGTCGGCATCGGTACCGCCATTGGCAATAGCAAGGTTGTATAGGTCGATATATGTTTGGAAGCATACCTGCCAGTCACCAAAAAGCACATAATCCTTACCCTCGCCATAATTGGCATACTTCCAACGACTTGGGTCTGCCTCGGTTGCTCCACTCCAATTGTTATGATAAGCCCAACGGCGTGTATAGTCAAGCTGCTTGTCGTCCTTTAGCAACTTATACACTTCCATATTGCCTGTATGATAGGCAGCTGGGTCCCAGAACGAGCGTGTTTCAGCCTTATTGTTCTGCTGCCAGTATGTATTGACACGTGTAATGAGTTCTTTCACCTGGTCGGCTGTCCAAGTTTTAGCAGATATAGGTAGGGAAAAGAGCAAGAACAAAAAGAAGCCCCATACCCTGGCCTTCTTCAAAAGAGAAGGGAGTGAAGTGTTGAGTTTGTTTGTTATTACGTTCATATTTTAAAACGATTTATTGTTTAGATAAAATATATAATATTTCTTACCACTTATCCTTAGTCTGGATATCATCTCCCCAATGATGATCCTTAGGGAAAGCCTCGCCATTCCATGCCTTAACCTGTGTCCAAGGCTTAGCCTCATCGGTCCAGAACGGATGTGTGGCAGACAAGCCAAGAGGCATAAAGGCAAGAGTGGTCATATAAAGCGAGCCGTTGTTGGTATACCAGTCGGCTACGTTTGGCTGATGACCGCAGAATCCGATGGTTAGATATCCCCCCTCGTTGAAGTTCTGCTGATGGTCGAACATACGATGTAATACCTTGGTAAGAGCAGCACGCACCTGTCCGTTAGACAGATCCTTAGGTAAGGTTTGATACCATGCCATAAGAGCCAACGGCTGCATAGTTGCCATACGATATGGTATGCTACGGCCAAATACGGGGAAGGTGCCATCGGGAGCTATGAAACGCTCAAGCACGATAGAATACTTCTGACAACGCTTCAGCTCACGATCATAATACTTCTGATAGTCGAGACGTGTATTTGCCTTGGCATCCACCATAGCCTGAAGTGTCTCAAGATACATCGGATGGAACACGTAAGAACTGTAATAATCAAATGCAAACGAAGGTCCATCGGCATACCAGCCGTCACCAACATACCATTCCTCCATCTTGCGACATGCCGAGTTTACACGATATTCATCATACTCGCCACCAGCCTTTGCCATAAAACTCTCGATTGTTGACGAGAATAGGAGCCAGTTGGTATATGGAGGATCTATCTTGCGAAGCTTGCGGAACTCGGCCAAATAACGCTGCTTTGTCTGCTCGTCGAGCGGCATCCACAACACATCATAAGCACGAAGGAAACTCTCGGCAATATAGGCAGCGTCAACAAGATTCTGTCCGCCTATGCCCCAGCACAAATAGTCGGCACTCTGAGGATCTACGGCATTCTTGTACGAAAGCAATGCCCATTGGCGCAACTGCTTGCGCTGCTTTCCTTCTGCTGTATTGTCGTCGGGCAAGGTTAGCCACGGGGCAATGCCAGCCATCAGTCGGCCAAAACATTCCATATATAGAACCTTGCGGTTGCGGTTGTCAAAACTTGGACTGAACTCGGTCTGCATATTCTTCTGCAGTTCGCCCTTTGCCATATTCTCAAGTACTGGTTGTGCCATGCGATAGGCAAGCGAACACCAGTATTGACGATCGTTTTGCTCATGTACTTTCTTCTTTGCAGCTGTAGAGGTTAAAGGAAGAGCCAACAAGAAAACGAGCAAGAAGCCACAAGCCCAACTTCTGCCCCTTAGGGAGGTGAGCAATATGTTAAGATTATTGGTTTTGAAAATCATATATTATACAGTTTTTATATTTTTACCTTTTTATTTTATTGATATTTCATTGAAGAATAAATAAAATTATTACTTAACCCATCAATGCTTCCCTCTCCACTCCTTATTGTGAAGGAATGGGATGAGGGTGGAGCTTATTGGTGTTTTTTCAATACCGGCATACCATCCTCAAACACTATTGGCACCCACAGATGTCGGCTGTCGCTCAGATGTTTTGGATTCCACATATCCGCCATAAATACATAGTCGGCACCACCAAACATCTTCTTCTGTGCGGCAGTTTCCACCTTATATATATATGTACCCTGTGCACCAAAGGTTTTGTCGGCACCCTCGCCACGGCATGGGTTAGGCAACTGCTTCCATGGACCAAATATGTTCTTGGCACAGAACATACGGGCTGCATTAGGAGCCCAACCGGTGCATCCACTTGTTATCATCCAATAGATGCCGTCTTTCTTAAAGATAGTAGGCGCCTCGTTTTGCCCACCAGCAGCAACACGAACGAACGAGCCGTTGTGTTGCATGTAGTCATCGGTGAGCTGTGCTATCTGGATCGTTAAATTGTCTTCGGATGAGAATATGTGGTATGCCTTGCCGTCATCGTCTACAAAGACGGTCATATCTCGTGCCATCTGTCCTCCATCAAAGTCGCGCATAAAAAACATGCCACGCTCTATCTGCATGCGCCACTCAGGTGTCCACCACTTCTTTAATTCTGGATACAACAACTGATGACGTAGGTCTGTTGTATCTGGCTTGGCAAAACCAATAGGATAGACACCAGCATTTACACGACCAGAACGCACAAACTTGAAAGGACCGAATGGTGTATCACTAACAGCCACAGCAGCACGTGCCGCACCATATCCCTGACCTTTAAGTTCCAAATGGAACCACATAACAAACTTCTTGGTCTTGGCATTATACAGCACCTTGGGGCGCTCTATAATGCATCCACCCTCAATGTCACTACCAGGCTCATTGGATACTGGAAGTACAAGACCATGATTGGTCCAGTCCTTAAGATTCTTTGAGGTAAAGCAACTAACACCAAGCGAACTATATGGCTTGCCATCATCCGAACGGCTTTCGCCATACCAATAGTACGTTCCCTTGTAGTTAAATATACTACCACCATGTGCATTGATGTGCTTACCCGTATTGTCTTTCCACACGCCACCATCCATTGGAGCCTGTGCAAGAAGCGGAGCAAAAGAGAGTTGCAGCGCAAATATGGCCGCTAAAATCTTCTTCATATTAATTGTATAGGTTATGATTATTGTTAAATAATATACTATTTTAGTTATCAGACGTTGCAAAATTATTAATAATAACTATCATCGATTGACTATTATCAGTAATAAAAGAGCAATAATTAAGATATGAACAAAAACATACATCTTATTCGAACCAATACCTAATGATGCCCGACTTAAGTCTTGACTTCATAACAAGTCGATAGACATTGTCTTGCCACTGGGTCTTCATTATGCCATCGTTCATCTGTAGCTTGCTCCAAGATACATCCACAGTCTTTGGATTGTACACAAGCACAGTCTTGCCATCTGCAAGCGCCACCCTACCCTGCTGCATACTGCGTGGTGAGCCATAGCACATAAGTGTTATATCGGTTGAATTGCTGTCATTCTGCAAAGAGTTGGCTTTAGCCTGCTGAACATTACCCGAACCTGATTTTTCATTATTATCATTCATAATGATATGCTCGGTTATCTCAATCCTATTATGCATTCGATCCAACGTCAGCCGACGTACCCACGACCTTACTCCAGCCTCAACGGGATATGCCTTGGCTATATCAACTAGCATAATAGATGCCGAGTCGGTATAGGTATGATCTACGTTTATGCCCTCATACTGACGACCGTCCTTCTGCTCGTATCCGTTTACAACTGGTACGTTGTGATACAGCGAGCGGTTGTTTGTCATCTCATAACGATGTGGCCCAAAGGTCTGCGACGTATATGTGTCTCTACCAAGATCTATAACAACGGGCTCTCCATTGCGATATATCACGAAGGAACCCACATCATTGTGGTTATGGCTTTCGGCGTTGTTGCCTCCCTTGGCAGCTATTAGCCAGCTATCGTTGCTTGCCACCATTATCTGCGAATTGGCAAGCCATGCATCCAAGGTCTTGGGTTGCATGACAGCTGTATGGCTTAAATGCTTAAGCATAGACAGCAGCATTAGCTCTCTACCAAGTGTGGGCCAGTTGCCCGACTGCAGGAAGAGAGTTGATGGTTTGACATAGTAATTGTATTTGTTGGCTATATAGGCAGCAAACTGCATCATCTGTGTGCCCACTTCTTGCCATTTATGCACCATCAAGGTGTCGGTTGATGCCAACGTGCAGCTATCCTTTAGCCACTCGCCGTATGGAAATAGGATATTGATGTTAGGCACATTATGCACCTTGGCATCCGAGAAATTTACAAACGAAAGGTTGCCTATGTGCATTGTAGTAATGAAGCGTCCCATAGCTGCCACCTTCTGCAGTTCGGCAGAAGTCAGCAACATACGATTGTCAGCATCCTTAATAATAGGTTCTGCAGCACGCAACATCCACAAAGACTCGAAGAATGAGGCTCCGGCACGATCCCAATAACCAACACCTTCCTCGCAACCACCATCGTTGGGATAGCCGTTAAGGAATAGGCGCATACACGACTCGTTTATCTTCAAAGCCTTGGCAAGATGTTTGGAGTCGGATGGATAGCATATCAAACTGGTCTCAATGAAATTGCTCATTATCCATGTGTTCCAGTTGTTCACGCTGCGCATCCATCCATGCTTCTCTGTAAGTGTTGGGGTAAGGAAACGTCGGTCTATCTCGTGGCTTATACGCTCTGACAATCCGCTTTCTGCCCGATCTATCTCTGCTGACAGCATATACAAGGTCCATGCAAGCATGGATGAGGTTTCGGCATTGAATAGGTCTACTGACTGTATTGTCGAGTCGGGTTTAGCCTCAGGATAATGTGCAGGCAGACCCCACCATGGTTCCTTGTCGATGAAGTAATGCAGTCCGTTGCAGATGTCCTTTATAAAGCGGCCTTTATACTCCATAACCTCCGCCATAACAAGACATGCAAACTGGCAGCGGCGGGCAAAACAAGAGTCTTCATAATTGGTACGGTTTCCCGTTGTGCGGAACTGGGCAAACACCTCATCTGGTATCTTGTCCCATGTCTTTCCACTATATTGGTTGCCAAGACGTATATAGTCTTGACGCATAGACTTTGGCACATCGGTACGCCAATAAGGATTGACAGCCTTAGGAAATGGGGCGAACGCCGACTGAGCTACGGCCTCAAATAAAGAAACCGCAATAAAGAAAATCGTAATAAGAGTTTTGCGCAGATACATTTGTATGCTATGGTTTTAGTTGGTTTTCAGTTATTAAAACTCTGTACAAAAGTATACAAAAGGCTAATATTAGATGGACTATTATTGCTTATTAAGGTACAATAATAGTTATTATACTATTGAATAACAAAAAATAGCATAATAAGCACAGCCTTTATGCCATACCTATTATGTTATTATATACAATACAGTAATTACACAATACTACTTGTCCAGCATCTTAAGCGACTGAACAAACCAAACATTCATTTGGTCGGCGCCACGATGGTTCCAAGCATAATAAGGAATTAGGGTTAGCTTCTGGTTCTTAACCGACACTCCGTTTGCACCATCCTCCAGCATCTGAGCCTGGGTTGTTATAGCCTTTACAGCAAAGGCAGGAGCACCCTTCGTCTCGGTGTTGTCAATCTTATAGTTGTCTACAACGTCGAATGTAGGCTGCTTGCCTATAACGGCACGTAGCACAGGCTCGTTCTGATTGTCTGCAGCCTCGGCACAATAAACTATTGGTCCACGCTCTACGGCCACACGACCCTCGTCGTCCTTGACATTATTGTTGGCAACAACGGTGCGTACAGGCATATCAAAATGGATGCGAACGACGTCGCCCTTCTTGATGTTCTTAACAGGCAGATAACCCTTGTTAGCAGCAAGGTCTGCCTCAATCTTCTTGCCATTGACGCTAACGGTGTAGGCAGGCTTGGCTGTGTCGCTGTACTTGTAGAGGTCGCTTGGCAGAACCTGATTCTGAACCCAACCAGGAATGCGCACCAAGAGGTTGGCATTCTTGGCAGCCGACTTAACCACACGTATCTGGATATCGCCATCCCAAGGATATTGTGTAGACTCCTCAAGTACCACATCCTTACCACCTACCTGAATGGTAGAGGTGTTGGCAGCAAACAGATTTACATAGATGTTGTTGTCCTTAACGCCATAGAGGTAGCCAGGCACCGAAGGGATGAAGCGGCAAAGATTACTTGGACAACAAGCACAACCGAACCACGGCTGACGAGTCTTTGTATTGTCGGCATTGAAGGCATACTTGCCGTCGCTCGACAACGGATTAGGATAGAAGAAACGACCACCGTCCATGCTCATACCCGAGATTACACCATTATATAATGTACGCTCAAGGCAGTCAATATACTTGCTCTCGCCATGAAGCAAGAACATACGCTCGTTGAGGTAAACCATAGAGATGGCAGCGCAGGTCTCGTTGTAGGCAGTCATATTAGGCAACTCGTAGTTCTTGCCGAAAGCCTCGCCCCAATGCAATGCGCCAACACCACCTGTTAGATAAACCTTCTTGCCATAGATGTTCTGCCATATGCGGTCAACGGTCTTGATATAAGCCGAGTCCTGAGTAAGGGCAGCAACATCGGCAATGCCTGCATACATATATCCGGCACGTACAGCATGACCTACTGCCTCGTCTTGTTCAAGGATTGGCTTATGGCTCTGCGAGTATTCTTTACGGAAGTTTGTCTTGCCACGGAAGTCCAACAGATACTTAGCTTCGTCAAGATAACGCTTCTCGCCAGTAAGTGTATAAAGGCGGGCAAGAGCCATCTCGGCAATCTGATGACCAGGCACAATAGTTGTCTGACCTGAGCCAGAACCTACCTCACGACATACACAGTCGGCATAGCGGCGGGCTATATCGAGGAACTTATGGCTACCAGTAGCCTGATAGTGGGCGCAAGCAGCATCTACCATATGACCAAGGTTGTACAACTCATGGCTTAAATCCTCCTCCTTCTCCCAACGCTTCTTGCCAGACCATCCGTGTGGATGTTCGGGATTGATAGTACGGGCGGTATAAAGATAGCCGTCAGGCTCTTGTGCGGCAGCCACAATGTTGAGCACACTATCGATATAAGCCTTAAGCTTTTTGTCGGGATATGTCTGCAATATATAGCTTGCACCCTCAATAGTCTTGTACACATCCGTATCGTCGAACGAGAATCCCATTATCTTGGCAACATCCCACTCGGGTGTCTTCAAGCCCGGATGTCCTGGATGCTTAAGAGTATAAGCAGCCATATCAAAGTTCTTATAGCGATGCTCGCTCTCGCACTTTGAGAATGCAAGGGGCACAGTTACCTCACGGGCAGCCTGTAGACGTGCTCCCCAAAAAGAGTTGTGCGCAATATTTACACTCGTGAATGGCACCTGGGTGTAGGGATAGCCATTGGCTAATACCTTAGTGGTGTTGGTTTTGGCAGACACCGTAGCTGATGCGGCTACGATGAATGCAGTGGTTAAGATAAAAGACTTCATTTAATCTGAATATAAAGATAATATTATGTTCGTACAATGATTATTAGCAATTACATTCCCCTCCCTATTGAGGAGGGGTTGGGCTAAGGCTCATATTCTACCTCACTATGCTCGGTGTACTGTCAATGGGCTTTATCGACCCATCGCTATTATATTCCAGCTTTTTCATCACCACACTACGCTTATACGAGTGACCGTCGTGCAGCGAACCATCGTGTGTGAAGTACAGCCATTTATCCTTAAACTTAACGATAGACGGATGAGTGGTGTTGCTATTGCCTGCCACACCATCTATCAGCCCCATAGGTTTCCATGGCCCCATAATGTTGTCGCTCATGGCATAGCCCATACGTTCGGGCCAACTAACAGCATATGTAAGATAGTATTTGCCATCATGCTTGTGCACCCAAGGAGCCTCGGTAAAGGGGAAGTCGTTGCCAAGGTCAAGCTGATGGATGTCGCCATCAATCTCAATCATGTTGTCTTTTAGCTTAGCTATGTAGCATTGGCGATTGCCCCATATTATATAAGGTGTATTGTCGTCGTCGATAAAGATGGCAGGGTCGATGCAAGCCCAGCTATGCTTAGAGCCACGACAGTCCTTATTGGTGAGCAACGGCTTGCCCAGTGCATCCTTATACGGACCGGTTATCTTGTCGCTTACAGCCACACCAATGCCACACCAGTTGGTAGACACATACCAATAGTATTTACCGTTACGCTTGGCAACGTGTCCAGCAAAAGCTTGCTTGCTGTCTGCCCACTTAAAGGCAGATATATCAAGTCCCACTGGGTGCTGATGCCAATGCTTGAGGTCGGTGGTAGAAAAAGTAAGCCAATCCTTCATCTTATACTCGTTTCGTGGAGCATCGTCCTCGTCGTGTCCGGCAAATAGCCAAAGGGTATCGCCCTCTACGTATGCGGCAGCATCGGCTGTGTGTACATGGCGGAAAAGAGGATTGCCATTGTTGATGAGATCGATAGAACCATCCTTGTTGATTACGGCATTAGATGGAGTTACAGGCTTTATGGTGCCGTCGGCATTAAACTCCATTCGGTCGATGCATACCTCACGATGTATGCCCGGTTGTTCATCGGCATTGATAAAGTATTTGTTGATACGATGATACACAATGTACCAATCGTCTGTTCCTGGAACATTAATAACCGAGTTGTGCGCTGTACCATAGATGCCATGCTTGGGGTCTTGCTGTATCACTATAGGATTCTTTGCCACAGTGATAGGACCAAGAGGCGACTTGGCCGTACCATAAGCTACGTGGTAATTGGCCGAACCTGTATCGTCTACCGACCACATAAAGTAGTAGATACCATTGCGATAGAACACGTACGGAGCCTCACGATAGGCATAATCCTGCAATGTGCCACCCTTAGGTGTGAGCACCTTGAGTGTTTGTGGCTTAATGGTTGTCATATCCTTCTGCAATTCGGCACCTGCCATATAGCCGTTGCCCCAATAGAGATAGGACTTCTTAGAGCGTGGATCTACAAACACATCCACGTCTATCTGCTGACCGTGGCATCCGTCAGGTATGGTGTTGACTATCGACTTGCCGTAATCAACAAACGGACCAGTAGGACTATCGCTAACGGCAACACCAATCTCCTTGCCGCCACCCGCCTTGGGATTGGCACTATAATAGAGATAATACTTGTATTTGCCCTTGCCTGTCTTTACCTCCTGTATGGCTGGTGCCCACAGATTGCCGTTGGCCCAAGGTATCTGACCATTTTTGGCATTAAGCACTTCGCCCTCGTCGCGCCATTCCTTAAGGTCGGCCGACGAGAAGCATCGGTATGTATAGCCACCCCAACCTGGCGCACCATCTGTGGTGGAATATATATAATAGCGGTTGGTAAGGTTGCTGTATACTATCTCGGGGTCGGCATGAAAGCCGGGGAGAATTGGGTTCTGCTGTGCCTTGGTCTGCGATGGGCAGAGAGCGATGGCAGCAAGAACTAAGGTAATAAATGTTTTCTTCATAATGGTAAGTGAAGCTGGTTATTAATGTTTATTATTTATACTATTATTATTTATAACAATCATTGCACATCACTCCCCTCTCTATTGGGGATGGACTGGGGGTGAGGCTTTATTTTTGTGTTTTCTCCAACCTCTTCGCCTCCTTCTCCATTATCTGCACCACAGCTCCATGCTTAGGTTGGTTGAAGTTAGTGGCAAACATTATGCCCTCATTGAAGTGTCCCAACGGGCGGAATGTCTTAAA
Source organism: Prevotella merdae (assembly GCF_900290275.1). Classification (GTDB taxonomy): domain Bacteria; phylum Bacteroidota; class Bacteroidia; order Bacteroidales; family Bacteroidaceae; genus Prevotella; species Prevotella merdae. Next base: position 42,062 of record NZ_LT985323.1, read on the forward strand.
GTCGGTAGTCTCAACAAAGCCAAAGTTGTGCACCTTCTGTCCATAATGATCGTACATCAATACCCACTTGTCTTCGCCAATACGCTTCCATACGGTAGGAGCCTCGCAAGCTGTTGGCTCAGGGTCGCACCATGCAGGGTCGTACAGCCAACCATTGTTGATACTGTCGGATGTAGCTTGCTTGATACCTGGTGTACCGTCGTGAGCCACATAGAACAGATGATACTTGCCCTGAGCATAACAGATGTCGCCGTCGATAGCAGTAATCTTGGTATCGGGATATTCGAAGAGCAACTTTGGAGCGGTCTCAATACGGTTAAAGTCGTTGTTGGCATATACATAGTATAACTTGTTTGGACCATTCTTGTGACGCATGGTAAAGTATATCATCAACCGTCCAGCCTTCTCGTCGTATATAGTCTCTGGTGCCCACGCACATCCTATGTCGGCAAGTTCGGGCGAAATCTCGTTGATGTTTACCACAGTATGAGTCCAGTTGATAAGGTCCTTAGACTTCATTAGAACCAATCCACGGTTGTTGCCCCAACCATATGTTTCTCCATCGCGTTCCCATTCGGTAGAACGCTTGCCCTCGCGCTGCGCATAGATGTGCAGGTCGGTAGCTACAAGATAAAAGGCACCGTCAGGCCCACGATAGATATGCGGGTCGCGCACACCACGCTGTTCGGCTATTGTGTCGCCACAAATAACTGGCTGAGCATTGTTAAGAGCTGTGAAATGATAGCCGTCCCTACTCAAAGCCATATACAGACTATGTGTGTCGTCGCGATGAAACACCATGAGGTAAGCCGACATCTGCTTTTCGCTTATCGGCTTCTTGCCAGCTGCCGTAGCTACTGCCAATGGCAACATAAATAAAAACAAAATAAGTTTCAGACCTTTGTCCATTGTCTTACGATTGAGGTTTTCTTTAATCAGGTTTATTTATTACTTATATTTACTACGGCAAAATTAAGGAAAATACTTATTACCGAGGTGGACAAATCGTGCGAAAAGGGGAACAAATAGTGAAATAAGTGTATAAAGCACGCTTATATATAAAAAAAGAGGAGGCACGACGTTAAGTCGTACCTTCAATATTAACATCTGATGGTGCTATGCCATACTCCTTCTTGATTACCCATAGATGAGAGTATAGATGTCTCAATTGCAAATTGATATTGATTTTCTGTGAATTTAGCATTAGTCTTACTTGGTTTTATTTGCTTATTAAACAGACAGAACATCGTTTTCTGTAGCCCCCAAAAAAGAAATAAGACAATAAATCGGTCATACCAATAACACAAATCGTTCAATGATGTAAAAAAAAATGCCAAATATCAATTTTTGCTATTATATGAACGATTTGTATACTTCGCTTTAACAACATTATCATAACTTTGCATCAGAAAAAAACGAAAACAGTTCGCTTCAAGGAGTTCTTTAGGTAATTAGGTAAATAAGATTGCATTATTAGGATATAATAATATATAGTTTTGATTTCGTTAGTAGTTAATAGGTGTTTTTGATTTAGTTTATAGGTTTAAGAGATTTGATTTAGTAATTAATTAGATTGTTGTTTAGATTGTTTTTTAGTAGTTGATACTAGAAAGGTCTTGTAGTTAGTTATAAGAATAAAGTAAGTTTAAGGTTTGTTGAAAAATGTGTACGCCGCGAGGCGCACACATTTTTTGTTTGTGTTTTGTTTAAGTTTGTTTTGTATCGTCCGCGATTTGCACTACCTTTATATAATGTAGGCGGCATCTCGACAATAAAAACAAACAAGTTTGTTTTGTATTGTCCGCGATTTGCACTACCTTTGTCCCTATGAAAACACGTAGAATAATAACTCGTACATTTGCCGCTTCGGCGATATTCGTAGCAATGGCTCTATGGACTGCATGCACCAGCAAGCCTAAAAGCAACGATATTATAGCACGCAAGCCGGCTAAAGCAGCACCAAAGCCTACACAGACTATGGGCGACTATTCGCAGAACCGAACTGTCAATTGGCTCGGTTCGGCTTACACATTGTGTGTAGAACGCAAGGCTGACAAAGACTTGCAACTCGCCAAGGACGAGAGTGGTAATAAATACTACGACAATCGCATTAAACTTGTTATCAGACGTAGCGATGACAGCGAGTTCTTTAACCGCACATTTTCTAAAGCCGACTTTACCGAATATGTTGGCAATGACTATAAAGACGGTGCTTTGCTGGGCATTGTGTTCGATCATGCGGATGCCGACAATCTATACTTTGCCGCTTCTGTTGGCTCACCAGACAAGATGAGCGACAACTATGTGCCGCTTGTTATGACGGTAACACGATTAGGAGCTGTGAAGATTAAGCAAGACACCAAGCTCGACACTACAAGTGACGAGGATGCAGAAGAGGCAGTTGAAGAATAGTATATATAAGGTAAGTATGAAGTACAAACTGAATATCATACCACGTACGCTGCACTTTAAGCAACCTGCAGGCACATCACGCGGAATATACACTACACGCAAGTCGTGGATAATTGAGGCTACAAGCGACGATAAACCAGGCATTAAGGGCATTGGCGAATGTGCCCCTTTGCCAGATCTTAGCTGCGATGCCCGACCAGAATATGAGGCTACACTTGAGCAACTCTGCCGTATGACCGAACTTACGGGAACGCTCAACCATAATATGCTACGCCCATACCCATCAATATTGTTTGGACTGGAAACTGCATTGCTCGACCTTGAGAATGGAGGAAAAGGTATTCTGTATGACACCCCTTTCACACGTGGAGAAGAGGGTATTTGCATCAACGGATTGGTATGGATGGGCAACTATGACGAGATGTTGCAACGTCTTGAAGACAAGATGAAGGCTGGATTCAGATGTGTTAAACTGAAGATTGGCGCTATTGACTTCGACCGCGAACTAGATCTTGTGCATCATATAAGAGAGGCTTTCGACGAGAAACAGATAGAATTAAGGCTTGACGCTAATGGCGGATTTGCACCAGATGTGGCTATGACCCGCCTTGAGCAATTGGCACGGTATGGCATCCACTCTATAGAGCAACCTATAAAGCAACATCAATGGGCAAGGATGGCAGAACTTTGCGCATCGACACCTATACCTATTGCATTGGACGAGGAGCTTATTGGCGTGAACATGACATTAATGAAACAGGACTTGTTGGACCGTATACAGCCTCAATACATCATACTTAAGCCGTCGCTGCATGGAGGCATATACGGCACACGCGAATGGATTGAGCTGGCAAAAGCACGTGGCATAGGATCGTGGATGACAAGTGCACTGGAAAGTAATATAGGTCTGAACGCTGTGGCTCAGCTTGCTGCCGATATCTACGGACCTAACATACAGATGTATCAAGGTTTGGGCACTGGACAATTGTTTGAAGACAATATACCAATGCCACTCGAGATAAAAGGCGAGAAATTGTGGAGAATATGATTCTCCTGAATAAATACACCCATTATCATTCATTAACTCTTAACAATTAGACAAATGTTTTCTGGTATAGTAGAAGAAATGGCTACTGTCGTTGCCATTAAGAACGACAAGGAGAATGTGGACTTTACGCTTACATGCTCGTTCACAAACGAACTAAAGATTGACCAGAGTGTGGCACACAACGGCGTTTGCCTTACTGTTGTATCAATAGAGGGCGACAATTATACGGTTACAGCTATGAAGGAAACTTTGGAACGATCTAACCTTGGACTGATGAACGTAGGCGACCGCGTTAATGTGGAACGCTCTATGATTATGAACGGACGACTTGACGGACATATTGTACAAGGACATGTGGACGGCACTGCCAAGTGTGTGGACATGCGCGATGCCGACGGCTCTACATATTACACCTTTGAGTATGCCTTCGATAAGGCTATGGCAGAGCGTGGATACTTTACGGTAGACAAGGGTTCGGTAACTGTTAACGGTGTGTCGCTTACGGTATGCAACCCAACTGAAAACTCGTTTACCGTGGCTATAATTCCTTATACTCACGACAATACCAACTTCTGCAATATAAAAGTGGGCAGCGTGGTGAATATAGAATTCGACATCTTGGGCAAGTATATCGCACGATTGCAACAACTGAAGTAATTGGCCAAAAAGATAATGCGTCAAACATCTTTACATCAAAAGTGTTTGGCGCATTAAACATATTTACCCCAAAAGTGTTTGACGATCAAACACTTTTGTTTTTTCTTTTATTAAACAAATGTGCCTAAATACAAAACATTTGTTAATAATATATACTCTCAATAAACCTTTTGCTCTATTTTTACATCAAACTATCAGAAATAGACAAGAGAGAGAGTATAGGAAATTAAAATCAAGAAAACATTAACAAAACACTATTTAATTATGAGAAAGATTGGGATGACTTGTCTGGCAGGACTTTGCTTGCTGTCAATGTCTACTGAATGTGCGGCGCGACAATGGTCGCTTAAGGACTGCATCAACTATGCACTTACCAACAACATTCAACTACAGAAAGCAAAACTACAGCAATATTCGGCCCTTGAGGATGTTAAACAGAGTCAGGCTGCATTGCTGCCGTCGCTAAACCTATCAACATCGCAAAACATAAGTTACAATCCATGGCCTGAGCAAGGTTCGGCTATGATTGCTGGCAACAAGGTGCAGACAAAGGTGGCAAAGGTTTACTATAATGGTTCTTACTCGCTTCAGGGCAACTGGACTGTATGGAACGGTAACAAGAACCAAAACACCGTTAAGCTTAACAAGCTTGCCGCAGAGCAGGCTCGTCTCGACTCGGCTACAACAGCCAATAATGTGTTGGAGCAGATTGCTCAGCTATATGTACAGATACTATATTCTAACGATGCCATAAACGTGAGCAAGGAAAGCCTGAACACAAGCAAAACCAATGAGGAACGTGGCAAAACAATGGTTGAAGTAGGAAAGATGAGTCGTGCTGATTTGGCTCAACTTACAGCTCAACGCGCACAAGACGAATATAATATTGTGGAGGCAGAGAGCAATATGCGCAACTATAAACGCCAGCTTAAACAGCTGCTGCAGATTGCTAACGACGAGGAATTTGATGTTGCCATACCACAAACCACAGACCAAATGGCTTTGGTGGAGGTTCCGGCTCTTAACGATGTGTACACAGCTTCGCTCGAACAGCGTCCAGAAATAAAGAACGCCCGACTAGGTATTGAGAGCAGCGACCTTAGCGTAAAGATTGCCAAGGCTGGCAAGTTGCCTACTATAGGATTGAGCGCCGGACTGTCTACCAATACTTCGTCTATGAACAACAATGGCTGGGGCACTCAGCTGAAAAACAACTTTACTGTAGGTGGTGGCATTACTGTCAGCATTCCGCTGTTTGACAACCGACAGACCAAGACAGCCATAAACAAGGCCAATATACAAAAACAGAGCTATCTGCTCGACCTACAAGACAAGCAGACTACTCTCTACTCTACCGTAGAGAACTATTGGCTGCAGGCTGTTACCAACCAGAATATGTATAAGGCGGCACGCGTGTCTACAGAGAGTGCTCAGGCAAGCTACGACCTTCTGTCAGAACAGTTTAAGCAGGGACTTAAAAATACTGTAGAACTGATGACTGGAAAGACTAACCTGTTGAAGGCTCAGCAAAACGAATTGCAGAGCAAGTATCTGGCTATACTTAATCTTAATATGCTGGAGTTCTATAAGACAGGAGAGATTAAGTAAAGGGGAAAGCCCCACCTCTTACCCCTCCCCATAGGGAGGGGGACGATATGTAATAATTGGGATAAATAATTAGAGACAAGATTAGAGATTTATGAGAAAATTAAGTAAGGTATGGCTGGTAGTGGCGGGCGTCATTATCATAGCCCTTGCTGTCTATGCTTTGTCAGGCAGCAAGAAGAAAGAAGAAATTTCGTTTGAAACGGTTGCGGTTGCACCGGCAAACATTATTAACAGCATTACAGCTACAGGTACTATCGAGCCTGTTACATCTGTAACAGTTGGTACTCAGGTCAGCGGCATCGTTAGCAAGCTTTATGTCGACTACAACTCGGTGGTGAAGAAGGGTCAGGTTATTGCCGAACTCGACAAGACCAACCTTATGAGTCAGCTAAACACAGCCAAGACTCAGCTTGCCACAGCTCAAAGCCAACTGAACTATCAAACCACCAACTACAACCGCTATAAGACCCTTTATCAGAAGGGACTTGTTGCTGCCGACGACTACGACAATGCTAAACTATCGTATACACAGGCTAAGGAGCAGGTGATTTCGGCTAAGGAAGAGGTGCAACGCGCACAAACCAACCTTGGTTATGCCACTATCACATCGCCTATTGACGGTGTAGTACTGTCGAAATCGGTAGAAGAAGGACAGACTGTTGCAGCCAGTTTCTCTACTCCAGAGCTGTTTACTATTGCACAAGACCTTACCAACATGCAGGTTGTGGCAAATGTTGACGAGGCTGATATAGGCGATGTTAAAGAAGGCGAACGTGTAACATTCACCGTTGACGCCTATCCTGACGACACTTTTGAGGGCACCGTTAAGCAGGTTCGCCAAGAGGCAACCACTACCAACAACGTTGTGACATACGAGGTGGTTATATCGGCACCTAATGCCGACCTTAAGCTTAAGCCAGGTCTTACAGCCAACGTAACTATTTATACTGCTGAGCGCAAAGGCGTGCTCTCGGTTCAGTCGAAGGCTCTGCGATTTACTCCACTGAAGGAGACTGTAGGCAAGATGAAGATTGTAGACCAGACTGGCAATGCAAAGAACAAGGTGTGGACTATTGAGGGCAACAACATCGTGGCTCATAAGGTGAACATTGGCATGACTGATGGCACAAACACACAGATTCTTAACGGCATAAGTGCAGGTGTTAAGGTGATAACAGGCCTTAACGTCATTGGTGGAGAAGATGACAATAATGCTACTGCTGATGCAGGAGGAGAGAAGAGTCCGTTTGCTCCTGGCCCTCCGGGAAAGAACAAGAAGAAATAAAAGAGATTAGAATCCACTCTAAATATAAGCAGCATTCTGTAGGAGGTACGGTCTCCGAACCGTACCACTCTAACGACAATAAATAATGAAGATATGCCACATGCGTGGTACGGTTCGGAGACCGTACCTCCTACAAGATGTTGCCTTTATCTAAATCTCAAAACATAGAAGCATACCACTCCCCTCCCTATGTGGGAGGGGCAAGGGGGTGAGGCTTCCAAATCTATAATATATATGGACGAAAAAAAAGTAGTAATAGAACTCGACAACGTAAAGCGCGACTTTCTCGTAGGCGACGAGACGGTACACGCACTACGTGGAGTGTCGTTCAAGATATACGAGGGCGAATTTGTAACCATTATGGGTAAGTCGGGCTCGGGCAAGTCTACATTGCTAAACCAACTTGGTTGCCTCGACACACCAAGTTCAGGCGAATACTATCTTGACGGGGTTTCGGTTAGAAAGATGTCTAAGTCGCAACGAGCCGTATTGCGCAACCGCAAGATAGGTTTTATATTCCAGAACTACAACCTTCTGCCTAAGACCACGAGCGTTGAGAATGTGGAGTTGCCATTAATGTACAACGCTGCCGTAAGCGCAAAGGAACGTGAGGAGCGAGCAATTAAGGCTTTGCAGGCAGTAGGCTTGGGCGAGCGATTGTATCATAAGTCGAACCAGATGTCAGGCGGACAAATGCAGCGTGTAGCCATTGCAAGAGCATTGGTAAACGACCCTGCAGTGATTCTTGCAGACGAGGCAACTGGTAATCTCGACACACGTACATCGTTCGAGATACTGATACTGTTCCAAAAGCTGCATGCAGCAGGTCGCACTATAATATTCGTTACGCACAACCCTGACATTGCCAACTACTCCTCACGCAATATTATGCTACGCGACGGACACGTGATAAGCGACGAGTATAATCATAATATACTGTCGGCAGCCGACGGACTGGCTGCTCTGCCTGCCAACTCGGACGAATAAAGAATTAAGAATTACGAGTTAAGAGTTAGGAGTTAATAATTAAGTATTTAGGTTCATCTATATTTAGTTCCCACGGAACGCACAGAAGACACAGAAGCCTACGGGGTTAAGCTTTTCGAATCCACAGAATGGCCTACGCTTCGCGAGGCAAGAATCCACAGAATTGATTGCATGATTCGCCGCCTTTGGAGACACAAGCAATCGTTTCCGTGCTTTCTGTCGTATGACGCGCAGCGTCTATACGCTCTGTGGAATCGAGAAAAATACCCCGTAGGCTTCTGTGTCTTCTGTGAGTTCTGTGGGAACTATAAAAACAAAATATCAGATGAGCCAAAATCAAGAGCAAACAATAAAACAATGAACTATAGCAATCTTTTAAAGATAGCCCTCCGCGCAATAGCTGCCAACAAGTTGCGCTCCTTCCTCACTGCCTTAGGCATTATCATCGGCGTGGCTTCGGTCATCACGATGCTTGCAATTGGCCAAGGTTCGAAGAGAAGTATACAGGCTAACATTGCCGAGATGGGCTCTAATATGATTATGATTAGTCCTGGTGCCGATCGACGCGGACCAGGTGGTGTAAGACAGGATGCATCGTCAATGGAGACTCTAAAGCTTACCGATTATCAGTCGATTAAGGATGAGTGCAACTTCATCAAAGGCATTAGTCCTACTGTTAACAGCAGTGGACAGTGGATATACGGCAACAACAATGCACCATCGTCGATATACGGTGTAAACCAAGACTATTTGGACATACGCCAGCTATCTGTTGACGAGGGCGAGATGTTTACCGATGCCGACATCAAGGCAAGTGCCAAGGTATGTATATTGGGACAAACGGTAGTGGACAACCTGTTTCCTGATGGTTCCGACCCAGTAGGCAAGGTAGTGCGATTCAACAGCATCCCGTTCCGTGTTATAGGTGTATTGAAGAAGAAAGGCTACAACTCTATGGGTATGGACCAGGACGACCTTGTGCTTGCACCATATACAACTGTTATGAAGCGCATCTTGGCTCAAACCTATCTCGGAGGCATTACATGCTCGGCAATAACTGAGGGTCTTACCAATAAGGCTATCGACGAGATAACAACAATATTGCGCCATAACCATAAGCTAAAGGAGGCTACCGACACTCAGGATGCCGATGACGATGACTTCAACATACGTTCGCAAGAAGAGCTGGCAAGTATGATGAACTCTACAACAGACATGATGACCATATTGCTGGGCTGTGTGGCTGGCATATCGCTCATTGTTGGTGGTATCGGCATTATGAACATTATGTATGTAAGCGTTACCGAGCGTACACGCGAGATTGGTCTGCGTATGTCGGTAGGTGCACGTGGCGTGGATATCCTCAACCAGTTTCTTATTGAAGCTATCCTGTTAAGTGTAACAGGTGGTTTGATAGGTGTGGCATTGGGTGTTGGAGCCTCGTATGCCGTCAAGCTTATAGCCCACTGGCCTATCTACATACAGCCTTGGAGCATCATTATGAGCTTTGCCGTTTGTACATTCACTGGTGTGTTCTTCGGTTGGTATCCAGCCAAGAAGGCTGCACAACTCGACCCGATTGAGGCTATAAGATACGAATAGCCAAAAAACTTGGAGAATAGTAAAAAAATATCACGTAACGTTATTGTAATTATTACATTTTTCGTAATTTTGCAGCGAGAAAACTAAAAGCATGGGGGGTAATGGTTTATCCCCCAATGATTTTATATAAATCAAGTCAGAGTTAGAAGATACTTTTACAATTATTAGTGAGATATTTTTTAGTAATAATTACATTGATTTCATGCTTCGCACTGGACACGGTTGCTCAGGTTAAAACCACCGACAGCACCTTTGTCCAGAATTCGCGTCCCATCCAATTTATTGTAAACAGGATAAACGTCAGCAATCAAGACAGAGAGTGGATTACCCATGTCCTCATTCCCCAGCTTGAAGCTTTGGGCGACAGAGGCATCGTCCTTGGACGTGCCACAGCATCACCTGAAGGTCCATACGACAACAACTGTCGTCTGGCCAAGGGTCGTCGTGCCTCTGTGGACAGGCTGCTCGGCAGCTACGGCATCAGCCCAGACCGCATACACTATGATGTCGTACCCGAGGATTATGCCCTCCTCCGCACGCTGATGCACATCAGTAAGGATGCGAGACTGCATGAGGTCGACTCACTTATCAACCATTATGGCTCCAACACCTCCCGCCTTAAGGAGGCGATGAAGCGGTATGACGGCGGCAAGCTATGGCGATACGTGCTAAAGGAGTATTTCCCTGTGCTGCGTGCCGTGCGCATAATGGCTATAGACAAGAGGAAGCTATTTGGCTTGGACGACAATAGTATGCTCTCTAAGCCTTTGGCTATAATGCCGACAACTATCCCAAACGATGTTCAACTAAACATCCCCACTTTTCCTTTCAGCAATTACACCACGCTGCCACGCCGCGAACTCTTGAGCGTTAAGACCAATCTGCTGCTCGACTTTGCCTATATGCCTGGCTACGACCGCTTTTGCCCTATACCCAACGTGGCTATTGAGTATTATCCGCTTCACGGACACCTAACCTACGGGGCAAGCTTCGACGGTCCGTGGTGGCAGCATTACGACGAGCACAAGTATTTTCAGCTGCGCAACTATCAGCTCCACACCCGCTATTATCTGCGAAGCGGCGACATACGCGAGCGGGGGTTGGGACAAGGGGCGGCCTTCAAGGGACTCTACTTCAGCCTTTACGCGCACGCGTACCTATATAACATCTGCTTCGGCGAGAGACGCGGATGGGAGGGCGAAGGTTGGGGCGCCGGCGCCGGCATAGGATATGTTGTGCCGTTGGGACGCTCCGAGCATTGGCGACTGGAGCTTGGCTTGCAGGCTGGATATCTCCACACGCTCTACGATCCCTATCAATGGAAGTGCCCCATCGACCCCGACACGGACACGGAACAGTATTACTATAAATGGTACGGCGATGCCAAGGACTTCCGCAAGAGACAGCATCGCTACTCATGGCTGGGTCCTACCCGACTGGAGATAACGCTAAGTTACGACTTGCTCTATAGACGTAACACAAAGAAGAATTAACGATGATTAATAAGATAACAGCTGCATGCCTCGTCATCCTAGGTCTCATGACGACGAGTTGCGAGCGCGAGCCGATGCTTCATCTTCATCAAGGTGGTGCCGACGTCGATATGCCTATTCCCGCCATCGACCTCAACCTAAAGGTGGTATGGAACTATCTGTTCAAGTATGACGTCGAGTACGACTGGCAGGCAGAATGGATATATGGTTGGGACGAAACCGACCAGTCCATGTTTGGCTCAATAGGCTATACCGAACCTAAAGCGTTTGAGGTGCGACGCTATTTCACCGGCAACACCCAGTACGGCACGCACACGTCGCCCTACAAGCACACTGTCAATGGCAACTCTATCTACGCCAAGTACGACTTCGGCTTCTGGGACATCCTTGCATGGAACTATATCGACACCCCCGACGGCGTGCAGAGTGTGCGCATAGACGAGACATCCACGTACGAATATGTAACGGCATACACCGGACAGACCATGAACCCGTCCTCGTACAATGCGCCCAACTTCTCCCACTCGTTCTATCAGCCGGAGGAGTTGTTCTCCAGTTACGAAAGAGGCATCGAAATAAACAAGAGTCTGGACGGATTCACCTTCGACGAGGAGCGCAACTGCTGGGTACGTACGCTCGAAACGCAGCTCCAGCCACTTACGTATATATATTTAGTGCAGGTTATTCTGCACCATAACAACCGCAACGGAAGGAGGGTTACATCCATCGACGGCAACGCCAACCTTAGTGGTATGGCTCGCTCCGTAAACGTAAATACGGGCGTAACGGGCCAGGATGCCATCACCGTAAACTTCTATATGCGAATGAAGCGAGACATCGTCAACAAGAAGGGAGAGACGGTGGACGTGATAGGTGGCAAGGTGCTGACCTTCGGCATGCCAAAGCTCAATCCTTACAAACTCGACACCCGTTCTTACCTTGAGTCGTTGAAGAAGGTGGCAGAGGCAGACCTCAACAACCGACACTATGTGGACGTGAAGATGCAGTTCTATAACGGCAAGGACTCCACAATTGTCTTCGATGTCACCGACCAGGTACGCCGACTCTATCGTGGTGGCGTCATAACCGTGGAGCTCGACATGGACAAAGTTCCCATTCCTAACCAATCAGGTGGTTCAGGCTTTGATGCCGTAGTGGAGGATTTCGAGGAGAAGCAATGGGAATTTGATATGTAACAATATATTCGATATTTAAGTAAAAAAAATAATACAAACTAAGATTTTTATAATTATGAACAAGTATTTTCTTTATGCCGCTTCAGCATTGGCGCTCGCCAGCTGCTCAAGCGACGACTTCTTGGGCGAGAACTCAGGAAACGGACAAAATGCATTATCTGCAATTAATTTCGGTGGTGATGCAGGTAAGATAACTCGTGCCACATCTAACACTGGAAATGCAGCCCAAATGCTTGATGGACAGTTCAGGATTTATGGTGTGAAGAAGATGGGTGACACACAATTAGTGAGTGTATTCAACGAATACTCTGTTTGGTATGTTGAAAATAAAAACACCACAACATCAAATACAGATGGATGGGAGTATGTAGGAGCTAATGGTGCTACAAATCTCGGTACAGGTAATATAACATTAACCAAGGATCAGACCATTAAGTTTTGGGACTACTCTGCTCCTGAATATTATTTTATTGCAGGTTCACCTATTACTTGTTTCAGCCACACTTTGACACCAGGTAATAAGATTAATTCTGCCACAATTAAAGGTCTTGCTGGTCATATTAATGCCAACGAAGCAGGACAAGCCATCACAACAAATCCTGTATATATTGCGGATCCAAAAGTCGTAAAAAAAGCCGATTACCAAAAGCCTGTACAATTCTCGTTTAAGCGCCAGCAGGCTATGGTTCGTGTAGGTCTTTACGAAACAATTCCTGGATACTCGATTACGGAAATTAATTTCTATGAAGCAGGTGGTAGTAAAGCAAAAGATGGCAATAACATCATCCTTACTTCTGGTAAAAAAGACTACTTTGTTGGTGGTAATAATATTAGTGGAACCATTACTTATGATTGGACAAATGAAACTCCTTCTTACACCTACGAATATAGTGAAACTGATCTTATAAAGAGCCAGAACTGGTATGCAGGTAAGTTCGAACCTCATAACGCATTGGCTACTGTATCAACAGCCGCAGTTGCAGCACTCTATGGTAAAGACAATGATATGTCAACTAATGGTTACTTCACTGTAATCCCTACACCTTCTGCTACTACAGCTGCCCCAATCCTCATCAAGTGTGACTATACTCTGACTTCAGATGATCGCTCAGGAGAGACTATCAAGGTTACTGGTGCAACAGCTGCTATCCCTGCAGCATTCAGCAAATGGGAAGCAAACACTCGCTATACATACCTTTTCAAGATTTCACAGAACACTAATGGCTATACAGGCAATGATCCTAGCAAAGCGGGTCTCTACCCTATCACATTCGATGCAGTTGTGAAAGCATCAACAGACGCTATGCAGGGTACTGTGACAACAGTTTCAACTCCATCTATCACTACTTATCAGGATGGTTCGGTAACTGATAATGGTATTGAGTATAAGTCAGGTAAGGCAATTAAGGTTACTGTAACAGATGCTAACGGTAAAGTACAGACTCTGGCTGCAGGCGGTACAGCTGTAGGTAGCGTAGCTGTTTATAAGTTCACTGATGCTATCAACGAAGCAGAAATACAAGTTAAGGGTACAACAGGTGCAACAGCTGTAACAGGTGAAGTTACAGACAACATGTTTACATTCACACCAGAAACAGAAGGCTACTATGCAATCCAGTACTTGACTACAGCAGCAACAACAGAACCTGAAGCACCTGCTGCATACGCCTATAAGGTGGTATATGTAAAAGCTGCGACAAAATAACAGAGTAAAAATATACTGAACTTTCGTAAATAAGCTCTACATGCTTTTAAAGGGCAGAAGGGCTGAAGTTCAAAAAGATGGCAACCGGACGGGGAAATTCTCCCCGTCCGGTTCCTATGTTAAAAACACAACGAAAAAAACATGCAAAACTTCTGCATCTTGTCATTTTTTATCTCGGCTTTATGCCTTTTGTCCTGCTCCTCAGAACAGGATAAACCAGAGACACCTGAGCCTAAGCCAAACGTGGGAATCGCATTCGGCGGTGCCAACGGTACATGGCAGGATGCACCCACAACGCGTGCCACAAACACCGGCCTCGAAACACTCTTCTCCTCGTTCCGCGTCTGGGGATATAAAACCACATCAGACGTTACCTCTTTGTCGTCGTCACAGCTCGTGATGGACGGCTATAAGGTTGTTTTCACCCAGGGCAGCGCGGGCAACACAGCCGACTGGGAATACGTGGGCATCGAGAACCCTACGCTCCCCACTCCACAAACCATTAAATACTGGGACCATTCAGCCACAAGCTATCGCTTCTTTGGCTACAGTCCATTCCGTACCGACGTCACCGTCACCACCCCATCAACCGCTGAACCCAACGTCAGCCTCAGCTTTCCATTTGACTATTCCGATGTTGCCACCGCCACATCGACACCATACACAAGTCGTCTATGGCTTGCCGCCCCATCTTCCGACGCCACATCAGCCGCTTACGGCTCGTGCGTCAAGCTTACCTTCGCCCCAATAATAGCCAAGGTGCGCTTCCGCTTTACCTACCCCAACGGCACAAAGAGCGTCACAATGAGGAACATACAGTTCGGCGACAGCCGCTTTCTTGACGACGCATCCAAGGCAGACACCCCTCTACGTGGCATCATCACAGCCACCTATCCCCTCACAGGCATACCGTCGAGCCAGCTGCCCGTCATCACAATGAAGCCAACGGCAGCCGATGCCACAGGCAACATCATCCTCACCATACCCTACGAGGAAGCTGCAGACGCTGTACACATCCTCAAAGACCCCACCCTCTATCAGAAGTGGTACTACGTTCCGCCCCTTGCCAACATACCCTACGAGCAGGGCGCTTACACCATAACCGCCAACATCAGCGGCAAGAAAGTGTCTGCCACCGTTCCCGCACAGTACATGCAGTGGAAGGCAGGCTGCCAATATACATACATCTTCAAACTGTCTGACGTTGGCGACAACATCACCTTCGCCGACCTGCAAGTGGAGCAATGGCTCCCAGGTGCCGACATCCAGAACGATGGCAACGGCACACACGACTGGTAAGAAACATATATATAATAAAAGCATGAAGCATCTCAGTTCCATAGCAGCTATTATCTACCTCGCAAGTCTCAGTGCTTGCGGTTCTTCCGACATGCCCGTTCAGTATGCCGACAGCTACGGCTACATCACCTTCTCGGCACAGTCGCAGAAGATTCTCACCCGCACCAATCCCTACGAAGCATACAATCCTGAGCGTCATCCTGCCACGATGGGTGTCTTTGGCTATCAGGACAACGACGCCGCCAACCCCATCTTCCGCAACGAGACAGCCACATACAATGCCTCAACGCAGAGCTGGCCTACGGCGACGCCTAAGCGATGGGCCGATTATCCCAACGCTTCCTCGTTCAGCTTCTTTGCATACATGCCTTATTCTGCCGCAGCTACGCTGACAAAGACCCTCGACGGCACCTGCACAATAGCCTTTCCATTCTCTATGGAGAACGCAACGGCGCCCGTAATATTCGACACTAAGGCAGCGCCCATTATCTGCGCTCTACCCATCAACAAGGCAGGAATAGATGTGGAGAATGTAGACCGCTTGGTCGACTTGAAGTTCGACCAGACCCTTACAGGCTACAACCTGTCCTTCCGACTCGATGCTAAGATGAACGCCATACGACATTTCCGCATACATAGCGTCTCGCTCTCGGGCTATCTCGCCACATCGTGTACCATCGCACGCTCTTACACATGGAACAACGGCACCAAAAGCTGGACTGCCTCAGCCATAAAATGGAATGACGTAAATCGTGCGACGTTCGTCGATACGCCCATCCCTTACAAGAGCTACGACGACAGCAAGGTGTACGACGATGCCACACAGAGTGCCATCGTAAACTCCACAGGCTATACACAATGGGGCGCCAACTTCTACACCATACCCGACAACGCCTTCACTCCCGAAATAAAGGTGACATACGACGTGGAGATGATAGCCGAGGACGGCTCTACGGTGGTGACACGAAAGGACGTAACATCCAAGATAACCCTTAACAAAGACAACTTCGGCAACCTGACAACGGGCAAGACAGCTATGCTCAACCCCATACGCATCCTCATACAGCCACGCTATCTGTATGTAATGGCAGACCAGGATGCCTATACTGGACATCTGCTGATAGACTGATTTAGAACATAGAAAACAGTTAAAACTTCAATATAAGTACTTGAAAATGAACTTACATTTATCAAATTGCATATATCGTAAACTATTCTTTCTACTTACCCTCCTGCTTGTCGGCACCCAAATGGTGTTGGCGCAGCAGGACTCCACTGTCGACACCGAACCTAAAGTGTATGGCAACGTGTATGACGGCACACCCTACTATGCCGACAGCTACGAGCCTTATACAGACGGCACTCAAGGCGACGGCTCTAAGAACAAGCCGTTCCTTATAAGCAACGACATGCAGCTGGCAAAGCTTGCACACGATGTAAACAACGGCAAGTCGTTCTCAGGCAAATACTTCAAGCTTACCAAGGACATCGACCTTGGCAAGGCGTTGTGGACTCCTATTGGCTCATGGAATCCAAAGACACCTAATTTCTTTGCCGGTAAGTTTGACGGTGACGGCCATAAGATAAGCAACATGCACATCTGCTGGACCAATGCAGACGGTCAGGAGGCTTCATGGGGTCTCTTCTCACGTCTGGCAGGATCAGCTGCCAACGAAGCTGGCTTCGCCTGCGTCACCAACCTGGTAATCGAGAAAGCCTGCGTGGAGAAGACAAAGGGTTATCGCCCCGTGGGCAGCGGTACCATAAAGCTTGGCGTCGTAGCCGCCGACCTTACCAAGAACGCCGAGATAAGCAACATCATCATACGCAACTCAAAGGTTACGGACAACGAGGAAGCGTATGACGCTAACGGCGTATACCGTATAGGCGGTATCGTGGGCTACATCAACGGCGGTTATCACCGCATCTTCAACATCTCTGCCGACGTAAGCATGAATATGCACAAGAACGCCAAATGCAAGAACGCGGTAACCATATCTGGCGGTATTGGTTGTGCCACCAGCTTCTCGTCAAACTCTTACACCATTCTCCCCACCAACATCTATGTGCATGGTCCGGGCATCATAACAAACGGCAGCAATAGTAAGGGAAGCGTCATTGCCTTCTATGGCAGCTCGTACCAGAAGATTTTTCCAGCATCCAATAAGGCTACATTATATTACTCTCATGCCAATGCTGTATCAGGTTCTACCAACTACAGCGACGGAACGGAGCACGAACCCACCGACACCGACCCCACAACGGGCAAGACATTCGGCAAGACCTTTACCGAAATAGCCAACGCTTACATCAACGACAAGAAGCTCGACCGCAAGACATGGGCTTTCTCCGCCACATCCAACAGCTTCGCTTTCAGCTCCATAGCTCTGAAGATGAAGCGTGGCAAAGAGGACGTGCTCACCGTTGTAGACGAGGAGGGCAATGCCATGACTGACGTTTACGACTGGTATGTCTCGCACGGCAATGCCAATCCGGTTAAGGTTAATACCGACAAGCTCAATCCCTTCACCCTACAACGTCAGACATACGTACAGTCTGTGTATGCCACCGACGGCAACTCCACCACTAATACTGTCATCGTAAACCCCATCACGCTTACGGCAAGTCTTACGACAAGCAAGCGCGAGTTCACTGTCAACGTCTCCAACGACTCGGAGGACGGGCTTACCAACGACGAGCTCGGTCTCGACATAACCTACGAATGGTACAACGGTACGGAGAGACTAAGCTCTATCCCTACTTCGCAGAACATCGTAACGCGCCCTACTGACAGTTCCAAAGGACGAAAGTATTACTGTAAGGTTACGGTCAAGAGCGGCTCATCTGTATTGCTTGAAAAGACGGTGAGCGTATCGGTGGTGGTTTATCTCTGCCCCGCCGGTGTAACCACGTCTGACGGCAAGACATACGCCAAAGGAACAGACAATCTTACGGACGACTCATGGGGCTACACTCCCGACAAGCCTATGCTTACATGGAAGGGAGCCTACAGCAAGCTGTCAGCCAAAGGCTCGTGGGACGAGAACACCATTGTGCTTATGGGCACCAGTTCGCCGGACGTCACCTATGTCGGATTCTGCCTCACCCCCAACTATCAGGGCGAGAACCTTCTTACCTACAACGATTGGGCAGGAGCTAAAAGCAACAATCCACAGCTCTTCCGCAACACCACCATTACAGGCGAATGGGATAAGGACTATAACGGCTGCATAGAGATAAAGGGTTCGTCGAGAGGTCTGCCTATATGGGGAGACACACGCTTCGAGAATCTTACATTCAACAAGAACAGTATAGAATCCTATAACATCATCTTCTGCCAGTACAACAACATCATCATGGATAAGGGCATCAAGATGACAGGCTTTGATGTCAACTCACCCGACTACGGCACCATCGACGGCGCCGTAACCAACGCCCTGCACATCTTCGGCGGCATCAACAACGACGGTCGCTTCTATCCGCTCAACAATCCGGACAGCATCGCAGCCTACAACAAGGCCATGCCTCATGGCAAGGAGGGATTCAGCATCATCGTCAAGTCGGGCTTCTATTCGTGTATCAGTGCCGGCGGTCGTCAGACGGCAAAACCAGAATTAGACGGCGCACCACCCAAGCAGAACGGCATCATGGGTACCCCCCAACAGCCCATAAAGTGTACCATCGACATCGACATCGACCGTACTTGGAACGACCTCCACAACAAAGAACGTGAGGTGAAGATGAACGACGGCACCATAAAGCCGAGCGCCAACGACTATGATGCAGGCGTTATACTTGCCGGCAACCACGAGGGCGCCATGTATGCCGATGTCAACATCATCATCAGAAGCGGCTATGTGGCTCGTGTTGTCAACGGAACATTGGGTGCCCAGACCGAGCTGACGCTGCCATACGGGGACTATACGTACAACGTGCCCTGCAATACGTTTATGGGTAGAGCCAACATCACGCTCGACCCGGCATCGTCTGTCAACAACAAGGACGAATACTTAGACAAGCGTGTCATCGTAACCGAGCTTTATGGTGGCAGTACAGGTCGTGGACATACGGGCGACGTTGTAGTCAACAATCCCTTCTATGGCATCAGCACCGTAACCATCAACGGCGGCACCTTCCGGGTTCTGCCTGAGAAAAACGACAAGAAGGACAACATCCTATGCGGCATCTTCGGAGCCGGAGCGGGCGGTATGAACGGCATCGGATATGGCGACGACACTGCCGACACCCACACGCCAGACGACCGCATACCTTACTGGAACGACTCTAAGGACGTGATGCTCTACGGACCTTACAGCACAGCCAAGGACCGTCTGGTGACATACCACTGCTACAACGCTGACACTCAGGACTTCAAAGAAATCAGTCCGAAGGACACCCGTTCCGTTATTGTAATCAATGGCGGCGAGTTTGGTTACGCTTCAGCTCCCATTGACGGCATCTACGGCGGCGGCAGCGGCTTTATGAGCAAGAGTCTGTGGACCAAGAGTACAGCCACACCGAGCCAGTACGGCGGCAACGTGTATGGCAATGGTGAGACTTCTAACGTCGTAACATCGCTTACCATCAATGGCGGTGAGTTCTATTGCCAAAAGGGAGTGTTCGCAGGAGGACGCGGCACCAACTACTTCTTCTCCACTAACGCGTACGGTGGCTACAGCAGCAACTATAAGGAATTAGGCAAGACCTACGGCAACGTGCAGCTTAACATTAATGGCGGCATCTTCCACTGTCCCGTCTTCGGTGGCGGCTATGGTGTAGCAGATGCCAAGCAGCTTAGCTCTAACAACGTGGAGACCCTCTCGCGTATGGCTCGTGTCTATGGCAAGGCGAGCGTGAACATCCAGGGCGGCGTCTTCTTTGACAACGTATACGGTGGCGGCGACATGGCTGTGGTGGAGAACCGCGGTGATGCCACCAACGTCGTTATCGGCAACAATGCCGACATCCGCGGCTCCGTGTTTGCAGGTGGCAACGGTCGTCGTCGTCGTCCTGACAAACAGACATTCGCTGCGGACGACAATATGACGCAGTATCCCGACTCGGTTGGCTTGGTTATTGGCAATACCAACCTCAGTCTCACCGGCTCGGCAGAGCAGGCACCATACGTATATGGCGACATCTTCGGTGGCGGCAATCTGGCTCAGGTCAGCGCCAACACAAACGTAAGCGTCTTCGCTGGCAACATGGCAGGTCAGATATTCGGCGGCGGCAACGGCTACATCAACGGCAACACCATCACCTCTGCCGACGTTCTCGGCAACACCAACGTTATGTTGGCGCAGGACGAAGGCGGTATGAGCGGCGAGGGCGGAGACAATAAGAATAACGAGTTCTCCATCAATGTGATATGGAACCGCAAGTGGGATGCCACGAATAACCTCTTCTACGTGTGGGATTCGGGCATCAACGATTCCTCAGACGAGCCTGCCATTGAGGGAGCTGTATACAAGAAGGACGAGTTCTTTGCCAACGGCAAGTTCCTCAATCCTCATAACATCTACGGCGGCGGCAACCTTGCCTGCAACGTCGGCACTTATACCAATGCCAGCAACATTCCTGCCGAGAGCACCGGACACGCCACCGTACTGGTGCAGAAGGGTACTACTCCATACGAACTGCTCAAGACAGACGAATGGAAGAAGGCTTATACGGACAATGACAATCCCCACTTCAGCGTATTCGGCGGCGGTTACGGTGCTCTGACGAAGGTGGGCAGCACCGACGTTACCGTCAACGTGGACGGCGACTACAGCAAGTACGACACTAATGTGGACACCAACAGGCAGCTCGTCAATAAGAAGAATCAGGGTACATTGCCTGTGTTCGACAGCTCAATGGGCATCCCTAACTTCACAGTTTGGGGCGTGCTTGGAGGCGGTTATGCAGGCACCGTGGCAGACAGCACCAAGGTTACGGTAGACGGCAACACCTTCGTACACCGTGTGTTTGGCGGTGGCTTCGGCGACCCTACATCCACAGAGGACAACACCACAGGACAGATTGGCGGCAACACGGAGGTATATGTACGCGGCGCACGCACACACGGCGACGTGTTTGGCGGTGGTGCAGGTCTTAAGCCGGCATCAGCCTCATCCGTACACTTCGTCAATGTGGCTCGCGTTGTAGGCACCACCAAGGTTGACATCTCTAACGATGCCATTATTTACGGCAATGTGTATGGCGGTGGCGACAACGCCAACGTGGGCGAATACGTCTCAACCAAGCCTGCCACATATTACTCTACCGACTCGCTTCGCAGCATAACAACGCTCAATCAGACCGACGGCACATTCGTCAGCTATAAGGCTGTGGGTTACCGCTCGTTCGTCAACATCTCCGGCGGCTCCGTATTCGGCAATGTGTATGGCGGTGGCAAGGGTCTGACGAAGGCAGAGGCTGACCATTATGAAAACGTAGGACGCGTCAACGGCAACACCCTTGTACACATCACCGACAGCAAGCCAGGCAACTATACAGACAAGGACAACATCGTGCCCTACGTATGGAGCAACATCTACGGCGGCTGTGCCTACGGCACGGTTGACGGCAACACGCTCGTACACGTCGAGGGCGGTCTGCTCGGCAACAGCGTATACGGTGGCGGATACGGCGACGTGCGCATCGACAACGAGCAGGACGCAACAGACGAGGTGCTCGGACGCAAGGACACAGACGGCAATGGCACCTATGCCAACATCCTTGGCAACACTAAGGTGCAGATGGACGGAGGCTCGTGGATATGGAACCGCAAAGCCGACATCCACGGCAACATAACCACATGGACCTCGGCAGACGCTGACAGCAAACGCGTATGCAGCAATAAGGAAGAGTTTTCGCATCTCGTCTTTACAATGGTTGCAGCCGCATCGCTCGACAGTATAACCGATACTGCCACCAAGGAGGTGATAAGCCGAATAAGGAACGACAAGAACACGAGCCTCTTCTTCGATTTGGACAGACGCTCCTTCATCAACAACCATAACATCTTCGGCGGCGGAAACCGTGCCTGCAAGGCGGGCATCGACGCCGATGCCAACACGGGCAAGGCTGTGGTCATCGTCAATCATTCGCCACTTGAGGACATTAAGGACTCGAAGGGAAAGACCATAAGCTTGTTCGACATAACCTCGCTTCAAGGCATGTGCTGGTACTTATGCGGGGCGGATGCCTCACGTCCACAGTTCTCTGTGTTCGGTGCAGGATATGGCGCCAACACAGAAGTAGGCAAAACGGAGGTGTATGCACAGCCTGGAACCAAGGTAGACGACAGTGGCGTTCTTACCATTGACGGCATCAAGTATCGTTATCTCAATCAGAACAAGGACTTTCAGACATATCTGAATTTAGAGTATTCCATGCTTGAGGACTTCCAGAAAGTGTCGAAGGAAGACAAGAAGCTCTATTACGGCAGCTATGACGGCAGCGACAGCGATCCTAATACGTTCCGCCGCTACCATGCCAGTCGTCTGGCATGGATGACAGGCGCAAGCGGACTGACCTTGCTTCAGATAAACGGCGGCGGTTTTGCCGGCTATGTAAGCGGCGACACCTACGTCGAGACCGACTGTCAGCTCACTGCCCATGACATATATGGAGCCGGATTGGGCGCCCTTCCTTACGGCAACTATACCGACGGCAGCACCTACGACTTCGGTACTGTTAATGGAAAGTCTACAGTTTTCGTCAAGGCTGGCACCTTCGAAGGCAACATCTATGGAGGCGGAGCCGGCATAGAGTCGGTATTTAAGAACGGCGCTTACGTCGACTTCCCCAATATGGCACACGTGGAGAAGACGGAGGTGCATCTTTACGGCAAGATGTTCACATACAATGGCACGAAGAGCCGCATTGACCGTACATTGGTGTTAGGCAGCGTTTATGGCGGTGGCGACGTGGCTAACGTAGGCTCGGCGAAGGCAGATGCTGCCACATTCTCACGCGACACCTATGCCAACCCGTCTAACCGCACCACCCTTCTCAACATCCGTGGCGGCTCAGTAATGGACGGCGTGTTCGCGGGAGGCAAGGGACGTTCCGTCTCGAAGTGTGCCAACTACAAGAGTCTTGGCGGCATCTACGGCAACACCTGCCTCATCATCGACCGCCCAGCAATGCACTATCCCTACTGGGACGACACGAAGAAGCAATATCTCTCGCCCTCGGACGATGCCAACATGGCTCATCCTGAGGACGACAACAACATGGATGTCTATTCCTTTTTTATGGAGCGCATTTATGGAGGCTGTCAGAACGGCACCGTCTATGGCAACACTCTAATGACACTCTACTACGGTTCCATCGGACATGGCATCTATGGAGGCGGCTTAGGCAGCACCGACACCGCCGAAGTGGAGGGCAAGAGCGTTCTAACCACCACATCAGCCGACGTCACCGGCAACACCAACGTGTTCATTCTCGGTGGCGAAGCCCTTATACATTCGTACTGGCGACCACGCACTCGCTCTTGGGAGCCAGCCAGCATCATTGACGGTGTGACCTACTCTCCACAGTACGACCACGAGAAGCTGAAGTTCAAGATAAACCATAACATCTATGCCGGCGGCAACGTGGCATGCAAGGTGGGCGGCAACACGTACCTCACCATGACAAAAGGATTGCTCCATAATTACACCGAAATGGTGTCTGGAAGAGACACGGGCAAAAACTTCTTTGAGAGCAACGAGTGGAGAGAGATTTACGAGAAGGTGGGATCGCCCCACTTCTGCGTCTTCGGCGGCGGCTATGGCGACAGCGCCATCGTCGTAGGCGATACTTACGTGAACGTGGATATGGGGAGTCGCGGAAACAACCACAGCGGCATCGACGTCTTAGAGGGTGAAGAATACAAGCACTTCCTTAGCGGCTATTCGGTTATGGACATCGTGGGTGGCGGCTATTCGGGCAAGGTCATTGGCGACACCCACATCATTGGTTCCGGCGGCGTGTTCTGCCGTCGTATATTCGGCGGTGGCTCGTACAGCTCGGTACGTTCTACAGACGTGGAGATAAAGGCTGTGGACTGCCATGATATCTTCGGTGGCGGCTTAATGGGCGACGTGCTTAAGAGCACCACGGTGCGCATAGGCACCAACACGCCCGACGCCACGTCGACGTTAAACAATTCGGACATCTACATCCATGGCAACATATACGGCGGCAACGACGTGTCGGGATATGTCAATATAGGCCTCAACAAGGACGGCTACTTCAAGGACAACGGCGGCAGCGGCACCAGCATCAGCATCTACGGAGGCCACATCTATGGCGACGTTTACGGTGCCGGCAACGGCAACTACCTGTACGCCAACGACCGCAACGGCAACCATAAGGTAACCGTGAACGAATATTATCCGCTCAATCCGGACGACCCTAAGTCGGAAACCGTACCCCTTGTATATACTGTGCCGATACGAAGCACCATGCCTTCGCTCAGAGCAGCGACCGATGCGGTTAAGATAGTGAACATCAACTCGTGGCGTCCGCTTACCAATAAGGTTAGCATCCACATCAACGGTACATCCGCCAAGGACACCATCTGCATTGACGGCAACGTGTATGGCGGTGGCAATTCGGCTACCGTGCAGAAGGTATTGGCACCCGACGAGGAAGACAGCACAGAGGTTTCGGACGAGATGGTTGGCGACGTGAGCGTCAACATAGGCAGTCATGTACGCATCGGTGGCGTGTTTATGGGTTGCAACGGCGACGATATGTTTGTCACGTCGGAGGACAACGACTTCATGAACATGTTCCAGAAGCTTAACGGCGACGTGGACGACCACTCTAAGGAGCTGAACCTTGCCGACTCCATCGACTGGAACAACGACCCTGCCAACATGGACATAAGCACCGTATATCTGCCTACGGAGACCAGCAAGCGCCCTCTTGTA
This sequence comes from Prevotella merdae, assembly GCF_900290275.1. Lineage (GTDB taxonomy): Bacteria > Bacteroidota > Bacteroidia > Bacteroidales > Bacteroidaceae > Prevotella > Prevotella merdae. Next base: position 67,265 of record NZ_LT985323.1, read on the forward strand.
TATCCGCACCTCATCGACCTCTACTTCCAGCCTGTGGAGACCGATATCCAGGGCAGCCTGACATGGAACGGAAGCGTGGACGGCAAGGGACTTGAGGACTGCATTATAGGCACATTCTGCTGCGGCGGAAACCGTGGCAACATGAACGTTATGCCTTTGACAGCAGCCGACAACGACAGAAAGATAGGCAATGTGGTAGACTATACCTTCCCAGAAGGGCTCACCATCACGGAGAAGATAGTGGGCGGATGCAACAATGCCAACTACGACTATAAGGGCAAGGCGTTCCATGAGGGCGGCTATCTGCTCGGCATAGCCCACTCCATCTACCCTTTCATCAACCTCAACATACGCAACCGCTTCCAGCCTAAGGAGAAAAACGGGGCTTACGTGGGCGGCAACGTGTATGGCGGTTGCTTCAAGAGTGGCACCATCAAGGGCGACGTAACCATCAACATGCAGAGCGACATGTTGGAAGGCAAGGATAAGGCGAAGCTTGAGAAGTCAAACAGTCTGCTCACAAAGGACGCGGAGTATTCTGCCCTTAACGTGTATGGCGCCGGCTATGGTATGGAGAGCTACGTATACGGCAACACCGAGATAAGCTTCGGCGATGACGTTAAGTGCTCTGACCCAAAGATGAACGGCGGCAAGTTCCTGCCGTGCGGCGTTTCAGCCAACTTCGTATACGGCGGCGGTCAGCAGGGTAATGTCATCGGCGTGACCAACGTGGACATCCTCAACGGCCATGTCTTCCGTGCCGTTACGGGAGGATCGTATTCGGGCTACGTGTTCGGTTCCACTCAGGTGAAGGTGGGTTATCCTACCTACTATCATGTCAACTCAAACAACAATGTCAGCGGCAGATACGTGCTCAACCGCACAGACCAGAAGAATCTGCATCTGGAGAACAACAACGGCACGGAGACATCGCCCACCATCAAGCAGAACATCTGGCTGCTTACGGACGAACTGGTGTCGCAGGGCACTTACGAGGACATTGTAGCCATCGACAACGGCAAGCGCGACACGATAACCGAGGCTGACAAGGAACGTTACTTCACGAAGGTCACTCCCGAAGAACCGTCTGTGGGATGGGACAACGTGCATATCAACATTGACGAAGCTGTGTATGGCGGTGGATATTCCATCGCCCAGGGATCGTCTGTCCTTGCCAACAACACCACGGTGCTGAAGTTCACGGACGTGTATAACGCTGACAAATCCTTCACTTCCGAAGACGAGCTGGAGGAACTGAAGCACCTGCCTAATGGCACTACTGCTGGCTTCGGCGGCAACACGCTCATCCTCATCGGCGACAATAAGAACCACGAGCACATCACCATCTCACGTCAGGAGATGAAGGCGGTGACATTGCCTGAGGGCACAGACCTCTACGGCTATTACTATAAGCATTACGACAACGACGAGGCAGTGGCTAACGACGTATATACGTATCGCTACATATCGTTGCAGGACAAGTATTTCTATAAAGGTGGCAGTACGCCTCCCGCCGGACTTAACGGCATCCGTGAGAACGTCTTCTACGAGTATGACAGCGAGGGCGGCATCTTCGGCGACGGCCACCTCTCGTATGCGCAGGGATTCCGTAGCGCTGACGTGACGGGATATGGCTTTGCCGAACACACCATCGACAATCCGAAGATTCTGAATACGTTCCAGCGTCTGGACATCATACGCCTGGAGGACAACTGCTTCTCGCTGCTCGGCGCACGCGACTATACCGTCAACGAGATAAACAAGACGCCCTACTCCATCTCTCGTGTGGGCGAGATAAAGATGGTGGCTGACAACATCCGTCTGGACAGCAACGGCAACTTGGAGGCAAAGGCTAAGGCTGACAACGACGAGACGTTCAAGTACAGCCCCAAGGCACGCAACTACATGGGATTCTCCAACAACATCCATTATGTGGGTGCCGTTACGTCCAACGTCAGCTTCGATAAGGAGAAGTGGCACAACCGCAAGGGAGAGCTTGCCTCTGCCACGAACGAGGAGGACAAGGCGTTCGCAGGAATGTCTTATCAGGACGTGAAGCAGAAATACATCGACGAATATCAACAGAATAAGGACAAGCAGGACGCTAACGACCCGTTGGGCCAATTCCAGAAGCGCAACGACGGTACGGCGAAGAACATGATTGGCATCGCCTCGGGCTACGCCATGAAGATTCAGCTCTGCCAGGACACTTACGACGAGGACTATAAGAAGGTGGTGGAGAAAGAACATTACGGTCCGATTGTCGGCGTGGTGGAGATGAATCTGATAAACGTTCGTCAGGATGAGGGTGGCGGCTACGTGTATGCCGACAACAATCACAAGCGTCATGAGGGCGATTCGCACAAGGAGGACTTCCTCGAAACCACGGGCAACTTCGTCTTCCCCTATCATGAGGGACGCTACATCGTGGACGACTGTTTCCCGACGGGATATTATTCTGCTAAGAATGTGGAGGACGTCAAGGTGCACTACTGGTATGTCACGGGTTTCCACTATTATTATAATGTGAACATAACGGGCTATACTTACCAGTCGTCGAAGGACCATCCGCTCGAGTTCGACAGCGACAACAAGGACGGTCTGACGGTGCTCTCGGGTCTGAAGAGCGGACAGAAGGTGCGCATCCAGACATGGAAGATGCGCAGCGGACACCCGGCGGACAAGGATGCCTACTCAAGCGACCTCGAATACAGAAACTATCTTACGGGCAAGGAGACCGACGAGACGGACAGAAAGTATTACTCGGACAAGGTGACGGACGGCTATCGCCTCTATGTGGGCGGTGCTGCCACCAACTCATTCACCGGCGCTCGCACGGAAGATGACAAGGACAAGGAGACGAAAGGTTTTGCCGCACAGCTCTCGATGAGGGAAAAGGGAAAGAACGAGACCACGCTCTTCAACAATACGCTCCCTGCAGGTCTGAAGGAGGATGCCAAGATAGCGTTCAAATTAGTGGACATGGTGGATAACACCAACTACGTGGAGCCTGACTACTTCGACAAGCACCTCTCAAAGAAGAGCTTGGCTACGCTCGTGATAAAGGCTCCTGCCTACGAAGAGTATGTCAGCGACACCAACAACAAGCCCATCTATGCCAACACGGGCAAGCTGTATAAGAAGACAGCAGACGGTTACGAGGAGGTGACATCGGGCAAGCTGGACGCTGACAAAACCTACTATCAGCCACAGACGGAGGAGTTTGTCAAGATTGACAGCCTCTTCCAGTACGACATCAACAGCAAGAAGTACGAGAAGGTGAGCAACATCTCTGACATCACCATAGACAAGAACAATCCTACTGCGTACTACGTTCCGCGCGAATATACCTACACCATCTATCTCACCATCGAGTATGTACAAGGCCCGACGGTAAGCGGACACATCAACGTAGGCAACTGTGTGCTGCCGGGCGAGATGATACGCGTAACCAAGGACGACCTCGTGGTCAATGCCGACCAGTCGTTTGCTGTAAGCGGCTACTACTGGCGCATCGGCAAGCGTGTCAAGGCGGAGGACGGAACTTGGCACTTCGCCGATACCACTCCGTGGACAAAGGAGAACATCAAGGACGCCGTGGCTAAGGGATACGACACCTTCAACCAGGCTGACGAGAAGGGCAGCGGCCTGTTTACGGGATGTCATTACGACAAGACGGACGACTATCTCGACATACCGGCATACTACTATATGAACGGATACGGCATACAGCTCGGCGTTGCCATTACGGGCGTGAACGACATCATGCAGATAAATATGCAGGAGGGCGACCGCCTGACCGTACACAACTATCACCGCATGGATCCTCACAAGGCTGGCATCAACCTCCACCTTGCCGAAGCCATAAAGCGTGCTAAGGACGAAGGCTCCACCTTCGCCGAGCCTCGCATCTACATAGCCGACCAAAGCGACCTTACGGCGTTCGCCGCCTTTGTCGACTCCATTGGCAATGGTGGCACAGCACCACGCTATGGTGCCAATGCCCAGTTTGTGCTGCAAGACAATCTCGACTTGGCAGCCACGCCAAAGAACGGTGCTTACATATCCGAGTTTGCCGGAACCCTGCATGGCAACGGACACATCATCAACGCAGTGGGCTATAACAATGCTCTCTTCGGTAAGGTGACGGGCAACATCTACAACCTCGGTCTTTCCTCTGGACTACTGTCCGGCACGACTGGCGAGGGCAGTAAGCCCAACTATCATTGCTGCTTCGAGTATGCTCCAAGCGGCAGCGGCTCAACACCTGTGGTGTATCGTTGGGACGGCAGCGCCTACAAGGGATATACGCACGACGACTTCCGTCTCGGCAGAGTGGCGTACGACCTCAACGAGTATTATCTGCTTGCTCGCAACAATGCCGACAAGGACGTTCTGAAATACGTGGCCGACTATTATGCCAACGGCGATTATCAGTATGCTTGCCGTACTGATGCCATAACGGGCAAGAACACAGGCATTACCTATCTGCGCATAGGCAAGCTGAGCGACATACCCAACTATGAGCAGGTGGAGACACGTCACGACAAGACGCACCCCGTGGACGCTCCCCGCTTAGTTACTGAGGACGGAGCTACACACTACGTGCCGCTCTTTAACGACAACAAGAAAGGAGCCGAACTGATGAACGACTACCTCTTCTGGGGACAGTCGCTGCAGTCGAAACCGGATGATATGCCTAACGAGATAGCCTCTCACCAGCTATCGTTTATGAGCAACCGCGTGTATCGCACGGCGGCTTATTATGGCAGTACGGCGATGGACGCCTTCCACTACAATGCCTACAGCCAAGGCTCCAGCACCTGGTATACGTACGTGCTTGATCCTAAGACAACGGCTATCGACTTCACTTGCAAGGACGACCTTGTCGCAGCAACGGGCATGACAGAGCGCGGCATCTTCTATCCGCCGGTGAACGACAACGCCACTGCCTTCAGCGACTTCCGTGTAAAGGATGATGCCGGCATTACGCAGAACCTCCTCGTATACACGGCAGCCGACAACACGACAGCCGACAATGAGGCTTACGACGTTGTGGAGAACACGCTCGGTTATGACGCCACCAAGAGAGAGGCACTGATAAAGGGCCATCACGTGGTTAAGACTGCGGACGACAGCTACGCTACGTCGCTCCTCCACCTCGTCGAACGCACCTCCGACAATACGAACAGCGAGGGAGAGCAGTGTCTTAACAACGACCTCTGTGTGCCAATAGCCTTCAACGTAACCGACCGTGCTTGGTATGTGCGCAAGCCGATGGCATACGCAGAGGACTATTACGGAGCGTGGGAAGGCATCTGCCTGCCGTTTACGGCAGACAAAGTGGAGGCTTCGCTTAACGGTGAGATAACCCACTTCTATGGTTCGCCTTCAGCCGAGGAAACGGCAGACCCAAAGCAGAACATCCACACACTGCATCACGAGTACTGGCTGCGCAGCCTTACGTCGGTAGGAAAGGAGAACGGTGTGCCGGCGGCTGTGTTCCAGCGACCGGACAACGATGTCGCAAACGGCGTGAACTATAAGTTCAACAATAGGTTCTTCATCGACAACTACAGTGGCTGGCTCTACAATAAGGACGCTAACCCATACTATGCCGAGGAGCACGAATATCCTGAATATCCGCGCCTTGCAGCCGAGAAGCCTTACATTGTGCGCTTCCCCGGCGAACGCTATTACGAGTTCGACCTCTCAAGCGCGTTCTACAACAAGCTGTTGGGCGAGATGGAGGATGCTCAGACCATAGCCTTCAACGCTTACGGCAAGACCCAGGGCGGCAACACCTCGTACGGCACAGTAAGCGTTCCGGTAACCAAGACCATGCAGACCGCCGTCAAGGACGGCTATGCGCACAACGGAACATTCGCCGCCATGGATGTAAGCCAGGGCAAGGTGTACGGCATCAACAAGGGCGGCACTGCGTTTGACGACGCTTCTGCCTTGTCTACAGTTATGCCGTTCCGCACATATATGTCGGCAACAGCAGCTGGGGCTATGCCAAGTCCAGCCTACAGCCAACTGATAAACATATCGGAACTGAAGGGTGGAGCCATCAGTCCGGACACCATGGACGACGAAGACAACGCTCAGAACGACGGCATCATCGTACGTTCCATCGGCGCACAGCGTGTACGCGTGGAGAGTACGGTAAGCACAAGGCTGTACGTGGTGACGGCGGTGGGACAACTCTATCGCATACTTGACGTACAGCCGGGCGTCGCTACGTACAGCGGCTTCCAGCCCGGACTCTACATCTTCGGCAAAACAAAGCTTATAGTAAAATAAACATCTCATACATATTACATATATTATGGTAAAGACGGTCTTATCTTATAATAATACATTGCGTGCCTTGACGCTGCTGCTGCTCTCTGTCTGTGCCTTGCATGGTGCATGGGCGGAAGACAAACTGACACAGGACCCACTCGGCACCGTAGTGTTCCACATACCGGAGGGCATGGTGAACGGGGCTTCGGCAGCCACAAACGGCTCTTACAGCATCACGCCTTCGAAGCAGAGCGGCGTGCGCTCCTTCGTCATACCCACCAACTACACGTTCTTCAGAAACATGGACAAGGACGGATATGCCTCAACGCTGCAATACTGGGTGGAGGAGAATAGCGATAGCACCATGCATTACGTGCCGGGATATAGCTACACGTTTGCTTCAGAAGGTCAGACGCTGACGCTCGTTCCGGTCTTTAAGGACAATCCTGCTTCGGCGGTTAACCGCACAAAGGTTACTATTATGCGCTTCGACTTTACGCGCAAGCTGCACGATTATGACACCCCTGAAACCAATCAGCGCCGTCAGGTATGTGCCCCGCCAGTTAACTTTGGTAGCGGAAAGAAGCCTTTCTGGACCACGAAGGTGCACGTGAATGTCATCGAGAACGGTGAAGACAAGTCGCATGATCGCGACGTGGCGTTATGGTGCGACACGGGCAAGAATGGATATATACGCAACACGGCTCTCGAAGAATGGTGCGCCTTTGGTCCCGGCACGACGTTCTGGGTGCCGGGTGGTGTGGGAACAACCATATCTATGCTCACCTACTCGAAGATTTCGTCCACCACATTCGACGGCGTTGTGCCCAAGCTGGACGAGGAACAAACCCAAAAGGAACGTGAGAAAGCCGGACACAACAAGGTATACGTATACACCTACACCACCAACAACCCCAACAAGCGTGTGCCTATCGTTATCGGCGAGGACGACTATTCGTACTATCATTGGATAGAGGTACGCACAATGCCTGCCAATATGGTGGAGCTGCACGCCGAGATTGACAACCCCGAGCACGGAGTAGTAACCAATGCAGAGTCGGCTTCGGGCAAGTTTGAGGTTAAGAAGCTTGAGGATGGAGGCTATGCCTTCAAGAAAGGCGACCACGTCCGCCTCACCCTTAACAGACGATTCGGCTACGAACTCGACCGCATTGTTGACCTTGACCGTACCGACAATGACGGCAATAAGCTAACCATTGTGAAGAAGAACAACGACGGAACGTGGGAATACGACCAGACGGAGTTTACGCTGAAGGAGACTGCGCCTACTAAGGAGGAGTTGGCAGATAGCCTTTACACACGTTATGAGCTGGAGTTTAACATCACCGACCACCGCAACTTTATGGTTTACTTCAAGGAGAAAGCCACTTACTACGTCACATACAACGGCGGAAAGGTGGCGATGGGTACGCCTCCCGTAGCTGAGCTTGTGGAGGAGGGTGACGCCTTTGTCATCCCCACCAACCGCACGCTATTCTATAAAGGCAACACGCTGGACCATTGGGAGGACGAGGTAGGCAACATTTATAACATCGACAGTACATACATAGCCACAGCGAGCGACCTGCGCCTGTTGCCTGTGTTCAAGCCTAACAAGTTTAACCGCCTGGACGTGACTCAGGAGGTTACCGCCACATGGCACTTTGCCACCAAAGACGGAGCACCTACCATAGACCTTGAAAAGGCGAAGGGCATCCTCGTAACACAGCTTAAGTGGAACAACCAAGCCATAGACATAAAGATTGACCTTGACGCCACGAAGGGACGATTCACCAATATGAACGAGAAATACCCTGAGCGCATGCAGATTACGGCTGGTGCCGTAATCGTGTTCCCTGCCACAGCGGGGTGCTTGGCAAAGCTAACGCTTACGGAGAAGATAAAGAAGGGCGACAAGACAGTGAAGATTGATGGCAAGTCGTTGTCGCTTGTGAACAATATGGAGCCTCAGACGGTATGCCAAGCCGATACCGCCTATCTGAATGTGGAGTTTGTTAGCGGTTCAAACTTCCGCAATTTCAGCGTGACATACAAGCCGCAAACCGTCACAAAACCCACCATTGCCACCCTCTCCTGCGACGACAAGACGCTCAGCGCGGAGCAAATCAAGGAGCAGATGGCAAACAACGGATATATAACCTTTGACGCCTCGCCTTGGAAAAACGCCGACGAGGAGATGCCGGAGGTTACGGGTACAGCCACCGGCGACGGCATTGTTACTGCCACTAAGGCAGACATCAGCACGCAAGAATGTAACGTAACGGTGATGACGCACAGCAGCATAGCAGTGGAATCGTACCCCGTAAAGTTCAAGTTGACAACGCCGGACACGCCGCCCGTGTTTACAGGAGTTACGGTAGGAGGAAAGTTATACACCGGCACGTCCAACGAAATTTACGACGTTCCACGAAGCGGTGTCATCAAGGTTGGGTTCAGCCGAACCATGAAGCAAACCATGCTGAACGTGAACGGCACGTTGTATCTGTCCGAATCGGGTAAGGAACAGGTGTTTAGGTATTGGAATATAGCAGCAGGAGATGTCGTGAAGATTGTGGTTCCGGCGGGTAAACTAAAGGACATATATGGTGCTGCTTACGAGCAGAAGCTTTCGCTCACCCTGCATATTACGGAGGAGAAGGAGAAGTATCATCGCCATACGTTTAACTTCGTGGTGGGACGTGACGGCGACATCAATGAAGCCATCAACGCTGCCAACGCACACGACTATACCGACAGCCACCGCTTCTATATCTTCGTACCCGACGGCACGCATCATCTTACGGGTAACGCCGACTCGGACATAGCCGGCGTGGGCGTCATCAATAACGGCGTAACCAGGATTAACGCCTCTAATGTGTCGCTGATAGGGCAGAGCAAGGATGGCACTATTATCTACAACGAGCCTAAGTACGGCGGTAGTGCCTACACCTCAACCATAGCCTTGGACGCAGGCGTCAACGACTTCTATGCCGAGGACATAACTATGGACAACCGCTTCGACTACCTGAAGGCTAAGGACGAGAAGCTCAACACGCAAGCCATTGCCTTCCGCGACCGTGGAGACAGAACGGTGCTTAAGAACGTGGCGCTACGAAGCTATGAGTATACATACAACTCAAACAACCCTTCGGCAAGCTCTCGTGGCTACTTCGAGAACTGCGACATCACGGGAGCGGTGGATATGGTCATAGGCGATAGCAATGTATGGTTCGAGGGATGCAACCTTATACTGCGCGACCGTGCCGCCAACAACATCGCTGCGCCTACCACACAGGCCATGCAGGAATGGGGCTACGTATTTAACAACTGCACTATCAAGCCTGAAGCAGACCAACTGACGTTGCTTAAGAACAAGAACTGGACACTGGGACGACCGGGCAACTACTCGCCGGCTTGCACCTTCCTCAATACGAGGATGCTTATAGAGCCGCGCCCATACGGATGGACGAAGAAGAAGACGGACCTTATGCTGCGCTTCCACGAGCATAACAGCATGAACGCGGCTGGCAACAAGCTGTCGCTCAACGCCCGCACCATAGCTCTATGCGTGCCTGCCGCCGGCTCTGACGAGTGTGTGCTTAGCGACGTAGAGGCTGCTTCGTACAATGTGCGCAACGTTCTCGGTGGCGACGACGGCTTCGAGCCTAACGACCTGTGCTGCCAGATAGATGCGGCATCGGCTACCAATAAGGATAAGGATGCCAACAGCACGACGTGGAACGACAACATCTCCATTGAGGATGATATCCTTACGTGGGACGATGAGAAGATGGCGATGTGCTACTTTGTCTTTAAGATGGACGAGGGCACGGGCAAGTGGACTTACGTGGACAACATCACAACAACATCATACGACCTCTCGAAGCATGAGACGGGTTATTACTGTGTGCGTGCTGCCAACATGCGCGGTGGCTTGGGAGCTGCAACAAAGAGCGTATGGTATAAGAAACTCGATCCCTACGTGCTCACCATCAGTCAGACTGGCGACGAGATGGTGGACGGCAAGCCATACGGATGGAGCACCATCTGCCTGCCTTTCAATGCCCGTGTGCCTGAGGAGGTTACGGTATATGCTGCCACTGCACACAACAGCCAGAGTGCCGACGACAAGGTGAGCGACTACATCATGACGCTCACACCTGTAACGGTGACCGACAGCCTTAAGGGTTATGTGGTGTATGGTCCTGCCGGCAACCACAGCTTCTCCCCCACTTCGCTTACCTCCGGCAAGCCTACCATACTTGAGGGCAACGCCACGGATGCTCCCCTGTCCGCCCTCAACATCCATTGCTACGTTCTCGCCGACAAGAACTGGGGCATAGGCTTCTATAGGTTCACTGGCTCTTACCTCGCCGCCAACCGTGCATGGCTCCCCTACAGCGTGGTGACAGACAATATGAACGAGACGCTCTCTACCAATGCCCGTGCCATCCGCTTCGAGATAGCCCCCACCTCTGGCATCTCTTCCGTCCACTACAACACCCCACTGCCCGACGACATATACACCATCGACGGCAAGCGGGTAGACAGCATGACGCAACAGGGGGTGTATGTGGTAAGGAAGAACGGGAAAAGCAGTAAGATAATTAGGAATTAGAAGTTAGAAGTTAGAAGTTAGAAATAAGAAATTATTCTCGACTTCGCCTGCGATTTTTAGTTATTCAATTTAGAGTTTAAAATAAAAGGCTTTACATTAGGTATAACGAGAATATGCTCTCACAGACCTAATGTAAAGCCTTTTATTTTGCCGCTTGTCCATTTGTCATGGCTTTTTGGCATTTAAATATTGACCTACCAATAAATCTCCCTAAGTGGAATCATTACAAAGTCACGCTCTTCCATCAGCGGATGCGGCAGTGTAAGCTCTTTGGTACTGATGTGCAAATCGTCATACATCAGTATGTCAATGTCTATAGGTCGGTCGTGATAATGACCGTCTACCGACTTAACCATCCTTCCAAGCCCACGTTCGATACTCTGTGTTGCGGCAAGCAGCTGTAGTGGCGACAATGTGGTGAGCACCCTTACACACATATTAAGAAACTTATTGGCCGACTGAAATCCCCATGGTTCCGTTTCAAGCATTGACGATTGGCGGTCAACAATGCCTACCTCATTGCCAAGCATATCAATGGCTTTAAGCATTGTGGCGTACCGGTCGCCAAGGTTGGAACCGAGAGAGAGGTAAGCTATGTGTTGATAATCGCTTGACATTAGTCGTTTAAAATAAGTAGAGCGTCGCCGTAGCAACCGAACATGTATCCATGCTTAACAGCAAGATTGTATGCTTCCATCACGAGATCGTAGCCACCAAAGGCACAGGTCTCCATAAGCAAGGTAGATTGCGAATGATAGAAGTTGGATATCATCGAGTCGGCAAGACCAAAGTCATAAGGCGGGAAGATGAACTTGTTGGTCCATCCCTCATACTCCTTAAGCATACCATCTGTGCCAACAGCAGTCTCTGTAGCCTTAACTACGCTTGTACCAACGGCACATACACGATGTCCTTCCTGCTTAGTCTTGTTTACAAGAGCGCAAGCCTCGGCTCTAATGTACATCTGCTCTGAGTCCATCTTATGCTTGGTAAGGTCTTCCACCTCAATGTCGTGGAAGTTGCCCAATCCGCAATGCAGCGTGATATAAGCAAAGTTGATGCCTCTAATCTCCATACGCTTCATCAACTCACGTGAGAAGTGCAAGCCTGTAGCAGGAGCTGTAACAGCACCCTCATTCTTGGCAAAAATGCACTGGAAGTCATCAAAGTCATCCTCTGTAGCGTGATGTTCCTCACGTCGGTCAATGATATACCTAGGCAGAGGAGCCTCGCCAAGCGAATAGAGTTCGCGCTTAAACTCATCGTGCGGACAGTCGTAAAGAAAACGCAATGTACGTCCACGGCTTGTAGTATTGTCTATAACCTCGGCCACCATAGTACCGCTCTCGTCAAAGAACAACTTGTTGCCTATACGTATCTTACGTGCTGGCTCAACAAGCACATCCCAAAGGCGCATCTCCTCATTAAGCTCACGCAGAAGGAACACCTCAATCTTGGCATCGGTCTTCTCCTTTGTGCCATAAAGACGAGCCGGGAACACCTTGGTATCATTGAAGATGAACGTATCGTGCTCGTCAAAGTAGTCGAGTACATTGCGGAAGTCGAGGTATTCACCCTCAATAGGCTTTCCATCGGCGTCCTTCTTAAACATGTCGATAGTTTGAGATTTCTTATGCAAAACCATTAGTCGGCACTCGTCACGACGTGTTATGCGGAAGATTTCCTTCTCGCCTTTGTCGTTTTCGAACTCACGATAGATGCTGTGAGGATATAGTGCAATCTGATTTTCGGGTAATTTAAATTTAAACTGTGATAACTTCATAGTCCTTTTTTATTTATTCATCTTCTGTAGTTTCTATTGTCTGCTGTGCCAACCAGTCCTCAAACTGCTTCAGTTCGATGCAATTCTCTACGCGATATTCGCCTGATCGAGTTCGGCACAAAGCTGTGAGATAGGCACCAGAGTTTAAAGCTCTGCCTATGTCGCGCGCCAACGCTCGTATATAGGTACCCTTTCCGCAAGCCACACGTATAGACATCTGCATTGTCTCGGCATTGAAGTCGAGCAACTCTATCTCGTCAATACGTATCTGCTTGGCTTTAAGCTCCACGTCCTTTCCATTGCGTCGCAATTCGTAAGCACGCTGTCCGCTTACCTTGCAAGCACTAAATGTAGGTGGCACCTGCTCGATGTCGCCCTCAAACTGGCGCAACACCTCTTCTATACGTTCGCGTGTTATGCCGTCAGTAGGATAGGTCTCGTTTACTGGATGCTCCATATCATAACTCGGTGTTGTTGCACCAAGCTGCAATGTGGCTGTATATTCCTTGCCGTGCTGCTGAAATTCCTCAATGCGCTTTGTAAACTTGCCTGTACATAGCACAAGCACACCAGTTGCAAGAGGATCGAGTGTTCCGGCATGGCCCACCTTAAGTTTTTTCACCCCAAGACGCATACACAGACGCTTGCGCACATATGCCAAAGCGCTGAAACTCGTCATGTCAAGAGGCTTGTTTATGGCGATAACTTCGCCTTTGGTGAAATTCATATTGTCTTTGTTCTATTTTTTAGAGCATTGAACATACTATTGTTACAGCACCAGCTATGGCACAGTAGATGCCAAAGTAGATAAGCTTACCCTTCTTTACGATGTTGATCATCCACTTGCAAGCAAGACAACCGCTGAAGAATGCGGCAAGGAAACCTACAACAAGTGGCAATACGCTTATGTCGCCAAAGGCCTCTTCGCCCTTAACAGCCTTAAGCACGTCGAGCAAAGCCTCGCCTAAGATTGGCGGTATAACCATAAGGAATGAGAACTGTGCCAACTTCTCCTTCTTGTTGCCAAGCAACAATCCTGTTGCAATGGTAGAACCTGAGCGCGACAAACCAGGAAGTACGGCGCACGCCTGTGCAAGACCTATTATAAAGGCATCCTTCATAGAAATGTTATCACGCTGACGTGGCTTAGCATAAAAAGAGAAAGTGAGCAGAACCGCAGTCAAAAGCAAGCAGCAACCCACAATAAGCAAGCCCGAGCCGAAGATATCCTCTACAGTGTCCTTGAAGAACACACCTACAATACCTATAGGTATCATAGACACCACAATATTGAGAAAATACTTTGTCTCGTCGTTCATCTTGAACTTGAAAAGTCCCTTCAATATCCAGTCTATCTCCTTCCAAAGCACAACAAAGGTACTCATAACTGTTGCCACGTGCACCAATACGGTGAAGGCAAGATTCTCCTCGCCATCAATGCCGAAAAGATAAGAGCCTATGGCAAGATGTCCACTACTGCTTACGGGCAAATATTCGGTAAGTCCCTGTACGATGCCAAGGACTAAAGCTTGTAACCAATCCATTCTTTATTATAGTTTTATTATTATAAGTAACTGTTCAAAATTAATTTTACAAATATGAATAATTCACGAATAAGTTCGTACCCACAGAGGCCAAGGCCCTGTTCGTACAATAGAAAAGCGAGTCCGTAGTCTCGTAATCTATCGGTCTTATCCATTTGCCCTTAAGTATACGCCAAAGAATCTCGGCAGGATTAAGTTCTGGAGAATAAGGTGGAAGATAGACGAGGAACAATCCTCTATTCTCCCAAATTTTCCTCAGTTCTTTCACCTTCCGATTTCTATGAACAGAAGCATTGTCCAAGACAATTACAGTCTTCTTCGTGACATTGAAAGAGAATCTGTCAAGATAGTCCACAATCTTGTCTGCGTTGATGGACTCTTTTGTGGTAAAGCCTTTATATTGGTTCCTTTTGGTAATCATACCAAAGATATTAAGCCGGGCAGCTTTCTCGGATGGGATGTAAACATCCTCATTCTTGAATTGCCAGCCATATGGAACATATCCATTTGTACAGACATGGCTTTCGTCGGCATAATATAGCACAAGTTCCCCTTTGGAATCAAGTTCTTCAAGTTCTTGCAACTTCTCTTTCTTGTATGCATAGAGCGGAGGTGAGGGTTTGCCCCTTGGGCGTTTTCTTATACGCTTATATCTTGCACAGATGTTTCTAAAGAACGTTTGAAGGTAATGTCACTGGCTTCTTTGCCAGTCGCATTCTGCCATGCCTCACGTGCTTTAGACACGCTTTGACGGTCTTCCTCAATTGCCTTGCGGGCTGCTTCTTCATCAGAACAATCCATAATAGGCTTTCGACCCTGACCAGGACGTGTCTCCAAGCCTTTGATGCCATTTTCTTCATAACGTTTTACCCATGCGTAGACAGTAGGTACAGTCACCTCAAGCATTTCTGCTATTTTGGGAGCTGATTTACCTTCTGACTTCAGCAATATGGATTTGCATCTGATACGAAAACTATGAGTAGGGCCATTATGATAGCCTTTCTCTAATTTGAGGCGATCAACCTCTGATAATTCAAGTACTTTTATTGGTTTCATAATTCTACTTTTTCTATAAAACGGAAAATGAACCATATTAGTACTGATATATATAAATAATTTAGATCACTTACTTATGCATCTTTTTTATAGTCTTACTCCTCGCCCTTGTCTGCAGGCTTTCGAATAATAGCATATATTATTGAGATGAAACCGATGAAGCAAACCACCGGAGCAACCTTGATACGGCGCACGCTGAAGATGTCGTTATTGAACACCGACTCGTCGCTGCCTGCTCCACTCATCAGAATGAAACCAAGAATAACAACCAACATTCCTACCGCTAACAGTATGAAGTTAGTCTTGTCGAAAGCATAATTTCTTTTATCCACGATTCTATTATTATAATGTTGAATTTTAAATCTTATAAAGGTCGCCTGCCTTCATGCGCAAGAACTTGTTGACTGATATTGTGGAACATATTGCTGTGATGAAGAGTCCGAAGAACACTACCACACCAGCCGTAATTGCAAGCTCCAGCCATGTAAGCACCTCAAGAATGCCCGGCTCATACATATACAGTCCATATATAGCTCCGCCCAAGGCACAACATGCAATGAGTGCCGCAAGCAAACCAAGAGCCATATATCTGCGCACAAACGGACCTCTGATGAATCCCCATGACGCTCCAACAAGCTTCATTGTGTGTATGGAGAAACGTCGGGCATATATACTCAGACGTACGGTGTTGTTGATGAGCGAGAACGACACAATGGTCAACAGCAATGCTATAGATAGCAACACAACACTTATCTTGGCTATGTTGGCATTAATTTGGTCTACAAGGTCTTTCTCGTACTTCACCTCGCTAACCTTAGGATAGCTCTTAAGTTCTTTGGATATGTATCGAAGCGAGTCGCTGTTGGCATAATCGGCATTTAGCGTAAGCTCCACTGAAGAGAGGAAGGGATTTGTATCGGCAAACTCGCGAGGGTCGGCGCCCAATGTCTTTATGCCCTCTCGCAAGGCCTGCTCCTTACTTACATAAGCAAGCTGACATACATATGGACGCTGTTTGAGCTTGGCACAAAACTGCCTTGCCTCACCAGACGTCATGTCGTCTTGAAGCATCATTGTCACCACGATGTTCTGTTTTACATAATTGGAAAGGTTGCGGGCTATAAGCACCGAGAACACTACCATTCCCAACAGGATAAGCACCATTGCCGTGCTTATGCACAACGTTACTGCCTGCAATCCTTGACGATTGCCGGACTTAGTTCTTTTCTTTGCCATTTCGAAATGGGTATATTATACCAAATTTCTTGCAAAATAACAAAAAAAAAACCGGATTGGCGAGCGATTAACGACAATTAACATGCAATAAACCCACAGATAAAACGTTATACTATAAACAATAAGTGATATTATTATGTCTATAACACTTTATCCATCGCCTATCGTCGGACCGATACACAGTCGGCGATTGGGCATATCGTTAGGTGTGAACGTCAATCCAGCCGACTCAAAGTTCTGCACCTTCGACTGTATATATTGCGAAGTGGGCTACAATGACTGGCACTCGCCAATGTCCAAACGTCCAACTCGCGAGCATATTGCCTCTTGCCTTGAAGAGAAACTTAAGGAGATGAAAGCAAACAACTCCAACCTTGACGTCATTACTTTCTCGGGCAATGGTGAACCTACCGGACATCCCAACTTTCTCGAAATAGTAGAGGACACCATACAGCTGCGCAACAAATACTATCCTAAGGCTAAGGTGTCGGTACTTACCAACTCTACCTTAGCCCACAAGCCCAATGTACACCGCGCACTCAAGCTGGTAGACAACAATATTATGAAGCTCGACACCGTGGACCCTGAGTATATAAAAAAGGTGAACCGCCCGGAATCGTCGGCATTCAACGTCGAAGAGATCATCAAGCAGATGCAGTCGTTCAACGGACACGTCATTATACAAACCATGTTTATGCATGGGACAGACGACTTAGGCAATGATGTATCCAATACAGACGACCGCTACGTCATACCATGGCTCGAAGCTATACGCCGCATTAAACCAAGCGAGGTGATGATATATACCATCGACCGCGATACACCATGCACCCATCTTAGCAAGGCAACACACAACGAACTTAACGCCATACGCGATCGTGTAGCGGCAGAAGGCTTTGAGTGTATCGCGGCTTATTAAGCTTATCAGGCATTTATGCCCTGACTCAGTATGTCAGCAGGAGTATCCACCAATGTTGTTGCACCATGTTGCAACAGGAAGTCACGGTCGCGGAATCCCCACAACACACTGATACAGGGCATGCCCGAATTGCGTGCTGTCTCAATGTCTACATCGCTGTCACCTATATATACCGCACCTTCGGTCGTAACACCAAGCTGTCGCATAGCCTCGATAACCGTATCGGGAGCAGGTTTCTTGCGTATATCCTCGCGCTCGCCTATAGCCACCTGAACAAGATTGCCAAAGAAGTGGCGGCATAGTTCTTGGGTTGCTGCATAAAACTTATTGCTTACCACAGCTACCTTCTTGCCGCGACTATTCAACTCTTTAAGCAAGTCCATTACTCCATCATACGGCTTTGTGGTATCCAGATTGTGCTCCATGTAATGCTTACGAAAGTCGGAGTACGTCTTCTCAAATGCTGGATTGTCCTCACCATTAGGCACGGCACGCTCCATAAGCTTCTTTACTCCGTTACCCACAAATACCCTAACCTCGTCAATTGTACGTTCCGGCATACCGTTTGTGCGCAAGGCATAGTTGCAACTTGCGGCAAGGTCGCCAAGGGTGGACAGCAACGTGCCGTCCAAATCAAAAATATAAGTGTTGTACATACCTTATTATATATAATACCTTCTTTTTACTATATTAAACGATGCGAAGGTAGCCATAATAATCATAATACGTATAAAAAAAATAAATTTATTTTGCCAAATATTCCAATTCAGTTACCTTTGCATACGATTATAATAAAACAAAAACCATCTGAAACATCATGAGAAAGAAGAAAAACAACAAAAGAAAATACCTCATCATTGTTGGCTGCTGCCTGCTGTTGGCTGTGGTTGCAGTCTACTACTTTTTCTTTGCATCAATGTCGGCAAGCTCCGACACCAAGTATGTCTATATAGACAACGACGACAACATCGACTCGGTATACACCAAAATTGCCGAGGTGTCAAAGGCAAGCAGAATGACAGGTTTCAAGACTCTGGTACGACACAGCAAATATGCAGACAACATACGCACCGGACGCTATGCCATCCGACCAGGCGAAGGACCATTCATTGTATTCAGACATATGAAGAATGGATTGCAGACTCCTGTCAACCTTGTAGTGCCGTCTGTACGTACTACCGACCGACTTGCTGCCGAACTTTCCAAGAAACTTATGCTCGACAGTGCCACTATATATCACGCTCTTGCCGACGAAGCCACATGCAAGAAGTATGGATACGACACAGCTACCATTGCTGCCATGTTCATACCAAATACATACGACATCTATTGGAACGTTAGCACCGAGAAACTACTCGACCGTATGCAGAAAGAATACCATAAGTTCTGGAACCATGAGCGCACCGAAAAGGCTCGCCTTATAAAACTAACACCTGTAGAGGTGAGCACATTGGCAAGCATAATAGACGAGGAGACTGCCAACGATGGCGAGAAGCCCATGGTTGCAGGCATGTACTACAACCGTCTGATGCTGCGCAACGCAGAATATCCAAATGGTATGCCATTGCAGGCCGACCCAACCATCAAGTTTGCATGGAAACGCTTCGATCTAAAGCGCATCTACAACAACCTCCTGTACATCAACAGTCCATACAACACTTACAAGAACCCAGGATTGCCTCCTGGTCCTATTCGCATACCATCTATAGCAGGTATTGACGCTGTACTCAACCACGTGCACCACGACTATATATATATGTGTGCCAAGGAAGACTTCAGCGGAACACACAACTTTGCACGTACATACAACGAGCATCTGCAGAACGCCAAACGATATAGTGAGGCCCTTAACAAGAGGGGCATTAAATAGGATTTTAACGAATACGTATTCATCGGCTTACGAATACGTATTCGTTTTTCTCATATATTTTAGGTTTGCACCATTCCTAAAACAACACTAAATGAATATAAACAAAATGCCGGGCTCTTCTCAGAGTCCGGCATCATTATCAATAGGTATTAGTCTTTTCTTAAGGTAAAAAGATTGTATTCAGGATAACACCACAAAGGTAGCGCTTTTAAAACTAACCTCCAAATATATTATTATGTTATAAAGCATATTATTACTTTTATCCTCCACACAGCTTTCTACGACACATTTTTTATATATACCAATACATTTCTTTATACATACCTACATTTTTCCAAACAATACAGCCAGAACAAATGACATAAATCAATATATGACACATTTAAACTTAAAAACCAAGAAAAACACTCAAAACATTTGGTAGTATAAAAAGAAATGCCTACCTTTGCACTCGCAATTAAGAAACATACCCAATTGCAAATAAAGATTGGCTCCGTAGCTCAACTGAATAGAGCATCTGACTACGGATCAGAAGGTTGCAGGTTTGAATCCTGCCGGAGTCACCAAGTTTTACTAAATTACCCTTTAAAGAGAATGTTATTTATTTAACATTCTCTTTTTTGTATATAAATATCCGTTACTACAAACTACCAATAAGCAAGTTTTCACCCGTTAGATAATGCTCATGCCGAGCGTACCTAATAAAAAAAGCCGCTGACACGCAGCGACTTTTTAAACTATAGGGTGGAGCTGGTGGGATTCGAACCCACGTCCAAACAGGGAAACCATATGCTTTCTACATGCTTATTCCAGCCTTCGGTTTTCATGCTGCGACAAGACCCGGACCACCAATCGCAACCTTATCCTCTAAAACTTCATCTGAGCACCGAGGCATACACAGACTATTTCCGATTTACCTGCACCGCTTGACCCTTAGATTCGGAACAACATCCTTGGAGCGATGTCTCGTTCCGCCAACCTTGTGGCGGAATAAAGCTAATCTACTGTACTTCGATTAAGCAGCGAGAGCGTAGTTGTTTTCGCCAATTAAATTTTTGATCACTCAGATTAAGGAGCTAGCCATCGAGGCTCCGCATGCTTACATACCATTTCATCCCGCTGTCAAATCCAGTCAACCCCGAGATATTAGCATGATGCGTGACAATAAAACACAATATGCCACAAGTTAAATAATGAATGCAAAGATATAAATAAATACTGAAATATCAAAAAGATTAACTCTTTTTATTCGTTTATTATATAAAATATGTTACCTTTGCATAGTTAATGCAATATTTGAGCCATATTGCGGTTATTAAAAAGAAAAGCGAAAAAGCAATAGTGAGTAATCAAAAACGAAAGAGGTAGACAATCTCAAATGTAGCTATGACGATTGCTATGCTGCACAATATTTTTTAAGTAAAAAAAAAGTAGATAAAGACAATAGAAAAATGGAAGAACAAAAAAAGGATGTCATAAACCTTGCAGAGGTTTTCCAACACCTAAAGATGAAGAAGAAAGTATTCTTTATCGTATTACCCATTGTGTTTGTACTGTCGGGCTTGTATATATTTCCACAACCGCGATATTACCGTTGCAGCGTGATGCTTGCACCAGAAAGCACCAGTGAGTCTTCCGTAGGAGGATTATCATCTCTCGCATCGCAGTTCGGCGTAGATCTTGGTAGCGGAAGCCATGATGCCATTTATCCGCTGTTGTATCCCGATCTTGTCAGTTCAAATGGTTTTGTTATCGGATTACTCGGGATTAAAGTTACCACTGCTGACAACACTGTCCATACAGACTATTACACCTATATGCGCGAATACCAAAAGAAAAATCCTGTAATGGCACCATTCAGGACTATAAGGTATTCTATTGAGTCACTCTTTACAAAGAAGGACACCACACCCACTACAAAAAAGACTTCGGAAATAAACCCGTTCAGAATGTCGAAGAGGGATGCGGATCTACTTGGTACCATAAAAGGCAAGATAAGCTGTAATGTTGACAAGAAAACCGAGGTAATAACGATAGCGGTAGAAGATCAAGATCCGCTTGTGTGTGCTGTTATGGCAGACTCTGTGCGCTGTCATCTACAAAGCTTCATAACACGCTACCGTACAAACAAGGCCCGCATTGACGTGAAGCATTATGAACAACTCACATTAAACGCAAAGAAGGAATATGAGGCATGTGTGAAAAAATACAGTGCATATTGTGATGCGAATCAGGATGTGACGTTGCAGTCATTCATATCGCAACGCGACGAGCTTGAAAATGAAATGCAGCTTAAGTTCAACACATACTCTGCTCTGCGTACTCAGCTTGAGGCAACGAAAACAAAGTTGCAGGAAAAGACCCCTGCATTCACGACCTTGCAGAGTGCCACAGTGCCAGTGTTGCCAGCAGGTCCGAAGCGTATGCTCTTCATACTTGGTATGTGTTTCATTACAACATTCTTCACAGCCCTGTGGCTTGTACGCAAGAATCTGTTTATGAAGGATTAATGGCTATCACGATATGCAGAAAATAAGGATATTATCGCTTTCATTTAAAAAGATACCACTGTATTTCAAGCGGTTTTCGTTAAGTATCAATTTGCAAGAGATGACGTTATTACCATTCTGTATGGTATTCGTTAGTATTGTAAATATGTGTCTCAGTTTGGCTAGTCTTGAGATGCAGATACTGTCGTATATGGTGCTTGGAGGTGTCATTCTAAGTTTTCTGTTCATGCTTACGCTTATCATTCATAGCAATAAGATATCAAGGTACGGCTTTATGTATTTCCTTTTCATGTCGACACTAGTTGGGCTGTCGTTCGTGAATCAAGTGGACTACAAAAACGCTATATATTTCTCGATGGCAATATGGTTGAATTTGATGCTCTTTAGATACTTTAGCAACAGAATAAAGATGATACTTTCTTCATATGCGATAGCCCTGTCTTTCTGTGTATATGTCAATTTTGCCCATTTGCTTGCAAATCCGATGATGTGGGTGGTAGACGATACAAAAGAAGCTGTGGGGTATCTGTTGGGAGGCAACTACAACCAGATGGGATGCAGAATGATGATTGCTGTATTGACAAATTGGATGTGCGTAAAGTTTTCGCGTTTGTGGATGATAAACTTCATTCTGGTTTGTACGGTAGGAATAGCTACGCTTGCAATCGTTGGCTCAATGACATCGCTGTCAATGATCATTGTATTCTTCGCATTCTGTCTTGTGCCATCTGGAAAATTACGCAAGATAGGTATTTACAGTATATTCACAGCCTTTGTGCTGTTTCAGGTATTTGTTGTTTTCAACGGCAGAGGATTAGAGAACAACGAACTGGCTGTATATGTTATTGAAGATGTGTTGAAGAAGGATATGACATTCACATACAGAACGTATATGTGGGAAAGCGCGCTCAACATTATTGAAAAATCTCCAATCTTTGGATGGGGATTGCCAACCTCTGAATGGTATGATTCCAATATGTCATCATTTGCTATTGGTCCGCACAACTTCATACTGTCAATTCTGATAAACGGTGGTGTTGTTCTGCTTACATTATATATAGTTATATGCGTCATGACATGGAGATCAATAAGTTCATATATGGATAGGAAAGATGCTCAGATACTAGTTTTCGGACTTTTGGCCCTGTGGTTCATGTCGCTGATGGAAATGTATCCGTACACGATAATGTTTTTTGCCATGATGCTGGTGTCATATTATAAATATATGCCAGGTGTGGTGAATGAAAAAACAACAACAAACGGTGGGTTGAAAAACGAAAATACAGATTATGAAAGAAAATACCAACAAATCGATTGCCATTAACTCTATAATCCTAAACATCAGGCTAGTGATAGTCTCGGTGTGCGGATTGCTGTACACCAGATTCAGCCTGCAGGCACTTGGTGTTACCGACTATGGATTGTTTTCAGTCATAGCCTGTATCATATCTTTCTCGAGCATTATAAATACCATAATGGTGGTTACATCAAACCGCTTTATAGCTATGGCTATAGGCAAGGGAAACACTGAGGAAGCGTGCCGCACATTCAACGTGAATCTTGTGATACACTTACTTATTGCCATGTTGACATTAGTGGTGGCTTTGCCCATAGGACATTGGTATATAAGCAACTATGTGAACTATTCGGGAGATATGGCAAACGTATACGTGGTGTTCGACATATCTGTGGCGGCATCTGCAGTGTCGTTTGTAGGTGTACCGTATAACGGATTGCTTATGTCACGCGAACGCTTTTTCGTGTTTTGCGCAGCTGATGTGGTGGCTAGTGTGGTAAAACTTGTAGTTACATATCTGATGATATACCATTTTGAACACAAGTTACTTGTCTATGCTCTTGTAAACGCATTTATGACTGCTTTTCCAACAGTTGTATTCTTTGTGTATTGCAGTAAGTATTTCAAAGATATTGTGCGTTTCTGTTTCGTGCGTGAAATACGCAAGTATGTTGAGGTGTTGAAGTTCTCTGCGGCTGTAGGCTATGGTGCAGTGGCTTTACTGTTACAGACGCAAGGCGGCGCATTGATTATCAATATGTTCTTCAATACAGCGATGAATGCAGGACTTGCAGTAGCAAACGCCGTGAACAATATTTTGCAGACCTTCGCCAACAATGTGCAGAAGCCTATTTCGCCACAGATAGTAAAGAACTATGCAACGGGTAATATGCCGAGGTGCACCTATCTTGTATGCCTTGCCTCTAAGGCTACATATCTTTCTATGTTTATGGTGTCTATTCCGTTCCTCATAATTCCTGAAAGTCTGCTGAAACTATGGCTATCAGATGTACCTCCCTATGCTGAATGTTTTACCAGATTGCTTATAATTGATACGCTCATATTCAGCATAAATGCAGGAATCAATGACTTTGTGTTTGCCACTGGCAGAGTAAAACAATATCAGTTAATTGTGAACTCATTGGTGATATTATCAGTAATTGTCGGATATTTTGTAATAAGACATTATATGAAAGCGGAAACTCTATTCTATGTATACATCGCTTTTTCTTTTATAGTGTTTTTGGTCAGACCGTTCATACTTGTGCGCATTTCACATTTCGACATAAGGCGTCTTGTATATGATTCGTACATCCCTGTACTGATGGTTACAGCACTTTTCATGCCAATATTCTTGACAAGGTCGTTCATGCATCCAATAGCGTGTGTTGCTGTAGCTTACCTGTACTTCGCGGTACTTGTGTATTTCGTTGCGCTAAAAAAGAAAGAACGCAGCTGGATAGTAGCAGCCGTATTGGAACGTTTTAGAAGAAGCTTATAAATTAAAACAGAATAAACACAATAAGAATGACTATAGAGCGTTCATATGATAACGGTTCTATAAACATTAGAATAATATATATATTTAAAACATTTATGGATATAATAAAGTCATTATTGGTTATAAAGAAATTCCTGTGGAATATCAAAATATACATCTTGGGACACTATTTCCCCAAGCAGCTGATAGAATACCGCTTCAAGGGAGTATACAACAGAAAATTTGACTGGAATAATCCTCAGACATTCGACGAAAAGGTAAATTGGTCTAAATTGATGGCCGACACTACAGAGTGGCCGCACTTGGCTGATAAATATGCCGTAAGAAAATTTGTTGAGGAAAAAGGATATGCGGATTCACTGGTCACTTTGTATGGAAAATGGGATAAAGTTGAAGATATAGATTGGAGTAAACTGCCCGACAGATTCGTTATGAAGGTAAACAATGGCAGTGGTGATATTATTATATGCAAGGATAAGGCACACCTCAACATAGAGGAATGTAAGCGACATTTCAGTAAATTGTTGAAAAAGAAATTCGGATATGATATGGGGGAATTGCATTACAACAAGATAAAGCCATGTATTATAGCAGAAGAACTGCTTGACGCTGAATGTCAGGCGTTCAAATCAAGCTCTCTTATCGATTACAAGATTTTCTCCTATGATGGAAAACCTGCTTATATTTGGGTCAGCTTCAACCGTACACCGCATACACTTGATGTTGCTGTTTACGACACAGACTGGAAATTTCATCCTGAGTATTCCAGAACAACAGAACATTTTAGACTCTACAATCATGAACTGCCACGCCCTGCATCATTAGACAAGATGTTGGAAATGGCTTCAACCCTATCAAAAGGATTTCCATTTGTGCGTGTAGATTTATATGAAGTAGGAAACACTCCCTATTTTGGAGAAATGACTTTCACACCTGGTGCAGGATACAATGATGATTATCCTGAAGAATTCCAGAAGAAGCTGGGAGATCTTTTCCTGATTGAACGTAAAAGTTAACAATAACTTTTTTCGCATATGAGAAATATAGTCCAGACATCTTCTGATATAGTTCTATCCATCGTTATGCCCGTGTTCAACCATCACAGCGATGTGAGGGAAATGATAGACAGCATACTTGCCAACACTTTCGGTGATTGGGAATTGCTTACTGTAGACGATGGTTCTGACAGCGAAACCATTGAACTGATTGAACGTTATGCTGCTTCTGACAAACGAATACGCCTAATAAAGCGCGATAGGCAACCAAAAGGTGCCCAGACTTGCCGCAATATAGGACTGTGCGAAGCGAGAGGAGAATTTGTCGTATTCTTTGACTCCGACGATTTCATTATGCCTTATTGCCTGCAGCAACGAGTTGAGCAGATGAAGGCCCATGAAGAACTCGATTTCATGGTGTTCCCTTCGGGCATATATACGGATAGAATTTTCCATACCAAAGGCTATGCCTCAATGTATGGCTATCATATATATACAGATGATGTAGAACAGTTTTCCAGCCGTCAGCTACCATTTATAGTATGGAACAATATATACAGGCGTGATGCTTTGTTGTCACACAGTCTGTGTTGGGACGAGCATCTGCTTTCGCTTCAAGATGCCGACTTTAATATTTCGGCGATAGCGGCAGGTTTGCGGTATTCATATGCCGAGAATGCAAAGCCTGACTATGGATATCGTATAGCAAGCACCTCTTCTGTGTCAAAGAACATTAAAGGGGTGCGCCATCACGAAAGCCATGTATATGCCAACAGGAAAATGTGGAGCGTTATACAGAATGCCTATGGCAGAAAATACAACAGGGCATTGTACCACGGAACTTTGAACATATATAATGCAGGTTTGTCGGGTAGAGGGATTGACAGTAGATTTGCAAAGGCTCTTATGGAAAGTTTGAAAGGCAAAAGCTGTTTGTACCGTTTCGTTTTCGGTATTCAGATAAACACAACACTGATTTTGCAGAAAATCATACCATCAAAGATGGCGCGACAGTTGCCAATGGCATTCTATCTGACAAAAGCGACGAAACTGCGTAAGCGTAAGGCTGATATAATAAAAGCCCTGCTTGCAGGAAAAGATCAAAAAAACGAGAAATGACATGAAAAGGGTTTCTGTAGTTATAGTAACATACCGTTCGGAAAAAGACATATACGACTGTTTGGCCTCTTTGTTCAAATGGGCGGATATTCCGCGCGAAGAACTTGAAGTGATTGTTGTTGACAACAACAGTCCCGAAGCAGATCGTATGTTCAACGGCATTCGAAGAATCTACGGCGACGAGATTGTTCTTGTTAACAACACGAACAATGGCGGCTACGGACAAGGCAACAATGTTGGAATACGGCGTGCCAAGGCACCAGTGATAATGATTATGAATCCTGATGTACGGCTCAATTCACATGTCTTCAATCATGCCCTTTCCATCTTTGCTCAGAAACAATATGTAGGTATATACGGATTGACACAGATGGTATCGGAAAACAGAAAATGTGGAACGTCGTTCAACACCACACATATGATGAACGGTTATCTGCGTATACTGCTTACTGGTATTTCCAACCGTTTCAATATATTTTTACCATCATGTATGTATGTATCTGGGGCTTGCTTCTTCATACGTCGTGATTCATTTGAAAAGGCTGGGCTGTTTGATGAAAGTATATTTATGTATGGCGAGGAAGATGATGTTTGGTATAGAATGCGCAGAATCGGCCAAAAGACTATGTTCGATGCTTCATCGACATACATCCATCTTACGGAAGAACGCAAGACCGATGCTAATTACGAACTCAAGATGCTACGCTCCGTAATGTATGTGAACAGTAAATATGGTTTTCCTGTAATACGTACTCTTAGGGAAGAACGTCGCAGTCTGCAAATATTGCGCTTTCGCCAATGGCTGAAGTCTTTCATAAGTGGTCGCGGATACGAGCTTGATGTTTATCGTGAATACGACGGTCTTATCCGCCAAATGATAAAAGAAGAGAGAAAGCGTAAAAGCGAGAAAATATAATAATAACATTAAAGTAATTAAGATGTATAAGATTCCTGTATTGTTTGTTATTTTCAAGCGCAAGGACGTGTCGCTTAGAAGCTTAGAGAGACTCAAGGAGATAAAACCCTCTAAATTATATATTGCCGGCGATGGACCTCGTAAAGGTGTTGCTGGCGAAGCAGAGGCAGTGGCAGAAACACGCAAGGCAATACTTGATGCCATTAACTGGGATTGTGACGTAAAAACTAGGTTTCAAGAAAAGAACTTGGGATGCTCGTTGGGAGTATACTCTGCCATATCGTGGCTATTCGAGAACGAAGAATACGGCATCATTATAGAAGACGACTGCATTATGCAGAAGTCGTTCTTCCCATACGTGGAGGAGCTAATACACAAATATGCTTCTGATTCGCGTATTGGAATGATTTGCGGAGCTAATTACGCACAGCATGTTTCTGTTCCAGATTCATATGTTTTCAGCCGTTACAAATCGTGCCATGGTTGGGCCACATGGCGAAGGGCATGGAAACTAATGGATCTTGACATGAATTGGCGTTCCAGCAACTACTCGTATTCGGTAATAGCAAATATGGGATACAAGTCAAAAGATATAAGGTACTGGAAATACAGACTGAAAGCCATTGACTTGCATGACGTGAGTGCATGGGATTGGCAATGGTATTTCACGCTTGCTGCAAATAACATGCTTGCGATATGCCCTAAGTTCAGCCTTACTAACAATATAGGCTTCGGCGAAGAGGCCACACACACTTCAATGGGAAAAGTACCGTCGTGTTTTTCTACAGACAAGCAACTGGAATTTCCACTGAAACATCCGCCTTATGTCGTTCCGTACCAGCCTTTTGAAAAAGCTTTCTACCATTCGAACAATACTCTGTATAACCGAATAAAACAGTTGTTCCCGTTTTGGTTCAAGAATATATTAAAAAAAATAGTAAGAGGATAAATAGATATGAAATTGAAGATATATACAGACAAAGGAGTATACAAGTATAAGTTCGTTCCCATCTTTGAGGGAATAAAGCCTATTAACAAGGATATAGCAAGAGAAAATCTTGCTATACTGAAAAGGGTGTGCGAGAATGCTGGCATAACATTCATACTCTTCTACGGCACTCTTTTGGGAGCCGTAAGGGAACATGACTTCATCGACCACGACGAGGATATAGATCTCGTACTCTACAAGGACGAAATGAGAAAATTTGAGAACCAGCTATTCCGTCTACGTGAACTAGGATTCGAGGTGGCGCGCTATGAACGTCGCGGATTTATGTCGATAATCCGTAAGGGCGAATATATCGATTTGTACTTCTACAAGCAGTATCCTGGCAATCCTGACATCTACTACTGCTGTCAAGATATGTGCAAGAAAGAGTTCATTTTCGACCTAATGCCTTATACATTCCAAAACGACACGTATCTGGTTCCGCGCAACTACTTAGACTATTTTGAGTATTATTTCGGCAGTAACTGGCGTACGCCAATACAAAAATTCGACTTCAATATGAACAAGTTCGAACTGGCGAAGCAATATATGGTACAGTATGTGAAAAATCTGCTCCCCGTGTCGTTGATTGAAAAGATGCAGATGCGAAAGGACAAGCCACTACACGAAAAATGGTTGTCTAAAATACATCACTAGTGTACACAATATCTCTACAACTAACTATATTTAGATTATTCCAATGAGTACTCGGCGTTTTATTAAAATAGATATCAATAAGAATATTTGGTGACATTAAGTTTCAAACCTTCCTAAACCCAATTACTTACAAACTAACAACAATGAATATTAAGATTCTTTCTGGAGTGGTGGCTTCTATTGCTATGCTCCTACCCGCTATGGCATCGGGACAAACTGCCAACTTCAACATCATTCCACAACCACAAAAGGTGGAGGTTGCACAATCGGCTGCTCCATTTATACTCGATCAGAACACACGCATTAACATTGCTAAGGGCAACCTAAAGAACAATGCCAATATGCTGGCACAGTACATCGAGCAGTCTACCGGATTACGTCCTGTCGTAGGCAAGGCAACCAAAGGCGGTCTTACTATAACACTCGACATCGACAAGACCATCAGCAATGCCGAAGGCTACACTCTAAAAGTGGACAGCAAGCAAATACGTATCTGTGGTGCTACACCAGCTGGTGTATTCTATGGTATACAAACACTACGCAAGTCGTTGCCTATAGTTAGCGGCAAGGCAGCAAAGGTTGAGATTCCTGCTGTCAACATTACAGACGCTCCGCGATTTGCCTATCGTGGCACTCATCTCGATGTATCTCGACACTTTGTTCCTACCGATTCTATTCGTACATTCATCGATATGTTGGCTTTGCACAACATCAACCGATTCCACTGGCATCTTACAGACGACCAAGGTTGGCGCATAGAGATAAAGAAGTATCCTTTGCTTACTGCTGTTGGCTCCAAGCGTGCCCAGACAGTTATAGGTCACAATTCTGGCAAGTATGATGGCAAGCCTTATGGTGGATTCTATACACAAAAGGAGATTCGCGACATCGTTAAATATGCAGCCGACCGCTATATCACCATAGTTCCCGAGATTGATTTTCCAGGACATATGCAGGCTGCACTTGCCGCTTATCCAGATATGGGGTGCACAGGTGGTCCATATAAGGTATGGGAGATATGGGGTGTATCCGACAATGTGCTGTGCGCTGGAAACGATAAGACAATGAAGTTTATCGACGATGTATTAAGAGAAGTTGTGGGGTTGTTTCCTTCTAAATACATACACGTAGGCGGCGACGAGTGTCCTAAGACACAGTGGCAAAAGTGTCCTAAGTGTCAGGCACGTATCAAGGCTTTGCACCTTGAGGCTAAGGATGGACATACAGCCGAGGAGCGTCTGCAGAGTTATGTCATTACACATGCAACTAAGTTCCTTAAGTCACTTGGCCGAAACATTGTTGGTTGGGACGAGATACTTGAAGGCGGACTTGCCGATGGTGCTACCGTTATGTCATGGCGTGGAGAGAGTGGCGGAATAGCCGCAGCTAAACAGAACCACGATGTTATAATGACTCCTAACACATATCTCTATTTCGACTATTACCAGTCGCTTGACAAGGCTAACGAGCCTGAAGCCATAGGTGGATATCTTCCTCTTGAGCGCGTATACTCTTACGAGCCTATGCCTAAGGAACTAACATCCGAGGAGGCTCGTCACATTATTGGCGTACAGGCCAATATATGGACCGAGTATATGCCTACATTTAAGCAGATGCAGTATATGGCCTTACCACGATTGGCAGCATTGAGCGAGGTGCAGTGGAGCCAACCTGAACAGAAGAACTACAAGGACTTTGCCTGTCGTCTTATCGACTTAGCCCAGCGTTACGAGCAACTGGGCTACAATTATGCCAAGCATATGTACAACGTGGCTATTAATGTAGACAGCGACACCAAGTGGCAAGAGGATGTAGTGCGCCTTACAACTGCTGGCAATGCAGAGATACGCTATACACTCGATGGCTCTATGCCTACAATGTCAAGTGCATTGTATACTGGTCCGATGCATCTGCAGAAGTCGGCTGACATACGTGCTGCTGCCTTTCGCAACGGCAAGAGAAGCAATGTTATAAGCCAATCAATATCGTTCAACAAGGCCACTACCTGCCCTGTAACTCTGCTTCAGCCCACACATAAAAGCTATACATACGAGGGTGCAACAGTGCTTACAGATGGTATTATAGGCGATGCTGCATATAGCACTGGACGATGGTTGGGATTCTGTGGTAACGATCTTGAGGCTGTTATAGACCTTAAGAAACCTACCGACTTCTCTGAAGTAGGCTTCAATACTTGTGTGGAAAAGGGTTCATGGGTATTTGACGCACGTGGCATTGAGGTTAGCGTGTCGCAAGACGGCAAGACATTCACTACTGTTGCAACAAAGGCTCTGCCTGCAATGGAGGAGAAAGATGCCAATAAGATATACAATCACCAGATTGACTTTACTCCAACAAAGGCCCGTTATATAAAGGTTCTCGTTAAGTCGGAGCACAGCATACCGGCATGGCACGGTGGCAAAGGCAAACCAGGCTTCTTGTTTGTGGATGAAATTTGCGTGAAGTAAGGGATGTATAAAAGGGGAGTTATTGGAAGTTAAGAAGAAGTTAATCCATCTACGATGGATGGAAGTTAACAGACTTATGTTTTGTTTACAACAATATATACATATGTCTGCTAACTTCGGTTAACTTCTTCTTAACTTCCAATAACTCCCCTTTTTATATCTTCTCGTTTATATACGATACAATGTATTATTCAGCGCGGAAGCTTGAGAGATCTTCCTTGACAAAGTTGGTGATGTAAGCATGCTCGCCAAATACATTAGCCTGAGCCATGCGTACATATACATTAGCACTCTTGGCAAAGAGTTCAGCCGAACGTGTAGCGTCTTCGAGGATGAGGAGCGACATGATAATCTCGCAAGTCATATTATATAGACGACGTGCAAGGAAGTCGTGCATCTCCTGATCTTGAGCCTCCTTAACATACTCGAGAGCCTGCTCGTAGAGCTTAACCATCTCTTCTACACGAGCCTTCAATGGCTTCAACTCTTCGGCAACATCCTTCTCAAGCATCTCCTTGATGATACCGAGGTAAGTGCCATTAGAAATATAGCGTATAGCAGCCACTACCTGAAGCTGTGTTGTACCCTCGTAGATAGAGAAGATACGTGCATCACGATACAAACGCTGGCACTTATACTCCATGATGAAGCCCGAACCGCCATGTACTTGTATTGCATCATAGGTATTCTGGTTGGCATACTCAGAGTTCATACCCTTAGCCAACGGAGTAAAGGCATCGGCAAGACGCGAGTACTTCTTCAGTTCCTGACGTTCCTCGGCTGTAAGCTTGCGCTCACGCGAGATATCCTCAAGAGCCTTATAGATGTCTACATAGCGTGCTGTCTGATAAAGTATAGAACGACCTGCATCGAGCTTAGCCTTAATGCGGGCAATCATATCGTATACAGCAGGGAACTTTACTATCTCTGTATCAAACTGCTTGCGCTCACGTGCATACTTCAAAGCCTCATCATAAGCAGCCTGGCTTACACCTACCGACTGTGCCGCAATACCAAGACGCGCACCGTTCATAAGAGCCATAACATACTTGATAAGACCCAAACGTGTAGAACCGCAGAGCTCAGCCTTAGCATTCTTGTAAACAAGCTCACATGTAGGAGAACCATGAATACCAAGCTTATGCTCGATATGACGAACAGTTACGCCACCATCACGCTTGTCGTAGATGAACATAGACAAACCACGACCGTCACGTGTACCTTCCTCAGAACGTGCAAGTACAAGGTGAATATCAGAGTCGCCATTGGTGATGAAACGCTTAACACCATTCAAGCGCCATGTACCATCCTCGTCCTGTGTTGCCTTAAGCATAACACGCTGAAGGTCGGAACCTGCATCAGGCTCGGTTAGGTCCATAGACATTGTCTCGCCTGCGCATACACGAGGAATGTATTTCTGGCGCTGCTCCTCCGAACCGAACTCGTACAGAGTCTCGATACAATCCTGAAGCGACCAAATGTTCTGGAAACCCGCATCTGCACAAGATACAATCTCCGAAGCCATAGAGTACGGAGTGATAGGCATGTTAAGGCCATTGTAACGGCGAGGCATAGAGATACCCCATAATCCAGCCTGACGAGTAGCCTCAATATTCTCGTAGGTCTTAGATGCATAATGCATACGACCGTCTACGAGGTGTGGACCCTCAAGGTCTACATCTTCCGAGTTAGGCTCGATGATGTTGGCAGTGATATCGCCTGTAATCTCAAGCACACGCTTATAGTTCTCGATAGCGTCCTCAAAGTCAACGGGCGCATCCTCAAATTTATCTTTATCAGCATAGTTGCGCTCCTTGAGCTCTACAACACGCTGCATTTCCGGGTGATTAAGATAGAAATCGTACTCCGGATGGTCGGTATAATAGTTAGCCATTGTTTTTTAAAGAATTTAGAGAATTTAAAGAAGTTAGAGAAGTTAGAGCCATATGCTGTTCTCCTACATTCTTAAGAAGTTAGAGAAGTTAGAGCCATATGCTGTTCTCCTACATTCTTAAGAAGTTAGAGAAGTTAGAGCCATATGCTGTTCTCCTACATTCTTAAGAAATTAGAGAAGTTAGAGCCATATGCTGTTCTCCTACATTCTTAAGAAATTAGAGAAGTTAGAGCCATATGCTGTTCTCCTACATATTACTTGTTATCATAGCTACAACTCGTCTGCAAAGGAAGATTCTTTTATTTTTCTTCCATAGGCATTAAGGAGCCTACTGACATCTTCAATTAAACCATTAAGTTGTTCATATTCGTCTGTAGAAATGTATGCTAAGTCTTTTGACAGAATAACATAATATCTACATTCTTCCAAACTGCCTTGACTTATATTTATAAATCGCAGTTTGTCAGCTTTGCTCAGTTTCCTATATCCTTCTGCTATATTCGCAGGTATAGATACGGCAGCACGCTGAAATTGAGAACACAATCCAAATCTCTCTATGTTTGGGAATTTGCAGGATATATTATATACAAGCAAAACAAAAGCGTGAGCTTTTTGCCATACTATCAAGTCTTTGAATGAGGTACTCATATAACAATATTAATGATTATATTCAAGTGCCAAAAGTAAGATTTATATAGTAGTTAAAGAAGTTTTTGCTTGGCAAGCCGCAATGCTGAATTTAACCAATGGTTCTTTTGCAGAAAGACATATGGCTTTAACTTCTAACGACCGTAGGGAGCGATAACTTCTTCAACTTCTATAACTTCTTCAAAATCTACTTATTGTTCGCTTTATAATACTTGATGAGTTTCGGAAGCACCTCTTCAACAGTGCCTGTGATGACGTAGTCGGCAATCTTGTTGATAGGAGCATCTGGGTCGTTGTTAACAGAGATGATGATGCCTGAATCCTGCATACCAGCAATATGCTGAATCTGTCCTGATATACCGCAAGCTATGTACACCTTAGGATGAACAGTAACACCAGTCTGACCAATCTGACGGTCGTGGTCGCACCAACCAGCGTCTACAGCAGCACGACTTGCACCAACCTCACCATGAAGTTCCTTAGCAAGCTGGAACAGCATGTCGAAGTTTTCCTTTGAGCCAACACCATAACCACCGGCTACAACGATAGGAGCACCCTTAAGGTTGTGCTTAGCAGCCTCTACATGACGGTCGAGCACCTTAACAACAAAGTCTGCCTCTGGCACATACTTAGCTACATCTGGATAAACAACCTCGCCCTTAGACTCGCCTTCATAAATGGCCTTCTGCATAACACCGCTACGTACGGTAGCCATCTGTGGACGATGATCGGGGTTAACGATAGTTGCTACGATGTTTCCACCAAATGCAGGACGAATCTGATAAAGCAGGTTATCGTAGTGAGTACCACTCTTCTTGTCGTCGTAGTCGCCAATCTCAAGCTCTGTACAATCGGCTGTCAAGCCACTTGTAAGCGATGAAGATACGCGCGGACCAAGGTCGCGACCAATAACAGTTGCACCCATAAGTGCTATCTGCGGTTTCTCCTCCTTAAAGAGATTTACAAGGATGTCGGTATGAGGAGCAGATGTGTATGGGAACAATCCCTCAGCGTCGAAAACGAAAAGCTTGTCGACACCGTAAGGCAGTATCTGATCCTCCACCTTGCCCTTGATGCCAGTACCGGCAACAATAGCATTGAGGTCGACACCAAGCTGGTTGGCAAGCTTGCGACCCTTGGTGAGAAGTTCCTGAGACACTTCCTGAACCTGAGTGCCTTCTATCTCGCAATATACAAATACGTTGTTCATAATCGATTTTTTTTTAGAATTTAAAGAAAGAAAAGAAGTTATCGCTTCGCTAAGAATTTAAAGCCATTACCTTATTATATATACATATATGCAAAAGCATACGGCTATAACTTCTTCAACTTCTATAATTCCTTTAACTTCTCACTTTATCCAATGATTTTTTCGTCCAACAATTCCTTAATGAGACCCTCGATATCGGTGTCGCTGCCAGTAAGGCTCTTGCTCTCCTTAGCCTGGAACACAATGTTCTTAACAGCCTTTACCTTTGTAGGCGAACCGCTCAATCCACACTGCTGTGGGTCGCCATCAACATCGGCAACAGTCCACTGATTGAGTGTGAGATAAGGACGTTCTTCATAGAGATAGTTGTACTTATCCTCAGCCTTACGTTCCATAGGAGCTGTGGCACGCTTGTACTTCATAACAAGCTTTGCATTAGCAGGACGGCAAGGAGCTGCCGAACCAGTAACAGTAACCACGAGTGGCATAGGAGCCTCAACAGTTTCTACACCTCCATCAATATGGCGACGTATAGTAAGCTTACCGTCTTCGCACTTAAGTATTTCCTCAGCATATGTAACCTGAGACAATCCCAGCTTCTGTGCAACCTGCGGACCAACCTGTGCTGTATCGCCATCAATGGCCTGACGTCCGCCGATAACAACATCCACATCGCCAATCTTCTGAATGGCAGTAGCAAGAGCATAAGATGTGGCAAGTGTATCAGCACCAGCAAACAAACGGTCTGTAAGCAACCATCCTGTATCTGCTCCGCGATACAAACCTTGGCGAATAACCTCGGCTGCACGGGGAGGACCCATGGTCAATATACCTACTGTTGAGCCAGGATTCTGCTCCTTAAGACGCAGAGCCTGCTCCAACGCATTAAGATCTTCGGGGTTGAAGATAGCCGGCAATGCAGCACGATTGACAGTACCTTCGGCTGTCATAGCGTCCTTGCCGACATTTCGTGTGTCGGGTACTTGCTTGGCAAGTACAACAATTTTCAAACTCATGTTGTTAATAAATTATTGTAGTTTCAATGTTGCAAAAGTAATAACTTTATGTTACGCAGCCAAATATAAGCCTCGAAAAATACACAAAACCATCCGTATTTGTGTACAAAAGAAACACTTTCCACCTTATTATATATTATATATTTACAATTTATTTATATCAAGTAGATTACAATAATCATAAAAAATTCATACGTTTCTCGTATATTATACGTAACTTTGCAGCACAAATTTTCAATAAGAAAGCATAATATTAGAATTTATGGGAGGCATATTCGGCACCATTACCAAGAAGAGCTGCGTGGCAGACGTCTTCTATGGCACTGACTACAACTCACATCTCGGAACACGCCGTGGCGGTTTGGCGATGTACAGTAAAGAAAAGGGGTTCGTACGTTCGATTCACAATTTGGAAAGTTCTTACTTCCGTTCCAAGTTTGAACCAACACTCGACCGTTTTAAAGGTTGCACAGCGGGTATCGGCGTTATAAGCGACACCGACGCTCAGCCGCTTGTAATCAACTCTCACCTCGGACGTTTTGCCATCTGCACAGTTGCTAAGATTGCAAACCTTGAGGAACTAACTCAGAAACAGCTTGAAAACAATATGCACTTTGCCGAACTATCGCAAAGCGCTACAAACCAAACCGAACTGGTGGCCTTGCTCATTATTCAAGGCAAAACGTTCAAGGAGGGTATAGAGAACGTATACCACAACATCAAGGGCTCATGCACCATGATGATTATGACCGAAAACTCGATTATCTGCGCCCGAGACGCATGGGGACGCACACCTATAATTATAGGCAAGAAGGATGGAGCTTATGCTGCTTCGAGCGAGTCTACATCATTCCCTAATCTTGATTACGAAGAATGCTACAACGTAGGACCAGGCGAGATTGTTGAGCTTACTGCCGACAGCATGACTCAGCTTCGTCCTGCCAACAAGAAGATGCAGATTTGCTCGTTCTTGTGGGTATACTATGGATTCCCTACATCCACATACGAGGGCAAAAATGTTGAGGAGGCACGTTTTGCCAATGGATTCAACCTTGCCCAAACAGATGATATTGATGTAGACTGTTGCTCGGGTATACCCGACTCGGGTACTGGTATGGCTATGGGTTATGCCGCAGGAAAAGGTGTGCCTTACCAGCGTTGCATAGCAAAGTATACTCCTACATGGCCACGCTCATTTACACCTGCCAACCAAGAGATGCGTTCGCTCGTTGCCAAGATGAAGCTTATCCCCAACAAGGCTATGCTTAAAGGCAAGCGTGTACTATTCTGTGACGACTCTATTGTACGCGGCACCCAGCTACGCGACAATGTAAAGGTTCTGTTCGACCAGGCTGGTCTTAAGGAGTGCCATATGCGTATTGCATGTCCACCATTGGTATATGGCTGTCCATTCATAGGCTTTACATCGTCAAAGAGCGATATGGAGCTTATCACACGCCGCATAATCGAGAAATTTGAAGGCGATGCCAACAAGGACCTCGACAAATATGCCACTACCGACTCACCTCAGTACAAGCGTATGGTAGAAGAGATTCGCAACCAGTTGGGACTTACCTCTCTTAAGTTTAACACTATAGAGCAACTAATCAAGGCCATTGGTCTTCCAAAGTGCCAGGTATGCACCCACTGCTTCGATGGTTCAAGCCAGTACACGCTTGAGGAGCAGGCAGACGAATAAAATACTGGAAACAGCGGATGATTTAAATTGAAATAATTGACATTCCATCCAAAACAATAATAAATAATGAAGCCGGTTTCAGATGGCATCGAAGCAAACCTCGAAAGCCAATGAAACCGGCTTCTTGAATATTGGAAACAACAAACCTTGTATAACTAAAAGCAATAGTTTATAATGCAAAAAGGGCGGGATTTCTCACGAAGTCCTACCCTTTTGTCTTGATTTTTTCAAGTGTTCCTTTGTTGTAACTAACAACAATCAAACAAGTCTTTTTACCTCATTAAAACTAACTACCAAAATTTCTCTTATAAAACAAACCTTAATTCAGTAATTAACAAAATCTATAACCAAACCTTCTATTAACTAATACGATACTACTTTCTTTTTTTACACTTGCAAAGTTACAACTTCCACGTAAGATGTAAGCAAAAAGTATATAAAAACTATTGTTTTAGCTGTGCAAACGTTTGATATCACCCATGATTCATACTTTTTTCTTACCTTTGCAATTGGTTTTACTACTACAAGCTGTATATAAATGCAACTTGCTGAAACCAAAACAAATAACATAAACAATAAAATAATGAGAAAGAAAGAGCTCTGCTACATATTGGTAGTGGCAGTATTGGGCGTTTCGTTGTTATTGGGATTCGCCGTTGAAGTGTTTAATTTGAACTTGGGCAGCGCCGCTTGGATAGCCCATTGGGTTTCGTCGCCAATAGCCCTTGCCATTGGTTTTGTATTTGCCTTGGTCTTTGGCAAGGCTTTTCCCGACTTCAACAAGACAATGTCGAAGAAACTCCTGCAATACTCTGTCATAGGTCTTGGTTTCGGCATGAATGTCGACAAAGCCCTTGCTTCGGGTTCGGAGGGTATGCTTTTCACCATAGTAAGTGTGTTTGGCACACTGGCTTTAGGTTGGTTTTTCGGCAGAAAGCTCCTTGGTGTCGACTCGCAGACAAGCTATCTGCTATCGTCGGGCACCGCTATATGTGGCGGTTCGGCCATAGCAGCAGTAGGTCCGATAATTAAGGCAAAGGCCGAAAGCATGTCGGTAGCACTGGGCGTGGTATTTGTGCTCAATGCCATAGCCCTATTCGTATTCCCCTATATAGGCGACGCCATAGGCATGACAATGAAACAGTTTGGCATGTGGGCAGCTATAGCTATACACGACACTTCATCTGTAGTAGGTGCCGGTGCAGCCTACGACCAAATGCACCCAGAGCTTGTTGCATCACAAGGTGTAAGTGCGCTTGAAGTAGCAACAACCATCAAGCTTACGCGTGCCCTGTGGATAGTAGTCTTGGCATTGGTAACACCTTTCTTCTTTCGCAAGTCGTTGGCTGCATCAACCGATGGTGGCTCAAAGCCTTGGTATAAGTGTGTACCACGCTTTATAGTATGGTTTATTGTGGCTATATTATTCAATACATACATCTTGAGCAATGCTTCGCTTATAGGCGATACAGCAGCAAGCGCAGGCAGCATGTTCAGTGGAGCCGTTAACAAGCTTGCCAAACACCTCATCACACTATCGCTGTTCTTTATAGGTGCTTCGCTAACACGCGAAACACTACGTAGCGTTGGCTTGAAACCTTTGCTGCAAGGCGTAATGTTGTGGATAAGTATAAGCGTGGTTAGCTTGGGATATATATTCTGGGTAGAATAAAAAGGAAGATAAGAAATAAGCCCGTAGGCTTCTGTGTTTTCAGTGAGTTCTGTAGGAACTATATACTAAATGGGCAAGTATATTATATTAAATGGCAAAGTATATTATATTAAATGGCAAAGTATATTATATTAAATGGCAAAGTAATATATATTACTTTTAAAAGAGACTAATACCGCATAATAATGCCCCGAATGGTAAGGAGTTGGAACATCCTGCCATTCGGGGCATTTCACTTTCAAGATTTTTATGAATGCTATATTTTAGTCTTGATAATAGACTCTCTTTACGCGGTTGCTGATGCCAGTAAGCACCTCATACGGTATTGTGTCTATAGCATCAGACAGCACTGTAACTGGCAATTCCTCGCCAAATAGAACAACCTGATCGCCCTCTTTGCAGTCGATATCAGTAACGTCAATCATCGCAACATCCATGCAGATATTGCCCACATACTCGGCTTTCTTGCCGTTGACAAGGCAATAGCAGTGGCGGTTGCCGAGATGTCTGTTCAGTCCATCGGCATAACCTATAGGAATAGCAGCAATACGCGAGTCGCGTGTCAAAGTTCCGCGGCGGCTGTATCCTATGGTCTCATTGGCCGGAATATCGTGAATCTGCAGGATTGTAGTCTTCAGCGTTGTCACGTTATTTATCATAGAGTTGTCGCGAGAGTCGTATCCATACAGTCCCAATCCCAATCGGCACATATCGAGCTGTCGTTCAGGGAAGTGCTCAATGCCAGCCGAATTGTCGATATGTCGCAATATCTTGTGTGGGAAAGCCTCACACAGTTGCTTGCTGCCCTTATCAAAGAGTTCGAACTGATGAGCAGAGAACTCGTCGAACGAATCGCTGTCGCTGCCTACGAAATGCGAGAACACCGAGCGTGGAATAACGGCCGACTGATGTTTTAGTCGGTCAATAAGCTCTGGCATATCCTTCAACGGGTCGAAGCCAAGGCGGTGCATACCGGTATCGAGCTTGATATGCACGGGGAAGTTGCTTATACCATTCTTCTGAGCCTCACGCACCAGAGCGTCGAGCAAGCGGAATGAGTACACCTCAGGTTCCAGGTCATAGTCGAACATAGTCTTGAACGCCGACATCTCTGGATTCATTATCATTATGTTGGATGTTATACCATTCTTTCTTAAGGTTACGCCCTCGTCTGCCACAGCCACGGCAAGATAGTCCACACGATGGTCTTGCAGCGTCTTTGCTATCTCTACCGCTCCGGCTCCATAAGCGTCTGCCTTAATCATACATACAAGCCTGGTCTCGGGTTTCATAAACGAGCGATAGAAGTTTAGGTTCTTAACCACGTTGGATAGGTTAACCTCAAGTATCGTCTCATGTACCTTCTTTACCAACAGCTCTGTGATGTTGTCGAAACCGAAACGTCGTGCGCCCTTAATCAGAATAACCTCGTCCCTAAGATTCTCGAACACCGTGCTGTGTATGAACGACGTTACGTCGTGGAAGAAGAACTTCTCTGGCACCTTTATAATGTCGGCATGAGCCATAATCTGCGGACCTATGCCTATAATCTTATTCACTCCACGCTTTAGCGAGAGGTTTGAAACGCTGGTATAAAGCTGCTCCAAAGGCTCGCCTGTTTGATAGATGTCGCTTAATATAAGCGTTCGGCCAAGACCCTTATGGTCTGGTCGGCGACTCATAAAGTCGAGCGCAATGTCAAGCGAGTTGATGTCCGAGTTGTACGAGTCGTTGATAAGTGTACATCCATGCTGACCCTCCTTTACCTCAAGGCGCATAGCCACAGGCTCAAGATTCTTCATACGTTCGGCAAGATGCTCCTTTGACAGACCTAAATACAGCGCCACTACAGCCGTTGTGGCAGAGTTGCGCACAGAAGCCTCGTCGATGAAAGGCAGCTCATACTCGCCCTCCTCACCCTTATATATATAATGTATAGTAGATGTTAGACCGTTCTTATCCACCTGTTTTACATACAGCGCAGCCTCAGGATCCTTCATCGACCACGAAAGATTCTCGCCCTTATAGTCGAAGCTCTTTACCACATTGTCTACCAAAGTGTCGTCCTTGCAGTAGACAATGGTCTTGGCATCGTGGAATAGAATTATCTTTTCGCGGCATTTCTCCTCGAGCGATGCAAAGTTTTTCTGATGAGCATCGCCTATGAAAGTAAGCACAGCAATGGTAGGCTGTATAATGTCGCGCAACGCAAGCATCTCTCCAGGCTCGCTTATACCAGCCTCGAACACGCCCACTTGGCTCTGTTCGTTAAGTAGCCATACCGATAGAGGCACACCAATCTGCGAATTATAGCTGCGAGGCGAACGTGTTACATTCATCTCTGGCGACATAAGCTGGTACAGCCATTCCTTAACAATGGTCTTGCCATTCGAGCCTGTTATGCCAACTACTGGTATATTATACTCGTCGCGGTGTCGCTCGGCAAGTCGCTGCAATGCAACAAGCGAGTTCTCTACTTTTAGGAAATTGGCGTCGGCATATGCGGTTGCATAGTCGGCAGGAACATCCTCTACCACAAAGTTGCGCACACCACGGCGGTAGAGGTCGGAAATATAATTATGACCGTCACCACGTCCCGACTTCAAGGCGAAGAACAATGTCTCCTCGGCAAAGCAGAGAGAGCGGCTGTCGGTAAGCAGGAACCCTATGTTGGCATCAGCAGTGCCAAATCGGTGGGAACCTATAAGAGTTGTAACTTTTTCGATAGTGTAAGTCATTATTCCGATATATTGAAATTAATGTGCAAACTTACTTATTTTCTCGCACATAAAGGCAGAACAAAAGTTTTTTCTCTATTTTTTCAATGATTTTATTCTTAATCACCACTACTTTTGTATCTTTGCGGCCATATTTATATAGGTATGATATCGCGCCTTTTTATGCGATGGCCAAATTTTTATTACATCACGACTAAGGGTTTTGTCCATGATTGGCGTCTTAGTGGTGAACCGTCAACGAAACAGACGGCAAAACATATACAAAATAATACAAGAACAAGAAAATGAAGAGAATCGGTAACAGCCTGCTCAAGATGTCGCTCTGCATAGCATTGAGCGGCGCATCAATGGTGCCTACAATGGCACAGTCGAAGTTTCATGTAGATCTCGACTATCATTACAATTTAGGTCTGTCTATAAAAAAGTTTGGACATACCTATGGACGTAGCGACTACGACATGGGAGGTCATTCGCTGCGCCTAGGAGCACGCTATGATGTGGCAGAGAAATGGTCGGTTGGCGGAGGCATCGGACTTGACCGCTATACCAACGACGACTACAATACCATGCCTATATATGCCACACTAAGATACAAGCCTTTAAAGAAACTTGCGGGAGCCTATGCCTTTACCGACTTGGGCTATGCCATAGCCCCATCGTTTGGCGACTTCTATAAAGGTTTTACAGGAAAACTTGGTGTGGGATACACGGTTAACTTGGCAAAGAACTTTGGGCTGAACTTCCAGGTGGCATACGATTATAAGGACTTCCGTGACATATACTATGGATACATCAACGCCGACACCCAGATGCCAATATTCTACAAGAGCAACTCAACACGCCATTCGTTGTCGTTTGGTGTAGGCGTTACATTCTAACAAACATATATGAGTATTGAACAACTATTCCGCCAATACTATCGCGCCCTATGTCTATATGCCGTACACTTTATAGGCGATATCGACACAGCCGAGGATGTGGTAATGG
This sequence comes from Prevotella merdae, assembly GCF_900290275.1. Taxonomy (GTDB): domain Bacteria; phylum Bacteroidota; class Bacteroidia; order Bacteroidales; family Bacteroidaceae; genus Prevotella; species Prevotella merdae. The sequence goes on from NZ_LT985323.1 coordinate 110,894, forward strand.
ACTGCTTTGTGCGTTTTGCAGAGAAGACAGATGGCGGCGAAGAGTTTGCCGCACCTAAAAGCTATCTATATAGTATGGTGCGCAACTCCTCTCTCGATTATGTGCAACGCAACCCCTACCACAATGCTACATACACAGACGTATCGCTTGCCAACCTGCCCGCAGACGATACCGACCTGCAAGAGCAAAGCGAACGCGAAGCACGCCTGTGGGCAGAAATAGACAGTCTGCCCACTATGTGCCGCCGCGTATTCCTTATGAGCAAGCGCGACGGCAAACGCAACAGCGACATTGCATCAACACTCGGCATAAGCATAAAGACGGTTGAGGCACACATGCACAAGGCTTACGCCACATTGCGTGGACGGGCCAAGGCGATATACCTACTGTTGTTACAATTGTAACATTAAGGAGCACGAAACACATATATAATAAGGTAAGAATTATGAACAATATAAATGACGATGAACTGCGTTTTGTTGTAAAACACTATAAGCCCAATTGTCTAGATACAAAGCGTGCATGGCAGCGCTTCAAGGCGATGAGAGGAGTAGACACAAGCAACCGACGCAAGATAGCCGTTGCCGCATCTATAATATTGGCAGTAGGCATTGCCGTAGCTGCCGGAATAATAGGCTATCACAACTATATGTTGCCACAAAAGCCTATATCAAAGCCAATACCTGTAGATACAGCTTATGTGATAGAGGATTATGAGGAATGCGACACTACAGACGTTTTCAGATTTGACCACACACCTATAAACCAGGTGCTTGGCGAATTGTCGCGACACTATAACATCAATCTCTATGCAAGCGACACCACAAAGAGTGTTACTGGAGAAATAGAAGCATCGAAGGTGGAGGATGCAATAGAGGTGCTCGAAACAACGTTGGGCATAAAGATTGAGCGAAAATGAAAACATACAGCTATCTGTTTCTCATTCTAACTACTCTGTTTGTTGTCTCTCCCTCATCTAAAGCCGCGCCTACATATAGAGAGATTTCCACCGCAAAACGCACCGTCCTTACAGAGATGCAACGCTTGCAAAAGCAGCATGGCATTCACTTTGTATACAATTCGGCATTGCGTCTTGACATGCCGTATACTGGTACAGACCTAAGCCACTTGTCAATAGACAAGGCTCTCAATGCACTTTTCGGACATATTGGTATAGAATACAAGATGCACAACCGCAACGTTATGCTGCGACAGACAACTGCATCTCTACAGCAAACAGCAGAAATAAAAGAGAGAAAAACCACATTCACAATAAACGGACGCATAACCGACACTCATGGCGAACCTATTGTCAACGCTACCGTTTTCGACCTTACATCCAAGGACGGCACACTATCGGATGGTCGTGGCAGATATATTATGCACCTTGCCGAAGGACATCACGTGGTGCGCGTATCAAGCATAGGATGCGATGCCGACACAATTGTGGTGAATATGCATTCGGACATTTCGCACAACTTCAGGCTTAAGCAAGCCGTGGAGCTAAAAGAAGTGGTGGTGACTGAGGACATGAACTCGCCCGTACTTACCACACAAACAGGCAAGCGCACATTTACATCCAAAGACATAAACAACGGATTTGCCTTACTGTCATCGCCCGACCTCGTGAAAACAATACAGCGTATATCGGGTGTAACATCTGGTGTTGACTTTGTGTCGGGCATGTATGTACACGGTGGAGGGAGCGACGAGAATCTGTTTCTGCTTGACGGTACCCCACTCTACCAAACCAATCATTCGCTGGGACTGTTCTCGGCTTTCAACTCGGACATTATAAAGAATGTGGATTTCTATAAGAGTGGTTTTCCGGCACGCTACTCAGGTCGTGTATCGTCTATTACCGATGTGCGCACACGCGATGGCAATATGGAACAAGTGCACGGAACGGCTTCGCTTGGCTTGCTAGACGGACGCATACAGGTGGAAGGCCCGATAAGTAAGAACCGCACATCGTTCAATGTATCGCTTAGACGCAGCTGGATAGACCTGCTGCTACGCCCTGTATGCGCCATAGCCAATAAAGGCAACGACGACAAGTACACCTTGGACTATATGTTTCACGACTTCAATGCCAAGCTTACACATCATATAAACAACAAGGCCACAATTTGGACAAGTGTGTATTCGGGCTACGATAGCTATCGGGTAGACGACAAGAGTATGTGGGGAGACAACGTAAACGATACAGAGAACCGTATGACTTGGGGCAACTTGAGCGGTACGATAGGCGGCGACTTTATGCTGTCGCCCACTATGTCTATGGCCTCAATGCTAACCGCAACATACAGCCACTCACGACAGAAGTATAGTGAGGAGGACTATGAAATAGTAGATAAGGGCGGACATCTTCGCAACTATCTCGACACACGTCTAAACAGCACAGAGATGATAGACGTTGCGGCACACGCCAATTTCAGTTGGCAACCTACAGACAGGCAGCACATCCACTTCGGCATAGCATTTACACGCCACCAGTTTCGTCCACAAACCAAGCGGCAAGCATTCTATTACGGCGACCCGCAAGAGGGATGCGACACTACAGATATACGCTCGCGTGTAAACATAGTGTCGCATGAGGCTGTAGTGTATGCCGAAGACGAGATGAGGATAAACAAGTTTCTGTCTGCCAACATAGGCACAAGTTTTACCGCCACTATGGTGAACGGACGCACATACCTGATGCTCGACCCGCGTTTTGCATTTAAATGGCAACTTGCAAACAGCACATCCTTCAAGATGTCATACACACACATGTCGCAGAGCATACACCGTATGGCAAGTAGTTTTCTGGAATTGCCAACCGACTTTTGGGTGCCCACAACCAATGAGATAAAGCCAACTATGTCGCACCAAATAGCTGCCGGCATATACACACAGCCATCTACACACCTCACGCTATCGCTTGAAGCCTACTACAAGCTTTCGTCACATCTGCTGCAATACCGTCATTGGATGGGATTTCAACCGTCTGCAGCTACGTGGAACCGCGATGTGGCAGATGGAAAAGGCAAGAGTTACGGCATGGAAGCCGATGCTACTTATACCACTGGCAGCACTACAATGTCGATGGCTTATACCCTGTCGTGGAGCAAGAGACTGTTTAAGGATATATATCCAACGTGGTTTGACGACCAGTTTGACAACCGTCACAAGATAAACATCTCGCTAAGCCACGACTTCTCACAGCGCATATCGTTATACGCCGCATGGACTTGCCACAGCGGCAACCGTGTTACAATGCCTGTGGGATACACTATTCAGCCAAATATTCCAGGCGACAACAAGTATAGCTACGACTATATATTTGACCGTCCTAACAACTTCAGCCTACCTGCTTATCACCGTATGGACATAGGAGCAAACTTCCGCCACACCACACGCCACGGAAAGGAGGGAATATGGAACGTAAGTCTGTACAATGCCTATTGCCACCTTAACACCATGTATGTAAAGGTGAGACTCGACGATAACAATAAGTTCCAGATAAAGAGCCATGGCTACATACCGATTATTCCATCTGTAAGCTATACGCTGAAATTCTAAAAACTGTGGATACTGAAGTATAACGGCACAGATAAAAATAGTATATGACAAAAGCAATAAATATCATACTTACGCTCATTACGTTTGTCGCTACTGCCTGTAGCGACAACGTGAGCCTTGACCAGCTGACCCACAACCCCAGCAAGCTGGTTGTATACGCCTTTCCTACCAAAGGCGACACCATTGACATAACCATATCGGCCACCTACCCCATTAGTGGAAAGATGCCTACAATAAATATACAGAGCCTAAGCTGCACTACCAACGGCATTGCAGACCGAATAATACCGCTTGGCGACAGCATTATAGACAACAGTATACCCATTATGCGATTTGCCGCAATAGGCACTCACAGCTATGGCGACCGGATAGACATAAAGGTGAAAGCTACTGATTTTCAAGAAGCTTACGGCAGTACCGTGATACCTCAAAAGCCAACAATAGAAAACGTATGGCTTGAAACATCGTCATTCAAAGGCAGCAACTATCCTGTGGTTCGTCTGAATATGATAGACAATATGTCGACACCATATTATGCAGTTTGCATTGAAGGCAAATATAAAGAAAATCCATACGACATAAACAACTATATGCCACTATTAGTAGCTGCCGAACCATTGCTGGGCAACTCGTCTAATACCGACATCGACCTAAGCGACTGGGACAGCAACTTCTACCGCAACATATACAATTTTGATAATACATCCTTCAACAACGGCAAAGCCTCAATGCACCTATACGTGGAGACTTGGCTTAGCGAGAGCATTATATATCGTCCGCACCTATTTGCCCTGTCAACCGAATACAACTCTATGCTGCGCTCGCTAAACGATATAAGCAACAACGACCTTGGCAAATACGGACTGGCCTTTGCCTATTCCACATACACAAACGTACACGGAGGCTACGGATGTATAGGAGCCTATGCGGAGGTAGTGGGCAACTGGCTTAAATATAGCAACAATTAAAACTCTACAATTATTTGCTTAACCGAATTCTTTTATCTAAATTTGCAAAAAACAAAAAAGCCTATGCCAAGATTCATCAACCCATTCTCGGACTGGGGATATATCAGCATTGAGCGTAGAAGACAGAAAAAAATATGACAAGAGTTTGAAGATAATGCTCAACTATATTATTTCGTAACAATATATAAAAATGAATATTCTAGAACTATCACAACAGCGATTCTCGGCACGCAAATATACAGCCGAGCCTGTAAGCCAAGCCGACTTAGACTATATACTCGAATGTGTACGTCTTGCACCATCAGCTGTAAACCGCCAGCCATGGAAGTTTGTAATTGTACGCAGCGAGGAAGCAAGAAAGAAGCTGTGGCTTGCATACGACCGTGAATGGTTTCGCACAGCCCCACTATATATCGTGTGCATGAAAAATAATAAGGAATGTTGGACACGCCGTTACGACGACAAACCTCATGGCGATATAGATGTTGCTATAGCTGTAGAACACCTGTGCCTTGCTGCTACCGAACCTGGACTGGGTACTTGCTGGGTATGCAACTACGACACTAATGTTATGAGTAAACAATTCCATAGCGACGACTTTGAAACTGTTGCCATAATCCCCATTGGACACATAGCCGAGGATTGCCCACACGCAGAGAAAAAGCGCAAGGCAATGGAGGAGATTGTAGAAGAAATATAAATAGAAAACAAATGAAGAGATTATTAATAACAGCGATTCTCATGGTAACGACCATGATGACTATCACGGCTCAGACCGCATTGAAGAAGGTATATAATGAGAACATCGACCCAATGGAACAGATTGACAAGGCTCTTGTCAATGCTAAGGCCGAAGGCAAATATGTAGTATGCCAAGTAGGTGGCAACTGGTGTCCATGGTGTCTGCGCTTTGCCGACTTTGCCGAAAAGAACCAAGCAGTAAACAAAGTTATTAATGACAACTTTGTTTACATACACGTAAACTATAATCCACGCAAGGCTGGTGGCGAAGAAGCAGCAAAGAAGGCTGCCAAGCTTATGCAACGTCTTGACAATCCAGCCCGATTCGGTTTCCCCGTATTCGTTGTGCTTGATGCCAACGGCAAGGTGTTGCACACACAAGACTCAAGTTTTCTTGAGAAAGAAAAGAGCTACAGCGAAAAGAAGGTGCTAAGATTCTTCAATAACTGGACTCCGGCTGCTGTAGAAAACAAGAAATAAGCTATAAGTAAAGAGAAATAAAGGATAATAACAACAAAACACTAATAAGTATGAAAAGAATTTTTATTTATGTTGCAGTAATGGCTGCAGCAGTTATGGTTTCTTGCAATGGTAAGAAGACAGCACAGAATGACGCAAACAACGATTCAACAAGCGTAACTGATACAACAGCTACTGGCGAGAATGTTGACCTAACTACTGTTGCCGGCACTTACGAAGGCACATTGCCTGCTGCCGACTGCCCGGGAATAAAGACTGTTCTCACTATCAATGCTGACAGCACTTATGAAATAAAGCAGGACTATATAGACCGTAAGGACGGACACGATGAGGCAAGCGGTGTACTGCAAGTGCTCAGCGGCAATGTCTTGATGCTTGTACGTCCATCAAGCGGCGAGCATACATTCTATAAGGTTAAGGACAGCAAGAGCATCGTTATGACCGACTCGCTTGGCAATGAGGCTGAAGGCGAAATGGCTAAGCTGTACGTGCTGACAAAGAAGTAAAAGCTACATTTATTAATAACAAACGGGAACAGCGAACTCCTATCATTCGCTGTTCCCGTTTTTCTTTCTACTTAAGCCTCAACTATGACCAACTAAAGCATCTATCAATTGCAATATCTCACTGCTGACATTATCATTAGCGCCATGCTTGCAATATCTTACAATGCCATCCTTATCTACAACAATGGTCAATGGATAGCCCTCATTGCCCACTCTTTTGGTGAAATACGTGTCATTGGCAATGTGTGTCCAATTGAAACCTTCCTTCTCCGTGATTTGCTTCACCTTGTCGACATTCTCGAAATTGGCTGAAACGAACTGCACATCAGGATATTTGTCTTTCCACGTCGATAGGATTGGCATCTCCCTACGGCACGGTCCGCAACCAGAATACCACACATTTACAACCGTAACATGACCTTTCAATCCATCCTTAGTCCATGTCTTGCCGTTAATATCTTTCTCAGAGAAATCATCCGGAAGAGCCTTGCCAACAACAAACTTCTCTACATCAGTTGAATTGATAAGCTTTCTCATCTTGGCAAAGTTCTGCGCTCCTTCCTCAAGTTGCTCACCATTAAGCACATTTTCAAAAGGAATTTCATACTTCTTTATCGACTGCGGCACCTTGAAGTCGTCGCCTACAAAGAGATTTACAACCCTATTTCCGTCCTTATCAGCAAGAGCCATTATCGAACTGCTAATCTTAAAAGCCTCATCCATCGGCAATTCCTTAGAGAAATAATGGCCTCCAATTCTATACATTGGCACTATCTTGTCCTGTGCTATCATCTGAGATGCGACACACAACAACAAACCCAGCAGTAACAAAATCTTTTTCATACGTTGATTGTGTTTTATATCCTACCATTCATTATAGCAAGCATCACTTTGTCTTGATAATACAGATATCATGCGTCTTGCCAATTTCCCCATGCTCCATAGCTGCCTTTGAACCACGCTTCAATATAACGATGTTTGATATTTTCGATGGTGCAATGTCTTTCACTTCCTGAGACGTTGCTGACTTGCCATCTACTACATACAATATGTTCTCCTTGCTTGCCTTGGTGAAGATTTTCAGCACACCATTCTTCCCTTTCTCTCCATAGGCGTTGGCTACGTCCGACCCTGGCTTGTACACATTTATTGAATTTATGTCGCCAGACTTGATATCGTTGATAGACCCAGTGTATTCCTTACCATCCAGAATAATCAATGGCTTGGAATTAAGCACGTCAAACTTTGTCACTTCCACCTCTCTCTTACCTGCCTTTTCCGACTTATTTATATTGTTTCCATTTGCCAAAGTATCCTTTGTGATGTAATGAAATTCGGTAGAAACTTTATACGGTCGGTTTCTCAGACTATCAGGCAATATTTCATCAGTATGTATACTGTAAACATCCCCTTTGTCGTCTTTTATCACATTAAACAACAAGATTTTCTTTCCCGTGAGTTGCGAACCGTCGAAATTCTCTATCTTCTCGCCATTAATGATAAAGACGTTTTCTTGCGCATACGATGCTGCTGCCACAAAGAGCGCAATAAATGTAAGGACAAAAAACTTTTTCATAAGTATAATATTTTAAGTTGTTTATTATTTCTATCGAGAGCTAAAGGTTTTAATTGAGTGCAATAAACTGACTGCTCAACTCATCGTCAGAACATGAGACAATGAAGGAGGCAGACGTTCCATCATCATAACATTTGGTTACAATGTTTGCCTCACCCACTTTTCTTATCTCATAGCTTTCCACCTGTTCGTTTGGTAATGTTACCGTAGCGATGATATTATCAACCCTATTGACTACACTTGGTTCGACTGTAGGCAATCGCTTTTTGGTCAATCGCTTGGATTGAGTCTTACTTTGAGTGTTATTATCAACCTTTTCCTCTGTAGATTTTTCTATTGCGTCAGTATCTTGTGTCTTGACTATGTCCACATCATATTTTACCACGTCTGCCTTTTTAGGCTTTTCTACAGCAACAATTTTGTCTACAGCAGAAGTATTGTCTGTAAAAGCTGTCCATGGTTGGATAGCAACAAATGCCACTACTACTGCTGCACATGCCGCAACAGCCAACCAACGCCATACATGTGATGTATGTTTTGGCAGTATATGCGCTGCAGAGGGTTCAACAGCCACATCAGATGTGAGCATTGCATCAAGTTCCGCATTGCTGAAGTTGTAATTATCAGTCTTGAAGCTACTAAACATCTCCTTATATACTTGCCATTCCGTAGGAATATCATCAGCTGTATCGAAGTATTCTGCAAGCTGCTGTTCCTCAAGTTCAGTAGTCAGACCATCAACAAACTTGCCCAACAGTCGTTCTATATATTCTCTTGAGTATTTCATTGTTTTGCCTTTTTAAGATTCTTAATAAGTTCCATTCGTGCCTTGCTTATCATTCCACGCACCGAGCTTTCCGTAGTACCAATTATACGTGCAATATCTGCATACGGCATATTCTCGACGTTGCGCATCCGTATAATGGCACGATGCCTGTCGCTAAGTGCTCTGATACTCTGTTTCAGCATACGGTCACTCTCTTTAATTTCCAGTTGGTTATGCGGATTGTCAGCATTAGCCATATATCCAACCTTATCTATCTGCACATTACATCTTGCGTCACGAAGCATGTTAAGCGACACGTTTCTACACACAACCGAAGCCATGTGCTGCATCTTTGTAGCATCCGCTATACGCTCACGTACAGTCCACAGTTTCAAGAGAGTTTCCTGAACAGCATCCTCAGCGTCAGAGCCATTACCAAGATAGTGCATAGCCTGCTTGAGCAAACCATCGCGCAGACTCTCTGCACCATTCACAAACTCTTGTATTTCCACGTCATTTCTTTCTATTTGTTTTTACATTAATAATAACACAAGAGTTATTATTTCGCTACGCAAAACTAATAAAAACAGGAGATTTTGTTGTAAGTACAGCCATTTATTTGTAATTTCACATAGAATCCCCTCAAGATATTCCGATATATGCCAATGTAGATAATCGTATCGGTATCGTAGGACGTCGAGCAAACCTACTTAATAAATTAAGTCGACAATACCCATCCAAAACTATTATTGCAAAAGCAGATGTTGCAAACTTAGAAGAGATTGAACAGGCGATTAATACACTTCACAAAGAGTTAACACACTTTGATCTTGTCATCATGTGTGCAGGCGTTGGTGACATTAATACCACACTTGACTATGCAATTGAGCGTCCTACAATAGATACTAATGTTGTAGGTTGGACTTATGTTATTGATAAATTGTATTGCATTTTTGAGCAACAAGGTTTTGGTCATCTTGTAGCTATAAGTTCTGTTGGCGGATTGCGAGGCGAACTAGCAGCACCTGCCTATAGTGCAACTAAAGCTTACCAAATAAATTATATGGAAGCAATTCGGAAAAAGGCTTTCAAGAACGGTGGTCGTATAACCGTAACAGACATCAGGCCAGGTCTTGTTGACACAGCCATGGCAAAGGGAGAAGGTCTGTTTTGGGTTATGCCAGTTGAAAAAGTATCTAATCAAATCATTTCAGCCATTCACAAAAAGAAGTCCAAAGTCTATGTCACAAAACGATGGCATATCCTTGCTTTCATCTACAAAAATTTGCCATTTAGTATTTTTAAGCGATTGTAATCCAAGACCTCTGGTACCATTAAATTGTCATCGTCAATATCTCATTCACGGGTTTATGGACTGTGTAAAATTAGCAGCGTGGATTGGATTTTCTGGTATATCAAATTTCAGATGTTCGTTAAACAATCAAATAAATATAGTCTATGCAAGTAGTGTTCAATATAGTTTTGGTAACTTTGTGGAATCCAAAGGTATTTGATTATGAAATTGATTGAATTTAGCAAAACAGAATGCGGAGTTGATTTTCTGATGAAAGTCGGTCCCAAAAAAGATTTGAAAGGCAACATTTCCGATGTCGCTCCTTTCAAGTCAGACTTTTTTGAGATATTCTTTTTCCTGAAAGGTAACGGGAGGATTCTTCTTGGTGACAGGACAATACCTATACATGACAATACAATTCTTTTCATATCTCCTTTTCAACGGCAAAAATGGGAGGTGGATGAAGATGCCCTTGATTTCAAGTTCGTCATTTTTCAAGAGGAGTTTATCAATAACCTGATTTCCGACAAATATTTCGTTTACCGCCTGTTGTATTGTTATCAAACTGCCTGTCCGCCGTTGTTGGAGATAGCTGCCGACGAAATGTGTCGGTACGCAGATTATATTGACGAAATGGCGTATGAACAGGTACATCCAGTGGCAGACAGCTATCACATGCTACTGTCCTCCCTGTACAGCCTGCTGATAAAACTCAACCGGGCATACGCCAAGGAATACGCTCTACCTTTCGGTGCACCTAAAAACAATTATGCCTATAAGTTCAAACAGCTTCTGGAAAAACATATTGCCGATAATCTTACCGTTAACGATTACGCCGAAATGACGGGGGTGAGCAGGATTTGCCTGAATAAAACCGTCAAGGAACAGTTCGGAACAACGGTGTCGGATATGATAAGGTATCGTATGACGGAAGAAATCAAAAGCCGTTTGTTGTTTTCCGGTTTGTCGGTTAAGGAAGTGGCTTTCTCGCTTCATTTCTCGGAGCCGAACCACATGATGCGTTTCTTCAAGTCGCAGACAGGACAAACTGTATGTGAATTCGTAAGCGGTTATCAAAATGGTAGTATTCCGTAAATCTATGGTAGTGCCTTTCTGTCTCAAATGTATTAATTTTGCAGCGAAATTAAAACTTAAAATTTGAGACAATGAAACGAATTACAACAACTCTTCTGTTTATCAGTCTGTTTCTGTGCGTCTATGCGCGCGGAAATGCTGCAGAATCCCAAATTCAGTTAGTTAGAAATGCAACCCTGCTTATTGACTATGCCAGGCATCATATTCTGCTCGACCCGATGCTTTCACCTAAGGGCGCATTAGGAAGCGTGAGAGGCAAAGTAAAAACACCGATGGTGGAATTGCCAATGAAAGTAGACGAAATCACCAAGGGGCTTGACCTCATATAGGTTACCCACGCTCACGTTGACCATTTTGACCCAACGGCAGCGGCTGTATTGGATAAGTCGCTGAAATTGTTCGGACAACAAGCCGATGAACAATACTTTCTTAACTGCAACTTCTGGAATGCCGAAGCCATTGCCGACAGTGTGGTATATGACGGTATCACGATCATTCGCACGGATGCGCAACACGGCACTGGCCGCATGCTGAAAAACATGGGAGACGCTTCGGGGTTTGTCCTGAAGGCCTCCGGACATCCTACCGTTTATATAATCGGTGATGGAGTTTGGACACAAGGTATTGCCGACAATATCGTAAGATATAATCCTGACTATATCGTGGTTAATTCCGGCGGAGCCGTAATGCCCGGCGGTTACGACGCTACGCCCATCATCATGGACGAACGGCAGGTCATGGCATTGATACAAGAAAGCGGCAACGCGAAAATCATTGCCGTACACATGGATGCTGTGGATCATTGCCTTACCACCAGAGCTGTTTTACGGAAAGAGGCGAAGAGAATGAAAATAGGAAATGATAAATTGCTCATTCCTGAAGACGGAGAGATTATTTCCTTGAGTAAATAACATTTGATTTGGATAGTGGAATGAGGGTGTGTCAAAATGGGAGTTATAGGAAGTTCTATTTTGACACACCTACGCTTCATTTAATGAAAGGCATAAAGAATAAAAAGATTTCTATTTTTTGACATTGACGGTACGCTCGTGAGTTTCACAAACCACAAAATTCCAGAGTCTGCCATATATGGATTGACGCTTGCGAAAGAAAAGGGGGCCGGCATATACATTGCGACAGGACGCCCATACGGGCTTATAAACAATATTGAAGAAATAAAACACTTGGTCGATGGCTATATATCGGTCATTAGAAAAATGACAAGAAGATTTTTCTAATGACCAATTTTGAATAAACTATTGAGTCGCTTTGGAAGCGATAAATTCTCTTACTGTATATTACTTAGTATACCATCATTAGTATCTTAGAATATTGATTTAATATAGCTAATAAGTTCTGTATTGTTGCAATTAGGAACCTCAAGAGATCTGCCTCCTTTCAAGCCATGCATACACAGTTCTTTTTCAGAAAGCTTTGTGCCTTCATATTCTTCAAGAAGTTCAAGTTTATAGGTAATATCATTAGGTGGTGTTTCTACCCAAAACGCTTGATCTTCACGTTTGCAATTCTCTGCGGTCACCACCATTTTGAAGCGTACACAACGCTCATCAGACATAAAAAGATACACAATGTCTCCGATAGAAAAACGTGCTCTTCCCATTCTCCAGCTGATAAATCCAAGACTGTGGATTACGTCAGCATGTCTACACCTTTTTCTGTTGGCAAAGGCAAGCCAAGTGCGATTTAGTGTCATGCCTATAGGATATTTCATAATCAGTTGTTTTGATTTACAAAAATACTTTATTTGAATGATTCATACAAATATTCATCTGATATCTTTCATAAAGAAAAAAATGTGTATCTTTGACATCTGATAAACATTAAAGTATATATGACGATGACATTACAGGAAGCAATAATGCTAAGACATAGCGTGCGCAGGTACATACACAAGCCTTTATCGGCAGAAATCATTGAGACGCTGAGGAAGAAGATAGAGGAGTGTAACGCTGAGGGCGGACTGCACATTCAGCTTGTTACTAACGAGACACGAGCTTTCACGGGACTCTTCTCGTACGGCAAATTCTCTGGTGTTGAGAACTATATAGTGATGGTAGGCAAGAAGGCTGACGACCTTGACGAACGTGTGGGCTATTACGGGGAACAACTTGTACTGCTGGCGCAGACGCTCGGACTGAATACTTGCTGGGCAGGACTGAGCTATCGCAGAGTGGACGAGGCTTACAGTGTTGGTGATGACGAAAAACTGACGTGTATGATAGCCTTGGGATATGGAGCTACGCAAGGACATAAGCGCAAGAGCAAGACAGCAGAGCAAGTGAGCAACATCAGCAGCGACTCGCCCGAATGGTTTCGCAATGGTGTGGAAGCAGCACTCCTGGCTCCTACAGCCATCAATCAGCAGAAATTCTCGTTCACTTTATTGCCTAACGAACAAGACACAGAAGACAAACCAAAGGTTCTCGCCAAGCGAGGTTTCTCAATGGTGGGATATACTAAAATGGATATAGGCATAGCCAGACTGCACTTCGAGATTGGTGCAGGAACGGAAAACTTCGATTGGGCGTAACGTCCTTTTTATATAAAGAGAACAATTATGAAGACACTTCCATACATAGTATTCAGCTTTATCATGCTTTGCGCATTGTGCACCAGCATAAACAGCTATAACAGAACAGAGAATATGATAGCGCAGGACGTAAATAGGGCTTTGGAGCAAGTCCTGGCGAAGATGCCTGACAATGTGGTAACCACAGACACCATACGCTGTTATCGTAACTATCTGACCATTGCCGAGCTGAAGGATACGGCAGGCATTGCCATGCGTACTGTTCGTAGGGACGGACGTTGGGAGACGAAGATGGTGGCAGAGGCCAACTATGGCTTTGCTGCGACATTCATGATGTCTGACCAGAAGGCTTCCGGCTCTCTTATGTTTGTCGGTATGATGTGGCTGTTGGGTAGTCTGTGGTATGTGAAGCGGAAAAGGCCAGAACTGGTGGCGCAAGGTTTGGCGTACGGAGGCATAGTGCTCAATGGCGACAAGTTTATGACGCTTTCGGGCGAGCAGATCCGTCTTACACCAATGCAGCATTCCCTGCTCGAGATGTTTATGCTGACGGACACGCATACTCTCTCAAAACAGGAGATTTGTGACCGTCTATGGCCGAAGAAACCTGACGCCAGCGATACGCTCTACACTCTTGTACGACGCATTAAACCAATCATCGAAGCTCATAGCCGTCTGAAGATAGAGTCGGACAGAGGCAAGAGCTATAGTCTGAAACTCAAATAGATAGGATGGTTGTCAGCCAATTGTCAGGGAAATGTCAGACAGATAAATTGGCTTTCTTAAAAGGAGAATATATATTTGCATCGAAAATCAAAAAATGGTGCAAATGAAACGATTGATTACACTTTCCATTATTCTTTCTTCCACATTCTGTGCTTATGCTCAGGATGTGGAAAAGACTATCACGCTCGACGAAGTGACAGTAAAAGCAGCCAAGGTTGTGAACAAGGCAGACGGTATGATAATTTATCCTACCGATGCTCAGAAGCAAGCTTCTAACAATGGCTACAGCATTCTTGAGAAACTCACACTTGCCAATCTTCGTATCGACAACATCAGACATTCTATTACTGCCATCGACAATAGGGGAGGAGTTCAGATTAGAATAAATGGTATCGTGGTTGGCAAACCGGATATGTTGGCTCTCAATCCAAAGGACATCTCCAAGATAGACTTCATCAACAATCCCGGCGTTCGTTATGGTGACGGCATAGCCTATGTCATTGATATAGTGACACGCAGAAACGAGAGCGGATATACCGTTGGCACGGACCTTACCTCGGCGCTTACCACGTTGCAGGGCGATGACATGGTTTATGGTAAATGGAACAAGGGCAAGAGCGAATTATCGTTTTCGTATGACGTGAGCGGGTATAAAACCAAAGGCGAAAAGAGCAAGCAGTCGGCAGATTACACCTTGACAGATGGTAGTATCTATACAATAGAACGAAACGATGTGGAGTCGCTTCGTAAATCCATATCGCATGATGCAAAACTTACCTATAACTGGTCAGACTCAACGGCAACAGTCTTTCAGGCATCATTGAACGGAGCATTCAACAACACTCCCGACAATTATACTGTTAAGGATATTGTGGACGGCACTCGCCAATATAAAGCAACAAGTAGAGCGAAAGACAAGAGCTATTCGCCCGTATTGGATATCTATTTCTTCCGTCAGCTCACGCCATGTCAGTCTGTTACCGCAAATGCTGTAGCCACGTATATCTCCACACAGACAAGCAGTTATTATGACGAGGGCACACCTTATAAATATAATGTGGATGGCAAGACGGCTTCTCTGCTTACAGAGGTAATCTACGAGAATCGACTGAAGCCCTTCACTTTCTCTACAGGCTTGAATAACAGTTATAAGTACATCAAGAACAACTATCTTGGTGATGCTTCCTCTTTTACCAAGACCAACAACAACCGCCTATATGCCTTTGCCGAAATCAAGGGCATGCTCCAGCCTTTTAGCTACACATTAGGAACTGGCGCAAGTTACATTCATTACACTCAGAACGGACACAGATACAACTTCTGGACTTTCCATCCAAAGGCATCTCTGACATATCAGATTAGTAATAGCATGCAGCTGAGCTATACTTTTGGGATGCAGGACAAAGTCTCGCGCATAGCCATGACGAGTGATGCTACGATTCGCACAAACAGTATGGAATGGACAGTAGGCAATCCTGACCTGAAACCTTCGCACGATATTGAGCATCGCCTACATGTTTCATACAACACAAGTCGCTTGCAGACCTTCGTTGAAGGTTATTATAAACAATGTCTAAAACCGAACATGGCTCACTATGAGCGAACTGACGGCAATAAGTTTCTTTATACCCAAATAAACCAAAAGGAGATAGACGCGCTGGATGTCTATGCATATGCAAGCTATTGGCTCTTGCCCGAAAAGCTCCAAATTGCAGCCAATGGAGGAATATATAGATGCTTCAATTTCGGCTACGGCTATACGCATTGCTACACCTCATGGTTTTATGCAAGTAGCATCACGGCTTATCTCGGCAACTTCACGTTGCAAGGCTATGTTGACAACGGCAATCGATTCTTGGAGGGTGAATCTAAAGGCTACAACGGAGCTTATTCGGTACTGAAAGCATCCTACACATGGCGCGATTGGCAATTTTCATTGTCATGGGTAAATCCATTTATGAGCAATTACAAGTCGTACGAGAACGAATTGCTCAACCGCAACCTATATAAGCATACCATCGGCTATTCCAAAGGCAACGGCAACCAAATATCCCTGAACCTATCCTGGCGTCTAAGCCGAGGCAGCAAGCATAAGTCAGCAGAAAAGAGAATTAACCTGCGCGACACGGATAATGGTATTATCAAATAAAAATACAAAAAACGACAATAGAGACAATGTAGACAACTCAATAGCGGTTGTCAGTCATTGTCTCTATTGTCGTTTTTATGTTATTGAGAGTTGGGATTTCATAACCCTCAACTCTCAATTCTTAATTTTCAACTCGGATTAGTATTCACCCCAAGCCTTGATGTCGATATCCTCAATCTTCGTTGTGCAGAATGCATAGATAAATGCACTTGCAAGACGAGCATTGGTGATAAGAGGCACGTTGAGGTCGATAGCGGCACGACGAATCTTGTAGCCGTTGGTAAGCTCTGAGCTTGTGAGGTTCTTCGGGATGTTGACAACCATGTCGATAGTATGGTTGTGCAACAAGTCGAGAGCCTTAGGCTCTTCACCCTCCTCTGATGGCCAAAGCACATGAGTGTTCTCAATGCCATTCTCTGTAAGGAACTTGCTTGTACCACCTGTAGCATACAGTTTGTAACCATTCTCAAGAAGCATCTTGGCTGCGTCGAGCATTGCAACCTTCTGCTTTGCACCACCTGTAGAAAGAAGGATGTTCTTCTTCGGAATGCGGTGACCTACAGAGAGCATACTCTTAAGCAATGCTGTGTTGGTGTCGTCGCCCAAGCAACCTACCTCACCGGTAGAGCTCATGTCAACACCAAGCACTGGGTCGGCCTTCTGCAAACGGTTGAATGAGAACTGCGAAGCCTTGATACCTACATAGTCGAGATCGAAGAGGTTCTTGCTCGGCTTCTCTACCGGCAAACCAAGCATTACGCGAGTAGCAAGCTCGATAAGGTTGATCTTAAGAACCTTGCTCACGAATGGGAACGAACGTGATGCACGCAAGTTACATTCGATAACGAGGATATCGTTGTCGCGAGCCATGAACTGAATGTTGAATGGTCCGTTGATGTGAAGTTCCTTGGCAATCTGACGACCTACACGCTTACAGCGGCGAACAGTCTCAACATAGAGTTTCTGTGGCGGGAACTGGATGGTAGCGTCACCAGAGTGTACACCAGCAAACTCAATGTGCTCTGATATAGCGTAGGCGATAACCTCACCATTCTTAGCCACAGCATCCATCTCAATTTCCTTTGCATGCTCGATGAACTTACTAACCACAACAGGGTGATCCTCACTAACGTTGGCAGCCAACTGCAGGAATCGCTTAAGCTCATCCTCATTTGAACAAACGTTCATAGCAGCACCCGAGAGAACGTAAGACGGACGAACGAGTACTGGGAAACCTACACGCTCGATGAAGCGGTCGATATCCTCCATACTTGTAAGTGCACTCCACTCTGGCTGGTTGATGCCATTGTTGGTAAGCATCTGCGAGAACTTAGCACGGTCCTCAGCATTGTCGATATCCTGAGCCTTGGTACCGAGAATTGGCACATGCTGCTCGTCGAGAAGCATAGCAAGGTTGTTAGGTATCTGGCCACCAGTAGACACGATTACACCATGAGGAGTCTCAAGGTCGATGATGTCCATCACGCGCTCGAATGTGAGCTCGTCGAAATAGAGACGGTCGCACATATCATAGTCGGTTGACACTGTCTCTGGGTTGTAGTTGATCATTACCGAACGGTAACCCTCCTTGCGGATAGTATTCAGAGCCTGAACACCACACCAGTCGAACTCTACAGACGAACCAATGCGGTAAGCACCTGAGCCAAGAACGACGATAGAACGCTTGTCGTTTTCGAAAGTAATATCGCTCTTAACGCCAGCGTATGTCACATAGAGGTAGTTGGTCTGAGCTGGATACTCTGCAGCAAGTGTGTCTATCTGCTTAACAACAGGAAGGATGCCATAGTTCTTACGACGTGAACGCACCACAAGCGAAGCCTTGCGCATAGACTTAAGCTCGTCCTCCAAACCTACTGCACGAGCAATCTGGAAGTCGGTGAAACCATAAACCTTGGCTGTACGCAGAAGTTCCTTGTCGAGAGTGTTGATATTGCACTTCTTCATAGCCTCATCGATGTCGATGATGTGCTTGAGTTTCTCAAGGAACCACTTGTCAATCTTTGTCAGCTCATGTATCTGGTCTACGGTATAGCCCTTATGCATAGCCTTCGAGATAACAAACACACGCTTGTCAGTAGGCTCGCGCAAAGCTGCATCAATATCCTCTATTTCAAGCTCCTTGTTCTCTACGAAGCCGTGCATACCCTGGCCAATCATGCGCAGACCCTTCTGGATAGCCTCCTCGAAGTTGCGGCCGATAGCCATAACCTCACCTACCGACTTCATTGAAGAGCCAAGCTCCTTGTCTACACCACGGAACTTAGAGAGGTCCCAACGTGGAATCTTGCAGACTACGTAGTCGAGTGCCGGCTCAAAGAAAGCGGATGTTGTCTTGGTAACAGAGTTCTTCAACTCAAACAAGCCATAACCCATACCGAGCTTAGCAGCAACGAAAGCCAAAGGATAACCTGTAGCCTTAGAAGCAAGAGCAGATGAGCGGCTCAGACGAGCGTTTACCTCGATAACGCGATAGTCCTCCGACTGTGGGTCGAAAGCATACTGCACATTACACTCACCAACGATGCCGATATGACGAATAATCTTTATAGCCAAAGCACGGAGCTTGTGATACTCTGAGTTGGTAAGGGTCTGCGACGGAGCGATAACGATCGACTCACCAGTATGGATGCCTAATGGGTCGAAGTTCTCCATGTTGCAGACAGTGATACAGTTGTCGTAGCGGTCGCGCACTACCTCATACTCTATCTCCTTCCATCCCTTCAAGCTCTTCTCTACCAACACCTGCGGAGAGAACGAGAATGCCTTCTCGGCAAGCTTGTCAAGTTCTTCCTCGTTGTCAGCAAAGCCAGAACCAAGTCCACCGAGAGCGTAAGCAGCACGGATAATAACCGGATAGCCAAGCTCGGCAGCAGCCTTACGAGTCTGCTCTATATTCTCGCAAGCCTCGCTCTTGATAGTCTTAACGTTGATTTCGTCGAGCTTCTCTACGAAGAGCTCGCGGTCCTCTGTGTCCATAATAGCCTGAACCGGAGTACCAAGCACCTTCACATTATACTTCTCGAGGATACCCTGACGATAAAGCTCAACACCACAGTTGAGCGCTGTCTGTCCACCAAACGAGAGCAGGATGCCATCAGGACGCTCCTTCTTGATAACCTCCTCTACGAAGTAAGGCTGAACAGGAAGGAAATATATCTGATCGGCAACACCCTCTGATGTCTGCACGGTAGCAATGTTAGGGTTGATGAGCACAGTCTCAATACCCTCCTCACGCAAAGCCTTGAGAGCCTGAGAACCAGAATAGTCGAACTCGCCCGCTTCACCAATCTTCAAGGCACCCGAACCGAGCAACAATACTTTCTTTATATTTTCGTCTTTCATTTATTCTAATGCTTAATTGATTAATGTTTGATGTCTAAATGGCTGATGCCATAAACATACAAAACTTAAACATTTGGATTTTTCACTTTTCGTTCTTCACTTTTCACTTACTTCAATGCTTCCACAAACTTGTCGAACATGAACTCTGTGTCTACCGGACCTGAGCATGCCTCTGGATGGAACTGGCTTGAGAACCAAGGCTTAGACTTGTGGCGAATACCCTCGTTAGAACCGTCGTTCATATTTACGAACAATTCCTCCCAGTCAGCACCAAGTGTCTTAGCGTCAACAGCATAACCGTGGTTCTGTGATGTAACGAAGCACTTTTCGGTGCCAACCATACGAACTGGCTGGTTGTGCGAACGATGACCATACTTGAGCTTATAGATGTGAGCACCTGCAGCCTTAGCAAGCAGCTGGTTGCCCATACAGATACCACAGATAGGCTTGTCGGAAAGGCTCATCTGCTTCTGGATAATCTTAACGGCAGCCTCACACATGTCAGGGTCGCCAGGACCGTTGGCAAGGAAGAGTCCGTCAAACTCCATGTCGGTATAGTCGTAGTTCCAAGGCACACGAATAACCTCACAACCGCGGTTGATAAGACAACGTATGATGTTGGCCTTAACGCCACAGTCTACGAGAACAACCTTCTTGTCAGCACCCTCATTGTAGCGTACAATCTCCTTGCAGCTAACCTTATCTACGAAGTTAACTCCAGCATACTCGGCGGTTGGGATATTCTCAGGTTCGTCGTCAAAGATAATCTTACCCATCATAACACCATGCTCGCGCAACACCTTTGTAAGTTCACGGGTGTCGATACCTGTAATACCAGGTACGTGCTCGCGCTTGAGCCATTCTGCAAGACTTTCAACAGCGTTCCAGTGGCAATACTCCTCACTATAGTCAGCCACAATGATAGCCGAAGCGTAGATTTTGTCACTCTCCATGAACGTTGGCAATCCGTTCTCCTCAAAAGAGAAAGGAGGCACGCCATAGTTTCCTACAAGCGGATAGGTCAGAGTCATGAGCTGTCCGGCATAAGAAGGGTCGGTCAACGACTCAGGATATCCCATCATCGCTGTGTTGAAAACGACCTCTCCAGCCACTGGTGCTTCATAACCGAATGACTTACCATGGAACTTGGTTCCGTCTTCCAATACTAAAGTTACATTTCTCATAGTTCTATATCTTCTCTTTGTTTGTCTTGAATATTTTAGTTTCTTCTTTCCCCTTGTTTGTTATAGTTGGACTTATACCCTCCTACACTTATTCGCGCACAGACGCCCTGAAAGCGCAAAAGTGTAATCGTGGTATATACTTTTGCCCTTCCAGGGCGCGTGTTGCTAAGGTGTTGCCAACACAGGCTGCGACAGATCTGTCGTACCACTTATGTTTACATTAGCTTCTCCATATAGTTGACGAAAGCCTGGTTGCAGAGTTTTGTTCCGCCTGGTGTTGGATATTTGCCAGTAAAATACCAGTCGCCTTTATGGTTTGGTATAGCCTCATGCAGCCCATCAATAGATTGGTATACCAGTTCAACTGGTGTTTCCAGTTCGTCTGGGCGCAACATTTCTACTATCTTTTGGTTTATCTCGTCTATTGTGAACGGCTTGTATACGTCGCGTACACAGTTACGCATCAACTGCTTCGGCTTAAGCAGCTCAAGCTTGCACGACTCGTACACTCGCTTAAGCAAGTCTTGCATGCCTCGTTCCTTTATAAGCTCCATTGTTGCACGGAATACGCAGAACTCCTCAAGGCGTGGCATATCTATGCCATAATAGTCTGGATAGCGTATCTGCGGAGCCGACGACACGATGACTATCTTCTTAGGATGCAGACGGTCGAGTATACGCAAGATACTCTCCTTGAGCGTTGTGCCTCTAACTATAGAGTCGTCTATCACCACAAGGTTGTCTACGTAAGGTTCAATGCATCCGTATGTTATGTCGTACACATGTGAGGCAAGGTCGTTGCGCGAATTGCCCTCAGTGATGAATGTACGCAGTTTGATGTCTTTTATTGCCACCTTCTCCGAGCGTACAAGCGTGTCGAGTATTGCATGCAATTCCTCGTCTGTTGGTTTATGGTCGAGTTGTTGTATCTTCTCAACCTTCAGTCGGTTGCTGTACTTCTTAAATCCCGAGAGCATACCATAGTATGCCACCTCAGCCGTATTTGGTATGAAGGAGAATACGGTGTGGTCGATGTCGTTATCTACAGCCTTCAGTATCTGTGGCACAAGTAGCTCGCCCAGCTGTTTGCGCTCGCTATATATATCACGGTCAGAACCTCGGCTGAAGTAAATACGCTCGAAAGAACAAGCCGAGTCGCCTCGCTGTTGAAGTATCTGTTCCATTCTAACCTTGCCTTGTCTACTTACGAGCAAAGCATATCCAGGTTGCAATTCCTGAATATCCTCACACTCGAGATCGAATGTAGTCTGTAGAACAGGACGCTCAGATGCCACTGCAACAAACTCATCATTGGCATAATAGAATGCAGGACGGATTCCCCATGGGTCGCGCATAGAGAACATCTCTCCCGAACCGGTAAGTCCGCACATTACATATCCACCATCAAAATCAGGCATTGATGTCTTTAGAACATTAGCCATATCCATGTGCTCGTCTATATAATGTGTCAGTTCCATACCGTCAAGACCTTGAGCCTTAGCTTCCACATAATTGCGTTCAGCCTCACGGTCAAGACGGTGTCCCATCAGCTCGAGCAATGTATATCCATCGCTGTAAATACGCGGGAACATGCCTCGAGTCAGCATCTTCTGGAATATCTCGTCGATATTCGTCATATTGAAGTTGCCACAGATACATAGATTCTTTGCCTGCCAGTTGTTTCGGCGCAAGAAAGGATGTACGTATGAAAGTCCCTTCTTTCCAGTCGTGGAATAGCGCAAGTGTCCCATGTACAGCTCGCCAGCAAACGGCAAGTGTTCCTTAGCAAAGTCGGCATCGGCAAGCAACTCAGGTGAGAGGCAAGCAAATTCCTTCTGTACACGTCCGAATATCTCGGTTATCGCATCCTTGCCCTCAGCTCTTTCACGAAACATATACTCCGTACCTGGCTGTCCGTCGAGCTTCACGCAAGCCATACCTGCACCTTCCTGTCCTCTGTTGTGCTGCTTCTCCATCATCAGATAGAGCTTGTTAAGACCGAACATCCAAGTGCCGTACTTTTCTTGATAGTATTCCAATGGCTTGAGCAATCTAATCATTGCCACACCACACTCATGCTTTAATGGTTCCACGATTATTATCCTTAAAGGGTTATATATATACTTTTATCTATGTCTTTCTATAAAAGATTTGAAAAATGACGTTTTGTCGTCTGTTTGCCTTAACACTTAGTGTATAGGTAAAAATTAAGCGTCAGGTTCTTTACCCAACGCTTATTTGAGTGCCATAAGGCACTAATTTCTAACAATATTAACAACCAATGCAGCTACAGACGTCAAGATGCTCACGAATGAGAACCACAACGTCGTAGACTGACCAATAGCGGAGTTCTTAGCCTTCACGCTGTTCGGCTCTACATAAATATAATCGTTTTGCTGTACATAATAGTACGGCGAGTTGATGATATTGGCATCATTGAGATTAAGGCGATGAGCCTCTTTCTGACCATCAGCATTCTCACGTATAAGAAGCACATTGTCACGACGTCCATAGATAGTAAGGTCGCCTGCCTGGGCAAGAGCCTCAAGCACACTCATCTTCTCTGTAGACACGGGAACAACCTTAGGCGATGTCACTTCGCCAGCAACCGTTACACGATAGCTCGACATTGACACTGTTACAACAGGGTTTTCCGATTCGGCAAGATAGGGCTTAACCTTCGACTTGATAAGGTCCTCACACTGATCTTTTGTAAGACCGGCAACATGTACTGTTCCTACAACAGGAAAATCTATATCGCCGTCATTGTTTACAAGATACTGTAAGAGTGAACCAGTTGTACTACCTAAACGTCCGTCAGTGCCAAGTGTGTTCTGAATAGAGAGGTTAAACGGCTTTGATGTAGAAGGATCGGAAGTAACAACGGTTATAGTCAAAAGGTCCTTAGGCATAATGCGTGCATCATAGAGACCTTTTGATGCTGTGAGACTTGTAGAATCAATGTTCTGGAAATAAGCAACCTGCTTGGCTGACGAACAAGCGTCGAGCAGCAATACTATTGTCATTAAGACAAAAGGGATCAACAATTTCTTCATATTAATACGTTGCAACATAATTGTGATTGGTTGTGCAAAAATACTACATATTTCTGATACTGGCAAAGTTTTACGACATTTATTTTATTGTAGTGCCAAATTATTAATATATATAATATGTATAGGGCGATTTACTAAAATATACGTCCACATACAACAAAGGGTTAAAACACTGAACTTCAGTATCTTAACCCTTGTAAGTCGGGATGACTGGACTCGAACCAGCGACCTCACGCCCCCCAGACGCGTGCGCTAACCAACTGCGCTACATCCCGTACTCCTTAAAAGCGAGTGCAAAGATACTTACTAATTGTGAAACAACCAAATTTATTGATAACTTTTTAACGTACGTGGATTTATTTTTTTATCTTTGCAGTGTCATATGATTTTTATGATAAACGTCATTAGACACTATACAACAACTGTTGTTTAAAACAATAACAAGTAATATAAAACTTAGCATATGCAATATATACTTAACCCACCAGCATCGCTAAACGCAGACATAAAGTTGCCATCATCTAAAAGCATCAGCAACCGTGCTTTGATTATACACGCTCTGTCTAAAGGTCATCTGCTACCAGAGAATCTGTCTGTGTGCGATGATACGGAAGTGATAGTTAATGCACTGATGTACAATCCAGATGTTATCGACATCAAGGCTGCGGGAACGGCCATGAGATTTATGACTGCTTATCTATCGGTTACACCTGGTGAGCACGTCATTACTGGCACTGAACGCATGAAACAGCGTCCTATACGCATACTTGTTGACGCTCTGCGCTATATCGGTGCTGATATAGAATATGTAGGCGAAGAGGGTTTCCCGCCTTTACGTATTAAAGGACATCCACTAGATGGT
Source organism: Prevotella merdae (assembly GCF_900290275.1). Taxonomy (GTDB): domain Bacteria; phylum Bacteroidota; class Bacteroidia; order Bacteroidales; family Bacteroidaceae; genus Prevotella; species Prevotella merdae. The sequence goes on from NZ_LT985323.1 coordinate 135,775, forward strand.
GGATATATGGAGGTTCCAGCCAATATCAGTTCTCAATATATCTCAGCCCTGTTGATGATAGGCCCTGTATTGAAGAATGGACTTGAGCTGAAGATGACAGGTGAGATAGCCTCTCGACCATATATAGACCTTACTCTATGGATGATGCGCGAGTTTGGTGCCGATGCCGATTGGAGTGATGTCGACACTGTTAAGGTTACCCCAAAACCATATCAGCAGCATAAGTATCTTATTGAGAACGACTGGAGCGCATCGTCTTATTGGTACGAAATGATGGCTCTGTTGGGCGACACCGAATCGTCAGTTTCATTGTTAGGACTCTTTGACGCGTCAAAACAGGGCGACTCTATTGTTAAGTATATATTCTCATTGCTTGGTGTTAAGACCAGATTTGTCAATGAAGAACAACAGGATGCCGCTTCGGTTGTGAAACTTAAGACATTGCCTTGCCTTCTGCCCAGACTCGACTACGACTTTGTCGCTGCTCCCGACCTGGCACAAACTATTGTCGTTACATGTGCATTAATGAACATTCCGTTCCGTTTTACTGGATTGGCAAGCCTTAAGATAAAGGAGACCGACCGTATTGAGGCACTTAAACGCGAATTGCTTAAGTTAGGATATGTGCTGCGCGACGAGAACGACGACACTCTTATATGGGACGGCACACGCTGCGAACCTACATTCGAGCCTATCGACACTTACGAAGACCATCGTATGGCAATGGCCTTTGCACCAGCAGCAATCAAATGTCCTGGACTCCGTATCAACAATCCGCATGTTGTTACAAAGTCGTATCCGCAATATTGGGACGACTTGGAGAAGGCGGGATGGAAGATTGAGAAGGTAAAGTAGCAGACTCAAGACCATCTTGCTTACCTTTTAGTAGCTTTAACAAACAAATAAGTGTAAATGCTGATTCTGATATTATCAATAGTTGCACTCGGCATCTTTGCAGCCCTCTATTCGCTGCTGTCAAGCCGTGGCAAACATGACGACGAACCTATAAAGGTGGCACAGACATGTGCCACCTGTGATGGTACACCCACCACAAAGTGCGAACAAGACTGTATGATGGAGGCTTCAACCAAGCCAATTGAATATTTCGATGACGAGGAACTCGACTCATTCATTGGTCGACCTGCCGATAGCTATACCGACGACGAAACCGAACAGTTCTCTGATGTGCTATATACCATGCGTCAAGACGAGGTTGCGGCATGGTGCCGAAGCCTTAACCTCCGCGGCATACAGTTGCCAAACCAGATTAAGGACGAGGTTGTGATGATGATATCCGACAATTGAAGTTACTCTTTAGATGTGAAAAGATTTTATTCTAGACATATTATCCCATTCATTATCGTTGCCATCATTGTGGCAGCGACAGGATGTTCTACGCAGAAAAACACGGCTAAGACTCGTTTTTGGCACGGCTTCAAAGCCAGATACAACACCTATTATAATGGCTCGCTTGCTTATATCGACGGCTCATTGGAAAAAGAGAACGGCAATAAGGACAACTTCACCGAGATGTTGCCATTGTATACTGTTTCTAATAAGCAAAGCCGCGAACTGGGCAAGGCCAACTTCGACCGTGCCATAGAGAAGTGTCAGAAAACCATCAAGTTGCATAGCATAAAACGCCGACCCGAGTGGACAAAGAACCGACGCAAGACCGAAAAAGACATTGAGTGGTTATCGCGTCGCGAGTATAATCCTTTCCTGTGGCGCGCATGGCTGCTTATGGGCCGATCGCAATTCTATAAGGGAGCCTTTGACGAGGCTGCCTCAACATTCGCATATATGGGACGCCTGTACCAAACCCAACCTGCCATATACGCAAAGTCGCGTGCATGGCTTGCCAAAAGCTACATAGAGGAGGGATGGCTTTACGATGCAGAAGACGTGATACGTGGTATGGAGCGCGACTCTATTCATTGGTCGGCACGCAAGGAATGGGATTATACCTATGCCGACTACTATATACACACTGGCGACTACGCCAAGGCTGTGCCCTATCTGCGCCGTGTCATCAAGCACGAGATGCGCCGCAAGCAGCGTGCAAGGGAATGGTATCTTATGGGACAGCTACAAACAGCACTTGGCAATAATACCGAAGCTCTTAAAGCATACAAGAAGGTTGTGCGACAGAATCCACCTTATGAGGTTGAGTTTAATGCCCGCATTGCTATGACAGAGGTGTTGTCGGGCGCACAATCCAAGAAGATGATAGGCCGACTGAAGCGCATGGCTGCATCCGACAAGAATAAGGACTATCTCGACCAAGTATATTATGCACTTGGCAACATCTATATGTCTCGCCAAGACACAGCAAATGCCATATCTGCCTACGAGCGTGGTGCTGCCAAAGCCACACGTTCTGGCATAGAAAAGGGTGTATTGCTGCTTCGCCTCGGCGATATATACTGGTCTATGGAGCGATATGGCGATGCCAAACGTTGCTATGGCGAGGCTATAGGCATGCTTGACAAGGAACGCAAGGACTACGAGCAAATGTCCGAACGCTCAAAGGTTCTCGACCAGCTTGTTCCATATACAGATGCCATTCATCTGCAAGACTCGTTGCAAGCACTCGCCAATATGAGCGAGGCCGACCGCAATGCTGCTATCGATCGTACTATTAACGAGCTTAAGCGTAAGGAACGCGAGGAGCGTCGAAAACAACAGGAACAGGATGCCCAGCAGACCATAAACAAAAACAGCGGTAGCAATACTGCCATAAACAATCGTCCTAACGCTGCTCAGCAGAACAACCAAAACGCTAACGCCATGTGGTATTTCTATAATCCTATGGCCGTTAGCCAGGGAAAGGCTGCCTTTGAAAAGCTATGGGGCAAACGCGAGAATGCCGACAACTGGCAACGTATAAACAAGACTGTCGTAGCTATGCAGCAAGACGAGCAAGAGATGTCGCAGGAACAGCTCGACTCTATTGCTCATGTCGAAGCAGCTGCCGACTCATTGGAGCAAATTGCCGACAGCGCACAAAACGATCCGCATCGACGCGAATACTACTTGGCACAGATTCCATTCAGCAAGGAACAAGTCGAGACAAGCAACAAGGTTATAGAGGATGGTCTCTTCAACTCGGGTGTAATATTCAAGGACAAGCTCGACAACCTGCCTTTGGCAGAGAAACAGCTTGTGCGTCTTGTGTCATCTTACACCGACTACGAGCATCTTGCCGATGCCTACTATCACCTATACTTACTATATATGCGCAAGGGAGAGGCACAAACTGCCGACTCTTACGTAGAACGACTTAAGAAGGAGTATCCCGAAAACGAGTGGACTACACTGCTCTCCGACCCTCACTTCGTCGAGAATGCCCGTCTTGGCACAGCTATGGAGGATTCGCTTTACGCCTCTACATACGATGCTTTCAAGGCTGCCCGCTATAAAGAGGTGGCTGCCAACGTACGTGTGTCTACCGAACGCTTCCCACTTGGTGCCAACCGCGACAAGTTTGTATTCATAGGCGGACTGAGCAAGCTTAATGAGGGCGATGCCGAAGGATGTCTTGCCGACATGAAGATAGTTGTTGATAAATATCCGCAAAGTGGTGTGGCTACTATGGCTGGTATGATTGTCAAAGGAGTTAGCGAGGGCAAACGTCTACATGGAGGTCAGTTCGACCTTGCAGGTGTATGGGATCGACGAACTGTTGTATTGCGCGACAGCGACTCTACTGCCATAAAGCCGTTGTCCGACGACCGCAACGCTGCCTTTGTATACGCTATTGTATATCGACCTGACTCGGTAGACGAGAACAAGATGCTGTTCGAATTGGCTCGTTACAACTTTACAAGCTACATGGTGCGCAACTTTGAAATAGGTGTTGAAGATGCCGACGGACTGCATCGTATGACTGTACGCGGATTCCGCAACTACGATGAAGCATTGCAGTATGCACGTCAGCTGCACAAGCAGACATCTGTTACAAGGCTTATTGGCAACGGTAGATTGTATATAATAAGCGAGCCTAACCTACCGTTAATTGGTAAACAGTACAGCTATACCGACTACGAGAAGTTCTATGCCAAGCATTTCGCTCCGCTTAAAACAAGCACAGAGCCATTGCTTAACGAGCCCGAATTTATTGCACCTGCCAAGTCGAAGACCGAAGAAAAGCCGCTCGACGACTTTGACAGCCCGTCTAACGACACACTGAACAATACTAACGTGATCATCGAAGACGAACCTGCCGACAACAACACTGGCAACACGGTCATTATGGATGATAATACACAACTGCCTAACACTGGCAACACCGAGACAATTATCGATGAGAAGCCAGAACCAGCGGTTGACAACCAGACCGTAATAACCGACTTGGAGCCGGAGACTAAACCAATGGATAAGGCGGAAACAATAAACGAGATTAATCCTGAACCAAAGTCTCAGACCAAGTCTGTGGTTAAACAGGATGTCAAACCTGAGGTTAAGCCAAACACAAAGCCTGTGACTACAACAAAACCACAGGTTAAGCCTGAGGCAAAAACCAAACAGGAGCCTAAGACAGAGGAGAAACCTTCGGCAAGAAAGATTGAGGACGAGTTCTACTTTGGCGATACACCTACCCCATCGCAGTCGACTGCAAAGAAGACTCAGCCTACATCTAAGGACAAGAACAAGGATACCGACTTCGATAGTGACGAATATTACGATCTGGAAGGATTCTAATTAACAAAACCATATAAACATATATGACGACAGGATATTTGCTTTGGTGCGACGATGAGATTGAGCTCCTTCGCGCCCACATCATATTTTTACAGAAGAAGGGATACGAGGTGGTAACGGTTAGTAACGGTACAGATGCTATTGAGCAATGCCGTCAACACACGTTCGACCTCGTGCTGCTCGACGAAATGATGCCTGGTCTTACAGGTCTCGAGACGCTGCAACAGATCAAGGAGATACAACCTGCCACGCCCGTCGTTATGGTAACGAAGAGCGAGGAAGAGAACATCATGGACCAAGCTATCGGCTCAAAAATTGCCGATTATCTCATAAAGCCGGTCAATCCAAGCCAAATTCTGCTGACGCTCAAGAAGAACATCCACAAGAAGCAGATCGTGACAGAAGTTACACAAACTGGATATCAGCAGAACTTCCAAAACATTGCCATGCAGATTATGGATAGCCAGTCGATCGACGATTGGAAGGAGGTTTACCGCCGCCTTGTACATTGGGAGCTTGAGTTAAGTTCTACCGACTCTAATATGACCGAAATGCTTGAGATGCAGAAGGAGGAAGCCAACAACGGTTTTGCCAAGTTCATACGCCGCAACTATATGGATTGGGTCAAGCCCGGAGTCACCGAACGCCCACTTATGAGTCCCGACATCTTCAAGCGCAAGGTGTTTCCATTGCTCAACAATGATCAGAAGGTGTTCCTTATTGTCATCGACAACTTCCGCTACGACCAATGGCGTGTGCTCTCGCAAGAGATTGGCGATATGTTCGACATCGACGAAGATATGTATATGAGCATTCTTCCCACCGCAACCCAATATGCACGCAATGCTATCTTCTCCGGACTTATGCCCGAACAGATAGAGAAAATGTTTCCTGATCTGTGGGTTGATGAGGACGAGGAGGAGGGCAAGAACCTCAACGAAGAACCGCTTGTACGCACGCAGATAGAGCGTTATCGTCGCCACGACACCTTCTCATATCATAAAATAAACGACTCGGTTGGTGCCGACCGCTTGCTTGAGCGCCTTAACGAACTGATGAAGAACGACCTAAATGTTGTTGTTGTCAACTTCATCGATATGCTTTCTCACGCCCGTACCGAGTCTAAGATGGTGCGCGAACTTGCCAATAACGAGTCGGCTTATCGCTCTATCACCCTATCGTGGTTCCGTCATTCGGTCATGGCCGATTTGCTTAAGGCATTGGCCCAAAAGGATTGCAAGATTATTCTAACAACCGACCACGGCTCTATACGTGCCTCTAAACCGGTAAAGATTATTGGCGATCGCAACACCAACACCAATCTGCGTTACAAGTTGGGCAAGAATCTCAACTGCCAGTCAAAGGATGTGTTTGTTATTAAGAATCCACATGAGGCTCAGTTGCCTGCACCAAACATCTCCACATCATACGTGTTTGCCACAGGCAGCACCTTCTTTGCCTACCCCAACAACTACAACTACTACGTGTCCTATTATAAAGACACGTTCCAGCACGGAGGCATATCAATGGAGGAAATGCTGATACCGCTGATTACGCTGAGTTCGAGAAAGAAGTAAAAAGAATAAAATAACAATATAACAATGGAAATTAAAATCAACTCCTTGGCAGACATCAACGAGGCTGCCAAGCAATTCATTGAGAACATGGGCGACGGCAAAGTGTTCGCCTTTTATGGCAAGATGGGTGCTGGTAAGACAACATTCATAAAGGCTATATGCGAAGAGCTTGGGGTAGACGACGTCATTACATCGCCTACATTCGCTATTGTAAACGAGTATCAGAGCGCTACAACGGGCGACTCAATTTACCATTTCGACTTCTATCGCATCAAGAAACTGGAGGAAGTATACGATATGGGATACGAAGACTATTTCTATAGCGGCTCGCTCTGCTTCCTCGAATGGCCCGAACTTATAGACGACTTGTTGCCTGAGGATGCTACAAAGGTAACTATCGAGGCTACTGATGATGGCGGAAGAGTAGTGAAGTTTTAAACGAAGGCGGATTCTATCCATACCTTTATTCGTATTACACCTTATATATTTAATATGAGGATGTGTCAAAACTCAAACAATGCGGGCTGAACCAAAGGTCGCCGGCGCGAAGCGGAAAGGCAAAGCCCAAATTGCGACTTTTGGCACACCCTCGTATATTTTATATCATAAAGTTTAGGTTTTCCCAAACACTGATAATATTACCGTCACACTCTTTCCTGCTAACCAGCCTTGCCTCCTTTGGCATTTCAGGTGCCTTAGTTCCGTCATCCACCGTTATTGGTGCCGTTTCTATGCGTATTTCATCCCATAACCCGGCATCGATAAACGATTGCAACGTGGTGCGTCCTCCCTCAACAATAAGCGACTGACACTTTTCATCGTATAGCCATTGCATAAGTTGCGGCAGTATGGGCTGCTGCATGTCCATGCCCTCAAACAGCTTAATCTTGCTGCCAATAACGATACGGCGAGGCGATTTACCTGCCCAGTCGCGTGTGTTTAGTTGCGGATTCTCGCGCTCGTCTGTCACACGTCCTACCAATATGGCATCGTTCTCGGCACGCAGTTTGTGCGATAGCATACGTGTGTATGCAGTAGATATTGCAAGAGCCTTGCCATGGTCGTCTATAAAGTGGTTGGCTGTTTCGGCCCACTTCAGCAGGATGTATGGCCTATGATGCTCGTTGTAGGTAATAAAACGCTTGTTAAGTTTGCGACACTCAGCCTCAAGCACACCCACCGTCACCTCTATTCCGGCATCTTGTATCTTCTTAATGCCACGTCCCTTAACCTTGGCAAAAGGGTCTACACACCCCACAACACATCTCCTTACACCTTTCTTTATTATAAGGTCGGCACACGGAGGCGTCTTACCATAATGCGAGCAAGGCTCAAGACTAACATAAATAGTTGCCTCATGCAGCAGTTGCTCGTCCTCAGGCTTAACCGAGGCAAATGCATTCACCTCGGCATGCCCTTCGCCACAACGCACATGATAACCTTCACCGATTATTCTACCATCGGCTGCCACTATCACCGCTCCAACCATAGGGTTAGGCTTAGCATTCTGCATACCGTTGCGTGCCAATTGCAGGCAACGGTGCATAAACCTTTCATCGGTTGTCATTACTGTCTTTATTTGTTTTAATTTCAATAATGTGGAGGGGTGCAGTCCGTCTTCTCACTCGTAAAGCTTAAGCCTCAATAAGCGTAGCCTCACCATCCTTCCAAGCCTCAAAGTAAGGCGGTTCGTCGCGCAAAGAGATATCATCGTATACAAACTCGGCAACAACAGTCTCCTTACCGTCAGGCAGAATCAATCCCATCTTGCCGTCACGCTGTGCTATTACAGGCAGAGTGCGCAAGTCGTCCACATATACATAAGGTGTGCGTAGGAAGTCGTAGTGTGCCGGAATAAGCACATTACCCTGATGGTCTTTGATACCAAACTTGCCGTCCTCCTCGTACACATCATGATACTGCTCATACTTGTCGCGTATGCGGTTGAGGTAGAACACCATCTTGCGCTTGTTGTTCACCAGTTCTACAAGATAAGAGAAAGTGTCCGAGTAGTTGGCCATAGCGCGTGCAAGTACTATCTTGAAGTCAAGTCCAGACAGTACCTTGCGGTTCAGGTCGATGTAGCGAGCTATGGCTTTCTCCTTCTCTGGAATAGTGAGTGTGGCAAGCTGCTCTTCAAACTTAAGCATAATGGCCTTCGAGCCCTTCATTGCCTTGATGTAGCGATGAATCTGTCGCGCCATTTCGTCGCATACGAACTTGTCTATGCGCTCCATCTCGATACTGTCAACATAAGTATCTTCGAAGTTTTCTTGTGTTATCTTTTTTTCCATAGCGTTATCTTGGTTTTAATTATAGGTATTTGTATACCGCCAAAAGTACGATAAATTATTGAAACTTCAAAGAAAATGCCGTTATTTTTATCATTTCCACCCACAAGCCGAATATTATTGCTACCTTTGTACATCATAAAACTTAAAAATAAAAACCGACAAGACAATGAAGAAAATCATTCTTTCTGTATTGATGTGCTGTGTTGCAATGATAGCAGCGGCACAGGTAGAACGTCCTAAACTGGTTGTTGGTATTGTTATCGACCAGATGCGTTGGGACTATTTATACTATTATTACGACAAGTATGGCGAGGGCGGTATGAAGCGTCTTATCAACGAAGGTTTCTCTTGCGAAAACCAGATGATAAACTATCTGCCTACCGTTACCGGCGTTGGACACGCAAGCTTGTATACTGGTGCCGGTCCTGCCACTCACGGCATTGCTTGCAATACATTCTATAAGGACGGCAAATTTGTATATTGCTGCGACGACGAAAACGAGCAGACTGTTGGCTCTAAGTCGAAGGTTGGAGCTATGTCGCCTCGCAATATGATGAGCACAACAATTGGCGACATGCTGCGTCAGGCTACCAACTTCAAGGCTAAGGTATATGGTGTAGCACTTAAGGACCGTGCTGCTATCTTGCCTGCTGGCCACTCTGCCAATGGTGCCTATTGGTACGACAAGTCGATTGCCGGATTTGTTACAAGTACATATTATATGGACAAGTTGCCCGACTATATCACCAAGTTCAACAAGCAAATTGGCATCAAGCCGGGTATCGACCCTAAGTCTATTCCCGCCGGTGTTACCACAACATTCAACCTTGCCGAAACCATTATGAAGGCCGAGAACCTTGGCAACAACGGCACAACCGACATGCTCTGCGTTAGCATATCGTCTACCGATGCCATCTCGCATACTACAGGAACATGGTTGTCTCCGGGCAAGGAGAACGAGGAAGTGTTCCTTACACTTGACCACGACCTCAAGAAGTTCTTCGAAGCTCTCGACAATCAGGTAGGCAAGGATGGATACCTGCTATTCCTTACTGCCGACCACGGTGGCACACATAATCCCAACACGATGAAGGCACACAAGTTGCCTGGTGGTTATGCCGACGTTAATGCAGAAATAGCTACAGTTAACGATGCTATGGGCAAGCTGTTTGGAGTTGAGGGCAAGTACATCCACAGAGTTTTGGACTACAGCCTCTACATCAACCGCGACTTCCTTGCGCAGAACAATCTCTGCTACGATAAGGTTAAGGCTGCCATCATCAACGAGTTCAAGAAGAAGAGCGAGATATTCCCATTTGTCATCGACAACGAGAATGCTGCTATAGCCCCTGTTCCGCAATGGATACGCGAGCGTGTGATAAATGGCTACTACCGTGGACGTACTGGCGACATCACTCTAATTGTTCGCCCCGATCACTTTAGCTTTAAGGTTAAGGACGACTACTTTGGTGCACAGCATGGTGCATGGACTCATGCCGACACCCACATTCCTCTTGTATTTATGGGATGGCATATCAAGCCTGGCAAAACCAACAAGCTTACATATATGGTAGACACAGCTCCTACCGTATGCTCTATGCTTCACATCGAGGCTCCTTCTGCAGCAACCGGCAACCCGATAGTTGAAGTGGTTGACCAGAAGTAATAACAAGCCATTTGCAAGACCATTGTCGCCGTAATCAGCGTAGGTCTTTTACTATGAACTATTTGCAAAAAGCGGAAACTTTATACACTCTCACGCCTAGCACGAGGGTATATAAAGTTTCCACTTTTATTACATATGACACACCCTTAAGCATTTTAAAAGAATAAGACAACAGCAAGAATCCATCGTTCAATAACAGACAACTATCTTTTCTTAATCCATTTCTCACTTCGATTTGTTGCATTCATCATATACCGCCAGTCCTTTAACCGTCAACAAATATTTCTGACGAGGATGACGGGGCGAATTTGGATAAAGCAAACAGACATAGCCTTCACTAATGGCAGGATTCAGATAGAGGTCGAGAAAGTTCTTCCGTTCTTTAAGTCCTATTACCGACAACATTTCTCTTACCGACAAGTTCTTATCCCCTATGATTTTTATCAACTCCAATATGAAAGGATTGCTTGTATGCAGTTTGTCTTTTACTTGTGGGGTACTTGTGGGGTACTTGTGGGGTACTTGTGGGGTGTAATTTTGGCTGCACTTTCCATTCATCAGTTGCATGTATATGTAAGTAACGATTGCGCAAATCCCACTTTTCTCCTAATGTTGTTTATCACTCATACATATACACTACTTAACCTCAAACTCCTCCACACTCTTGAAGCCATTTAGGAAGTCGCGGGCAGCCATACGTTTCTTTCCGGCAGCTTGCAGCTCTACTATCTCAAGCCATTCGTCGGCAGTAGCCACAAACATATGGGCATGCTCAACCTTTATTGTACCAGGAGCGGCATCGCATGCACGTCCGGTCTTAAGCGTCTTGAATATCTTGAGCACAGAGGGAGATGCGTTCACGGCATCCGATTTAGGTGCAAGTGTTGTCCAAGTGCCTGGATATGGACTAAGGCCACGCACAAAGTCGTATATCTTCTTGGCATTGTTGTTCCACTTTATCTCGCATGTCTCCTTAAATATCTTTGGAGCCGGCAACAATTCCACATCCTCGTTCTGAGGCTGCGACGGCACATTGCCATCTGTGGCAAGTACCATATCTATTGTATCCTGACATATCTCGGCACCAAGCTGCATCAGTCCATCGTATACATACTCTACATCCGCATCGTCGGGAATGGCAAACTCGCGCTGAGTTATGATACGACCTGTATCTATATCATGATCGAGGAAGAAGGTGGTGACACCTGTCTTTGTCTCACCATTTATCACAGCCCAGTTGATTGGAGCTGCACCACGATACTGAGGAAGTAAGGCTGCATGAACATTGAATGTGCCAAAACGGGGCATTCCCCATACTATCTCAGGCAACATTCTAAATGCTACAACAGCCTGAATGTCGGCATTGTACGAGCGCAACTGCTCTATAAACTCAGGATCCTTCATCTTTACCGGCTGCAATACAGGCAGGCCATGAGCAAGAGCATACTCCTTTACAGCCGATGCACGAAGCACCGAACCATGTCGGCCAACTGGCTTATCGGGCTGTGTAACTACAGCTACAACGTTATATCCTCCTTCTACAAGGCGCTGCAAAGAGCCTACTGCAAACTCGGGGGTGCCCATAAACACTATACGTAAGTCTTTCTTTTCCATATCTTGATTTTATTGTTTCAATGTTAAAGTTTCTATAGCTATTAATGCAAAGGTAGGAATTTTAGACGATACATTTGGCGATTTGTGCATAAAAAACCGTAACTTTGCGTTTATTAAATAACACACTATAAAAGATGACACAAAAGGAAGACATTAAAAACGCTATCGATGTAATGCGAAAAGGCGGGATTATACTCTATCCCACCGACACTGTTTGGGGAATTGGCTGCGATGCCACTAACGCCGAAGCCGTTGCAAAGGTATACAAGATAAAACAACGTGACGATTCCAAGGCACTTATCTGCCTTGCCGACTCTGTAGACCGTGTGCAACGTTATGTACGTGACGTGCCGTCGGTAGCATGGGATCTTATGGAGATAGCCGATAAACCTACTACCGTTATTCTTGATGGCGCCGTTAATCTTGCCCCTAACCTCATAGCCGAGGATGGAAGTATAGGCTTGCGCATTACTAATGAGGAGTTCTCTAAAGAACTGTGCTATCGTTTCCAGAAGCCTATTGTAAGCACAAGTGTAAACATAAGCGGCGAGCCTGCTGCACAGAACTATTGCGACATAGTACCCGAGATACTCGAGGCTGCCGACTATGTGTGCTGGACACGACGCCAGGAACACAAGCCACACAAGCCAAGCAGCATCGTGAAGATTAGCCGCGACGGACAGGTAACTATCATAAGAAAGTAAACGCAGTTGGCAAGTCAACATATAATGGAACAGACTACTTCCAACACATCAAATATACGAGGGCTCATGCTGCGCCTATACCAATGGCGCACTAAGCACCTTAGCGACCGCCAAGCCACAATTATATTGGCGTTCTTCATTGGTTTCTTTGCCTCTGTAGCTGCATTCATACTGCACACCATTATACACGAGATACAGCATCTGCTTACATCGCGCTTCCATGCCGACACGTTCAACTGGATGTACCTGATGTTTCCTGTTATTGGTATCTTCCTCACTTCTTTGTTTGTGAGATACGTGGTGAAGGACAATATATCGCACGGTATTACCCGTATACTTTATGCCATATCCTCAAAGCAGTCGCGCCTTAAGGGGCACAACTGCTGGACATCTGTCCTTGCATCTGCCATTACCATCGGTTTTGGTGGATCTGTAGGTGCCGAGGCTCCTATTGTACTCACGGGTTCGGCCATAGGCTCTAACCTTGGACAGTTGTTCCGAATGGACAACAAGACACTTATGCTGCTCGTTGGTTGCGGTGCTGCCGCCGCTATTGCAGGTATCTTTAAGGCACCTATAGCCGGATTGGTGTTCACCTTGGAGGTGCTTATGGTAGACTTAAGCATGGCATCGCTGCTGCCTATACTTACAGCTGCAGTCACGGCAACGTGCTTTACATATATATTTATGGGTAGCGACTCGCTATTCAACTTCCATCTTGACGGAGCGTGGATGGTAGATCGTGTACCTGCAAGCATCATTCTCGGCATTGTATGCGGCATGGTGAGCCTATACTTTATACGCTCTATGTCGGCTTGCGAGGGCATCTTCGGCAAACTAAAGCAGCATCGTTATGCCAAATTGGCGTTAGGTGGAGTGATGCTTAGTTCACTCATATTCCTCTTTCCTGTGCTCTATGGCGAGGGTTATTCGGCTATCAATGTGCTGTTGAACGGTATGAGCGAGGCAGATTGGAACGAGGTGTTGCGCAACTCATTATTCTACGGACACGGCAATCTGCTGATACTCTATATAGCAATGGTAATTGTAACCAAGACTTTTGCTACAGCTGCCACCAATGGAGGAGGCGGTTGCGGTGGTACATTTGCGCCTTCATTGTTCGTTGGAGCCTTCAGCGGATTCCTCTTTGCACGTTTGTGGAACACGTATGAGTTAGGAATTTACATTCCCGAGAAGAACTTCACGCTGCTTGGTATGGCTGGTGTCATGGCTGGAGTTATGCATGCGCCGCTTACGGGTATCTTCCTCATAGCCGAGATAACCAATGGCTACAACCTCTTTATGCCGTTGATGATTGTAGCTGTGTCGTCTGTTCTGACAATAAGCATATTCGAGCCGCACAGTATTTATGCCATGCGTCTGGCACGCGAGGGCAAGCTGATAACCCACCATACAGACAAGTCGGTGCTTACACTTATGAGTATGGACAGTGTTGTTGAGCACGACTACACGGCAGTTAATCCTGACATGCCTCTTGGCAAACTGGTAAACGCCATATCAAAGAGCCACACCAGTTTTATACCTGTACTTGATGCTGCCGGAAGCATATTGGGCGAGATAGACATAACGAAGATTCGCCACGTCATGTTCCGTGCCGAATTGTACAACAAGATGAGTGTCAGACAGCTTATGCAGCCTATAGCCGCACAAGTGGGCATTAATGACTCGATGGAGGAAGTGATGCGCAAGTTCGACCTAAAGGGCACTCGCTACTTGCCTGTGGTTAATACAGCCGGACATATAACGGGCTACATTTCGCGTTCGCGTGCATACAGCATGTACCGAAAGATGGTGGCCGACTTCTCAAACGAATAAGAAAACAAGGAACAAAGAACATAGGGATGGAGACTCTAAAGGAAAAAACAGCCAAAGGACTGCTTTGGGGCGGACTGAACAGTGGCATACAACAGATTATAGGATTGGCTTTCGGCATTGTTTTGGGCCGACTGCTTGCTCCTGCCGATTATGGCATGATGGCTATGATAAGCATATTCTCGTTGGTTGCCACTGCCCTTCAAGACAGCGGTTTCCGCACTGCACTTACCAACCTTAAAGAGCCAAAGGCAGAAGACTACAACTCTGTGTTCTGGTTCAATATCATAATGGCATCGTCGCTATATGCCATTCTATTTTTTGCAGCACCACTCATAGGCGAATATTATCACACGCCGAAGGTGGTGCCATTGTGTCGCTATGCCTTCCTAAGCATAGTGATAGCGTCGTTTGGCACAGCCCAATCGGCTTACCTTTTCAAGAATCTTAAGGCTAAACAACAAGCCGAGGCGGGAGGCATTGCTGTTATCGTGTCGAGCACAGTTGGTGTGGTTATGGCTTTCTGCGGTGCCGCCTACTGGTCGCTTGCCACACAAGGCCTGGTATATGTTGGCATCAACACCTTTTTCCAATGGTATTTCTCGCCGTGGCGTCCTACTGTACACGGCATAACATTTGCGCCTGTGCGCCGTATGTTCCGCTTTTCGTGCAAGATACTTGCTACAACCATCATGACTTGTGTAAACAACAATGTGCTTAACATATTGCTTGGCCACTACTTCTCGCCACGCGACACGGGCAACTACAATCAGGCTTACCAATGGAACACCAAATGCTACTCGCTTGTGCAAAGTATGGTGGCGCAGGTAGCACAACCAGTGCTTGTAAGCCTCAACGGAGAACAGGGCAGGCAGATGGATGTATTCCGCAAGATGATGCGCTTTACGTCGTTCATCACCTTTCCGCTGATGTTCGGCTTCGGACTTGTGGCTAAGGAGTTTATAGTTATAGCTATCGGCGAAAAGTGGCTTGCGTCTGCCGAACTGATACAGATACTATGCGTATCGGGAGCAACAATGCCTCTTGCCACTCTATTCTCCAACATGATTATATCTAAGGGTCGTTCGGGCACATTCTTTTGGTGTACCTTCTCGCTCGGACTTGTTCAGATTATAACCATGCTGCTGATATGGCAATGGGGCATACGCAATATGGTGATAGCCTATATGCTTATCAACACATCATGGTTGCTGGTATGGCTATTCTTTGTAAGGCGACTTACGGGTTATGGCTATTGGCGTTTCTTCTGCGACGTAATGCCATTTGCACTTGCAGCTGCTGGTGTTATGGCTGCAAGCTATGCCGCTACGCTATCGCTCAGCAACCTTTGGGCATTGCTGATATCACGCTTTGTTATTGCAGCCACATTATATTATATAGTGATGAAGGTTGCAAGAGTAAAGATATTAAAGGAATGCGAGCGCTTTTTGTTTAAGCGCAAATAAACAAAAAGTGCGGCATTTTATAAAATTATCCGTAGAATATAACCATACTATATTATGGCAATACCAACGGCTGCATTGCAGCCGTTTTTTCGTTGTACAGCTCTTTGTCAACACGTCGAGCACGCAAACTTCTAACCACAGGATAGTCGGCAAAATAAGGATCAGACGACATATACCAGCGATAATCCACTATCTCTTTAACTCCTTTAGCCATAACATCGAGCTTGCGTGCAGACTTCGGACTTACTACCGACAACATACGTGTGCCGTCGTTAAGCACTACAGCAAGCACAAGAAAGGCTGACCGACGCGACCTACCCGACTCGTCTGCCACTTTACGTCCACGCATTGACGACGTAATTGTTATATGCCAACCATACTTACTGTTGAGCTGGTGCATTATCTCGCGAAACACTTTGCCGTGCGACGAAGTGTCGGGAATGCGCTTATATATAATATAATAATGTATCATCTCGTGCAACAGCGTCTCCTGAAACTCTCGCTCGGTACACTCATAATAAGTACTTATGCGAATAACAAAGTCGCTGTACACACGTTTCAGCAACCTACGCGTACACTTGCATGCCATAGTGCCAAGACGTGTACGGGCTTTGGACAATACAATACGAGGCATAGGCAGCTCACCACCAAAGTAGTCGGTGTTGAACTGCTTAAACCATGTACGCAGTATGTCGGTTGTCAATATCATTCGGCACAGTCGGGATAAACGGATGTAAGATATGCTCCTACCTTGTCGGACATAACGGTGGCAAGCACAACCTTGCCGTCAGGACCAATGACATATACTGTAGGAATCCACTTAATGGCATAGGTATGTGCCACAGCCGACTCGCGCATATTCTTCATATCGCTAACCTGGGTATACTTTATGCCAAGCTTCTCCACCCCATTCTTCCACGATTCTGTTTTAGTGTCGAACGACACACCTACAAACTCAACTCCCTTTGGGGCAAACTTCTCGTAAAGAGACATTATATATGGAGAGTCCTTACGACAGTCGGGACACCATGTAGCCCAGAAGTCGAGCACCACATACTTGCCACGCAAGCTCTTAAGCGAAAACTGCTTGCCATCAATGGTCTTTAAGTTGATGTCGGGAGCGTCGGTTCCCGACTTAAGAAGATTGGTAGCATACTTTGCGTCGAGGTCTTCTACCACATTTGCCTGTGTATTGGCAGCGGTTTGGGCATTGATAGCCTGTGGCATAATGGTTAGTGCCAAGGCAAAGAGAAAAAGCTTAATCTGTTTCATATTGTTATGTTCTAATTTTTAATTAATGTACATTTATGGTTCACGTAGGAGGTACGGTCTCCGAACCGTACCACTCAAACTGCCAGTTCTCAGTGCCATATAGCCACTTGCGTGGTACGGTTCGGAGACCGTACCTCCTACAATATCTTCTAAATTACCTGTTGTCTAGTCTTCCTATTCAGTCTGTGTCTTAGGCCAGTTGACCAGGAACAGTTTCTCGGTAGCTCGTGTAAATGCAGTATAAAGCCAGTGTATATAGTCGGGTGTCAGCATATCGTCCGTCATATATCCCTGGTCTACATATACATGTGCCCATTGTCCGCCCTGTGCCTTGTGGCACGTAACGGCATAGGCATACTTTATCTGCAAAGCGTTATAGTAAGGGTCTTCCTTAAGCTTTTTATAGCGCTCGGGCTTAGTACGCACATCGGCATAATCGAGCATAACCTGTTCGAACAGTCGGTCGCTTTGCTCGCGCGTAAGAGCTGGAGCCTCGGTAGACAATGAGTCGGTAAGAGCCGTAACTTGCAACTCATAGTTGTCGTAGTCGGGAAACTGCAACCAGAGATCTACGAAATGGAATCCATAAAGGTCGCGTCTATTGCGCACACGTTGTATTACGGCACGGTCGCCATTTGCAATAAACGAAGGCGTAGGCTGGTCAGGTTGCTGCACTTGTACAGCCTGCGACTTAGCCGATGCTGTAACAACGGCACCAGTAGGCAATGTGTTAGCAGCAAGATTCTGCGCTGCCGCCGATGTAGAATCCTTGGCAAGTCCGGCACGATTCTTAACTGCATCCTGCTCAGTCCAATAATAGTTGTTCTTAACAACCATAAGCCAGTCGCCCGACGTAAGTTCCTCCTCACGCCAAAGCACCTGGTTGCGTATGCCTTGATTGTATATATTGGCACGCTTGTTCGATCTTGTCACCACCATAGTCTCGTCCATACCCACCTGCGAATAACTTGTGGCAAGCGACTCAATAAGTTCGTTGCCAGGCACATTAACGATGTCGGCAAATCCCTTGAACCTAATTTTAGGCAACTCAGTAGCCTCGTCGTGCGTTATCATTTGGCGTATAACGGTAGCATTATAGAGTATGCCCGACTCCTGACTCTGTCGCAGCACCTCATTAAGGTCGCTCTCGTACAGCGACAATCCATATCCGCGCATAAAGTCAGAGCACAGGGCAGGCGATTCCTCCTCGCCTACAGGTGGCAACTGAGCTTTATCACCGATAAGCATAAGTCGACAGTTTCGACCGTTATACACAAATTGCACAAGGTCGTCTAACAGACATCCCGTGCCAAATACAGCACCTTGCAGCCCCTCATTGGCTATCATCGAGGCTTCGTCCACCATAAATAGGGTATCGGTGTGCATGTTAGGAGCAAGCGAGAAAGCGCCCTCCATCGACTTCTGCCTATATATACGTCTATGAATGGTAGAGGCTGGAGTATCAGAGTTGATAGAGAACACCTTGGCAGCACGACCCGTAGGAGCAAGCAGCACCACACGTTGCCTGAGCCTTTTCATTGTACGCACAATGGCACCAGACAGAGATGTCTTGCCCGTACCGGCCGATCCTCGCATTATCATCACCGCTCTATCGTCGCTATCAGACATAAACGAGGCGAATGTAACAAGGGCTCGGCTTTGGTCGAGAGTTGGCTCAAAGCCGAAGCTTTGGCGTATTTGGTATATCAGTTCGTCGTGTAGCACTTATTTTGATGTTTTGTTTCTTATTTTCATGCAAAGTTACTGATTAGTTTGCAAACGCTAACCCAATGATTAAGAAAAAGCTATAAAAGTTTGGATATATGCGAAAAATCTTGTAACTTTGCACCCATTAATGCTCTAAAAGCGTTTATTCAATTAACATTCAAAATATTTTAAACAAAATGAAGAAGGGAATTCATCCAGAAAACTATCGCCCCGTCGTATTCAAGGATATGTCCAACGGCGATATGTTCCTTACAAAGTCTACATGCAAGACTTCAGAGACAGTAGAATTTGAAGGCGAAACTTACCCAGTAGTTAAGGTCGAAATTTCAAGCACATCTCACCCGTTCTATACAGGTAAGAGCAAGCTTGTTGATACC
The DNA here is from genome assembly GCF_900290275.1 of Prevotella merdae. Classification (GTDB taxonomy): domain Bacteria; phylum Bacteroidota; class Bacteroidia; order Bacteroidales; family Bacteroidaceae; genus Prevotella; species Prevotella merdae. The sequence continues at coordinate 155,010 of NZ_LT985323.1, forward strand.
GCTGGTCGCGTAGACAAGTTCATGAGCCGTTACGCAAAGGTTCGCAAGTAAGGAAAAGAAAACGAAAAATATACTATCCCCCCACAAAAAGGGATAGACACATTCTTTTTTTGAATATGCACATCGAAAGTGTGTTCTAAGCGTAGTTGCATATACGCTCAGAACACACTTTCTTTTTGCTTTTCATTATACTGAAATCTAATTAATACACTCAATATGAAACTATTGCACACCCTACGCCCGCAAAGCATCCTTTACCTTTGCTTTGCCTGCCTTACATTGTTCTTTGTAAGTTGCGGCGACGACAATAACCCCGTTATTGACGACGGCAAGCCTGTAAACAAGAACGCAAATGTGGTTACAACCGATAAGGCTGTGCTGCGACTGGAATTTCCGGCGCTGAAGAAGACGGGCAGACAACAGATTATTGTGCATAGACTGTCAAATACAGATTACGATAAAGACCGTGTGAACTTCTGCACAGAATGGGATTGCGACAAGAAGTCGCAACGTTGGTCGTGCTATCAATTGCATAGGGGCTTCAGCGGAAACCATTCGCGCACTGGCTCATTCACAGCCGACCCTGCCCTATCAGAGGGCGACTATTGGGCAGAATATACTTATTTCCCAGGTTTCGACCGCGGACATATATGCCCAAGTGCCGACCGTACATTTTCGAAGGAAGCCAACGACCAAACCTTCTATATGTCGAATATGCAGCCACAGTATCATGCCTTCAACGGCTTCGACAGCAAAAACAACAAGAATAAGGGATTATGGCTACGTATGGAGCAACAGCTTCAGACATGGGCCAGCAACCTTGGTCCTAAAGACACCATCTTTGTATGCAAAGGCGGTACCATCGACGACGAGAAGAACATCATTAAACGTATTGACGGCAAGCTGATTGTGCCAAAATACTTCTTTACGGCTATTCTAAGAAAGTACTACATCAACGGCAAGCACGAATATATTGCCTTAGGATACTGGTGCGACCAGACCAACTCCTACCGCACAAACGAAACCATAAAGCAGCATTGCATGTCCATAGAAAAGCTTGAACAGCTTACGGGCATCGACTTCTTCTGCAACCTGCCTGACGATATTGAGGCTAATGTAGAGAAGAACTATAATGAAAGCAGCTGGAAATGGCTATAACAACAAATTTTGCGTATTGCCTCAAGTCGCATCATGGGAGTAAGGGGATTTTGTCTCTTGCGACTACACCATAAGGATTCTTTACGAAAACGAGTCGTTTTAGAGAGGTATCCGCAACCCGAAATATCAAAAATATTACAGGTTGCGGATTTTAGGTTTATCTAACCTTTATTTCGTTCCTGGCATCTTGCGCATGGCACGATGCTTCAGATTGGCGGTTCTTGCTCTCAGCTTCGTTCCTACACCTTCGGTATACTGATAAGCGTTTTCGTTGTCGTGGGCAACATCCGACGCCGTGGAAGTCCAATACTCGCCAGAGAGCGGATAGTCATTATCCTTCATCTTCGTATACTCATTCTTTGAAGGCAGATACCACACGAGGTTTTCTCGCTTAAGTACCGGACGATAAGCCGTAGTGCCACCTTCTGAACCAATTTTCTCCTTATTGAACTTATTCTTCAATATACACATTCGGGCGGCATATTCAGCAGGGTCGATGGGCAACTTCTTGTCGGGCTTTCCGCCCCAATCCTCCAGTTGCTTCATTAGTCCGGTCACATCGCTAATACCATTGAAATTATACAATTCCCAAGTGTTCTTATTTCCGTCGTCAGGATCGTCCGACACATCAAGGTTAGGCACTTTACTAAAGTCGATGGTAAGACTTTTCAACTGAGCCCAATATGTGGTATAAGTAATATAATCCTGATATTTATCACCATAATACTTAATCTGAAGCTTCATAATCCATCTTCGTATTGGACCTAATATACCATGACCACCAGCATCGCTCATGTCATAGGTGATTTTCATATCATTATCCCACAAGAATCCCCATGGCGACACCTTGTCCTCTAAACGCTCGCACCCCAATCCTTCGGTATTCCAGCTTGGGAACAACTGTTCGAGAGTATATACCACAGGAGCCTGTTTGGGATAGTCTTTTGGCTTAAGCTCAAGATCCACCTTTCGGTTTGCCCTATCTATGTTCTCCTCAAGGAAGGCATACACCGTCACTTCGCCATCGCCTGTGCCCGAAATGCTTGACGTGCCTCGGTCTTCCTCCACCCAGTATCCAAGCGAGGTCAAGTCGGTAAGCTCTTTGCAAAGCGTCACCTTTGGCGATTTTGATGTCAGCGTCCATCCCTTCTCCAGATACTTCGACCTTATCTTGATTGGACAAATCACATAGTGTGCGTCTTGCAGTCCGGGGTCTTCGGTAAATTCCAATTCGTAGTAAGGCGAAATCGAGAGTCGATAGGTCACGGTTTTGCCCATAGGCCATTCAGCTCCGTTGAGCGACGCGCTGATGGTTCGTTCTTTACCCGAATTCTTGTCTTTATACACCACTTCGAGTTTGCTGTCCTTGCCCAATGTCTGTGGCAGCAGCATGAAAGCCGCCTCGCCATTGTATAGTATTGTGCCATTGGGCGTGGTTGTGGTGGTAGTATAGTTTGGAGCTATAGAGTAGTCGGTGGTTTCCCCGTCGAGCGTCCATTTCGAAGTAGCCATGTCGTAGGTTCCCGACTTGTGCACATTAGTGATTTTCACACTCTGGATAGAGCCATTGGTCATCTCTGCTCCCGTCAATATCCTCACGGCTGTACACAGATGTTTGAATTGCAGGTTTACTGGAGCGCACGTCGAGCCCGTGCCTGGATTGGACATATAGCCTGTGTATGCAGCCATAATGTCGGGCTGCTTTAGAGCATCGTCGGGTACTGTATATTTTATCGTTGTTTTCTTCACGTCAGGTACAGGATAAACAGGCGTCTCCGTGAAAACGCCATCATCCGCAGGAGCCCATGCAAGGAAGTTCAGCTGTCGGTTGCCGGGCCAGTAGTAGATGTTTGCCGACTGCCACAAGGAGCCTTTCTTTGTGGCAACATCATCCATATAATATTGTGTGCCGAAGGTGCCGTCGGCGTTCTTTACTTGTGCCACCACCTTGAATTTGTCGTACATGTCCGTAAGCATACTGGCACGTGTGGCATGTTGCTTATTGTTGGCTTCTATTCCGTCGCTCACTATAGCACGCACACACAAAGTGTCGGTCGTCTCATCCGACCTGAGCACATAGCTGGTAGAAGTAACGTCCTCGCCATTGCCATTGGCACGTGTGGCATTGTCGTCATCGGAAATACCAAAGCGGATACAGTCAGTCTGGCTTTTGCCAAAAGAGTCTAATGTTCCATCGCTGCTGCATGAAAAGAGTGACAACGACAGGAGCGCAGCAGCCATGCCAGCTGTCTTGTGTAAGAGTTTTTTTCCTTTCATTTTGATTTGGGTTTAAGGGGTTGTGAATTAAATGTGAGGGGGAAGATTATTCCCCCTCAGAAAAGAATTAGTTGTTATTACATTGTTATACCTGTGTCTGTAAAGCTTCCCCAAGAATTTACAGAAACTTTAAACTCAATAGGACAAAGTTCTTCATCAGGATTGATGTTTTTCTTGTCGAGAGTAGCTGTCAGCTGATAGCTCTTGTTTGGTTGCAATGCCAAAGATACTGTTGCAGTATGATCATATACATCGGTTACGCCATGATGTACACGTGTCACCTTGAATGAGATTGTATAATCTGTTGCAGTAGTTGTAGGAATCATGTACTTATGGTCAGAACGTCCTGTCTTGTCATCAACTTTTCCTGTCATATTTCCGAACTCAAGGTCCTGCGGATTTGATGTAGTCCAGACAACAGCATCTATTGAAGCAGCAAGTGCTGCTGTACCATTAGCATAAGCATTTGTAATCTTAACGTCAGAAACGTAAACACCCGAACCATCATCCATGCCATTTGTAAACTGGAAACGAACACGAGAGAGAAGGTGATTGAACGTCAAATTCACAGCAGCAGGACATGAGCCACCATTATACAAGCCAAAATCGTTTGTTGCATAAATAAGGTCTGTTTCACCTGTTTTATTGTCAAAGGTAAGTGAGCCCCACTCACCGTACTCTGTTGGAGCTGTAAACGTATAAGCATTGTGCGGAGCAAGAGCCTGGAAACTATATTTATAATCCTTCTCCCAATAAACCAACGGAGTGCCATAAGACCATACGCCACCTGTTTTGGTCATGTCTCTTGCTACGAATGGTGCACCTTTCTTTGTTCCATCTTTGCTCTCAAATCTACCCCATATTTTAAATTTCATGAGGTTGTCTGCTGTAGCGTCATTGGTAGTACGTGTACTATTGTTCACAAAAGTTTTAAACTCGATAGCATTCTTGTTGTTAGCCATCTCTACATTCTCGTCACTGCTACAAGAAGCGAGCATCATACTAGCCGCAGCCATACCAATTAAAAATAGATTTTTCATAATGATAGGTTTTAAATTGTTAATTATTATTTTTAAAGTAAAAGTTATTTTGTCTCTATTATTTTAGAGGAATAACGACATCTTCAAACTCGCCCCATCCATCTACTCCGACATCAAATCCAGAGCTGCCTTGCTTTCCGTCCTCGTCCGAAATCTCTATGCCGCTCACCACAATCACTCCACCTTGCGGTTGGTTGTTGATTTGTTCGGTGACATCGAAGTTAAAGGTCTTGATAATGCCGTTTTTCAGTCGCACCTCAAGATTCAAGGCATTGCTGTGCGGGGCACGTGTTGTGGAGTAGAATCCGTTGGGATAATCAGGCACGCCGAACGAGGTTATTATAGCCTGTGCTCCCCACGACTCCATAGTGCAGTCGTAGAGTAGCGTTGCCGTCTCCTTCGATGTGTAGCCACTATTCAGATAAACCGAGGCTGCCATGCCCGACAAGGCTCCGCGCGTCAGCTTGACATACTCCAATCCCTTACTAAACTCATAGCGCACAAGATACTTGAACACCAACGGGTGCATGGTCACCTCCATAAGCGGGGGCTCCGAGGTTCTCTCCGAGGTATAGCTCTTGTTGTAGTTGCCGTAGAGCATGTCGGGCATGTTCACGGTGTTCTCCTTCGCTCCGGTTTGGCTGTTGAACGGATTGCCCAAATAGGTTGATCGGGTGCGGGTGCGTGTAGTGGCCTTAGCAGAGGCATACGAATACATTTCGTCGAAAACGATATATTCGGTGTCGTTGTTGTAGAACAACAGCTGATGCTCTCCAGAGCGCAGACCAACGGTTTCGCCCATAGCCGCCATGTTTATCATGTCGCTCTGTCCCTCCTTAGGGAAGTCGTGCATTCGCAATCCGGCAGGAATCAGCGGTCGCAGGTCGTCGTATTGCATACCGTAGGTTTCGAGCCATGTGGGAAAGTCAATCCAGTGGGTCGACCCATCCTTTCCTACCTCCCATTCCTGCTGATAATTGGCACTCACATGCAACTGAAATCTTGACGCATGGGCGTTGTGGTCGAAGCACAGCTCCTTATGGTCGCATGAAGACAACAAAGTCATGGTAGCAACGACGAGCGATGCAGCCCAGGCAGCTACTCTGCCTTTATTCATCACGTTAATCATTTGTTGCCTCCTTTCTTCACATTATAATTGTTATTGCCTAAGAGCCACACCAGCGTCACCTCAATCTTTGTAGGTCCCCACCAGTGTCGGTTGTTGGTGGCCTGCCACACGTAGTGTCCGTCAATTGGAATGTATTCGTAGTAGCGTCCGCCCATATATCCAGCCACAAGGCTGAAGTCGATGTTCAGTCGCTTGGCTATTGGCATTGAGTAGCCATATTCGGCACCAAAGGCATAGTTTAGTCGGTTCCACAGCGACCCTTCAGGTTCGCCTGCCATATATCCCTTGCCTCCAAACTCAATGTCGTAGGTCAGGATTTGGGCGTTGATTCCGATGTGGTGGCCTTGCAAGGGTTTCTGCTCAGAAGCATGTCCAAACCACTTTCTTGCCGACAGTCCTCCGCCATACACTCTCCAGTAGCGATGCTTGTTGTTGTTGCTCCACCATGCGTACATCCAGTCGGCTGCTAAAGACAATCGTCTGCCAAGCGACACCTCGACACCGATATTCGGAATAGCAAGCGCGTCGTAGAGCATATTCGTCTTTAGGGCGAAATAGCAGCTGCTCTTCGCGGCTGGCATAGGCTGAGTTTCCTCGGATGATATTTCTTGGGGTATTGTGTCAACAGATTGAATGGGTGTTTTTACCTCTTGGAGTATTTCTGTTTGTTTAGTTTCTTTTTGCTTTTGCTTAATGTATACCATCAGTATGCTCGCATTGCGTATTGAGGGGAAGAACTCTCGCAGCATATAATTCCATGTGCGTCCGAAATTCATGTCCATCAGTCGTTTCTTGCGACTGTCAACAAGAGTACCTTTGGCGTTGTAGGTGTATTCCGGGGTCTGCCTTATCTGGTAGAGCACATCGTCTTTGTGTGGCATGTCCGATCGTTCGACATATATGGCGAGCTTCTGCCACACGTCTGTCTTGTCGCACTTGAACACTACGCTGTCTGGCAAGTCTACCCTTTGCCTAATGTAATGCTCAAGGCTTGCGCATCTGTCTGCCACAAGCTGCTTGTTCAGCAGAGACCTGCCTTCTGGCGAGGCCGAGCCGCAGAACGACACGCCCGTAATTTCCATATTGGGATTGCGCTGAACGTCGGTCAGCAAACCTACAATCTCGGCGAGATTGGAAGCGTTGTCACCGTAGTCAAGATCTATCTCGCTTGAGCTTACACGGAAACCAACACATATCTCCTTGCGATAGGTCTGACCTGACACACCTATACAGCATAAGAATAATATTGCAAGATTAATCAGTAGTTTCATAAGAGTTATATATTGTATTTTAGGTATTTAATCAGTTTAGTGTAGTCAGTCCTCTTGCCTCTTTCATTTAAGGGCATAATTATAGCCAATAAAAAAAGTCACAGATTTAGTTGTTTCTTTCTGTTTCAAATATACAACAAAATTTCTTCCCCCCCCCTTAAAAATTAACATATTTTCAAACTCTTAACATTTAGAAACATTAAAAACAAGAAAAAACGGAATATTAAGCCAAAAACAAAAAATACACATTATTATAAAAGAAATTCAAGTTTCACAAGCGAAAGAAGTTATTGGAAGATAACTCGCTTCGCTCGTGAAGTTCTTGCAAGCAAGCGGCAAAGCCGAGCAAATGGACAAATGTTCTTGAAACATCGTTGTTTGCAAGGCTTTAACTGTCAAGGCAAATATCCTTATTCGTCTGTCTACTTGTTTACTGATAGCATGTAGAAGACATGCGAAACTTGAGTAATAAACTGCTTCATGGTACGAAAAAATGTTTTTGTAAAAAAAGTGACATAAGTGACATAAATCTCGTAATAAATTGAATAACAATAAATTAGAGGATGGTAGATTCATGGCAGATAGAACCGATTTTCACAGTGCATTTTCAACGGTATTTTTCTGTATATATCTCCCACAGATTCCGCAGAAGCCACAGAATTATTGGCGCATGACATCCTGGTCGTATAAGGATTTCACGGATGAAACGCTCGGGCTTCGTCGGCGAATAGCACGGATTTTGAGAAACGCCGACAATCATATTTCTAAAGGGGTTGGGTTGAATCCAACCCCTTAGGCTGAATACGGGGTGTGTCGTGAAACGCGACATCCCTCAATCAATAATAATTCACCCTATACCTATTTTGCCGAAATTGTACGCTGAACGATTCGTTCACCGTCACAACGACAATCCCCCACTCTATATTCCTGTGGTATTTGAATTGGATTACGATGGTGTCGGTTAAACCGACACCATTTGAACATAGTCATTACTTCACAATAACCTTCACTGTACGACCGTCGCTCATCTTGATAATGTTAATACCCATTACTGGAGCTTTGATGCGCTGACCTGAAGCATTGTATCGAGCCACCTCTACAGCATCGTATTTCGCGTTGTCCACAACGCCTTGTATACCAGTAGTGTTGGAGACGATGTTGTAACTCTTGCCAGCGTTTACTACCTGTCCGGTTTGCTGATCAATCACAATAGCGATGACAGCCACCTTTCTACCCGTAGCCTTGAGAGCATTCTTGAGAGCAGCCTTAGTGGGCATAGCCACATCATAAGAAGTTGTAGTTGTCTCATTGGCAGTCAGCGTGACGGGAGCAGCCAAGTTGGACGCATTGCTATAAGAGCTACCTATCAGCACGTCCATGAATTCCCAATTGAAGTATTTGGAACCCTTATCACCATCCTTTGCAAAGATTGCGAGATCCTCCTCACCCTGATCAATCAGCTGCTGCTTTGTAAAGTTAGTATAATAATTGCTCTGACGCCAAGAAGATTTGTTAGCCGTCAAGTTATCGGCTGTGAGCACGTAAGCTATATCATATTTGCCAGAAACGTATGAGTCGATATTGGCATTCACCGTCACGACAGTAGAATCGGCATTCCATACGCCATTAACATCCACACCAATCATCGGCACATCCTTCACGGCTGCAGCCATGTCATCAAGGATAGACTTGTTTGATCCATAATATGGGTCAATGGCCCTTCCATTGCGGTTTATCACACAGGAGGGAGCACTTGACAAGCCAACATTTGCATAGTCAGACGCGAACATCGGGTCGCTGGCATTGAACTTGTGGATGGCGATACCTATGAAGTTGTCGGGATAGTGGGCAGCAGCCTTCTCCATACCGACAAGACCACGAGGACACCAACCGCAACCAGTACCCGTAAACTCCTCAACAACGACACCGCGATTGAACATTTTGGGAACCACCCTGAGCGTGCCCTTGGCAGTAGCATTCTGGCTTTGGTTGGCATTGCCATTAACCTTAGTCACCTTTACAGCGACCTCACGGTTCTTAACTTCGGAGCCACATGGTACAGAGACGGTGATTTCACCGTTTTTACCCACAGCCACGGCATTAGCCATTGCAATATGCTGCTCGTCCAAATCCATGCCATCAACCGTAACCACGCAGTCGAGGTCGCTGACAGCCTCCTTACTGTTGTTGTAGAAAGAAAGGGTGACGTCAGCGTTGGTGTTGACAACACCCATAGCTTCACTAAAGTCCTTCAGAGACACATCATAGTTAGCAAAATCGCCCTCAATGAGGAGCTGAACACTCAGATTACCATTTTGACCGCTGAATGGATACCAGCTGACACCATCACCACCCTGGGATGTAGGGATATTGCAATAAATCCAGAGCTTGTTGTCCAAATCATCGCCCTCTTTCACCGCCGAGATTGGATAGCAGTCAAGAGTATAATAATTACCAGCCCGCGTGTTGCCTTGCTTGAAATTATATCCTACCAAATATCCTTCACCGTCGGTAATATCAATCGGTTGAGAAAGCATTACCTCGTTCCATCCCACTTTTGCAGAAGCAACATCCTGACCGAAGAGTTCGTCCCCTATACTGACGTCGGCGAGAGGACCAGAGGCCTTATTGATAAACACTCGTGAGTTGGTCTGCGATGCACAGAGACCAAAGCGCATGCCGACAATCTTCTTTCCCACATAGCCAGACATCAAATCCGACGACAGATAGGCACCAATCCTGTTATCGCCAGGAAAGTCTGGGACACCTATACCATTCTCATTCAAATCATCAGAAGAGTACAGACCCACCCAATGCTGGTTGGAAGCAATCTTGGCTACCTTCCTCGCTTCCGTGTGCTTGCCAACTGAAGGACCTATTGACACCACACGAGTGTTTATCTGTGCAGATGCACTCAGAACAAGAGCAACAGCTGCAAGAGACAATAATACCTTTTTCATCATGTTTACTTGTTGTTGATGTTTTTAGCCATCGCCCCATGAAGGAGCTGATGACGATTGATTCTTATTATTTCAACATGCGTCCTGTATTACGGACATACAGCTCTAACCGAACGTCCACCGCCACGGTTGCCATTACCCCAATCCCAGTTGTCCTCATTGAAGCGGAGATAATATCCACAATACTCACTGTCAGAACTGAGTGTACCAGACCAATAGAAACCGAATTTACCTTCGTCATATAGATCTGATTTCGAGCGATAGCCTGGGGCAGGAAGGAATATCTGAGCGTCATTAGGACCTGTCACCAGAATTCCATCCACACCATTTTGCTGTGTCCACTCCTGATCACAGTTTTCATACAACTCTTTCAGTTGCTCAACAGTTGGCATTTGCCATGAGCCGCCCATGCGTACATGAGCCACATCAAACGAAGAGCCTGTAATGTCAGAGCCAATATTAATGAAACTGTATTTGTTGCTATTGTAGTGGGCGTATGTATCCCAACTATATTCATCTTTCTCTATTGTCTCGCCCCAAGCATAATAACCGCCGTAGGCTTCGGGAAATGAAGCGCCTACATTGCAGCAAGCCCATTTCGTGCCGCTTGGCAAACCGAGGTCTACGGCATGGGGATGATGCTCATCTGGACAACAATTCTTTAATGTGACGAAGTCTATATGGTCGATCGCATCTAATGGTGTTCTATACACACTGTCTTGAGTCCATATTTCTTGTACGACATATTCGTTCTTGACATTACTCTGAATGTCTTTTTGCGAATACACTACACTATCCACTTTAGACTTCAAGAACATCGACTTTCCCTTGCCGTCATTTCTATACTGATAAATGGCTTCATTCTGTGCCATTACTCCACAACACATAGCGAAGAGGAGTGTAAAGGAGGTTACAAGTCTTTTCATAGCTTACGGATTTTAAAAGTTACAGACGAGGTTTTTACAACATACACCGATCCGGACATTCCCGCAATGGGCAATGTCGAACAGCCTTGTGTGTCAGTTGTGGAAGAAGTGAGAAGCGTACCGTCAACAGTATAAACAAATACGCGAGTGCCAGGAACTGCATTGGCTATCTTTAATTCGTCCCCTATTAATGAATAGAGGGTTCCCGAGCGCTCAATACCGTTGATATTCGTAGGATTCACATTCACATAAGTTAGCTTAAGAACATCTGCCGAAGGATAGCTAACTTCGTCCATGTGGGTGGTGATTACCAAGTCGTTGTTATTAAAAGTGACAAGAGGACGTTCACTCAATAAAATTGTCACCTCATCACCAGATGCTTTATGAAGGCGTAATGCATTTACCCCCCGCATCGTCAGAAGCTCCCATTGCAAACATCGGCAATAAAGAAACAAATAAAAGAATGGTCTTTCGCATAGATCTGTCTGTTAGATGTTAGTTAATAATAAAGTTAATAATTCACAAACGCGAAGGTAAGGCATTTCAAAAGATAACATTAAAAACAAAAGTTAAAAATATACAAGACTTAGATGTTTTTTTGCGAAGGGGTTGTTATTTCTTAAATTAACATGAATTCGATAAAATACAAAAACTTACACATATACACAATGTAAGTGTATCCGCCTTAAAAATTACCCAAAAAATCGAAATCAAGCAATACCATTTTCATTTGTCAGACAAGGCACACCCAACAACATCATATTGCCAGATTTGAAAAATCAATGTCACACCCAATCAGTTCAACCTCAATCTGAACGATTCATTCACCGTCACAGCCACTATCCCCCACTCTACATTCCCATGGCATTGTGGGATTGGATAACGATGGGGTCGGTTGAACCGACTCCATATAGTTAATGAATAAGTAATGTTGCAAAGTGTGTTAATATGCACTTATTTTATGATTTCTGCAATGTATCCTATTATCGAATCTGCCATATCCAATGGTTTAGTATCATCAACGTTAAAAAAAGCAGTCTATGTGACAGCCGAAAGGCGGAATGTGACAGACAACCCCCTACCATACCCTCCTACTATATGTAAAGACAATTCTGAACTGCTAGTTATTATCAAAGACTTTGATAATTAGAATTTCAACCTGTATTGTGATTGTATTCATATTATATTAAATGGCGATTTAATATAATATACTTGCCCATTTAATATAATATACTTGCCCATTTAATATATATTAAATCGCCATTTAATATAATATACTTTGCAAGGCACATTTGCTACGGCATTTCAAATCCTTCGTACTTAGCCTTCAATGCATCAGCTTTCGCCATTGTCTTGCGCAAGAACTCCTTGTGTTCTTCGCTATCTGCATTGAACGGACGATGACCCAACGCGGCTTTAACCGGGCGCCATTCTTCAAGAAAGCTGCGTGTATGCTCACTGAAATATGTATCGCCAAACCGTTGCCATATATATTCTACAGCCTGGTCGGACGGATGAAGCATGTCCTCACGATAGAATCGATAGTCGCGCAACTCGTCGTTCACTATCTCATAGGCAGGAAAATACTCCACCATATCATGCTCACGCACCACCTTGTCGGCAGCAAGCAGAAGCACGGCTTTTGACAGCTGACTGCCATGAAAGCCATACTTGGCGTATCTTATCGGACTAACCGTAAGCACCACACGCACATCAGGATTGACACTACGCAGCCTGCCAATGGCACGACACAAGTATTCGGCACACTCGTCTACCGTAAGCTCACGCTCGGTAAACAGACGTTGAGGGCGCTTGCGGCAATTGTCCACTATCTCTCCTGTCTCGTTTAGTATATACACATGATTGGTGCCAAGCGTAAAGACAGCTGTACTTGGAGCCTCGGCATCTTCAGTCTCAAGCCTGTCGACATATCGGTCTACTGTATGCAGGATGCTTGCCGGATTGTACATTACACCATCAGGATTGACCACGGCACGAAACATATCGGCCACGAAACGCTGACCAATATTGTCGGCAAAACAAGAACCTACAAACAACATACGCTCGCAAGGTTCGATGCTGAACCCTGCGAGCGGTATATTTACAGGTGTGCTAAATTGCATAACAGATTATTTATTTAAGTTAAGGAGTTAACTTCTTTACTCCTTACCTTCTTTACCTCCAACAACACACCAGCAACAATGGCAAGCACAAGGAGCAGATAAGCCACATATGCGGCTGTCTCTGTATTCTTTACCGATTGCGGCTTGAATGTAAGTACCACTGTGTGCTGTCCCGGCTTAACGTTGATAGCACGCAAGATGTAGTTGACACGTCCTACGGGCACACTAACGCCATCTACTGTGGCTGTCCATCCAGGATAGTATACCTCGGAGAATACTACAATGCCACCCTTCTGCGACTGAACGGTGTATGTAAGTTCGTTGGCGTCGTACTTCTTCAGCGTTACCAAAGATGTGTTGCCTTGCTTCTGGGCAGTTCCAAGAACATCGGCAAACTTCTTATCTGCAACTGCCTCATGGCGCAAGTTGATAGTTCCTACTGCATCAATCTCCTGGTTGGCATTGTCAACATACTTGATGTTGTCTACAAACCAAGCATTGCCATAAGCATAAGGGTTCTGCAAAGGCACAGTCTGTCCGCCCTGAAGCGGAATGATAAAGTAGCGTGTGTTGAGCATATTGAGCACCGGATAGATAGAATCACCCGGCACACGTGTCATATCACCCTGAGCATCGGCTACTGCAGGCATAAGACGCTGCATCTCAGGTGAGATGTAGTAGTCGATAAGCTCCTGATAACGACGCAACTTGGCTGCATGATATCCACCGATAGACTTGTGATAATAAGATGTCTCGTTCTCGTTGAACGTGTTGGATGCCATGTTCAATACACGATAATCCTTGCCATGGTCTTGCAGAATCTGACGGTCGGTGGCTGTCTCTTGCTGAGGAGTGTCGCGCACACTGCGCTCTACAAACATATCATCGTAGAGATAGCGCTTGTTTACTTGCCACATATCGACAAGGCAAAGCACTATGATGGCTCCAACAGCATACTTGGTCTGCAACTTCTTCTTGAGAGCAAGCAGCAATATCACAGTACCCAAGACAATGATGAAGAACGAACGCCAGCAATCGGCGGTAAAGATAGATATACGTATCTCACGCAGATTGGCGATAAGCGGACCAAGATACTCGCTTGGTATCTGCTTAAGCGCCTCCATCTCTGATAAAGAGATAAAGTCGGGGAAGAACACCGAAGGCATGATAGCGAACAGGAATGCGCATCCTGCCGAAAGTGCGAAGCTTATCCAAAGGTAGTCGCGGCGCTTGGTTGCCACAGCACCGAGCGGTGTAAAGAAGATGAAATTGATGACGCGCTCACGCACAGTAACCTTCTCGTCAAGCGATTTTGGATTCTGCAACAATTCCTTTAGGGCAAGCATAGCAAGCAAAGGTATCGTAAACTCGGCTATTACGAGTATGGAAGCCACGGTTCTGAACTTGGCATACATTGGCATATAGTCGAGGAAGAGGTCGGTAAACCACATGAAGTTTCTACCCCACGACAGCAGTACAGACAATACAGTTGCTGCAAAGAGTGCCCACTTTATAGGTCCCTTAACGATGAACAATCCGAGTATAAAGAGCATAAATACGAATGCACCTACATATACCGGACCACTTGTACCCGGCTGATTGCCCCAATACTGTCCCATCTGCTGGTATACCTGATAGAATTGAGGGTCGGCTTTCTCCATAGCCTTCTCGTTGCTGGCGAGCGGAACAGAAGCTCCACCCTTAGCATTAGGTACGAGCAATGTCCATGTCTCGTCGATGCCATAACTCCACTGTGTGATATAGTCGCGATCGAGTCCGCTGTTGGTCTGATTAGCTGAGTTCTTCTTGACAAGCTCGCTCTTTCCACGCATCGACTCTTGTGTGTACTGCCATGTATGGTAAAGGTTGCTAAGATTGACAACAACTCCTAATACAGCAGCAACAAGACATACGCCGGTAGCCTTGGCAAACTGCGCAAGCTTCTTGTCGCGTACAGCCTGCCACAGATAAGCCAACACCATGAAGAAGATGATGAACATATAATAATACGTCATCTGCACATGGTTGGCCTGAATCTCAAGAGCTGTAAACAGAGCTGTTACAACAAATCCCCATACATACTTGCCCCTATAAGCAAGAACAACACCGGTTATCATCGGTGGCAAATAAGCAAGAGCCACAACCTTCCAGATGTGTCCAGCGGCAATAATGATGAAGAAATAACTGCTGAAAGCCCATATTATAGAGCCAAGAACGGCCAGTTCGCGACGGAAGTCGAAAGCACGCAGCAATATGTAGAAGCCCAACAAATAGGCAAATACATACCACACATTCTCGGGCAACCACAGATGATAAAACTTGCCCACCTCGTTTAACACCTGTTGACTGTCGTACGAAGGTGCCATCTGATAAGTAGGCATACCGCTAAACAGAGAGTTTGTCCAACGTGTACGCTCTCCTGTACGTTGATAATACTCCGTAAGCTCTTGTCCGGCACCGCGTCCGGCAGAAGAGTCATGACGATAAAGGATGCGGCCCTCTGTGTCTGCCGGGAAGAAGTAGGCAAATGCTATTACCGCAAACAACAACACTACCAAAATATCTGGCAGGAATCGTTTCAATGTCTTCATTATTATGATATATATAAACGTTTATATTTTCCGTTTGCAAAGTTACGCAAAGTATTGCATAAACGCTACGCTTTTCGTGGAGAAAAACGGGGTGTTTATTGAATAAATTTGTACGTTCGCACCACAACACCTATCTTTGCAAACGTAAAATGAACAATCAATATAATAAATAAACAGTCAAGATAGTTAGAGAGTTATATAAAAAGAGTTCATAAAACATCATTAAGTACACATACATACATCAGGTTACGTTTCATACACATTAAGCAATGTTATTAAGAACAATTATCAAGAGTTTCTACAGAGGTAGAATTCGTAAATGAATGAATTTTGTTGTTGATTAATAATTGTTTTCGTGAGAAAGCAAATTATAACGGCGGGATCTCATAAAGGTCCCGCTTTTTTTTGTAACTTTGCCAAACGTAATAAAGCTTACATTTAGGCAAGCCAAAACTTCAAGGCTTAAACAATGCCTTATCAAGGCAAGCCAACGAATTATCAGAGCCTAAGACAAAGCTTTATAAGATTAAATCAAAGCAAATAACAATAATATATATAATGAAGATAGGAATAATTGTGGCTATGGACAAGGAGTTTGCACAGCTCACTACCCTTGCCACCGACATGAAAGAAGAAATGCATGGCCAACGCAAGTTCGTTACAGGACGTATTGCACACAACGAGGTTGTGATGCAGCAATGTGGCATTGGTAAAGTAAACTCGGCTGTTGGTGCAGCCGAGATGATAGCTATCTATCATCCCGACCTTGTTGTATCTACTGGTGTAGCAGGTGGTGTTGACACATCGCTTGAGGTAACCAACGTTGTTGTAAGCTCGGAGTGTTGCTATCATGATGTATATTGCGGCGACGAGTGCAAACCAGGTCAGGTGCTCGGTATGCCCGAAAGATTTGGCTGTCCAAAGGATTTGGTAGAAAAAGCCACATCACTTGATTGTGAAACACATGTACGCAGCGGACTGATTGTTACTGGTGACTGGTTTGTAAACTCACGAGAGAAGATGCAGTCGATTGTAGACCAATTCCCTGACGCTACTGCCGTAGATATGGAGAGCTGCTCTATTGCACAGACATGCCATATCTACAACACACCGTTCATCTCGTTCCGCATTATCAGCGACATACCACTTAAGGACCATAAGGCACAGATGTACTTCGACTTCTGGGAGCGTATGGCTGAAGGTTCGTTTGAGGTTACACGTGCGTTCCTTGAGAAAATCTAACTGTTAAAACAACAATAATATTATGGACAAGATACCAAGTTTTACAATAAACCACAACCTCTTGTTGCGTGGCATATATGTTTCGCGCAAGGACACTATCGGTGGCGACACCGTCACCACATTTGATATACGTATGAAGGAGCCTAATCGCGAGCCGGCTTTGCATCCAGGTGCTCTTCATACAATTGAGCATCTTGCTGCAACATATCTGCGCAACGACCCTGAATGGAAGGACAGTATTGTGTATTGGGGTCCGATGGGATGTCTTACGGGCAACTATCTTTTGATGAAAGGTGACTTGCAACCTAAGGATATAGTAGACCTTATGCGCCGTACATTCCGCTTTGTAGCCGATTTTGAAGGCGATATACCAGGAGCAGCACCTAAGGATTGTGGCAACTGGTTGCTGCACGACTTGCCAATGGCTCGTTGGGAGGCACGCAAATATTGCGACGAGGTGCTCGACTGCATTAAGGAAGAGAATATGGTATATCCTACAAACGACTAAAATACACCTATTATATAAATCGAGTAGGAGGAAAACGAAGCAGTTTTCTTCCTACTTTCGTTTTCCGACCTCTCACACCACCGTACGTGCGGTTCCGCATACGGCGGTTCCTATTTTGGATACCATTCGAGATACGCCTCCATTAAAGTAGCATACCCTGCGGAGCGTAGTTTATTGTTATCTATCGCCCTTTTTAGAACAGGGCTGTCAGCTAGTCGCCAATAGCCCTTGCGAGTGTTACCCCATTCGTATGCTTGGTATTTATTGATACCGCATCTAATGAGGTTTGCCACTTTTGTCTTGACTTTCTTCCAAGCTTTCCATATACACATGCGTATTCTACGTCTTAACCATTCGTCTGTTACAAGCAAGAGACGCTTCATATTGGCAAAGTGATAATAGCCGACCCAACCTCGTATGTATTCTTTCAGCTTCTGCTTTCTCTTGGCATATCCCCATCCATTGCTGCGGTTTGTCAGTTCTTTCAACCTTGACTTCATCTTGGCTTTGGACTTTGGGTGCACCGTGAGTTGGCATTCGCCTTTCATCACATAAAAGGAGTAGCCGAGGTATTTCACTCCGCGCACATACGACACTACGGTCTTTTCCTTGTTGACTTTGAGATATAGAGTATTCTCTATAAATCGGGTTATAGACTCCTTCACTCGCATTGCAGCCCTTTTGGACTTGCAGAATATCATCGAGTCATCGGCATAGCGCACAAAGGGGAGTTCTCTGCGTTCAAGTTCCTTGTCCAATTCGTTGAGCATTATGTTACTCAACAATGGACTTAGCGGACCGCCTTGGGGAGTTCCTTCCTCGCTCGCTTCAAACAAACCTTTGTTCATTACACCACTTCGGAGATATTTGTGTATAAGACTGACCACTCTGCCGTCTTTTATCGTACGGCTGAGGATTTCTATGAGTTTGCTATGGCTCACCGTGTCGAAGAAGCGTTCAAGGTCAAGGTCGACTACATATATGTAGCCTTCGTTGACTATCCTTCGCGCTCCTCGTAGTGCGTCATGGCATCCTCTTCTCGGACGGAAGCCGTAGCTCGTCTTGGAGAATTGGTTCTCATAGATGGGAGTCAATACTTGGTTGATGGCTTGTTGCACCAGACGGTCTACTACTGTAGGTATTCCCAACAGGCGCATCTTGCCATTGTCCTTGGGTATTTCTACCCTTTTTACTGGGTTCGGACGGTAAGAACCGTCCATCAAGGAACGGGTGAGTTCATCCTTATTGGTCAGGAGCCATGGGAACAATTGCTCGCACGACATCTTGTCGATACCACCACAGCCCTTGTTTCTCATAACTGCTTTGTATGCTCGATTGAGATTTGTGGGACTAAGAATTTGCTCGAAAAGGTGTTCCTTGTCGAATGGTACTTCCACGATGTTGTCTTCACACATCCACATGAAGGTCTGCACTCCCCCATACCATTCGGTTTCCGACCTATTTCTTTGGGGGCAGCCATTAACTTGGGATAATGTTTTCTGCATTCTTTCCTTCATAAGGTATGTTTCAATTACTATCGTTTAATTGTTAGGTTCAGCCCTTCGTGTAACGTTATCGATTGTTGCACTACTATGACGTCTGCTGACTTCTCACGGCAAGCTTTACTCCACTTCTTTCGTAAAAACAACTATTTGAAGCGTCCGTGAGACCTCCTCGGATAAGGGCGTTGTCTTTCCATCTTATACCTACTTCATTTACACCGACCGTTCCGAATAGCTATTGGGCTTTGGTTTGAATAGCAACCTCACCCACGGTCACATGCCTTATATGAAGTTTCTGTCCGTTAGGTCAGATGTTTGTCTTGGGCTTCCTTCAGATTTCATCTCGCGATGAACACCCTTGCCTTTGACTATGCAATTCCCGCTATTAGGGCTTGCTCGGGACTTTCACCCGTTAGACAATGCTCATGCCGAGCGTACTATAGCAAAAAGGCGTGCTGGCAATAAGCCAACACGCCTTTTTGCTATTTTATACAGCGCTGTAAATATATTTACACAAACAATGTGAGTGTATACAGATATATTACGGCAGCAGGAAATGCCATAAGCGAAGAATCGAAACGGTCGAGCATTCCTCCATGTCCAGGCAGAATGTTGCCCGAATCCTTTATGCCGATAGTACGCTTAAGGAGAGACTCAACAAGATCGCCCCATGTTCCGAAGAGCACAACAACCAATCCTAAGCCCATCCATTGTGGTACGGTAAGTATTAGCTCGGTAGCTGTCTCGTGCATATCCGAATTCTGATACATGCCAACAAGGGCTGCAACCAAGAGTACAAGAAGTCCGCCACCGATGCTTCCTTCCCAACTCTTGCCTGGCGACACACGTGGAAATAGTTTATGCTTTCCAAAGAGCGAGCCGCTAAGATAAGCACCCGTATCATTGGTCCAAAGAAACACAAAGATACTTAACGGTGCCAAGTAGTTGTATACAACTCCATTGCCTACACCACGGAATGCCAACACATTGACCATAGCAAACGGCAACGCGATGTACATCTGCGACAACATGGTGTAAGCCCAGTTGTTTATGGGGTTAGGCGCCTTGGTATAGAGCTCGGCAATGAACATGTACACCACAGTAAGCAGATAGGGTATGAACACTGCCGAAGGTACAATGCCTGCACAGAAACCTGCCATGCCAAGGAAGAAGTATACGGCTGCCACTGTAGCAAGAAAGCGGTTTACGCATACATTCTCTATCCCGTTGACAATGCCGGTATACTCCCATACGGTGAGTCCGGTTACGAGTGCAAACAACAGTATCATTGCCTCTGGACGCATAAAGCACACTACTATGGCTGTCACGAATATGACGCCAGTAATCGAGCGTGTTATGAGATTCTTCATTTTATCACTCATCGTCATTAGTATTTAAGTTAGCCTTTTTAGCAGCTTCATGCTCGGCTTGCGCCTCTTTTACCTCATCAGGCATGTCCTCAAGCTTGGGAGTGTTATCCTCCATTATCTCTTCAGAACGACTAACCCAAGGACGCTTTCCAAAGATTTGCTCCACATCCTCAGCAAATATCACCTCACGAGTCATCAGCAATTCGGCAAGCTTGTTGTGGCCCTCGCTGTGCTCCTTCAATATCTGCTTGGCGCGTGCATACTCATCGTTTATCATCTTGAGCACCTCATCGTCCATAATCTTGGCTGTTGTCTCCGAGTAAGGACGCTGGAACTGATACTCCTGATTGTTATAGTAGCAGATGTTTGGCAAGCGTTCGCTCATACCGGCATATGCAATCATACCATAAGCCGACTTAGTGGCACGCTCAAGGTCGTTCATAGCACCCGTAGATATATGTCCGGTGAACAGCTCTTCGGCAGCACGTCCGCCAAGCAAGGCACACATCTCGTCGAGCATCTGCTCCTTAGTTGTAATCTGACGTTCCTCAGGCAAATACCAAGCTGCACCAAGGGCACGTCCACGCGGCACAATGCTAACCTTGACAAGAGGATTGGCATGCTCGCAGAACCATGATACAGTGGCATGACCTGCCTCATGCAATGCAATGGTGCGTTTCTCATCATTGGTCATAACCTTGGTCTTCTTCTCCAATCCGCCAATGATACGGTCTACAGCGTTGAGGAAGTCTTGCTTGCCTACAGTCTTATTGTTATGACGTGCCGCGATAAGAGCAGCCTCATTACATACATTTGCAATATCTGCACCCGAGAAGCCAGGAGTCTGACGCGAGAGGAAATCGATATCAACCGTGTCATCTATCTTTACCTTACGCAGGTGCACCTGGAATATCTCCTTACGCTCAGTAAGGTCAGGCAAGTCTACGCTAATCTGACGGTCGAAACGTCCGGCACGCAGCAACGCCTTGTCAAGCATGTCGGCACGGTTGGTAGCTGCAAGTATTATGACACCGCTGTTTGTGCCAAATCCATCCATCTCTGTAAGCAACGCGTTGAGCGTATTCTCGCGTTCGTCATTGCCTCCCATTGCAGGGTTCTTGCTGCGGGCACGTCCTACAGCATCAATCTCGTCGATAAAGATAATGCATGGAGCCTTCTCCTTAGCTTGACGGAATAGGTCGCGCACACGGCTTGCACCTACACCAACAAACATCTCAACGAAGTCGGAACCGCTCATCGAGAAGAATGGCACACCAGCCTCGCCAGCTACAGCTTTAGCAAGCAAGGTCTTACCTGTACCCGGAGGACCTACAAGTAATGCACCCTTAGGAATCTTTCCACCTAAGTCGGTATACTTTTGAGGCTCCTTAAGGAAGTCAACTATCTCTTGCACCTCTTGCTTGGCACCAGCCTGTCCAGCCACATCCTTAAATGTTATGCCAAGGTCATTACCCTTCTCGTACATCTGTGCTTTCGACTTGCCGACGCTAAATACGCCGCCACCGCCGCCGCCACCGCCCATACGGCGCATCATAAACACCCAGAGTATGACGAAGAAGATTATAGGTCCGAAGGTATAGAATATGGTTGTCAGACCCGAGCTTGTGTCCTTCTCGTAGCTATAGTCCATTATCTTGTTCTGCTGCTGTGCGGTTGCAAGATAATTGTCGAGAGCCTCGGCCGAACCATAAGTCACGCTTACAAATGGATTTTGTCCCAGTTGCTGAGCCGACTTACCAAAGACATCGCGCATCTTCTCGGGCTTGATATACATACGCAACGTACCCTTGTCCTTATTGACAACCACGCTGCGGGCATAACCCTTCTGCACGTACATCTTGAACTTAGTGTATGTGGCATTCTGCGTGGCCGACGGACCACCCAAAAGCATGTCGCCACCATCCGAAAAGATCAGCACAGCCAGCAACACGATGACGATGGTATAAATCCAGTTCATATTGAACTTTGGCATCTTGGGCTGGTTGTCGCCTAACTGATTTCTATTGTTGTCCATTGTTTAAATTACTAATCGATGTTTGGAATCTCTGTAATGACAGCATCCTGCCACAGATTCTCCAGATTATAAAAGTCGCGTGCCTCTGGAATAAACACGTGCACCAATACGTCTACATAGTCCATTGCTACCCAGTAAGCCTGTGGCAAACCCTGAACATGTACTGGCTTCTCGCCTGCCTCAACACGTGCAATCTCGCTAACAGAGTCGGCAATAGCCTCAACTTGCGAAGGCGAATTGCCCTGGCATATAACGAAGTAGTTTGCTATCGAACCATCCAAACCACGAAGATCGGCTATGGTTATGTTCTGCCCTTTTTTCTCTTGAATACCCTTTACGATAGCGTCAACCAATTTGTCTTTAGTTTCCATTCAAATTCTTCTGATTTCTGATTTTAAATTTATTAAATACCGCTTTTTATATACACGGCCTGCACTTGCAGCGCACACCGACATATATATTATATAATGTGTAAACGCCTCGCCACAAAGCTTGTTAAAAGCCCTTGCCCAACTGGCGCTTAGACTCTACAAAGTTACGGCTAAATATCCGAATAACGACTAAAATAGGTGGAAATCGCCAGTTTATTGCATTTTTTTAATGAAAAACGCATACATTTACAAAAAAATCGGTGAAAACACTTGGCGATTAAAAAAATATTCGTACCTTTGCAGACGCAATGAGGCAACAAGTTGCGACACATTAAAATTGGGATATGGTGTAATGGTAACACTACAGATTCTGGTCCTGTCATTCTTGGTTCGAGTCCGAGTATCCCAACCATAAACAACCTATCTAATGAGGGTACATGTTGAAATGTGTCAAAACTAACTCATTAGCAAAATTGGGATATGGTGTAATGGTAACACTACAGATTCTGGTCCTGTCATTCTTGGTTCGAGTCCGAGTATCCCAACAAATGAGAGGTGAACATCATTGATGTTTGCCTCTTTTTTTTTGAAATCTATGACGATACAGTTCAACATAAGCCACGATGCCCCTTACGGCGAAGAGGTACTGCTCAATGTGCTTGTCAATGATGACGAAGGAAACACACGGGCGGTAGCACTTGATATGCGCACCTCTGATGGTCAACATTGGACATACAAGTTGAACAACATTGACAGGCAGAACCAAAGCCGCATAGATTATTTTTTCTCAACAACATTCGCTGGACACGAACGCATGCGCGAATGGACTGGCATTACACACCGACTTGACCTCAACATTACACGTTGCGAGAATCTTAACATTCACAACGTGTGGCACAACACGCCCGAAAACGTACTGTTCTACTCGTATGCGTATACCGAATGCAAGGAACCACGCCCTATATCCACACCGTCGCGATGCCTATATACAAAGACATTGCGCCTTATAGTAAGAGCGCCCAAGCTGCGTTCTGGCGAACGTCTGTTTATTACAGGCAAAGGCAAGGCTTTCGGCGAATGGAATATAGAGAACGCCATTGCCATGACCGAACATAACACCGGAGAATGGCAGGCTGACATCAATGCCATACATATTGGACACGAGGCTGAGTTTCGCTTCTTTGCCGTTGACAAGGATGGAACTATGACCAACGAGAACGGTGCCAACCGCATCATTGACATGCCACATATGCAAATGGGCGATATGATAGTGTTCGAACTACCCGAAGCAGATGTAGACATTCCTTGCCCAGAGCCGAACATAATATATGCATCAATAGCCAACTTGCGCTGCGCTGACAGTTTCGGCGTGGGCGACTTTGGCGATTTGGCATCCTTTGTTAGCAATGTTGCACGCAAGGCATCGGCAAGTGTAGTGCGCATAACTCCTACAAATGATACACAGTCGACCAATACAGCAGCCGATGCCAGCCCGCACTCTATCATAAGCGTATATGCCTTGCATCCACTTCTGTGCGACATAAGACAGTTGCCTACGATTGAAGATGCATGCGAACAGCAACACATGGAGGCATTGCGCCATCAGCTCAATGCCCTGCCCTACAACGACTATCTTGCCACATTGGAGGCAAAACTCGACTACATACATATTGCATTCGTACAGGAAGGCGACCACATTATGCACTCGGCTGCTTTCAAGCAATGGTTTGCGGCTAACGAATATTGGCTTGTACCCTATGCACAATACAGTTATCTGCGTGAGGCTTACAACCAACCAAACTTCCGTATATGGCCTAACCACAACGAATGGACCGAGGCAGAGCGTGGACAATTGCAAAACCCGCGCACAAAGGCATACAAGAAATTGGCTTTCTACTACTATGTTCAGTACATTCTGCACACCCAATTATGTAGAGTACACACCATAGCACGCGACAATGGCATTGTGCTCATGGGCGACCTAACTGCCATAATAAATCCTAACGGTTGCGATGTATGGCAAGAGCAAAGCAATGTTGGCACAGACCATTGGTGGACACGCCGCCTAAAAGCCGCCAAGCAATACTATGATGCATGCTTCGTAACTACCGATATAGCCAAGCGACAGCGCGTGGCAGACGCAACAAGAATGTGGATGAGCACAAACAACTAACATGATTATTTTCCACTAACATTCACGTTGCATCTCCTTGGCACATCACATTCCTATTACCATGGACATGACAACAGCAGAGACAGTAAATCATAGTATTTAGGTATTGTGTATAAGTTGAAACCAAACTAACTTTGCAACCGGTAAAACCAAAGGCTTTAACCATACACATATATATAAATAAAAACAATTAAAATTATGAAAAAGACAGTTATCATCTATGGCACAAGCACTGGTACTTGTGAAGATCTTGCTGGCAGAATTGGAGCAAAGTTGGGCGTGGACAACATTATCAATGTTACCGATATGGACGATAGTGTGATTGCCGACAACGATAACCTTATCCTTGGTACATCTACTTGGGGAGCCGGCGAAATGCAGGACGACTGGTATGATGGCATTAAGGTTATCAAAAATGCCGACCTTAGCGGCAAGACTGTAGCGCTTTTCGGCTGTGGCGACTCTGAATCTTATCCTGACACATTTGTGGGCGGAATGGCCGAGATATACAATGCCGTGAAGAAGGCTGGCGCTAATGTTATTGGAGCTGTCGCAACTGACGGCTATACGTTTGACGAGTCAGAATCGGTTGTTGACGACAAGTTTGTTGGACTGGCCTTGGATGAAGTGAACGAGGACGGCAAGACCGACGAGCGCATAGATGCCTGGGTGGCTGAAATAAAGCCAAACCTTTAGTATACACACAAGTTCTTATTAAATAATAAAAACAAGTTATCAATCATGCAGCAATCCACAGCATTACCTGTAGACATGAAGGTTCTGATGAACCACATCTACGAATACAAGAAGGGAGTGCGCCGTATGGTACTCTTCACTTTCAACAAGAAATACGAGGACTTTGCTATCCGCAGACTGGAAAGCCAAAACATCAAATATGTTATACAGCCTGTTGGCAACGACCGACTTAATTTGTATTTCGGCAGAGAAGAGTGCCTTAACGCTATACGCATGATTGTAACACGTCCGCTTAACCTGCTCACTCCCGAGGAAGACTTTATGCTTGGAGCTATGCTTGGTTATGACATTTGCGCACAATGCGAGAGATACTGCGAGCGCAAGGATAAATGTATTAATGCCAATTGAACAAACCGCTATTCGCACATAAGTTCAAAATTGCATTCTATCGGCTAAAGTTCTTTACGGACAACATGAAGCAAAGACAGCTTGTTTATGTTATTTAGACAAGATAACTGTAGAGAATTGGTTTATTTTTAAGAATGGAAAACAAAAGAGTGGGTGTTGGCTGTCTATACTACAATATTAGTTTGGCTGGAATTGCAGCCAAACACTCGCGGCTTGCACCCTCTCTTTACCAATAAACATTAATCACCGACAATAGATATCGGTTTTCACTTTTCTTCAATTCTTTTTTTTCAATAATCCTACCTTAATCCAATGATAATACAAAGATAAACACTAACTTTGCGGAACCTAAACAAAGCAACAATCTAAAAGATGATGAAGAAGAGTATTTCGGCATTTTTGCTACTTGCTGCCATATCCCAGACAGCCAATGCCCAAAACGCACAACAGATGCGCTACTGGTTCGACCGCCCTACAAGTGTGCGCGGTGCCGCAGTGTGGTATAACGGACATCCCGAGAAATGGAATGACGCCAACAAGCCTATTACTGCTGGCGACGCTGTACGCAATCCTGACCCCGAATGGGAATCGCAATCGCTGCCTATAGGCAATGGTTATATAGGTGCCAATATTATGGGATCGGTGGAGGCAGAGCGTCTTACTATCAACGAAAAGTCGCTATGGCGCGGCGGACCTAATACCAAAAAGGGTGCCAGCTACTACTGGAACGTAAACAAGCAATCGGCACATGTGCTGAAGGATATACGAAAGGCGTTTGCCGAGAACGACTGGAAAAAGGCTGCCGAACTAACATGCAAGAACTTCAACAGCGAGGTGCCTTACGGCTCGGCTGACGAGACTCCATCACGATTTGGAAGCTTTACAACAGCAGGAGAACTGTATGTGGAGACCGGACTTAACGGTATAGGCATGACAGGATATAGACGCGAACTGTCGTTAGACTCGGCTTTGGCACACGTGGAGTTTGCCAAGGACGGCGTGACATACCGACGTGACTACTTTGCAAGCTTCCCTGCAAACGTCATTGCTGTGCGCTTTGGTGCCTCAAAGACTGGCAAGCAGAACCTCGTGATATCATATGCACCCAACCCTGTATCCGAAGGAAAAATGACAGCCAACGGCAATAACGAACTGCTGTGGAAAGCCATACTCGACAACAACAACATGCAATATGCCGTAAGAATTAAAGCCATAAACAAGGGTGGAAGCATAAGCAACGACGGGGGACGATTGATTGTAAAGAACGCAGACGAGGTATTGATACTGCTGACTGCCGATACAGACTATAAGGAAAACTTTGATCCCGACTTTAACGACCCAAAAACATACGTGGGTGAAGACCCTGTGGCAAACACAGGCAAATGGATGGAACTGGCCTCTACAAAAGGATACAACCAATTGCTTGACGAACATTATGCCGACTACACACAGTTGTTCAGCCGTGTTAGTCTGCAACTGAACGACGCGTCTGCCACTAAGAACGATCGCCCCATAAACCAACGACTTGCCGACTATAGACGTGGCAAGCAAGACCCATATCTGGAACAACTGTACTATCAGTTTGGTAGATACCTGCTTATAGCATCGTCGAGACCTGGCAACTTGCCGGCAAACCTACAAGGAATATGGCATAACAACGTTGACGGACCGTGGCGCGTGGACTATCACAACAATATCAATCTGCAGATGAACTACTGGCCAGCCTGCCAAACAAACCTAATGGAGTGCGAGCAGCCACTGTTCAACTTCATACGCGGACTGATAAAGCCGGGCGAAGTTACAGCAAAGGCTTACTTCGGTACACGAGGATGGACAACATCGGTATCTGGCAATCCATTCGGATTCACCTCACCTCTTGACAGCGAAGACATGTCATGGAACTTCTCGCCATTTGCCGGACCATGGCTCGCAACACATCTGTGGAACCACTACGACTACACACGCGACCGTAAATGGCTTGCCAACGAAGCCTACGACATTATAAAAGGAGCAGCCGACTTTGCCGCTGACTATCTATGGCATCGCCCTGACGGAGTGTATACAGCCGCACCATCCACATCGCCAGAGCACGGTCCGATAGACGAGGGAGCCACATTCGCACATGCCGTAATACGCGAGATTTTGCTCGATGCCATTGATGCCAACAAGACATTAGGTCGTAATGCTAAGGAACGCAGCTCATGGGAAGACGCCCTGAAACATATAGCACCTTATAAGACAGGACGTTATGGACAGCTTATGGAATGGTCGAAAGACATTGACGATCCTAAGGACGAGCACCGACATGTAAACCATCTGTTTGGTCTGCATCCAGGACATACCATCTCGCCAGTAACGACACCCGACCTTGCAAAGGCAGCACGCATAGTGCTTGAACATCGTGGTGATGGGGCTACTGGATGGTCTATGGGATGGAAACTTAACCAATGGGCTCGCCTGCACGACGGCAATCATGCATACATGCTATACGGCAACCTATTGAAGAATGGTACATTGGACAACCTTTGGGACACACATGCCCCATTCCAGATAGACGGAAACTTTGGCGGCACAGCAGGCGTTACAGAGATGCTTATGCAGAGTCATATGGGCTTTGTACATCTATTGCCTGCACTGCCAGACGCATGGAACAGTGGCTCGGTTAAGGGATTGCGCGCACGTGGCAACTTTGTTGTGGACATATTCTGGAAGGATGGAAAGCTGGAATATGCAGAAATTCACTCGGGTTCGGGTGGCGAATGCAAGGTGCGCTATGTCGAACAAACCAAGGTATTGAAGACCCAGAAAGGCAAAACGTATAAGGTTGAGTTTTAGTAAAAAAATAAATACATGAAAAAAACAACAAAGAAGTGGATAGCGACAGTATCTGCCGTAATACTGGCAATACTGATTGCCGTAATAACATATGGCTCGTTCTACCTTGTAGACTATGCCTTGACAAGCAAACCACAATCGCATAAAAAGAACTGGGGAAAGGCTTTCGCATGGTATCCAGAACTGCGTCCGTGGCTTGACAGTATACGTGCCGAGCGCGCATGGAGCGATACCTTTGCCATTATGCCCGACGGCACACGTGCACATGCCGTGCTTATACGCTCTACAAAGGCAAATGGCCGAACGGCAGTGGTGGTGCATGGCTACACCAACAACTCTATAGACATGCTACACATTGCACGTATATATAATAAGGAGATGCACTACAACATCGTGCTGCCCGACCTTCACGGACATGGACTTACGGGTGGCAACGACATACAAATGGGATGGAAAGACCGCATCGATGTGCTAAAATGGATAGAAATGGCGCCCAAGACATTCGGCATAAGCGCCGACTCGATGCGTATAGTTGTACACGGCATATCAATGGGAGCCGCTACAACAATGTGCGTAAGCGGTGAGAAAACACCAAAATATGTACGTTGCTTTGTGGAGGATTGCGGATACACAAGTGCCTGGGATGAGTTTAAGCACGAGTTGCACGGACGCTACTCGTTACCGGCATTCCCATTGCTATACACAGCATCTTGGCTTACAAAGGCAAAATATGGTTGGTCGTTCAAGGAGGCATCACCTCTAAAGCAAGTGGCAAAATGCACAAAACCTATGCTCTTTATACACGGCGACAAGGACACCTTTGTGCCTACATGGATGGTTTATCCATTATACGAGGCCAAGCCACATCCCAAGAAGTTGTGGATAGCACCAGGCAGTGGCCACGCCTTTGCCTATCGCGACCACCGCAAGGAATATATTAAAAAGGTGGAGGAATTTGTAAACCAATACAACACTCCCCGTTATTGTCGTACAAGCGAGTAGATAATGTGTGCCGCACTCTTTGAAGGACTGTCGGCACCTATCTTCTGCCAAATGCGATCATAACCTTCGAGCATCCTATCGCGGGCAGAACAGCCTGGCAGGATAGCCGATAATTCGTGGGCGATATTGGCAACAGAGAAGGTGTCGGCTACAAGCTCGCGCACCACCTCGCTATCGTCTATAAGATTAACCAACGATATGTACTTAACTTTAAGCACATGACGGCGTAGAAAAGCTATAAGCTTAGGCAGTGGAGTTTCGTAGCATACCACCTGAGGAACACGAAATAAAGCTGTCTCAAGAGTAGCGGTACCACTCGTGACAACAGCTGCTACAGCATGCGAAAGCAACGAATATGTATCGTTGTCTACTATTGCGACATCCCTACCAGATATAAACTCCTTATAGTATTCGCTAAGAATTCCTGGCGCACCAGCAAGCACAAGCTGATAATCAGGAAAGCTGCTTGCCGCCTGAATCATTGCCGGCAGATTATCCTTTATCTCTTGACGTCGGCTGCCAGCCAAAAGGGCTATTATTGGCTTATTAGCCAAACCGTGACGACGGCAGAAATCAACTGTAGTCTCGTGGTATGAGTCTTGGAACTGGCGCACCTCCTCGGCAGTAGGATTGCCCACATAGTGTATGGGATAATGATGCTTCTGCTCAAAGAAAGGCACCTCAAACGGCAAGATAGAGAACATCTCGTCGACATCGCGCTTTATATTCTTTATACGCCACTCCTTCCAGGCCCAAATCTTAGGCGATATGTAGTAATATACTGGTATGTTGGTCTTGGCATGAACATACTTGGCAATATCGAGATTAAAGCCAGGATAGTCGACAAGAATAAGAGCATCAGGCTGCCACTCTACGATGTCGCGCTTGCACATGGCCATATTCTTGAAGATAGTGTGCAAATGCAAGAGCACAGGAATAAAACCCATATAGGCAAGTTCGCGGTAATGTCGCACACGCTTGCCTCCTACAGCCGACATAAGGTTGCCACCAAAGAAGCGAAACTCGGGGTTGTCGTCAACCTGTTTAAGCGCCGCCATAAGATGCGAAGCGTGCAAGTCGCCCGATGCTTCGCCAACTATCAGGTAATACTTCATAATTTCCAGTTTTTCAGAGTGTCATAATCCGTTACATCTATGCGTGTAGGCGTTATAGCTACATAGCCGTGGGTAAGAGCCCAGTTGTCGGTATCGGTGGCATCTGGCTCGTCGTTGCGGTAAGAGCCAGTCATCCAAAAATAGTCGTAACCATGCGGATGGCGCATCTTGACACATTCGTTATACCATGTTCCAAATGCCATGCGGCACACACGTACACCATTAAAGGTGTCGAGCTTAGGGAAGTTGACGTTCAGGCACACTCCCTTAGGCAGTCCTTCGGCCAATACCTTCTGCACAATCTGACGCACATAAGGGCGCAAAGGCTCAAAGTTGGCATCGTCAGCAAAATCGCACAACGAGAAACCTATAGACGGTATGTACTTCATACAACCCTCCAACGTAACACCCATCGTACCGCTATAGTGTACATTGACAGATGCATTGTCGCCGTGATTAATACCGCCAACTATAAGGTCGGGCATACGATTGGCAAGCAATTCGTGCAAGGCAAGCTTTACACAGTCGACCGGTGTGCCGTTGCACGACCACATCTCATAGCCGTCGCCTTCCTTGCGACGCAGCTTAAGACGCAAGGGAACAGTGGCAGAGAAAGCTGTAGCAAAACCCGAACGAGCCGACTCGGGAGCGCAAACCACAATGTCGGCAAGGTCGCGAAGCATGTCGATAAGCTGGTTGATACCCTTGGCATGATAGCCGTCGTCGTTCGAAATTAGTATTAATGGTCTTTTAATATTCATAAATTTGTCTTTATTTTCATTTGCAAATGTACGAAAAAAGGTTTAAACGGGCAGTATCTCGCATAAAATATGTAACTTTGCCGAATAATTTTGACGCAAATGGGAAAGATAATAGCATTGGCCAACCAAAAAGGTGGAGTTGGCAAGACAACAACAACGATTAATCTCGCAGCATCTCTCGCTACTTTTGAGAAGACGGTGCTCGTAGTAGATGCCGACCCGCAGGCTAATGCCTCAAGCGGACTCGGAGTAGATATACAAGAAATCGACTGCTCACTCTACGAATGTATTATCGACCAAGCCGACGTGCGCGATGCCGTCTACACCACAGACATAAACGGGCTTGACATCATTCCAAGCCATATCGACCTCGTGGGAGCAGAGATTGAAATGCTCAACCTTAAGAACCGCGAGCGTATCATCAAGAACATGCTCGACAAGATACGCGACGACTACGACTACATCCTTATCGACTGCAGCCCGTCGCTTGGACTTATCACAGTCAACGCTCTTACAGCTGCCGACTCGGTGATAATACCAGTACAATGCGAGTACTTTGCCTTGGAGGGCATAACAAAACTGCTCAACACCATTAAGATAATCAAGAGCAAGCTGAACCCAAGTCTGGAAATAGAAGGATTCTTGCTCACTATGTACGACAGCCGCCTGCGCCTTGCCAACCAAATATACGACGAGGTGAAGAGACACTTCCAAGAACTGGTGTTCAAGACAGTTATACAACGTAACGTAAAATTGAGCGAAAGTCCAAGCCACGGACTGCCAGTTATACTGTACGACGCAGACTCGGCTGGCTCGAAGAACCACTTGGCTCTGGCCAAGGAAATAATCAATAAGAACGACAAATAAATGGCAGTACACAAGAAATACAACAGAAGCGTGCTCGGACGTGGACTCGACGACATAGAAGGAGGCAAAGGGCTCGACGCGCTTATCGACACTGGAAGCGTGCGCACGCAAGGCTCGTCGACCATAAGCGAGATTCCACTCGATCAAATCGAGGCTAATCCTAACCAACCACGCCGAGACTTTGACGAGGAGGCTTTGCAAGAGTTGGCTACAAGCATTGAGCAGATTGGCATCATTCAGCCTATAACGCTCAGACAGACTGCCGAAAACCATTACCAGATTATTGCAGGCGAGCGACGTTGGCGTGCCTCACAGATAGCCGGGCTGTATGCAATCCCTGCATATATACGCACCATTAACGACGAGAGCATCATGGAGATGGCTCTTATCGAAAACATACAACGCGAGGACCTCAATGCCATAGAGATTGCTCTTGCATACGAACATCTGCTTGACGCTGAGGGAATGACACAGGAAAAAGTGTCTGAACGCGTGGGCAAGAGCCGCACAGCCATAACCAACTATCTACGACTGCTGCGTCTGCCGGCACAAGTGCAGATAGCATTGCAGAAGAAGGAGATAGATATGGGACATGCACGCGCTCTATTAGCTGTAGACTCGCCATCGTTGCAGATTAAACTGTTCAACGAAGTTGTAAAGTACGGCTACTCTGTACGCAAAGTAGAGGAAATGGCAAAGATGCTTAAAAACGGCGAAGACGTTGAGAGCGGGCGCAAGAAGATTGTGGCTAAAGCCAAACTGCCAGAAGAATTCAACGTACTGCGCAATAGCCTGTCGGACTTCTTGCAGACCAAGGTACAGATGACATGCTCGCCTAAAGGCAAGGGCAAGATAACCATCCCCTTCGACAACGAAGGCGAACTGGAACGCATTATGAGCGTTTTCGATAAAATGAGACAATAGATTTTCGGTTGATAATAAATGATTACAGTGAAGAATATTTTGCTGAACATACTGCCTACATTGATTGTTGCAACTATCATGATGCTTATGCCCTCCTCTGCGGCAGCGCAACAGAGGGCCGACTCGATAGCAGCAATATCAAATATGCAGGACACACTGAAGCTTACCACAATGGCTGCCGACTCAATAAAGTTGACTAAAAAGCGCGACTGGAGTACATGGCGACCTAATGCCAAGCGTGCCATGTGGCTGGCTATCGTACTGCCCGGTGCCGGACAGATATACAACCGCAAATACTGGAAACTGCCTATTGTATACGGTGGTTTCGTAGGATGCGCATACGCTATGCGCTGGAACAACCAGATGTACCGCGACTACTCGCAGGCATATATGGACCTTATGGACGACGACCCAAATACGCAGAGCTATAACCAATTTCTGCATCTTGGAGCTAAGATAGATGAGTCGAACATACAACGATACCAAACCTTGTTTAAAAACCGCAAGGACCGATTCCGCCGCTGGCGCGACCTTAGCTTCTTTTGCATCGTAGGTGTATACGCTCTAAGTATTATAGACGCATATGTGGATGCGTCGCTATCCGAATTTGACATATCAAAGGACCTCAGCCTTAGGGTTGAACCTACTATTATAAATAATGAGCGGGAGCGCAACCCGATAAAGGCCAACAACCTGGGCATGAGCTTCAGCCTGAATTTCTAAGGAAGAAAGTATAAACTTTAAAAGATTGATGAAACAGACATTTGTATTGATAGCCGCAGCAATTATTGGCTTCTCTACCCCAGTCCTCGCGCAGAGCGACGACAACGAGACCGAAATTACCGTAACTAATGCCGAAGGCAAGAAGGAGATTATCGACCTGCCAGAAGCAATGACTAACGAGTACGACTCGCTGCTGTCGGTTTACAACAACCGTACATATCTTAATATTAACACCGACTGCAATATGCCCGACGTAAACCCGGTGTACAGCAAGGAGGTATATAAGGAAAGACTGGCACGCATACCATCGGTTATAGAATTGCCATACAACGATGTGGTGCAGAAGTTTATCGACCGATACAGCGGACGCTTGCGCCGATCGGTTAGCATTATGCTTGGCGCACAAAACTTCTATATGCCTACATTCGAAGAGGCTCTCGAATCGTACGGATTGCCACTTGAGCTGAAGTATCTGCCCGTTATAGAGTCGGCCCTCAACCCAAATGCCGTATCGCACGTAGGTGCTACAGGTCTATGGCAGTTTATGCTTGCTACAGGCAAGCAATACGGACTTGAGATAAACTCACTTGTAGACGAACGTCGCGACCCTGTACGTGCCTCGTATGCAGCAGCACATTATCTGCGCGACCTGTATAAGATATTCGGCGACTGGAATCTCGTTATCGCAGCATACAACTGCGGACCAGAGAATATCAACAAGGCAATACACCGCTCAAACGGTGCTACAGACTATTGGCAGATATATCCATACCTGCCAAAGGAAACAAGAGGATATGTTCCGGCGTTTATCGCCGCAAACTATATAATGAACTACTACTGCGACCACAACATCTGTCCTATGCAGGCCAACCTACCAAGCAAGATCGACACTGTGGTTGTTAGCCGCGACGTTCACTTCGAACAAGTGGCACAGGTGTTAGGCATGGAGATCGACCAAATCAAACAACTAAACCCGCAGTATAGACGCAATATTGTCAATGGCTCTACACGACCAATGGCGCTGCGACTTCCAGCCACACTTGTTGGCAAGTTTATCGACAACGAAGACTCTATATACGCTTATCGACCAGACGTGCTGCTGGCAAAGCGCACAGAGGTTGAGGTAAACGATGATGTTCCCTCGTACTCACGACGCAGCTCAAGCTCGTCAAGAAGCAAGAGTACGTCAAGCCGCAAATCACGCTCTAAGGGCAAGAAGGGAAAGAAGAACAAAGGAGGACGCAACGTAACAATTCGTCAGGGCGACACTCTTTCAGACATTGCCAAACGCAACGGCACTACCGTAAGCAAGCTTAAGAAACTAAACAAAATTAGCGGTAGCAGCATACGCGCAGGCAAGAAGTTACGCATAAAATAGCTACTTACCCAAATACCTATACATAGGAGACTTGTACTATGGATGACCAGAAACTGAAAGACCAGCAAAGGGAGGCTGCCGATGACAAGCTCATCGAAGGAGCCTTCAAGCAAGTGCTTGATATCTATCTCGCCTCAAGACACCGCAGAAAGGTGGATATCATTACTAAAGCCTTTAACTTCGCTCGACAGGCGCACAAAGGTGTGCGCCGACTTTCGGGCGAACCGTATATTATGCACCCTATTGCCGTAGCTCGCATTGCAGCTGAGGAAATGGGATTGGGATCTACGAGCATATGTGCAGCACTGCTGCACGATGTAGTGGAAGATACCGACTATACGGTAGAGGATATAGAGAATATATTTGGGCCGAAAATAGCACAAATTGTTGATGGACTAACCAAAATATCAGGTGGTATATTCGGCGACCAAGCCTCGGCACAGGCAGAGAACTTCAAGAAGCTACTATTGATGATGAGCGACGACATTCGCGTCATCCTTATCAAGATATGCGACCGCTTACACAATATGCGTACGCTTGAGTCGCAACCAGCCAATAAACAATACAAAATTGCTGGCGAGACATTATATATATATGCTCCGCTTGCAAACCGTCTTGGTCTGAATAAGATTAAGACCGAACTTGAAGACCTTTCTTTCAGATACGAGCATCCTGAAGAGTATCAGTACATAAAAAACCGATTGGCCGACACACAAGCGCAACGCGACCAAATCTTTGCATCATTCACAAAACCTATACGCGAGGCTCTCGACCGTATGGGCATACAGTATGAGATAAAGGCTCGTGTCAAGAGCCCCTACTCTATTTGGAACAAGATGCAGAACAAGCACGTAACATTCGACGAGATTTACGACATTCTCGCTGTACGCATCATCTACACTCCTAAGCTTCGCTCGGATGAAATTAACGAGTGCTTCCGCATATACGTGGCTATCAACCAGATATACAAATCGCACCCCGACCGTCTGCGCGATTGGGTAAACCATCCTAAGGCTAATGGCTATCAGGCTTTGCATGTTACGCTGATGTCTAACCAGGGCAAGTGGATTGAGGTACAGATTCGTTCCGACCACATGGACGAGGTAGCCGAACAGGGTTTTGCAGCCCACTGGAAATACAAGGATGGCGAAGTGGCTGAACTTAACGATGATACCGAACTCAACAATTGGTTGTCTACAATCAAGGAGATTCTTGACGATCCACAGCCTGACGCTATGGACTTCCTTGATACCGTAAAACTAAACCTCTTTGCAAGCGAGATATTTGTATTTACACCAAAGGGCGAAATCAAGACTATGCCTGCCGGATGTACAGCTCTCGACTTTGCCTTCCAGATTCATACATTCCTCGGCAGCCATTGTATTGGCGCAAAGGTAAACCACAAACTTGTACCGCTAAGTCATCGACTGCAGAGTGGCGACCAGGTAGAGATACTATCTTCCAAGTCACAACACGTGCAGCAGTCATGGATAAACTTTGTGTCTACTGCTAAAGCTAAGGGCAAGATTCTGGCAATACTGCGCCGCGATAATCGCGAGACACAGAAGAAGGGCGAACAAATACTCGACGACTGGTTGCGCAAGAATGGTCTTGAAATGACCACACCTGTGCTGACTAAGTTATGCGAATTTCATGAATATCAGAAGACTGACGATCTATTCCTTGCTATCGGCAAGCGCACCGTACTTCTTGGTGACAAGGACCTTGAGGAGTTGCATGAGAAGAAATCGAACAATGGTGGTGGCTGGCGCAAGTTTGTACCTTTCTTAGGCAAGAAAGATGATAATGAGGATAAGAAGAAGAAATTCTTCACCGTTGGCGAAGGCTTCAACAAGAAGAAACCTGTATTTATCAACGAGGAAAATATAAGCCAGTTTGTATTCCCCACATGCTGTCACCCTATTCCAGGCGACGACATCTTGGGATTCATAGACAACAAGAACCGCATTGAGATACATCGACGCGACTGCGAGGTTGCCGCCAAACTAAAAGCCACTTATGGCAAGCGTATCCTGGACGCAAAGTGGGATATGCACAAGGTAATGTTCTTCGATGCCACAATAGAGATACGAGGCATCGACCGCAAGCGTATGCTGCATGATGTGGCAGAGGTAATCTCGGACAAACTTGATGTAAATATACACAAGATGACAATTGAGAGCAACGAGGGTATATTCGACGGACAGATTGAGATAAGAGTGCACGACCGCAGCGAAGTAAAGGTTATAATTGACGAACTGCGCAAGATTGAAGATATAAAAGAGGTGTTGCAGATATTGTAAGACACGCTCTTGATAATAAAAAGATGCCCAGTAAGGGAAGAACGTTAATAAAAAACGTTTTTCACTTACTGGGCGTCTTGCTATTAGATTACTCTTCCAATGCTGCAACAAATTCGCGGTGGAATGTTCCATGGAAGTGTTGTATTTCCTTACGTGTTTCCTCATCTAGTTCCCATACATTCTCCTCGCCTGCGCGATGGGCCAATAGATGACGTACACAACGAGCTATCTTGCGCTTGTTGTTGCGAGCCTGAAGCTGGTCGCCTTGTATGGTACGTTGTGATATATACGAGAAGGCAGCAAGTCGCTTCATAAATGTCTCGTAACGATTGAAGAGCAGAGCCTGACGCATCATCTTCTCAGGATCGGCATCCAACCCTTCCATATCCATAAGCCCCTCAAGATTCTCGTGGCTCCAATCGTCATCACACAGCCAATACCATTGAAAGGCATAACGCTGCTCCATATGCATAAGACGTTGGGCAAGCAAGTCCTCATCAACCTCCTTATCTTCTGTATAACGCTCAAAAGCAAAACGTGCCAATGCTACACCGTTAATCTCCACATCGCTTGCTCCATCTACATCCTCACCCGTAAGCTGTATGCGCCAACGCGACGACTTGTTCTTAACCAATATAGAATGGGCACCCATAAGCAACTGGTCGAGTGTTCCTTCTGTCTCAATCTCGTCAACAAGAGCAAGACGCTCACGCATATCGCGAACAGAAAGGCGATTGTCCTCAGTAAGCACACACATATAATTGAGCTTATTATCGTCAAGCGAAATCTGAAATCGGTCGTTAGAAGGATTGCCAACAAAACAATAATTGTAGTTGGATACGTCCTCATGCTTAATCTCGATATCGCCACTTACACGATTACCTTTATCATCAGTAAGCGAAAAACCTACATAAGGCATTACTAATCTCAGTGTGAAAGCATTGCCCTTGCGTGGAGTTAGATACATAGCAATACCATCCTCACCGAAGTCGTCCTTTTTTACAACCCAACCCTCATCTGTTTTAGTGGCACGGTCGATACTTATAGAACCATATCTCCATGTAAAGTCGAACACTATCTCATTATCATCCTCGCGTACCACATTTATAAACTGCTCGGTAGGTACACCAAGGTATACAGCCTCAACAGGTTCTACCTCCTCATCCCCATCACCAAGTACGCAGATATCAAGACGTCCCATCATTGGAGAATCTTCCCAATCATCAGGATCGGCACCTTCGGCACGAAAGACCACAAACGTAAGCTTGTGCTGCTCGCGAACACCACCCTTGCGACAAAGATAATAAGAAGTTTCCTCTGGTATATAAATAGGTGTACTGATGTAAGGGCTCATACAGCGAGCCGAATATTCTACCTCGGTCCAGGCAGAGGCATTAGAAGCTGTTGTATTATTAGAAGACATATATCTTTTTAAAATTAACAATGTTATCCTATGTAAAAGCTACTGCAAAATTACTGTATTTTTACGAGATATACAAATGATTAAATAAAGTTGTCAAAAAAACGATAAAACATTTGCATATTCAAAAAATTAGTCGTACCTTTGCACTCGCTTTAAAACATAAGGCAAACACGGAGATCCGCTAGCTCAGCTGGTAGAGCACAACACTTTTAATGTTGGGGTCATGGGTTCGAGCCCCATGCGGATCACAAAACATACAATCAAACAAATCCATTAAAAGGGGCTTTACTTCGGTAAAGTCCTTTTTTTGTTTGTTTTTTATCCCACAATATTTTATGAAACCAGTACATAAACAGTTTATCAATTTGTTTTATTAACTATGTCGCAGATTTGTCGCACCCTAAAACCAAAAAACGGCTCAGTGGAAAAGTACTGTGGATGTTTTTTTTGTTTCATAGTATTTTGTATCTTTGCATTATGAACATGCTTGAACAATTAGCCCGTATAGTTCTTCCCAAAGAAATACTGGACAATTTCGATATCGTCAAGATAGAAACAGATGAGTCTGATATTGACTCAATGAGTATGACCATCTATCTAGACGAGCGTATGAATGCTTATCTCCAAAAATCTGAGGACTACGAATCCAAAGGTTTTATGGATGCTGTACGCATAACTGATTTTCCGATTCGTGACCATAAAGTGATTCTTGTACTTCGTCGTCGTAGATGGAGAAACAAGGAAACAGGAGAGACATTTGTCGACCGTATTAGTGTTACCGAATCAGGAACCCGCTACTCGAAAGAGTTTGCGGCTTTTTTAAAAGAGACGTATGGACATATCCCCGACGACCTGCCGTACGCTTGAGCAATACTACCATGTAAACTCCAATACGTTGGATAAACAATACAAGGATGTCTTGAGTGACTATCGTACCTGGTCAGAACTAGAACATGCCGATGAATGGCTTGTCTTTCCTGACAACGTAGGTCGTAATTTGGCAATAGACGAGACCTCTATGTCTAACGGTGAATTGCGCACAATCGTCACCAACAGGGACAGACACGGAAAAGATCAATGTCTGGTTGCAATTGTCAAGGGTGTTAAGTCAGAGGACGTTATCAATGCCTTGAAGCATATACCGGAAGCACTTCTGAATATCGTTGAGGAGGTTACATTAGATTTGTCAGACTCCATGAGAAAGATTGTTCGCACATGCTTTCCAAAAGCAATGAGAGTAATTGATAGATTTCACATACAGAAGCTTGCTTGCGATGCTGTGCAAGAAATGCGCATTAAGCATCGTTGGGATGCTATACAAGAGGCCAATGACGACATGGAGAATGCAAAACTTGAAGGACGCGAATACGTGCCTTTTCGATATGAGAACGGAGATACGAGAAAGGAATTGCTAGCAAGGAGTAGGTATCTTCTTTTCAAATCAGGAGAGAAATGGACGCTGTCACAAAGCAAGAGAGCAGAGATCCTATTTAGAGAATATCCAGATTTGAAGACAGCTTATGGACTCTCGCATTCTTTGAGAATGATTTTCTCAAAAAATACTGTTAAGGATGCCGCAAGACTTTCTATGGCTAAATGGTACAACAAAGTGGAAGAAGCTGGCTTCCGTTCTTTCAATGTTATTGCTGCAACATTCTATGAACATTACGATGATATTCTTAACTTTTATAAAAATAGATCATCTAATGCTGCAGCTGAATCCTTTAATGCGAAAATCAAAGCCTTCAGAGCATCACTAAGGGGTATCGTTGATGAAAAGTTCTTTCTGTATCGACTTGCAAAGATTTATGCTTATCCCCACTAAATTTCCACTGACCCCAAAAAACGACATAACCAGTTGTATTACAACTTGCTATGTCGTTATTCGTTGATTATGAACGGCTTATGTTACACAATTTGACTATTTTAAGATTTGTAAATCGTTTTGTCTTTTTCAATAGACAATAAAAATGCTACTTTTGGTTTCACAACCATTAGTAGCATTTTTTATGGCAACAACTCAACAATTCGAAAGGATATTTACAAAGTAAAAAACTTTCTCTATCATATTTGAGTAAATTATATGTGACAAAAAAACAACAGGCGTTATGAGCGCAAACGTGACAAGATTACAATAAGCTTGACGCACGCTCCCAGTACCATTTTCAGTACCACCCAACTGGTACTGGAGTTTCATATAGGTGGTACTGGAGTTTCACTTATGTGGTACTGGAGTGTTACTTATGTGGTACTGGAGTGTTACTTATGTGGTACTGGCAAAGAACTTGTATGATTGCCTTTTAATTTCACATACCTTTCAATACAATCTTCAATCATTCTTATATAATATGAAGAGTCATGGTCTGATTGATCGTCAATTGCGATATTAAATCCTTCGCCATACTTTTTGTAGTATAGATCGAATAACTTATTCCAATTATTATCATACATATCTATGTTTCCCGATGTTTGCCAAGCAAAATGGTATTCTTTACCTTTGTATTTATACGCAAAACACATAGGTACTGCAAAATAGTAATTTTTGCCTTTTATTGTCCTATATCGTTTTTCTTCTGGTGCATCGAATGTTACTTTAGATTCGCCAATAAATGCATCTAAGATATCTTCACGATTGTTGCGCGTCAATTTCAGCGTTAAATATAGATACCTGTTTAACCATAACGATGGAGAGTTGGCCTTCCATTCAAGTTT
Organism: Prevotella merdae; assembly: GCF_900290275.1. GTDB lineage: Bacteria > Bacteroidota > Bacteroidia > Bacteroidales > Bacteroidaceae > Prevotella > Prevotella merdae. The sequence goes on from NZ_LT985323.1 coordinate 196,833, forward strand.
ATATCCAGAATTCTCGTTTATAAGATTCTTCCAGATGTTATTATCTATTAATAACTGTATGATATCGTCATGACTATCTGCAATCTCATTCGGTGATAAAAGCAGACCATTCACGTATTCTGAAAGATTAATGTCAGTTAGAACTTGTTTCCAACTCTCTTTATCTGTATCAAATACCGGTTTCCGTATGAGATTTATCCAATTTTCGCAATGAGAAATAAGCACTTGGTTAGCTTTTACCTTCTTTTCCTCTGAAAGTCCATCTTTGGTAAAGAGGTCTATGCAATTACAGAGTTTGGTCGCAAACTTCTCCCAAGGTTTTTCTCCATTACTATTTCTGTAAAGGAAACGGATGGAACCATGAAAGAACGCACATTCTTCAGCTTTCTCTATTGCATCGTTCCAATTACTCCATTTACCAAGTGTTTCCTCATTCCAATCACTTGGTATGGATTGATCATTACATTGCATTTGGATAGCCTTTTCAGCTTCCTCTTCTGCTTGCTCTGGAGGATTTGAACCGATTATTTCCTTGATTTGGCGAGAGTACAATGTTTTGTCCTCTAAGTCTATGATTTTTTTGACAAGTTCAACCCTGTTGTCTTGTACATTTTCGAGGATGTTCCACATTAAACGCAAAGCCTTTAAGAAATCTTTAGTTTCTATATTGTCAAATTTCTTAAAATATTCATAACAACAAAGTGTAAAATCGAGATCATTTTTATTTTTGGGATGAAAGAATGTCTCAAATAAAGTTCTGTCTCCAAAGTAAGGCACTATTTTTTGGTAGCGGTCCAGAACAGTTTTTATCATCTTTACACATGTGGCTGCAACAGTTGAAGCGATGGATTCTTTATTAGTGATACCTGAAAAATCAGAATAGGGAACAAATGGAAGTTCAATCTGACTCCAGGTATTGTGGGTGTATGCTGCAAGTTCCTTGATGCCATTACCGCAATCCACGCCAGTTTTTTTCGCTTCGTAGGCCATGATTCGTGCATACAAAGCGAAGAAAGCATTATCCGGCAATTCGTGTTGTTCGTCTGAACAAGTGAAAAAACGATTGGAAAGCTCTTCCATCTCTTTAACCCACCACTCTTTTTTATCTTCGCATAAGTCTTCAGAGAATTTGCCTTTGAAGTTCTCCCATTGTGTCAATTGCAATCCACGGGCATTCATCTTCATGTAGATATCATCACCAAAGGCATCTATCTTCAGATTAAATCTGATTTTTGAGGCAATGGCCTCCAAAATATCCTCTGCTGTGATGGAGTCTTGGTGTTTATTCCATTCTTCATGAATAGTGGAAAGCATTCTTATCATAGAAGCTACAGTTTCATCCTCTTTCCAATAGTCCACAAACCAATCCTGACAAAGAATATCAGGATTCGGGTCTTGGGTAATGTCCCATCTCGAGTCTTCACAAGTCAATGCCTGGCAGAATCGTTTAGCATTGATTCTGTCTTCATAGGTAAAACGAGAAAGTAAGCGCAGTAGTTCCTTACGATTTGAGGGTTCTGCCTTTTCCACTGCGTACCTTGCAATCAGCCATAAGGTGGTCAGGCGTTGCTGACCATCTACGGGTACAAAAGAATCTTCTCCATTAGTGTTGATGGGGCCATAGATGAAATGCAGATTGAATTCATTCTGCTTTTTTTCTATTGCAGTGAAGATTTCTTTTATAAACTGTTTACGTACGCTTTCGGCCTTGGGATTATTGGCTCCCTGGACATAGTGGCGTTGAATGCCAGGAATAACCACACGATACCTGGACAATAGTGCAAACAAATTGTCTGGTACTTCTATATAGTGCTTTAAAATATTATTTTTCATATTTTTACAGGATTCTTTAATTTGTCAATAAAACTATCGATGTCCTTGCTCATAGAATTTCGATAAGCTTTTTTATCTTCTTCTGACCAATATGGATCTGTCATCTTTAATCCAGGGAGTGATTTCATAAACACGGCTTCTGTGACAGGAGGTGCCCAATACTCAGTCCAACTATTACGTGCCCATTCAGAAACAGCTTCCCGTTTTCCTTCAAACAACTTGTTATTTAACGAGGAGTTTGCATCTTTTGGCAACAATGCAAGATTCCCGATAGAATTATCTTCTGTTGTCGGGTATCTACTGCCTAGTTTTTTAGCTAGCCAATCATCTCCTTTTCCTTTTCCGCATTCTTTTTGATACTCGTCAAACACACTTTTAGAATAGTCATTGCCTAACCACTCTTCTAGTTCTTTTTCATCCAAAACTTTTTGGTTTCTGGCAAATATATGCTCAATCGACCAAGCTTCTACTTGTCAATGCATTTCAAAGCTATAGCGATAGGCCCATCTTTTCCAACAGAAAGCGACATTGCTGAGCAACAGATAATTAAATAAATCTTCTCCCCAGTTGGAGTAATCGTTCTTGTCTTCTTTTGGCTTGTATTCTGCCATTTTTTCTATAGCGTCCAATATCTCCTTTCTTGTTTTGGGCTTGATATCCTTATTATTTCTTTGATGAACAATAGCTCCAAAAGCATGATACATGAGAGGGTCGTTGTACCATTCTAATAAACGATAAAATACTGAATATATCATTTCCCAAATCGTGATACGCGACTTGGTCTTCAGTTCGTCAAGAATTCTTGTAAGAAAAGGAAAAACCTCTTCCTCTTGTTCTGTCTTCGTTGGAATTAATCCTGCATAGCGCAACAGAACAGTCATTCCATCATCTTCTTTCCAGGTGTTACGTGGCGTTATGAATGAAAAAAAACTATTGTTATTAAGCATGCGTTCAATATCGTCCCATTCGTCAGCACGCGCTTTCGTTACATTCGATGTCTCGTCATTTCCTAAAGTCAGCATGACGCATTTTACCAATTCTGAATCTTTTGCTGGAATTTTACCGCTATTAAGATCGTTGAATGTGGACAATTCTTTAGCCTTTTCAACTTCATAGTAGAGAAATTTGCAACACTCTTTAATCTTTTTGCAGAATTCGGTTCTTCTTTCGGGTCCAATCTTAACCAATTTTTCCTCAATAACGTCTTTGGCCATATTCATGAAATACTTATCGAGAGCCTGGTTCGCCTCACGGGCATAGTCAATTGGTAATTCGCCACTTTCCTCACCGAGTATCAGCTTTAACGTGGTAAGTCGCTGTTGTCCATCCACTACATTTACTCTATTATTCTCTGTATCTTTAGCAACAGCTAATGCCTGGAGAAAATAGAAAGGAGTGGATTCGGTGGGACTAAAAGAGTCAATATCATCTATCAGCTGACTGACTTGTCGGCTTTTCCACCTATACCCTCGCTGATAGCTGGGAATATAGAAGTTGATATTGTCGTTTTCAAAATCAACTATTGATTTAAGTGAAACATTCTTGCTCATAAGTTTTCTTTTTTACATTTTCTTTATCATTCTAGCAACCTCTTTAGCTTAGTAAATAGGTTCAAACAATGTAGGTCTAATAAAGACATTAGAGTATTAAACGCATTCTTTCTACTGCCTTGTCAAGTATGCTCTTTGTCTCATTGATAAAAGCGTCTGTATCCTTGAGTCGGCTTGCAATGTTAAGACATCCTATCCATGTTACCTTTCCTTGGTTATTAATCATTGGCTTGAAAGACTTGTCGATGTCCATTAACGCAGATGATATCGCATCAAAAAACTCGTCTTTAGGATGATTGTTTTTAAGAGAACGGACCCCAATTTGCTTTTCAGACTGGTTGGAAATAGTAATAAGCAAAACAGGATTGCCTTGCTGGTCAGCTATGGATAATCTTTCTATATTCTCTTTCTTTTCATAGACTTCTAAACCTATATTAAATTTGCAGTAATTGCAAAGACTGGCATAAATATACTCCCAACGAAGGGTGATTTCATGCTTTATCTCATCTCTGTCATTTCTTTTCTTTGTGAATGATTCAAGAATGTCTTTTGATTTGGCATAAAATTCTCTGTAATCAATAGGCTCATTATCCAACTTAAAAGCACGCCCTAAAGATTTGCACACCAATTCCATCTGCTCAATCGACCAAGATGAAGAAGTATGTTCAATGCCATAAGTAGGGATACTGTCTATTTCCCCGTAATCAAGTTTGACAACATCACCAAGTAAAGGATTTTTGCTATCCAACAGCAACTTCATACAATTCTTTCCACCCAAGCAAATAATGTGTTTTGGGCGAATAATGTCTATCAACATTTTTGTATATTCAATTGATGCCTTCTGTGCCTCTTTGACTTTTAATCCATTAAGACCTGTTTCCTTATGCGTAGAAAAGAAAGTGGCATTAGTGAGTACAAAACGACTTTCATCTTTCATTAAATCACCAAAATAGCCATAATCAAGAATGGAACGGAGCCTTCTTACGATGCGCCATTCAAAGATGTTGAGATGAGGGGCACCCTCTTTCTTGAAATCACAATTTCCATGCAGCAAATATTCGGGTTTGGTAAATCGGTCTTTCTGATAATGTCCTCCATACCCAGGATTGATGCCAATGACCATTAGCTCAACGGGCTTGTCGTCTGTAAGTTGGGTAAGGTCTGACTGAGTGTAAAAATCCAAATCAAGGACTCTTGCCTCTTTTGAATAAAATTCATAGGCTTCTTCAGCCCATAGTCTCAGTTTTTCTTGAATATTCATGTTCTCCATTGATTACAGTTGGATTTATTAATATACAACAATTTTATTCTATGCCATATCTATTCACCATCCTTATACTTGTTCCACATTCTCTTTACTTTTCCTGCAATCTCCTTACGTAGCCATAGCGGCTCGAGTACTTCAAGGTCTTCACCATTCCATAACAGTTCCTGTTGGAAGTCGAATGTCGGGCGCACATGCAGTTCAAAGATGCTGTATTCATCTGTTTGCTCAGTCTCTTGTTGCGACTCATGCAGAGGAAGGTCGCGCAGGTAGTTAGCCTGACTGGTACTGACCTTGATTTTTACCTTCTCAATGTCGGTGCCATCGCCAGGAATTACACCTATACAACCATTGAAGTATTCCTGTGGATTGAACTCTTCAGGATATTCAAACGTGTGGCTCGAAAGGCGGAAGTCATGTATGCGGTCGAGACAAAAGACGAGGTCATAGCCTGCAGGCCAATTACGCCCAACCAAATACCAGCGTTGGCGGTATAGCTTTACGCATAGCGGCATCACATAATGGTCGCGCGTGTCACCTTTCCAGTAGTTGAAATAGTTGATATGAATGAAGCGGTTCTTCTTCATCGCATCTATTATCAGCTCCAAATATTCCCTGCCACTGGGCACGTCTTCAAGGATAATCCTGTTCTTGACAGATTTGCTTTCAAGGAGAAAATTACTCACCGATAGCGTACTGAGCAACCAATTTTCAATACTTCCACTCTTCATATCCTCCACGTTGGCGATATAATACCTATATGGAGCGGTCTTTTCGCAGTCTATCGACAATCCGAAGGTGTCGAAGATATTCCACTTCCACTTATGGAAAGTGCGCTTCAACATCTCCTCACCACCGCTCAAATCTACATTATCCATCCAGCGGCGGTTCAATTCCTCGAATGAAATCTTATGTGCCTTATAGATGGTTTCCACAATCCATACGAGCTTATTGGTTTGATTCAGTGCCATATTTGTCGTTTATATACGATAACGTTTCGGCTGCTAAGATATTGCTATGGTGTGTCTTTTTTTCATACCATCATAATCAATCTCGCTCTACAAGGTTGCAATTTGCAACCTTATAGGTGGGAGAAGCAGCTGCATAAAAGTTGGACCAACAATTTTTCGTCTAACTTTTCATCTGTTCCAGTCTCCCATGTATATTCTGCTTTGTGAAACTTATTTGCAAAGAACGAGACCAACTGACATAACTCACTCTTTTTCAACGGATATACTGATGCAGTAATAAACTGTAGCACAACCTTGTCATATTGTTTGCAATCAATCATTGCATAATCTTCAAACTCTCTGATTATACTTTCCACTCGCAACTCACCGTCATTAGGAAAAGAAATAATTCTTCTTTTTAAGACAGCACGTGCCTGTTGATTTTTGACATTATCTTTCATTTCTACAAAGGTACTGATGTGAATAAAGTTAATGTTTTCGGCGTGGCTATCGTGATTGTAAGATATAATAGGCTCTTATCCGGAAAGGTTTCCATATAGTCACCTACAGGAAGCATCATCTTTTCAGGAAGCGTTATCTTTTTCATCTCATCAGTATAGTCATTGGCTATGGTAATAGCCAAAATATACCTGCCATTTTCTTTTATATATATTGACTTTAGATGCGCAAGAGCTTCTGTTATGTCTTTTTTATACACATACGAGTGGGTAGATATTACGTTCCTTCCTCTTATAAGTATTGAGAAATCAGACAAATCAAAGCATAATAGACCATGCTTCTCTATACATATATTATATAGTTGCAGAAACTTTTTCAATTCTAAGTATGGATTGCTATCTGCCTGAAAAGACAATATAGAGAAAATGTCAGATTCTTCTTTGATACTGAGTTCTGGATTCATTTTTATTACGACATTTCTTCTTGTACATGCATGTGTTTCTAAGATTTCATTAACGCTATCGGCTCCTTTGTCAGTAGACACCAACACGACATTAACATGTACATTTGGGCTGTTCTTTATTGAATATATACCTTCTGAACGAAGCTCGTTGATTACTTGTTGGCTAACATAATCTGCCGCAATCAGCCGTAATGATTCAAGTGCGATTTTTTCCATTTTATTAATGCTTATATCTTTATAATCATAAATACAGTGCAAAAATAAAATGGAGCTATGCCAACTGTGGGCACAACTCCATTTTATAATGAAATAATATTAAGTTACACTATAGCTTTTTATAGTCTTTTGCAATACAATTTACAAAAGTACAAAATCTTTGTCGTAGATTTGTCGCAGTATAAAATGAAAAAACGACATAACTCGTTGCTTTACAACTTGCTATGTCGTTATTAGTTGCGGAGGCAGGACTCGAACATGCGACCTCCAGGTTATGAGCCTGGCGAGCTACCAACTGCTCCACTCCGCGATATTAACCATAAAATTTAATCTTTGTTGCGGAGGCAGGATGGGCGATTCCTTATATTCCCGGGTTTCAGACAGAAATCTTAATAACATTGATCACTTTTGGGGTTCAATATTCTTATTTATGGTCCTTTTCACGTCCTATTTGCAGAACGTAGTCTAAGCGTTGACCAAGCTCTTTATTAGTATTTTTTAAGTCTTCAATCCTCTGGTCTTTCTCGCAGATTACCATTTTCAGGGCCTTTATTTCAGCTCTGAGTGTAGTAACATCGGTGTTGACATAGTTACTGTTAACAACATTATTATTTCCTTGTATGTTCGGAGTGTCCGAGCTGTTGTCCGACTTGATAAGGAGGTCATCTAAAGAACAACCGAAGATCTCTGCCATTTTAATTAGTGTAGATACCTTTAGGTCTGGTCGACAATCGAAATATGATATACTGTTGTGAGACTTTGGGCCCCATAGTCTTCGGCTTAACTCTGAGAACGTCATTCCGCTTTTGGAAAGTAATTCCTTAACTCTTTGGCTCGTTACCATGCTATTTTCGTACTTCATTTTTAATTAGTGTTAAAATCCTTACGAATTAGGAAGATTCTATCCTGACACATAAGGATAATTAGCAAATAGTTTATATCTTTGCGTCAAAATTAGTGACTAAATCCGACATGAACAAGAAAATTGAACATAAAATCGATTCATTGAACCTGCAGGATTACTATGGTAACCTGTCAAAGAAGAATAAGGGACTTTTCCTGAAATATCTGGTTGTTGCTTACGATATGAACTATAGTACAATTCGTCGCAAGCTGACAGGTGTCGATGGGTTTTTCCTTAGTACGGTCGAGCGTATTGCTTGCAATGAAGCTATTAAAAACGAAGAAATATGGAAAAATTAAAGACATTAGAATTTTACGTCACCCCCGATGGCTCCGTATACTACAAGGAACCAGGCAAGGAGTCAAGACGGTTGACCAAGTTCAACACCGACATTATCGATTTTGTTAACAATCGAGTGAAAAAGTATTGGCCAGAGTGCTACTCAACATTATCCTTGTTGTACAAGCGCGTCGCCTTCCGTATCGCAGACCGTTTCATACGCTGCAACTTCGGCGAGCATGACTATCTCTCTCAAGACCTCGACAATGGTGTCATGCACTTCGAGGAGGTCCGCTGTCCTCTGCGAGGCATCTGTGAGCATGAGGGCGTTATATGCAAGCCAAAGTCAATGATCAAGCTCTCTAAGTGTGAGCGTGAGATTGCTGACCTCTACCTTGAGGGGCTTACCTTTACCAAGATTGCCGAGCGGCTTGGAAAGAACGCACAGACTGTCAAGGTGCAGCTGCGACGAATCAAGGAGAAGTGTGGCGTTAAGCATTGCCGCGATATTATCAGAGTACTAAGGTTAAAAAATTATTAATATGAAATCTCAAATGGATTCCTGGATAGAGGGTGTAACTTTCATGGCGCAGTTGAAGTTATGAAATGCGACTCGTGCCCTCACATGCGCCACTGTCTTAACGGCCGATGGTGCAGTTTACTTCTAAAATATGTAGAATATCTTAAAAATATAGAATGCGATTATGATAACAATAGATAGTTATACAAAATTTACCGAGTCTCTCAAAGAGACCGGAGTCTTGTCAAAGGACTTCCATATTATACAATACTCTGAAGGCTGCTGCCTTGGTGTAGATGGCAAGAGCAAAGAGTTTGAGGATGAAGCCTTGGAGAATGCTGATTATATCCTGTGGGATAAGTTCGGCATTGCCTACCGTACGCTTAATAGCGAGCGCCCTGGTGTGGTCATTGGCGAGGATGGTGTATCTATACAGCAGGTTCCTCAGTTGGTTCCTTATCCTCCTTTTAATCACCCTCAAGCAATTTATGATCTAAATGAGGTTGTATTCAGCTATGTTGATGCTGTGTTCGATATGTGCCGTAAGGATAACCGTACGGTATTCTTCATGTGCTCATCTGCAAAGGATGCTTATCCAATAAAAACTTGGGCGGAAGGTAAATGTAGTGTTTTTAGCATGGCTTTAGCTAAAAGTATGAGGAAAAATGATAAATTTAGAGCTGCTGTAAAGGAGGCTATGCGATTAGTCGACGAGGAAGAATCTGAAAAACTCTCCACGGAATCGTGACAACGTGACTCTGCAACTCCATGCCACGCTCCGCGTGTTTTCCCCATGAGCGTGGCACGCTTTAACTTTGCACCCTGAAGAACAAAACAATAAGCGAAATGATAACAGTAGAAAAAATATTAAGCGAAACAAATGGTGGCTTGAACATCATCCTCGACCTCTTTCCGCAAGCTAAGGATTGTGTAGGCCAGAAGAACAAGCACTTTGCCATTCGCAACGAACGCACGCCGTCGGCTTGCCTACGGCAATACGACTCGAAAAAATATGGTCGGATATGGCAGGTTACAGACTTCGGTGGTGATGGACGAGGCGAGAACGCCGTCGACTTATATATGCGTGAGAAGGGCTTCGACCGCTCACGCTTCAACGAGGCCATACTACAGATGGCTGCGGAATATGGTGTACGCGATGAACTTAATCGGTCTCTCAATAAACCGGATATTCGACAGCGTGATGCTCTGGCTGATGAAAAGGATGGTACACGCAGATGGGAGCTTAAAGACAAGTTTACGGAACGGGAACTTAAGGTACTCGGCCCGCGTGTCACTCAAGCTGATGTCGAAGCTCTGCATTGGTACTCGGTCAAATGGATAAGCAACGTCAAGGATCGTAAGACTACCATAAAATACTCTACCGATAACTACCCGATTTTCATGCGTGAGTGTGTCATTGAGGAAGCCACTCCTACACAGCCAGAGAAGAAGTTCTACAAGGTGTACGAGCCTTTCAACTGCGACAAGGGATTTCGTTTTTCCTACACTCCTGCAGGTGCCAAACCCCGGTCGTATATAAATGGGCTGTCGGAACTTATTAAAGCATACAAGAAGTACAACGATGAAGAAGAGAAGCTTTGGAATGCCGAGCATGGCGACGATAAACCATACAAGATAAAGAAACTCCCTGAGGCTGTCATCTGCTCTGGCGAGCGTGACTCTCTGTGCTGTCGCTCGATGGGCTATCCTCCTTTATGGTTCAACTCCGAGACCTACCAGCTCTCCGTAGATGAGTACAAGGAGATAATGAAATATGTCGAGGTGCTGTATAATATTCCAGACATCGATGAGACTGGTCGTCGCAAGGGCCGTGAGTTGGCCTTGCGCTTCATCGACATCCATACCGCTTGGCTTCCAGACAAGCTGCAGACCTTCAAGGATAACCGCGGTAAGCCTCGCAAGGACTTGCGCGATTGGCTCGAGATACATAGCGAGCGCAAGGACTTCCGCAACCTGCTCAAGATAGCCATGCCGGCTAAGTTTTGGGTGCAATACTTCGCCAAGGATGGCAAACCTAAGACTGAGATTGATACAGCGTGTCTCTACAATTTCCTCCAGCTCAACGGCTTCTATGCCTTGCACGACGAGAACTCGGCCAATACACAGTTCGTCCGTGTCGAGGGCAATATTGTCAAGCGTGTTAATGTCAAGGATATTCGTGAGTTTATCCGTCGATGGGTGGTTGATAGGTTCGAGGATCGCAACATCCTCAACCTGGTGCTTAATACCACCAAACTCTCTCCTGCAGCTCTTGAGTCGCTTCAGGAGGTTGACCTTAACTTTATCAACTTCACGCCCAACTCGCAATACTTCTTCTTTCCTAACAAGACGGTTGAGGTGTGCAAGCCTGTAGGCGAGTCGAATGGTATCAAGGAATATGACCCTGGTGCCGACGACTTGCATAACTACGTGTGGGAGGAGGATGTCATTCCGCATCGGTTCAAGGCGTTGGATGATATGTTTGAGATTACACAGTCAGAGGACGAGGATGGCCAGATTACTCTCGATATAAAGATTAAAAATGTCAAGAGCCATTTTTTCGGTTATCTTATCAACACGTCACGTCTGTATTGGCGTGCTGAGACTGAGACCAGGTTCAAGGACGACCGCAAGTCTGCAGAGGAGTATGTCAAGGCTCATCCCTTCCGCATCGATGGTGATGGCCTTACTGCCTATGAGATCCAGGAACAGAAGCGTAACCTCATTAACAAGATATTCACCTTCGGCTACATGCTGCATCGCTATAAGGACTCAGTCCGGGCTTGGGCCCCGTTGGCCATGGACAATAAGATAGGCGACGAGGACGAATGCAATGGCCGCTCCGGCAAATCATTCTTCTTCAAGGTGCTGTCCTTCTTGATGAAAACAGTCAAACTGTCTGGCCGTAACCCGAAACTGATGGACAACCCTCATGTGTTCGACCAGGTGAGCCAGTTTACAGACATGCTGCTTGTCGATGATTGCGACCGCTATCTCAATCTCGGTCTCTTCTACGACAATATCACCTCCGACATGAATGTGAACCCAAAGAACAACCGTTCCTTCACCATCAGCTTCGATGAGTCGCCAAAGATGGCGTTCACCACCAACTATGTGCCCCAGGACTTCGACCCGTCATCCGAGGCTCGATCATTGTACATGGTGTTCTCCGATTGGTATCACCAGAAGACTGAGGATAATGACTATCATGAGACTCGCTCCATCCGCGACGACTTCGGCAAGACTCTCTATGCCTACGACTACAGCGAGGAGGAGTGGAACTGTGACCTCAACTTTTGGATTCAATGCTGCCGCTACTATCTCTCTGTCAAGGATTCTGGCATCAAACCGCAGCCTCCTATGTCCAACATGGAGCGTCGCCGTCTGAAGGCGGCTATGGGTGTCAACTTCGAGGATTGGGCCAATGGCTATTTCTCGACCGAAGGTGACAACCTCGACAAGTTCATCGCGCGTGACGATGTCTTCACCGATTATCAGAGGTTCGCCAATGTCAAGCATATCACCATGCAAGCCTTCACCAAGAAGCTCAAGGCCTTCGGTAAGCTTTGCCCTTGGATTGACTGTATCAACCCTCCGGAGTATTGTAATTCAAGCGGACGCATCCAGAAAGCTGTTCAGATCACTCCTGAGCTGCGTAAGACCAAGGATATGCTCTATGTGCGCTCCATGTCTACAGATGCAGCAGCTGAGCCTCCCAAGGAGCAACAGCTGCAGTTCGATGGCGAGGAAGACAATCGGCCGTTCTAATCTTTTTTCTATCATAATTTCGCTTTAATCTTCAATGGGTGGCGGACTGCCAGGTATTTATTGCCTGTGCGGTCCGCTTTTTCGTTGTCCCATATTCCAACAACCTGTAGCAGAGTGTTCCAAATTTCCACAGGCATTTCTCTGAGACTCCCGCCGGGGCCTTCTTCTGTTCCCCGACACCCCTCTCTTATTTTGTCTTAAAACTTTGTGATTTTGTATAAGATGTTCCAAAAAAGTCTAAAAACATAGTAAATAAAGGGGTTTCGGCTTGTCACAAACTGTCACAAACTTACATCACAAAGTTGTCACAAACTTACAAAGTTTGCAACGACATTTCAACAGTCTTGGTGTGTCACAAACTTCGGTCTCTGTCACAAACTTGTGATAAGCCCCGACTTAATTTTGCAACATTTGATATTCAGATAGTTACAGCGTTGTCACAAACTTTCACTCTGTCACAAACTTTTCGTACAAAAACATAACAGACTCAGCGAAAACTCAGAAATACAAAAAGAAAATCCTAATAAACACGGGAAACCACCCTTAAACATAAGGATATTTGTTCTATTTTTCCTAATTTTGTAGGGAAATATCCACAACTAATAAATAATAACTAATAATATAGCAGTCGTGTCAAACTTCGTCGTATATCTCAAGCTCAAGCCCTTCATCGTTCAATGGCTGACATTCCACTACGGCACTCCAGTCCGCTTCCCGGACCAGAGTGCCGAGAATGCTTGCATCCGTCGCTTCCTCACCCGTCAGCCTACGTCCATGCCGGCTGTGTGTCAGCCTGGAGAGATTGCTATCTGTATACCCGACAGCAAGCAGAAGCCGGTTGTCACCTACAACCACCTCGGCTCTCATGCGCGTGCTGCCGTGGCTGACTGCATCGAGGACACGTTCCGGCTCCAGCTTTGGCATGACCTCAACGGTTATGAGACCCTGCATTGTCCTCTCCTGAAGGCTGTCCGGGCATGGTGTCAGAACAATGGCATCAGCATAGATTATGAGGATACTGTCAAGATGCGTTTTCAGCGGATGCGCAACGCATATCTCAAGTCGGGCATCGACCTGCGGCGCTCATCGCGTGACCACAGCAAGTAAATTATGTTAATTTTTCTATAATTCGTACCGACAAGAACACCGTTTTTGTTCAGATGCGTTCAATACCGTTCACTCCTATGAAATCAATCAAAATTGTCAAGTCTGTCGAGTATGCTTACACTACCGACATCAAGTCCCTTGAGCGGCGAGGCTCGCGCAAGGTCTACATCCCGTCGTCTGTCGTCTGGACTCCCATCTGCGTGCGCAATCATCCTTCGCTCGTCTCGTCGAGCAAGACTGAGGACAATAATACTATAGTAACAACCACTCTCAAGCTGCTCACGCCCGAAACACTCAAGATTATCCGCCAACGGCACATGGTATTCCGCGTCACCCTTACCGATGACAGGCAATATCTTGTTGGCATCAATGGTCGTCCCTACACCCAGATTGTTGTGACTGAGAATTGCCCAGAGTCTATAACCGACAATCAGCTCACAGAGATTAATGTGTCCTTCAAGTCCGACCACCTTCCACCTTATATTATTCAGAATGTATATGGTTGATGACCGTCTCCGTGCTCATTTTGGGGCTTAGTCTCACTTGCCTCAGTATTTTCATCCGCTCTATCTTAGCTCTATCTTTGCCGAAAATTCATAGCTATGGAATATAATTTCGTAATATCTGGCACTATCGGCGATTGGTGGAGTGGTTGCTCGGCCGATTATGTACGCTATGTGCTCAACAATAACAAGGGCAAGGAGGTTCATGTCGGATTCTGTTCGCTCGGTGGCTTCGTCAAAGATGGCCTTGAAATGCACCAGGCTTTCAAGGATCATGGTAACGTCCATGCCCACGCCTTCGGAATGAACGCCTCAATCGCTACTATTGCTATGCTCGGATGCAAATCCATCGACATTGTCAAAGGCAGCTTCTTCTTGATACATAATGTTTCTACTCTCATCTATAAATATGAGCAAAGCAACAAGGAGCAGATTGATGCGTTCGTCCGCAAGCTTCAGGCGCAGCGCGACTCCCTCAAGAACTTCGACGAGGTGCTTGCCTCGCTCTATGCCGACAAGACGGGCAAGACCGTCGATGAATGCCTCGCTCAGATGAAGCGGGGCAACTGGCTTACTGCTCAGCAAGCTCTCGATTTCGGCCTTGTCGACTCCATCCGCGAGGATGAGCAGGCTGAGAAGGCTGCTGCCGAGTTCTCTGCCCAGTTCGTCAACAACTACGATATCTCTAACCAATTCAAGGATGCAGGCATACCGCCGTTATCTCTACCGCAAACCTCGGATGATGTCGCCTCTAAGGTGGCATCTGTGGTTGATGGTGATGGCAATCCAACTCAGAGCTTCCTTCAAAAGACGTGTGAAGGTCTCAAGTCCCTCTTCCGTAACCAACACGCACCAAAATTCTCTCAAAGTAATAAGATGATTAAGATTTTCGCTTCTGTCATGGCATTGCTCAACGTCGCTGAAGGTTTCGCCACCAACGACGAGGGCAATGTCACTCTTACTCAGGAGCAGATGAAGCTTATCAATGATGAGCTTCACTCGCTCAAGAAGCAGGTGGAGGACAACTCCAAGGCTGTCAACGAGGCAGGTACTGCCCTCAAACGTGTCAAGGATCAGCTCACCCAGGCTCAGAACGATGTCAAGCAACGTGATGAGCAGATTGCAGCCCTCAAGGGTTCAGCTGGCGACTCTACCGATGATAAGCCTGATTCTGCTGAGCAGTCGTTTACAGCTCAGGATGTGTTTAACCTTGTTAAAAATGTGTAATTGTTATGGCTTCGATTAAAATAGGTAATGTCACTTATGGTGCCGAGGAGCTGTCCAAGACCTTCCAGACCTACCGCAAGGAATTCGTCATCATGCCTTTCCTCGCGATGGAGCAGCTTGCGAAGCACATGAATGTCCGCACCGGCATTCGCTACCGTGAGACTGTCAGCCAGATGTCGACCGATGCTGAGATTAGCAACTATTCTAAGACTAAGCATCAGGATGCCGATGTGAAGATCGACCCTCGCGTCTTCGAAACTTTCTTCGGCAACATCGTGCAGGGCATCGACCCTAACGCTATCTATCAGTCCATCTGGGGTAGCAACGTCACCAAGGGCGACGGTCTCAAGAATGTTCCGATTGTTGTGCAGGTGTGCGGTTATCTCGTCAAGAAGATTGGCGAGAAGATGTTTATGAATTCGTTCACGGCAAAGCACGACTCTACAGACACTACAAGCACCTCAAAGTGGTTCAACGGTTTCCAGACCATCCTCGAGAATGATGTCGCTGGTACTAATTATACTAACAAGGTGCTCATATCTGCTGACATTGGCAACCTTGTCGAGGGTGCTGAGTCCATCACAGCCGACAACGCCGAGGACCTTATTAAAGATTTCTACTGGAATCAGGTGGGCAATCCTGCAGCTGCTGCCAAGCTTCGCTCGCAGCAGCTCAAGCTCTTTATGAGCGACCAGGCTTATCACTTCTATACTGAGTCATATCAGACCAACCACGGTTCGTTGCCCTACAACCAGGCTTACGACAAGAAGTCGCTCGATGGCGCAAGCAATGTCGAGTTCGTTCCGCTACCTTGCGTGCCTGACGACTTCCTGCTTCTCACGCCCAAGAACAACGCTTATCTCCTCTTCAACCAGAAGACGGATGATGATAAGTTCCTTGTCGAGAAGTCGCTTAGCAACCACTACGACGTTGACTTCATCATGAACTACTTCTTTGGCACTCAGTTTGAGTCAGTTTCTCCTGAGGTTCTCCGCTATTGGAAGAAGAAGGCTTAAGCAGGGTTATGTATAGTGATTAGGGGTTCCTCACCACTCGTGGGGTTCCCCAATTAATAATTTAATAATTTTACAAAAATGACAAAGTGTACTGGCGCTGAGTCTATCTACTCAGACATTAATTTCTGCCCAGGGCAGAAGTCTCTGCCGGGTGTGCGTGGCTGGATTTACGGCATTTCCAAGCGCGACATTGTCAAATGGCCGACTATCGGGGCTGAAGCTCCTAAGGATCTTGAGTCTGTAGCTAAATATACGGGCGATTTCGTCCTCGCTTCCGATAAAAAGTGGCATAAGATTGCTCTTATCCCCAACGAGTCGGAGCTTAAGGTGGAGTCGCAGGGTTCTTACGGTTCCAAGACCTTTAAGAATACTGGTACAGCCGTGGCTCCTGGTACTGAGGAGAAGATTACTGGCTACATAGCACAGGCCAACAACGATGAGATGGTCTACCTCTTCATCCAGCGCAACGGCAAGGCTCGTATGCTCGGTTCCGAGGCTTTTACGCCCGAACTCACTCTCTCGCAGGATCTTGGCAAGGCTCCAACCGATGCCAACTCTACCTCTATACAGATTGCTGCCGATGACGAGTATCCTGCTCCGTTCTATCCGGGCAAGATTGAGACTGCCGACGGCGATTTCTCTGGTGAGACTGGCCTACTTCTTAATGTTGCTGCATAGGCTTTTCTTTATAATCATAATAGGTTTAATTTTATTAACGTGTTAGGGGCGGTCAGCATAGCAATTGTGCTGGCCGTTTTTACTTAACAATCAATTTCTTTACTCTATGTACGATGATAAGTTAACTCAAGATATGCAGTCATGGCTTGCTGACGAGTCTCACGATAGCGCGTCCATCATTCATGGTGCCGAACTTGTGCTTAAGCTCAACCGCAATGTGTCTATGTATCAGACTATTATCCGCCGTCCGCTTAAGTTCGAGTCCAAGGTACGCTATGAGCTTAACAAGTTCCTGCCCATGCGACTCGAGCGCATGACTCTGCAGGATGTCAAGGCTCTCGATGCCGAGGTCACACCTGAGGTTAAGGAGGCCATCGACGAGGAGCAGCAGTTCATGACCGACAATAAAGATGAGGAGGCTGCTGAGGACTCGGAGGACTCTGATGCTCCTGCTGATATGTCTTTCCTCCCTCGCGCGTCGGGCATCCGTCCCGACCACGACAAGCTGCCAGCAGATGTGCGCAGCATCTGGCAGCAGAACAAGGAACGTTGGAACAACATCAAGCGTCTCTACATGACCCTGCTGCCTCTCACACAGCCTTGCGACCGCTACGAGTATCTGCAGCAGCTCAAGGAGACATGGTATACCTACAAGCGTGAGCTCGAGCGCTACGACAACTATATTGCTCCTTCAGGCTCGGAGGTTGCCGCTGATGGCGCGGCTCCCTCGCCAGTTGACATTGCCAAGGACATTTCCAACGCTCGCTCTTACATTACTAAGTATATCGACCGCCTTGTGGAGCTTCGTCGCTCCTCTCTCTCTGCTGATGATAACACAAAGGCTCTCGCCGATTACAACAATTTGCTCGCCAAGGTGCAGCAGCGCGTTACCGTGCTCGTCGAAAATGCTGCCCCTATCGGCGATGATATCTTAGCTAAACTCAATGAGACAGGTCTGTCCCTTCCGTCCGCTGAGTGATGCTACTGCTCAGTATCATCTCGGTACTGGATTACACACGCTCGGTTTGCTCAGTTGGATTCTGAAGCAGACCGGGCGTGCCGACGTATATGTGTCAACTTTCTCAACTTCCGACGCTTTCCTCTCTGGCTTCTTGCGTCTGCGCCGTCGCAACCTGATTGCACATGCTACTCTGGTGGCCGACCTCAAGGCTGCTCGTAAGACTGTGCAGCTCTATCGGCTTATGCAGAGTTGTTTCGACCATGTGCATCTTGCGCAGAACCACTCCAAGATTGTCCTCGTCAATACAGCCGACTATACCGTGTCGGTCATCAGCTCGCAGAATCAGACCTATGGTGACCGTGCTGAGTGTACCATGCTCACCACCGACCCTCAAGCCTATTACTCGCTTCTTGCCGGTCTCAGAGGCATCGTCGATAAATCTTTGGAACTTAATGGACTATTCAACCGACTTGCTCTCCGAGATAGAGGCTCATGCCAAGGAGATGATGACTCCACCGGAGATATCCGCCCTTTTGGGTATTGATGAGCGTCAGCTGTCCGACGATATTAATACTGTCGGCCATCCTGCCCGTACTGCCTACCTCAAAGGTGTGTCTGCTACTGCTCTTGAGCTTCGACGCACTCTCCACGACACGGCCCTCGCCGGCTCTCCGTATGCTGTCCAGGAGTGCCAGCGTCTTCTCTCCGTCGCACAGTCGGCTGTCAGTTAGCAATTCAACATTCAAAACTCAAAATTCAACATTCACCATGCCTCTTCCCGTCAACCTCGATGAATACTCGCGCTACGTCACTCTCGACGACTCTGAGCTTCGCGACCTGCGTGTCTCCGATTCTGTCCTCAATAGGCTGCATCGCATTCGTGGGCTATATGCGTATTGGCTGCAGTTCCCCTCGAAGAGCGACAACGACCTTGTGCAGTACGACATGAATATGTTCAAGGCTTCGCGCTCTCTTGCCTACGAGGATCTGCATCTCACCAAGGTCTTGCTCGGCAACATGCAGCAGACCACCAAGGAGTTTATGAGGTGGAAGATCAACAAGTCTGTCGAGCAGGACATTGCTGCAGCTCGTAAGGCTGGTGAGTGGCGGGCTGTGGCTGCTCTCTCAAAGGTGCTTGTGGCTAACAATCGCACAGACAAGGATGATGAACCTGACCTTGAGTTCGACAAGATTGTGCCGCAGAACTTTGAGCCGACTGACGATCCTACAGTTCTTGGCATAGAGCGCATCCCCGACCTCCGTGGCAAGATTCGCGCTCTCTACAAGCGCTACTCAAATACTATGGTGCAGGACGCTGACTTTGAGGAGATTAAGGATGAACCTAAACCCGATGAAGATGATTGATAACACAGAACAACCCAACCGACAATACTTCAACGATGCTCAATACTACTCTCTGGCCATGAACACTCGCGACGAGGTGATTGTGGCAGGGCGTGGTATCGGCAAGGGTGCCATTCAGGCACGGCGCTTGCAGTCGTGTTTTCAAGGTATGCCCGGTTCTATGGGCGGTTTTGTGGCTCCTTCAGTCAAGCGTTGTCTCACCAATATCCTTCCCTCAATGCTCATTCATCTTGAGCGTTGGGGGTTCAAACGCGACCTGCATTATGTTGTTGGTCGCCGACCATGGAAGAAATTGCATTGGAAGTCGCCCATCTTCACCCCTGCCAACTGGGAGAACACTATCAGCTTCTACAACGGCTCTGTCTGCAACATCATCTCGCAGGACCGCTCGGGCACGTCCAACTCTATGTCGCTCGACTACCTCATAATCGACGAGGCAAAGTTCATCGACTTCGAGCAGCTCAAGGATGAGACGTTCCAAGCCAATCGTGGCAATGAGATGTACTTCCGCCACTTTCCTCTCCACCATGGCATGACTATCACGTCGGATATGCCGGTCACCAAGCGAGGCTCATGGTTCCTCTCCTACAAGGACAAGCAGGATCCTGAGCTTGTCAAGGTCATCGAGGGCATCATCTACCAGATCTGGAAGCTGCGTGCAAAGATGGCAAAGCGCCCTGAGCTGCATGAGGCTATAAGCAAGCGTCTTGAGGAGCTTAACCGACAGCTTAATTTTTTCCGCTCACATTGTCTCCTCTACAAGGAGTACTCATCTATCGAAAACTTGGCACTTCTTGGCGAGGAGTTCATCCGTCGCGCCAAGCGTGACCTTCCTCCGCTCACCTTCGCCACATCTATCATGTGCCAGCGCATAGGCATTGCTGCGGACGGCTTTTATGGTGGTCTGCGTGAGGATGTCAACCTCTATACGGCTCCCAACGAGTCTGTGCTTAACCTCCACAATCTCGCCAAGGCCGAGGGTGGAGTCATCCCGAACGACTGCCGAATGGATGCCGACCGCGACGATCGTGCTCCTCTGCTCATAGCATTCGACTCCAACAACCTCATCAACTGGCTTGTGGTGGGGCAGGTGCAAGGCTCCAAGCTCCGCATCCTCAAGTCGTTCTTCGTAAAGTATGAGCGCAAGATTCCCGAGCTGCTCGAGGACTTTAATGCTTACTATCATTTCCATCGGCGTCATCAGGTGATATTCTATTACGACTCCACCATGGTTGGTACGAACTGGGGCTTGCACTACAACGACCCGCACAAGGAGGTCATCAAGTCCCTGCGCTCCATGGGATGGGCTGTGCGCGACGTGTACCTGGGCAACCCGATGAACCACATCGAGAAGAATGCTCTTATCAACAATATGTTCCGCGGACGTGCCCGCCTTCAGGTGTTCATCAACCGCGACAACAATCCCGACCTCTTCATCTCTATCACTTCGGCTGGCGTCTACAATGGCAAGAAGGACAAGCGAGGTGAGAAGCTTGCCGAGACTGAGGAGGACAAGCTGGAGGCGCGTACCGATGGCTCCGACGCTTTCGACGTGATCTGCATAGGTGCCGAGACCAAGCCCGTGTTCCAAGGCTCTGGTGGCACAGTCAACACATACGGTTAGCTTTATGTCTTTAGCTTTTTTCGTTGTTTCATTTTTAGTTTAGTTTTGGGTCGGCCACTTGCGCGTGATGCGTAGGTGGCTTTTTTGTTTGGCAATTGCCAAGCTGTTTTTCCTCACACAAGGTCGCCCGACCGCAAGCCGAAATCACATACTTGGGGACATCGTTCTGCATATTCCGCTTTGTCGGGGGGAGGCAATTGCCGTCTCGGCGTAGGGCGGTGTAGTGCTGCAAAGACGTAAGTCTTGCACCCTGCAAAATTTAGCCACATAACTCATTGAAAATAAGGCGGCTAAATTTTGCAGGTATGGAATAGGTACGCGAAAACGCGACATTTTTTGATATGGAAACTTCTTTTCATTGCGGAAAAGAAGCAAAAGCGCTGCCGATAGCGAGCTATCGGGGGGTATTCTCCGGGGGAGAATGGATTTTTTTACATCTTCCGCTTATCCGCTTGAGAGCCTTTTTTTAAAAGCGCATCGCATCGAAATCCGTTTTTCCTCCGCGAATTTACGACGAACGGCTGTCAGCCAAGAACCGCAAGCTAAAGTACCAGAAATTTCACGGCAGCCTTCCGAGTTTTTCCTTCCTACATCTACCTTCTAAAAACTCGGTTTTCCGTGAAATTTCAGTCTCTTTTTCTTGTCTTTTAGCCTTGCTTTCGTCGTCTTTTTGCGGCGTAAAAAGCGAAATTCGACCCGACGTGAATTAAAAAAAAACTCTCAAACGGGCTACAGATGGGAGGTGTAAAAAGCTCCTTTCTCGCCTCGGAGAATTAAGAACCCCATTAAGAAATATTTAAAATTTGACTATTATGAGAACAGCAGCGTATTTCTCCTACATTCCGAAGCGCATCCGTACCGCTGACGAAATTGTTAACCGTGTGCGTAATTTCATCTATGCTTTCAAGGACGGCAAGCGCAAGGCTACAGATTATGCCATCAGTCTTGTGGCTAACACCCTTAACAAGTGGTATGGCGCAAGTTGCGAGGACTATGTCTTGTGTTGTGTGCCGTCTGCAAACAACTACAAGTATATAGTAAGGTTCAAGCGGTTTGCCGAGCAAGTGAGCAAGCTGACAGGCGTGCAGAACGGCACGGCTCACGTGAATATCTTTGGGCAGCGTGAAGCCAAGCACACCAACGCACGACACATCGTAAGCGAGTCGTATGGTTATATCGTGTCAGCCGACCCCGATTTCTTTCAAGGCAAGACCGTCATTCTGTTTGATGACCTTATAACCACAGGCGAGACCGCCAACAGCTTTGCCAAGGAGCTTGAAGCCGTAGGCGCAACCGTTATAGGTGCAATGTTTCTTGCACGAACCCGAACAACTAACAACTAAAAACTTATACATTATGAATGATTTCTCAATTATGGTACGTGAGGAGCGTCCCGACTACAAGGCAGTTAACAACGGTTTTCAATCTCTTGACATTGTGGAACTTCTATCGCTCATTATCGGGCAGGGCAACGACCCAACCGCATCAACACGACAGGCAAGGCAGCTCATTAATGTGTGTGGCGGTAGCCTTAGAGCCATGACAAGCCGAAGAACCGAGGATTTTGAAGTCGTGCAAGGTATCGGCAGCAAGAAGGCTATTGCGCTCAAGGCAGCTTTGGAGCTTGCCAAGCGCATCGAGCATGAAGCGCAAGCCGAGCGCACGGACTTTTGCAGCGCCGATAGCGTGTGGCGTTATTTCCGCCCCATTTTGGGCACAGCCGACCACGAGGAAGCCCACGTTCTTCTGATGAACAACCGCTTTAAGCTCATCAAAGCCGTAAGGATTTCAAGCGGTGGACTTTCGGAGACAGCCGTAGACGTTAGGGTGATACTTCGCGAAGCTCTTCTCTGCAACGCCACCACGCTCACCCTTATACACAACCATCCGAGCGGAACGACACGACCAAGCCGAGACGACGACAACGTTACGCTAAAACTTAAAAAGGCTTGTGAGACAATGCGAATATATATGGTAGACCACGTTATCGTTACAGATGCAAAATACTACAGCTATGCGGAGGAAGGCAAGATATAAAGCATTTCCCGACCTTTAAACAAAGGTCGGGAAATGCTTTATATCTTGCCTTCCTCCGCATAGCTGTAGTATTTTGCATCTGTANCTCCTATTGTGCTGTTTATCAGCATTTTTTTGTACCTTTGTAGTGGAAAAGTAATTGCAATTTACAGAAGGATCTTTATTAGGTTTGAAGTGTATAATATTCAGTCTGCTGCTGTGAAGTAGTTGCTTTGAATAATATTAGGTGACCGTCTCTAACGGACGTCATTTCTAATAAGTCAAATTTTATCATATTTCTTCGGAGGTTGAGGGCTGTGAAGCTCCCAACCTTTTTTTTGTTGTTCATAGTAAAATAGTTACTATTTTGTTTGGCTATTAGTAGTAAAATTACTACCTTTGCAGTGTTGAATTATTAAACAAGCGATCTATGAAAAATGTAAAAGTTTCTAAGATTCTGAGAATCTTGGCTGATGACGGCTGGTACTTAGACCGTTACAGCGGAGACCACCGAGAGTTCAAGCATCCTACAAAAAAGGGTGTTGTAACTGTCAACGGCAAGCCTTCAACATCTATCTGCGGATGGCTCCTCAGTAGTATTGAACGGCAGTCGGGGCTTAGGTTCTAACAAATCGGGGTGGAGCTAACGCTCCGCCCTACCTTTAACATTAAATAGAAGCGTGGTTTGGTGTTCAGCAAAGTAAGGTGGCGGTCATGCTGCCACCTATTTTTAAGATTAACATATAAAAAGATATATTATGAACAATGTTGTGATTAAAGCGGCTCGAACTGAAGACGGCTATTGTTGCGTCTGCGACTTGTTGCCGGGCTGGGTCGTTGCCTACGATGGCGACCTTGATGGCTTTAAGGTATATGTTCAGGAGAGTGTCGATTTCTGGCTCGAAGGTCGGCGCAAAGACGGTGATGTCTACCCGGCTGTCTTCGATGGTGAATATCAGCTTGTCTATGATTTCGACGTGGCTACGTTGCTCGACTACTATCGTGGCATATTCTCCTTTGCCGCGCTTCAGGAGATAACGGGCATTAACCAAAAGCAACTCTCACACTATGCGAGCGGCATTTCCAAACCGCGAAAGCAGCAGGTTGACAAAATCAAGTCTGGCTTGCGCCGACTTGCCAAAGATATTGAAATGGTCACTGTTTAATAAATTCAACACCGCCGCCCGACCATGCGGCACCATGACCGCTGCAAGTTATGACTTCGCAACGTTTCATGATTGAAAGAACTCGTTGAGCCCTCGGTGCGTGACGCATCGGGGGATTTTTCATTTGCGTGTCTCCACGAAAATGATTAACTTTGCAGCATCGAAATTTTAAAACATTTATATAGCGGTGGGAGTCTGTGAGGATTTCAGCCGCTTTTCTTTTGCCATATATTGCTTAATCAAATTTTTATTGCTAATTTTGTGCAATGTTTTAAAATTTTGAAAAAATGAACAATGGTGATATTACTGTTATAAATAATTATGTTCAAACAGTCTCGCACTCATCTTCATATTGGATGGTGAGGACTATGGGTGGTGAATACTACAATGACTTTGTCGAGAATGGATTCATTGCTGTTGGGCATAATGACATCCTTCTAAAGGATATAAATGATATATTGACCAATGAAAACACAGCGATGAAGAACTTGCGCAAGATAGTAGCAAATCTTCATCCTGAAATCAACCGTCCCGGCCATGTAGCTTCGCAGCTCATACGCTTTTGCCATGAAATAAAACCTGGCGATATAGTTGTTGTTCCTGGGTATTCTTCATTCAATTTAAGTATATGCCGTGTCAAAAGTGCTGTATATGAGGAGCCTAATATTGTTGAAGGCAATGGTCGGTGTCCGTTCATGAAGAGAATAGATGTAGATATCCTAAAGTCTACTTCTCGCACTGTTCTGCCACCGAAAGCCCAGCTAATGTTTAATTCTCGTCATCCAATCTCAGACATTTCAGAATATGCGGCATATATAGACTCTACGCAGTTTGATTTCTATAATAAAGATGATGAGACACACATCGTTCTAAGAATAAAGACAGAAAACGAAGTGGACGTTTCCACATTTTACGAAATCCAACAATTATTTATACTTGCAGAGCAGTTTTGCAAAGAGAATAATATAGAAGACTCAGCAAAAGATGTGTCTATGAAAGTGCAGATGGAGTCGCCTGGTTTGCTTCATTTCATTTCAAAGAAAAAGAACATATTGTCTACCGTGGGGATTATAGTACTTCTCATTAATGGTGGTGGTTTGGAATTCAACAATAAAGATTTCCAATTTAAACTTAAAACAGATGGCATCATTAAGAATGTCAGCGAATTTCTCGATCGTAAGACCGACCGGGAGATGCGTGACAAAATAAAGGATTCATTGGACTCGCTTCAGATAAACACTCCCGATGATTTCCAAAAGGCCATGATTGAGCTTTATAAGACACAAAACGCCAATCGTAAAGCTTATTAGTATGGATAATGATAAAACGGTATAAGCATTATGGCAATGGCTATACTTATGGCAATAATTATAACCTCAGCCTGTTCTTTCATCTGCTTGCTGTGGCTGATTTTTACTACAGCAATGCGGATGAGGGTCATGGGCAGTGTAGCTATTACTACAAATGTGCTCACGAATGCCAATATGTTACCAAGTAAGCTGAACATGATGATGGTTGATTTCTTCGGTACAAAGTTAATCATTATATTCATAACTTGTAGCTACGCAAGGGGTGTTTAACTAAAACATTTTTCAAATTTACCCCACTCCTCAAACTTTTTTCAAAATTTTTCGGCGAAATCCTTGCACGTCTCAAACTTATTCCATACCTTTGCCATCGCTACAATTTATATGTGGAGCATTCCACATGAACAAAGGGCGAGGATATATGTTCAAGCCCGACCAAAATATTTATTAAGGTTGTGGGCTTATTTTTTTGCCCGTACCTTTCCGCATTGAGCCGAGGGAGTCGCCCTTTGTTCATGTGGAGCATTCCACATTTGTGTGGATATGCCAAGACAGAATACGGCGGTTCGCCTTCCACGTGTTTTTTAGCCCTTTGTGGTGGATCACATGTAAGTTGTAGCAGACGAGGAAGTGCGAGCCGCTTTTTTCGTACCCTTTCGTCAACCGTACCCGACGGATTCGGGCATAAGGCTACAACTTACACATTATGCAAACAACTGCATCAATTCAGCGCACAGCTCATTTGCGCACGTTGACCATTAGCATCGCCGACATTAAGGCATGGCTCAACGCTAAGAGCGAGTTATTCACCCACATGAGCGGTTTCTGCGTCACCCGTCGTGAGGTCATCCGCGTCAATCTCGCTTTCTTCATCATGATCGTAGGCGCAGCAGTATCCCAGGTCTCTCTGCTTGCTGCCTTCGCCTGTGTACCCCTTGCGGGCTACCAAATCTATAAGCTTAACCAGGAGGACGATGACAACTGGCTTAAGGATGAGGAACGTTTAGCAGAGGAAGGAGGCAAGCAATGAATACTCAGCACAAGGAAATAGAGGCTTATACAGAGCGACACATCGACTCGTTCTCTATTGTATTGGTCAAGGCTACACCGGCACCCAAGAACCACTTCCAGAAGGAAGTCTGCGAGGTGCTGCAATATGGTCTGCACGGACTTGTGTTCCCGACCGACGATTTTCAGCTGCTCAAGCGCAACATGTTGCAGGCTCTACAGCACATAGACAAGTATAATCCGCGCAAAAACCGCCGTATGTCAACCATATACAGCGAGCTTGGCACAGATAGTACGGGCAGACTGAAGCATGTCAACAATCTTGACATCGGCGAGATTGTACAGTCTAAAGACATATTCGAGAGGGTCTGCGTAGTCGAGTTCATGCCTATCCAGGGCACATTTGTCAAGACAGAGGTGGGAGAACCTAAGCTCTTCGCCGCGCCGATCTTTTCCGACAGAATTATGTGGGCAGATTCTTACAACAGATATGTCGAGCAGGAAGGAGGCGAAGCATGAACCTTATAGAAAAGGACTTCGAGCATCTTGGCAGAACCGAAAAGTCGAACTTTATCTCAGAGCATATAGAGTTTGCTACGCCTAAGGCTGTAGGGGAATACGTGAGGGGTTATCTTTTTGATGTACTCAAGAGCGTGAACGACGATGGCTACATCATCAACTATATCACCGAACGTGGCTATAAGGTGGAGAAGAAGCAGCCCAACGAGCAGCTGCCTTATGTGGACTGGAACAACACGGGATTCCTCAATGAGCTGTCGGTGGTGCTTGTGCACTGCTATGCTCCCAAAAACAAGTTCCAGAAGGAGCTGGTTCGATTGCTCAGTCCGCTGCATGGCATGTGTGTGCAGACTGAGAGACTGAGCAATGTCGGGGGGGACATTATGCGCATAACGAAAGCTCTTGACAAAAAATATCCGAGACGGAGCACTTCGGCATTCGTTAACATTTACAAGGGTAGTTCGGATATGTATGGCCAGAAATGCGACTCGGTTTTGATTAGTGACTCTAAGGAGAACTTTGGCGACGATTATGGCGTTGTCTCCATCTACTTTATGCCGCTTAAGGGCTTGCTTCACTTCGTTAACGACTATGGTGTGGATCAGATGTGTGCCGTGCCGTTTGAGTCGGATGGAACTGTTTGGGCAATGGAATATAATCAACTGGTACAAGAGCAAGGAGGCAAGTTATGAACACTATGAGCGACAACAACACTAACCCTATAGGAGTACTTACCGACAAGGACAACCTCGAAGTCAAGATACAGCTTATCCATGACACCATGAGCCACCTGCTGGCTGAGACCGCCGAAATGGACAACCCGACAGAAATGAGGGATGTGCTTGACTTGATGCGCAATCTTAATGAACTTAGTAAACAACTCGAAAACATATTAGATACATTATGATGGAAGAAGAATATCTCGATAATGAACAGCAGCGCCAAGACCCTCTCGAAGGCTTTAATCTTGTGCTGCTCGACAATTACTTTGCAAGCCGCTCGCCAGAGCCTAAGAAGGGTATCACCGGCGATAGCTACACGCCTGAGTACAAGACCACCGAAGACATCTACGATGACCTTGAGCCTATCAACCCGGTTTCAACGCGGTTGATTGTGCTCTATCTTCGCAACCATGGCTATCGTCTCAAGACTGTTGCCGATGGCACTCTACGGTGGGAAATATGGCGCGACATGCGATTCATAGAATAACCCTGAGGTAGACAAATTCATTATTATGAACAAAGAGGATTGTTTCAGAATCTTCCATGTGGAAGATATAATGGATCTCCCGCAATCAGTAATGAATGTTGTTATGGGAGACAGGGAGCAGCGCGATGCCATATATAAAGAGCTACTCTCTGTCAACCACCACGACATGAGTTTCGACTGGTTTAGGCAGCTTTATGAAGAGGAATTTGCCCAACGCAAGAAGCAGAAGCAAGACTTTACCCCTTTGGAAGTGTCTGAAATCGTGGCGATGTTGGCATTACCAACAGTAGGTTCTATACACGAACCTACTGCGGGCACGGGCGGTCTTATAATAAGCGCGTGGTGGGAGCAATGCCGACGTGTAATACCGTGGGAGTACTTTCCGTCGAAGCACATGATAACGGTATGGGAGCTGTCTGACCGTGCAATCCCCCTGCTGCTGCTAAACCTCAGTATACGTGGCATCATGGGGTATGTCTATCACGGAGATGTCCTTGAACGCACGGTTAAGGCTCGCTATATATTGCTTAACCAAAAAGATGACGCTCTTGGGTTTAGTGATGTTGTAAAGGCAGAACCTGGAGACCGTATCGTAGAACAGTAAATGAAAGGAGGTTATGTAAACAATGACATTTTTGGAAGCTTATGATAAATGGCTTGACAAGCATAAGGATGAGGTGAAACAATCTACGGTCGCCGCTTATTATAATCATGGCAAGACGTTCTCCCGTATTCTTGATCCTAATGCGGATATATGTACTCTTGATGAAGATTTGATGAAGGCCATTTTTGAACGGTTCCGTGAAAGTGGAGCAAGCAATCACTACATAGCGGATTTGATACGCGTATTTAGGATGGTTATGCGCTATGCTGACAAGGATTTGGGTATAAGCAATTTGCCATCTACCGATTGGAAGATAAGGGATGTGGTAACAGATCGTGTCAAGGACGCAACGAGGCAACGTGTGAAAAGGTTCACAATCGCTGAATATGAGCGTATGATAAAGGCATTTGAAGAACATCCTACTCCTGGCAGACTTGCCGTTGTGGTGACTATGTTTACCGGAATCCGAATTGGAGAGGCATGCGGATTGAAATTTTCTGATATTGATTTCGATGAAGGTGTAATACACATACAGCGTACGTGTGTGTCTATCGTCAAAACAATTCAGAAAATGCTTCATCCGGATGAGGAATACGTAAGGTCACGATGTCTGCAACCTCCCAAAAGCGCTTCATCCAACCGTTACATACCGATGATACCAAAACTTCGCAAGATACTACAGTCTTATGCGAGAGTTTATCCTGGAGATTATTTTGTTGCCACACTATCGGCTGAACCCACGTGCACACGAACACTGCGCATTTGGTATGGGCAGATGCTCAAGGCGGCGAACGTTCCTTACCTGAATTATCATTGCTTGAGACACACATTTGCAACTCAGATGATAGAGAAAGGTGTTGATGTAAAGACTGTATCTTCCATCCTCGGCCATGCTGGTGTGGAGATAACAATGGACACTTATTGTCATCCGTCTGATGAAGTTAAACGTGCAGGGATACAAAAAGCCTTTAAAGGATTGCTTAAGTAGTTGGACATACAAGCTTGAATAAATGGCCGGCACTCCTTGTAGTGTCGGCTATTCTCTGATTCGGAGAAGGACATTCTCAAGGGAGCACTCGTAGACCTTAGCAACCGTATAAGGCGAGTAGCTGACAATATACATTAAGCCACGGATTGGGTATATTCCGTATTGAACAATTAGTCGCCACTGGCTTGTGGCGCGTCTTCTCTGCCCTGGTGTTCTTGCGAGCATCAGGGCTTTCGTTTTGTATTCTTATTTCCTTTCATCATCCATTAACTTTGCACTTGTAACAAAATTATATACAAGCGCAATGATTACCGTATTACAATCAATCTCTGGCTCCTACTTCTCGTCGGGCATTCCCGACGTGGAGTTCTCCGTTACTGGCTACCGTGCAGGGGTAGTTATTTCCGTCGATGGCGCTCAGATATATTCCGAGCATCTGTATCCCGTCGATGGCAAGATTGCTCTCACGGAGCTTGACACTCTGCTCACTCCCTACGCCCGACAGAGCCTTAAGGTTGCATTGTGCATCGTCATCAGCGAAGAGGCAGAGGATTCCTCGACTGCTACCTCCACGGCTACACTCAACGCCGACATCATCTATTGTGCCGCCGACGTTGGCACGTCTGCAGCCGACTTCATCTCGTCGCACTTCCTCACCACCCTCGATGGCGAGAAGACTACAGCAGTCAACCGCCTTGAATATCTCCACTATATAGGTACCGACTCAGCCACAGCCACCGCTCACTATGACGATGGCAGCACCAAGGCGTTCAAGCTGTTGCCCGTAGCGGGCAACTCCAAATATACAACACTCGATGTGTCGCCCGGCCAATTTGTTTTAGATGGTCATGTGTTAGTCTGTTTTGTAATCCAGGCAGGTGAGCGCACGTTCCGGTTCTCAATCGATTTTGACGAGCCTGACTGCGCCCCTGTCCTGGTTTTCGACAACAGCTTTGGCGTTGAGGAACTCCTCTACTGTACCGGTACTCACACGGTAGCGCCAACCTACAAGCGCGAAAGTGGATTCGTTGGCCGATACAACCGCAACTACAACATCCGCGAGACGCGCACCTTCAAGGCTGACACGGGCATCCTCTCCTTCACCATGGCCAACTGGGTTGATGAGCTGTTCCGCTCGCAGTCCATCCACGTCGTTAACTTCCGCGATGGCAACCCCAACATTGGCAAGGAGATTCTGATAACTGATTCCAAGTCGGAGTATACCAACGACGATGATGAGCTTCCTCGCTTCACTTTCAGCTATGAGTATGCCCAGCGCAATCACAACGTCGTCGACGTGCTGCGCTCTGGACGCATCTTCGACAATACTTTCGACAACACTTTTGAGTAGTTTTGAGTTTTGAATTATGCGCAAAGCGCATTCTGAATTATTCAATTTTGAATTGTGATTTGGCTAACTCAAAACTCAAAACTCAAAATCGCCAAAGGCGACAATTCAAAACTCAAAACTCAAAATTCAAAATTCCCCATGGGTGCTATTCATTTCACCGAAATGCTCCGTCTCCTCGACCGTGCCTATCAATACCGCTCACTCGTCGACATCTATGCCTGGGAGGGCGGTACGGGCGAAGTCATCCACTACAAGGGATGGCTCGTCCATCATGTCAACTGGCGTGGCGGTTACTTCCGCCTTCGCCATCCTAAGGCGCGTGGCAACCCTCTGCTTCGCACGGTACCACAGGTGTTCATCTTCCGCATCAACAACCAACAAATCTACTTATGAGCAAAAATAATGGCTATTCAATGGAGTCTGCGTCTCCAACTACAGATAAAGACGGGTTCCGTCGCTACCGCATCGTGCCGTCAGGTGTCGACGATTCGTCTTCCGTCAACTCCGTCAACTCCGAATATGGTGTAGACTCGAGCACCATCTTCGATGATGAGGACTCGCCGGGCATGCAGTCCGTGCGCGACATCATAGTCAAGGGCAAGCCCTACAAGTATGTGCAATGGGGTGTCGACGACCAGCTGCCCTACCGTGTGCGCAAGGAGCTGATGGGCAACATGGTCACGGCACAATGCCAGCAGTTCAACATCGTTAGCTGCTACGGCCAGGGCGTGCGCTTCGTTGACCGCAAGACCAAGAGCGACGTGTCGGACAAGGAAATCCTCGACTTCTGCTTGCGCAACTCCCTTCAGGAGGTTTTCCTGGAGCAGACAACCGACATCAAGTTCTATTCCTTCTCGGTTACTGTCATCATCCTCTCGCGCGATGGCGAGAAGATAGTCACCGTGCGCAACAAGGATGCCTCTTATTGCCGTTTCGAGTATGCGCCCAGCACACGGAGCGGAGGCATCGAGCACGTGTTTTACGGCGATTTCCGCATAGGCTTTTTCGACGAGTCCAAGATAGAGTCGATACCGCTCCTCGATTACTGGAATCCTCTCGGCGACCTGCTTGTACGCATGGGCAAGGAACCAGACCCGATGACCGGCCTGAGCCGCAAGCCTACTAACGACCGCAAGTTTGCCATCGTCAGCCGTATGGCTACGCCGGGCTGTCAGTACTATCCAGTGCCTTACTATTACTCCATCTTCCGCGACGCCTGGTTCGACATCTACCGTCTCATAGGCATAGGCAAGCGCTATATGATCAAGAACACGTCTGCTCCACGTGTGCAGATTGAGGTGCATGATGATTACTGGGATAATGTCTGCGACAACGAGGGCATTACTGATGAGACAGAGCGTCGTAAGCGCAAGAATCAGGAGAAGCGCAACATCATCGATTTTGTCACGGGCATCGAGAATGCGGGCAAGGCGATGATCAGCGGCTACTACGTCGACCCTAACGGCAAGGAGAACCGCATGGTGCGCATCGTGCCTCTCAACGACGCAAGCAAGAAGGAGGGTGGCAACTGGAGCGATGACATGTCGGAGGCTTCCAACGCTCTGTGCTTTGAGTTCGGCATCCATCCCAACCTTGTTGGAGCCACACCTGGCAAGAGTCAGATGAACAACAGCGGCTCCGACAAGCGCGAGCTCTTCACCCTGAAGCAGGCTATTGAGAAGCCTTGTCACGATGTCATGTGCAAGCCTTATCATGTCATTCTGCATTACAATCATTGGCATGAGCGTGCCACAGTCGATGTCCCCATGATAGTCCTCACCACTCTCGATGAGCACAAGGATGCCAAGGCTGTGTCTGCCGACTCCAACGGCAATAAAGCAGAGGAATAATATAACATTTAACATTCAACATTTAACATTCACGTCTCATGAGATTGACTAAGCAAGATTTCGAGCTTGCCCTGCCCGTAGGCATCAGCGCACACGATGAAGTATACGAGGCTGTGTCTCCTGCTATCGCCACAGCCCTCGACAATTACTGTAGCATGTTGCTCGGCGATGTTGGCATTAAGCGAGTTACAGAGTCTGAGGAGGATAGTCAGTTGAAGCGTTACTTTAACATGCTTGTCTGCATCGATGGCTTCCTCTCTGTGTTCCGCCAGCTCGACCTGGTGCTCACTCCTACAGGATTCGGCATCGTCAGCAACGACACTATATCTCCGGCGAGCAAGCAGCGTGTCGATGCCCTTGAGGGGTCGCTGCGCACAGCTCTCTGCCGTGCCAGAGCCATGACCGTCCATCTCTTGCGCTCGGCGGAGTGGGGCTGTACGGCTGCAGCACGCAACTTCATACGCTACATCTTCACAGAGCACTACTTCTTTTTCAATCCTCAGGCTACAGCTTCGCTGTCCTATCAGGATTGGCTGAACATGCAGCCGGCTATAGTCGATACAGATGAGCAGCTGCGTCTGCGCTTCGGCGACGAGCAGGTTGATGACCTCCTCGATGCCTACCGATGCAGCGACCACGACCGCCTCACTCCCTATGCGTCTGTCCTGCAGCTCTGCTGCGACTTCACCTCGCGGTGGTCAACCATGGGCAAGTCTGCCCTCGCTACTCCCCAGTACCGCCGCCTCGTCCGCGAGATTGAGAGCGACTCCACCACCTATGCTCTCTATCATGGCAGCGAGGCCTACAAGGCAGCTCACGTCGAGCCGTTCGCCAATACCAAGGAGTCCTCCGCTTTCATCTTTAACGCATAGTTAATAATTACAAATAAATAATTGACAAATGGATCTGTCTTCACCTACATCTTGGCGCGAGCTTACACAAGACCAGCTCCGCTATGTGTTCTATCTACTCGCCACCTTCGCCGACATGGTGGTTGTCAAGACCTACATGTTCGTCCGCTTTACGGGCATCAGAGTCGTCAAGCGCAACCGGTTTGGTTGGAAGTGTGTCAAGGATGGCAAGGTGTTCTATCTGCAGTCGTGGCAGATTCATTCCTTCCTCTCGCAGCTATCGTTTGTGGACAGCACAGAGACCATGGACAATCGGTTGGAGGTTGTCGGTGGTTTCAACGCTGTCCACGAACTACTGCAGGAGGATGTCAATACTCACCGCATCGTCACCTTCAACGACTATCTTTGCATGGAGCGTCGCTATCAGCGGTTCATGCAGTCGCGCAATGAGGAGGATATTGACAACCTTGCTGCTCTTCTCTACCGCAAGCCCGACGGCTCGGTTCCGGATGAAATCAGCCTCACGCCTGGTGAGCGTCTTGCCACTCTCGCCTGGTATGGCCACATCAAGTTCGTCATGTCCAGGGCGTTTACTCACTTTTTCCGCAAGGTGTCTGCCGATGCCGACATGTCAGATCTCTCGATACTTGAGAGCATCAACGTCCAGCTTCGCGCCCTTACGGATGGCGATGTCACCAAGGAGCAGTCAGTCAAGCAGATTGACTGTTGGCGCGCCCTTACCGAACTCAACGCCAAGGCCAAGGAGGCCGAAGAGTTCCGCCGTAAATTCCCCAAATCCTAACATTCAACACTCCACATTCAACATTCCACATTATGAACTCCCTCTTTCCCGCACTAGACTACTTCACGCAGCTTGCCAAGTCCAACCGTCTTGCCAAGGAGTATGGCTTCCATCCCTGCCTGTGCAGCGGACCGGATTCCATCGATGGCATAATACAGGGCTTCCGAAAGTACCAGAATTTTGTCATGGTCGACGATACTACCTCGCAACAGACCTTCGGCAATGGTGTCGGCTTCTTCCGTCGCGATGTCTACACGGTGTTCATCTTGGCACATTACAGTCAGGACGATATGGCAGACCGTGAGCTTAAGCTTAACCTCTGCCGACAGATATTCCGACAGTTCCACTCGCGATTGCTCCACGACCGTGACACGCTCGGCGACGACCGTCTCACCTTCCTTAACCTTAACAACATATATTCCACCGAGCTGCCTCGCTATTCCTACAGCGGAACCACGGGTCTATATTTTATGATTCAGAATGAGCAGCCTATTGATATAAGCTATGAGCAATCAGAATGGACTTAAGCCCGGCATGACCGATGCCGAGCATCAGAAATGGATTCAAGGCTGGAGCGACTTCATGATCAAGATGTGGCGCGAGCGCATGATGCAGTTCGCTCCGCCTGTCTACCGTACTGGTGCTCTCGCCAGTTCGGTGCAGGGTATTGTGCATCCCGGACCCGTCACCACCATCGAGCACCATTTCCTTGAGTATGGCATCTATGTGGCGCGTGGCGTGGGCAATGGCTACAGCCGTGGCAATGGTGGCGACCTCAAGTTCCTCAAGGACTGGAAGACCAATCCCCACCACCGTCAGCCTCGCGACTGGTTCTCTAAGAAGTATCTCTATTCTATACATCGACTTAATGAGTTTGAGGCAAGCTTCTACGGCACAACCTACAATGGTCTTGTCTCCTCGTTCCTTTATCAGCTCTTTGGCGGCGGTTCCAACACCATCGACCGCACGGTCTCGCAGCTTTAGTCTGTATTTTCAATCTTCGTCACATATCTCTATCTTTGCCCTATGACTTTTGCACAAGAAATATCAGCCCTACGTGAGATGTTCACCACAATACGTGATGAGCGTCGCACCCATGCCAACACAGCTACGCGTGTAGGCTCGGCTTTCCTTGCCCTGCTCGACTATCTTGCCGACGCTCCGTTCATCCGCAAGGATATGGAGGATACCGACGGCTTTCTGCTCAAGCTCCTCAAGGGTGCTGTCATAGGCGAGAATGGCGACATCAAGCTCAATCCTGACGGCTCCATCACCTGCGGTTCTATCCGTGTCAATGGTTCGGCCATATTCGATGAGCTGGTTATCAACCATCAGAATGTGCTTGAGGGCGACACCTATTTCACCGACCGTGGCATCGTCGAGAGTGTTGAGCATACCGACATCAATCAGTACAGACTCACCTTCCGCAAGGAGTATGATGACGATCATGTCACTTTCCATGCTAACGACATCCTCCTCGGCAAGGTCAACAACCTCGACCAGGCCAAGACCTACCGCTCGTTCTGGCTCCGAGTGGAGTCTCTCGATACCGACTCCAACTCAGCTCTTTGCACCATGTATCCTGGTGCCGACTGTCCGGGTGGCATTAACTCGGCTCCCGTGTCTGCTGCTCGTGTCATCCGTTGGGGCAATACCGTCGACGAAACACGCCAGTCTGTGTGGTTCGTATCATCCAACGATGGACGCTGGCTCTTCCTGCAGGGTGTCAACAAGCCTATTGTTGAGGATAATGAGCATGGTTCCAACTATGCGGGATTCATCGGTCTGCCTCCCGACATCGAGGCGACTCGCGACCTCATCAATCGTGGTGTGTTATCCAAGTCTCAGCCTTACCTCTACTTCAAGGGTGTCCTTGCGCAGGACTTCATTCAGGTTGACTATCTCGGCAACCCAGTCTATCAGTTCCGCGACTGTGGCCAATGGTCAGCTTCACGCAAGTATATCAAGGGCTACGACGAGCTTAACAAGGGCTATTATGTCGACCGTGTCTGGTGGGGTGGCTGCTATTGGGAATGTGCCGTGCCGGAGTGTTCAGGTTCTGAGCCTCGCTTCAACAATACCGACTGGGTCTGCATCATCGGTGGAGGCAACATGTGGATTAGTCTTGTTTCCTCGGCTGGAAACTTCTTCAGGGCAGGTGAGGAGTGGACCACCGACCTTATCGCTACCGTCTACAATGCTGAGATGCAGCTGCGTGAGTCTGAGATAGGTCTTGCGTCCATCACCTGGCTACGTGAGAGTAATGATAAGGATGGAGATATGGCTTGGAACCTCACTCATCCCACGGGTTCCGTAGGTCTCACTCTTACCGTCTCTTCCACTACCGACCTGCCGTCAACTTGGCAGTCTGGTTCTAAGGTTGGTTTCCGTGTTATCGTCACCTTCCCCGACGGCGCGCAGTATGCCGCACAGTACTCAATATCCAATTAATAATAAATGATTTGAAATGAGAATCAATTCAACAGGCGGTAATGTGGTACATGAGCCGCTATCATTCAGTTTTACGATGCTTGAGCTTGGAGGTAGCAGCGTGCAGAAGTTCAATGCTGTTAGCGGTTCCTACGTTCCCAACCGCCAGCTCACGCCTTACATGCTTAAACCGCAGCTCATCATCGATGATCCTGAGCATCTTATTGCCAAGGGCGACTATGCGAGCAGCATGGTCAATGTCGTGTGGACTGTCTACTCTGCCAACAAGCTTGTCAAACGCAGGCTCACGGCTGGCACAGACTACACGGTTGGCTCGGACAACTCGCTCACGTTCTCGCGCAATGTCGCTTCAAACGAGGTTGTTGAAATCAATTTTAGCGCGGATTATCTTGACAAGACGCGTGGCAAGGTGCAGAATTTCAAATGGTCGAAAACTCTCACCACTCTTGAGGAGACCTCGCTAAGTCTCTCACTTGAGCTTAGGTCTACTTCCAAGGTGTATTTCTCGCCGTTCAAGCGTTACGGTCAGTTCCCCATCGAGGCTGTTCTTACTAACGGCTCTCTGCCGGTTAGTGCTGATAAGTGTGTCTACAAATGGCAACGCTTTGACTACGATGCCCGCAATTGGGTTGACATTGTTGATGCTACAGATGTGTGGTATGTCAAAGGCAAGGATTCTGGCACAATTGTCGTTGATGTCGATTTTGTGCAGAAGGTGCTGCTGCGTGTCACGGCGTACCCTAAGTCTAAAGTTGATATGCAGCTGTCTGAAGCTGTGGCTCTGCGTCGTTGGTACGGACAATGGGAGGATAAGCCTGAGTTTGCCTTCGCCCGATTTATAACCAAGGACTTGCGCAAGGCTAAAGTGGAGGTCAATGTCGCTAACCGACAGGGCATCATCTCGCAGCCTCAGAGATATTTCGATATTGAGTTGTATTATCGGCCGTCTGCTAAAGCTGCTTGGGAGTCGCTTGGCAACGGCACGGAGGCTGTTATAAGCCGTGACCAGATGACCGACAATCATGAGGTGGGCGACATCTGCCGTGAGCTGTCTGCCTTTGTCCCCATCACCATGCCTAACGGCGATTACATTGTGTCTCCCGATGGCACGCCCATTTGTGGCCAGTTCCCCACCTCCGACAAGGAGGGTGTCTAATTAATTTAATATTGATATATGAAATATTATCTCTTGCCATATCTGCTTGCCGTGCGTCTCGGTATTACCGATTTCCGTCATGGCAATTCCACCATCGGCTACATCGCCACAAGTGGCGACCTGGCTGCCGTGGGAATCGAGTCGGCATTGACTGAAGGAGCGCGTGAGCTTACCGAAGCCGAAGCAATGAACATTATGAATAAACTTAAAAATCACTAAGCACAATGAGTAGTACATTTACCGCGATTGACCACCTCTATGCCTTTGAGGATGGAGATGTGCTCACACCGGCTATGGGTGTCTCTTGGGTTAAACCGGAGGATGTTGGCTATGGTCTGCAGCAATACTGGAACCCTACCATCAACGCAGTTATTGAGACAGATTTTAAACAACATCCTGTCTTCCTCTTTCCGCAGCCTTATTCTTCGAAGATGGGTAGTATTGTTGTCCCAGAGTCTGAGGGTCAGCAATGGTACTATGGCAATATATCCGATGAGGGTGGCATCCTTCAGAATGGCAAGGTCAAAGAAAAATTCGTAGAGCTGTTCGAGGTTACTACTATAGAACTCAACAAAAAGGTGTTCCCTGCTCTCAAAATCAAGGGTAATCTCGCCACGGCTGCTGACCATACGGACAAGTATATATATTACAAGTCTTCTTGGCAGGGCAAGCAGTTCACATGTCAGCAGCTCATCCCGATTATGGAGGCTGTTGGCGAGTCATACAAGGTCAACATCAGCTATGTTGGTCAGGATGGCTCGGGTGACAATGTCCTCTCCAACAACAACGACTGGTGTAAAATGGTCCCCACTCTTCAGCGGTCTGGTGATCCTGTTAAGAGTGACGCCACTTACAAGTGGCAGCGTATTGTAAACAATGTGTGGCAGGACATTACTGCAGTAGCAAAGGTTTATGAATTCGAGGGCAACAATCTCAAGGTCTACAATGCCGCTGTTGAGGGTGTCGAAGTCTTCCGATGTGAGGTTACTTACTCGGGCAAGAAATACTATGGCGTTGCCGAGGTCACAGATGAACATGACCCGTACTACATCATCCACGGGCGTTCTCAGGCTTCTAATGCTGTTGCCGTGGGTTCTACTGTCACCTACAACCCACGTGTCATTGAACGTGCTACGGGCAATGTCGTTACTGGCTTTACCTTCTCCTTTACCTTCACCAATGAGCAGGGCGAGGTGCTCAAAGACGTTACCGAGCGCAATCTTACTTACGATGTCATCAGCAAGTATGGTGGTATCGCTGTCCGTATCGAGGCTAAAAAATCTTAGCTTATGGGTGGTATAGTTGCTTATGACCATCTCATCACAGCTCCTAAGGACGGGGCTGATGGTGAGCCTGCTGTGGGCTATTATTTTGTTGCAGAACCTTCCGTCGTGCATTTCAATTCCGAAGGTGAGCCGACTGTCAAGTCGGTCAAGGTGACGGCTTACAAGGCCGTCGGTGGTAAGGTGTCTCCTTATGGTGGCGCGTCAGTCATGATTTACTATGATACAGGAGGTTCTGTTGTCAAGAGTGTTCCAGTCCTCAATCCTGCCACACTCACGCCTTCAGCCGGCGACGCTGCCAAGTATTCGCGTGTTGATTTCCGTCTCATCATCAGTGGCAATGTGGTTGCCACCATCTCCATCCCTTATGTCAGCAATGGCTCTAATGGTACCAATGGCAAGGATGGCACTTCGTTCGTTGTCAAGGGCACAGCTAATGGGCATGCAGCTTCTGAAGAGGATGTGCCTGCCGGAGCTAAAGGTCTGTGGCTTCTTGATAGTGTTATTGCTGGTGGCCTGGCACTGTGGTATCCTGAAGAATTAGGTGGCTCTTCTGCTGCTGTAGGTGATGCCTATATCATTAATGGGGATATTTGGGTGGCTGGTGATAAGGCTTGGAATCCTCTCGGTCAGTTCCGTGGTCCTGAGGGTGCGCAAGGTCCACGGGGTGCGCAAGGCTCGCCAGGTCCTATGTCTTATCTTGCGGGTGAGTGGCAGAGTGGGGTCACCTACACACGTACTGAAGATTTAATTCCAGTTGTCTCACACAAAGGGTTCTATTGGCGACCTGATGGAGATATTAGTATTCTCAACATCGAGCCGTCGGCGGACAACGATGATTGGGAACTTGTTTCCAAGGATGACATGGTGTTCGCCCGGATTGTTATGTCTGACTTCGGCAAATTCGGTTCGGCCATTATGGTTGGTGACTATCTTTTCTCGCAGTTCGGCAAACTCAACGGCGAAACCATCGACGAGAATTCCTCAAAGAAGGATACCGCTTATACCCAGTTTAATGCCGACAATCCTGAGGATTCTACAAGGTTTGTTCCGTCGCTTTGGCTTAATTTTCGTACTGGTGAGCTGCATTGCAAGCAGGGCTTCTTCCATGGCGAGGTGAATGCCGAGTCTGGCACGTTCAACGGTACAGTCAATGCCAACGATGGCATCTTCAAAGGTATCTGCCGACAGCCGTTTGTCCTCTACGAGGGCACGGTTTTAAATGCAGACGGTTCTTCTTATTCTGCTCTTGATAAGTTTGACAACGTGTCGCTGCCTATGAGTTCGTCGGGGTGGAATATTGCGCTCGAGCTTCCTTGGGCTATGAGCTGCATCGGCCGTAAGTTGACTATAGCCAACTTCGAATGGTTGGGAGTGAGAGGTAGCGACAATTATGTGGCGACGGCTCCTCTGGGTTGTCAGTTCTATGAGGGTGGCCGTATATATAAAGATCTCTACATAAATCGTGAGATAGTGGAGTTGCTTGGCTATGGCGATACCAATCGTTTCTATGGCTGGATCGTCATTAATAGGGTGCCAATAAACAAGTATAAATACTCTAAACCGTCAATGGTCTTTTGCATGGGTTCTGTCACAGCAGTTCGTACAGGCAAGACTACTGGTACTGTTACTCTCTCTCGATGGAGTAGTAGCAACGGCGTTTCCAAGGATGATGTCACGGTTACAAGGGTTGAGACTGGTAAATACACCATTAAGTTCCCGGTGACGGCTGTGCCTAATGATGATTACATCCCTATAGTCACTGGCTCCATCGCCGGCACTACTACCGATGCTAAGGCAGTCTATGCTTGCGTAGCTGCCAAGTCCAAAGGCTCGTTCACCGTGCTCACAGCCGATGATGACTCTCTCAATGAGGGTGGATTCAACTTCGTTCTTCTCGACCCCAATGGCTGGGATCTATAATCCCCATTCAATTAATAATTACCAATTAATAATTAAATATTTCTCATGGGAAAGAAAATCTCTGAAATCGAGGAGTTCTCCAACCAGAACTCTTCCATCCGTCTTATTGGCTACGATCCGTCGTCCAACAAGGTTGGCGCTTTGCCACTCGGCGCTATCACTTCCAAGACTGCCTACTGTGGTTGCCGATGGAAGAAGGCTGAGTCTAAGCCCGAAGGTGAGCCGTTTGGCGACCTTACTATGTTGGCCAACCTACCCTCTATCCTTGGATTGGGCGGTTATCTTGTGCGCAATGACCATTCGCGACGCAAGCTCTCACCAAACAACCACAAGCAGTTTGCAAGTGGTGGGGTGGCTGCTCTTGATGGCTCTATGGGCCACTATCAGTGGGGTTGGAACATCCCCTGGTACTACGCGCATTGGGAGGATGACATCTATGAGTACGAAGCTATTTCCACGGCTCCTATCTCTGGACATTGGAACTGTAAGATTCCTGTCGCATCCATGTCTTGCTCAGGCGCAGCTGCTCTCGACCGTACTAACCTCATCCTCGTATCTTACTGCAAGCGCACAGCTCAGTATCGTGGTGGCGACAACAAGCCTGACAACGATGCAAAGTGGAACACTCTCCTTGGCAAGCCAGTCGTGAGTGTAGCTGAGGACAAGCTGCAGCAGTATGCCGAGAAGAATGGTGCGCGTTGGGGCGCGTCTATGTATATGATGATATTCGCGCTTGGTGCTCTCACTCGCATTATCTTCCACAACCGCAATATACAGGCTCCATACAAGGCTGCTCTTACTGCAGAGGGTCTGCGCCAAGGCGGTCTTGGTAATGGAATTGATTATGTCATTGACGATTTCGGTAAACAGTATGCTACTCTCGACATCGATGCTCTTGCAGAGCGTGGCGATGCTACGGGAGTATTCTCTGTTACTATCCCCAAAGGAGATGGCACTAACAAGACCATTAACAACATACCTATGTTCTTCGGTCTCAAGAACTGGTATCAGTATATCTATATGATGATGCACGGTTGTGCTGTGCAAGCAACATCAAGTAAGACTCTCGATGTGTACGCGCTTAAAAAATGGACTTCCTCTCCAGTCGACACGACTGGAGTCAGCAAGTTCACCAAGATTGGTTCTATACCGGCAACTTCAGCGTCGGAGGCTTCTTGGCTGTATAGCAAGCGTATGAATCTCGACAACATGATTGCATATCCGCTTGAGTTCGGAGGCTCGGGTTCTACTTACTATTGCGATGGTTTCTTTCATCCTGCTATCACGTCTGGCGTTCGTGGTCTCGCTGCGTTCTGCCATGCGAGCTATGGTTCCACTGCTGGCTCTTGTGCGCTCAATGCTAACAACGGTCTCACGGTTTCCAATGTGAACTACGGCGCGTTCCTCAACAATTTTGCGTAGGAGTGAGCCTCTCCCATCGGAGAAAAATATCGCATGATGTCGGCGAGTCTCGTAGCCTTAGGCGAGCGACATACCCGACGGTCTATAATTGCAGACCACTACCCACCGAAAGGCCCTTGCCTTTCCCTTACAGATCCCGACCATAATCCCGCAATATATAATTAATAACTGATAATTAATAATTTAAGCAGTGCATAGAATACGAGATTGTGGCGAAGCCGAACACCTTCCCAACATTCAGGCCGCTTTTTATAATTTCTCGCATGGCAAGCATAAGCGCATGATGATTCAGGAGTATGAGTCCAATCTTCAGCGCAACCTTCAGCGTGTTCTCCAGGAGCTTACAGACGAGGCTTGGTTTCCTTCTCCTTACCGTCCCAAGACGGTCATGGAGCGCAAGCGTCGTGAGTTAGCACGCGCACCCATTCATGACCATGTCCTTGAGGCAGCTGCCATCTTGCCCTACGAGACAACTCTGTATGATTACATTGCGTGGCAATGTCCTGCTGTTCGCCCTAACATGGGGCAGCACGCTCTTATGCGACACCTGCGCAACGAGTTGTATAGCTGCAGTCAGCAAGAGGTTGCCTACAATCTGTCAATGGATATTCATCATTACTTCCCTTTGATGGATCATGCTATACTCAAGCGTCAGATTCTGCGCAAGGTCAAGCCGGGTAAGTTGCAGCGTCTCCTGTTTAAGGTAGTTGATTCTTATCTTCAAGGTGCTCCCCTTGGTATCAAGGTATCTCAGATTTTTGGAATGCTATATCTTGCCGATTTCGACCGCCTTGCAATGCGGTTCTTCGACATTGGCCAAGACCCCGAAAAACTTGCTTACTGGACCCGCAAATATGTCGAGGGGCGCATCATCACGGCTCGCAC
Organism: Prevotella merdae; assembly: GCF_900290275.1. Classification (GTDB taxonomy): domain Bacteria; phylum Bacteroidota; class Bacteroidia; order Bacteroidales; family Bacteroidaceae; genus Prevotella; species Prevotella merdae. The sequence goes on from NZ_LT985323.1 coordinate 240,311, forward strand.
GCCCGACGATTTTGCCGACCTCTGCCGTGGCCCTACTTATCTCGCAGACAAGTTCCGTGCTTATGTGGCAGCGGGTCTGCCACATTACTCGCGCTTTGTCGACAACATCATCTTTCGTCATGCCGACAAGACTGTGCTCGGCATTGTGCGCACTCTTGCGGTTGCTATCCTTTCGCGTGACTATCACGCTCAGATCAACCGCGATTATAATATTAGACCTACACACATGGGCATCCGCATCTGTGGCTATGTGTTTTACCATGACCGTGTCTTGCTTGGCAAACACAACAAGCAGGAGCTTGCGCGACATGTGACAAAGCTCAAGAAAAAAGGTCTCAGCGAAGAAGAAATACGTATTAGACAGTCGTCTCGCTTCGGTTACGCTAAGCATGCCGACTGCATAAATTTGATTAAAAAATTAGGAATGGAAAAATCGTTAGGTAAGATTATCAAGTCTCACCGCATTAAGTCACCTTTCGAAAACATGCGTGGCTCCCAGAAAATCAGCTTTTCAATGATATGCGATAACTTAACAAATGTTAACGGGGGGGGGTGAACCAGATACCTGGAATAAAAAGATTTTGTTAGAGGATTATAAAATAGAGGATTCAAAGATTGATAGGCGCAAGGTCACCGTTTCGGTGCCTGACTCGTCCGGTAATTATCAGGAGATTACTAAGGTGGTGACATCCAAGGTGCTTGCCATCAAGTTCAAGAAGATAGTGGATACGATTCGCATCGAGGCTCCAGACGGTTCTATGCAAGAATCTTATGTGTTTGAGAAGGCTCGTGACCGCGATGGCAATCCTACTCTGCTCGATGCTGAGTACTATGCCTATACAGGGTCTAAGGTGCTTATCGATCAGGCTCAAAAGGATTTCTCTCGCGAGGATCTTCCTGCACCTACGGTGATTAAACAATTCGAGGGCAAAAAAGGACAAACATTTTTCAAATTTACGTAATATGAATAAAATGTATTATACAGTTGCTTATACTGAACCGCGCACCTTCCTGCGCTATGACTCCAATCGTGTCATCATCTATCCTAACGAGAATGTTGTTGACAACTATCAGCCTACCCAGAAGAATGCTGATGAACCTACTCCTTCTCCATACAAGGCTTACGTCTACACTGGTGAGGAGGTCGATGGTGGTTTCATCGTCGAGTGTGCTGACCCTACCGATTATCATGAGCTTGCCAATGCCATCATCCGCACCAAGTATACAGTGTCTGATGAGCTTGCTCTACAGCGTCATCACCAGACTGACCATGATGCTTATGAGGCGGAATGGCAGTCTTATTGTGAGTTTGCCGATGCTGCTACAACTAAGGCAAAACAATGGCTCAGAGTGCCTCTATAATTTTATTTGTTATTAATGTTTTCAATACGGCATGCAGTTGCGTGCCGTATTTTATTTTTCGCCTATCCATATATATCTTTGCCACGTAATTAATAATTAATAACTGAAAAAATGATTGAACACATTCGTCACCTCTTAGCAGGCATCGCTATAGCATTGCTTGCCTTTCTTCGCCCAATCGGAGATGAGCTGCTCTCTCTCATTATTGTCTTCGTTCTTAACTTCTTCGTTGGTTTCATGGCTGGCATGATAGCTAATCATGAGGATTTCGATCTCAAGAAGGCGTTCAGATGTATAGCGGAAGCTACAGTTTTCTTCGTGCTCTGTTGTGCTATCTACGCGGTCGGCAACCTCAAGCAACAGCATGATGGTGCTCTCCAGTGTGTCAGCTGCATCACCTGGTTGGTGATATATTGCTATTCGCTCAACATCCTCAAAAATCTCAAGAAGGTATTCCGTCGAGACACTGCACCCTATATGATTGTCTCGTTCCTCTACTACGTTCTTAAGTTCAAGTTCGTTGAGCGCATTCCGTTTATGTCTGATTATCTTAATTTTACAAAACATGAAAGCGTCTGATACTCTTATCCGTTACATCAAGCAGTGCGAGAGTTACCGTTCTCGCGCTTACGTCTGTCCTGCAGGTAAGCTAACCTGTGGCTATGGCCATACACAAGGTGTTACCGCTAAGACCGTTTGCAACAAGGCTACAGCCGAAGCCTGGCTTCGTCAGGATCTCGCACCGTGCGAAACCTTCTGTTCTTCCATCAAGCAGCTCGACACTCAAGGCAAGTTCGATGCTTGCGTCGATTTTTGCTTTAATTGTGGCATCACCAATTTCCGCAAATCTACCTTGTACCGTCTAATCCTTGCGAAAGCCTCTCTCAAGCAAATCCAAGCAGAGTTCAAAAAATGGAAGTACAGCAACGGCAAGCCTCTCAAAGGTCTCCTTAATCGCCGTATCTGGGAAGCTAACCGCTTCGCCCAATAATTAATAACATATAATTAATAATTGTTCAAAGTGAAATCAACATTCTATTCTCGCGCCCTCGCGCTCCTCCTCTTTCTCTTCCTGCTGTTTGTCATGACATTAGTCTCTGCGTGTTCGTCGTCACGTCATACGTCGGTCGTCACATCATCTGCTATACCGACTATTCAGCACACCTCGACTATCAATCAGCATTCTGTGTCCATCGATACAGCGTCTGTCTCTCGATCTATCGCGTCCATCATACGTAACTTCCAGCGCAGCGTCTCCTCAGTTGTCGACTCAACCACTACGGTAGTCGACACCTCTGGCCGTGTAGTACGCACAGACCACAATCGCACAGTACACACAGCCACATCCTCAGACAGAGAGTCAGTTCTTCGTGACTCCATCCGCGACCTGCGTCTTCAATACCAGGCTCTTCTCGAACAGAAGGTCAAGCAGTCTGAGGTTCCGGTCCTCGTCGAGCGCAAGCAGGAAAAATGGGAGCAGTTCTTCATCCGCATCGGTATAATGTCTTCTATCCTCGTTGTTGTTGCAGTCATCGTAACTGTTGTTTGGCTCATCTATCGTCGACGCGATAGACACTCTTATATTTAACATTTAAAATTTCATAATCAGCAGATAATTTTATATCTTTGCGGTATAATAATTAAAATCGTCTGCTATATGATATACTTTATAATTTTCTGGTATTTAGTCTTTGTGGTTGCCATTGCCGTTACAAAAACCTTTAGTGGAGGTCCTTCACGTGGTAGTAAGTCTAAAGAGCAATTGCAAAGGGAATTCGATGAAATGCAAGAGAGGTATTTACGCAAGTTTGAGAAACTCATGGAAGAGCGTGAGAAGTTGAATAAAATTAAATAAGTTTTTCAATCGCTTATCTTGTTTTTTATACTAATGATATAAAGTGCTACTTTTGGTCTCATCAACCAAAAGTAGCATTTTTTTATGGCAACAACCCAAACGTTCGAGACCGTTGTAACCCTCAATGCCCAACAGGCAAAGAACGAGTTGACGGCTCTACAGAAAACTCTCGAAGATCTTAAGAAGAAAAAGGCTGATGCCTTGAGCGATTCTAAATCAACTGTCAAGGACATTAGAGAGATTAACAAGGAAATTAAGTCAGCGGAGGCTAATGTCAATGCCTACCGCTCTAATGTCAGTGATACAATAAAGACTCTCAATGATCTCTCTAACGCTTCAATCGGTGATATCGAGCGAGTGCAGCGTGCTTTAAGGCGCGAGATGAAGGCAGTAACGTCTCAAGAGGAATATAAGAATCTTGAGAAACATCTTGCTGATTGTACTGCTCGTCTTGACGAACTCAAACGCTCTGCTCATGCGACCTTGTCTCAGTATAACCGTGCCATTGAGGAAGCCAAACAGCGCACTGTAGATTGGGAACAAGAGAACAAACTTGTTAACGCCACTCTCAATAATATCAGCGGTTCTTCGCTTCGTCAATTAGAGACCTCGCTTAAGCTCGTTAACGAGCAACTTAAAGATACCGACCATAATTCTGAAGCATTCAAGAATCTTAGTCAGAAGGCTAAACTACTGAAGAAGGAGATAGCTGCTATCAGCCAGGAGCAGGATATTTCGTATAGTAAATGGAATAAGTTTGTCAATTTCTTCAACACGAATTGGGGCGCTATTACACAAGGATTAGCTTCGTTATCTGGTGTCTCTTTTGCAATACGTAAGTGTTCTGCAGATTTCGCAAAGATGGACGAAGAGATGGTCGATGTAATTAAATATACAGGTCTTACCAAAACTCAAGTTGAGGAGCTGAATGAGACTTTTAAACGGATGGAAACTCGTACATCGCGTGAGAAACTCAATCAACTTGCTGGCGATGCAGGTCGTCTTGGTATTACTTCTCAGGAGATGGCAGTTGAATTTGTCGATGCCGCTGATAAAATTAATGTGGCGCTTGGCGACGATCTCGGCGATGATGCTGTAAAGAACATTGGCAAATTGGCTCAGATGTTCGGTGACGACAAAACCAAGGGCTTGCGTGGTGCAATGCTTGCAACTGGTTCCGTTGTTAATGAGTTGGCTCAGAGCAGCAGCGCATCGGCTGGTTATCTTGTCGACTTCACAGCTCGCCTTGCTGGTGTAGGCAAACAGGCGGGTCTCACTCAACAGCAGATTATGGGCTTTGCTTCTGTCCTCGATCAGAATATGCAGCAGGATGAAGCTGCAGCTACAGCTATGCAGAATCTCATTGCTAAGATGTTCCAGGATCCTGCCAAGTTCGCTGCGCTTGCCGGTAAAAGCGTCAAGGAGTTCTCCTCTCTTATTAAAAATGATGCCAATGAGGCTCTGCTTCAGTTCTTTGGTGCTATGAAGCAGCGTGGTGGCTTTGATTCGCTTGCTCCTATGTTCGACCAGATGGGTATGGATGGCTCACGTTGTGCGGCTGTTTTTTCAGTAATGGCTGACAAGCTCGCTGACATCAAGACTGCGCAGGATATTGCTAATGACGCTTACGCTAAGGGTACTTCTGTCATCAATGAGTTTAATACTCAGATGACTTCAGAACAGGCTCAACTTGATATGGCTAAGAAGAAATTTAAAGATCTAAGCATAGAGCTTGGCAAAGAACTGCAACCTGTCGTAAAATATACTATTAGTAGTACGGCTCTTCTTGTGAAGACGCTATATCAGTTGATAGTCTTTACTAAAGGTCATGTTGGTACACTTGCAGCAGTCGCAGCTTCCATAGCTGCTGTCTCTCTTGTGTATGCTGCTAATACTGTTCAGATAAAAATTAATGCTGCAGCTATGAGTATGGCCAATTCTGTTATTAGTATAGGTAATAAACTAAAATTGGCAAGAATTGGTATTATGAAATCACTAAGTGCTGTGTATTATCTTCTTACTTTTCAAGTAAAGAAAGCTAAGATTGCCATGGACGAGATGAGAGCTGCATCGATATCAAATCCGTATGCTGTCTTATTGACAGTTGTTCTGGCTCTCGGTGCTGGCATCTATACTCTTATTAAGGCTGTTCGACAGCATAACAAGGCTGCTTATGAGAATTTGCTTGCAGTGAAGAAAATGCGCGCAGCACACAAGGATATGGTGGAAGTGCAGCAAGAGGCGAATCAGAGTATAGCTGAGGAGAAGACCCGTCTTATTCAGCTTACCAATATCGTCAATTCTAACGCCTACAGCTACGACGAGAAGAAGCGTGCCATGATTGCTCTTGAGAAGCTTGTTCCTGGTTATCATCGCAATCTGGCCAATGAGGCAGGGCTTATGGAATCCAACAACAAGGCTATCAAGCAATATATTGATAACCTCAACAATGCGGCCATGGCACAAGCTCTCTATAACAAAATGGTGGAACTGCAGGGCAAGAAGTTTGATCTCGACCAGGAGATTGCTCGCCATAAGCATTCTGCTAAAGCCGTGCAGGCTGAGATTGACCGCCATCCTGATTATTACAATGGCACTCAACAGCAGACTGTTTACACAAGTTTCGGCACAATGATGCCTACAGGGCAAAGGGTGGCGACACAGGCTAACATTGCCAAGCACAAGGAGCTTGACCAGTGGAACGCTGCTGTCAAGGAGTCTGAGCAGAGTGCCTCCATTGTGGAGGCACGTATCAAGAATATCAATAGGTATCTCAAGCAGAATGTAGGTGTGGCCAAGCAGTTTAATGCTATCGTCGCTAAGGGTGGTTCTGACTCTTCCACCGTCTCTCCCGACTGGAATCCTAACACTTCCAAAGTCGGCAATTATGTCGACTCCAAGGTGGCAAAGAAGCGTGAAGCTGCTGCCAAGAAAAAAGAGCGTGAGATGAAGGCTGCAACTAAGGCTGCATACCAGGCTGAGATTAAGGCTGCTAAGGATAAGACTGACCAAGAGCAAGCGTATAATATTATCGCTTATCGAGACCAAAAGAAATCTTACAAAGAGTTCCTTGATGCCCAGCATGACATCGCTATTCGTGGCTACGAGGCTCTTGAGTCTATCTACAAGAAATATGGTACGGAGTATGGGCAGTGGCAGGAGAAGATTGCTGATGAGCAACTACAACGAAGCAAGGATCATTCAAAGGGTCTGCTTAGCGACATCGAGCAGGAGCGTCAGCGTCATATTAATGCAGCATACAATGATTTTCATAATGTAGGCTCTGAAATATACCACAACGAAGATGCTCTCAATGAGCGTCTATACGAGATTGATATGACTGCGCTTGCTGACCGTGTAGCAGCCCTTCAGGAAGGCTCAGAAGAGTGGCTCGATACCCGTGCTGAGATGACTCAACGCGAAACTGAACATGATTTGTATCTTCGTCAGCATTACGATGAGCTTCTATCCCAGTACAAGGAGCAATGGGCTGCTAAGGATATTGCCGAGCAGCAGCGCATAACTCTCGCAGGTCTCGACCTTTTGCACTCCAAGGGCCTGCTGAAGGAGAAGGAGTACCAGGAAATGTTGCAGCAGATAAAGCTCCATTATGCCGAACAACAGTCTGCCGAGAATCTCCGTAATTCCAAGGGCGAGCAGTTCAATAGTAATGCTGCCTCTGCTTATAACACGGCTCATAACAATGCTAAAGCGTCTTGGTCCAACGATCATCCTGAAGGTTCTGGTGTCATGGACTTTATCACCTCAGATGTTGACATATACAAGTCAACTCTCGACAACATCAAGTCTATGGAGCAGGATGGTCTTGTCTCTCATCAGGAAGCTATGGCTGCCATGGGCGAGGCTACCGCTGATATGTGCAACGGTCTTGTCGCCAAGTTTCAGGCTGCTATGGATGCCATCTCACCGCTGATGAGCGCGATGTCCTCATACTACTCAGCCCAGTCTGACTACGAGGTGACCGTTACTGAGAAGAAGTATGAGAAGCTTATCAACGCTGCCGGCAACAACTCGGCTAAGACCAAGAAGCTTGAGGAACAGAAGGAGAAAGAGGTCGCCAAGATAAAGTCTAAATATGCTCGCAAGCAAGCTGCCATGCAGGTTGCCCAGGCTATTGCTCAGACTGCTCTATCTGCCATTGCTGCCTACAGCTCTGCCATGAAGGGAGTCCCTTACCCTGCTAACATGGTGCTTGCACCTATCGCTGCTGGCATTGCTGCAGCTGCGGGTGCCATCCAAATTGCCACAATCAAGAAGCAGCAGCAAGCTCAAGAGGCTGGCTACTACGAGGGTGGTTTTACTGGTGGCTCTCGCTATCGTCGTGAAGCTGGTGTTGTCCATGAGGGTGAGTTCGTCGCCAACCACAAGGCTGTCAACAATCCCCAGGTACTTCCTGCTCTACGTCTCATCGACGAGGCACAGCGCAACAATACAGTCTCTTCACTTACGGCTGCGGACATTTCTCGCTCTCTTGGCCAAGCAAACGCTACGGTGGTCTCAGCTCCCTCGGTTACTGTCAATACTGACAACTCTGAGCTTAGTGCTGCTCTCGGCGAGGCTCGCGATGTCATTGGCCGTCTGTCGGCTATTCTTGCCGATGGCATTCATGCAGATGTGTATATCGATGGTGATCGAGGTGTGGCCAAGAATCTCGACCGCTACAATCAACTTAATTCCCGTACTTAAATGATACAGTGCTCTATCAATGCTCAGGTGGCGTATCCGTCCACTGCCGATAAGATTAAGGTCACCTATGCCAATCAATTCATCGAGGATTCTGGTACTTATACCTATGAGATTTCCTTCCCGATGTCATTACATGCCAATCAAGTAGTGTTCGCTAATCTCAACCGATTTGACGTGCACAAGCGCACCGAAGCTTACGAGGATTGTAAGCTCTATGCCGACAACCGTCTCATCATCAGTGGCAAGGGTACTGTTACCGCTGTCTCTGAGTCAACTGTCAAGCTGCAGATTGTTGGAGGTAAGTCAAGGATTAAATATAATTCTCGTTTTGAGTCACATTATATCGATGAGATTGACTATCCGCCAGTGCAGATAGTCAGCGGCATCGATGCCAAACGATATGCACAATTGAGCATGTCTTATGTCGATGCGAGCAAAAATCCGTCTCTGCTGATGGTTGATCTCAGCAATAGTGTGCGAGTCGGTCAGCCAGGTGTGGCTTTGTTCTATCCGATATACGATGAGACTAACGATTGCGTGTCTAATTACTTGCAGGTCTCCACATGGTCCAAACTTAAGGTTGATGGTGTTGTCTATCCTAAGGGTACTATGGCATACATGCAGTGGTTGGCCGTGCAGCCTAATCTGCTATATGTTCTGGAGCGTGTATTGCTATCTGAGGGCTACAGCATCAAGCGCAACGACTTTGACGTTGAGCCGTGGTCGCGGCTCTATATCGCGTCAGCTCGGCGCTCATGCAGTATCAAGGATGCCTTGCCTCATTGGTCTGTCTATACCTTCATTGAGGAGTTCCGCAAGCTGTTCAACGCATCCTTTGTCTTCGACGAAGTGTCAAAGACAGTGAGTATTATAGCAACAAGCGAGCTTACAAGCAACGAGGCAGTCTCTTATGACTGCCTCGATGAGTACTCGAGTGAGTACGATGAGGATGGCTTGGCCAACCTTGCTACATCTAACGTGGAGTTTCAGTTCGACGATTCAACTGGCCGTGACTGGCGTGAGTGCATCCCTCTTTCTGTTCTCAAGAACTTCCCGGTCAAATCCTATGACAGAGTCGACTCTATGGCTACTGCAGCTCAATCTATGACCGCCAAGGAGCGTCGTACCACCATCTTCAAAGTTGACAATACTTATTATATATGGTATGTCAACGATGATGGCGGTTCTGAGCAGCGCACACTATGTGGTTTGTTCAATCCAATTGTGCGTGATAAAGAGAGTGACAATGTTGTTGACCTCAAGATGATTCCGGTGGCTATGGTGCAGCGTAAACGCTACACCGACAAGAGTGCTTTCCATTTCGCAGACAGCATGGACAACGCTGTTGTCATCATGCCATCTATGTCAAACACTAAGGACGCATCGCTTGATGCCATGACAAAGGACGACGACGGCAATTATTACATTTCCGTGCAGGATGCTATGCAAGGTTCTGAGCTTACATCTGATGAGGAGTCGGCTAACGAGACCATGCGTCTCTTCTTCAGCGGCAATTATGTGCGCAATGTAAATAGCAATATTACTATTGTTCGCACGTCTATGGGCAATGAGGATCCACTTTATCGCTATCCTATATGTCTGACAGACTACCGCATGTATCCTGCGTTTACAGGAGTGGGGGAGTCTGTGTCGCTATCGCTTGACAGTCTTCCACACAATAGAGGTGTGACTGTCGATATCGACTCTCACAACCTCTATTGCATCAAGTTCTTGACTGATGAGATACCTGACCCTACCAATATATTCATCTTCCGCAACCGTCGTTTCATCTGTCAAAAGTTGGAACTTAACGTTTCCGATAATGGCATAAGCCGTCTGAAGACAGGCTATTTCTTTGAGATTCTATAGCTCTCCCGTGAAATGTTTCGTCTTTTCGTTGACGACGTTGGTATGCTTAAGGTAATTGTTTGTGACTGATATGTCGCTGTGTCTTGCCTGGTCGCGTGCGGCAACAATGCCCTCTGCGTTAGCAAGGTCTCTGATTCCAGAGTCCTTCAGGCTGTAGAACTGATAAGAGTTAGGGAAGCTTAAGGCTTTCCTGACTTTTACCCACTCTTGTCTGAATCTGTTGATTGCTATCTGCTGACCGCCTGGTTTGAGGTCCTTGCCGAATAGATAGTCTTGTGATGTGTACTTGAATACATCCTGCTCTATCATCGTCTTGAGGATGGTGTCGTTAAGCGCAACCGTTTGCTGTCGTCGGTTTTTGGCTACTTCGGCTGGTATGGTGACAGTCTGGTCCTTGATGGATATGTAGCCTATTTTAATGTGCCGGAGCTCTTCAGGTCGGATAAATGTGTAGTACTCCATAAGGCAAGCAAGGTGGAATTCCGGGCAATTCTCCTTCGTGTACTCTCCCAGTGCTCTAAGGTGTTCGGGTGTCATCGGGTCTCTGAACTTCTCGTTCTCCTTAATCATCTTAATATTCTCCACAAAGTTCTCTTTGATGTACTGTCTGTCAACAAGCCATGCGGCGAATGTTGACAGCCAAGTCCTGTAGTTATTTCGCGTTTTGGGCGACCTTTCCTTATCGAGCAGAATATAGTCCAAAAAATCCACCACTAATATCTTGTCAAATTGGTTCACATACTTGATTCGGACATTTGCCTCTTCGATGTAGGATAACAGACCAGACATTCTGCTGCGGTAATCTACAGCAGTCTTGTTCTTGAGGATGCCTTTTTTCTCTGCGGCCTTGGTGTAATCGTTGTATCTCTCGACAACAACTTCCCATTCGGTGAAGCTACGTGATGTCTCGTTGTTTGCGAACGGGTTCCATCCGGCCATTAGCAGGTTGGAAATCTTGGTTATAAGTACTGTGGCAATCTTTTCTCGTTCACCTTTTTTGAGGTGATCGAGCATGAATTTTTTCCTCTTGAGTCCTTCTGTGAGAGGATCGTAGGCCCAGAAATCTACATAGCAACTTTTACCCTTATGTAATCTCGGAAGGGTATAACCTACTATTTCTCTTGTAGATAAAAGTTTTTTTGTTGAAGTGTACATTTTTTTACATTGTTCGCTTTTTAGGCAACCAATGTTATTAAACAACATGCGTCCGAGCTACTGTCCGAGTGAGTCTCCGCAACGCTATATAACTGATAATGGTCGAAATCCCTTTGTGTAAAGGAAATTCGACCATTCTTTGTTGCGGAGGCAAGACTCGAACATGCGACCTCCAGGTTATGAGCCTGGCGAGCTACCAACTGCTCCACTCCGCGATATTAACCATAAAATTTAATCTTTGTTGCGGAGGCAGGACTCGAACATGCGACCTCCAGGTTATGAGCCTGGCGAGCTACCAACTGCTCCACTCCGCGATATTAACCATAAAAACATACTCAGATTTACAAGACAAACGCCCTATCTCTGAATTGCGACTGCAAAGGTACGACTTTTTATTGAAACTACCAAACATTTCGTCTACCATTTAATAAATATTGATATTTTATTGGTATTTACTATAGATTTTAGCTACATTTAACTGAATTTGCTGTTTGTACCAGTTGGATTTAGCGGTATTTTGCTATCGTATGCAACAGTATATGAAATGCAGGATGACACATCGCCCCATGGTCATGACCGTCTATCTTGTATATAGATGTAGCAGTGTGTCCACACAGCTTCATCATACGCCACATATAAAGATTCTCCTCATAACGCCCTAAGAGCTCGGTCTCTGCATCACCTGTTATGAGGACAAGTGGTGGACAGTTTGGACGCACATGAAAGAGAGGGGCAAATTTGTCGACAAGTGGTTGCAGATTACCAATACCATTCATATCACGGTAAGCGAAATGACTTATCATCTGTCCGCTAAACGGAACAAGAGCCTTTATACTGTCGGCGTCAACCCCATACCGTGCAAGTAATGTCTTGTCAAGACCAAGCATCGCCGTTATATACCCACCGGCAGAATGACCAGACAAGTATATGCTACGTTTATTACCACCAAAACGCAAAACATTACCAAACACCCATGCTACAGCTGCTGCACAATCGTCAAGACACTCATCAATATTAACACGAGGCAACAGACGATAATTAACAGCAACAACCACTATACCCTTGTCTTTCAACTCATCGGGTATGTATTTAGAGCCACTTGTCAAACCTCCGCCGTGAAACCACACCACAACTGGAACATTCTTTAAGGTATCGCATGAGTAGACATCAAGCTTACAACGCTCTGATATATACGAGCTGGATAAGTTGTCGTTTTTGTAGCTAATATTTTCTACAACAGTATAGGCAGCACACTTACTCTGCGCCGTACAATTAACAGAGATAACAATGATTAATAGAACAAGCCCTGCAATTCGAGCAGACACTTTTGAGGAGAACAACGACATTTGCATAGTTAAATATTTATATTATTATTGTTTTTAGAGTTATGATTTTGTACATATACAAAAGTACGCAATATAGTTATAAGAACTATTATCATTATCAATATATTTATTGTAGTATCGAGCCATTTTGATATTTAATTGGTTCAATACTACAAAATAGCGCTTATTTAGTTCATTATTTCTATTTATATACCCATATCTTTCATTTCTATAAAAATGTAACATTTAACTTTGTAGCAGGAATTTAAAGGAAACCTATTAATTAAAACCAAAATACGTATGAATAAAGAGACAAAAATGTGGAAGGCACTTTTGTTGTCTGGTCTCATTTCGGTTCCGTTGTCGGCATCGGCACAGAGCGTTAAGGGCCAGGTAAAAGATGCCACTACGGGTGAACCTCTTATTGGAGTTACCATTCGTTCGCTTGGAAGCAAGAAAATGGCAGTAACCGACATCGACGGCAATTACACCATTGAGGCGTCAGGCAAGGAGCGTCTGCGTTTCTCTTATGTCGGATACGACGATACCGACATTACTGTTGACGGACGCAAAGTTGTCAACATCGGGATGAAAACAATGGAGAACGACCTTGGCGAAGTGGTTGTCATTGGTTATGGTACACAACGCAAAGCCGACCTAACTGGCGCTGTAGGTGTTGTTGACATGAAGGAGGCTAAGAAAACTGCAGCTACCAATATATATGAAATACTGCAAGGTCAGGTTCCTGTGTTTCGGTTTCAACAACAAGTCAGCCGATTGTCGCCATGGGACACCTCGGACAAAGCGGCAACACATGGCAGACCAACCGCAGCCAAGTGTGCATAGGCGACAATACCGGCCACAACTTCAAGTATCGCACCATGCCCTTCTCGTCGCTGCCTTACGGCGAAGGCGCCTACTACAGCTCTTTCTTCCTCAAGGATACCGACACTATATGGCTCGCCATATCGCACAGCTACTACTCGGGCAACGACTGTAAGAAGAATGTCGTTGAGTATATAGAAGGCAAGATTGTTGAAGACTGAATAATAACACGTCTCTAAACCTATAGAGACACAAAGCATACAGAATAATGAATAAATTTTTGATTAAGAGTTTGTTAGTCTCTACTCTGCTGTCATTGGCTGGTGTTGTAGCCGCCAATGCACAGTGGAGTGCGCAAGGCAACAAAATCAAGACACAATGGGCAGCCCAAGTGTCGCCCAACAATATATCAACCGAATATCCCCGTCCTATCATGCAGCGCAACCGCTGGCAGAGCTTGGACGGTCTGTGGAACTACTCTATACGCCAACGTGGAGCTGCCAACATGGGCAATGCTGACGGCAAGATACTTGTTCCGTTTGCTGTCGAGTCGAGTTTGTCTGGCGTTATGAAGACCGTTGGCAAAGACCAGGAGCTATGGTATAGCCGCACCTTCGACATCCCTGCCGACTGGCTGTCGGACCACATCCTGCTTCACTTTGGTGCTGTCGACTGGCAAGCCGATGTCTACATCAACGACATACGCATTGGTTCGCACCGCGGAGGCTACGCCCCGTTCAGTCTCGACATAACCCCATATATAGACAATGCCAAGCAACTACAGAACATAACCATACGTGTGTTCGACCCAACTACCGACGGCTATCAGCCCGTTGGCAAGCAGAAGTCTAAGCCTGAAGGTATATGGTACACACCTGTTACGGGCATCTGGCAAACCGTGTGGATTGAGCCGGTAGCCGCCAGCCACATCACAGCCCTTAACACTGTAAGCGATATCGACAACAACCGCCTTTGCATTACACCTCTTACCAGTACGCACGAGGGCATTGTGGAGGTTACAATATCAGACGGCAAGAAGATTATAGCCACTGGCAAGGCTGCCGCCGGACAGCCTGTCGACCTTACTATCGACAATCCGCACCTATGGAGTCCTGACGATCCGTACCTGTATACGGCTAATATAAGTCTGTTCAAGGACGGCAAGCAGGTGGACAAAGTGGAGAGCTATGCCGCTATGCGCAAGATTTCGACACGACGCGACGCCAACGGCATTATGCGCATACAGCTCAACAACCGCGACATCTTCCAGATGGGTCCGCTTGACCAGGGCTATTGGCCCGACGGACTGTACACCGCTCCCAACGACGAAGCCCTGCGCTACGACATCCAACTGGCAAAGCGTCTTGGCTTCAACATGATACGCAAGCACATGAAGACGGAGCCTGCCCGTTGGTACACATGGTGCGACCGTCTTGGCGTACTGGTATGGCAGGATATGCCGTGCGGCGACTCTTGGCCCGAGTGGCAGATGTACAACTTCTACAACGGAGCCGAGGTAAAGCACAGCGCCGAGTCGGAGAACAACTTCCGCAACGAATGGAAAGAGATTATCGACGCCTTGCAGCCTTATCCCTGCATCGTTACATGGACTCCCTTCAACGAGCGTTGGGGACAGTTCAAGACACAAGAAATTGTGGAATGGACTAAAGCCTACGACCCTACACGTCTTGTCAACCCCGCAAGCGGTGGCAACCACTATGCCGTGGGCGACATGCTCGACATACATCACTACCCCGACCCGTCCATTATGCTATACGATGCCAACCGCCCTACCGTTCTTGGCGAATACGGCGGACTCGGACTTCCCGTCAAGGGACATCTATGGCAAGACGACAAGAACTGGGGCTATGCCGAATTCAAGAACATTAAGGAGGTTACAAACCGATACGTCGAGTATACCGACAAGCTGCAACAGCTTGTCAAGACTGGTTTCTCGGCTGCCGTATATACCCAAACCACCGACGTGGAGGGCGAGGTCAACGGACTCGTAACCTACGACCGCAAGGTGCTTAAGGTCGACGCCAAACGTGTGGCTAAAGCCAACAATGCACTTTGCCATGCCTTAGACAACAACAACTAAAAACATATGCGTTCGCCCAAGGAGGCTCCCTCGTTTGCTACAAGCAGCAGCTGAAACTTCAGGGACGACCGTCTCTCCACCCCTCTTACCAGCGTGTACAGCACCACTACGGGCAGCGGCTGGAGCGTGCTGCGTGTAGAGAAGGACGCTGCCGACGTTCAGACCCAGCTAACGCAGGGCGAGATTATACTCCCCAGCAACACCACTATAGGCTACCTTGGCTTCGACAACGAGATGGGCAAGGCCAAGCTCACCTTTGGCTATCCCTATGTGGAGACACCTCGACGCTACATACGCAAGCTCACCCTCGCTCCGTCGGTTACGTCGTTTGTCAAGCTTAAAGCCGGCGAAGAGAAGACGTTGACGTGGCGCATACGCCAAACCAAGGCAGCATCGTATGGCGACTTTGTAAGCAGCATGTGGCAGTACAGCTTCGACAAGATGCAGCCAGAGCCTCTCAAGCAGCAGATGTCTGCCGAGGAGGTCAAGGCACAGTTGTGCAACTACTTCCGCGAGTCGTACGTTGCCGATTTTCCCCTGAAGTACAACTCTAGTCTTACGCTCCTTACCAACGACTGCAAACCGGCACGAGAGATGCAGATTGGTTTCTGCGGCAGAGTGTTGCTCAATGCCTTCAACGAGATAGAATGGGGCGAGGCTCACGGCGACAACAACCTCAAGCAGATGGGCGAGAGCATTATCGAGAGCTTCAAGCAGAACGGATTTACACCGGCTGGCTACTTCTACGACTTTGTCAACTTCAACGAGGGCATGCCCAAAAACGTTGTCCACTCTATCCGACAGCAGAGCGAAGCTGTATATGCCATACTGCATTATCTCAAGTACGAGCGCCAGCACGGACGCCAGCATAAGGATTGGGAGAAGAAGATGCGCACCCTGCTCGACAACCTTATAGCTATACAGAAGCCCGACGGCAGCTTTGCCCGCAAGTACAGCGACGACGGTACCGACATCGACGCCTCTGGCGGCAGCACACCATCGGCTACATCTACCCTTGTTATGGGTTGGAAGTACTTTGGCGACAAGCGCTACCTTGCAGCCGCAAAGCGCACTGTCGACTATGTGGAGAAGAACATCATTTCCAATAGCGACTACTTCTCGTCTACCCTCGACGCCAACTGTGAGGACAAGGAGGCTGCCATAGCTGCCGTTACCTCAACCTATTATTTGGCTATGGTGACCAAAGGTAAGGAGCGCGCCCACTACATCGACCTCTGCCGTCAGGCTGCCTACTTTGCCATGTCGTGGTACTATACATGGGACGTGCCGTTTGCCAAGGGTCAGATGCTCGGCGACGTTGGGTTCCGTTTGCGCGGTTGGAGCAACGTGTCGGTAGAGAACAACCATATCGACGTCTTTGTCTTCGAGCTGCCGCACATCGTCAAGTGGCTGTCAACCGTAACCGGCGAGAAGCGCTTTGCCAAGATGTACGACGTTATCTACTCGTCGCTGTGCCAGTTGATGCCTACCAACGAGCACCACTTCGACATTGCCAAGCCTGGCTACTATCCCGAGGTTGTGCAGCACACCACATGGGACTACGGCCGCAACGGCAAGGGCTTCTACAACAACCTCTTCGCTCCGGGCTGGACAGTGGCATCGCTTTGGGAGCTCTACACGCCCGAGCGCACGGTCAACTTCCTCAAGTAACGACAGCTGCGTGCATTTAAGCACGCAGCTAAAAAATAAGAACTGAATGATGATACGGATATTGTGATTTATTAGTAATTTTGAGTCGCAAATACAATACGAAACAATCTGTTTATGAACAAGAACAATATCATTACCTGCCTACTTACATTGCTTGCCTTGCTTTGCCCCATGCAAGGCAAGCTATATGTTTAAGCACTACGGCGTACAGAACGGACTCTCGCAGAGCACAGTCTACACCATTATGCAAGACCGTACCGGTTTTATATAGATTGGAACAAAGGAGGGACTAAACCGCTTCGACGGCACATCCTTCAAAATTTATCGTGCCTACAACGACGAGTTCGCTACGACATCAAGGAGCACTCGCTTACCAACAACCCTCTGCCTAGCTACAGCAATGTTGTGGGCATGAGCCTTGGCAAGGACAACCGTATATGGTTAGGACTCTTCGGCGATGGACTATACAGTGCCGACCTGTCGCTGCGCAACGTGCAGCCATTTACCGCTGCCGACGGCTCGCACCCCTTTGCCAACGACATTGTGTCGTCCATACTGCCCTACTCTGCCGACCGGCTATATATCGGTGCAGACCGACACGGCCTGTGCGAGGTAAACACAAGCACCAGACAATGCAACATTATTGCCGACAGATACGACGGCAAGAATATATTTGTGAGAATGGTGGCAAAGAAGCAGAACGAGATTTGGGCTGCGTCCGAAATGGGACTGTATATATATAATGTGGCGACACGCTCCGTGCAACACTTTATGTACAACCCTGCCGACCCCTTCTCGTTGTCCGACAATCCGCTCTACTGCCTGTTTCAGGACCGTGACGGTGGCATGTGGGCTGGCTCCTACTTCGGTGGCGTCAACTATCTGCCTAACACCAACCCTCTGTTTGAGCGCTTTGTACCGCAAGGCAATATGCACGGCAGACGTGTGCGAGAGATGGTGCCCGACCGCAACGGAAAGATGCAGGACGTTGTGCTTGGCTACGACAATATAGCACAGTATGCCGACCGCGAACACTTTGGCAGCGACTTTGGAGCAGCCATCGGCCGCTATGCCAACCGCATAAACCAGGGCCGCATAACCATTGACGGCAAGACCATACAGCTGCCGCAGAACAACTACGGCCATTGTCTGCACGGCGGTCCCACCGGTTGGCAATACAAGGTGTACGACGGACGCCAGCTCAACGACTCGACATTGCAGATGTGCATCTTCTCGCCCGACGGCGACAACGGATTCCCCGGCAACGTCAACGCTACCGTTACGTATACGCTTACGTCCGACAACTCGATAGACATACGCTACGAGGCGACGTCGTCTAAGAAGACCTTTATCAACATGACCAACCACTCTTACTTCAACCTTAATGGCGACCCGTCGCACGATGGAGAGAACCAGATGCTCTATATCAATGCCAACCGCTACACTCCTGCCGACACTACGTACATGACTACTGGCGAGGAGCTTAGCGTTGCGGGCACACCAATGGACTTCAGACGCCTTACTCCGCTAAGCCGCGACATCAACAACAAGCAGTTTGACATGACACGCAACGCCAGCGGATTCGACCACAACTGGTGTCTCAACACGTGGCGTAAGGGTAAGGGCAACGACAAGCTCATAGCAGCTTCCCTTTATAGTCCTGCCACAGGCATACGCATGGATGTCTACACCAACGAGCCGGGCATACAGGTATACACGGGCAACTTCCTCGACGCTTCCTTCACCGCCAAGCACGGCTACCGATATCCGCGCCACTCGGCTGTGTGCCTCGAAACCCAGCACTATCCCGACTCGCCCAATAAGCCTCAATGGCCGAGCGCATTGCTTGAGCCTGGCAAGAAGTATACCAGCCATTGCCGCTACCACTTCTCTATAGGCAAGTAGGAGGTGATAAAAACAACAACTCTACCACCCCTTAGAATGGATATCCTATAGCGAAGTGCAGACTCTGCGAGTCCTTAAAATGATCGAAGTTGTAGAATCCATTCTTGTAGGGCACGTGTATGCCGACGCCCCAGTCGAGACGCAGAACAAAGAAGTCCATGTCATAGCGTATGCCTATACCGGTACCAAGAGCTGTCTCCTTAAATATGTTCTTCAGGCGAAGCTGCGAGCCTGTGCGGTAGCCATCATTGCGCAAAGCCCACACGTTGCCTGCATCAAGGAAGATAGCACCATATAGATTGCCCATTATACGCGGACGATACTCAAGGTTGGCCAAGAGTTTGATGTCTCCAGTTTGGTCCATATACGACAACTTTGACTGATTGGTATAGTAGCTACCTGGACCAATGCTTCGAACATTAAAAGCACGTATACTATTAGCTCCACCTACATAAAACTGCTCGCTATACGGAGCCGACTTGGCATTGCCATAAGCCCATACCACACCCGTATTGATATGTCCCACTATCTGACTATGCTCTGTCACCTGCCACGTCTTGCGCAAGTCTGTCTCCACCTTCAGAAACTGTGCAAATGGATTCTTAAACATCTTCTTGCCCGTCTCCTTCCAGCGTTTACCCATTGCCAGATAGCCTAAGGACAGCACGTTGGACGCCTCGCTAACTGTGGTCTGCCAGTAGATTGGATTACGATAGGTAGATGGCGACTGATAGGTAAATGTGTATCGCATTTTAGGCACAAACTGGTCGGCCATCGAAACCATAAGGTACGGACTCTGTTGCAACACCTCGTTGAATGCAGCCGACTTGTCCTTCATAAACTCATACTGTAGTATAAGTGGCGAGAATTGATGCAGCCTTGTAGCCGAAGGCTGAATGGTATAAGTCAATTCGCCCGACACGATGTGGCGCTTGAAGTAGCCCGAGCGGTTAAGCACATTGCTTGCCGCCTTCAACAGTGTGTTTGGTGTAGTATAATAAGGTATAACACGCTTACCTTTCTGCCACTTCTTCAGGCGTCGCTTAGTAAGGTAGTTATCTATAAAGAGCAGGCGTGGAAACTCAAGCGACACATCGGCCCCATACTCATACGAGTTGAACTTTGAACTTGTGCCATCAGCTCTATGTCCTGTCTGCCATTCGTACGATCCATTAAGATTAACCGACAGTTTCTCACCTCCACGAAAGGCGTTACGTTTGGCAAAACCAAGTGTCATACCCGGACCAACACGCCCCGTTGTCTTTCCTACAAGGTTGCCCTCAAAATATATATCATAAGGTTTGTCAAACACACAGTTGAGCGTAATGTCAAGCACATTGCATGCCTCTGATGTGTCGCGCGGTGCAAACCCCAAGTCCACACGCGAGAAGAGTCCCTTTGAGGTTAGTGTGTTTATTGTCTGCACATAGTCGGCATAACTATATAGTTTATGCGGACGAAGCTTCATGTCGCGTATCAATACTAAGCTTCGTATAGGCTGACGTCTTCCCGAATATATCATTGTGTATATTTTATGGTTCACCGTATCGGTCAACTCTTGCGTGGCATTACGGCGCATCTCAAGGTTGATACATCCTATATACCATTGCTTGCCTACTCTCGACGGCAAGCTATCGGCATACTGCAGTCGCACCTGTGCCTTATCCATCATGGCCAAGGTATCGGCAAGATATGTTGCATACGAAGGTTGGTAATAGAAGAATCCGTTATTGCGCAACAATGTAGACACTCGTGTTCGCTCTGCATCAAGTGTTGCCACGTCGAATGGATCGCCACTCTTTACCACAGCCTCCGAACGTGTCGAATCTATTAGATGAGCAGCCGCTTCGGGGAAATTGTGGTAGGTAAGGGTGTCGATAGTGGTCAACGGACCAAGATTCACGGTATACTTTACCTTGGCACGCTTGGTACTGTCGTTGGTCAGCACGTCGTAGTTGACGTAATTACCAAAGTAGCCACGCGATCTCAACAACTCTTTCGTTACCTGTGCATGCAACGATGGATTGACAGCACTTAATAATACTGGTGCCTTGCCAAATGTCTTGCGCAGCCACTTGCCAGGTCCTTCTTCCGAGTCACGAAACCAGTTGTATATACACAAACGATACGACGGCCACGGCATACGTATATACGGACTACCGAGGAACGAACCGTTTGGTGCCGTAGCAAGTGCTGCCTCCACTTCTTCCTTAACAGTGGAGAAGTGTTCGCTGGGTGTATAGTTTTCGTATACAGTTGTGCGCAAACCAGTAAACAGTTTGTCGTCGGCTGGCACAGAGCTTGTCTCGGAGCAAGCCACGAGCAAGGCACACATTATTAATATATATATTATTCTTTTCATGTTTATTTCGTTCTTATCGTATCACCAACTTCAGGCTTCTCTTTTCCAAACCTGAAGATATCCTTGAAGTGTCGCAACTTACGCCTCCATATGAAACCACCGCCAAACTGTTCTACATAACCTTCGAGCCAATCGTACGAGTCGCGGTCGTAGAACAGCTTTAGATACTTGTTGGATGTTGGCGACAGTCTATACTCAAGCGTAACATTGTCGAAGAAGGTGTCATTCTGATTCTCCACCTCAGCGCCTGTCGATACCTTTCCACCTATAACTATACGCAGACGGTTGTTCCACAAACGTTTTGAGAACTTAAACGAATAGTCGGTGTGCACCTCGCCTGTTCCCAACGTTGTGTTGTCCATACCGAACGATAGGTCCAATGTACGCAAGGCACTACCCGATATGCTGTTGATTTGCGAACTAAGGAACGAGCTTAGAGCCGAGTTAACCGACAGCGATCCAAGATTGTTGTCCGACAGATACATGCCCGTAGTAAGCATAGTTACAGCAAGCTTGCCACGATTCTCCACCGACTGTGTCATTAGTTCATTGTGCATCTGCTGGTCGTCAGGAGCATCGATTATGAACTGCAGACCCATGTCTTGCAGTGTCTTCGTTATCTCCACACCACATTCAAACATTACGCTTCTGCCTGTTCCGCCATCGGTAGCCACCGTTGTCTTGTTCTCCTCAGTGGCTGTTATATTGAGTCGAGGATTCATTGGGTCGCCCGAGAATTCGGCATAACTGCCATCCTTTATAGTGAAGGTCTTAAGCGGTATCACTGGCAGCGAGTACTTCATCTCGCCCTCGGCTATAGTATATCTGCCATATAGCGACAGTCCGTCTGTGGCATTGTATAGCATTCGCAGATTGCCACCACCTATAAGGTCTACATAATTCGACTGGTCTGGATTGAGTGCACACAACACATGAGCGCCATCATCCACGTTCACAGTAAGGTCCATATTCAGTCCGTTGATAGGAGGCTTTACTACGGTTGCCGTCTCAGGATTGCGGAAGTTTACAAACTTAACCAATCCATCCAACTGACTCTCCGTAGACAATGGCGAGTCGCGCAATATATACGTCACATCGCTCGAGCCTAACACATCCAACTTTCCACGCATACGCAATGCATCAAGCGGACCATCCACCAAACCAAGGAAGTTTACATAAGCCTTGCCAAAAGCCTCCGAGCGTGCGTTCTCCTTGGCATCTATCAGCAGATAATTGTCAGCACGCATGCGCAGATAGGTATTCATGCGGTCGAAGTTGGCAAAGTCGAAGTAGCCATACAGCGTTAGCGCATTGCCGTTGCGTGCAAACATCTGGAAGTTCTCAAACTGCAACCTACTGTTGTTTATTGTCAACTGATCGTCGCATAGCCTCATCTGCACACCATATGGGTCGCTTGCCACATAGGCTGAGTCAAAGTATAGTTCGCCATTTACATCAGGACGCGACAGCGAACCCTTAACCTTCACCTCTCCTTGTGCATATCCCTTGAAATGTATCAGGCGATCGGGCACAAATCCATTGAGCAACAGCAGAGGCGTGCGCGACAGTGTCATGTCAGCATCTATGCTGCCCTCGCCTTCGGCATTATACATACCCGATAGCGCACATACCTCATAGTCGTCCATCGACAGTGTACCGTCCACATAATGCTCCTTACCCTTGTCCTTAGGCATGTACACAAACTCGCTCGACAAATTGCCTATAGGACATCCCTCATAAGCCATTCGGTCTACACTTACCGACGACGATACTGACATACTTCCTTCCTCTGACACTGTCCAGTGGAAGTCACCATTAAGCAGACCTGCTACTTGTGGCGCATATGGCACTACGGCAAGCACTTTTTGCAAGTCAAACTGGTTAAGACTCACACTCAAGTCTTGCTTTGTCTCTGTACTATCGTTCGAGTATATTTGCACACCCATGCCGTCATCGGCACGTAGGCGCATGTCGGCTGATATACGCTGATTCTCGGCAAAGAACACATAGTTATCCTTATTAACCTTAAACTTCTTGTAGCCCAACACTGGATCAATGCCGCCTAACGACATCTTCACACCGCCAGGCTGCATGTCGGCCTTCAAACCAAGGGCTATGCCGAGTCGGTCTCTGCCGTCGTACACACGCGTACCTAAATATATAGACTCCTTTGTTACGGCTCCACGCATCTGTGCATTAAACACAAACTGCGGATTAGAGCGGTTGTTGCGTATCTGTCCCTCAAAGTTTGTCTTTGCCGAATCGGATGTAAACGCCATGCGTATTGTGTCTATCTGCACTCCAGAAGCCACAAGCGAGTCAATACTCAAACGGCCATTAATACCCTCTTTGCGCGATACAGCAAGGTCGGCAAAGGCATTATGGAAGTCGTAACCAAAACGTTTTAGCATTCTACTGAACACATTCTGCTTGCCCACATTGGCATAAAGCGACACATCGGGCAGACTCGAGCGTATAAGCATATTGTCTATATAGCGCTCGTTGTGTTGCTTCTCTACCTCAGCGTTTGTAGCCTCAAGCCTACTTAGTATATGGTCGATAGACCCGGCACCGTCAAGACGCAACACAAAGTCGCCACAAGTAATAGCAGCATGTGTTGAGTCGCTACGTGTAAAGCAGTCCATAAATACATTCTCTGGTCGATAGGCATTTGCCGAATCGCGTATAACGATGTTGCCTACCGTACCGTGCACGCTATGGTTAGTCTTTAGATTGCTCTTCATCTTTACGTCTGCGGTGAGCGATGTCGAGCATGGACGCTTGGTTAAGCCCATGCGCATAAAGTCGGCATTTATAAGGTCGCACACCAAGTGGGCGTCTACCTGCTTTGGATTAAGTAGGGCTGTTAGGTCGATAGTACCGTCTATCAGTGGTGTATGGCTTTGCAATACGGCACGTCCTGTACCATTATTCACCTCGGCAGTTAGCTTCATGTCCGACAGATCGTAGCGATCGTAGCCAAACTGTTCTACCGCGCCATTGGCATTAAGTCTTGTTCTTGGCGACAGAAAGTCTACACCCACACCATTGGCAGTAAGTGTTCCGCTGAATGGATGCAACGGCATGTTGGGCAAGAAGTTGCGCAATTGCAGATTGCTGGCGTCAAGTTTCGCGTTATAAGCCATACGTCGTGAGTCGAATGTGGCATTGCCGCTAACTGTTCCTCCACCTTGCTCTGCCTTGAAACGTGCTGCATAACGTGTACCTTCGGCATTGAAGTTGCCTTTTAGGCTGATGTTGGATGGTATGTTGAAGGCATTGGCAACCGATTTTGGCAGCATTGTCTTTACAAAGTTCAGGTTGTATGCATGTGCATCGGCTGTAATGTCGGCACGCAGACGGTCGGTCGACATAAGGTTTTGAGCCTTACCATGCGCCTTCATAGCAAACACAGTTGGGTAAGTGATATCCATCTGTCGTATATTGAGCGCACGCATATTGCCGTCGATATCGGCATTAAGTGTTATCGGAGTGTCGGGCATACTGCGCAACAATGCGCTTGGCAAGGAGGCGAGCAATGGCACAAAGTCGCTCTTTACCACATATCCCTTTAGGTCCACCTTCATCTTGCCCGGGTTCTTATCGGCAAATGTAGAGAAGTCCATGTCTACATTTGCCGTGACCATCGACTTTGGTGTGCGCAATCTTAGGTCTGGCATGCTGACATGAGTTGTATCAAGCTTTACCTTGCAACTTAATTCTCTCAATACAAGTCCGCTGCTTTCCTTCATGGCACATTGGCGCAAGTGCATGGCAAGCCTTCCGTCGCCGTAGAGCAACGAGTCGATACCCAACTTTATATCTGATAATGCTATATGGTTGAAGTCAAACCCCTTCGGCAATGGTTTCTCGTAGCGGTTGTCGTAGCCAAGTGTTCCTCCTTGCCAATCGAGCATGTCCAGGCGATAAGTTCCACGCAATAGGTCGAAATTGCCACGTTCTGCCTTAAGCTGTTCAATGCCTGTGTTTATGCGCAGCGTGTCGCCTGGCATGTGCAATCTCACTTCAGAGCGTTCTATTTTTAGCTTGCCCACTGCTATCTGCCATCGTGTTGGCGTACTTGTAGTATCCTCGGGCACGGTGTCGCTTAATGCCACGTCTATGTGTGCATCGGCTATCGAGGCATTGTCTACGCTTACAGTCTCCTTGGCAATATTTATGCCGCGACTCCGCAATAGCAGTCTGCCAACATTGCCTTTTACACGTGCCGACGGCACAAACTGGGCTGTATTTAGGCGCACATCGTTAAAGTCGAGTTTGTCTACCACTACATTACTCTTCAGCAACGGCATCAGTCGCACGCTTACCGTAAGCTCACTGGCGTCTACAATGGTATCGGTAACATTATACAGCGAGTCGTTGGGTTGTGTGGCACGCAATCCGTATACGGCAAGATCAAGAGGAAAACGCAGTCTAACACGGTCAATGCCAACAGTCATACGTGTTGACGACGACACATAGTCGGCTACACGGTCTACTGCCCAGTTTTGCACAGTAGGCACATATAGCAACACCGCCACCAACATGACGATGACAACGGGTATGGCGACTACAGCCGCCACTATCTTGAGAGTTTTCTTTAGTACCGGTTTCATGCGGATTCCTATCCTTCCTTTTATATATGTTATAATTAATAAGGTGTATTATTCTACAAAGTTACTAAAAATCTCCACACAATGCCTATTGCCCCTCAAGCTTTTTTGCTTTGATGCACATTACTTATTATTTGTAGGGCTATAAACCGTTGTATATTTATACAATAGCTATTCGTATTTTATATAAATATACACATTATGTATAGATTTATGCATTTACCATATTGTTATTTAGCCAAATAAGCGCTATCTTTGCACGCCAATTGCAAGCCGTTGCATATTTATGCAGCATAAGATATATAATATATATAATGTATGGTTCAGAAATCATACCTCCTACCAAAACATTAATACACAATAAATGGAAAAAAGCTCAAAACAAGAACAACATCTCAAGAAACGCCCTTCGGCAATACTTTCGCTTATGCCTATCGTAATGCTCGTGGCAATGCTTACGTGCACCATACGCTCCTTTGGCAGCAATGCACTCGACGGAGCATCACAGATAACGTTGCTTGCGGTATCTGCCCTATGTGTACTGATAGGCATGGGTTGGCTCAATGTGCCATGGGCAAGCTTTGAGAAGGCTATTGTCAAGAATGTGTCGAGTGTGGCAAGTGCCTTGGTTATATTGCTTCTAATAGGTGCCCTTGGTGGCGCATGGATGGTTAGCGGTGTTGTACCATCGCTCATATATTATGGCTTACACATTATCCATCCCGGCGTGTTTCTTGCCTCGTCATGCCTTATATGCGCATTGGTAAGTGTTATGACGGGGTCGTCGTGGACCACTATTGCCACAATAGGCATAGCTCTTATGGGCATCGGACGCGCCCAGGGATTTGACGACGGATGGATAGCTGGTGCCATAATATCGGGTGCCTATTTTGGCGACAAGATATCGCCATTATCCGAAACCACCACACTTGCATCGGGCTCGCTTGGCGTACCGCTGTTCTCGCACATACGCTATATGCTCATAACCACCGTGCCGTCTATCACTATAGCGCTCATCATCTTTGCCGTGGCTGGATTCTTTTGCTCTACAAGTAGTTCGCAAGACATTGCCACCTTTGCATCGTCACTTGGCACACGCTTCAACATCACACCGTGGCTACTGCTTGTACCCGTGCTCACCGGACTGATGATAGCACGCAAGATACCGCCTGTCATCACCCTGTTCCTATCCATATTACTTGCCGTAGTATTCGGCTTGGTGTTCCAGACAGATGCTATGCGCGAAATAGACCCTTCATTATTCAAGGCTGCCATGAAGAGCGTATATGGCAGTACAGCTCTCCACTCCGACAATCCTATGCTTGCCGACCTTGTATCCACACGCGGCATGGCTGGCATGATGCCTACAATATGGCTCATCATCTGTGCCATGTGCTTTGGAGGATGCATGGCTGCAGGTGGCATGGTGGGGGGCATAACACGCCTGTTTATACATATGGTTAAGGGACGCACGTCGCTTGTGGGCTCTACAGCCGCTACTGGCGTTATGCTCAATGTGGCTATAGCCGACCAGTACCTTTGCATATTGCTTACAGGCAACATGTTCCGCGATATATACGACCGCGAGGGATACGAGCGCCGACTGCTTAGCCGCACTACCGAAGATGCCGTAACCGTTACCTCGGTACTTGTACCTTGGAACACGTGTGGTATGACACAGAGTACGGTATTGGGTGTGGCTACATTCACATACCTGCCATATTGCTTCTTCAACATCATATCTCCAGTGATGAGTGTGGTAGTGGCAGCGTTAGGCTACAAGATATGGAGAAAGCCGAATAAATAAAGGAAAAAGAAAAAATATTTGCACAAAGTTTTTTTATCTCATACTATTTTGTTACTTTTGTGGTTGATATAGATTAAGCACTATACCAAACCATGGATTTGTTTACATAAACTAACATAATAATAAAAGATTATGAAACCTACACTTTTCCTTCTTGCTGCCGGAATGGGCAGCCGTTACGGTGGACTTAAGCAGCTTGATACACTGGGTCCTCACGGCGAAACTATTATGGACTATTCTATTTACGACGCTATCAATGCCGGCTTCGGCAAGTTGGTGTTCGTAATACGTAAAGACTTCGAGGACGACTTCCGTCGTATCGTGCTTTCAAAATATGAGGGTCACATCCCTTGCGAACTCGTGTTCCAGTCGCTCGACGCTCTGCCAGAGGGCTTCACATGTCCAGAAGGCCGCACTAAGCCTTGGGGCACTAACCACGCATTGATGATGGGTGAAAGCGTAATCAATGAGCCATTCGCCGTGCTAAACTGCGACGACTTCTACGACCGCGACGCCTTCAAGGTGCTTGGCAAGTGGCTTAGCGAACTGCCCGAAGGCTCTACTGGCAAGTATGCTATGGTAGGCTTCCGCGTAGGCAACACTCTCTCCGACAGCGGTTCTGTTAGCCGTGGCGTATGCGAGAACGACGAGAACCACCACCTCACATCTGTAGTTGAGCGCACAAAGATTCAGCGCTTCGACGGTGTTGTTAAGTATCTTGCCGACGATGGCGAGACATGGGTAGCTATCCCCGACACAACTCCTGTATCTATGAACTTCTGGGGATTCACACCTGACTACTTCAAGCACAGCAACGAGTTCTTCAAGGAGTTCCTCTCTGACCCGAAGAACATGGAGAACCCGAAGAGCGAATTCTTCATTCCATTGATGGTAGACAAACTCATCCACGACGGCACAGCTACTTGCGAGGTGCTCGACACTACATCTAAGTGGTTCGGCGTAACTTATCCTGAGGATCGTCCAAGTGTTGTTGAGAAGTTCCAGAAGCTTCACGACGAGGGTGTATATCCTGACAAGATGTTCTAAACAGAACACTAAATAAAAAGCTCAAAAAAAATAAGTCCAGAACTTAAGGTCTATATTCTCACACCAACCTTAAGTGTCTGGACTTTCTTGTCTTAAATGAAAAAAAATTGATTTTTTCAAATTGTCAATACAAAAACTATTCTGCTGTTCCTTTCTATAATGAAAAAGTTGATTTTATGAGTCTATTCTCACGAACAGATTTGATTTATGTCATTGTAAATATGTTTCATTAGAATATGAAATCTAAACCAGTAGAGGGTTTATGGAAATTTTCCCCCCCCTACAAGATTTGTCTTTAGACTCGCCATCTTTCATAATCTTGGCAAGATCCTTAACAACACTGCGCGACACATGCACCGTCACGAATGTGTCTACATTATTGTACATTGTTACCGTTTCCTTAGCCACGCTAACATGTACCACCTTTTCAAAATTGAGCAAATGACTACGCCCTGCTCTGACGAAAGATTCACTACTATTGGTCTGGTTCTTTATAGCCTCCTCAAGCTGCGAGAGCCCGAATGGAAGAAACTGTTTTGTATCTTTAGCATAGTACACACTGGTATAATGGTCCTCTGCCTTAAAATATAATACGGTATCAAGATTTACCAGGAATAATTCGTCACGATTGTATAGCTTCAATTTCATATAATAGTCAGATTTTAGTTTGTCGTGGTAAAATTACGAATATATTTTTAAATAAAGCATATTTACCTGTTAAAATTACGTGAAAAAACGAAATTATTGCGTAAAACGTATAAATATTGTACTTTTTATTCATTTTTCCTCTTAGTATTATAGCTACACCTTATATATATAAGACGATAATCAACATAATTGAGCTATATCAAGCAAACGTTTACTTCGCGAAAAAAGGCATATATTTCACGAAATATGAACTTAAGGGTATATGTCAATTCAAAAAACTTAACGAATTTTGCAATACAGAAGGAGACAAAGAGCAAATTGACAAGGGTATATTTTCCACGTTCTCCAAAGAATGTGAAAACTAAATTGGCTCTTCTATCCTGCAAAACAAACTAAAGTAATAACAAATAAAAATTAAAGATTATGAAAAAAATCTTGACTTTGATGGCTGCCATGTCTGCTGTTGCAGGAACAGCTATGGCTAACGACTTCAACTTCGCAAACCCTGTTGCTAATGCAAAAGAAGAAGGTTCTTCACTTCAATTCAATGAGGAGAGCAAGGCATTCACCCTTCCTGTAACAAGCGGTGACGAAATTACCTTGACTGCAACGGGAGACATCACCGTAAGTTTGGGTGGTGTAGAACTGACAAAGAATGAAAATGGCAAGTATGCTGTTACATCTGACGGCAACTTGACTATTACTCTTGCAGAGAATGCTGCTGTGACAAAGATTTTTGTTGAGTCAAGCAACACTCGTGCTATTCAGGCAGAAATAGACAAAGCTTACGACGAGATGGGTAAGGCTATCGCTGCTGTTGCTAAGTACGTTACATATGAAGGCTTCTATACAAAGGTACAGGAGGCTATCAGTAAGGCAGGCGAGAAGGTTCAGGCTGTTAAGGCTGAACTCGCAGAAAAGAAGGAAGCAAATGGTGTAACAGACGACGTTAAGAATACGCTCATCGCTAAGCTGAACAGCACTACCTTAATTCCTGATTATGGATATGGTGCTATTAAGGATGCCCAGGACGCTGTAGCTAAAGCAAATAGCACATTCCAGTTATTTAAGGATATTACTACAACCGAAGCAAAGAAAGCTCTTAACAAACTTGATAAGGCTAACGGAACAGCTACTATTGCAGAATGGAATGCTAACGGTGGAAAGGCCATCAACAACAAGGCTTTGTTTACACATGACTTTACCGCAACTACAGACAAGAACGGTAATGTTACCAAGATAAACATTGGCGACTTTAAGACAACTTGGCTTAAAGGTGAGTGGGACAACCTCAAAAAGGAGGTTAATGAAACTATCAAGAACGAGGCTATTGCCGAGCTCAGCAAGTTCCCCAACGCTTTTGAGACCAACGATAATGATTACTTCGTTCAGTTGTACACAGAGGTAGGCGAGAAGCTTGACAATGTTATTGCCCGCGCTATTTTCGAGCGTGACAACTTGAAGTCTATCAACGATCTTTCTACTAAGGTAGAGAAGGTTGAGGCTGCTCTTAAGGCTGGTAAGCCATTCGACTTGGATCAGGACAATGACTACACCTTGCTTAAGGAGCAGATTGTAAGCATGCAGAACGAGGTTAAGCAGACTGACAATCGCTATATGTATAGCGAAGATCAATACACTACATTCGTTACAAATATTGCAGGTGTAAGCACTAAGCTTGATGGTTTCTACACAGAATTGGTAAATAAGGCAAAGGCTGATCTCACCGCTAAACTTGAAGAGGCTCAGAAGAACTTGACAAAGTATGCTTATGAGGTTTCTGCAAAGTATGAGAACGAGCCTGAAACAAAACTTGATTACCAGAAGAAGTTCTCGGCACAGCAGAATAATCTGGACAAGATCAAGAAGAGTTTCGAAAATTCACAATTCACTACCGTACAGACCGACTATGCTAACTTCGTTGATCAAATCAATAAGTTGAATGGTGAGGTTAAGAAGATTTGGGAAAAGACCCTTAATGCTCAGAAGACGGAAATCAACCAGCACAACCTCGAAGCCCAGAACCGTATCAATGGTGCTATAGAGGATGTTCGCAAGGATTACAACGATTATGTAGGTTGGATTAAGAACTGGATGGTTCTTGACGCAACAAAGAGTGCTTCTGACGACTTGAAGGCTAACCTCAATACCCTCTTCAGCGAAATCAATGGTCTTGATGAGATGATAGAGAAGGTTCAGAAGCTTGTTGACGAGAAGACAGCAAATATCCAAAAGGAGTCTGATGCTGAATTTGGCGCACACTACGAGGCTAACAAGAACCTCTATCGTATCACAGAGGACGTTGAGGCTGACTACCTGAACCAGGTTAAGGCTGTTGCTGATAAGGTATATGACGAAATAGTTGACGCGGCTCTTAAGGCAAATGCAGCAGCTAATACATACCTCACAGATGTTGACGTTGAGAACGCCAAGGACCTTATCTCTGAAGCTACGCGGAACGTTAAGCCAGGTGATAAGAACGAGAAGATGAGCAACGAGGCTGTTGCCGCATTCATCGAAGCTTACAACCTTATCCAGGCTAAGAAGCAAGTTACCAACGCGGATGGAACTCAGACTTGGGTAGGCGACGGCTTCATCAAGACTGCACAGGATGAGATTGCACGCCTTGCTGCATTTGACGGCACTGAGGAGAAGTTTAAGGAGAACATCCTTGCCAATAAGGTTGGAGCTATCCGCGAAATTCTTGCCAAGGTTAAGCCAGCTGTTGAAACTCTCGACGGTGAGTTGAAGTCATACACAACTCAGTATGCTACTATCTACGACAAGAAGGTAAATTGGAACTTCGCTAAGAAGGACGAGACTACTCTCCAGATGACAGTTAACGACTGGGAGAAGGAGAACAAGGTTGAGACTAAGGATCACTTCGACGTTAAGGATGCCCTCACTAAGGCTAACACTAAGCTCGCTGGTGCTCTTACAACTCTTGAAGAGTCTTGCCTCACTGCAAGCCAGAAGGAAGCTGAGATCAAGAAGGTTCTCGACGAATACGATGCAGACATGTTCAAGATCCAGAACTATCCTACATTCAAGGCTAACGAGGCTGCTGCTCCTATCGTAAGCGCTAAGGTTACTGAGGTAGAAAAGGTAATTGCTGACGCTCGTAAGACTATCGAGGCTTATGAGGCTGAAATTAAGGCAGAAGCAAGTGCATCACTTGACGATGTTGACAGCCAGTTAACTAACCTCAAGTCTTCTATTGACGTTGCAGTTAAGAACAATACTATCAGCGCTAATAAGGATGGCTTCATCGCAGGTCTTGACGAGTTGGCTGGTAAGGTTGCCGACATCCTCAAGAAGGCTGCCGAAGAGGCTAACGGTGGTAAGCTCGACCTTAACGGTGATGGCGCAATCGACGGTAAGGACTTCAAGCAGGCTGCTGATAACTTCGAAACAACTCTTGACAGCAAGACATTCGATGCATTCATGTCTAAGTATGCTGAGTACAAGAAAAATCACTAAAAAAATTCATATTGGGGAATGCTCATAAGAGCATCCCCATTATAGATGTTAAATAAATAAACTGATAAAATTATGAAACAAAAAAGACTATATAGCTGCCTTTTCGCTTTTGCAATGTTTCTTATAGCAAGCGCAAACGCTATGGCAGGAGGACTAACATTGAAGAATGTTACATTCTTGAAGCCGGGCGAAAAAGCGACTATGGCTATCGGATTCGATAACGATGAAGAGGTTGCTACTATCGAGACTAAGATTGTTCTTCCTGAGGGACTTTCTTTCGTAGCAAAAGAACCAGGTAGTGAGAACTTTGTTGTAAACACAACAGAACGCACAAAGTTGTACAATGTATCTCTTTCTCAGGATTACGTACATGCTAATGGTGCTTATCTGGCTGCTTACACAATTAAGAAGTATCTACCTGCAGGCAAGGGTGACATCTTTACTTTTGAGGTAAATGTTGCTCCTACATACACTGGTGCAAAGGAAATCCGCCTTACTTCTACAGACATTTCTATGGGCGACGACGACGCTCCTATTTTCAAGCCAGCTGACTTCGTTGCTAAGGTTGTTAGTGCAGACAACCAGATGTTTGTAACTGCCGAATTGCCAGCTATCAAGGTCGGCGAAGAGCAGACTCTTACCTTTAACCTTGATTTGCCAAAGGGTTATATCAACAATACTGGTTTAAGAGTTAAGTTGCCACAGGGTCTTAGCGTAGTAGAGGATTCAGAGCAGGCTGGTACTGCTTGTCCTAAGCACAACGTTATTTACAACCCAAAACGTCAGTCTATCATCATCTTCGGTGATCCATTGTCATTGGACAACAAGTTTGCATTGAACAAGGGTACTCTTTGCAGTGTAAAGGTTATTGCAGACAATACATTTGTTGATGGCTCTGAAATTACTGTTGGTGAGATTAACGGTACTGGTGATGATACCTACTATTCAGAGGACATCACACTCAAGGTAACTCTCGATAAGACAGCTACTGGTATCAATGGTATCAATGCTGACGAGTTTGGCGAGGGTGCTGACGGTATCTATCAGCTCAACGGTGTTCGCACTGACAAGTTGCAGAATGGCGTTAACATTGTTGTTAAGAACGGCAAGGCTGTTAAGGTTGTAAAGAAGTAATATGGTGAATACCATTTCCCTACTTTGCTCACAGCATAAAAGAGAAATATATCCTATCAATTTGTAGTTTTGTGATATTCAAATAAAAGCACAAGACATCTCCGGTCCGCCCAATCCTTACATCTGTAAGGGTTGGGTGGTTTTTTATTATTATAAAAATGTCGTGTAGGCAAGACTTTTCTTGAGAAAAGATTTAGTAAATCAATATTTTATATGTACTTTTGCATAAAATATCTCTATTGATATAATATGCAATATGAAATATAATATTGACAACGTAATAGATTTTCTTGCCGAACTGACAGGTAGTGAAATAAGGATGTTTACTCATGAAAAAAAGAATGATAGTAAACTTCCTTTGGCAATTGCTTGCTGCTATACTCTTTATGATATTGAGTTTATGGAGACGATAGTTACCATAGCGGTGCCCACCGAGTTTGATAACATTTCTCCGATGCAGCTATCCAAACACCAGACAAAGATGATGGAGGTATTCCACCATCCTGTTGTGTTTGCTCTTGAGTCAGTTGCATCATATAATCTATCTAGGCTAACTCATGCCAAAGTTAATTTCATTGTGCCAGATAAACTTGCTTTCGTTCCAAGTCTCCTCATTGTGCTGCGCAAAATGAGGAACAAGTCTAAGGTGATGCCTAATAAAATGCCCCCTGTTGCTCAGATGCTTGTACTCTATCATATAGAAAAGAGTACGATTGATGGCTTAAATACTTCAGAAATAGCAGAGCTTGTAGGTTTAGCGTACCCAACAATCAATGTCGCTCTAAGGTGGCTTGAAACCAATAATATAATTACACTTGTTGGAGGCAAACAGAAATCTGTCCAAATAATATTGAACAAGATGGAATTATGGAATAAATCCCTTCCACAGATGTCGTCTCCTATAGAGCGCATTCTTTTCACTGACATAAAACCTACAGGAAGTTTGATGTCTGGTGAAACAGCAATGGGACATTATACCATGCTTGCTGAGCCAACAACCCCAGTTGTTGCAATCGACAAAGTGACAGCCAAAGAGAATGCCGCTATAATGAGCAAACAATACGGGGATATAAAGGTAGAAGTATGGAAATATTCTCCAACGTTGTTGTCAGAAAACGGAATAGTAGACAAACTTTCGCTTTATCTGTGCATGAAAGAAAGCGATGATGAAAGAATACAATTAGAATGTGACACTTTAATTGAAGAAATGAAATGGTAACAGGAATTGAACGCTGGAAGGAATACTTCAATAATTATAAAGACAAATATGTGCTAATAGGTGGGGCTGCGTGCAATCTGCTTGAAGAAGAACTTGATATGAATCCTCGTGCAACAAAGGATCTTGACCTTGTACTTGTTGTTGAAGCTCTTACACCTGATTTCGGATTACGTTTGTGGGATTTCATCAAAGTTGCCAATTATGGTCACCGAAGTAAAGGTGAAAACGAATTCAAACACGAATATTATCGTTTTACCAATCCTCAAGACAAGACCTACCCGAAGCAAATAGAGCTTTTTGCAAGAAATACTGGCATTCTAAACCTTCCGCCAGATGCACATATAGAACCAATAAGTGTTGGAGAAGACCTCTCCAGTCTGTCTGCAATTCTAATGGATGACGACTACTATGCATTCACGATTGAACATAGTAGAAATATTGACGACATCCATGTTGCAAGTCCAGAAGCTCTAATTTGTTTGAAAGCTAAAGCATATACAGAGATGCTGGATAGAAAAGCAGAGGGTGAACAGGTAGATAGTCGAGACATTGAGAAGCATAAGAAAGATGTTTTCAGACTTATTGCTATGCTGCCACAGGATTCTCACTTTACACTCCCTGAAAAATTGAAAAACGATATGAATGACTTTTATCAAAGAGTAGGAGAACTTCCAAATTCCGATTTCTTCAAAAACGCAGGGCTTAGAGGCTTGGATGCCGAACGACTCCTTGAACTTATCAATACGGCTTTTCTGAGATGAATACTGATACATATCCCAATATTTATGATTTTACAAAGTGCCGCAATGTTGCCATATGTGGAGATATTCACGGGGACTTTAATCTCCTCGTGAATAAAGTGTGCATACAATATCAGATGAAAGACA
Source organism: Prevotella merdae (assembly GCF_900290275.1). GTDB lineage: Bacteria > Bacteroidota > Bacteroidia > Bacteroidales > Bacteroidaceae > Prevotella > Prevotella merdae. Next base: position 276,283 of record NZ_LT985323.1, read on the forward strand.
CTCTGATTATTGTAGCTGGAGATTGCGGATTCGGCTTTGAAAGAAAGGGGTATTATGAAAACATCGTTAAACGTAACGTCGAACGAGTAATCAAATCCAACAATTGGTTCCTTTTCATACGTGGCAATCATGACAATCCTGCATATTTTGATGGCAAGGCTTTCTGCCACAAACGATTCATCGCTATTCCTGACTATTCTGTAGTCAAGACCAATGGACACACAATTCTCTGTGTTGGTGGAGCAATCTCTATCGACCGTCAATCCAGGAAAGAGTCATGGGAGCATGGTAAAAGTAAGATGCATAGGTATGATGACAGAACTATAGCGGACAACTCTTTTACAACCAATAAATATTGGCAGGATGAAGCTCCTGTCTTTAATGAGAAGGTTTTATCAGAAATTACATCTCTGTACAAAATTGACACGGTCGTCACTCATACAGCACCAACGTTCTGCGAACTGCAAGATAAAAAAGAATTGCAGCTATGGGCATTAAGGGATGATTGTTTGTTGGCTGATGTACAGAATGAACGCGAGACAATGGATGCAATATACGAAGCCATAAAAACAGATTGCAATACGATTACTCATTGGTTTTATGGGCATTTTCATCAAAGCTGGCATTCTACCATCAATGGTGTTCTATTTAAAATGTTAGATATAATGGAGTTGATTGAGCTTACTCCTTAATTTTTCAGTCAAAGAAAAAAAAACTACAACATGTCCTCATGTATTTCAAAAAAAAACATGTCCTCATGTTCTCATGTCTTTCAAAAAAACATGTCCTCATGTTCCCATGTCTTTCAAAAAAAACATGTCCTCATGTTCTCATGTCTTTCAAAAAAAAACATGTTCTTCTGTTCTCATGTCTTTTCAAAAAAACCATGTTCTAATGTCTCAACCTGTCCCCATTCCAAAATTAAAGATACCTTTATACAATTAAAATTCTCTTTTTGCGTTATAATATAAGAACCGAATATAATAGAATGAAAAGACTTATAGATTTTATAGCCTCAGCAATAGCTCTGGTCGTCTTCGCCCCTTTATTTCTCGTATGCTATGTGGCAATACGTCTTGAGGACGGAGAACCTGTCATCTATCGTCAGGAGCGTATTGGGCTGCATGGCAAACCCTTTTATATCTATAAGTTTCGCAGCATGACCCACGATGCCGAGAAAGACGGTCCGCAGCTGTTGCTCGACGGAGCCTTATGCGACCCGCGCCTTACTAAGACAGGCAAATGGATGCGTGCCCATCATCTCGACGAATTGCCACAGTTGTGGAACGTGTTCAAGGGCGACATGGCTTTCATTGGCTACCGACCAGAACGCAAGTTCTATATCGACCAAATTATGCAGCACAATCCACGCTATGCCGAATTGTATGCCATACGTCCTGGTGTTACATCATACGCCACCCTACACAACGGCTATACCGACACTATGGAGAAGATGTTGCGACGCCTCGACTACGACCTCTACTACCTCGAACACCAGAGTCTGTGGACCGACATCAAGATTCTCGCCACCACCTTCTTCCACATCATCTTCGGAAAGAGATTCTGAAGCTAAAAAGTAATACTAATATACTTTGCCATTTATATTTATATACTTTGCCATTTATATCAATATACTTTGCCATTTATATCAATATACTTTGCCAAGTATATAAAACTACTACAATACAAAGACAGTCTCGTCACCGCAAATATTGCGCACCTTTAGGCGCAAAGGCTTATCTTCCGCTATGCCAAGGCGCATCTTTTTGTGCCGAGGTGCAGTCTACAGAAAGCCACTCTATACATTCCAGTCCATCATCGCTTATCTCGATAGGCTTGAATGTGGATTTCTTGCCGTCAGCCACTTTCTTGGTGTGCTGTTGGTTGGCTTTTAGGTTGAAAAGTGTAGTTTTAGCCTACCATTTTCATAGGAAAAGTGTAGTTTTAGCTTGTGCATTTCATAGGAAAAGTGTATTTTTGCAATAGTTATATAACAAGAAAAGTGTAATTATGCTATACCGTAAAATAGAAAACGACATTATAAGTCACTTACAATCAAGAACTGACAAGATTCTTATTATTGATGGTGCACGCCAGATTGGAAAGTCGTATATAATTAGAGAAGTTGGAAAGAAACTCTTTTCTAACTATATCGAGATAAATATGGAGACAGACAAGTTGGGCGACCGTATTTTTGCTGATGCAAGAACCAAGGACGATTTCTATCTTGCGTTAAGTTCTGTTGCAGGCGACAGAATGGGAAGCAAGCAAGACACGCTTATCTTCATTGACGAAATACAGGCTTACGACCATCTCCTGACATTGTTGAAGTTTTTGCGCGAAGACGACAAGTTCACTTATATAGCCAGTGGCTCTCTTCTTGGCGTAACTCTTAAAATTACATCGTCAATTCCATTAGGCAGCATCATCATCAAACACATGTATCCTATGGATTTCGAGGAATTTCTTATTGCCAATGGTGTAGGACAGTTGGTATTGGACACTATGCACCGAAATTTTGCCGAACGCAAACAAATGCCGGATGCTATTCACAACAAATTGCTCGACCTATTCAAGAAATATCTACTTGTGGGAGGTTTGCCGGATGCTGTTAAAGAGTTTGTCAACACTAAAAACATCACTACCGTAAGGAACATACAGAACAACATACACCATTTGTATGGTGTGGACGCAGCAAGATATGAGGAGACGCATAACCGCTTGAAAATACAACGTATCTACAGTATGATTCCATCAAACTTGGAGAACAAGAAGAAACGGGTGATTGCCAAGGACATAGAAGACAAGAAAGGCAAACGTATGAGCGATTATGTTGAGGAGTTTGACTATCTCATATCATCAGGCATTGCCTTGGAAGTGAAAGCTATAAGCAAGCCGAGTTTCCCATTAATAGAAAATAGTGGAAAAAATCTTCTTAAGCTGTACATGAACGACGTGGGCATTCTGACAGGCATTTTCTTTGGCACAAACATAAAGGCCATTATGGACGACATGGCAAGCATCAATCTTGGCTCTGTCTATGAGACGGTTGTGGCGCAAGAATTACGCGCACACGGATTCAACCTTTATTATTACGACAACAAGAAAACAGGCGAGGTGGACTATCTCATAGACGACATGGTCAATCTGTCTGTCCTTCCACTGGAGATAAAGTCAGGCAAAGATTATCAAGTGCATAGCGCATTGGATAAGTTCCTGCAGATTAAGGAATATAACATTCATCAGGCTTTTGTATTGTCGAATGCCAAGAATGTGGAAGTTAAGGACGGAGTGACTTATCTACCTATTTACTACATTGCGTGCATTATGCCAGAAGGAAGTGTATAAGTACCAAAACGAAGACTGAAAAGAAAATGAAAAACAAGGGATGATGAAGGGCTATAGAATGTTTTATAGCATGAAGATAGTTAAAGAAATACATAAAAGTCAAGTTTATGACGTAAAAAACAAGACTTTTTATTAACTTTGCACTCGTCAGAGAAAAGGAGATTAACATGGTTATAGCAAGACTGATAAAGGAAAAATTGTCATCGACCCCTGCTGGGGTTGTATTAACAACAAGAGACTTTGGTGTGGAGATGCGGTATCAGCCGGCACTTGCCAAAGCTCTCAATCGTCTTGTGCTCCAAGGCGAGCTCCAAAAGATAGCTAAAGGGAAATACTATATTCCAAAGAAGACCATTTTTGGTAATCTAAAACCTGCAGATTCTGAACTTGTAAAGGACTTTCTGGAACAAAATGGTAAGATTGTAGGCTACATTACAGGAACGACAGCATTTGCATCCATGGGCTTGACAACACAGATAAGCTCATCCATCCTTGTCGGAACAAATAAATACCGTAGACCAATCACAAGGAATGGCGTAAAAATCTCTTTCTTGCTACAAGAGAACACCATAACATCAAGCAACATTCCACTACTTAGATTATTGGATGCTCTGCGTCTTATAAAGGATATTCCGGCCACTTCACCAGATGAATGTGTGACGAATATTTGCAAAACAATCAATGCTCTTTCAAAGGAACAGAAGCAAGAGTTGGCAAAATTATCCTTGGCATATACACCTTATGTAAGAGCTTTGCTTGGAGCCATCTACGAGAACATAGAACTTGAAACTGAAACAATCAGTAAAACATTGAATGGAGTGACAAGTTACAAGTTGCCAATCTCCGACAAAGTATTGTCAAACAAAAGAAACTGGAACATCATATGAGATTACATGAAGACAGGGAGTTGTTCTCTGATGCCTTACAAGCTGCATCACAACCAGTAGAGGATGGAGGACTTGGCATCAAGAGCATTTTCATCGAGAAGGACTATTGGATTTGTCGGTCGCTGTCATTGATGGCTTCGAACGACAAGGATAACCGTGCCATATTCAAAGGAGGAACAAGTCTTACAAAAGCATACGGTATCGGAAGTCGATTCTCTGAAGACATAGACATTGCTATCTCTGAGGCATGGACGCTCAGCGGCAACCAATTGAAGATGCTGATCAAGAGAACTGCCAAAAACATGACAGAAGGTTTGCAGGAAATGGATTTGCCTGGTTTTACAAGCAAAGGTTCTCATTATCACAAGGCATACTATACTTATCCAAGAGCTATTGATACATTACAAGTAGGTGCTGTCAAGGCAGGACAGTTGCTTGTCGAAATCAACTCATTTGCCAATCCATATCCATTTCAGAAATGTAAACTGCAAAGTTTCTTGACCGAGTTCCTGCAAAAGACAGGCAATGAGAAATTGATAGAAGAATTCGATATGCAACCTTTCAATGTGAATGTTCTCGATAGGCGCAGAACTTTGACAGAAAAGTTGGTGTCACTGCTGCGTTGTTCCTTGGCCAACAACTACATGACAGAGTTGACAGCCAAGATACGACATTTCTATGATTTGCATTTCCTCTTGAATGATATTGAAACACAGGACTATCTGAAAAGTGACGCTTTCAAGTCAGACTTCAGCAACTTGTTTGCACAAGACAAACAGAGATTTGACAAGCCCGAAGGATGGCAAAACAAAGACATCATGGATTCTCCAATCATCAATGACCTACATAATGTATGGTCGGCATTGAGCAATGTATATTCACGAGAATTGCCTGACCTTGCCTACAAAGAGATACCGAATTTTAAGAGTATCGAAAATAGCATGGAGCAGTTGATTTCGTATATGACAAAATAAGTAGAACAATTTAAGACGTATGACACCAAAAGAATATGAGCAATATATAGCAAATATATTCCAAAAGCAAGGATATAAAACTATTGTAACTCCATACTCCAATGATTGGGGAATAGATGTTATTGCTATAAAAGGTAAAGAAAAAATAGCAATTCAAGCTAAAATGTATGGAAATAAAAGAAAAGTCAACAGGGCATAAGTTTCATAAAGCGGAAAGGTTTTTTATTTAAAATCAATACTCTGTTTATTACTATCCCTCCGTTTATGGATGGAATCAAAGAATGAGTTAGCAAACTCGTGCCGAAAATGTGATGAAGCTAATAAAAACTCGTGCCGAAAATGTGATAAAACCAATAAAAAGTCGTGCCATAAATGTGATAAATGTAGTTAAAAGTCGTGCCAAAAATGTGATAAATACTATATAATCCATTGATAATTAGTATCTTTGCAAAAACACCTATAGATATGGAAAGAATACTGATAAACGAGCTACAGAAATGGAAGGAAAAATCCGACCGTAAACCACTTATCCTTCGAGGTGCAAGACAGGTAGGCAAGACATGGTTGCTTAAAGACTTTGGCAAAAAGTCGTTCAAAGACGTATGCTATATTAACTTTGAGCAAAAGGATGTTTTAGGTGCAATATTTGAAGGAACATTGTCACCAAAACGAATCATCGAACAGTTGTCGGTCTACTCAGGAAAAAAGATTCTGCCTGAGGATACTCTGATAATATTTGACGAAGTGCAAGAGATGCCACGCGCCTTGACATCATTGAAGTATTTTGCAGAAGAAGCACCCGAATATGCTATATGCTGTGCAGGCTCGCTGTTGGGTGTGGCTTTGCACGAAGGCACTTCGTTTCCCGTAGGCAAGGTGGAATTTCTTGATTTATACCCACTCTCTTTCCGTGAGTTTCTTCTTGCTAATGGCGAGGAAATGCTGTTAGACTATATATTGAAGGATGGCAACCGCGACCTTGCTGCATTCACAGAGAAACTTACTGACTATCTGAAGAAATACTTCGTCATTGGCGGAATGCCGTCTGCTATACTAAAATGGTTGAACACTCACGACTTCTTCGAGGTTGACGACGTGCAGAAACAATTAGTTGCAGCCTACGAGAACGACTTCTCCAAACATGCCCCAAGACAAATGATAGAGAAAATAAGATATGTGTGGGACAGTATACCGTCACAACTCGCCAAAGAAAACAAGAAATTTGTTTATGGCCTTGTGCGCGAGGGTGCTAGAGCAAGAGAATATGAAGACTCTCTTATGTGGCTCAGTGATGCAGGAGAGATTATACGTACATATAATATTACCAAACCAGATATCCCACTCAAGGCTTACGCCGACTTGAAGAGTTTCAAAGTATTTCTGTTGGATGTAGGTTTGCTTAGATGTATGAGTGGTGTTTCTCCTAAGGTGATACTCGAAGGCAGCAGAATATTTGAGGAGTTCAAGGGTGCACTGACAGAACAATACGTATGTCAGGAGCTTCAACTCTTCAAACGACTTCAAACCAACTATTACTGGACTTCATCTTCAGCAGCCGAAGTAGACTTCCTTATCTCTGACGGTATGGAGGTATTCCCCTTGGAATGTAAAGCAGGGCTTACAATGAACGCTAAGAGTCTTAAAGTGTACAGACAAAAATACATGCCCAGACTATCCTTGCGTACAAGCTTGCTGCCCTACTCCAAAAATAAGGAAGAGGGAATTGTCAACATCCCCTTGTATATGCTTTTCGCCTTGCATGAAGAGTTGGCTGAGGCATGAACGACTACTTATTTCGCATTTTTACATTTATTGCCTTGCGTCCATCTACTTGCAGCGACTCGTCTATGAGTCCGCTTCTTCTGAATATCAGCACATCATCTGATGCAACCTCGGCTGTATACTTGCCCGACTTGGCTGTAAGTGCAACCACTCGTTTGGTTCCTGCAGAATAAACCTCAACGCCTTCGATAGGTGTTGCCTGCACATCACGCACCACTCCAGTAATCTTAATAATGCGTCCCTTTGTCTTAACAGCTACAGTCTGAACCATTTGCTCGGTCTTATCAACCGACATGCCTCCGATATTTATTGTATCGCGAAGCAATATGCTGTCGGATGACTCGCCTACTTGCAACTCAAAGTCGCCTGGCTCTACCCTACTATCACCTTTCTCATCGGTAAAGGCAAGGTCGGCAACAGCAAAATGCAAAGCCACTCTTGCACGCTCGCCTGGTTGTAGGTATACCTTGTTAAATGCCTTCAACTGCTTGACGGGCGTTGCCACCGAACTATACATATCGCGCACATAAAGCTGCGGCACAGCCTTGCCGGCAACATTTCCGGTATTGGCAACATCAACATACACCTTAACCGAATCAGCCTGTGCGTCTACTCTCATATTAGAGTAAGCATATGTGGTATACGACATTCCGTGACCAAACGACCATAAGGCATCGGGCGAAGAAAAGACATAGTCGCGTCCTGGGCTTGTATAGCTGCCATGCTTATGATAGAAACCACGATCGCTCGGCAAATAGTTGTAGTAAGCTGGCAGATGACCTGCACTCTGCGGGAACGATACTGTAAGATGCCCTGAAGGATTGACCTTGCCAAATAGAATGTCGGCAATGGCATTACCTTCCTGTTCACCAGCATACCATTGCACAATGATAGACTCTACATTAGCCTTCTCCCAAGCAATAGCAAAAGGCTTACCCGTAACAAGCACAAGCACAACTGGTTTGCCTGTGGCTTTAACCGCACGTATCAAATCACTCTGAGCACCCGTAAGCGAGAGAGAAGACAAATCAAATCCCTCACCACAATTGGCTCCACCATAATCGCGTGCAAGCGAAGCACTGGCACTACCGCAAAACACTATTGCCACATCGCTCATCTTGGCAGCCGACACAGCCTCTGCAATATGCGATGTATCTGTTGTCATAAGATTGCATCCACGGGCATAGCGCACCTTCACCCCATGCTTATCGGCCATACTACGTATAGCCGAAAGAGGTGTTATGCCGTCTTTATTAGATCGGCTCCACGAATAGTCGCCAAACTGCACTTGGTCAGCATTAGGTCCTATTACGGCAACCGAACCAAGTTGTGAAAGGTTTAGAGGCAACAAATGATTGTCGTTCTTAAGAAGTACTGCCGACTCCTCGGCTATCTCGCGTGCAAGACTTGCATTGGCTACAGAACGTAGTTGTGCTGAAGAGGCATAACGTTTGCCATAAGGATCCTCAAATAGTCCGGCACGAAACTTGGCAAGCAACACACGGCGTACAGCCTTGTCAATAAGCCTAACATCAAACTTTCCTTCCTTGACAAGACCTATAAGCTTAGGATAACACTCGCTGGAAGCCTCAACATCCAATCCTGCCGATAGAGCCTGCACAGCAGCCTCGGCCTGGCTTGAAGCCGTGCGCTGGAAAGTGTAAAGCATATCTATCGCTCCCCAATCAGAATATACATAACCCTTAAATCCCCACTTGTCGCGCAACACATCTGTAAGCAGATAGCGTGAAGACGAATTAGGCACACGGTTCCAAGAATTGTATGTCGACATAACAGCCTGTACGGGCAACGTTGTTATAACCTTGCGGAAAGGATACAAATAGACATCGTGCAACTCGCCAACACCACAGTTTACCGATGCAAGGTTAAGGCCTCCCATCGGATTGCCGTGTGCACCAAAATGCTTTAGCATTGGCGATATGCCATTGTCGAGATATCCTCTCACTTCCTCGCATGCAAACGCAGCATTAAGGAAAGGGTCCTCGCCGAAGGTTTCCTCAACACGTCCCCATCTAATATCGCGCACAACGTCTATGCAAGGCGCAAGTATCTGGCGTATACCTTCATAATGAAGTTCGCCAGCAATAGCCTGTGCACGTCTGTAGGCAAGGTTAGGATTGAAGGTAGATGCCAAGGCAATGTTCTGTGGAAATATGGTAGAACCCTCGTGCACCGAGCCATGCAAGGCTTCGGCCACGGTAAAAACGGGTATGCCAAGTCGGGTGCTGTCTACCATATACTTCTGTATACGGTTCATATTGTTGTGACAACTCTCGCCCGTCAACGGAAATCCCTCAACAAAACCCCAGCAACAATCGCCCACGAAGCTACGCATACGCTCTGTATCAAGCCGTTGCCCGTCAAAGACATCCCATGAATGTATATGGCGTATCTGCGCTATCTTCTCCTCAAGAGTCATACGCTTAAGCAAATCTGCAGCACGTTCCTCGGCCGTGCGCGACGAATCCTTATAGAGTTGTGCCTGCACTGGTTGCACAAAACCCCATGTACAGGCACAAAAGCATAAAACTAACGAATAAGCAAATTTCTTCATATAATATATAGTATAACTATGTGTGTGCGCTTTTTACTCGACAAAGGCGTGACTGTAACCCTTTATCCTATTCCAAGCTCCGCGGGTAAAGTCGGGCACTTCTACAGGCATAGACCCATTCTCAAGCGACAACTTAGTTAGCGGTATAAGCGAACACCATTCGGCAAGGTCGTATACGTCCATATCGAGAGGAAGTCCGTTGCGCAGACAATATATCAGACGCGAGTCCATAATAAAGTCCATACCGCCATGTCCACCCACTTCCTTAGCTTTCTGTTCCATATCCTTCACAATAGGATCCTTGTACATCTGCATAAGTTTGAGCATTGATTCTTCGGGCATATACTCGTGTGCCGTGAACTGCTTGCCACCAGTAACCTCGACAGGCAGGTCCTTGCTTTCGAGCGCATATCCCTCAACAGGATACTTATTGGCAAATCCCCTTGTGCCAGAAAGCTGATACATGCGACTATAAGGACGAGGCGATGCAACATTGTGCTCGATGTGTATAAGCTTGCCATTGACAGTGCGAATGAGTGTAAGCGTCTGCTCGCCATTCTTCACAGCCTTAGCTTCGGCATCCTTGCCATGCATACTAAGGTAGGCTGGCAGCGATACGGGGTTGCTGTCCATAGCAACAAGTGTCTGCATGCGGTCGCCACGATGAATGTTCAGCAACTGGCATGCTGGACCTAAGCCATGTGTTGGATAAACATCACCACGGTTGGCAATATTGTACAGCATACGCCAGTTGTCATTGTAATCGCCCCAATAGTCCCAAAGACAATGATTGTATGCACCCTTGACATGAGTTATGTCGCCAAAGACACCCTTACGTGCCATATTAAGAGTTGTTATCTCAAAGAAGTCGTACACACAATTCTCGAGCATCATGCAATGACGACGTGTACGTTCGGCAGTATCTACCACCTTCCATATCTCGTCGAGCGTTAGGGCAGCAGGCACTTCGCATGCCACATGTTTGCCGTTCTCCATAGCATAGAGCATTATAGGTGCATGGTTAACCCAATCGGTAGCTATATACACAAGGTCGATATTCTTGCGCTGACATAGCTTTTTCCAAGAATCCTCTGCTCCATAATATCTGGCAGCACGCGGCATACCTGCCCGCTGTAGCATACGCTGACAACTATCCACACGCCACTGGTGCAAGTCGCACAATGCTACAACCTCGATGTTTTTCTGATATGTAAAGCGACGCACAGCTTCGGTTCCACGTGCACCAAGTCCTACAAAACCTATGCGCACAGTCTTTATCGGGTCACACCGCAGTGCAAGTACATCCTTCTGTCCAGCAGGACGCTGCGGTGCAACAACTTTTATTGTCTTGTCTATTTGGTTGCTGTTGTCTGCCTGATTGCCACAAAAGCCAGTAGTGCTTAAAAGCAACATGCCCACAAGTAGCAACATTCTTGTTATCTTCATACGCCTTGATAATTTATATAAAAACTGATAGTCAAACACTTATTATACTATTAATACCTTGGTATCATACCATTAATATCCTGGATTCTGAACAACAAGTCCCTTTCCGTCGTTAATAGCCGATAGCGGCAACGGATATAATTCCTTGTCATTATTGGCATAAGTTGTGCCCTTATACTTCACAGCATGCTCCACAAACTTGTTAAGACGAATGAGGTCGGCACGATACTGTCCGTTCTCACACCACAGCTCGTGGCTACGCTCTGTAAGGATGACATCGACAAACTTGGCTTCGGTATCGATATCAGCCTCAGCAAGGTTGCCAATTCCTGCACGATGACGTATCTGGTTGATATAACCTAAAGCTTCGCTCTTATCGGCAGCTGTAGCATTTGGCTTCATATACAGAGCCTCAGCCAATGACAGATAAACGTCGGCAAGACGGTAGATAATGAGGTCGATAGAACTCTTGCCACCACTTCCGGCAATACCAGTATCATAACCCAACTTCATAGGTATAGGACCAAGCTCCATATGTGTGCCAGGATGTGTGCGGTCTACGGTGCTGCCGTCCTTAGCAGTATAAGATGCAACAAGATAGGTCTTGCGCACATCGCCCGGCTCGAAACTGTCGTAGAAAGCCCATGTGCTATTGGCACACTCGTAGCCGGTAGGCATACCATTGCTTGCAAAGTCGGTAGGAAGTACAAACATATGCCAGTCGTTCCAGCTAACCATTTCGGTGTTCACTGGTACTGCCCATATAATCTCGCTATTCTCCTTACCCTGTCCGCCAACCTCAAACATCTTTGTATAGCTTGGAGCCAGAGAGTATCCATTAGAGCTACTCATAAGGTCGCGGGCAAGCTGCTCCACCTTAGTGTAATAGGTACGATCGGCACGCGACTCGTGCAGATATAGACGTATAAGAAGCATCTTAGCCAGACCTGTACTGAAGCGTCCATATTCGGCCTCCTGTGGTGATGGCAGATTATCGGCGGCATATTTAAGGTCGTCCTCTATAAACTTAACCATCTCTTCCTTGCTAAGACGAGGCAAAGGCTTCTCTACCGTAGGCTTTTCCAACACTTCCTTAGATGCCACAACGATAGGGCCAAACATATCGTAAAGAGTATAAGCCACCATGCCGCGCACGCATCTTACTTCGGCCTCATACCTCTTCTTCTTGGCTTCGCTTAGGAACGAGCAGTCGGCAATCTGCGACAATGCAGATGTGCAATGGCTTACATCGTTAACCCAACCATCGCTATAGCCATCGGTATTGGTGTAATAGAAACGGGTTAGGTCGGCAGTAGTCGGAAAGTAATTAAGGTCCGACATATTCTTCTGGAATCCCGACTTAGCCGTTAATATCTCAGTAGTAAGGTCGTTAACAGGCATAACACCACGCTCGCTGGTAGAGAACAGTCCGTCAAACCAACTTGAACGAACGCTGTAATAGCACGAATTGACAATTGACTCTATATCCGATTCCGACTTAGGAAAGTTGGATGGATTGATGTCTGAATAGTCAATGGGGTCGAGGTCGCTACAACTGCTCATGGTGAACCCACCCAGCATTGTAGCCGCCAATATGAATAATTTGATAGTTCGTTTCATAATAGATGTATTTAGCATAGATTCTGGATGTTAGAATGAAATGTCAATTCCGAAACTGAATGTTCGTGCATTTGGGTAAGCCGCTGCATAAGCATCAGTCTCTGGGTCAAGACCATCGTACGGAGTGATGACAAACAAATTGTTGACCGACGCATAGAGACGTACATTTGTCAATACACGTGTCTTTGCCAGTAACGACTTAGGCAATGTATAGCCTAAATTGATGTTCTGCATACGTATGAACCACGCCTTCTGATAGAAGAAGTCGCCCGCTGTATAGTTGTGCCCCTCAAGATAGTAAGACGACGGATGCTTTGTAGACGGATTGTCGAATGTCCAACGATCGCGCACCGAACGCAGAGCATTGTAGCCATTCTTGGCTATACCTGTTGCTCCAATACCGTAATCCATGTAAGTAGGATCCTGCATAATGCGGTCGAACATACCAGTAAATGCAAAGCTGAGGTCAAAGTTCTTGTACTTAAATGTATTGACCATACCAGCCATCCAACCTGGGTCTTGTGTACCAATAAGCTCGGTATCGGCTTCGTCAATTATACCGTCAGCATGTCCAAGAAGCATAAAGCGACCATTTTCGTCAACCTTCGGATTGCCATTCTCATCGCGTACATAACCATTGAGGTCCTTAATAACTATCTGACCAGGCAACAAGTCGGGTTGTGCAGCAGGTGCCTGCTCGCCCACCTGTAGTATATGGTCGGCTCTACGAGCGTAGATAGGACGTATAGGGTCTGTTTCCTTCTCGTATACATTAGGCTTCCAGTCGGGAGTGCGCTCCTTCCACTTATCCTTGTATTTAGTGAAGGTAAGAGTTGTTCCCCAGTTGAAGTCCTTAGTAACAATGTTGCGTGTGTTCAATGTCACTTCCATACCACGGCTCTGAGTCTTGCCTACATTGGCTATTACCTGCTTAACCTCCTGATAAGAGTTGAGAGGCTTGAAGTTGAGAAGGTCGGACACTTCGCGCTGATACAACTCTATGCTACCATTAATACGGTTTCTCAAGAAGCCAAAGTCGATACCGATATTCCACTCGCTTGTTGTTTCCCACTTAAGGTCAGGATTATCAATACGATTCGGCATAACACCGATGAGTGTATTGTGCGAACCATTGACCCAACTGCCATTGGCAGCATAGCTTGCAAAAGCATTGGTAGTGATGTCGGCATTACCGGTCTGACCCCAGCTAAGTCGCAGCTTAAGGTTTGACAACCAATCGACATTACGCAGGAAGTTTTCCTCGTTCATACGCCATCCAAGTGCAACAGACGGGAAGTAGCCCCACTTATGGTTCTTGGCAAAAACAGATGCGCCATCGGCACGCAACGTAGCTGTAACCATATAACGATCGTTGAACTCGTAATTGGCACGGAAGAAGTAAGACATCATCTTGTTCTCTGTTGACGACGATTTGGTGATTCTGTTGCCAGTTCCCTTATCCATATTGTTATAAAGGAAAGCATCTGTAGGGAAGTTGTTGTTGCCAAGCTCGGATGTATCGTGGTTGAACTTCTCGTACGACGTACCAGCCAAAAGATTCAAATCGTGCTTCTTGCCAAACACACGGTGGTATGTAGCTGTGGCTTCCATAAGATACTGATTGTTGGCAGTATTGTATATGTAGGCCACGCCATTCATCGTACTGCCGTACAATGTGGTTCGAGGCTGATAAGTCTTACGGTCGATATTGGCATGGTCGATACCTGCATTGACACGCAACACAAGACCAGCTAAAGGACGAGCCTCAACAAACACATTGCCAAGTAGTCGGTCGGTACGACCCTTATCGACATTGGTAAGCAACGAGTAAGGATTTGGCTGCTGTCCGAGCAGCGGGTTGATGGGATATGTACCCGTTTCCTCGTCGTAAGCCTTAACATTTGGATTCATCTGAATAGCCGAACGTATGATGCCCGAATTCTCGTATCTGCCCGAACCAAGTTGTGTATTGTCGTTGTCTATACGTGTGAGTGTAAGATTGAGTCCGGCCTTGAATATATCCAGGAATTTCTGATCAACATTCACCTTACCGGTATAGCGTGTCATTCCCGAATTGCGTACTATACCCTTGTGGTTGTAATAGTTGAACGAAACCATATATTGTGTCAACTCACTACCACCCTGAAGACTTACATTGTGTTCCTGTATCTGACCATTGCGTGTGATAAGACCGAGCCAGTCGGTACCGGCACCAGCAGCAGCAATCTGTTCTGCAGTATAAGGTTGTCTGTAATTAATGCCCTGTGCAGGATTGGCCTTAGCTTCCTCAAGAGTCTTTGTACCCCATGGTGCCACCTTATTGTTCCACAACCAATCTTCCCACGAAGCAGCATTACTCTCTTGCATCCACTCGCCAAGCGAGAGAAGATCGAACTTGTCGGTGTACTTTTGGAACGAATAATTGTACGAATAGTTGACAACCGCCTTGCCTTGCTTGCCTCGTTTTGTAGTAACAATAACCACACCATTGGCAGCACGAGCACCGTAGATAGCCGTTGCTGAAGCATCCTTTAACACCTCTATACTCTCGATATCGTTAGGATTGAGGAAGTTGAGCACACCTTGTGTACCCGGATCCATACGGCTTGTAGAGCCAGAAGGCTGGTCTATCTTAGCGATAGGAAATCCATCGACAATATAAAGAGGATCGTTGGAAGCATTGACCGAACCTGCGCCACGGATAAGAATATCGAGACCTCCACCAGGTTGTGCCGAATTCTGACGTACATACATACCCGCAGCTTTTCCTGCAAGTGCATGAGCAGCAGAAGCAACACCGGCTTGTGCCACGTCCTCACCCTTGACACTAGATATAGCTCCTGTCAGGTCGCGCTTCTTCATCGTACCATAACCTACCACTACCACATCGTCGAGAGTTTGTGAGTCGGGCTGCATGCGGCATGTCATACCGTCTGAAGCATTAGCATGCAATGTGTTGTAACCAAGATAGGTAACAGTAAGCACGTTGCCTCTTGGAACATTAATGGTAAAGTTGCCGTCAATATCGGTTATAGTACCTGTATTTGATGTCTTGTCGTAGACAGTGGCTCCGATAACAGGATTTCCATTTTCATCCACAACACGACCAGATGTCTTTACTGGTTGGCGCTTATTGTTAGAAGGCTCGGCATCTTCACGAGAGTCGTATACAACAATCGACTTGTCGGATACAACCTTCCATGTGAGGTCCTTGCGTCCAAGCACAACTTTCAACACATTGGCAACAGTAGTGTTGCTGCCATTGTAGGTAATGTCGGCCTTACTGTCTATCGTCTTGTTCATAAACGAGAAACGATAAGATGTCTGCCTTTCAATCGACTTGAACACCTGCTCAAGTGTGGCATTCTTGACGTTAATGCTGACTTTTTGGTTTTGAGCCGTGGCAGAGAGTCCACCAAGACAGAGTGCCAACGTCAAAAGGGCCCGGTTAAGATTGGGTTTTTGTTTCATGTTCAGTACTCTTTTGTTAATAGTTATTGATATAGTTAATAGAAATTCTTCGTGATATTAGTTAAGGCAAATTAAATTTGAAAAAGTACTTTAGATATAAGAGTATTAACATTTCTTTAACATTTAAAGGAGAGACAGTACATTAATACCCGTCTCTCCTCTATATAATATATGTATATCATTTAGCCTTATCCACATACACTTTCTTGCCTACAATGCGCGAACTTAGTCCGCATGACAGGTCTATTATCTCGAGATTGTTGTTAAGGTCTACCGAACTTAAGGTACCAGTAAAAAGTTCGTGTTGGTCAACCTGGGTGTTCACAACAAAGTCCTTGCGGAATTGTTTGCGCATTTGAGCAAACACTATTGACAGTGGCGTATTGCGGAACACAAGCTCCTTGCGCTGCCATGCCATCTCCGTATCACAATCGTCAAGATTCTCGATACTCATACGGCCAGTTGTTTTGTCGAGCACTATCTTCTGATGTGGCTTCACGATTTGCGACTCTTTCAGCATAAGCGATGTAAACGACACGCTACCTTCTACAAGCACCAGTTCGGCACTCTTGTCTTTGTCACGAGCCTTGAGATTAAACTTTGTTCCAAGTACCTTAACACACAAACCATCAGCATCTACATAGAAAGGTCTGCTCTCGTCGCGCGACACACTATAAAAACCTTCACCATCCATACTCACACGTCGTTCGCTACCACGAAACTTGCTGGGCACATATGTGAGACGAGTGTTTTGATTTACCGACACTTTAGAGCCGTCGGGCAGTGTAACTGTAGCTTGCTCGCCATGACCAGTGCTTACAACAATGGCATCAGTCGCCATCTGCCTATTCTCATAATAAAGCATGCCTATTGCCACCAAAGCTACAGGCAACAGCAATGCAGCCGCCATCTGAACTATGCGCAAGAAACGTAGTTTAGCAGATTGACGTTGTGTTGACTTTACATCATACTGCCGATGTATAATACTATCGCCAAAGATCCTATTTGCCACATTATTATATAATGTCGCACAGTGAGATTCGTACCTCAAATAACCATTGTCGTCATTAGCATCGTTCCATTCGGATTCGAGCAAAGCAGACAATTGCTCATCGTCTTTTGCCAATAGTTCGTCACGCATCTGCTGCAATTCGTCAGGCGTTAGGCTGTCAGTCTTGTATTTATGTATTATGTTGTCTGTCATATCTGTCTTTAGCTATTATATATTTATATTAAACAACACCTATTGTTGACAATAAACCACAATTATATATAAGGTGTATTATATATATATGTATAGGCAATTGTTAGTAGTAAGAATACCGAATCGCTACACGAAATTAACATAAAATAAGAAGAGAAACACTATCGACTGCTCGGCAAGCAACTTCTTAAGTGCCTTCAAACCAATACTAAGATTGTTCTTTACCGTCTGTTCACTGAGCGACAGCGTCTTTGCAATATCGCGCACTGAAAGATTGTCGAAACGCGAAAGTTCGATAACTCGCCTTTGTGTCTGCGGCAACTTGTCAAGCTGCTGATGCACCACACGCATGAATTCAGTATAATCAAAATCAGAATCGGTTGCACGGTCGCTACTAAGATGGTCTCGATATGTAATAAAGTCTTCGTACACAGGTGCTTTAGCATTACGTCGCCAAGCATTTATCAACTGATGACGTACGCTGATAAATAGCAAAGCCTTAAGCGAATTGCGTTGACGCAACTCGGTACGATGGTTCCACAACCATATAAAGGCATCTTGCACTATCTCGTCGGTCTCGTTGCGGCTCTTTGTATATTGCAAGCAGAAAGCATAAAGACGAGAGGCGTAAAGATCGTAAATATGCCTGAATGCAAGTTCGGAACCTTCGACAAGCCTTTCTATCATGTCAGCTTCCGAAGATTCGTCCAAATGGATGCCTTGTTTGTCTATTCTCATAATTACGTTCCTATATTAAAAAAAATTACGGGGTATGCAGACACACCGATTAAGTATGTCGACATACCCCGTCATTATATTTCTTATTGACTTTATTACAGCTGAGCCAACTCAACTACCTTGTCTACAGCAGCTGACAGACCATCCTTGTTCTTGCCACCTGCCTGGGCAAAGTGAGGCTGACCACCACCACCACCTTGGATAAGCTTGGCAGCCTCGCGAACCATCTGACCTGCGTTGAGTGAGTGTTCCTTAACAAGGTCGTCGCTCATTGCTACGTTAAGCATTGGCTTGTCGTTAGCTACAGTACCGATAACGGCAAGCAAGTTCTCGGTTACAGCCTGACGGAGCTTGAACATCAAGTCCTTGGCAGCAGCCGGCTCCATAGGCAACACGGCTGTTATAACCTTAACACCGTTCACCTCGCGAGCCTTCTGTATAAGCTCTGCTTTGGTGCGCTCCACAGCCTGAGCCTGGAACTGCTCGATGTTCTTCTTCATTGCATCGTGCTCCTCGATATACTTACCGATGACAGCCTGCAAGTCCTTAGCGTTGTTGAACAATGCACGGATGGCCTTCAATGCGTCCTCTACATTATACATCAACTCCTCGCACTCCTTACCTGTCTTTGCCTCAATACGGCGGATGCCTGCTGCAACGCTGCTCTCAGAGATAATCTTGAAGAATCCTATGCGACCTGTTGACTTTGCGTGAATACCACCACAGAACTCACAGCTCGGACCAAAGCGTACAACACGCACCTTGTCGCCATACTTCTCACCGAAGAGGGCAATAGCACCAAGCTTCTTAGCCTCCTCGAATGGAGTATCGCGATGCTCGTCAAGCGGAAGATCCTGACGGATGAGGTCGTTGACAAGACGCTCTACCTTGCGAAGATCCTCGTCAGACACCTTAGTGAAATGAGAGAAGTCGAAACGCAATGTTGTTGGCGATACGAACGAACCCTTCTGCTCAACATGGTCGCCAAGCACCTGCTTCAAGGCATAGTCGAGCAAGTGGGTAGCAGTGTGGTTTGCTGAAGAAGCCTCACGAGCGTCTACGTCAACACAAGCCATGAAGTCTGCCTCCGGATTCTTAGGCAGAGCCTTAACGATATGGATTGACTGACCATTCTCGCGCTTTGTGTCGGTGATGGTCACTGTCTCGTCCTCGCTTACGAGAACACCATTGTCGCCTACCTGACCACCCATCTCACCATAGAAAGGAGTGTTGTCGAGTACAAGCTCGAAATATGTGTTCTTTTTCTGTGTAACCTTGCGATAGCGCAGGATATGGCACTCGTACTCAGTGTAATCGTAGCCTACAAACTGCTGCTCACCCTCACGGAGGATTACCCAGTCGCTATTCTCTACAGCCGCAGCATTGCGGGCACGGTCTTTCTGCTTCTGCATCTCAGCATTAAACTCAGCCTCGTCAACAGTGAAGCCATTCTCACGGCAGATAAGCTCTGTAAGGTCGAGTGGAAAACCGTAAGTATCGAACAAGCGGAATGCCTGAACACCGTCGAGCTGTGTCTTGTTCTGCTTCTTAAGCTCTTCCATTGCCGAAGAAAGGAGGTTGATACCCTTCTCAAGTGTGCGTAGGAATGAGTCTTCCTCTTCCTTGATAACATGTAGAATAAGGTCGTGCTGAGCCTTGAGTTCTGGGAAAGCCTCGCCCATCTCACGTGTCAATACGGGGATGAGTTTATAGATAAATGCCTCCTTCTGTCCGAGGAATGTGTAAGCATAGCGCACGGCACGACGAAGGATACGACGAATTACGTAGCCTGCCTTGGCGTTAGAAGGCAACTGGCCATCGGCGATAGAGAAGGCTACAGCACGCAAGTGGTCGGCACATACGCGCATTGCCACATCGGTTTCTTCGCTTACACCATACTTAAGACCTGTGATAGCCTCCTCTTCCTTGATGATTGGCTGGAAGATGTCGGTGTCGTAGTTGGAGTGCTTGTCCTGCATAGCACGAACAAGACGCTCGAAGCCCATACCGGTATCAATAACGTGCATAGGCAGCGGAACGAGAGAGCCATTGGCCTTGCGCTCGTACTGCATGAACACGATGTTCCAAATCTCGATAACCTGTGGGTCGTCCTTGTTTACGAGTTCACGTCCTGGAGTCTTAGCTTTCTCCTCAGGTGTACGCGAGTCGAGATGAATCTCAGAGCATGGACCACAAGGACCTGTATCGCCCATCTCCCAGAAGTTGTCGTGCTTGTTGCCATTGATGATATGATCGGCAGGCACGTGCTTTGCCCAATATGATGCAGCCTCATCGTCGCGTGAAAGACCTTCCTCCTCGCAACCCTCGAATACTGTAACGTAGAGGTCGGCAGGGTTGAGCTTCAAAACATCAACGAGATATTCCCATGCATAGTCGATAGCACCTTCCTTGAAGTAGTCGCCAAACGACCAGTTGCCGAGCATCTCGAACATGGTGTGGTGATATGTGTCGTGGCCTACCTCTTCGAGGTCGTTGTGCTTGCCGCTAACACGGAGGCACTTCTGTGTGTCGGCACGGCGGCGAGGTTCAGGCTCGCGTGTACCGAGAATGATGTCCTTCCACTGGTTCATACCAGCATTGGTGAACATCAAAGTTGGGTCATCCTTTATTACCATCGGAGCACTTGGCACGATGGTGTGTCCTTTCGACTCAAAAAACTTCTTGAACGAGTCGCGGATTTCATTAGCTGTCATCATATTATATAATATTATATATTTTGTTTATTTCTTTCTAAAACATTTGCAAAGGTACGCCGTTTTGGTTATTTTTGCAAATAAATTAAACATTAAATATGGCACTGAACACTAACAAGAACGTGAAACTATACTATTCCATAAAGGAAGTGGCTCAGATGTTTGATGTGCGCGAGTCAACTCTGCGCTATTGGGAGACCGAATTTCCACATCTTAAGCCTAAAACCGTGGGGCAGAATGTGCGCCAATATACGGAGAAGGACATCGAACAAATTCGCGTTATACACAATCTCGTAAAAGTGCGTGGTTTCAAGCTTGCCGCCGCGCGCAAGATGCTGAACAAGAACAGAGCCGGTGTAGACAAAAACGCCGACATACTTGCCACACTCATCAATGTGCGCAACGAGTTGAAAGAACTGAAGAAGCATATTGACGGATTGGTTTAATTGGCATCTATTAATTTAAACTATAATAAAAAAAACAAATGAAACGAATCTTACTACTATCTGCCGCCACTATTATTTCGGCTGCACTATCGGCTCAAACAGTCGCTAATATGAACGACCTTAAGCCGGAAAAGAAAGCTATGGCAGTAAGCCTTAAGCTTACAGGCGAACTGTCTACCAAGGGCAATTCAGACTATAGACAAATGCGCGACCTGTGTTTTCAGACACGCACTATCGACCTAAGCGATGCTAACAGTACCGAACTGCCAAACAACGCGTTCCACTCACGCCATCAATTAGAGCATATCACACTACCTAAGATACTGAAGTCGATTGGCACCCAGGCTTTCTTTGCTTGCGACAAACTACATGACATCACTATACCGGCATCGGTAGAGAAAATAGGCGCCGCTGCCTTCTCGGGATGTAAAAGTCTTACAGAACTTACTATTGAGGGCCAGCCAGTAATAGGCGAATACGCCTTTGCACGACTCTCAGTCTTGAAGACAGTAAAACTCAACTCGAAAGTACCACCTAAGGCAGATGTGTCTTCATTCTATGGCATAGCTCCGGGCAGCGTAAGACTTATTGTTCCAAAAGGCAGCGAGAAGGCTTATATGAAGGCTACAGGATGGAGCCGTTTCTATGCAGAGCCAAAGATGGGCAACGAGGTGAGCGACCCGACACTATGCCTAACTCCTATGCCACAGGTGCTTAATGTACAAAAAAGCGCAAAGGCACTTAACGTGCATACAGCTTGGAATATCGTTGTTGCACACATGGACGGAAAAGGCACAATATTGAACAACGAGGTGGAACAGGCTCGCGAGATGCTAAGCAACCGCATAGGAAACATCGTAAACAGCCGCCAACGTGGTCTGCAACTTGTGCTCGACATCGACTCTTCGCTCGAAGATAACGAGGCTTACACACTTACAGTCGACGCAAAAGGTGTAAACATAAAGGGCAAGACACCGAGTGGTGTGTTCTGGGGATTGATGACTTTAGACCAAATACTGCGTGGTTCGGGCAATAAGGAATGTGTGGACGCTATTCCACAACTCACGATAAAGGATACTCCACGCACTCACGTTCGCGAACTTATGGTTGACCCAGCCCGTACCTTTATCCCATTCAACGAACTTAAGGCTTTCATACCTGAGATGGCCCGTTATAAGCTCAACGCCTTGCACCTGCACTTGGTTGACGACCAGGCTTGGCGTATAGAGATAAAGAAGTATCCACAGCTTACAGAACAGGCTTCTTATCGCTGGGGACAGGACGATATCCAAATGCCATATAAGGGATATTACACACAGGAGCAGATGCGCGAACTGGTGGCTTACGCCGCCAAGTATCACATCGATATTGTGCCTGAGATAGAGATGCCTGGACATGAGGTTGCCGCTATCAGCGTATTTCCCGAACTTACATGCCATCAGCGTCAGGTGCCTATACGCACCACATGTGGCGTATCCAACGAACTGCT
Source organism: Prevotella merdae (assembly GCF_900290275.1). Classification (GTDB taxonomy): domain Bacteria; phylum Bacteroidota; class Bacteroidia; order Bacteroidales; family Bacteroidaceae; genus Prevotella; species Prevotella merdae. The sequence goes on from NZ_LT985323.1 coordinate 298,977, forward strand.
ATGTCCTGGCAACGAGTTTACATACGAATTTTTGGGTAATGTGTTCAAAGAACTTGCCGACATCTTCCCATCTAAGTATATCCACCTTGGTGGCGACGAGGCAGGCAATCCGGCTCTTGATTGCTGGACCGACTGTCCTAAATGCCAGGCTCTAAAGAAGAAGATAGGCATAACAACTACCGACCGTTCGGAGAACTGGAAGCTACAAGGCTACCTCTTCGACCGCATCATCGAACTCTTGCGCGACACTTATCACAAGACACCGATGTTTTGGTACGAAACAGACTTCAAAAAGATACAGCCAGGTTGTGTAACCTTTGCTTGGCGTCAAGGACTCACAAAAAAGGCTCTTGATGCAGCAGTAGAGAACAACGCACGCATTATGCTCTGCCCTGGAGAGCACTGCTACTTCGATTATCCTATGGCTAAGGGTGACATGCCGGAGGTAAACTGGGGTATGCCTGTAACATCGCTTAAGGCCACCTATTCGTTAGATCCTTCGTGGGGCAAGGGTGCCGACTTTGAGAAGAATAATCTCTTTGGTGTTGCCGGTACGCTTTGGAGCGAGTGCATTACCACTCCTGAACGTATATACTACCAAGCTTATCCACGTGCCATAGCACTTGCAGAGGCAGGTTGGACCAAGAACAAGCCATCGTACGACAACTTCCTTGTTCGCCTTAAGTCAACAGCCAAGGATATGATGCGTCGCGGCATAACATTCTCAATGGAATACTAAACAGTAGTAATTGCAATCGAGTAGGAGGAAAACGAAGCAGTTTTCTTCCTACTTTCGTTTTCCGACCTCTCACACCACCGTACGTGCGGTTCCGCATACGGCGGTTCCTATTTTGGATACCATTCGAGATACGCCTCCATTAAAGTAGCATACCCTGCGGAGCGTAGTTTATTGTTATCTATCGCCCTTTTTAGAACAGGGCTGTCAGCTATTCGCCAATAGCCCTTGCGAGTGTTACCCCATTCGTATGCTTGGTATTTATTGATACCGCATCTAATGAGGTTTGCCACTTTTGTCTTGACTTTCTTCCAAGCTTTCCATATACACATGCGTATTCTACGTCTTAACCATTCGTCTGTTACAAGCAAGAGACGCTTCATATTGGCAAAGTGATAATAGCCGACCCAACCTCGTATGTATTCTTTCAGCTTCTGCTTTCTCTTGGCATATCCCCATCCATTGCTGCGGTTTGTCAGTTCTTTCAACCTTGACTTCATCTTGGCTTTGGACTTTGGGTGCACCGTGAGTTGGCATTCGCCTTTCATCACATAAAAGGAGTAGCCGAGGTATTTCACTCCGCGCACATACGACACTACGGTCTTTTCCTTGTTGACTTTGAGATATAGAGTATTCTCTATAAATCGGGTTATAGACTCCTTCACTCGCATTGCAGCCCTTTTGGACTTGCAGAATATCATCGAGTCATCGGCATAGCGCACAAAGGGGAGTTCTCTGCGTTCAAGTTCCTTGTCCAATTCGTTGAGCATTATGTTACTCAACAATGGACTTAGCGGACCGCCTTGGGGAGTTCCTTCCTCGCTCGCTTCAAACAAACCTTTGTTCATTACACCACTTCGGAGATATTTGTGTATAAGACTGACCACTCTGCCGTCTTTTATCGTACGGCTGAGGATTTCTATGAGTTTGCTATGGCTCACCGTGTCGAAGAAGCGTTCAAGGTCAAGGTCGACTACATATATGTAGCCTTCGTTGACTATCCTTCGCGCTCCTCGTAGTGCGTCATGGCATCCTCTTCTCGGACGGAAGCCGTAGCTCGTCTTGGAGAATTGGTTCTCATAGATGGGAGTCAATACTTGGTTGATGGCTTGTTGCACCAGACGGTCTACTACTGTAGGTATTCCCAACAGGCGCATCTTGCCATTGTCCTTGGGTATTTCTACCCTTTTTACTGGGTTCGGACGGTAAGAACCGTCCATCAAGGAACGGGTGAGTTCATCCTTATTGGTCAGGAGCCATGGGAACAATTGCTCGCACGACATCTTGTCGATACCACCACAGCCCTTGTTTCTCATAACTGCTTTGTATGCTCGATTGAGATTTGTGGGACTAAGAATTTGCTCGAAAAGGTGTTCCTTGTCGAATGGTACTTCCACGATGTTGTCTTCACACATCCACATGAAGGTCTGCACTCCCCCATACCATTCGGTTTCCGACCTATTTCTTTGGGGGCAGCCATTAACTTGGGATAATGTTTTCTGCATTCTTTCCTTCATAAGGTATGTTTCAATTACTATCGTTTAATTGTTAGGTTCAGCCCTTCGTGCAACGTTATCGATTGTTGCACTACTATGACGTCTGCTGACTTCTCACGGCAAGCTTTACTCCACTTCTTTCGTAAAAACAACTATTTGAAGCGTCCGTGAGACCTCCTCGGATAAGGGCGTTGTCTTTCCATCTTATACCTACTTCATTTACACCGACCGTTCCGAATAGCTATTGGGCTTTGGTTTGAATAGCAACCTCACCCACGGTCACATGCCTTATATGAAGTTTCTGTCCGTTAGGTCAGATGTTTGTCTTGGGCTTCCTTCAGATTTCATCTCGCGATGAACACCCTTGCCTTTGACTATGCAATTCCCGCTATTAGGGCTTGCTCGGGACTTTCACCCGTTAGACAATGCTCATGCCGAGCGTACTACTATAAAAAATGAGGAGATGTTTAGACTACATCTCCTCATTTTTTATAATTTGACTTGCAACATAACAGTTATTTTCTCAATGTCCTCATTGCATTAAGAACAGCCAGCACCGTAACACCAACATCAGCAAACACTGCCATCCACATATTGCCGAGTCCTACGGTTGCAAGCAAGAGCACTGCCACCTTAACACCTATAGCGAACACCACATTCTCGCGGGCTATGTGTATTGTACGGCGTGCTATGTCTATGGCAGTGGATATCTTAGACGGCTTATCATCCATAAGCACCACATCGGCTGCCTCAATAGCAGCATCGCTACCAAGTGCTCCCATGGCTATACCCACATCGGCTCGCTTAAGTACCGGGGCATCATTAATACCATCGCCAACAAAAGCAAGGCTCTTTCCTTCGGCTTTTTCTCTTATCAATCGTTCCACATGAGCCACCTTGTCGGCAGGAAGGAGCTCGGCATGATATTCATCCAAGCCTAAACGCTCTGCCACATCCTTGCCTACGGCTTCACGGTCGCCAGTGAGCATAACCGTTTTCTCTACCCCAAGACGTTTCAGCGAGGTAATAGCCTCAGCACTGTCCTCTTTTATCTTGTCGTTGATGACAATATGTCCGGCATACTTGCCGTCGACAGCCACATGAATGATTGTGCCTGCCAAATGACAGTTGTGGGCTTCCAAACCTATATCCTCCATCATCTTTCCGTTGCCCACGCATACCGTGCGACCTGATACCTTGGCACGTATGCCACGACCGGTTATCTCTTCCACTTCTTCTATTTTGCAGCCATCGATTGCCTCCGAAGGGAAGGCATTGCGCAAGGCGGCTCCTATGGGATGAGTGGTGAAATGCTCCACATGGGCAGCAAGATGAAGCAGTTCATGTTCATCGAAATCGCTGGGATGCACTGCCTCTACAGCAAACTCGCCATGGGTAAGTGTGCCTGTCTTGTCGAACACTACTGTGCCAAGGTTGGCCAATGTGTCCATATATCCACTGCCCTTGATGAGTATTCCTCTGCGCGATGCCGCTCCGATGCCTCCGAAGAACGACAGCGGTACACTGATGACCAAGGCACAAGGACATGAGACTACGAGGAATATCAAAGCTCTATACAACCATGTGGAGAATGCTGTGGCATAGCCATCTGCCGAGAAGAATGGCGGAATGAAAGCCAATGCCAATGCCGCAAACACTACTATCGGGGTATAGACATGCGCAAAACGTGTGATGAACGACTCACTGCGCGACTTGTTCTCATTGGCACTCTCCACGAGTCGGATTATCTTGGATACTGTGCTCTCGCCGAATGTTTTTGTGGTCTTCACACGTATCACTCCCGTAAGATTGATGCAACCTGACACTACCTCGTCTTTTTCCTCTACATCGCGCGGACAGCTCTCACCTGTCAAGGCTATTGTGTTGAGCGATGTAGTGCCTTCAACAATTATTCCATCAAGAGGTATCTTCTCGCCTGGACACACTACGATAGTCTCGCCTACCCTTACATCCTCAGGTTTGACTGACTCTACCGTTCCGTCACGCTCCACGTTTGCCACATCAGGACGTATATCCATAAGATGAGAGATGCTCTCACGGCTTCTGCCCTCGGCATAACCCTCGAAAAGTTCGCCAACTTGGAAGAAAAGCATTACAAACACAGCCTCGGGAAACTGTGTCTCGGCTCCCGGCAAAAAGCCTATGCACAAGGCTCCGATTGTAGCTACCGACATAAGGAAGTCCTCGTTGAACATATCGCCCTTGGCTATTCCCTCCGAAGCCTCGCCAAGAGTGTCATGACCTATCAACAAATAAGGCACAAGATAAACAAGAAGCAACTGCCATGTGGCAAGACTCGTATTGTGCTCTACTATCACTGCTGCTATAAGCAAAAAAACTGTTGCTGCTATCAGCAACAGCTTTCCCCTCAATCCTCCATCGCCATGCTCATGATGGTGATGATGTTCGTGCTCATGATGATGGCCATGACTATGACCATGCTCATGAGTATGACAACATTTACATTTGCCCATAATCTTAATATTTTTGTAGTACATTATTAATTATGGTGCAAAGTTAAGGCTTATCTTCTGCAACTGGGTTGCAAACTATACAGCATCGTTTATAATACCTCAGCAGCTGCCTTCTGCGCAAACTCTACGGCGTCGCCCTGTGCCTCATACGGATAGACATTGTGCTTAAGCGTCCATGCCTCGTCCATAGCATAGAAGTCGATGTTCTTCATTGGCTTGCCATCGAAAGTATCGGCAAGAGCCTCGAAGTAAACCTTCCAACGTGGATAGTAGAAGTCGGCAAGCACACCATTCCATTCCTTATGGGCATACTCGCGCAGACCGCCTTTCTCGGCAGCGTCACGATTACCCCAAGTTGTTATCTGCACACGAGCGTTCCACTCATAATGGTTGCTCTCTTGGGTATTGGTTCCAAGATTGCGTGCGCTTCGAATCCAAGTACCCACCATAAAGTCGGGTATTGACGACAGAAGACGGTCTTGCTGTAATATTATATCAAGGAAACGTCGTGTGGTATAATCGAACATCTTGCGATCCTTTGCCCGATATGCAGCCACTATCTCGGCATATACGTAACGTGCTTTCTCGGCTATAGCCTGACGGGTAATGTCTACAAGGTCGTAGCGGAAGTTGGCATTTGCCTTTACCTCATGCGAAGCCTCAACCATAAGTTGTGCTGCACGTATAACATCATCTGGATTATAAAACTCTTCCATCTCCGACCACGACGACACCTGATATACATCCAATGCAGGTCGGGCACACAACACAGATTCATGACATCCCTGCTCTACTATCTTTGCTCCGGCACCATATACCGAACGTGCAAGCAGTAGCCAAGCATCATGCACCTTAGTGTTGTTGATGTTGCCGTAGCGTGCCTCCACATAATCATGAAGCCATTCCTTCCATGAAAACTTGTCATTGCGCCAAGGCAACTCACTCACCAATTCGTACATCACAGGATTATTCTCAATACCTTCCATTGTGAGTCCAACACCCTTCAGTGTAGAGGCAAACTTGCTCTGACGTGCCTTGTAGTACTCGTCTACCACATGCTGCAACTTGCCGTACAAGCCAACGTTGCCTCCGAAATTAAGCAACATACAGAAAGCCCAATCATGTCCGTTGAATCCTTCCTTGCGATACCATGTAGACTCAGGGTCGCCCCACTGCGGACGATTCTCCGAATATAAGTCAAGCACAAGCATATCACCATTCTGCAAATTCTTTATCATAGCAGGATAAGGGCATGCACCCCAAGCCTGTGCTACCCACACCGCCTTTGGATTGGCAGCCTTCATAGCAGACATAATAGCCTCGCCAGCCTTACCGAGGTCTACACCACGTGCGTTGCCACCCTCGTGGAAGGGATCCATACTATAATATTGTGCCTTGCCATAGAGTTTCTGCATCTCCTTATAATATATAGCGGCTATCTCGGCAAAACGTTTATCGGTAGGCAGAAGGAAGGCAGGACGCTTATAGTCGTTCCACTTGCCAGGGTCTGCCACGTTGAGACCAAGGCGCTGCTTGGCATCGTGCGGCACCATACCCGAGTAGCCAGGCAAACATGCGTTGATGCCAAGCTCCTTCATACGCTTCATTATCTGCTTCTGCAGACGCTCGCGCTGCAGGTACCAATTGTCCGAGTTTGGACCACCCCAACCCTCAAGATTGTTCATAAGCCACCATGCCTGGAACGCCGGACCAGCAATAAACTGATTAGCTTCTTCTTTCGTATAGCCCAACTTCAACAACACATTACGCCAAACGACATCAGTGCCCACAATATCAAGACAAAGGTTTATGCCGTGCAGAGCCATCCAGTCGAGTTCTTGTTCCCAACGCTTCCAATCCCAGAATGCCATTGAGTAAGACAGCGTACAATAGTTGAGGTAGTAGCGGTGCTTTATATCTGTTTCGTGTCGCTCCACTCCCTGCACCAATGGCAGCGTAGCTGGCAAAGTTGCGTGCATAGAGTTCCACGTAAGATGTACGCCCACGCTATACTTAAGATACCAGTTTATGCCCGAGGCAATGCTTACATAGTTGTTGCCACGAACGAGGGGCTTGCCCTCACGACTCGTAATCTCGAAGAAGTCTGCATCGCCACTAACCATCTCTGTCATAATCTTGCGAGACGCACCCTTGTCGATGCGCTCAAGCAAGCCCTCGATAGGTGTAGCAGCAAACAATTGCAATGCTATAAAAAGCATGAAAGCAATCAATAGATTTCGTTTTTGGGTCATTGTTATAATGGTTTTATTTAAATTAGTTCAAAAGTAATTGTATGGTGCAAAGTTACTTAAAACTAATGGTTATTCATACAATTACACTTTTTAGTTTCACTTTTTGCAACAAAAGCCTTACCTTTGCACTCCGAAAAAATAAGAGATAAAATAATATGGATTTCAATTTCATTGGGACAATCTGGTCTCTTCTTCCTCCCGTCGTAGCCATTGCACTGGCACTGAAGACCAAGGAGGTATACTCGTCGTTGTTCATCGGCATAGTGCTCGGTGCAGTACTTTACAGCATGTCGATGGGCACAGGATTTGAAGGTTTCTTGACACATCTGCTCAACGACACAGTAGGCACAGGATCTGACACCAAGCAGTACGGACTCATTTCATGCCTGTCCGATCCATGGAACGTTGGCATTATCGTGTTCCTTGTCGTACTGGGTTCTATAGTGTCGCTGATGAACAAGGCTGGAGGTTCGGCTGCATTCGGACGTTGGGCGTCAAAACACATCAAGACAAAGATAGGCGCACAGATTGCCACTATCATTCTCGGCATTCTCATATTCATTGACGACTATTTCAACTGTCTCACAGTAGGTTCTGTGATGCGTCCTATAACCGTACGCCACGGTGTGACAAAAGAAAAACTTGCCTATCTTATTGACTCTACAGCAGCACCGGTGTGCATCATATCGCCCATATCAAGTTGGGCGGCAGCAGTATCTGGATTTGTGTCTGGCGGAGAGAATGGATTGGCGTTGTTCTGCCAGGCAATACCGTTTAATTTCTACGCATTCTTCACTATTATATTCATGTTTATGATTGTAGTGTCGGGTTTCGACTTCAAAGCCATGAGCAAGTACGACGCACGCCTGCAGGAATGGTACGAGCGCACGGGCGGACAGGTAGACGAAGTGATTGACACCAAGCTACATATTGTAGAACACGGTGTGGGTGCCAAGCAGGATGAAAAGAAACCTGCAACGACAAACGGTTCGGTCGTAGACCTTGTAGTACCTATACTGATGCTCATAGTGTTCTGTATGGCAGGCATGGTTTACTCCGGAGGATATTTCGACACAACAAGCAATTGCTATCACAACTTCGTAGATGCCTTTGCAGCAAGCAACGCCTCAGTAGGATTGGTTATCGGTTCGCTTGCAGCATTGATTCTTACAATAACAATGTTTGTTGCACGTCGCACTTTGAAGTTCGACAATGCCATGAGCTGCCTCATCAAGGGTTTTGAAGCCATGGTGCCTGCCGTACTGATACTCACACTTGCATGGACACTGAAGAGCATGACCGACTCTCTTGGTGCAGCCGAATACGTATCGGGCGTAGTTGCAAGTAGTGCCTCAGGACTCCAGATGCTGCTACCGGCAATAATATTTATCGTGGCAGCATTGCTTGCCTTTGCAACCGGCACATCTTGGGGAACATTCGGTATACTCATACCAATATGCATAGCCGTATTCCCAGCTGCAGCACCGCTGCGCATCATATCCATATCAGCATGTATGGCAGGTGCAGTATGCGGCGACCATGTGTCTCCAATATCCGATACCACCATTATGGCATCGGCGGGCGCAGAATGCAAGCACGTACATCACGTGTCATCGCAATTGCCATACGCTCTGACTGTAGCCGCCGTGTCGTTCCTGACATTTGTCGTGGCAGGATTCACACAACAACTCGGTGTCGTAGCCAGTGCTGCTATCTCATGGATATTCGGCATAGCAATGATTTTCTCGGCATTATGGATATTGAAAAGGATTGGCTCAAGACAGCCTCATTAATACTGGGACACAAATATCTTGATAAGAATATTAAGTTCCGTCCGCAAGCCACGGAATGTGCGTTCACAAGTAATATAATGATACTTTATAGAGTTGATTCAGTTGACTATATAAATAATAGAGAAGCAAAAAAGTCTGCGTCAAAAGAACTGAACGCAGACTTTTTTTTAATTCCTTATTTTGCTTTTACTATGAATTTCTCCACCAGTGCACCCTTTGTATCATACATATCAAGATGTAGATTTTGTCCATCTGTCCATCCTGAAATGACGTGATCAAGAGAGTTGACAACAACTGGGAACTTCACTTCATCGTCAGGCTTATTGATAATGTGCCGATGCAAATGACCGCACAACATTACATCAACCTTAGCCTCGTTGAGTATTGGCACAAACTTGCGCAACACTTCATACTGACCATGCCACATATCTTTTACAGGACGAGGCGGTATATGACCAACCACAACATGCCACTTGGCACGACGATACTCTTCTGACTTAACTACTTGAGCCAGCCATTCGGCTTGTTCGTTACGATAATTGTCGTAATCAGTAATACCACTATATTCAAGGTCTGTATCAGGTTTATCCTCACCTGTATCCAGCATAATGAAACATACAGGTCCTTGTGAGAACATATAATACAGATGCGGTTCCTTTGGGGAAAAATACTTCTGACACATTGTAGCATATTCACCACGAGTTTCGTGATTGCCACGAACATAGTACAGAGGTTTCTCTTTTGCAAAGAGTTTAATGGATTCATCCATAAAACCTGTGAAAATCTGTTCCTCGCTAGTGAGATTAGAAAGCATATCACCATTGAATATTACCATGTCCTTTTGCTTGTAATTGGCAACATTCATCAGCTTTGTAATGTCACCAGCTCTGGCATGAATATCGTTAACAACGGCAAATGACGTTTCTGCCTTCTTAGTATCGTTAGTGCGGAACATTGGTGGCTGTCCATAAAACACGTCAATGGCGTCGGTACGACCATAGTTCACTATCCAACTCTTGTGTGAAAGCACTTCAGTAACATACACACGATAGCGATAGTTGGTGCCAGGCTTTAATCCCTTAACCTTGACAGAGTGAAGAGTCGAAGTATTCTTAACGCCATTTGTGGTGTCAAAATACTTAGGACGTTCTACGGCATAATAGTTAGTGCCGTCGTCAGGTGCCAGCTCTACCCATCCTATTGACGGTTTATTGGCAACCCATACGAATGTGGCTTCTGTCTCGCCTACATTCTGTAAGTATGGGCCATGGGTTATGTTTATACCATCGGCCAACGCCCCCATAACGGCCCATACAAACAACAAAATTGTCAAAGCAATTTTTCTCATCAATATAATCAATTAACAAATTATTAATTCTGTTCGTAACCTTCGGTCTGTGTAAGATTTGGATTGGTTGTGAGCTGTCCGTCAGGTATAGGCAGATAACGCATGTATGGCTTAAACACAAGTTTGTCAAGTGTGCGTTCTGACTCATTCTCCGCTGTAGGAGCCTTTATCACGGCACGACGGTCAGGATCAGGTTCATTATAATCTACAGTACCTACTGGATGATACCACTTGCCATTGAGCACAGTCTCTGCCAACATCTTGCCATCCTTATCATGCCAACGCAACAAGTCAGGACGACGCAGACCCTCACCAGCCAATTCAATGCAACGTTCGCGACGTATCAGTTCTCGGCGCTTGTCTTGAGTGTCGTACTTGCTGCGGTCTACCTTTATTTGTCCACCACGCTGACGCAACTCGTCAATATAGTCAAAGGCTTCGGCAATATTCTCATTCTTCTCTATATTTATCTCGGCAATGGTAAGCAGCACCTCGGCATAACGGAAAAGTATAGGACACAACTCGTCGTCGGTAAGCGATGCCGAATACTGTGATCTTGGAGTTGTATACTTTGCCCAAATCATACTGGTATGCGACGCATTGTTTTCCTTGTTCCAATAATCGTAATTGGTCTTGCCATCGATCTTCTTGTCGAGTCCGTTGAATATACGTGTCTGACCGTTAGATCCAACCCAATCCTGTCCAGAGTAGACAACTGTATTCTTCAGACGTGGGTCGCGATTGGCATATGGATGTGTTGGGTCGTAACCAGAACCTGGCTCATTAGGCATCAAGCCATTGTTCATCTCAAACATATCAACAAGATTCTGTGTAGGCACGAAAGAAGCCCAGCCACCATCGGCATTATTGAACAAACGAATGGTATTGTCAAATGCGTAAGTGGTAGTTACATGCTGCATCGAACAGATTATCTCCTTCGAGTCGCGTCCCTTTAGACTGAACAGCTCGAGGAAAGACATATCCTTCTCGATGTTGTACAAATTAAGAGCCTGAATATCACGGGCTGCCTTAAGTGCCAAGTCGAGATCGCCCCAATAAAGCGAGGCACGCATCTTTATGGCAAGAGCTGTGCCCTTGGCTATACGTCCACGCTTGGCAGGCTGCTTGTTCAATTCTGATGCAGCTTCGTCGAGTTCCTTGTATACAAACTGCTTAACCTTATCCTCACTGTCACGTGGCAGCTTTGCATCATCTGCAAGCTGAGGCAGGTCTGTGATAAGAGGTACACCGCCAAACCAGTAGTTCATCTGGAAATAACGGTAAGCACGTATTGTACGCACTTGTCCCATAAGATCTTTCTTGGCCTCGTCGCTCAAACCACTAACTTTGTCGATATTGGCAAAGAAGTTATTGCATCGGCGAATGGTTTTGTAGTCGTAATAAGCCACGGTCGACGAACGCGACATCGAGCCGTTGCCTACATATTTGTATTTGCTTGAGCCGGTATGGCTATAAGCAATATCCGACATACAATCGGCAAAGAACACTTCTGTAGAACCGGTTGCCGGACTATACCAGTTGGGATAGCAAGCCACAACAGCCTTTTCAGCATCGGTAGGTGTCTTCCAGAATGTAGAGGGCGAAAGCTCGTCCTTTGGATATGTGTCAAAAAAGTCAGAGCATGATGTCATTAAGCCTCCGGCAAGCATCAATGCTATAATTGAATATTTTAGTTTCATAGCGTCAGTTTTTTAGAAAGTTAGGTTTATACCGAATGAATGTGTGCCCACCTGCGGATAGTGTGATCCACGTCCTGAAGGCGATTCTGGGTCGATGTTTATAGGCAGATTGTCTACCTTGAAGAGGTTTTCGCCCGAATAGAATACACGCATATTACTTATACCGAGGTGCGATAGCCATTGCTTAGGCAATGTGTATCCCACCTGAATGTTCTTAAAGCGCAGATAGTTGGTGCGCTTTACCCAGTAAGAAGATACCGTGTTAGGATAGCTGGCTGTCTTGCTGGTTTCGGCTATACGTGGGAACTTGCCATTAGGATTGGTCTTCTCGTCGAAGGCGTCAAACCATGCTGTACATGGGTGCTTTGAGTCGCCACTAAAGTCGCCATATACTTCTTCGTTAAAGTAGCGGTATACACCAAGCGCTCCCTGCAATAGTACAGACGCGTCAATATTCTTCCACGATGCAGCAAGATTAAGACCATAGGTAAACTTTGGCTGCGATGTACCAATTGTGGTGCGGTCCTTTACTGTCAGCTTGCCGTCGCCGTCAACATCCTTGTAGCGCAAGTCACCAGCCTTGAACTTCTTCGAACTTCCAAATGGATTGCCATACTGCTCGGTAAAGGCATCTGCCTCCTCCTGTGTGCGGAACATTCCATCGCATACATATCCGTAGAACGACTGATATGGCTCGCCTACACGATTGATGAGATACGAGCTAATCTGCTCTGTCACACCACCAAGGTCGAGCACTTCGTTCTTGTTATAGGCAAAATTGCCGGTAGTGTTGAATGTCCAATCGCCCCAACGCTTATGGAAAGCAAGCGACATCTCGATACCGCTATTGCGCATGGCACCCACATTGTACTTATATGCACTCAAACCAAACGAGCCAGGAACCGGTACCGACATTATGATACCTGTTGTCTTGCGGTTGTAGTAATCGATGGTGAAGTCGATGCAATCGAGCAACGACAAGTCAAGACCTATGCCCCATGTTGTAGATTTCTCCCAAGAGATGGTTGACAGTTTCTGCGCTGTCTGAGCTACACCCGATGCCATATTGCCACCAAAAGGATAGTCAACACCTACGCTGTAGGTTACAAGCCATGGATAAAAGTCGGTCAAGGCATCCTGGTTGCCAAGCTGTCCCCACGATGCACGCAACTTAAGATTCTGCAACCACGAGCGTGTAGGTTCCATGAAACTTTCTTCGCTGACGCGCCATCCTGCCGAGAACGAAGGATAGTAGCCCCAACGGTTGCTTGGGGCAAAGCGTGACGAGGCATCGGCACGGAAGTTTGCCTCAAACAGATAACGTCCGGCATAATCGTAGTTTATACGTCCAAAGTAAGACATCATTGCCAATTCGCGTGTATATCCGCTATTGGTTTGGGTAGACTCCTTACCGGCGTTCATGTCGGTAATGTCGTTGGTTGGGAAATCGTTGCGGTAGGCTTGCAACTCGTCATAGTTGTATTTCTCGAGGTGGTAGCCTGCAAGACCTTTCAAGTTGTGCTTGCCAAAGTTCTTGTTGTAATTGAGAAGAAGGTCGAGCGACGGACGGTTCCATGCATAACGGCGTGAGCTGAGCGATGCCGGTCCGTGATACTTGCTCGAGTTGTATTGTATGTCCTTCATAAAGTCGTCGGTAGCCTCCCATTGCGATGTGAATGCGCCCTTGGCTGTAAACTTAAGTTCCTTAAGTATCTGATAGTCGATAGCCAATATACCTGTAAAATTCTGGCGGCGACGCTTTATTGTTTGGTCAAGGTCAAGCCATGCTATCGGGTTGCCATCACCAAGAGTACCATATGTACCATCTTCGTTCTTGTAAGGCACCCATGGTGCAAATAGGTTAACCTGACGTATAATCTGGTCGGAACCACCACCTACATACGAGTTGGTTGGATCTTCGTATTTATTATTTATATACGATAAACTTGTATGCACAGCAAACTTATCTGACAACTTTACGTCAACATTAGAGCGCAAGTTGAACTGTTCGCGATTGCTGTGAACCATAATGCCATTCTGGTTTAGATAGCCAGCCGACACCATATAGCTTGCGTTGTCGTTGCCACCATTCACGCTTGCGCTATGCTGATGCATAAAGCCATTGCCCTGATAGGCAAGGTCCTGCCAGTCGGTATCTGGATGTCCGTAAGGATCGCTGCCGTCACGGAACTTCTGTATATCCTCTGGTGTAAATCTTATTGGCTTGTCGCTTGCCTGCAAAGCCTTATTGAGATAATCGGCAGCATCAGCAGAATGCATACGCTCTACATGTCCGGTTGCTACTTGCCAGCCGAATGTACCGTTATAGCTGATTGTTGGTTTGCCCGACTTACCACGCTTAGTTGTGATAAGAATTACGCCGTTGGCTGCCTTAGAACCATAAATGGCTGCCGAAGCGGCATCTTTCAATACAGAAATCGACTCGATATCATTAGGGTCGATATTGTTCATGGTTCCACTCTCAATACCGTCAATAAGAATATATGGTGAAGAATTGTTGAGTGTTCCTACGCCACGCACGGTCATTGAGGCATTGTCCTCACCTGGTCTACCCTGACTGTTGGTTACCTGCAAACCTGGTACAAGTCCCTGTATACCAGCCTTAACCGATGTTATAGGACGTGCTGCCAACTCCTTGCTCGATACAGAAGAAACCGAACCAGTAAGGTTTTCCTTCTTCATTGTACCGTAACCCACAACCACGAGTTCTTCGAGGTTCTGTGCGTTTTCCTTCATTGTTATTTTGTTCGTAGCACCACTACGTGCCTTAATCTGCAGCGACGAGAATCCTATATACGAAATATCAAGTGTTGGTGTCTCCTTGCTGCTGTTAAGGTTGAAATATCCGTCCACATCAGTAACTGTTCCATTCTTTGTACCTTCTTCCATTACTGATGCACCAATGATAGGGTCGCCATTTGCATCGAGCACACGTCCCGACACTTTATACTTGCCTTTGCCTTGCTGAACAGCTTGTGCTCCCTGATTGTCGGCCTTCACAATAATGATGTGACGGTCTACAATCTTGTAGGTAAGGTTGCCGTTGTCCTTAAGAATTTGTGCCATAAGCTGTCCGAGCGACTCGCTCTTCGACTTAAGGCTTACTGTTTTGTTTAGGTTGATGGTGTTCTGCGAAAAGTCCACCGACATCTGCGTCTGCTTCTCAATAGCCTTGATAATTGTCGAAACCGAGGCCTTGGTTTGCGGCAGATGAATCACCTGGTTTTGTCCGAACGCTGCCACCGACATCGACAAACATAGCGCGAGTGTTGCGGCAGTCTTTTTGTTCATTAAGGTTTTCATTGTTGTTTTAGGTTTATTAATAATATAGGTTTTATGTATTGTTGTTTTTTATTCAATATAGTTTGATAATATTATGTTTCCTCTCGTATTGTATATTGCCAGAGGTCATCGACAATACTTTAAGTACACGATCTATGGGCTCGCCCTTGCGGAAATTCATTGTATATCGACAATTTAGGTCAATATTTTTCGACACATCGAAGCGTACATTGTAGTGACGCTCTATTGTCTTAAGTATCTGTCCAAGGGTCTGTGCCGTAAAGGTAATGTTACCATTAACCCAGGAGCCAACTATCACAGCGTCTACACGATGCTTGCGCATACTTCCGTTGCTGCGGCAGTATACTAACTGCTCATTCGGGCGCAACAAAACAGACTGACGTTTGTCAAAGGCTTCAACTAAACCTTCCTCAAGCGTTACATATATACTGTCTTCTTCGTTGTACGAGTTTACACTGAAGTGTGTACCCAACACCTTGACCTTAAGATTGCCCATGTTTACCACAAATGGATGCAATGGGTCTTTGGCTACAGCAAAGTGGCAGTTGCCGTTGACGTATACGTTGCGGTTGTAGTTGTGCTTGTTGAAGCGTGCGGGGTATATCACGGATGTACCGGCATTAACAATAAGCTTGGTATTGTCCGACAGCACTACACTGTCTATCTTGCCATCAGGCACATACAGTTCCACAAGAGCGTTGTCGTCGGCATAGTATTGTGCCGAATAGTTCCAGGCGGCAAGAGCTGTGAGCAATGGCGTTACAATGATTGCCGCATATTTAAGTATGGAGCCGAACAACTTCTTACGGCGGTTGGAACTTATATGCAAACAACGATTGCGGCGGAAGGTTTCAAGAGCTTCTGCTATCTGGCGCTCATCGATGTTGGGCTGCGGTGCACCCCACAATGCGCGCAAGTTGTCGTCTTTATTATCTTTCTGCATAAATGTTTTTGTTCGATTCTTGTAATAAAGAGTAAGAAAGTGGGAGACACACGTAATGCGAAAAGGTTAAGTAATGTTAAAGAAAATAGATATCGTATACGAATAAGATAAATACTAACATAACACTTGAATGCTAAAAAGCCAAGTATATGGTAAGTAAACTATAATGCCATAATGCTCAACAGTCCTATAATTGGCAATAGTTTTTTTAACTGTGCCAAAGCAAGGGAGATATGTGTCTCTACAGTACGTTTGCTAATACCAAGACGTTGCGCTATCTCAGAATTGTTTAGTCCATCCACACGACTCATTACAAACACACGGCGGCGCTGCTCGGGCATAGAGCCAATCTCGTTCATTATAAAACTATAAAGTTCTTCATAACACAACTTCATTTCACCGGAAATATAATTGCTCTGAACGTTACATGCCGACTTTTCATCGCTGCACACAAGCGACTGCTTAACATAATGTATAGCTGAATTGCGTGCAGATATAAACAAATAGTTATCAAGATTTTCAATTTTTATAAAGCGCTCACGCTTTATCCATAATTCCATAAAAAGCTCCTGAACTATGTTCTCTGCCTCACTCTTGTCATGGCAAAAACACATGACAAACCGCAATACCTTGGGATAATAATCCACAAACAATGCGTCAAAAGCCTTCTCATTGCCTTCGGCAAGGGCTGACATAAAAAAAGAATTGTTTGTAAACTTATCCATAACTATATTACTTCAATAAATATAAACGGCTGCAAAGATAAACATTTTTTTAAACATGCCAAAGAACGCATGCTATATATATAATATAAGGTACGTATATAATAATGTGTAATGCGTGTAAAAGGAAGAATAAGGACATAAAAAAAGGTCTCCAAAGTCGTTAGACCTTGAAGACCTCAAGTAAAGAAGGCAGCCACCTACTCTCCCGCATTGCATTGCAGTACCATCGGCGCAAGCGGGCTTAACTTCTCTGTTCGGAATGGGAAGAGGTGGGACACCGCCGCAATAACCGCCTAAAGTTCGTTCGCTACGCTAACTCACAATTTTGAATTTTGAGTCTTGAATTTTGAATTCGTTGCGTGCGTATAAGATAGACACGTTGATTAAGCAAAACCTATGTTAAAGTTGTACAACAACTGAAAGCACGACTACTTATGAAGAAAGTCTCGGGCAATTAGTACTGCTCGGCTTTGACATCGCTGTCTTTACACCTGCAGCCTATCTACGTCGTCGTCTACAACGACCCTCAATGGAGTTCTCATCTTGCGGATGGCTTCGCACTTAGATGCTTTCAGCGCTTATCCTAACCAGACTCGGATACCCAGCGGTGCGCCTGGCGGCACAACTGGCAAACCGGAGGTCTGTCCATCACGGTCCTCTCGTACTAGTGACGGCACCACTCAAAACTCCTGCGCCCACGATAGATAGAGACCGAACTGTCTCACGACGTTCTGAACCCAGCTCGCGTGCCACTTTAATGGGCGAACAGCCCAACCCTTGGGACCTTCTCCAGCCCCAGGATGTGACGAGCCGACATCGAGGTGCCAAACCACCCCGTCGATATGAGCTCTTGGGGGGGATCAGCCTGTTATCCCCGGAGTACCTTTTATCCTTTGAGCGACGGAGTTTCCATACACATCCGCCGGATCACTATGCCCCAGTTTCCTGCCTGCTCGGCATGTCTGCCTCCCAGTCAAGCGCCCTTATGCCATTGCACTCTATTAGGCCGGTTACCAATCGGCCCGAGGGCACCTTTGGAAGCCTCCGTTACGCTTTTGGAGGCGACCACCCCAGTCAAACTACCCACCAAACAGTGTCCTCGCATTAGCGAGTTAGACCTCAGACAGCCAAAGGGCCGTATTTCAAGGATGGCTCAACCACGCCTGGCGACGCAGCTTCGAAGCCTCCGGCCTATCCTACACATCGGATGACCAAGGTCAATGCTAAGCTGTAGTAAAGGTTCACGGGGTCTTTTCGTCCCATCGCGGGTAATCGGCATCTTCACCGATACTACAATTTCACTGAGCTCATGGTTGAGACAGCGTCCGGATCATTACACCATTCGTGCAGGTCGGAACTTACCCGACAAGGAATTTCGCTACCTTAGGACCGTTATAGTTACGGCCGCCGTTTACCGGGGCTTCAATTCAATGCTTCCTATTGCTAGTGACATCTCCTCTTAACCTTCCGGCACCGGGCAGGTGTCAGGCTGTATACCTCATCTTTCGAGTTTGCACAGCCCTGTGTTTTTGTTAAACAGTTGCCTGGACCTATTCTCTGCGCCTCGCTATTCACGAGGACCCCTTATCCCGAAGTTACGGGGTCAGTTTGCCTAGTTCCTTAACCATGAATCTCTCAACGCCTTAGTATGTTCTACCCGACTACGTGTGTCCGTTTACGGTACGGGTACCCTTAAGATTGCTTAGCGGATTTTCTCGGGAGTATGCTTACCCTCGCTGTCAAGTTCTTCCGAAGAAGACCCTGTACTTTCAAGTTCGGCTCTGACTGCGGATTTGCCTGCAGTCATCAACACCTACACTCTTTAACGAGCCATTCCGTCGGCTCGCGGAAGTTTCACTGCTCCGTCTCCGCATCGCTCCTAAAGGTAGTCACGGAATATTAACCGTGTCTGCCATCGCCCTCGCCGTTCGGCTGAGACTTAGGACCCGACTAACCCCGGGGTGATTGACATTGCCCGGGAAACCTTAGTCTTGCGGCGGGAGGGAATCTTACCCTCCTTATCGTTACTTATACCTACATTTGCTTTTCCATATCCTCCAGGATAGGTTACCCGCACCATTCGACGGATATGGAATGCTCCCCTACCGATACTTTTTATTATGCTATCCCGCGCCTTCGGTATCTGCCTTATACCCGATTATTATCCATGCAGGGACTCTCGACCAGTGAGCTGTTACGCACTCTTTGAATGAATGGCTGCTTCCAAGCCAACATCCTGGCTGTCACTGAGACCCCACTTCGTTAGACTAACTTAGACAGAATTCCGGGACCTTAGACGGCGGTCTGGATTCTTCTCCTCTCGGGGACGGACCTTAGCACCCGCCCCCTTACTGCCGGACTGCGAACCGTGAGCATTCGGAGTTCGTCAGGACTCGATAGGCGGTGAAGCCCTCTTGTCCTATCGGTCGCTCTACCTCTCACGGTGACCATCCGACGCGGCACCTAAATGCCTTTCGGGGAGTACGAGCTATCTCCAAGTTTGATTGGCCTTTCACTCCTACACTCATCTCATCCAGAAGCTTTTCAACGCTTATTGGTTCGGTCCTCCATCCCGTGTTACCGGGACTTCAACCTGGACAAGTGTAGATCACTTGGTTTCGCGTCTACCCCCTCTGACTAAACGGCCTCTTCAGCCTCGCTTTCACTGCGGTTGCGCTCCTCGTGGAGCTTAACCTCGCCAGAGATGGTAACTCGTAGGTTCATTATGCAAAAGGCACGCCGTCACTGCCATAAGCAGCTCCGACCGCTTGTAGGCGCAAGGTTTCAGGATCTCTTTCACTCCCCTGCTCGGGGTTCTTTTCACCTTTCCTTCACAGTACTGGTTCGCTATCGGTCTCACGGGAGTATTTAGCCTTACCGGATGGTCCCGGCGGATTCGCGCAGAATTCCTCGTGTTCCGCGTTACTCAGGATACCACTAGGCTTCAACTTGCTTCGAGTACCGGACTGTCACCGTCTATGGTCGTTCTTTCCAGAACGTTCCTCTCACAAGCATCGTGCCACAGCGTGGTCCTACAACCCCATGGTTGCGTTGCCACAA
The DNA here is from genome assembly GCF_900290275.1 of Prevotella merdae. Lineage (GTDB taxonomy): Bacteria > Bacteroidota > Bacteroidia > Bacteroidales > Bacteroidaceae > Prevotella > Prevotella merdae. Next base: position 318,849 of record NZ_LT985323.1, read on the forward strand.
TCATGGTTTGGGCTCTTCCCCGTTCGCTCGCCACTACTAGGGGAATCATTAATTTATTTTCTCTTCCTGCAGGTACTAAGATGTTTCAGTTCCCTGCGTTAGCTCTATCTTAAGATAGTGACTGTCCTTCAGACAGACGGGTTGTCCCATTCGGAAATCCTCGGATCAAAGATTATTTGCACCTACCCGAGGCTTATCGCAGCTTATCACGTCCTTCATCGCCTCCGTGAGCCAAGGCATCCACCTTGCGCCCTTTTCTACTTTCTTCGAATCTTCATTCTGATTGCTCAGAACGAAAACCGTAGCTCATACTTTCAGCTGTTGTTATTTTTTTAACTTACAGTTTTGCTTGTATCAATATGTCAAAGATCGTTGTAAAGTGAAGAGTGAAGAACGAAGAGTGAAGAATCCATGTGATTTTCCACTTCCATTTTCCCTTTTCGCTTACTGTGTGAGAAACCAGGACTTGAACCTTTTTGTACTCCGACAATTATTAATTATAATTGTATAGTTATTTCCCTATTTAGTAAGACAGTGCGCCAAGAAGCGTGGGAGAAGTCAACCAAACCATTTGAATGACCATCTCTTGTTTGTTGTCCTGTGATTAGTAAAGCAATCGGATTTTTCACTTTTCACTTTTACCTTTTCACTTTCACGACTTGCTCGTACTCCAGAAAGGAGGTGTTCCAGCCGCACCTTCCGGTACGGCTACCTTGTTACGACTTAGCCCCAATCACCGGTTTCACCCTAGGCCGATCCTTGCGGTTACGGACTTCAGGCGCCCCCGGCTTTCATGGCTTGACGGGCGGTGTGTACAAGGCCCGGGAACGTATTCACCGCGCCATGGCTGATGCGCGATTACTAGCGAATCCAGCTTCGTGGGGTCGGGTTGCAGACCCCAGTCCGAACTGAGACATGTTTTAGGGATTAGACCGTATTTGCATACGGCCAGCTTTCTGTACATGCCATTGTAACACGTGTGTAGCCCCGGACGTAAGGGCCGTGCTGATTTGACGTCATCCCCACCTTCCTCACTCCTTGCGGAGGCAGTCCTCACAGAGTGCCCGGCTTTAACCGATGGCAACTGAGAGCAAGGGTTGCGCTCGTTATGGCACTTAAGCCGACACCTCACGGCACGAGCTGACGACAACCATGCAGCACCTCCACAGGCGCCCCGAAGGGCCTCATCATCTCTGAATCGTTCGCCTGCAGTTCAAGCCCGGGTAAGGTTCCTCGCGTATCATCGAATTAAACCACATGTTCCTCCGCTTGTGCGGGCCCCCGTCAATTCCTTTGAGTTTCACCGTTGCCGGCGTACTCCCCAGGTGGGATGCTTAACGCTTTCGCTTGGCCGCTTACGTCAGACGCAAACAGCGAGCATCCATCGTTTACCGCGTGGACTACCAGGGTATCTAATCCTGTTCGATACCCACGCTTTCGAGCTTCAGCGTCAGTTACGCTACAGCAGGCTGCCTTCGCAATCGGAGTTCTTCGTCATATCTAAGCATTTCACCGCTACACGACGAATTCCGCCTACTTCCCGCGCACTCAAGTCTGCCAGTTCGCGCTGCAATGCCCAGGTTGAGCCCCGACATTTCACAACACGCTTAACAAACGGCCTACGCTCCCTTTAAACCCAATAAATCCGGATAACGCCCGGACCTTCCGTATTACCGCGGCTGCTGGCACGGAATTAGCCGGTCCTTATTCATACGGTACCTGCAATAAGCCACACGTGGCTCACTTTATCCCCGTATAAAAGCAGTTTACAACCCATAGGGCCGTCTTCCTGCACGCTACTTGGCTGGTTCAGACTTCCGTCCATTGACCAATATTCCTCACTGCTGCCTCCCGTAGGAGTTTGGACCGTGTCTCAGTTCCAATGTGGGGGACCTTCCTCTCAGAACCCCTACTGATCGTCGCCTTGGTGGGCCGTTACCCCGCCAACAAGCTAATCAGACGCATCCCCATCCTTCTCCTTCACATTTCGTTCTCGTTAGATGCCTGCTGAGAACTGCATATCGTGTTAGGCCGCCTTTCGACGGGTTATCCGATGGACAAGGGCAGGTTGGATACGCGTTACTCACCCGTGCGCCGGTCGCCATCAACAATAGCAAGCTATCGTCATGCTGCCCCTCGACTTGCATGTGTTAAGCCTGTAGCTAGCGTTCATCCTGAGCCAGGATCAAACTCTACATTGTAAAATATCTTTTACCAACTCTTGCCGAAGCAAGCGTTGCTTGTTTGTATCTGTTTCAGAACGAGCTTCCAAATTAGAGTCTAAAGTCAAACAAACTTGACGGTTCGTTTTTCTTCTACCCAAGAATGAGTGTTTCATCATTCTCGCTTCTTGTACTACTTTATCTGTCTTATATAAATCTTTTCAAAGAACTCTTTTTCTTTATCCGCCTACGGAAATACAACTAATTCTCGTTTTGCTTGAGGTATTGTTGTTTCTCGTAAGCGGATGCAAAGGTACGACTTTTTCTTGAACCGCCAAAACTTTCACGAGAAAACTTTGCATTTTTATTACATTTCCGTTAATAATTGATTTGAGTCAACACAAGTAGTGTGTGCGATAACAGTTACACATTATATAATATATAAGAGGCAGACAAAATATAAAACAGACAGGCAATGTAATACTATTGTAACACTCTTGACACAGCGTGACAAAAGGAAAGCATTAATTTTGCAGCGCAAAACAATAACAAAACAAAGAAACTATGATAAGAATGAGAACTGCACTCGCAGCATCTGCCCTGTTGTGTCTCTGCTGCACAACCGCAAAAGCGCAGCAAGCAACCGACACCAACGAGGACAACTTCAAGCCAACACCAGTAAACATCCACGGAACAATACGTTCAAAGTACGAATATCAGACCGAAGAGGGTGAAGGTCGTTTCGAGGTACGCAATGCCCGCATCAGCGTTGACGGTCGGCTTTCGCCCATTGTCTTCTACAAGGCAGAAATAGACCTGTGCGACGAGGGCAAGATAAAGATGCTTGACGCATATACCCGACTGAAACCAGTAAACGGGCTTCAGTTCACTATCGGTCAGATGCGTGTGCCGTTCACCATCGATGCTCACCGCTCGCCCCACCAGCAATACTTTGCCAACCGTTCGTTCATAGCCAAGCAAGTAGGCAATGTGCGCGATGTTGGTGCCGCGCTTGGATACACAGCCAATGTAGGATTCCCCATCATTCTTGAGGCAGGATTGTTCAATGGATCAGGCCTTACCAACCAGAAAGACTACTGGACAAAGAGTGTGAACTTCTCTGCCAAGGCACAGTTTCTCTTTCCACACGGTTTCAACATTACGCTTAGTATGCAAAAGATAAAGCCCGACAACGTAGACGTTATGATGTACGATGGCGGAATGTACTGGCACCATAAGGGTCTGCACCTCGAAGCCGAGTACCTGTACAAGCACTATGCACACGATGCCTTCAAGGCTGTACACGCCGTGGATGCCTTTGCAAGCTACGACATACCTACAAGCAAGAAGAGCGCAATACGCTATGTCACCCCTCTAATACGCTATGATTTCATGAGCGACCATAGTGATGGTACACGCTATCTCGACGGCAAAGCCAACGAAGCCGGTAAGCTGATGATAAACGATTACCAGCGTTCGCGCCTTACTGGTGGTGTAACACTTAGTCTGCGCAAGCCATTCGTCAGCGACATACGCCTTAACTACGAGAAATACTTCTATCGCAAGTCGGGCATAGCCAAGACATCCGAGAAGGACAAGATTGTTGTAGAGTTTATGACAAGATTCTAAAAAAAAATATCTATTAACCTTAGGAGCTTATCAATTAAATCTAAAAAACAGTTAGTATCACTCCAAATATAGGATGAGCAAAAAAAAAAATAGTTCGCCCCTTCGTGGAAGGGACGAACTATGAATATCTCGGCAAAAAAACTTATTTCTTAACAAACTTGAGTGTCTTAGAGCTGCCGTCGGCATACTTGGCTATGCCTACATATACGCTAGGCTGCAAGCCAGCGAGCTTAGCAGAGCTGCTATTAACACTGAGAACTGTGCGTCCACTTAGGTCGACAATAGCCACCGACTTGGCATTAACAGCACTAAAGTTGTCGTTGTCGACAATGAACATTCCGCTTGCGTCACCGTTGACATTGCTGATGCCTGTAGTGGTAGCGTCGCCATATACACCGATATTGTCAAGACAGAGCACCTCGCCCTTCTTTGTAACAAGGTTGAAAGCAATGTAGATGTCCTTGCCTTTATACTTGTCAAGACTGATACCACGTGTCTTAGGAACAGTTGTCTCGCCCTTCACCTCTGTGGCCTTAGAATACCACCAGTCGGCAGGATTGCCCGAACCATCAGATATTTTAACACTGTATTCCTCAAGCAACAACTGGTTGAACGACATTGCATCCCATACAAAGCTTGCGTTGTCGCCATTGACATGAACCTGTGGCAAGATAAGCCAGCGGTTTGGAGTATCTCCGTCTATCCAGCTTGTTCCAGCAAGCACCTGGCTGCCCAACATGGCATGCTGCACGATACTAAACAATCCCCATCCCTCTTCATTGAATTCCTCACCAGCATTCGGGTTGACTGTACCATTGTCGCCAACATAGAAGCTGAGATCGGAAGGTATCTTCTCTGCCTCGAAGTCGTAGAACAAGCTTGGATTGCCGAGCACATTGACTTCCTTCTCTACAACATTGTTCTCAGGCATATTGTCGTCATCGCTTTCAATAGTCACCTTAACAGTGTGCTTGCCCTCAGCAAGTCCCTTGAGTGCGTTTTTAGCTGTGAGGTTCTTTATCTCCTGAGCCTTGAGGTTGAGAGTTACCTCAGCCTTCTTCTCACCATCTACAGTTACAATCACCTTGCCGTCGGCGTCCTTGATGCCCACGTTTTGGATGACAAATTCCACATCTGTATTGTTAGGAGAGCGCACAAAGTCATAAGGCTTTACAATCTCACTTGCTACGAGATCGACAGCATCGTTGGATGCCTTATAGAACTGCACGTCATCTACAGTGAGCCAGTTCTCGTTCTTGTCGCTATGAGCATAGAATCCAAGGTAGATGGTCTGAGGCTTGTCGAAGTTGATCACCTTGAACGACTCCTGGTATCTGCCCTGCTTGACAACCTGCTCGTCAATATGATTTGTCATATACGCTGGCGTGTTGCCATTGCCCCAATACACACCAAGTTTCTCTGTATGACCATCAGAACCCGAATACCAATAACGCAATACATAGTTGCCAGCCTCAACCTTAATAGGATCGAGCATTACCCAATCGTCTGCATCATTCTGCTTATCATAGTTATATGCCAAACAACCATAACCAGTGCGTGCCATATTCATGTAGGGTGACATGTAAACTTCCCAGTCGCCTTTATCGCTATTGAGATTGTATATTCTGAAGTCTGCGGCATCATCGCCTGGCTCAAATCCCCATGTGTACGGAAGAGTAACGGGACCGCCATGACGCACGGTAGTTGTAGTGGCATCATTGTCGGGATTGATGTCGTCAGGGTCGATGGTGTAAGCCTTGACAGTATACTTATGACGCACATTAGAAAAGTCGGCTTTGGTCTTGAATGTATACTCCATCTCCTCGCCAGGCGCAAGCGAACGACCCACTTCCTCGGTGACAACTTCTTTGTCATCTATTTGATAAGCCACCTTGAAATTATTCGAAGCATCTATTCCCTTATTCACGATGTGTACTTTCACCGTCTCGGCATTACCAAGATTGTCGCTCGACACAGGACTCAACACATTGTCCACCATTAGGTCAACTGCCTTGTTCACCTGCACGACATTGAAGTCGCACATGTAGAAACGCCACTGATCCTTAGGACTGGTGGTGTGGAATCCCACACGGAATGGCACACCAGCTGTGGCATCATAAAAGAAAGACTCCGAAGTGCGCTCGCCAATCACCTTGTCGTTCTTAGCTTGCAACTTGGTCATGCCCTCCACTGTAGGAGTGCTACCTGTATACACCGCAAGTTTTTCGCCATACGATGTGCCGTATGTGGTGTACTTCACCATCAACTTGCCTGTGACAGAAGGTGTAATCTCGGGAGAGATAAACCAATCGTCTGCTGCATTGACTGAAGAATAAGCGTAAAAGACCTTAGATTGCGAACCTTCTGCATTAAACACCCATGTTACACCATCGTTGTTGGCATCGATGACTGTCCATTTTGCAAACTCGCTCTCTGTGGCAAAGTCAGTAGAGTACAACGACTGTGCATTGACAGCTGTCGTAGCCGCGAGAGATACTAAAGTGAGTAGAAAATTTCTCATATATTAAAAATTTTAATTATATGCTGCAAAAATACTATAAAAAGGATTTCGTAAGTTATAAATCGTAAATTCTTTAAAATATTTTAACTATTAATTAGTAAGATAAAATACTATAAAGTTTCAAATCGAAACTATTGAAACAACATTGTAACTTCTTTGACATGGAGTGACAATGTAAAATAAGGACTTTTGCTAACGAAAAGGAAAACGATATAAAAAGCGTAAAGGAAATATTCAAAAAATGAGCTATAATAAATTTTGTAAACGTTTACACACACCTATATTTCTTTTTCCTCCTCCCCCATTCCTATCCGTTTGATTTTTATTAGTAAATTCGCATCACCAAAACATCCTTAATCATAAAAATCAAACATTAAGCAATATGTACATCAAGAGTATCGCTGCTATGCTTGCGCTCATTCCTGCGTTCGCATCGGCACAAACCGTCAGCTCGCCCAACGGTAATGTGAGCCTCACTTTCTCGCTCACAGAGGGTGGCAAACCCACATACGAAATGACTTACAAGGGAAAGAAAGTTGTTAACCCCTCGCATCTCGGACTCGAGCTTGCCAAGGACAAGCATGCGTCAAAAGGTATGCAGGAGACCGACCTTATGGACGGATTCAAACAGACTAACTCTAAGACCTCTTCGTTCGACGAAACTTGGACACCTGTTTGGGGAGAAACAAAGACCATCCGAAACAATTACAACGAACTGGAGGTTGACCTTAACCAGCCATCTTCCAACCGCAACATCACATTGCGATTCCGCGTATACGATTACGGAATGGGCTTGCGTTACGAGTTTCCGCAGCAAAACGACCTCAACTATTTCGTGATAAAAGAGGAGCACACCCAGTTTGCCATGACCGGCAACCATACTGCCTACTGGATTCCTGGCGACTACGACACCCAGGAATATGAATATCAGATTACTCCACTTACCGGAATTCGTCAGGTTATAGCAAAGAACCGCGAGACATATAAAGCCAATTCGTCTACAACAGTATTCTCAGATACCGGTGTACAGACCTCACTTCAGCTTAAGACCAAGGACGGATTGTACATCAACATACACGAGGCTGCATGTCTCGACTATCCTACAATGCACCTCAACCTCGACGAAAAGACCCTTACCTTTGAGTCGTGGCTCACACCCGACGCAGTAGGACGCAAGGGATTTATACAAACTCCTTTCAACACACCATGGCGAACCATCCTCGTTAGCGATGATGCACGCGACATGCTCTCAAAGAAGCTTACACTCAACCTCAACGAGCCTTGCAAGATAGAGGATACATCATGGATTCACCCTACAAAATACTGTGGAGTATGGTGGAACATGATTGTGGGCACCAAGACATGGGCCTACACCAACGACCTGCCCTCGGTACGCCTGGGCCAGACCGACTATTCTAAGTGCAAGCCTAACGGAACACACGGCGCCACAACAGCCGAGGTTAAGCGTTATATCGACTTTGCAGCCAAGAACGGACTGCAAGAAGTGCTTGTAGAGGGTTGGAACGAAGGCTGGGAAGACTGGTTCGGACACCAAAAGCTCGACGTATTCGACTTCGTTACACCATATCCCGACTTCGACATCAAGTACCTTAACGAGTATGCCCACTCTAAAGGCGTGCGCCTGATGATGCACCACGAGACATCAAGTGCAGCACTCAACTACGAGCGCCACCTTGAAGACGCCTTCAACCTGATGAACAAATACGGCTACGATGCCGTAAAGACAGGATACGTAGGCGACATTATCCCACGCGGCGAATACCATTACTCACAGCTGATGAACAACCACTACCAGCGCGTTATCGAGCAAGCAGCCAAACACCATATAATGGTAAACGCACACGAAGCTACACGTCCTACAGGCATTTGCCGCACATGGCCTAACCTCGTAGGCAACGAGTCGGCACGTGGAACCGAATACGAAGCCTTTGGCGGATCTGTGCCCTACCACACCGTAATGCTTCCGTTTACACGTCTGCAGGGTGGTCCGATGGACTACACACCGGGTATCTTCGAAACAAAATTATCGGAGTGGAGCGACAACAAGTCGTATGTACACAGCACATTATGCGGACAGCTGTCGCTATACCTCGTAATGTACTCGCCACTACAAATGGCAGCCGACCTGCCCGAACATTACGAAAAGTACGATGATGCATTCCAGTTTATACGCGATGTAGCATGCGATTGGGACGACTCACGCTACCTTGAGGCAGAGCCAGCAGAATATATCACCGTGGCTCGCAAGGCAAAAGGCACCGACAATTGGTTTGTAGGAGGCAAGACAAACAACGCACGCCAGACAACAGTGAAGCTCGACTTCCTTGACAAGGGAGCTAAGTACAAGTGTGCTATCTATCAGGACGGCAAGGATGCCGACTACGAAACCAATCCTAAAGCATATACCATCATACATCGCACAGTAAAGAAGGGCGACGTGATAAAGGTAAAGCAGGCACGAGGTGGTGGCTTCGCCGTTTCGCTGATAAAGCAATAGAAATTGACTGTTGTATTGTTCACACAGGCAGGGCTTTAACAAAAAACTGACAAAACACCCTATTGTGGACAAAGTGCAGCAAGCTGCACTTTGCCCACAATAGGGCGATAAACATAAAAAACATTAGGCTGCAACTACCGGTAGGAGGTACGGTCTCCGAAGAGGGCACTGAAAAAGTTAGCCCTTTAAGACTTTATTCCACTCTTTTAAATAAAAAAGCAGATTGCATTAAACATTATGTCGGTTTTGCAATCTGCTTTTAATTTGCTTTGATATGGTCTAATATACAGCCTTATAGAGGATGTAGGGCACTTATGTCACAAGTGTATAATTCTTCTAATTATTCTTAGCTTAGTCTCAATATTCTTTTGATATTTACGGCAAATATTGTCATTGCACCTTGCATTTGCATACAATCTAGCCCATACGACAATGCCTTATCATAGCCGTATACCTGTTTTAACTCCGAATTTTTTGCCTCTATCTTGTATCTCTGGCGGGCTATTTCTTTAAATTCTTGTGTCTTCTGAAACTCCAGTTGTCTTTTATGTTCTCCTTTCTTGATAGGTACACTATAGGTCTTGCTTTTAGCTCCATCCTTGTAGCATCCGTTTCTTCGTGAGCAAGTCTTGCATTTATCCACATCAAAGAAATAAGTCATGGATTGATTCCAGTTCCTATTCTTTCCCATTATTACTTTTCTGATTGCCATATGGCCAGCAGGACAAACAAACATGCCTGCATCCTTGTTGTAATCAAAATTGTCTTCACTCTTTCTAAATCCACTACTAATAGACGGATGTAATTTGGACACCAAACGAAATCCCCTCTCTTCATCTTCTGCCAGTTTGAGGTTCTTGCAGCCAGAATATGCGGTATCACCAACAACCGTGTCAACCTCCATTCCGTTCTTTCTGCTTTGCTCAACAAGCTCTTCCAACTGAGGCCCGTCACCCTTCTCGCCAGATGTGACTGTGGCAGCAGTTATGATACGCTCATCACTCATTGCGATGTGAGTCTTGTAACCGAAGAACGACGTGTCTTCTGTCTTATGCCCAACACGTGCGTCTGTATCCTTTGAGGTTGTATAGTGGTCTTCTATGTCCGCAAGCGTCTCCTTTAGCATATTTAGTCGCTGTTTTACTGCGGGCACTTCCGAAAGGCAGGAATCCGAGGTGATATGATTTAGAAGGTCCTTGGTATAATCCAACTCATGAACAAGGTCATCGTCTTCATTCTTAGCCGGAAGTGTTTCCTTTATATTATCATCCATGGCATAAAGCGCCTTGCGGAGTTGCTTCGAACGGAGTTTCAGTATCTCAACTGGTGAATACGGATTTGACCTGGCTTTTGTATGAGTCGAATCTACAATAATAGTCTTTGATGTGATGATTCCTTTCTCTATTGCTATCTCTACAGTTTTTTTGATAAGCAGGTTCATAAGATCCGTGTCTTTCAGGCGTAATCTGCGAAACTTACAAAGACTGCTTGGATTGATAACGCCTTCCTCAGGAGTCATATCAAGAAAATACTTAAACGACATGTCATAACGGGAACGCTCTACAACATCCACGTCAGATATATCGTATATTGTCTTCAATAGAAGATATTTGAACATACGAATGGGCGATTCAGCTGTACGGCCGTTATCAGGACAATATTTATTGACCAGTTCCTGATAGACAAAGCTGAAGTCTATCAGGTTATTAATACGGCGGAGAAGGTTGTCCTGGGGGACGACTATATCATAAAGTGAGCTATATTCACTGAGTGGAAGTTGTTGTTGTGACAGCATAAGTACCTTGGATTTTATTCCTTAAAGGTACAAAAAAATCTGCACATAGCCAAATTATGTGCAGATTATAATTGATAAATATATCGCAAGGGACTTTTTCAGTGCCCTCGTCTCCGAACCGTACCATGCAAGTAACGCTCTACCAAATGTTTTTTATGTTTATAGCCGTATATATTTTCCGGCACATCGTGCCACTGCTTTACATTCAGATAAAGCTGTCGAGAGCTTGCTCTCGTAAGGCTTTATCTGAATGTAAAGCAAGTCGAAGACTCGGAAAATATATACGTGGTTTTAATTGTTATTGTAAAAGACCAGCAGCGACAGCTATTGTATAAATAAGTTAAAAATAAGTACCTAATTGTAGGTATTACATAGAAAATTATTATCTTTGCATCGTTCGAAAGTAGGTAGCGAGCACTAAACCCCGTTGCTACTTAACGACATAGGAATTAACATTTATAACAAATAAAACTTATTTTAATTATGGCTTACGTAATTGGTGACGACTGCATCGCATGCGGTACATGTATTGGCGAGTGCCCAGTAGAGGCAATCTCAGAAGGCGAAAAGTATTCTATCAACCCTGATCTCTGCACAGAGTGCGGTACATGCGCAAGCGTATGTCCTCAGGAGGCTATCAGCCTTGCTGAATAATAAGCATAATTCAAGGCTTAACGGCTGGGAGCGTTGCTCTCAGCCGTTTTTTTTTGGCGACATAAAGACAGGATTGGATGGAGAACATGGTTCTTTTTGGGGAAAGACAGAAGAACATGTTGTTTTTGAAAGACAAGAGAACATGAGAACATTTTGTTTTTGAAAAGACAGAAGAACAGAAGAACATGTTTTTGTTTTGAAGACATGAGAACATGAGAACATGTTGTTGTTTGAAAAGACAGAAGAACATGAGAACATGTTGCTTTTGAAAAGACAGAAGAACAGGTTTTTTAAAAAAAGAAGAATGGGTATCTGTAGGAGGGTATGGCATCCCTGCCATACCCACACAGACATGAGTATACAAGCCGATTGAGTGGTGGCAATCACACTGACAATATGAGTGTACAGCCGATTGAGTGGGTATGGCAGGGATGCCATACCCTCCTACAATATCTGAACTTTTTACTCTTTTACTTTTAAATAGCCTTTTTACTCTTTTACTTTTTTACTCTTTTACTCTTAAATAGCTCTTTTACTATTAAATAGCCTTTTTACTCTTTTACTCTTTTACTTTTTTACTTTTAAATAGCTCTTTTACTTGTCTTTTTGTAAATATGGTTGACTCCCTAAAATGTAAGTGAAATGAAAAAATCATTAGAAGAGACATTAAAGGAAGTTGAATTAAGCAAGGAGATTTATCGTCTTTATGCTTTAGAACACCTTACAATGATTGAAATTTCTGAAAACGTTGGTATTGCTCCTAGCAGCGTTCACCGTAAAATTCGTACTTTTGAAGCCGAAAACTCAGAATTGGCAGAAAAAATGAGTAAAAAAGGTAAAGAAATCATTCCTGAGGACTATAAGCAACTGCTTCAGGAAATAGCAGAGCTGAAGAAGCAAGTAAAATCGGAGCGCCTTCGTGCAGACTTCTATGAAGAAATGGTAGCCTTTGGCAAGGAAGTCTATGGTATTGACTTAAAAAAAGCTGGCACCAAGTAGCAAACAGGCTTCACACACGAGATGGCAAACTCTATCCAGTCATCTCGATGTGTCGGTTACTTGGTGTAACCAAGCAAGCCTATTACAAACATGGTGACAGTTCCATGTTAAAGGTTGCGCAAGAGGCGCTCGTTGTAGAGTTCATCAAAGGCGTTCGCAAGAAAGACCCAGGTATTGGCGGCAATAAGCTTTGGTTCATGTACCAAAGGCAATTTGGCGTATCCAGAAGTGTTGGCTACAACCGCTTTTATGACATTGTCGAGAAATACAACCTTAAGGTACGAAAGGTAAAACGTAGGGTGAAGACAACAGACTCCGCCCATGACCTTCCATTGTATCCTAATATTGTTAAGGATTTGCTTCCCAGCCGTCCATGCCAACTGATTGTCAGTGACATAACGTATATACCATATTATCTCGACCCCGAGAGCGGTGAGTACAAGTTCTGTTATCTTGCCCTCATTACGGACTATTATACAAAGGAGATAGTCGGGTATAGTGTCGCTCCAACGCTAGAGTCTATTCATGCCATAGAAGCCCTTAAGATGGCTTTGGATTACTACAAAGGAAATGACCTTAGCCAACTGATTCATCATTCTGACCGTGGGGTTCAGTATGCAAGTTACCAATATACTGGTTTGCTCAAGCAATACAACATACAAATCAGCATGACGGAAACAGGCAATCCCAAGGACAATGCCGTTGCAGAAAGAGTCAACAATACTATCAAGAACGAGCTTTTGAAAGGCATGTCGTTTACTTCTATATCAGAGGTCTTGGTGGCAGTAAAGGCTGCCATCCGCTTCTATAACGAAGAACGTCCACATTTGAGTCTTGACGGCTTGACCCCTCGTGAGGCTGCAAAGAAAAGAGGCGAGATTGATAAAAGATGGATAAGTTACAGAGAAAAAGCGATAAAAGCTAAGGTTGCTTAGAATCTTTTTGTATCTTTGCACCACCAAGGAACTACGTGATGGTTTAAGCCACCAACGTAAAAAGTTTGAGTTGGGCATCGAGCCCAACCCAAACTTACCAAGGAAGCTACGCTCAGGATTATCCCCCAACATGTTTCTTTGCGGAGATATGAAGGGTAATTTTATTTGTGACTATAGGCATAAGTAGTCAACTATAAGTATGACTAAAATTAAATAAGTCAACGTGAATTATAAATAAGTAATAACTGAGTCAACTTGTATTATCAATAATACTTAGAGTGGTCAACTAAAATCGTTAAACCACACAAAGAGTGATAGGCTAAAACAATTAAACCACATAGATTATTGGAATAAACACATTATCCCCCAACATGTTTCTTTGCGGAGATATGAAGGGTAATTTTATTTGTGACTATAGGCATAAGTAGTCAACTATAAGTATGACTAAAATTAAATAAGTCAACGTGAATTATAAATAAGTAATAACTGAGTCAACTTGTATTATCAATAATACTTAGAGTGGTCAACTAAAATCGTTAAACCACAACTTTTAATATGCGAGAATAACTGAAATCTCTATTCCGTGACACGGAATGGCCGTTCGGTGACACGGAATGGCCATTCTGTGACACGGAACGGACGTTCGGTGACACGGAACAGAGATTTATATTAGGACAAAGATATAAAAGAATGAATTAAAACATGAATTATCCATGAATTTTCTATTGTTCAATTCGTGGGTTAATTCGTGGATAATTTACGGTAGTTCGTGTTCCTATAATGAATAATATTCTTACAGAATATGGAGCGATGGTATGGCTTGCGTGGTACGGTTCGGAGACCGTACCTCCTACAGATACTTCTGTCTTAAAAAAACATGTTCTCTTGTTCTCATGTCTTAAAAAAAACATGTTCTCTTGTCCTCATGTCTTAAAAAAAACATGTTCTCTTGTCCTCATGTCTTCAAAAAAAAACATGTTCTCTTGTTCTCATGTCTTAAAATAAACATGTTCTCTTGTTCTCATGTCTTAAAAAAAACATGTTCTCATGTCCTCATGTCTTCAAAAAAAACATGTTCTCTTGTTCTCATGTCTTAAAATAAACATGTTCTCTTGTCAAACAGATGGCTTGCGTGGTACGGTTCGGAGACCGTACCTCCTACTATATTAGTTATTTGAAGAGCGTAATCATAAAGAATCAACGAAAGATTTAAAGTTGTCTAAGTCAAGCGTTTCAAGTTCTTTTCCAGACCTTGCCTCCTCTATTGCCGCAATCGTTGTTTCATTGGGTTCATAGTATAATGTTGCTGTTTCCATATCCGTAATTTGTATTAGTTTGTATGCTGATATACTTTAAGCAATTACGCCCTGAATCCGACTTAAGCCAAATTCAGGGCGTAACGCTACTTTATATTACATGTATCCCAAGACATTTCTTGTTTAGGCAAGCGGCATAACCGAGAAGCCCTGGGCTATATGATTCGATTATTCATCTTCCCATACGTCGAAGTATGCACCTGACTCAAACTCGCCGTTGGTGTTAACACTACCCATTGTACCATTATTGGTATTGATTGTAGGACCATCTGCGCCACCATCGTTAATGATGTTGTCACCACCCGAAGTAGCAGAAAGCACTACCTCGCCCTGCAACTCAACTACATCAATATTAGGGGCTGTATATATTTTCTTATTCATTGCTATAAATGTTTTTTATAATTGTTATGTAAATAGATCTCTCGTATTATTTTACTACGAACTTCTTGCCAGCCTTAACGTAGATACCTGGTGTAAGGTTGTTACCGTCTACACGCTGACCCTGAAGGTTGTATACAGGAGCGTTAACCACAACATCTGCACCATTGATAGAGTTGATTGATGTGGCTGTGCCATCTATCTTAAGCATATAAGACGACTGTGCACCAGCACCTTCAGGTATGATGAAGAATGCACGGAAGCCCTTCATGTTAGAGCCACTAACCGCCTTCTTAACAACATTGCCTACAATACCTGCAGCGAATGTGTTTTCAGAAAGACCTACAGTTATATCGGTCGGGTTGTATATACCTCTGAAATCAATAGCGCCATTTTCTACTGTTTCCTTTGTTGGCGCAAGAGCTGTGATGTTGACATTACTGAAAGTATATCCTTCTGTTGCAGCCTCCTTAGTAGGCTTTACAAGATATGCCTTGCCAGCAACAATAGCATTTGATTGTACAGTAGCGAAAGCAATCTCATCATCTACAGAAGCAGAATACTCTGCAATCTGTGTGCCTTCACCAAACTGGCTTGTAACCTGATTTGCATCGATAGAGAATGGTACACAGAATGTATTCCATCGACCTACATTCATAGGACGCTTGAGAGTTACATTCACACCTTTCTTTGCCTCAATGGTGTTAGACTCTGAATTTTCGTCGAGTTCAACCAACTTAACCAAATTAACAGTCATATTCTTTAAGAACACCTGATCATTATCAACCGTCATTGTCAAGTTCTTAGCCAATCCTGTCCAAGTCTTTAATTTAAGTTCTCCGGTTGAGAAAGTGAAATTGTCTACAGTCGTCTGTGAGCCATTATCCGTGAAGTCAATTCTATTGATTGCAAATCCTGCAGGAGCTTCTATAGTTAATATTGCACCAGTATAAGCACGGAATGTGATAACATTATTATTATTAAAGAAACGTGTTTTGGTTGATCCATTCTTCACATTTGTTATAGTGACTTCGCTTGATTCCAATTTATCACCATTAGAAAGATCTGTTTTTTTTGTAGTAGTCGTAGGCTTTTTATAACCATATTTCTCCGGATCCGTAAAATCAAATGTAACATCCGTCTTGTTCGGGTCTATCACATTCAAAGTATATTCAGCAGAAGTCGCTTCATAGGTATCATCACCAGCGAATGTAGCAGTAATTTTAGTTGAGCCAGCCTTTTCCATAGGGAGTACATAGCCAGTCTCGTCAATCATTGCAACGTTCTCATCCGAGCTGTTATACTGTATTGTCTTACCCTCAAGGATATTCTTATCATGAGCAGTAAATGTCAAAGTAGGAGCTGTGAATGTCTCACCAAGATTTACACTTACGCTGCTCTGCGACCAAGCCATAACGGTTAGTATCTTGCTGTATTTAATAGTATAAGAGCTTTCAGCAGGCTTGTGGGTGTCGTCGCCAGCATAGCTTGCAGTAATAGTAGCAGTACCAAATTCAGAACCAAAAGTTACTTTGCCGTTTTCGTTTACGCTTGCTATATTAGAATTACTACTTGCGTATGTAATCTTTGCGCCTTCAACAACTTTACCATCAGCATCCTTTACAGTAGCCGTAGGAGCAGTGAAAGAAGCCTCACTGAGCTTCTCTACACTAAATTCTGTTTCATTAGTGTTAAAAGAGAGCTTTGTGGCCGTCTTTGTATCACCAGAATCAACTAACTTATAAATCTGAGATGTTGTGGTATTATCCTTTTTATAATTACCAAACAATTTAGTGGTAGTATTATAAAAAATATATCGACCTGATTCTGAAGATGGAAAACTAATAGAGGCATTATTATTTGTTATGGTAATAACTGCAACTGCAGCATTATTAGTGACAGAAGCTAAATCACTCGCAGTGTTGATATTGGTACTACTTTCACTATATATATAACCAGCTTCAGAATGTAAATACCAAGCAGAAGCAGCACCCTCTAACGTAATAACATCAAAGCCTTCTTGCCAAGCAACAACACCATCATTTGAAAATGTTGCGGATACAGCCAATCTTTTAGGTTTTTTGGCACCATTATCAGCACCTAAAACTACCTTTGAAGCCTTCGAACCAATAATGATTTTATCTCCAGCCTTCAAGTCTTTAGCATCTGTAACCAATTTGAAATTATCGCCTACAGCAGCCCAACCAGCCGACCAAATCATAGCCAGCAGCATAACAAATAGAAATCGTAAATGTTTTGTCATAATAATAAGTATTTAAAGATTGATTAGTATCCAGTTAGTGCAGTCTTTAGTTAGTTGACATACATTAAGTATTTACAAATGCAAAAGTAGGACTTTTATATTACATAGGGGTTACGGGGAGATTAAATAAAGTTAAAAAAGGAAAATAGAAGAAGCACGGAAATCATTTTCGTCTTCTGGAACAGGCATAAGTACGAGTTCATATTTATCTTTATATATGAGTGGCAACCTGTAGGAGGGTATGGCATCCTTGCCATACCCACTCTGACATAATTGTTCAGCAGATTTAGTGGGTATGGCAGGGATGCCATACCCTCCTACTCTTTGCCTGACAATGTCTTCATACGTGCCAAGGAATGATGATTGATTGCTTCCTTACGTGCTTTTACAAGTTCTTCTTGCATCCTTTTATCCAGCTCTCTTTTACGCTGAATCATACGTCGCAAAGCTGTAACAGCCTCTTCACGACTATTGTACTTTACTGGTTCGTATTTCATAATCAATCCTTTCTTTATTCCTTGTTTGTGGCAAAAATACTACTTTTATCTGGTAGTTCCAAGAGATTTGGATTCTTTTTGGTGTACAATTGGTATCTACAAATATGTTCATAGTTTGTATTTTGCTTCAATCAATGCATTTAAATCATTTTCGTCTTCTGGAACAGGCATACCTCCTTTGCCTGACAATATCTTCATACGTGCCAAGGCATGATTGATTGCTTCCTTACGTGCTTTTACAAGTTCTTCTTGCATCCTTTTATCCTTCGTCAAAATCATATTTTAGGTCTAATACATCAATCCGAAGCCCCAAAGCGGAATAATATCGCCCGAAGCATACTCAATATCATCTCTAACAATAAACGAGTTTTCAACGTCCTTCACCTGTCTATGACTCTTCTTTGCCCCTCCAACCTCAAATGTAAACTTACCTATAGAGAAGTCGGACACCTTTGACGACGTTACATCCTGGGTAAGACGTGTCTGGTTGTAGAAGAACGTCTCTCTTATATTTCCTATATTGGCATTGTCGTTAGCCAAGGCATAAATAAAGTTGGTGTTATCCAGAAACACCTTCTCCACCTTACCTAATCCACGCATTCCCCCCGTCTCGTCACGCAGTTGACCTATCATTCCCGCTTTCTCCATATAAAGCAAGAAGGTTGATATGTCGTTACGACTAACCTTTATCTCATTGGCAAGAGCAGTGGCCTCTGGCTTATACGGCACATTACCAGCAATGATTGTCAACATTCTACGCAACTTCTTGCCAGTTGCAGGCGACATATTAGCATACTGCGGAATGTCTACCTCCATCGTAAGCCGTATCACCTGCTGAAGACGTTGCAATACATATCCCTCTTTAGCGAACGGAAAATAGCCCTCACGCAGATAATGACCGAACAATGGAATAGGGTGCTGCACTCCATCTATCTGTATATTGCCACTTAACACATCCTCGAGGCTTCGCACCGGAGTAATTATGCCATGAAACAATTCGAGATATTCACGGAACGACAGCCCCTGCATATTAAACAGCAGAGACCTTCTACTTAAGTCGGCCTCACCTTCAAGAATGTCAAGAACCGACGAACCTGTAAAGAATGTATGTAGTGCCGGATGCGAATCGTATATCTGCTTCAATTCCTTAGACCACCCATTATACTTATGGACCTCGTCAATATACAACCACTCGCCTCCTTCACGCACAAAC
This sequence comes from Prevotella merdae, assembly GCF_900290275.1. Classification (GTDB taxonomy): domain Bacteria; phylum Bacteroidota; class Bacteroidia; order Bacteroidales; family Bacteroidaceae; genus Prevotella; species Prevotella merdae. The sequence continues at coordinate 337,729 of NZ_LT985323.1, forward strand.
TGAGAAGCCAATTCGGTGAGTGTGTGTATCGTGAAATAGCTATGATCAGCAGAAACATAAAGTGTTTTCTTTCTGTCTTCCGCTGCCATTTCCTTTATATGCTGCATTATAATGGTTGACTTGCCCACTCCACGAGGTCCCGTCAAACCTACAAGCCTTGACTCCCAAGGCAATTTGTCGTACATATAACGCTTGAAGCCTAAGTCCACCAAGTCAAGCTGCTCATTCATAAAGTTGATAAGTGTTATATCCATATATTTATGCTTTAAAAAGAGGTTATTATTGAGATACATGTGCAATATGCACTTTTGAAAGTGCATATTTAACGAGAATGTGCACCTTTGAAAGTGCATATTTGATAAGAATGTGCACTTTTCAAAGTGCAAATCTATAAAAAATAAATGAGATGGCGATGGATTGAAGGGAAATAAAAAAGTATATAAACAAAAAAATCCCCGCAGCCTCTCCGAAGAGAAAGCCACGAGGAAACACCCCTGTGGGCGTTGACGGATTCGAACCGCCGACCCTCTGCTTGTAAGGCAGATGCTCTAAACCAGCTGAGCTAAACGCCCGATAAAACCTATCGGTATTGCTTTAGTAACATTGCTTAGTTCTTTAAAGCGAGTGCAAAGGTAAGGGTTTTATTTGTAACCGCCAAACATTTTGGCAGTTTTTTTCAATAAAACTGTAAAAAAGTTGTTTTTAGACGGGAGAACATGTTTTTTTTAAGACAGGAGAACAGAAGAACATGTTTTTTGGGGAAAAGACAAGAGAACATATAATTCCCCTCCCTAAAGGGGGAGGGGTTGGGGGTATGGCTTTTATTTTACAATAAGTACAGTGGCGTATGCCGATATTCCCTCCATACGTCCAGTGAAGCCGAGTTTCTCGGTTGTGGTAGCCTTAATGGATACATTATCTACATCTGTCTGCATAACGTCGGCAAGACAGCGCTGCATATCGGGGATATGCGGATTGAGCTTGGGACGCTCGGCACATACAGTGGCGTCGATATTGCCAAGACGATAGCCTTTGGTCGCAATAAGATCGATGGTCTTACGCAGCAATATCTTGCTGTCTACGTTGAGAGTCTCGGCAGCAGTATCGGGAAAATGATAGCCTATATCGCGCATATTGGCAGCTCCAAGCAAAGCATCGCATATGGCGTGAATAAGCACATCGGCATCGCTATGACCAAGCAAACCAAGAGGATAATCGAGACGTATGCCTCCGAGCCACAGTTCGCGGCCCTCTACAAGTTTATGGACGTCGTATCCAAATCCGGTACGAATTATCATGAATTTTGAATTTTGAGTTTTGAATTTTGAATTGTGCGCTTCGCGCATTTTGAGTTTTTGAGTTTTGAATTTTGAGTTTTGAATTCTTAATTCCTAATTCAAAATTGAATAATTCAACATCGGCTCTGCCGATAATTCAAAACTCAAAATTCAAAACTCAAAACTCCACTTATCTTCTTTTGAACAAATCCTTCAAGCCATCCATATCGAACGACAGCGAGAAGCGAAGGGTTTGGTCGAGCGGGTTTGACTTGGCTGTGGCTATAACATATCCGGCATCGAGCGAGAAGACATTCATCTTGAAACCAGCACCTACAGTGAAGTACTTACGGTTGCCCTTGTTCTCAGACTCATGATGATAACCGGCACGCAGCGAGAACTTGTCGTTGTATACATACTCGGCACCAACACTCCAACGTATCTCTTGCATCTCTTCCTTGAAACCGCCAGGAGCATCGCCAAAGCTCTTGAATATACCGCTGATAGGCGATACGTCATAGTAATCGTTTTGCTTGCGTGTGATGAAATCCTCGTCCGACTCGCCGTCCATCTTAACTGGCATAGTGGGCACAAGAGGTTTATTGGCATCGACAGCTATAGAGAAACGGTTGTACTCGTCAACCGGAACCATGAGCGAAGCACCAAGACGAAGGTTGGCAGGAAGAAACTCTGAGTTCTCGTCGCCACCAAAGTTTATCTTCGAACCTACGTTGGATATGTCGAGACCAATACCAAGCTGACACTCGCGTTGCCCTATATTTACGTAGTTCTGATAATATGCAGCAAGGTCCACCGCAAAAGCACTACCCGGCGATGAGGTGTCGTCGTAGTTGTAAGTAAGGTCGGAGTATATCCAGCGCACACCAGCTGCGATAGAGAATTTCTCGCTAAGCATGATGGAGTAAGCCACATCAAACGACATTTCATACGGGTTGAGTGTCATCTGAGTATCGTTTGTATCGCCGTAGAACACCTCACCAAGGGAGAAATAGCGCAACGAACCCGACACTGCCGAATAGTCACCTATGCGGTAGTAGCCCACAAGGTAGGCAAGGTCGATGTCGCTAACGAGCTGGCGCAGCCAAGGTGTGTAGTTGAGAGACACACCAGCACGCGATATTGTAAAAGGATACTTGGCAGGGTTCCAGAATTGAGATGCCACATCAGGGTCGGTAGCCGCACCCACATCACCCATACCACCAGCACGGGCATCGGGAGCTATCGACTGCGATGTTACAGAGTTCTTCTCAGGGTTGAACATATCCACCTTCTCCTGAGCAGTGGCTGTGAGCGGCGAGATGCCCATAAGGGTGAGAGCCGCAAGATGTATCTTCTTCATTTATTATTATATTATCATTATAAAAAACGCAGCAATGTGCTATTTATTGCCTGTAATGATGAGTTTCTTGGCCTTGGATGTCTTTACGGCATTGTCGGCACCAAGCTTTACACGATAGAGATAGATGCCGCTGTCAAGGCTGGCACCTCCATCGGTAGTAAGATTCCACGTTACGGTGTAAGCAGAACCGTTGCCCACCCCACTCTCGTTATGCGACCATAAGCGTCGGCCACTAAGGTCGAACACCTCAACAGTGACATCGAGGTTGGAGCCCTGTCGGTCGTGAGATATTATAAATGTAGTAGACTCGCGAGCCGGATTATCGGTGCAAGATATAGAGAACGTAGGCTTAAGACTCTTGGCTACACAGAAGCGCAGTTCGGATACAGTGGCGTTGTTCTGAATGTCCCACGCACGGAACCTTAGCGAATGCCACCCCTCGTCGAGTTGCGGCAGACTGTAATAGGTAGAGCCAGAGGTGTAGGAGCCGAAATCGAAGAGGAAGTTGTCGTTGAGCGAATAGGTCATATCGGCTCGTCCGTCAATACATAGTTGCATGTCGTGGCCAATACCCGCGCCTGAGGCGTTGATGCCATCGCGGTCGGTTATCTCGGCAACAAAATATGGCGTGCTGTTTACGGTGCCTCCATTTTGGAACGAGGGCGAATTGAGATAGCAATATACCGAAGGCCCAATAGAGTCGTTGGCAGCAAGCTGGCTCTCGCCTACCGTGAAACTCTCGCTATAACCTTGAGCCATAATGCTATGGTCGTCGGATATAGCCCATGCCGTGATAAGACCAGTATCGTCAGAATAGTTGATGTCCTTGGGCACTGCAAATTCTACACTGAACTGTCCGTCAACAATGCGGTTGCGTCCATTATATATGGTCTTGGTGCGATCGGTATAAGTAAAGGCCGTAGAAGCATCGTTGGGCTGATTGAGACGGCAGACTATAGTCTCGCGACTATCGCGCACGCAGAGAGAGAGATTGCCGTTGAACGCATCGGCACCCTCGATATGTCCTGCCACCTTAACAAGAGCACCCGCCTTCATCTTAGGCAGCGAGGCAGTCTGACTGACATTAACGCCACAGATAGAATCGATAACAATCTGTGCGGTAGGCAGATTAAGACGCATGGCAGGGTCGCCAAGCAGCGAGAACTGCAAGGAGTTGTTGGCATATCTCTCGGTATTGGCGGCGTTCTTGGCACGTCGCAGCGCCTCGCCTACAGCCATAGGCTTGCCGTCGTCGTCGGTAGAAAGCAGATAACGCATAAGAGCCTTGTTCAGATAAGCATTATAGTTGGAGTAGACGGTACGTGTAGAACCTATGAGCGCAACGGCACCTCCATTGGGGTTGAGCACAGCTTTCATGCCGATGTTATCGGCAAGACGGTCGAAAGGCATAAAGTCGCAACCAATCGTTATCCAAAGCGGAAGGTTGGTGTTGGTGAAGTTTTGGAAGTCGGCAATGCGCAATACATTCTCATGGGAGAACTGCCACTCGGAGCCATGACCCACATAGTTCATGATGAGAGCCCCCTGGCTTTGCTGCTTCTTTATAGCTGTGCTGACATCTGGATACGAATTGCCCGTAGCTGTGCTCTCCATGTTGTAGGCATCCCACATAAGCTTCTTTACAAGATATCCTGGGTACGAGCTTATAACCAGGTCGGCAACAGTGTTGGCATCGGTCATATGCGTGTTTTGGTCACCGTCGTCGCCCATAAAGAACACCGTATTAAGCCAAGCGTCGCGATTGGCATTGTCGACATACGAAAGCAACTTGTCAACCATTGCCTTGGCATCAGAAGCATTAACAACCGGCATACGTCCAACGGCAACATCCACCTTGTCGCGGTAGAGAGGATTAGCTCCCTCGCCATCGTCCAACATACCGTAGAAGCCATCGTTGACATAACTATTGATAAGATCGAACGATTCCTCGCTCTCAAAAGCAAGCAGATAGTCGTCGGCATTGTACTGTCGGCAAAGCGAAGTTTTGAATCGGTTGTCCCATACACTGCCACCAAGCAGCAAGAGATACTTAGGCTGTTCGGCCTGCGAAGAGGCTCGGTCGTACAGCATCTTGAGATAGTGGCGATAGGCAGAGGCATCAGGTGTGCCACTTGAAAACTCGTTGTACAGCTCGTCGGCAGGCACAATGTTGACACTCATACCGTCTCGCTCCTCATGCATCTTCTTTATGCGCTGCGCCTGAGCAAGGAGTTTTTGGGATGTAGGTATAATTATAACCATGTCGGCTTGCGGGTCGGCATGATGGTTCTGGTTGGTTATGTTGTACACATACTCGGGTGCGGGAAAGGCGGTAGCTGAAAGAGAAGGAACGGATTGCGGAGAACCCCAAGAGAGCGACACATAATCGAGACGTGTGTATCCGCTCATGACACGCAACACAATGCGCTCGCGACCAGACGCGCTGCGCGTTTGCAACTGTGAGAATGTTACGGTTTGACTCTGTGCCTTGATAGATCCCGATGCCGAGCTGTATATAGAGGCATACGTCGGAAAGGTGTAGCCGTTGTGAGTGACAGACATAAGAGTAGGCGCATCAGACACAATGCTTACTGTGAGAGCAGAGCTTGATGAAGAAAAACGCAGAGAACTGTCGAACTCGACAACAAGCGAATCGCCTGCATAAAGTAGCTTGGAGCCACATAAGTTGCGACCCAACTGTGCATAGGCATAATCGTCGACCTCGTAGAGATCGTGGTACAAATCGGCTTGAGGAATAGTGGCGACAAACTGTATAGAGTCTGCATAGTAGGTGGGATCGGCATCGCTTTCGGTAAGAAAATAGTAGCCGTAATCGGAGTATGGATTGCGTATACGCACATGATTGTTGGTACCGGCCGACCAAGACACCGGTCCACGACCGTAGAACAGTCGGCGTCCGTCTGCAGTATTGTATGTTGGAAGTTCGCGAAGGTCGTCGCAACTGATAAGATCGTCGGCATGGAGCACCTCGTTTTGCAGGTTTCCACCATATCCATAAACCTTAACCTTGGCAAGATTGCTGAATCCAGCCTTGCGCACAACGGCATCGGTAAGCTGGTAGATGCCAGAAGAAGGTACACGAATCTTAGCCCACTTGCCACTGCGCAATACGCTCTTCTTGGCGTATCTATCGGCTGGAGCAACATTTTCTGTCAACTGAGACGACTGCATAGGCGAGTTGACCCGGGCAAGGCGCGTCGTAATAGAAGCAGCCTTGGCTTGGGCTACACGGCGAAGCATAAAACTTGCGAGCACCTGATATTTGCCATTACGCATAACGACAGGGCTGAATTCGGCATGGAGCATAGGCAGCTTGCGGTCGAACGACACGTAGCTGCGTACCTGCGGCAATGCAGGAGGCAAAGCTGTAGCGAGACGGCTATAGGCTGCAATATCGGCAGAGGGCATATCTACAAACTCGGGATATACTATCTCGAACATGTATGTGGAGTCGCGATAGGCAGCAGGCAAGCTCTCGGTATGGGCAAAGAGAGGCAAAACAGAGTCGACCTTCACTTCCTGCGAAGTAAGGTTGTAGAACTTCTGCGCCATAGCCGACACGGACGTCATGCACAGACACATTATTATATATATGGCTCGCAAGTTTATTTTCATAATTAGTTACATTGTTAGTATTTTGTTTTAGGGGTGACAGTCAGTGGCGTGACTATTTGCAGTTGAACTCAAGCACCTTGCGGTCCTCAATATATCCCTCGAAATGGTCGTCGATATTAACGGGTCCTACGCCAGCCGGAGTTCCGGTATAGAGAATATCGCCAGTCTTAAGAGTGAAGTACTGCGAGATGTAAGCAATAAGCTCGTCTACCTTGTAGAGCATATCTGAGGAGCATCCCTCCTGAACGGTATTGCCATTGATGTCGAGATGGAAATGAATAGCTTGTATATCGCGGAACTTGTCAATAGACACCCACTCGCCCAAAGCAGCCGAACCGTCGAAGCCCTTGCACAAGTCCCAAGGCTTGCCCTCGGCACGTAGTTTAGACTGTAGTTCGCGGGCAGTGAAGTCGATACCTACGGTTACAGCATCGTAATAGCGATGAGCAAAACGCTGTGGAATAGTCTTGCCCAATCGGCAGATGCGCACAACAAGCTCGGTTTCATAGTCGATACGTCCGAGGTGATCGGGGATGAAGAAAGGCTTGTGATCCTTAAGCAAGGCAGTGTCGGCCTTAGTGAAAATCACAGGACTCTCTGGTTTATATAACGAGCCATGAAGCTCTTTATTGTGTTCGAGGTAGTTCATACCTACAGCAAATATCTTCATAATGCAATGATATATGGTGGCAAAAACAAAAAAGGAGTTGCGAAAGAGCTTTCACTCCTCGCAACTCCCAATATAATAATATGCGTAATTGATTGCTCTAATTACTCAGCAGCAAGAGTGAAGCGCTTGTAAGCAACAATCTTCAGATCCTTGTCCTGCTTCTTGAGGTAGTCGGCAACGCTCTGCTTGTCGCCATCGCCGAACTGGAACTCCTGGCAAACGAGGCAGTTCTCCTTAAGGAACTTGCCAACACGACCCTTAGCAATGTTCTGGATCATGTTCTCGTTGAGGTTAGCAGCCTTCTCAGCAGAAACGGTCTCCTTGATCTCGCGGAACTTAACAACGTCCTCTGCGGTGATCCATCCCTTGCCCTGGTTAGACTCGATGTGGTCCTCAGAGTCGAAGTGATTAGGATTGAGACCAGCCTTCTTAAGGGCAACCTCAACAGCCTTCTCAATCTGCTCTTCCTTAGTCTTCTGAACAGCAACCTTGTGCTCTTCCTCCTTAACAGCCTCAGGTACAGAAGCCTCGTCGAGAGCGATAGGCTTCATAGCAGCAACCTGCATAGCGATCTTATGACCTGCCTCCTCGTTGTTCTGGTTGAGCTGAACCATAGTACAGAGAGTATGCTTCTTCATGTGGTCATAAACCTCGATGTTCTCACCCTCGAGAACGTTGTAGCCATCAAGCTCCATCTTCTCGCCAGTGATACCCGAACGCTGTGTAACAGCAGCCTGAACGTCAGCCTCGCCAAGCTTAAGAGCCTTAACCTCGTCAAGAGTCTGAGCCTTAGCTGCGATAGCAGCGTCGAGGATATCCTGTGTCAACTTGATGAAGTCGGCACCATTAGCAACGAAGTCGGTCTCGCACTTAAGAGCGATCATAGCAGCAAAATTGCCTTCCTTCTTAACAAGAACACAACCGTTAGAAGTCTCACGGTCAGAACGCTTAGCAGCAATAGCGAGTCCACGCTCACGGAGCAACTCCTTTGCCTTATCGAAATCGCCTTCAGCCTCAGTGAGAGCCTTCTTAACGTCAGCAAGACCAGCACCTGTCATGGCGCGAAGCTTCTTGATATCTTCAATTGAAATAGCCATTGTTTTTTATTTATTAGTTATTAATTAATAATGTTCTTAATAAACGCTTATGCCATTAACCCAAAAATCGGAAATTCTCCATTCCTGATAAAGAATTTCCGATTTTGTATAATAGTCTATTGATTACTCGGCAGCGGCCTCTTCCTTGCGAGCCTTACGGGGAGCCTTGCCCTCCTTCTGCTCAGCAGCAGCCTTCTCATCAGCCTTCTCTACCTTGCGCTCCTCAAGACCCTCTGCGATAGCACCGCAGCAAGCTGAGAGAACTACGTTGATAGAATCCTTAGCATCGTCGTTAGCAGGGATGATGTAGTCGATATCGCGTGGGTCAGAGTTAGTATCTACCATAGCGAATACAGGAATACCAAGGCGGTTAGCCTCTTTCACTGCAATATTCTCCTTCATTACATCGATAACGAACAAAGCGCTAGGAAGGCGAGTCAAGTCGGCAATAGAACCGAGGTTCTTCTCCAGCTTAGCACGCTGACGTGTCACCTGCAGAAGCTCACGCTTAGAGAGCTTAGAGAATGTTCCGTCGTTCATGAGCTTGTCGATGTTCGCCATTTTCTTCACAGCCTTGCGGATTGTCGGGAAGTTGGTGAGCATACCGCCCGGCCAACGCTCGATAACGTAAGGCATGTTTACGCTCGCAGCCTTCTCGGCAACGATGTCCTTAGCCTGTTTTTTAGTAGCGACGAACAAAATCTTCTTGCCCGACTTAGCGATCTGCTTCAAAGCCTCAGCAGCCTCGTCAACCTTAGCTACAGTCTTGTGCAAATCAATGATATGAATGCCGTTGCGCTCCATAAAGATATAAGGAGCCATTGCGGGATTCCACTTACGACGGAGGTGGCCAAAGTGACAGCCTGCCTCTAACAACTGGTCAAAATTAGTTCTTGACATTTCTTTGTTTTGTTAAATTGTTTACTTTCCTTTGAGTTGAATTGAACCAGCCCACGAGTAACGATTGTTGAATTAGGAATTAAGAATTAAGAATTAGGAGTTATAATTAGTAACTCGTCATTCGTAACTCGTCATTCCATTTCGGTCTCGCGAGTTTGGATGCTAAACTTTGGAGATAGCTAAGCCACACATATCGTGCACGGTGTGCTATATATATAATAAGGTGTCTCAGCCAGAGTCCAAATATTAACGCTTGCTGAACTGGAAGCGACGACGTGCCTTAGGCTGACCTGGCTTCTTACGCTCAACCTCACGAGCATCGCGAGTGAGGAAGCCCTGTACCTTAAGTGTCTTCTTGTCCTCAGCGTCTACCTTAACGAGAGCGCGGGCAATAGCAAGGCGAAGAGCCTGGCTCTGGCCTGTAAAGCCGCCACCGTCGAGGTTGCACTTAATATCGTATTTTTCCTCTACACCGAGCAACTGCAGCGGCTGCTTAACCACGTACTGCAGAATTGCTGATGGGAAGTACTTAGCGAGTTCTACTTTGTTGATAGTGATCTTACCGGTGCCCTCTGTGAGATATACACGAGCTACGGCACTCTTACGGCGACCAATTGCATTAATCATTTCCATCTTCTATGCTTTATTTATACTGGTTAATATCAATAGCCTTTGGCTGCTGAGCCTCGTGCTTGTGCTCTGTTCCATCATAGATGTAGAGGTTGTCGAGGAGGCGACGACCGAGAGGACCCTTAGGAAGCATACCCTTAACGGCGTGACGGATAATCTTATCCATGCCATCAGGACGCTTGCGGAGCTCTGCAGGAGTATTGAAACGCTGACCTCCAGGATAGCCAGTATAGCGTGTGTAAACCTTGTCTGTTTCCTTCTTACCAGAGAAAACAGCCTTGGCTGCGTTGATGATGATTACGTTGTCTCCACAGTCTACGTTAGGTGTGAAGCTTGGCTTGTACTTTCCGCGGATTAATTTTGCTACTTTAGAGCAGAGACGACCTACTACCTGGTCTGTGGCATCGATAACCACCCACTCCTTCTTAGCTGTTTCCTTGTTTACGGAAATAGTCTTGTAACTTAAAGTGTTCATTGTTTAAATTAAAATATTACTACTAAAAAACATTCATTTTTTGCACGAGCGATTCACTAACCACGCCGCTTGGCCTATTCTTTAGCGCACGCTATTAACACTCTCATGCAGGGGACTCTAAGTGTATCCCCGATTAATCGGTCTGCAAAATTACTCATTTTTTATGACATGAAGAATAGAGATGTATAGAGGGATAAGAGTTTTATATTTATTTAACAAATTAAGACGTATACTATACTATTCAAATGTTCATCCGATATTTGGAGTGATACAAGCTGGAGTTTATCGTGGAAGTTGGCGTCTTGATGTTCGTATAATGGACGTACAATTTTACTTGTAGTTCTTTTGTATGCAGTTCCCACAGAATGCACAGACCACACAGAATCCTACGGGCTTAAGCTTTTCGAATCCACAGAATGGCCTACGCTTCGCGATGCAAGAATCCACAGAAATGATTGCTTGCGCCGCCATAGGCGGCGAACCATGCTTAACCTCAACGACACTATACAAGCAATCAATTCTGCTTTCTATGTTAAAATCCAAATGTTTTGACCATTATTTTCATTTTAAGCTGAGATTTTATATTCTGGGGTATAAAGCTGGCGGTTTCTGGCCATGGCAGTGACCAAATGCACGAGTTTGTTCTTCACATTGTTNTCTGCTTTCTATGTTAAAATCCAAATGTTTTGACCATTATTTTCATTTTAAGCTGAGATTTTATATTCTGGGGTATAAAGCTGGCGGTTTCTGGCCATGGCAGTGACCAAATGCACGAGTTTGTTCTTCACATTGTTCAGTGCAACCTGCTTCTTCTTTCCACGTTCCACGAGACGCATATAGTACCTTGCAATAACAGGATTGAAGTTCACGGCAGCCAGTGCAGCCTGCGTCAGCATGGACTTTATCTGACGGTTCGCCATATAGTGCACACGAGGATCTGAATGCACGCTGGTGCCCGAATCCTTGCCGAATGGGGCTATGCCGTAGTAGCAGGCAATCTTCCTTGAATCGTAGTTGAAACGACGGAAGTTGTCGGTGTATACCATCAGACAGACAGCATTCTGCGTTCCTATACCAGGCACCGAGGTCACGATGGTGAACACCTCGGTGAGTTCCTCGTCTGACTTGATGAGCTCGGCGATTCGCTTGTCTATTTTCTCTACTTCCTTGTTGAGTTCAGACACGATATGCCTTCCGCTCTGCGAGATCATTGTCTTGACAGGAGACTTCTCCATTGTGAGTTTCTTCTCGCCTCTGCGCACTTGAAAGCTGCATCTGTGTCTTATAACCATCTGACGATACAGAAACAGTTCGCGCAGTTGTGCAAGTGACTCGCTAAGTGGCTCGTACATAATGGCTCTGTCGTAATTCCTCATTGCGTATTCGGCAATCATCGAGGCGTCGGCGCGGTCCGACTTCAATCGTCTGAGACCTGATGCATCCTTGATGCTCTTGGCATTCTCAAGCCACATGTCGTAGCCTTTACCATAGAGAAAGTTGCACAGTCCCTTGCTGTAGTCGCCCGTATTCTCTCCACAGAAGAGCCACAGGGAAGAGTCGATGCCGTAGGAATTCTGCTCCACCCACTTGACCAGTTGCTTGTAGCCAGACACAGTTGTCTTGAACTCGTTAAACATTCGTGCAGCTGTTTCTGTCAGTCCATCTGCAAAAATGATAGCCACATCAACTTTTTCTTTCGAAAAATCAACTCCAATAAATAAATTCTTCATATCTTTGTACGATTTTAGTTATGTAGAATTGGTCAATAGTTGTATGGACTAACACTCTAACAAGGCTCAGAGCCGATAACTTTCTATCTGGTCTTTGCAACTATGTCGATGAGGTCCGAAACAGAACATAGTCTTCAGACTTGTGCGATCTTTGGTTTACCTCTTCGACAGACCGATTCTACCTTTTTACAACAAAGGTACGAAACTGTCTTTAGCAATCATAGTTTTACCTTGATTATTTAGCCTAATTGCTTTCTTCTGCAAACTTAGAGTGCCTTCTGTCGTATGACGCGCAGCGTCTATACGCTCTGTGGATTCCAAAACCTTAAGCCCGTAGGCTTCTGTGTAGTCTGTGCATTCTGTGGGAACTACAAGCAAAGTAGTTCAAGTACAAGAGCCTCTCCCCGATAAACGGCAATTTACACTTCTATCACTCCATATTCCGGATGAACCTATTTAAAATACTCAATAAGAATATTGACGACAAGCGCACACCATAAAAGGTAGAGACAAACACTTAAACAGCCGTAACAACCGAATCGGAGAAAGCACATATATAATAAGGTATAGGGATGCAACAGGTTTTTATGTTTACGCACACAATATTAGGTAGTATCTAAAAGTAAATTAAAAAAGCGAAAAACTCGGTTTTTTACTTGGTAGTAACAATCAAAAAAGCTATATTTGCGTTGTTGAAATGACACAACGATAATCTATATAAAACAACTAAAAAACCTTTTACTATGAATGTTGAAAAAATTATGCACGACCTCGAGGCTAAGCACCCGGGCGAAGCAGAGTACTTGCAGGCAGTTCGCGAAGTCCTTATCTCTATTCAGGACGTTTACAACCAGCACCCAGAGTTTGAGAAAGCAAAGCTCATCGAGCGCCTTGTAGAACCCGAGCGTATCATTACGTTCCGTGTGCCTTGGACAGACGACAAGGGCGAAGTGCATGTAAACATAGGCTATCGCGTACAGTTCAACGGTGCCATTGGTCCGTATAAGGGCGGCTTGCGATTCCATCCTTCTGTAAACCTCTCTATCCTTAAGTTCCTTGGATTCGAGCAGACATTCAAGAATGCCCTTACTACACTGCCTATGGGTGGCGGCAAGGGTGGTTCCGACTTCTCTATCCGTGGACGTAGCGACGCTGAGGTTATGCGTTTCTGCCAGGCATTCATGACAGAGCTTTACCGTCATATCGGTCCTGACGAGGACGTTCCTGCAGGCGATATTGGCGTAGGCGGCAGAGAGATAGGCTACCTATTTGGTATGTACAAGAAACTTACACACCAGTATCAGGGCGTGCTTACAGGCAAGGGCCTTGAGTTTGGTGGCTCACGCATCCGTCCTGAGGCAACAGGTTATGGCGCCCTATACTTTGTACAGCAAATGCTTGCCACACATGGTCTTGACCTTAAGGGTAAGACAGTGGCTATATCTGGCTTCGGCAACGTGGCTTGGGGTGCTGCAAAGAAGGCAACCGAACTCGGTGGAAAGGTGATAACAATATCTGGTCCTGACGGCTACATCCTTGACGAGGCAGGTATCGCAGGCGACAAGATTGACTATATGCTCGAGCTTCGCGGATCTGGCAACGACATTTGCCAACCTTACGAGGACGAATTCTCTGGCTCTAAGTTTGTTGCAGGCAAAAAGCCTTGGGAGGTTAAGGCCGATATATACCTGACATGTGCTACACAGAACGAGCTTAACGGTGCCGATGCTGACATGATTTTGGCACAGAAGCCATTGTGTGTTGCCGAGGTTTCTAACATGGGTTGCACAGCCGAAGCTGTTGACAAGTTTGTTGCTGCAAAGCAACTCTTTGCTCCTGGCAAGGCTGTAAACGCAGGTGGCGTGGCAACATCAGGTCTTGAGATGACTCAGAACTCAATGCGTCTGAGTTGGAGTGAGGCAGAGGTTGACGAGAAGCTGCACTACATTATGCACTCTATACACGAGCAGTGCGTGAAGTATGGCAAGCAGGCCGACGGCTACATCGACTATGTTCGCGGTGCAAACATCGCTGGATTTATGAAGGTGGCCAACGCCATGATGGCTCAAGGTATAGTATAACATTAATAAGGGTGTGTCAAGTCTCATTGGTTGAGCTTTGACACACCCTATTGCTTTATATCACCCCACATTTGCGCCCCACTCTTCAATGAAAACACAACCATATTGATATTATTATAGTGAATTTAAGTAGGATAATTTTGGCAACAGTTATTGCCCTCACATCACAGATAGCTATTCCCATCAGCGCACAGACGCAGAGGGGAAAGGCTTCCTTTTACTCTAAACGCGCCACTGGAGCACGCACAAGTAGTGGTGAGCGCATACACCATGACAGCCTTACCTGTGCACATCGTTCATATCCATTTGGCACATTGCTAAAAGTAACCAACGAGCGCAACGGTAAGTGGGTAATAGTAAGGGTTACTGACCGTGGTCCACATACACGCGGCAGAATAATAGACCTGTCGCATGGAGCGGCACGAAAAATAGGAATGATAGACCAGGGTATAGCGGTTGTTAAGGTAGAACGCTACAACAATAGCAAAATACCATATCTTCCGGAAAAGGAAGATATGCCAGAGATAGACTTCGAGGTAACCGAATATACCTTGCCGGAAAACGGCATACTCCACTTCCCCAAAAAGGGAAAACAATACAAGCAGTATGTGAAGACAGTGGACGATGACGACTGAAAAACACGACAATGAATATTCATCGAACAGCCATAGGCTATCACCGTGCGACAATTATCGCACAGTGGTAACTTTAACTACAGTGACATAAGATATAGGCTTGTCGTTTTTTTGCGCCGAAACAAGCAGGCGTATCTCTCCGTCCTTAATGCGACTGTCGGCCTTAACCGTAGCTGTATAGCGCAAGCCCTGACCAGGCATTATGTTCTCTACACGCACACTCGGCGATATATATATGCGCTTATTGGCCTCAACCTCAACAACTGTAGGCAAGAAGTCGTATATAGGAGCCTGTGTCTCGTTGTACATCTCGAACATCACCTTGCCCACTTCGCCTCCATGAAGCACATTAGGCTCTGCAGTATCTACAAACCGAACATTCTTGATTGTAATTCTGCTTACCTCGGCATTAGCCTTAGCACCATATATCTGCTCCACACGACTGGCATCAACCGACTCTTGCATGCCCTCGCTATGACTTGACTGTGCCGGCGAAGCCGACATATCAAAGTCGATACGATCGTCGCCCGAATTTGTGCTGTCAACCATCTGTGTAGGGTCAATATCGTTGGACGGTTGCTGATTATTGCTGTAAGGCTGTTCGTAAACAGGAGTAGTTGACCTACCTGTAGGCTCACCATTATCAGAATACGGCATATATGTATCGTCGGGCTGGGTATACGAATCGTTATACGACCTATCGCGCTGAGCCTTTTGGCGCTGTATACGCTGATTGCGTCGAGCCAAGTCATCGCTTTGGTCTTGATGCTGCTGTTTGTCGGCTGTATTGCCAATAACTGCACCCATAGCAGCACCACCTGCCATACCAACTATAGTGCCTACATCACTGCCATGCGGACCACCGACAATACCACCAATGGCAGAACCCAATACAGAACCGAACGAGCTGCCAGCATAGGCACCCGCTCCAGCTCCTGTAGTGCAACTGCTTGCAACAAGAGCCACACTCATTATAATAACAGAATACTTCTTCATAATAGTTCAGTTTTATATTGCAAAGATATTGTTTTCTGACATAAAAGACAATATTTAATCTATAAAAGTAATTTAAAACATTCTATAGAGAGCAATATGGAACAATTATAAAGAAGTATTCTACAATTTAAATGCAGCGATGTTGCTATATTACTTCAAACGGAACACCTTTGTCTCGTGAGCCTGCACCTTGCCCTTCCAGCTCTTGGCATTCTTGGCAATATCACGGTGCTGCCAAAGGTCGCGCACAGTATACTTGCCAGAAAGACCAAGCTTGGCAAAGTCGGCAGTAAGTGTAAGCGGAGCATCCGACACATTGAGCAGAGCCACAGCATAAGAGCCATCGGCAAGCGGTCGTACAAAGATTTGATGAGTATCAGTATTGACCTTGCGCTCGGCCACCTTTCCGAGAGGATCCTGGTTGATAGCAATAACCTCGCGGTTTAGCAATATGCGTCTATCCTCCTCGCTAACCTTGCGCATATCGTTGGTCATGGCAAGCGGCGACGAGAACATACACCATAGACTCATCTGTGTTTGGTATTCGGCCTGTGTACATCCCTTTCCGCCCAAAGCACTTGACGGACCACTGACACCATGCAAACCTACAACGAGCATATCCATATCAGGCCACTGACCCTTGCGTGCGTATGAAGAAAGCGGAGAAGTGATGTTGACGATATCGAGGATGCCCATGCCACCCTCATTAGTTACGTCCTTCCACATATCACGAACATCGTAAGTGGTACGCCAAAGTTGTCCGCCAACCTCCTCACACCATTCCTCGCACTGACGCTGTCCCCACTCGCAAATACCAAGAGCTATATCGCGTCCAGACTTTGACAGAGCATCAGCCATTGTACGATAGCGCTGGCGTGCAGTGGCACTGTCGATAGGAGCATTGCAATAGTCGTACTTAAGGTAGTCGATACCCCATGAGGCAAATGTACGGGCATCCTGCTCCTCGAACCCAAGACTTGCGGTCCATCCACCACATGTAAGCTGGGCAGCATCCGAGTATATACCAAGCTTCATACCCTTAGAGTGAACATAGTCGGCAAGTGCCTTGATACCGTTAGGAAACTTCTTTGGGTCGGGTATCATATTATTGTGAACATCGCGACCACCCTGCCACAGGTCGTCGATAAATATATATTTGTAGCCAGCGTCCACGTATCCGCCCTCCACCATGGCATCGGCAGTCTCGCGTATCAGCTTATCTGAAATATCACCCTGGAAGAGATTCCATGTCATCCAACCCATAGGAGGAGTGGGAGTAAGCTGATTGCGTGGTGTAGACTGTGCAGAGACTGACAACGAAGAGGCGAAAAGAGCCGCCGAAAGAATAAAAGATTTGTTCATAGTTATTAATAATATTATTTTGATTAGTTTTACGTTGCAAAGTTATTCAAAATATTTGCCATTCTCAACATAATTATGTATTTTCGTGAACAAAATCAATCCAAAATGCAAAACGAATCAAAAATATGTCTCTTTGAAGTATGCGCCAATGGTGTAGAGAGTTGTCTGGCAGCGCAAGAAGGCGGTGCCGACCGTGTAGAACTGTGTGCAGGAATACCCGAAGGAGGCACCACACCATCATACGGAGAAATAAAAATAGCACGACGTATGCTCAACACGACACGTCTGCATGTGATAATACGCCCACGAGGTGGCGACTTTCTGTACACGCCACTCGAAGTGGAACGCATGGAAGAGGATATACGCATGTGCCGCCAGCTCGGTGTAGACGGAGTTGTAATAGGATGCCTTAAGGCAGACGGCAGTATTGACATTGAGAACAACCAACGTTTGAAGGATGCGGCAGGCGATATGTCGGTTACATTTCACCGTGCATTCGACCGTTGTGCCAACCCTATGCTTGCACTCGAACAACTGTGTGAGCTTGGCATAGACCGTATACTGACATCAGGACAGCAACCCACTGCAGAGCAAGGCATCGACCTGTTGCGCAAGCTCAACAAGGCAGCAGCTGGACGCATAAAGATACTTGCCGGTTGCGGAGTGAACGAGAACAACATAAGCAAGATACACGAAGAGACAGGAGTTAACGAGTTTCACTTCTCGGCACGCATACCTGTAAAGAGCCATATGCAATATGCCAACCCCAACGTATATATGGGCGATAAGGATGCCGACGAGTCGACACTGATGTACACATCGGCAGAAAGGGTAAAGGCTACTATAAGTAAGCTAAAATAAGAAATGTGGGGTTTCCCTACTCTATTTTAGGGAAAATCCCTGTGATATTGTCGCATAAATTGCTACCTTCGCCGTTGAAAACAAAAGGAAACAATAAAAACAAGCAAAGATGAAGAAGATTTTACTGATGGCAATAGCAGCCCTTATGCTGTATATTGCACCTGCCAATGCACAGGCATACAAGAGTAGCCGCTACTACAACGACCGCACAGGACACCTTGACTACTCGCAGAACCATTACGACAGCTTCTTTGGCCAGAGAGCCAACTATTATGGCTTACGTATAGGTCCATCGTTCTCAACAGTCAATTCGGACGACCCTAATCTTGACGGTGGCAACTCGCAGACAGGTCTCAACATCGGTGCCGTTGTGGGATTTGCCCTTATCGACCAAGAGCCGCTCTACATCGAGACCGGACTATTCTATACCGAGAAAGGTGGAAAGAAGATGCTAAAAGACGGCAAGAAGATGACCTACGACCTTAACTACCTTGAGTTGCCAGCAGTGGTTAAGTATGCTATCGAGATAGACGACGACTTCTCTGTACAGCCTTTTGCAGGCTGCTATCTTGCATGCGGAATAAGCGGAAAGATACGCAACTATGAGGAGCGCAAAGCAGAAAGCTCATTCTCAAAACAATATTTCCAGAGATTTGACGGTGGTTTGCGCTTTGGTTGCGGCGTAGGTTACGACATGTTCTATGCCGACCTTACATACGATGTGGGCTTATCGAACATCTGCCACGATGAGTTCGACAAGTCGCACAACGGATGTCTAACACTAAACTTTGGTGTGAACTTCTAAAACCTCTTTTTTCATACTCTGTTGTCTACGGTATTCGGTAGGCGACACACCGAGATAGTTCTTAGTGAACTTACCAAAGAACGACAGGTTGGGGAAACCTAACCTGTCGGCTATCTCCTTAATAGACAGGTTGGAGTGCTTAAGATAGCGTTCAATAGCCTTAACCGTATACTCATGAATCCACTCAAGAGCAGTCTTGCCGCTGACCGACTTGGATATAAACGACAGATACTTGGGTGTAATGCACAATTCCTCTGCATACTTCTTGACCGAGCATGTCCTGCCCTCGTTCTTGGCAAGCAAATCAATGAACTTATGGAATAGCAAATTGGCCTGCTTCATAGTGCCACCGTCTCTGGTGTAATTGACATGTGGAGCAATAATAGCGCACAATTCGAACACGGCACATGTGAAGATGCTGTGCATAATCTCCTTGTGGAAGTATGCGCTGGGGTGCTGCACCTTATGCTCTATTATAGAATAGTACTTGTTGATGAGAGCCTGACGCTCCAAATCGAGATGTATAATAGGATTCTTTGCCACATACGACAGAAGGTCGAGAGCATCCTTTGTCATCGGGATGTTATGACGGATGGCATTATAGGAGAGTCCGATGATTTTCGACTCGAAGTCGGGCGTCATCATATAGTTGTTAAGATACGAGTTGGGCAGGCAAATCACCACATCGCCCTCCTCGGCAAGCCATGTCTTGTTGTCGATATCGCCCTGTATACGTCCTTTTTTACAGTATATCATCAACACCATATCCAGCTTGACCGTACCCTCAATAGGCTTAGCTCCAATTTTGTCAATTATCACTAAATCACCGTCAGAGTAGTCGGCTATACCCTTACCCAGGATAAAGTCGTAGTCTATATTCTGTTCTTTGTTATCGTTATTAGTCATACACTTCATTCTTTTATGCTTTGCAAAGATAGTCATTATTACCTTATAGTGTATGCCACAAAACACATATTTAATGTCCTATAATTCCGTTTTATATATTTCTAACATACTAAAGCACATATATAAGCCGTTTCGACTACTAACAAATTAGTATGCACTAATATAAAAAACACATAATAATTGTCACGTTATTATAGGAAAAATTGTAACTTTGCAACCAAATCCATAAATACGGATAACAAAGCGATTATATTCTAACATACAACAAATAACATTTTAAACAGATTTAAGACATGAATGTAGCTATTGTTGGTGCGAGTGGAGCTGTAGGACAGGAGTTCCTGCGCATACTTGCTGAGAGAGATTTCCCAATTGACAACCTTGTATTGTTTGGCTCAGAGCGTTCAGCCGGCAGCAAATATACCTTTAAAGGCAAGGAGTACGAAGTGAAGCTGCTCCAGCATAACGACGACTTCAAGGATATTGACGTTGCGTTCACATCTGCTGGTGGCGGTACATCAAAGGAGTTTGCCGAGACCATCACCAAGTATGGCGCCGTAATGATAGACAACTCAAGTGCCTTCCGTATGTGCGACGATGTGCCTTTGGTAGTGCCTGAGTGCAATGCAGAGGATGCTCTTAACCGTCCACGCAACATTATTGCCAATCCTAACTGCACCACAATTATGATGGTTGTAGTGCTTAAGCCTCTTGAGGCGCTTAGCCACATCAAGCGCATTCATATTGCCAGCTACCAGAGTGCAAGTGGTGCCGGTGCAGCAGCAATGGCCGAATTGCAGCAGGAGTACGAGGAGATTATCGAGGGTAAGCCAGTAACTGTAAAGAAGTTCCCACATCAGCTTGCCTACAACGTAATACCTCAGATTGACGTATTCACCGACAATGGCTATACTAAGGAAGAGATGAAGATGTTCAACGAGACACGCAAGATTATGCACAGCGACGTTCGTTGCTCAGCAATGTGTGTACGTGTAAGCTCATTGCGTTCTCACTCTGAGAGTGTATGGATTGAGACCGAGAAGCCTATCTCTGTAGAAGAGGCTCAAAAGGCTATCGCTGCAGCTCCTGGTTGTACACTTAAGGACGACCCTGCAAACCTTGTTTATCCTATGCCACTTGAGACAGCTGGCAAGGATGATGTTTATGTAGGACGTGTACGCAAGGACATTGCTGACGACTGCGGTTTGACATTCTGGCTATCAGGCGACCAGATTCGCAAGGGTGCGGCTCTCAATGCTGTGCAGATAGCAGAGTATCTGTATAAGGTTGGCAACTTGAAGTAACCAGAAGTAAATATACAACTAACGCCAATTATACGCTTATCATGAGCGCATAATTGGCGTTAATTGTTTAAATATATAATTGACGTTATTGCCTTATTCATTAATAAACATGTAATTGATACCAATTACATATTGCCCAAATAACGCTCTGCCTCCAATGCAGCCTTACAACCAGAACCTGCTGCTACAATAGCCTGACGGTATGTAGGGTCGGCACAGTCGCCTGCTGCAAACACACCCTCAACATTTGTTCGGGGTGAAGCACATACAGTCTTTATATAACCCGTTTCGTCGCACTCTACATATGGGCGGAATACCTCGGTATTAGGACGATGACCAATAGCAAGGAAGAAACCGTCTATAGGCAAGTCGTAGTGTTCCTCGTCTGCCTCGCCCTTGCGCTTAACAAGGTGAGCACCCTCAACACCATCGTCGCCATACAGACCCTCTGTATTGTGCTCGTAAAGAATCTCTATCTTATCGTTCTCCTCAACACGCTTGCGCATAACGTCTGACGCACGCAGATACGACTTGCGCACAATCATATACACCTTCTTGCACAATCCAGCAAGATATAGAGCCTCCTCGCATGCAGTGTCGCCACCACCAACTACAGCTACTGTGCGCTTGCGATAGAAGAAACCATCACATGTGGCACATGCGCTAACACCCTGTCCGTTATACTTCTTCTCGTCCTCAAGACCAAGATACTTGGCACTTGCACCAGTGGCAATAATCACGGTGTCGGCCTCAATCTCCTTACCAGTATCTGTTGTCAGTACATATGGCTTCTTCGAGAAGTCGACCTTGGCTATAGAACCTTCGCGAATGTCAGCTCCAAAACGCTCAGCCTGTTTGCGAAGGTCGAGCATCATCTGATTGCCGTCAACTCCCTCAGGATATCCAGGAAAGTTCTCAACGATAGTAGTCTGTGTAAGCTGTCCACCTGTCTGTATGCCGCAATACTCCACTGGAGCCAGAT
Organism: Prevotella merdae; assembly: GCF_900290275.1. Taxonomy (GTDB): domain Bacteria; phylum Bacteroidota; class Bacteroidia; order Bacteroidales; family Bacteroidaceae; genus Prevotella; species Prevotella merdae. Next base: position 359,436 of record NZ_LT985323.1, read on the forward strand.
TGGCACGGCCTGCATATATGGCAGCAGTATATCCGGCAGGACCGCTACCTACGATAAGGCACTTTACGTGTTCTCTATTTTCCATTATTATAGTTTGCTTATTGGTTATGTATCGGAGTTACAGCAACTCCTCAATCTGCTTTGCTATGTTGTCAAGGCTTTCGGTAGGCTCAAAGCGGGCAACTACCTGTCCACGCTTGTTTGTAAGGAACTTGGTGAAGTTCCACTTAATGTCGCTTGTTTCCTTATAGTCGGGAGCATCCTTGGCAAGAATCTCCTCAAGCACTGGTGTAAGCTTGTGTGCAGGGTCGAAACCGGCAAATCCCTTTTGATCCTTAAGGAACTTAAACAGCTGATCGGCATCATCGCCGTTAACCTTAACCTTCTTAAAGCGAGGAAACTCGGTACCGAAGGTTGTCTTGCAGAACTGATGTATCGACTCGTCAGTGCCTGGGGCCTGTGAGCCAAACTGGTTGCAAGGGAAGTCGAGCACCTCAAATCCTTGAGCGTGATATTTCTCATACAACTTTTCCAGCTCCTCATACTGCGGTGTAAAGCCGCACTTAGTGGCTGTGTTTACGATGAGCAGCACTTCGTTGGCATACTCCTTAAGAGATACTTCCTTTCCCTTTCTGTCTTTAACAGAGAATTCGTATACAGTTCTCATTTTCTTATTTATTTGTGTTTATAAGTTTTCTTGTTCTTCTTACCTTATTATATATGAGCTACAAAATTAGAAAAAAATAATGAAAAACAAGAAATGAATAGGGAAAACCCTACTTTATAATATGGATTTTATCTATACTCATTCAAATTTGTTTTATTAAATTTGCAACATAAAACAAACAAGCACGTTATTATTAAAGCAAAAGTGCAACAATTTAAAACAAACAGTAATATGAAAAAGATTTATATTTACCTCACACTCTTTATGCTGGCTCTCTCGCCAGCTATGCTTACAAGTTGTGACAATGACGACCCTTGGTATGACGACTATTACGGTTGGTACGAAGATGAGGACGACCGATACAACAAGCCTTACGACCAAGGCAGCGACCAGTTAGTAGATATGGCACAGACGCTTAACGGTATGTGGAGAGGCGAAGCAAAGAACGTTGTATACGAGGACAACGTGGCATACGAGACCAAAATATTCGTCGACTTCACCTTCACACAATACTCGCGCAACTCAAACAATGGTGTTGGATATGAGACCGACTATGCACAGGCTTACGACAAAAACGGCAATCCGCTGTACAACCCAGACGGCTCACCTGTATACGACAATCAGACTATGCAGTTCAAATGGTACATCGACCCTCGCACGTACAATATATATATGGAGTATGTTGAATCGGGCGCAAAGTATCTACTCGACTTCAATGGCAACACTGACGACTCTGGTTTCATGCTTGGATGGAGCGACAAATATAACAAGGAGATATTTGATGGCGTAATGGAAGGCATCAACGTAGACGAGCGCGTATACTTCTCTTGCGACCGTGCAAACAACACACGTGCAACAAGCGACACTGCAACAACCAATACACGCAAGTTGTCGTTTGGCAAGGGCAAGGGTGTTAAGCTTGCTACAGAAGGTCTGAAGGCAGAGTTGCCCAAGAGATAAATACTTATAACTATACATGCTGTATATCCTCCAGCACATTGCCAACAATGTCAAGCATTTTGGCAGTGCTGGAGGATAATTGTTTGTAATACTCGGCTCTCTCCTCAGCAGTTGTTGAAGCATTGGCTTCTACTATGAGTTGCGCAAAACCAGCAACCGAGTTGAGTGGCTCGTTTATATCTGCGTTCATGTTCTGCAGCAAAGCCGTTTTCATACGGTCGGCAGCCTCAGCACGTTTGCTTGCATCCTTTAACTGGATATGCGTAATGGCAAGTTGGTTATGGGTTTCGCGCAGACGCCGTGTTATGCGTCGGTAGAAACCAAAATAGCATTAAGCGGTGTGCGTATCTCATGACTCATATTGGCACGTATGGCTCGTGTGGTTTCAAATCTGTTCATGTTAGGCATGAGGATATCCAGCAGAATGCAGTCGGGGTGCTCGTGTGTAAGGACGTCAAGTGCCTGCTGTCCGCTATTGGCGCTTATGACATTGAACTTTTGTTTTGCGAGCATTCCCTTAACCAGTAAGATATTTACTGGAACATCGTCCACAACGAGGACGGTATGTTGCGAATTGTCTGTTGCCATTGTGTTATAAAAAGTTTGGTATCTGTATTTTTTGGTATATCTATGCAAAGATATACCAAAATATTATTATGATAGAAAAAAAAAGAGACAAAAAACACTTATACACAGACTATTGTTCTCCAGTTCTGTTGATTTATCTAATCGCGCAACGCTCCCGGACTAACACCAAACTCGTCCTTAAAGCACTTGTTAAAGTAAGACGGCGAGGTGAATCCCACTTCGTATGCTATCTCAGACACTGCCTTGTCTGTATGTTCCACCATACGGCGTGCCTTTACAAGTCGTGCCTTGCGCAGAAGCTCTACTGGCGTCTGTCCGGTAAGTGCCTTCACCTTGCGGTATAGTTGTACACGCGACAAACCTATCTTCTCTCCCAATCGCTCGATAGAGAAATCGGAGTCGGAAAGGTTGTTCTTTATAATATCACGCAGACGTGTAACAAATCTTTGGTCTTGCTGTCCAAGTTGTTCCTCGTCAGCAGCCTCTTGTGCTCCACCCGAGAATATAGAGCGTAGCATAGTGCGCGAACGTAATAAATTGTCTATACGTGCAAGCAGCACCGAACCCGAGAATGGTTTGGTTAGATAAGAGTCGGCACCCTTGGCATATCCCTCCTCACGTTGCTCTGACAACGAACGTGCTGTAAGCAGAACAACAGGTATATGACTTGTAGCCGTATCTTCCTTAAGCCTTGCCGTAAACTCAATGCCATCCATAACTGGCATCATAACATCGCATACCACAAGTTGTGGCACATAACGGTGCGCCACCTCAAGTCCTTGTTTGCCGTCTGTAGCCTCAACCACATTATATTTCTCCGAAAGCAGCGAACGCAGATATGTCCTCATGCCATTGTTGTCGTCGATGATAAGTACAAGAGGGCGGTCGTTGTCAAAGTCCTCTGCATTGGTTATATGTTCGGTAAGCGTCTCTGCATTGGTATCAGCAGCAATATAGCTGTCGTCTATCATATTGCGATCTATAGCTTGCGATGTAGCAGGCTGATCCTTGGAAGCATCATATCCAGGCTGTGTATCGGGTATGCGCACAACAAAGGTAGTGCCTTTACCAGGCTCGCTTTCGGCATGCACATCACCATTATGCATGTCCACGTATGCCTTGACTAACGACAGACCTATGCCTGTACCGCCTATTGCTCCCTTTGCCTGATAGAAACGCTCAAACAAGCGTGGCAGTTCATCGGCACTTATTCCCTTGCCAGTATCAGCCACACGTAGTGTATAGAATCCATCCTTATGCTGCAGACTTGTTGTTATACAGCCTCCTTCGGGGGTATACTTAAGCGAGTTGGACATCAGGTTGAAGTAGATATGCTCCAACTTGTCGCGGTCGGCTATAACCATAGCCTCTGTATCTACGGCAGATGTATCCACCTCTATATTTATCTTGCGACGCATAGCCACAGCCCTGAAGTCATCTGCCCATGTTTGCAATTCGTTTTGCAAGGCAAAATTGTTTAGATGCAATGTCGCCTTATTGTTCTGTACCTTGCGGAAGTCGAGTATCTCGCCCACAAGCTGTATCAATATTCGTGTATTGCGCTGCACCATTTCGAGCATATTGCGCTGTGTTCCGCGCACAGTTGGATCTTCCAGAAGTTGTTCTACCGGACCAGATATAAGAGTTAGCGGTGTGCGCAACTCATGGCTTACGTTTGTAAAGAACTGTAGTTGCGTCTTTGTCATCTGCTCCATATCCTCTGTCATACGGCGCTGTTGTTCCATCGACTCCTTAAGCTTATTGTTGATACGTGCCTTGGTAAAGTAGGCACGTATAGAGTAGGCAAACGCTCCAATGAGCATCACCATGAATACAATCAGTATCAGCAGATAAAAGCGTTGCGTATTGAAGTCGTCAGCAGCCTTGTCCACACGCGAGCGCAGGGTGGACAAATGGTATTGCTGTCTTACGGTTTCATCGTTCTGCATAAGCAGCACACGTGCATTGTCGCTGGTAACAAGAGCCGACGATAGTTGGTTTTCGCGCTTATACTTCTTGCCGGTTAGTATGTTCATTGCCAGCTGCAACACCTCGTCGCCGCGTGTAGGATATATATACGATGCGAAGAGAGTGCCATCGTTTACAAGAGGCAGTCCGCCACCTTGCTGTGGCATAGCGTCGATACCGCAAAACTTTATCTTGCTGATATCCAATCCATGCTTCAAGGCTGCTCGTCTTGCACCCATAGCCATACGGTCGTTGTGTGCGAAGATACAATCGAAGGCATTATAAGGATGTGACAGCAAAGAGTCTATCACACGAAAGGCACCTTGTTCAGTCCAATCGGCATGTAGTTTCTGCACTATGCTTATAGCAGGACGTTGTGCCGCAACGCTGTCGAATCCATGCTGACGCTCAATAGCTGGCGATGATGTAGACAGTCCGCACAATTCAATAATTCTACTTCCTTCAGGCAGCGCACTTGACAGATATTCGCCCATCGTCTTGCCTATCTCGTAGTTGTCGGCACCAATATATGCCGTATACTGGTTGGAGCGTGTACGGCGGTCGAATATAATGACTGGTATGCCCTTCTCGTATGCACGGTCTATAGCAGGCGATATACTCACCTGACCTGGCGCAACGATAAGTAGATCGACGTCGTCATCGGCAAAGCGCTCTATCTGTTCGGTCTGCAAACGCACATCATCATTGGCCGACTGTATGCGCAGTTCCACATTATTATAATATAAGGCTGCGATACGCAGCTCCTCATTAAGTTTCTCACGCCACACGTCCTCAGAGCATTGCGACACGGCAATGACAAAGTGTTTCTTCTCACCATGACCGCAAGACACAAGCATGGCAAAAAGAACTAAAAGCACCGATAATCGCAACATATTGAGCATTTTGTTCATCTGATTTGTTTATTGGTTTAGGTTTGTTTTTGCAAATTTAGATAAAAATATTGAGTTATAAGAGGAATACGAAGGAAAACAAGCGACATTTTTTATATATACATATTTCATTTTATTATATATTTGTTTCCTGAAACATTCTTGCAACTCAAGGAACGATTATTTAAATTGTCTACCGCTCATTATTGCTAACTTTGCAATGTCAAAAGGAAAAATAATTGATATCAGGATATACACACCAGGCCAAAGATTAGTTATAAGATTTAAAGCTTCAAATTTTCAGCCCCATGCATGGGGAAATAGGTTCCATATTTAAGATTGTTGTTTTAGATTAAGTTGGTTATAGAGTTAGTTTAGGATTAGTAGACATTATGTGCCGGAGGTGAAGTGATTTCACTTCCGGTTCTTTTTTGTGGCTATAAAAAAGGGCAATCTTGCATCTCTGCAAGGTTGCCCCTTGAAATGAAATTATTTATGACATTTTAAATGGAATGGTTATGAAAGCTTAGAACTTAACATCCAATCCTACACCAAACACATTGTTGTTACGTGTATAGTCGGAAGTGTAGTTGTACTTGTTGGTACCAACGGTCGACTCCTCTGATGTCTTCTTGTGCTCGTAGAAGGTGTGGAAGTAGGCCACATTGAGCTTCATACGACTTGTAAGGCGGATAACACCACCAACACCTACCGAGTTGGAGCTTACAACAAACGACTTGTCGTCCATATACTCGTCGCTCAAGCCATAGCTTGTGCACTGCCAACCAGCACTTACAGTAAGGCGCTTGTTGATGTCGTACTCGGCACCGGCGTTGTACTCAAGAGTACCACGGTCGAGCTTCTTGTTACGGTTGTTGTATGATGTTGCGTTCTTGTCATCGAACCAGTGGAAACCAACGTTGATGCGAAGATCATCGGTTGGAGCATAGCCAGCACCAAGAGTGAGGTAAGCAGGGATGTCGCCAGCAATCTTCTTGCCATCCTCGTACTCGCCTACTGCTTCACCAAGAGCTGTATCAAACTTACTCTTAATGCCAAGCATTACAGCCTGCACCTTAGGATCGCCAAGGATTTTATTATCAACTACTACTTCTGGTACACCCTTAGCGATAAGCGCAGTGCGCAAGTTACCTGCGAGGTTACCAATAGATGGAGCCTGGTTTACCGACTTGTTCTTAAGACGCATACGTGTCTTAAACTCGTACTTAGCCGAGAAGTTCCAACGACCTGTCTTATAGTCGATACCAATGATTGGGGTAAAACCGAGTCCTGTCTGGTCACAGCTAAGAAGAATGTCGGCAGCATCGGTCTTTGAAGGGTCGAGAACTGTATAAAGCGGTGTATTACCTACCTTGATATCGCGAACATATCCATAGTAATTGCATGATGCATATACAGTACGCAAGCCGGCAAACGCGCTGAAGTTATCGCTCACCTTATAGGCAGCGCCAATAGAGATGCCATAGTAGTACTGACGGCCGTGCATATAGCTATCGTAACTATACTTGCCGTCTGAACCGAACATCTCTGAGAAGATATTTTTAGGATATGCAGCTCCCAATGCACCCTTAGCAGCTCCGTCTACAGCACCAGCTAGACCACAAGCGCCCATAGCAGTCTCACCTACAATCTTCTCAAACGAACCCAGTCCGTTGTCAAATGTACACTTGCCGCCACCGCCTGTCAATGCGAGGTTAGCCTGGAACGACCAGCGTCCCTTGTTGTATGCATATTGTAGAGAAGGGATAACGGGAGCGAAAGCCTCTCCCTTGAATTCACGTGGAGTAATAGGGTTGTTCACATTGTTTTTGAACAGATCGTAGCCGTTCTTGATAATACGGGTCTGGTAAGCCAACTGCCAGTTGAGAGACAAATGGTGTCCCTCGCCAAGAAATACAACACCAGCAGGGTTGTAATATACACCGTCAATACCAATAGAAGCCTCACGGCTCATCATACGGTTAAACGCTACATTCTGGTTTGTGTTTGTTAGCAGTCCTCCTGCAAACGATACGCTGCTTGATGCAATCGCTGCTGTCAAGCAAGCCATTTTTAACTTATTCATCTTAATTACCTTTAAAAAATTGGTTGCAAAGGTAAGTGAATTGTCCTATTCTTCCGAATAAGAGATAGGTTATTTAAGTTCTATTAACAGAATAATTAATAAAAGCTGCACAAACTAAAAGGTTTGTGCAGCTTTTTAGTTGATAGCTCTTGCTTTCAATGTTATATGCCACAACCCCTATTTCTTCATTTCCGGATAAGAGATACGGGTGTGGTATATCGACTTAAGACGTTCGATAAGCACAAGCTTGGCAAGGGCAATATCGCGGAATGTGATAGGACATTCCTTGAAATATCCATCAGCAACATCACCATCTATAATCTTGTTCACCAATTCGGCTATGCTCTCTTCTGTATACACTGGCAATGAGCGCGATGCCGCCTCTACCCCATCGGCTATCATAAGGATAGCTTGCTCGCGGGTAAACGGATTAGGACCAGGATATCTGAATGGAGCTGTGTCTACCTCCTCGTCTGGATGCTCGTTCTTATACTTTATATAGAAGTACTTGGTAAGGCCTGTGCCATGATGCGTAACGATAAAGTCGCGTATGATGGCAGGCAAATTCTCCCTTTCTGCCATCTTCACACCCTCGGTAACATGACTTATAACAATGCGCGCACTCTCCTTGTACGGCATATTGTCGTGCGGATTTACACCAGCCTGATTCTCGGTAAAGAACACTGGGTCTACCATCTTGCCTATGTCGTGATACAAGGCACCGGTACGCACAAGCAACGAATTGGCTCCTATCTTGTTGGCTATTTCTGCCGCAAGGTTACCCACGGTGATAGAGTGTTGGAACGTACCCGGAGCTACCTCTGAAAGGTTGCGTAACAATCCTCGGTTGGTATTCGAAAGCTCGAACAAGGTAACACTCGATACAAAGCCAAACATCTTCTCGATGATATACATCATTGGGTAAGATATGAGCAAGAACACGCCATTAACCACAAAGTGGTAGTACATATCGTGATCCATCAGCGTGAAGTCGTTGTCCTGTATCATCTGTAGTGCCAAATACACAAAGGCACTGCCCATTGCCACAAGGATTGCTGTCTTAAACACCTGTGCACGGCGTGTAAGTTCGCGCAGCGAATAGATGGCAATCAGTCCTGCTACAATCTGTATGATGATAAACTCGTACTGGTATCTAACCGCAGTTGTACATATCAATATCATGGTGATATGCGACACGAACGCTGTGCGCGAGTCCATAAACACACGCACAAATATCGGCGCCATGGCAAACGGCAATATGTAGACACTCATAAAGTTATGCCGCATCATAAGCGACACCACCACTGGGAATAGCGTTATAAGCGAGTAGAGCATGGCTATTGAACGCGGCTTATTGAAGTAGTCGCGGCGGAACAATGCCAGATACAACGTGAATAGCACCACCATAAGTGTTACGAATATTATCTGTCCGATGAAGGTGCTCGTTATCTCGCTTTGTGTTGCCGAGCGTCGCTTTATCTCGCGCTCAAACGAGTTGAGCACACGATAGGTGTAATCGTCCACAATGTCGCCACGGTCTATAACCTTCTGTCCGCTCATCACCATTCCACTTGCAGGCGGTATTGACGAGAGGAGGTCGTTCTTCTCGGTTTCCGACCGTTCCTTGTCGTACACAAGGTTTGGCTCAATGTAGTTGTTCAGGTTACAGCGTTGCAATATTGGGCGCACACTTGCTATATGCTCATCAAGAAACAACTGCTCGTAGGCAGACAGCGTAGAGTAGAAGTTGGAGAGAGGCACACCTTGCGCATTGTTGCCTATAACCACACGCACCATCGTAGTAGAGTCGCGATATATCTCGTTATACTCTGGCGTGTCCATTATACCTGCACTATACAGCTGACGCAGACGCTTTGCTATGATGTTGACATACTCGCCCGGCAAGCCTGGTATTCCGTTATGGAAGTCGGCAGTAAACTTGTCTATCTGCTTCTTCTCTACTGCCTGGTCGTAGTTGTAGTAGGGTTGATAGGTCTCAAGCAAGGAGTCTTCCTGAGCCTTTATGGCTTCATCGGTCTTGTAGATAGGAAAGTCGAACTTGGCTATAAACGAACCATACATCCACGGCTTGCCGATATCGTACTTAAACTTTTGGCTCTCGTAGCGTGGCAACGACCACACTATCACCGTAACCGTAACCACGATGAGTGCCAGACGGCTCATTAGGTTGCGCCAGAAGCGACCATTACTGTTGTCTAATCTATACATACGCGTAGTGTTTTTATATGCATTTTGGCTTTTCTTGCCCTTTGGACTGCAATATTACAAAAAAAATGTGAAAATCGGGAAATTTATAGTATCTTTGCACAGAAATAAATAACAAAATAAGTTATGTCAGATAGAAAAGTAAGGGTGCGCTTCGCACCAAGTCCTACTGGACCTTTGCACATCGGTGGTGTGCGTACAGCATTGTATAACTATCTTTTCGCCCGTCAGCATGGCGGCGACCTTGTATTCCGTATCGAAGATACAGACTCTCATCGCTTTGTTCCTGGAGCCGAAGACTATATCATAGAATCATTCCGCTGGCTCGGCATCAAGTTTGATGAGGGTGTATCATTCGGCGGCAATCATGGTCCATATCGCCAAAGCGAGCGCCGTGGAATATACAAGAAGTATGTCGAGCAGTTGCTTGAAGCCGGCAAGGCTTACATTGCCTTCGATACTCCTGAGCAGCTTGAGGCTAAGCGTGCCGAGATACAAAACTTCCAGTACGACGCACGCACCCGTGGTGAGATGTGCAACTCGCTTACTCTCTCTAAGGAGGAGGTTGAGCAGCGCATTGCCGATGGTCAGCAGTATGTTGTACGTTTCAAGATTGAGCCGGGTATCGAGGTTCATGTAAACGATATGATTCGCGGTGATGTCAAGATCAAGAGCGACATTCTCGACGACAAGGTACTGTATAAGAGTGCCGACGAGCTGCCTACATATCACCTTGCCAATATCGTTGACGACCACCTTATGGAGATTACCCACGTTATTCGTGGCGAGGAGTGGTTGCCAAGTGCTCCACTTCATGTTCTGTTGTATCGTGCTTTTGGATGGGAAGACACTATGCCTACATTTGCCCACCTGCCATTGTTGCTCAAGCCAGAAGGTAAGGGCAAGTTGTCTAAGCGTGATGGCGACCGCCTTGGTTTCCCAGTATTCCCATTGGAGTGGCACGATCCTAAGACAGGCGATGTATCTTCAGGATATCGTGAGAGCGGCTACTTCCCAGAGGCTGTAGTCAATTTCCTTGCTTTGCTTGGATGGAATCCCGGCACCGAGCAGGAACTATTCTCTCTTGACGAACTCGTAGAGCAGTTTGACATTCATAAGTGTTCTAAGTCGGGTGCTAAGTTCGATTTCCAGAAGGGCATATGGTTCAACCACGAATATATCTTGCGCAAGTCGAACGAGGAGATTGCCAATCTCTTTGCTCCTATTGTAGCCAACAATGGTGTCGACGAGACTATGGAGCGCATCACATTGGTAGTGTCTATGATGAAGGATCGTGTAAACTTCGTTAAGGAGCTTTGGCCATTGTGCTCGTTCTTCTTCATCGCTCCTACCGAGTATGATGCCAAAACCGTAAAGAAGCGTTGGAAGGAAGACTCAGCAAAGGTTATGGGCGAGCTTGCCGACGTGCTCGAGTCGATAGACGACTTCTCTATCGAGGGTCAGGAACCCGTTGTAATGAAGTGGGTTGAAGACAAGGGCTACAAGCTGGGCGACGTTATGAACGCCTTCCGTCTTGCATTGGTAGGCATTGGCAAGGGTCCGGGTATGTTCGACATATCGGCTTTCTTGGGCAAGGAGGAAACTCTGCGCCGTCTGCGCAAGGCTATCGAAGTGTTGAAGTAAGACACATAAAATATGTACAACATAGTAATATACCTATATTTAATAGGTGTAGCCATAGCCAGTCTGTTTAACGAAAAGGTTAAAAAGATGTGGCGGGGCGAACGACAGACCATAAAGCTGCTGCGCGAGCAAGTGGACCCTACAGCCAAGTATGTATGGTTTCATGCTGCATCGCTTGGCGAGTTCGAACAGGGGCGCCCCTTAATGGAGCGCCTTAGAGAACTGCACCCTGAATACAAGATTCTACTTACCTTCTTCTCGCCTTCGGGCTATGAGGTGCGCAAGGACTATAAGGGTGCCGACATTGTATGCTATCTGCCGCTCGACACAATACGCAACTCGCGACGCTTCTTGCGTACTGTGCGTCCTGTTATGGCGTTCTTCATCAAGTACGAGTTCTGGTACAACTACTTCCACATCCTTCAGCATCGTGGAGTGCCAGTATATAGCGTGTCGTGCATATTCCGTAAGAATCAGATATTCTTCCGCTGGTACGGCAAGCAGTATGCCAGGGTGTTACGTTGCGTCACCAAGTTCTTCGTACAGAACAAGGAGAGCCAACAGCTGTTGCATAGTATTGGCATCGACGCGTCAGAGGTTGTTGGCGACACCCGATTCGACCGTGTATTGCAGATACGCGATGCTGCTAAGCAACTGCCTATTGTTGAAGCTTTCAGAGGCAACCGCAAGACTTTTGTTGCGGGTTCGTCTTGGGGACCCGACGAGGATATCTTCATACGCTACTTTAACGAGCATCCCGACTGGCAGCTCATCATTGCGCCTCACGTCATAAGCGAGGAACATTTGCAGCAGATAATGTCTAAGCTCAACCGCAAAACGGTGCGCTATACACAGACATCACCCGAGGAGGCTGCCAATGCCCAATGTCTTATCATCGATTGCTTCGGCTTGCTGTCGTCTATATACAATTATGGTGACGTAGCTTATGTTGGCGGCGGTTTCGGTGTTGGCATTCACAACGTGCTTGAGGCTGCGGTATGGAATATGCCAGTATTCTTTGGCCCTAACAACAAACATTTCCAGGAGGCTCATTGGCTATTGCAGTCGAAAGGCGGCATAGAAATTAGCTCGTACAACGATTTTAAGGCTCAGATGGATGCCTTCGTTGCTTCGCCTGAACTTATAAAAGAACGAGGCATTGTGGCAGGCCGTGTGGTTGAAAAGCATACTGGTGCTACACAAAAGGTAATAGATGCTTGCTGGTAAAGCAAGCAGAATCATGAAAGATATAAAAGGGGTGTGTCAAAATAGAAGTTAAAGGAAGTTCTATTTTGACACACCCTCCTTTTTGTTTATAACTGAACTTTCGCAAGTTCAGAAAATTCAGTAGTTAAAGGAGTTAAGAAGTTCTTGCAAGCAAGCGGCAAAGCCGAGCGAAGCCAAATGCTTTTAATGCTATAAATCAGGATCGTCGCAAGTTTCATCCATATTTACAGGTATTCCTATAGTTGTTGTTGCCTAATACGGTCTCTCCACTGACTTGGCGAAAGCCCCGTTCTCTGTTTAAAGATGCGGTATATCTGTGTGTGCGATGAAAATCCGCACTCTGTAGATATGGTATCATTGTTATATTCGGGGTTGTTTTTTATTATTCGTATAGCTTCATTAAATCGTATATCGCTTAGCCATGTTCTGAAGTTGGTATGCTCCGAAAGATTGAAGTACTCGGTCAGCTCATACTTCTTGCAACCTAAGTTGGCAGCCAACGAGTATATGGTTACATTGCTGTCTTTGTACATTCCGTCTTCACACCATTTTCTTAGTGCCGTTTCTATCTGCTTCAAGCGCTCTGGTGATATCTGTTCGTGTGGAGCCAGTGGCTTAAGCTCTTCGTCTTTTATATCAGCGTTGTCTATCTGTTCTGCAAGTTCGTCTTGTTCGTTTAAAATATTGTCGTTAGGCGAGATATAATAGCCCAATGAAACGAAGCTATGAACTAAGAAGACGATAATGAGCAACATTAGCGGACCTACATATAATAATAAGGTGTTGAAGAGAATAACAATGGGCAGAAAGGCTGCCGAAATGTATAGCAGGGTTAGACTGGTCTGCGCATAACGCACGTATGGCATAAGGTCGGTAGCCGACTCCTCTAATAGCTTCTTCTTACGCTTTTGTATCTCATAGCGGATAGAATATATGAAGTAGGCCATACTTGCCACAAAGAGTGCAAGCATAACGTATAGCAAACTGCCTATACGTAGACTACCATTCTGTATTACTCCGCATACAAAGACTATGGCAATGAGCGCATAGGCCGCTGCTCCTCGCAAGCAGTAGCGAAGCACAATGTTTTGTGTGCTCTCCATATTGATGATGGAGAGGGCTATTATAAAAGATACGGGGGTATAGAACATTATATTGAACACCGCACCTACGTCTGCACCTTGGCCACGAAAGCCCAAAGTCATCTGCAAGAAATAGTGTATAGAGAACAGGAGCATTGCTCCACAAAGCAACCATCTTGATATCTCGTACCGCTGCTGCTTCCATCTTACTTGCAAACTTGCCATTGCCAGATGCAAAGCCAACATAGCAGTAATGGTGCAACATACCAGTTGCAATATAAATAATTGTGTCATGATATTTAGTTTTAAGAGGGTGTGGCAAAAGAGGAGTTATCCCCTCTCTTTGGCCCACCCTCTTAATTAATTTTCTTATTCGGCTGTCGGCTTAAAGCGCAACATTACCACATGCTCGCCTGTAGGGGTGAGGTATTGTGGCAGACATGAGTCGCCACCACAAGAGCGGTTGCCTATACCACGCTGCCAGAAGTCGAAGTGAGCAAATATCTGAGGCTTGCGTACAAGGTCGTATGGGTGCTTGCCACCATAGAACACGTCGTAGTCGAGCTGTGCATCGTCGATATGCGATAGCGAGAAAGCCAGCTGGCCTTCTGTCTGCACTCCAAGCTTAATGCCGTTGCCCGTAAGCTGCAAGTAGCGCAATCCCTGGCGATCGCCCATGGTCTGTGGGGCACTCAATTCCTCGAACATGCCGTCAACAGTTGTGTGATAGAGTCCGAGCAGCGAGCCACGCTGGCGGTCTATATAGTTAGACCAAGGACCCTTGGCATAATAGTCTACCTTCTCCATGCCTGGTGCAAACTGCATTGTAATGCCTACACGGCGGTTGTCGGCATTAGAGTTGTTGAAGGCTATGCGCATATCCACCGTACCGTCAGGGTAGATAGTATAGCGTATAGCATGAGTATCGACACTGTTGGCTACAGCTGTCTCAACCACAACATTCTTGCCTACCTTGCAAGGAGCCTTTACCAAAGTCTTCTTGCCAGTAATAGCACCACCTACAAGATTATCGTTCTTAGCCACACCACCAGTTGCTCCAAGCGACACATTATCGTTGGCTATACGGCGGAAACCGCTGAAGTCTGGACCTGTAGAAGGCTCTACAATCTGTGTACCGTTATATGTCCAATTGGCTATAGAGCCATCGGCGTCGAACGCAAGACTGAAGTTCTCGCCTGTAACAGTATTGCCCTTTACCTTAAGCTTGCCCTTTGCGGTTACTGCCGGAAGTGCCGCACGAGGCTGCTGAACAAATGTTGGGTCGGCAACCGACTTGGCTACGCCCCCTGCCGCATTAATGGCAAACTGCTGTGCCAACATCTCATATCCGCGTTCTGCCCATGTTGTAGCGTTCTTTAGGCAAAGGCTCAGCGTAACGACATATTCCTTGCCGTCGTCTGCCACGTCCTTATAAGGAATGTTTATAAAGGCCGATTGACCGGGAGCGCACGGGGGCAACACCAAGTTGCCTGTCTCTATGACCGAACCATTGGCAAGTACTGTATACTTAAGATAGAAAAGGTTGGCAATGTCGGTGAAACAATACTTGTTGCGCAATATAAGTGTATGTCCGTCGAGCTTATCAAAATCCACATAACGGTATACATACTTCACCTCTGTAAGCTTGGCTGTCCACTCTCTACCTGGTGTTATGATGCCGTTGCTCATAAAGTCGCCCTGGAAACCACGATATCCCTTGTTCATCTTGGTATAATCGTAGCCAGAGGTGTAATAGTGCAAACCTGTCTTTGGGTCTACAAGTGGCTGTCCAGCCTTTATACGACGTGTGTCGTAGATGCCCTGGTCTACCCAGTCCCATATACAACCGCCTATTATGCCTGTGCTGCCCTCTATAAGGTCCCAATATTCCTGCAGATTGCCCACAGCCTGACCCATAGCATGTGCATACTCGCATAGGAAGTAAGGTTTGCCGTGCAATCCGTCGCGCAGACCCTTTACCACATCTATCTTGCGATACATACTTGTGCCAAGGTCAGAATTGTTCTTGCCTTGCTCGCTGCCTTCGTAGTGTACAATAGCATCGCGTCCAGGCAACAGCTTCTTGACACAATCGTACGAAGCATCAAAGTTGCATCCGCCACCTGCCTCGTTGCCAAGCGACCAGAACACAACGCTCGGATGGTTGCGGTCGCGCAGCACCATGCGGCTGATACGGTCTACATAAGCGTTTCGCCAAGACGGAACGTTGGATATCTTCTGATAACCGTGGCATTCGATGTCTGCCTCGTCCATGCAATACAGTCCATAGTAGTCGAACATGGCATACATCTTAGGTTGGCGTGGATAATGTGATGTGCGCACAGTGTTGACATTGGCTTGCTTCATCAGCACTACATCCTTCAGCATTGTAGGCACGTCGATAGCGTGTCCGTATAGCGGATGTATATCCTGTGTGTTGACACCCTTGAAATACTCGCGCTTACCGTTTACATATATAAGGTTGCCACGACGCTCTACCTCGCGGAAACCATAACGTGTAGAGAACACCATCTCCTCGGCATTGCCATTTAGTTGGCGCACAATAACGGTGTACAGCGACGGACTCTCTGGCGACCATGCCTTAAGGTCCTTAAGGTTGTCTAAGTTTACTGTAATCTTGCGTGTAAGGTCAGCCGCATTCATTGCCACTGCCACCTGCTTGCTTGCCACACGCAGGTTGTTAGGGTCGAGAAGCTCTACCTCTATCTGCTTGGTTGTCTTCTTGGCAAGAGCGTTGTCTATGGTAAGCTCCACCGACATTGAACCAGCCTGGTATGTATCGTCAAGCTTAGATGTAATGTAATGGTCGGCTATATAGGTCTGCGGTGTAGCTACAAGATACACATCGCGGTGTATGCCTGCAAGGTGCCACATATCCTGACCCTCAAGATAAGAGCCATCGCACCAACGGTATACACGTACCGATACATTGTTCTCGCCTTTACGTACAAGCGATGTTACATCAAACTCTGCATCGGTGTTAGCTCCCTGAGAGTAGCCAGCATACTTGCCGTTTACCCAAACCACAATGGCACTGCACGCACCATCAAAGTGAAGGAACACGCGCTTGCCTTGGTTCCAACCCTCAGGCAGATTAAATGTGCGGCGGTATGAGCCTACTGGGTTCTTGTCGAAGTTATCATCAAAAGCCTCGATATGTGGAGGATTTGCCTTAAAGGGATATCCCACATTATTATATACAGGCACATCATAGCCTGCCATCTCCCAGTTTAGGGGCACCTTGATGTTATCCCAAGAGCTGACGTCAGCGTTGTCGGCATAGAAGTCGTTCTCTTCGGGCTTGCCCTTACGCCAATCAGGAGTGTAGCGGAATTTCCATTCGCCATTCAGCAAGAGATAATCGGCATACAGCGGTGTTGCCCATGCCAGACGATAGTGTTCGTCTTTCTGCATAAGTTTAGTAGACGAGTAAGGAATGAATGTAGCATGTGCCTTAAGCTTGCGATCCTCAAACTTTGTCTCGTCCTCCACCCAAGCATCAGTAAATACTGTAGCTTGCTGTTCCACGACATGTGTTTTGACTGCCTTGCGCTGTGGCTTGGCTACCTTAGATGTCGCGAATGCCGACGTGCTGACAACAAGTGCAGCTGCGGCAATAAACAATACTAATGGGTTTCTCTTCATTTTAATTTAGGTTTTTTTATATGATTTGTTTTAGTTTGAATTGCATTCGGTTTGCGCTATCTTCTGCAAAGATAGCTTAAATATCACACACGGGAAAGAAAAAAACTTGATATTTTAGAAAATAATTAAGCAAAAGTGTTGGAGTTTAAAATAAAATAACTACCTTTGCACTCGCTTTAAAAGAGCAACGGGTGGTTACCAGAGTGGCCAAATGGGGCAGACTGTAAATCTGCTGGCTATGCCTTCGGTGGTTCGAATCCATCACCACCCACATTTAAGATAATAATGAGAGAATTTAAAGAGGTGTGTCATTAGTGTGGCGCACCTTTTTTTCGTATTTACATTATACTAATAATTAAAACAAAATGAACAGACTACAGACAATGCTTGCGGCAGTCGCTATATCGTTTGCCGCATCTCTTACAACAATGGCGCAAGGCGTGTACACCAAGCCTTGCAACGACAAGAAACTTGAGAAGAAGGCCACTAAGTGGGCTGAGGCTGGCAAATGGCGGAATGGATTTGACGCTGCATCGCCCGATGCTACCGTCAACCTTCCTGAGTTTTACACCCAATACAAGAAGAATCCGCAGTGGAAGCAACTGTTTGCATGGCTTGCAAAGACCGATCTCTTGGCTTTACCAGCTGGTCAACATCCCATACCTGGCACTACCATGAAGGCTAATGTAGAAGATGGCGAGAATGGAGACCTTGAGAAAAGAGGCACCGAGAGCCATCGTCAGTATGTCGACTTCCAGTATGTAGTTAAGGGTAGCGAGCGTTTTGGTTTGCTCGACCACGTTACAAGCAAGCCTAAGGGTCCTTACCGCCCCGACATCATCAACTATACATACGAGGTGGACAAAACCAAGTTTGTTGACTCAGAACCCGACAAGTTCTTTATCTTCTTCCCTGGCGACTGGCACATTGCCAAGATTAAGACCGACAAGGAAGACCAAAACATACGAGTTGTTGTGGTGAAGGTTGAATACAAGGAATAATAATCTTCAACATATAATGAGGGGGTGTCAAAATAGGCCCCCTCTTTTTCGCCCCAAAACCTCATACAAGAGGGGATAAATAGCCTAAAAAGCAAGGAAAACCATATTTTTTGAAGTTTTTTTGAAAAAAGTCTTCAAAACATTTGGTGGTTACAAATAAATCCACTACCTTTGCACTCGCTTTAAAGAACTAAGCAATATTACAAAAGCAATACCGATAAGGTTATCGGGCGTTTAGCTCAGCTGGTTTAGAGCATCTGCCTTACAAGCAGAGGGTCGGCGGTTCGAATCCGTCAACGCCCACACAATGAGCGGACAAGTCATACAGACTTGTCCGCTTTTTTATTGTGCTGAATTGACAAGGCCTTGTATTATGGGATCAAATAATATTGTTGTGTTTTTAACAATCCAATATTATTGTTTATCTTTGCGTCATGAATAGAACTCAGCCCATAGATTACAAGTCCGTATTGTCCTTGTTTCTTNCATATTCAGAAGTGCTTCCGGTATATGCTTCAAGGCATTGATAACGTCCTCTGACTTAACACCCTTGACAATTGCAACCAGACATTGATCTTTTCCGTGTCTGTCCCTGTTGGTGACGATTGTGCGCAATTCACCGTTAGACATAGAGGTCTCGTCTATTGCCAAATTACGACCTACGTTGTCAGGAAAGACAAGCCATTCATCGGCATGTTCTAGTTCTGACCAGGTACGATAGTCACTCAAGACATCCTTGTATTGTTTATCCAACGTATTGGAGTTTACATGGTAGTATTGCTCAAGCGTACGGCAGGTCGTCGGGGATATGTCCATACGTCTCTTTTAAAAAAGCCGCAAACTCTTTCGAGTAGCGGGTTCCTGATTCGGTAACACTAATACGGTCGACAAATGTCTCTCCTGTTTCCTTGTTTCTCCATCTACGACGACGAAGTACAAGAATCACTTTATGGTCACGAATCGGAAAATCAGTTATGCGTACAGCATCCATAAAACCTTTGGATTCGTAGTCCTCAGATTTTTGGAGATAAGCATTCATACGCTCGTCTAGATAGATGGTCATACTCATTGAGTCAATATCAGACTCATCTGTTTCTATCTTGACGATATCGAAATTGTCCAGTATTTCTTTGGGAAGAACTATACGGGCTAATTGTTCAAGCATGTTCATAATGCAAAGATACAAAATACTATGAAACAAAAAAAACATCCACAGTACTTTTCCACTGAGCCATTAAAGGTATTGCTCAAAGAGGCAAATGTTCTATGGGATGGTTTTTCGGTTTTAAGCTTCACCTAATATGTAATGAAAAAGGAGAATTGCTTAACTTTATGATTACTCCTGGTGACATTGACGACCGTAAGCCCTTGGAATATAAAGCATTTGTCGATTTTATCTACGGCAAACTTGTTGGAGATAAGGGATATATAAGCAAGAATCTATTCGATAAACTTTTCGTTGATGGAATACAGCTTATTACGAAACTAAAAAGCAACATGAAAGGCTCTATTATGAAAATATCAGACAGGCTCTTGTTGAGAAAACGGGCTATCATTGAGACCGTAAACGATGAACTTAAGAATATCGCACAGGTGGAACATTCCAGACACAGATCTTTTGATAACTTCATTGTCAATACTCTTGGAGCTTTGGCTGCATATTGTTTCTTCCCTAAGAAACCAACAATTGCAGTCCAAAGGACTATAGATAGACAATTAACCTTATTCTAATTCGTCGAACTCACGTTATATTACGTTCCAGACATTAGTATTACGATTGTAAATGGTAACATATTTGCATGCATCGTTAGTTGTAGCCCTGTGTCGTCACAATTAATCACTCCATATTCCGGATGAACCGTAAAATAGTTACCATCAGGCTCTTTTGACGCAGTGAAATCCTGTCAACTCATATTTACTAGTCTGTATAATATGTCTACCTATATAAGTATAAGACAGTATCACTAATTCAAGCATGCCTTTTCCAAAAATTAAACTATAACAAGTCATAATCAACAACATAGGAAATGGCCTCAGAAATGTTCAAGACGCCTAGTTTTTTGAAAATTGCCTGCTTATGTGATTTTATTGTTGCTTCTGATAGATGCATAAAAGATCCAATTTGCATAGCACTAAGACCTGTTGTAGATAGTGATAATATCCTTGATTCAATCTCTGTTAATTCTGTATTAGTAGAAATATCCCAACATCCGTTATTATATTGATAATGAAATTTAGAACGCTTCATCTTTATAATAGCATTTCCTGTGTTTGCTCTAGAAGGAAATGTAAAAGCACACAATGAAAGCCAAACATCCCCATTGACATCCAGAGCATAAGGCGTTATTGTTCTATGTAACAGAGTTTTATTGCCATTTATAAACATGCATAAATCAGTATGTAATATGCATTGTGTTTTTTGCTCATTGCTTAAAGTCTTCAGGAATGAGTAAAATGCACTATCTATTTCTCTAATTTCCTTTATTTGTACTTCTGAAAACATATTCTTGACACAATAGTCTATGTCTTTCACAACGTTGTCATTCGAGAAGGGAAAATCATCTGGAACATATGGTAGATAGCCGTCGTGATAGTCTATCAATAATATTCTATTACTCACAAGGCAATCCATAGCTTTTGCAGACTTAATATAAAATGGGAGAAGGTCGGCAGTTTGATCAGAGATACAGTCTGCGTAATTTATTGTTGTTATGAAGTTCACTCTTTTCATGGTGCAAAGTTAATAATAAAGAGCGAAATACAACAACAGTTTGATACTAAAGTATGAAAAATAAGAGAAAAACTTCACTTATTTACATAAAACTATGTACGTTTGCTAATTTTAATCTATCTTTGTAATCGTTAGGTATTAGTAACCCTCATACATAACCTGAGCACAACAGATATTGTGTCGTTTAAGTAGATTCGTGAAAACCTGCATTGTTATGTTCTTTTTCTAAATCATATCACTAATGAAAAAGGTAGTTTTTTATTTCGTGAGCTTGTTACTCGTTTTCGCGAGTGTTAGTTGCTCATCTGAGACAGAATCTGTTGTGGCAGAAGAATCTGAAAGTAATCAAGAAGCAGTGTCTCTCCTAAAAGAGGATATTGCAGCTATCAACAATGCGTATCTCCCACAGCAATCATCAAAGGGAGTACGACGTATGCCAAAATGGTTGCGATGGATTATCAGTGCGGCAGCAGATGCTGGCGGAACTTTGCTAAGTGGAGATCTTAGTACAGGTATAAGTGCGTCTACTTTAATTTGGAATGTTACAAAAGAAGAAAAGTCTGTAGCAACTGATAAAAATTTTAAAACCGAGAATATAGGCTATATAGAGCCAAATTCTTTGGGAGACATGCACAATAGAATAACAAGGGAATTGTATGAGAAATATGGCGATAAGGTAGATACCATGTCTATTCAAACTATAGTTGAACGTGTTGCAGAAGTAAGTCATAAATCGATTTCTAGCACAGAGAAGGAGAAAATGATACGTATGTTAACAGTTGTAAAGGATAATTTCGATACAAATTCGTCCATATCTGAAAATATCAATCGTCTAAAAACGTTAGCTGATACACAAGACAAGAAAGATGCTTTGGAAATTAGCGGAATGGTGCTGGATGGTTTGCAGTATGTAGAAGATGCAGATACTACCTATATAAAGCGTATTGACCGAACTATCACAGACTCAAATATAAATCCTAATTTAAAAAGGATGGTAAAAGATGGAGTGTCTGTTGCTAATGCGAGTGCCCTTCTTTGGAATGGAGATGCTGTACGATAATAACATTTGTGAACAACATTTACATATAATACATATAAAATGCCAGTAAGCCATCTTGATTGTTGTGAAATAATATATAGTCACATAGCAACACTTTTGTGTTTATTATTCATACAGGTGTCTTATTGGCATTATTATAAGCTTTAGTATTTGAATGTGTTACACATGAAGATTTTTGACTTTTTAAGTATCAAGCAGAATATAATTAATTATAGAAGATTTTCTCTGTTAACTCCCATTAATAATGAGAATTGACTAGTATACCTATAACGAAGTATTGTGATTGATACGTATAAAGATTTAACAAGATGCGAAAAATTATTCTAATATTCTTTATATCTGCGTTCCCTATACTGGCCTTTTGTCAGACCGGAAAGTTTAATCTTGGTATCTTTACTCAAGGCGGTGGTTTCAATAAAGAGTTTACGCCTTATGAGGTAGGATTCGTCTTAGACTATGAAGTCTTGAAACGCTTTTCTGTTGGTATACAAGCAGAACACAATATTTCATTATTCAAAGAAAATAATATCCAGTCATATGCAACAAATGAAGTAATTCAAGGTCGTATTGGTTATTCGGCATACCATAGTGCAGAAAGTGATTTGTCTGTTTTTCTTGGACTTGGATGCCCTGCAAAATGTCATAACGACTGGAACTATATGTTCTATGAGGCTGGCTTGAAGTTTAAGTTAATGGCATGTCACAAGCTCAAGCCATTTATTAGACTCTCTGTAAGAGAATATGATTCTCACACTAAAGACATAAAAAGTAATCTACGTCTAATGGGATCTCTCGGATGTGAAGTTACTCTTTAAGACAATATAATTATGGCTGGCAGCCGTATAGTTTTTATAATATGGACTATGCGGCCGCTTACTTTTTAAATTGTGTTCTACCCAGGTTGGAAGATTATTTGATCCTTAATTGGGATCAAATAATATTGTTGTGTTTTTAACAATCCAATATTATTGTTTATCTTTGCGTCATGAATAGAACTCAGCCCATAGATTACAAGTCCGTATTGTCCTTGTTTCTTCCCGCAGGACTCCTTGACTATTTCGACATAACAGAAGCTTCCAACATGGGAGATTATTTTATGTTGGTCTTAGTTGAGAAAGATATTGTGCCTGAAAACTTACAAGACCTTCCTTTAATTTCCAATGGTTTCCACAAGCCAATAACAGTTACAGACTTTCCCGTCCGTGACCATACCATGTATTTCAGAATAAAGCGACGCAGATGGCTTGACAAGTCTACCGGCAAGAGCTACAGTCGCGATTGGAATCTTGTTGCATCTGGAACCAGAATTACCGCTGAGTTCGGAGCTTTTTTAAAAGAATTACCTTGATACCCATGCAGTGAGCATCAAGAGTGTAGCAGAGTTTACGCATTTGAAGGCAAATGTCCTAAATGACTACTACAAGAACCATCTGAGTGGATTTCACTCCTGGAATCAGAAAAAACATTCAGAGGAGTTTACGCTTTATGCCTGCAATCTCGGTGAACATCTTGCCATAGACGAGTCTTCACTGAGCAATGGAGAATTGTACACAATTGTGACCAATAAGGACGGGCATGGAAGGAAGGGTACGCTGGTTGCAATGGTAAAGGGAGTGAAATCAGACTTTATAATCAAGAAGTTACAGCGTCTTCCTGTCGGCAAACGTGCAATGGTCAAGTCTGTTACTATGGACATGTCAAACTCTATGTATAAGATAGTACGTAAGTGTTTTCCCAATGCAGAGCAGATCGTTGACCGATTCCATGTGCAGAAACTTATGTATGATGCTCTTCAGGACTTACGTATAAAGCACCGTTGGGAAGTGATGGCGGAGGATAATCGCATGCGTGCTTTGTACAAGGAGAAAGGGCTTGAATACAAGCCTGAAATATTAAGCTGTGGAGACACTCTTAAGCAGCTTATGGTAAGATGCAGCAGGTTGCTTGTAAGAAAGCCGAATGACTGGACCGAATCACAGGCAGAAAGAGCCAAGGTTCTGTTCAGTCGATTTCCGGACATGAAAGAGTTTTATTATCTTGCTTTAAGATTGGGTAAGATATATTCGGATTACGATAACAAGGACGTGGCACGACCCAAACTCGCATTATGGTTTAATCAGGTTGAGCAATGGAACTGTGAAGAGTTTAATACAGTCATCAAGACGTTTCAAAACCATTATGACAGAATACTGAATTTCTTCAATGACAAAAGAACTAACGCCAGTGCAGAATCGTTTAACTGCAAGCTAAAAACATTCAGGGCTGAATTCAGAGGAGTGAATGATCTGAAGTTCTATCTTTATAGGGTAAAACAGTTGTTTGCATAAGAAATACAGATTGTTAAAAACACAACAATATTATATGAGCCGTATTATGGCGGCTCAAAAAGAATATATATTACTTGGCAAAGTAACATAATATAATTGGCAAAAGAATATATATTACTTGGCAAAGTAACATTATATACTTGGCAAAGGATTATATACCACAATCCACCTTACATCTGCTTATAAGCGCAAAGCCCGTTTTGGTGGTGCGTATAGAAAAGAGTATAAAAGCAAAAAGGTGTACAGCTACTCCCAATCAAGAGTAGCGGCACACCTTTTTATATTATAGCATGCGACTCAGCCTTATTTTACACGACGTGCCACAACCTTAGGTTTGTTGTTGGCATGGCGATAGTGCACAAGCTCCATGTCGAAGATAAGCGTTGAGTAGGCAGGAACGCTGCCACTTGCCTTGTCATTATAGCCAAGCTGATAAGGAATGTATACGCGCCACTTGTCACCAATGTGCATGTACTGCAATACTGTGCTAAAACCATTGACAATATTGCCACCTACAGCAAAAGTACTTGGCTTGGCAGTAGCCTCATCAAAATCGCCTGTCCACGACTGGTCGAACAAATAACCGTCGCTATAGCTTTCGGACGGAATAAGTCGACCACTATAGTGCACATCAACCGTATCGGTATACAGAGGACATCCGGCTCCAGTGCCTTCCTTCAATACGTTGACAAGCACGTGGTCGTAGCTATGTGTAGCTACATTGCCCTCGTACGACCATTTGCGCAGAATCTTCCAGTCGGTATTGCCGGCATCAACGAGAGCCTTCACCTCATTGTACTTCTGGTCGAAATACTGTTCGTTGCGAGTCTGCCAATCGTTAAACTCCGTATCCTCTTCGTTGCTTTCGCTGCACGACACAAGCGCTGACGACAGCATCATGACGAGCAACGAAAGAAAATATAAGCTGAATCTCTTCATTTAAATGTATTGTGTCAAATATATGTTATTATGCTGCAAGCCAAAGCTTACTGAAGCTTCTTCAAGAGGCTTGTGATGCTAACCTTGTCCTCGATGATGTCGCGAAGCTGGTCTATGCTTACACGCTCCTGCTCCATAGTATCGCGGAAACGCAAGGTTACGGTGTTGTCCTTCAGTGTGTCATAATCCACAGTTACGCAATAAGGAGTACCTATAGCGTCCTGACGACGATAACGCTTGCCGATAGTATCCTTCTCATCATAGTGAGTATTGAAGTGGAACTTGAGATCGTTTACAATCTCGCGAGCCTTCTCTGGCAGTCCGTCCTTCTTTACAAGTGGCAACACAGCGAGCTTGGTAGGAGCGAGTGCCGGTGGCAAAAGAAGTACAACACGTGTCTCACCATTCTCGAGCTGCTCCTCACGATAAGAGTGACACATAACCGAGAGGAACATACGGTCGACACCGATAGAAGTCTCGATTACATACGGAGTGTACGACTCCTTGGTCTGTGGATCGAAGTACTTGATTGAACGTCCTGAGAACTTCTCGTGCTGAGAAAGGTCGAAGTTGGTACGGCTATGTACACCCTCTACCTCCTTGAATCCGAACGGCATCTTAAACTCGATGTCTGTAGCAGCGTTGGCATAGTGAGCCAGCTTCTCGTGGTCGTGGAAACGATAATTCTCTGCACCGAAGCCGAGAGCCTGATGCCACTTCATGCGCAACTCCTTCCATTTCTTGAAGTATTCGATTTCGGTACCTGGCTGTACAAAGAACTGCATCTCCATCTGCTCGAACTCGCGCATACGGAAGATAAACTGGCGTGCCACAATCTCGTTACGGAAAGCCTTACCAATCTGAGCGATACCGAAAGGAATCTTCATACGGCCAGTCTTCTGAACGTTGAGGTAGTTAACGAAGATACCCTGTGCAGTCTCCGGACGTAGATATATCTTGTTGGTACCATCGGCTACCGAACCCATCTCTGTAGAGAACATAAGGTTGAACTGACGAACGTCGGTCCAGTTCTTTGTTCCGCTTATTGGGTCAACAATGCCCTCGTCCTCGATAATTTGCTTAAGCTCTGCAAGGTCTGGACCCTGCATAGCCTCGGTGTAACGCTCGTGCAAAGCGTCGCGCTTCTGCTGATGCTCGAGCACACGACCATTAGTAGCACGGAACTGAGCCTCATCAAACGAATCGCCGAAACGCTTGCGTGCCTTGGCAATCTCCTTCTCTATCTTCTCGTCGTACTTGGCTATCTGATCCTCGATAAGAACATCGGCACGATAGCGTTTCTTAGAGTCGCGGTTGTCGATGAGAGGGTCGTTGAAGGCATCAACGTGTCCACTTGCCTTCCATATTGTAGGATGCATAAAGATAGCAGAGTCGATGCCCACGATATTCTCGTGAAGAAGCACCATGCTCTTCCACCAATATTCCTTGATGTTGTTCTTAAGTTCAACGCCGTTCTGTCCGTAATCATAGACAGCGGCAAGACCGTCATAAATCTCGCTGCTTGGGAATACGAAACCATACTCTTTGCAGTGACTCACGATTTTCTTGAAAACGTCTTCTTGTGCCATTGTTATATGTGTTTTATTATTCTGAAATTCTGCATTAAATTGCTTATAGGATGCAAAGATACGCTTTTTTGACTGATTTCGTAACGTTATTCAAGTTAAATGTTATGAAACTCAGCCCCGAAACACGTCTACATGCTTACAATTTCCATTTTTTTTAGTACCTTTGCTATTGACTATTAGCATAAAACAACGCACACGATATATTTATGGATGACGAGATAAAAGACATAGAGCAACATTCCGACTACAAACCGGTGAACCGATTCGACGCTTCTGCCGTACATCATCTTAGCGGTATGTACCAAAACTGGTTTCTGGACTACGCCTCATACGTAATCCTTGAACGTGCCGTGCCACATATCGAGGACGGTCTAAAGCCAGTACAGCGACGCATATTGCACTCGATGAAGCGTATGGACGACGGACGATACAACAAGGTGGCCAATATTGTGGGACATACTATGCAGTTTCACCCGCATGGCGACGCTTCTATAGGCGACGCATTGGTGCAGATGGGACAAAAGGACTTGCTTATTGACTGTCAAGGCAACTGGGGTAACATACTTACCGGAGACCGCGCTGCGGCTCCACGTTATATAGAGGCACGATTGTCGAAGTTTGCACTCGATGTGGTATTTAATCCAAAGACTACCAACTGGCAACTCTCTTACGACGGACGCAACAAGGAACCTATCACCTTGCCAGTCAAGTTTCCGCTCCTTTTAGCACAGGGTGCGGAAGGCATTGCCGTGGGCTTGAGCAGCAAGATACTGCCTCACAATCTTGTCGAGATATGCAACGCAGCAATACACTATCTGCGTGGCGAGGAGTTTAGTCTTTATCCCGACTTCCCTACAGGTGGCTCTATAGATGTATCGAGATACAACGACGGACAGCGTGGCGGAATGGTAAAGGTGCGTGCAAAGATTGAGAAGCTCGACTCGAAGACTATTGTCATTCGCGAGATTCCTTTCTCAAAGACCGCCACTACCCTTATCGACTCTATACTTAAGGCTATAGACAAGGGCAAGATTAAGGCTAAGAAAGTGGACGACAATACGGCTGCCGAAGTGGAGATTCAGGTACATTTGGCTCCTGGAGTGTCGTCGGACAAGACAATAGATGCCTTGTACGCATTCTCCGACTGCGAGATAAACATATCGCCAAACTGCTGCGTTATCGAGGACAACAAGCCATGTTTCCTTACCGTCAGCGATGTGCTGCGCCACAGTACCGATACTACAATGGGACTGTTGCGCCGTGAGCTGCAGATACGCAAGGCCGAACTTGAGGAACAATTATTCTTCTCGTCACTGGAGCGCATATTCATAGAGGAACGCATATACAAAGAGAAGAAGTTTGAGCAGGCCAAGTCGCAAGACGAGGTTGTGGCTTTTATCGCCTCCAAGCTTGAGCCTTTCAAGAATCAGGTGTTCCGTGTGCCTGCCGGAAACGCAAGCACTGGCAATGCCAACGTGTACGAATATACATTCCACCGCGACATCACACGCGACGACATTCTGCGTCTGCTCGAAATAAAGATGCAGCGCATACTGAAATACAACAAAGACAAGGCCGACGAACTTATAGCACGCATCAAGGCAGAACTTGCCGACATTGAGCACGACTTGGCTCATATGATTGACGTAACTGTGCAATGGTTTGAATTCATACGCGACAAATATGGCAAGGACCATCCACGCCGCACCGAGATAAAGAGCTTCGACACCATTGAGGCATCGAAGGTGGTGGAGGCTAACCAAAAATTGTACATCAATCGACAAGAGGGATTTATCGGAACCGGACTTAAGAAGGACGAGTTTGTGTGCAACTGCTCCGACATCGACGACATAATAGTGTTCTTCAAAGACGGCAAGTACAAGATGGTGCGTGCAGCCGACAAGATATTTGTAGGCAAGAACATTCTGCATGTGCAAGTGTTCAAGAAGAACGACAAGCGCACTATATATAATGTAGTATACCGTGATGGCAAGGCAGGTGCCGCATTTATCAAGCGTTTCTTTGTGCCTACAATGACGGTGGGCAAGGAATACGACCTGACGCAAGGCACGCCTGGCTCGCGTGTACTATACTTTACAGCCAACCCCAATGGCGAGGCTGAGGTTATAAAGGTTACGCTTGAGGCCAACCCTAAGCTAAAGAAGATATTCATCGACAAGGATTTCTCCGAGATAGCTATCAAGGGACGTGCATCAAAGGGCAACCTTGTAACACGAAATCCTATTCATCGTATAGGCTTGAAGAGTCATGGTCATTCAACCCTTGGCGGACGCAAGGTGTGGTACGATCCCGATGTAAACCGCCTAAACTACGACGAGCATGGAAGACTATTGGGCGAATTCTTCGACGAGGACTCTATATTGGTGGTTTTGGACGACGGCAACTTCTACATCTCTACATTCGATGCCAACAATCACTACGAAGACAATATCAAGATAATAGAGAAGTGGAACCCCGACAAGGTATGGACTGCCGTGCTGCTTGATGCAGACAATTCGGGCAATCTATATCTAAAGCGATTCCGCATGGAGGCAACCAAGCGTCCACAGAACTATATAGGCGAAAATCCTAACAGCAAGTTGCTGCTGCTAACAGATACACCTTATCCGCTTATCAAGGTGGACTATGCGCCCTCAACAGCACCTGATGGAACAGAAACGCAACGTCCGCCAATAGAGATTGATGCCGAAGAGTTTATCACCGTTAAGGGATTCAAGGCCAAAGGCAAGCGCATTACAACACTGGATGTGGCCGATGTAAAGGAACTTGAACCTAAACGACATCCAGAACCCGAATCGGACAACGACGAAAACGAAGACAACAACGAGCCCGAAAACCTTGACCCTGATGCAGGGAAAAGCCAGCAGCAGGTGATAGACGAAATGACAGGACAACTCAATATCTTTACAGAAAATGAAGATCTCTAAGCTTATAAGCATAGCTGCCCTATTGTTGGGCGGTGTTGTTGCGGCAGCCGCTTCAAACGGAGACGGCTGCCACAACAGCATTGGCATACAACAACCGCAATACAAAACCAATGCCCTGATGATTGGTGTTGGCTATACCAATATTCTTGACACATATCTCTCGCCAGAGAAATATCGTGGCACCAGCCTAACCTTTCTATCGCACACGCGTCGCGAGAACGACTCTACTGCCTGGGTTAACCAGTTTCAGCACGAGGGCAACGTTGCTTATGCCGACAATCGTTCGGGCAATGGCGGCGAGATGGCAGGCAATTATACATTCCGCTATTCGCTGTTGCACAAATGGACTATCAGCCTTTGGCGTCGTCCGCTGCGTATGCTTGCTGGTGGAACAGCAGCGGCAAACATCGGATTTGTATACAACACACGCAATGGTAACAATCCTGCCAATGCACGTCTTTCGCTTAACATAGAGCCAACCATAGGTTTTGACTATCCCATTGGACGTGCAAGTCATACACGAGGCATATCTATGCATCCCGGAGCATGTGCCCACTTTCCACTTATCCTGCATTACGAGGCTTCTGCCCCACTCTTCGGATTGATGTTCTCGCCAAACTATGGACAGTCGTATTACGAGATATTCAACCGTGGCAACTACGATCACAACTGTGTGCCCACAACCTTCGGCTCCACTCCATCCTTCCGCCAAATGCTTACACTCGACTTGCGTCTTGCCCACACCACATGGCGCATAGGATATATGGGCAACTACGAGCAGTCGCATGTCAACAATCTTAAGACGCACACCTATACACACTCTATAGTAATAGGTGTGGTCAAGAGGTTCAGAACGGTGAAGGAATAGATATGTCTTTGTATGCTTCTTCGTTAGTCAGAATGTTACTGATTTTAGTTATTCGGCGCAATGCCACAAGCAGATTCTCCAAGCTGTTCTCATCTTGAATCTTCACTTCTCGCGGCTTGCTTCCCTGTGCCGCGCCCACGATTCCAGCCTTTTCCAACTGGTCCATAATTCTGACTGCACGGTTGTAGCCGATAGACAAGCGCCGTTGAATCAACGAGGCAAAGCCCGACCGCATTGTTACGATTATGCGTGCAGCTTCCTCGAACAGAGGGTCGAGCGAACTGCTATCTATGACATTTTCTGAGTCAAGACCCTTTTCTACATGCATATCCATCATTTTATTTTTCTCCATTATTTTGTTTTTTTTATTATAGAATATTCTTGTAATTATAGCATAAAAGCAATGCTCATGTCATCTTTGCTGACTGTCCTGCTGTAATGATACGCTTCTGCTCTTCAAGCCACATTTTATAGAAGGTGATGGATGTGAGCTTCTCCAGAATGATGCATTCCTTTTCAGCATACTCGTGACCCTTTTCTTCGATAAGCTTACGCGAGGTAGAAGTGCTGGGTGCCTCCATCTTGCCGTAGACTTCGGCATAAGTGTCCGAGTAGCGTGAAGCAAATTGTGAATTGCTCCACCGCTTGGTGCCGACAAAGTCTTTTATCTTGTTCTGGAGAATGTCATTGAATGTTATCTTCTTTGGCATATCATTTACTATTTGTCAAACATGCTCTTATTTAATGAAAATCAGGGAATAATGATTCTTATACGGGGATGGATACTCTTGATATTTTGCCCAAAGTCTCTTTATCAGCAATACCGTCAATGGTGTTAATCTGATAGTTACCATGAAGCACTTCCTCCTCTTTACATGTAGGTTCATCCATTTCTATAGATTTCCAGTCATAGCTGTTATACTGATATAGCTTAGTAATGATTTTCTGTATTGTAGCTTTGAATGCTGAAGCCAAAGTTCCTTCTTCGTCTTTGTCCAACAAGTGGTTTGCCCATGCTGGAACTATAACGATATTCCAAAGGTTTGTAAAGTAACGAGGATCAATAGCATGCCCCCATATGTGCGAAATGATGAAGTTTCTGAAGTGCTTTTTGTTTGTTGTTGTTCCAAGGTCATACCCAGTACGATCCTTAATCAATTGGCACACTCTGGCATTGCCATTGCCACCTCCACAAGTGTTTCCACCACATTTTGTATTCTTACCCCTTGCTCCTTCTTGATAGATAACACAGAGACGCTGAGATTCTTTAGAAAGCTTGAAATAGACTTTGCCTAATGTTTGGTCACACTCATGTACACCATCTGCTGCGTCTGTCGAGTCTTCTTTCGAAGTGTATCGTGCAGGGAGATACTTGACAAAAGATTCTTTTTTATCTTTAAAAGCAGGATCTACATCCTTTTGTTGGCAAATGTATTCTTTAATCTCTTCAAACCTTTCTACCACAAGCTTAGGCGAGAAAAAGTAAGACGATTCTATTGCCAACTTTATAAACCGCTTTGTACTAATATACTCTATTAACGAATCCATACCATCTACTTTTGGATTCTGCGATTTGTCTATTGATTTGCGTACAGAGTCTATGTTGTTTAGAATTTCATTAAATCTCGCATTGTCCTCTTTGCTCAATCTTTTTTTACCATAAATTTTAGTTTCAACGAACTGTCTATATTTCTGGAGATAAGACAAGCGGTTAAGAGTGGTCTTAAGATTGTTTTGGTTTTTATTTTCAATAAATGCTTTCCACTCTTCGAAAAGTGCATTCACGTACAAGCGATCATTTTCTTTTGCAAAAACACCAATAAGATCAAAAAACAAAAACTCTCTACCATCATTACAGGTATATTTGTCTTGTGGACAATATGCTCCAGCTGACTTTATACCCAGATTACGCAACCATTCCTCGTATTCTTCTCTAAAAATAAATTGATTAGCGTCTTTTGCCATAATAAAATAATTTTATAAGTAAGTATTCATATTTATCTTTATATATGAACGGCAATCTGTAGGAGGGTATGGCATCACTGCCATACCCACTCTGCCATGATTGTACAGCCTATTTAGTGGGCATGGCAAGGATGCCATACCCTCCTACTATATGTAAAGATAATTCTGAACTGTTACTAAGTTAATAATATTTATGCTTCGTCTTCAAATGCCATTGATTTAAACATCTATGTAACCAAAAGTTCCCCATGTTGAATCTATTGTGCCTGTCTCTTTGTATATTTCAAAAAACATGCTGACGTAATGTTTTCCGAGATAATGTTTTCCGAAACGGTGTTCGAGCAGTTGCTTGTCTTCAGGACGAACTGTAAGCGAGCTTATCTGATGTCCTTCCCATAAGTCATTTTTCTCGAGGGTCATATCACTAGAGACAACAGTTTCCTTGAAGGTGCTTAGCTTCCGGGCTTCTGCCAGGTGCTGCTGCGCCCCCTCTACGTCATGACTTATCAGACAACTGTGGATGGCGTTAATATAGCCTCTGCCTTCTATAGCCTTGAAAAGCTCGCGATAGTACACAAAGTCGTTCTGGCTATTATCCAGCACACATGCAAAGATGCGCTCTTTCCATGTGTCGAATGTTGGCTCGGCATAGGAGATGTATTTTGGATGTCCAAAGTTCTCTATACAGCTGTTATTCTTGCATATCACTACTACATGCTTTCCTGAAGCTGCAAGCAGTTTCTCTGACAGTAGAATAATCTGATCGAAACCGTTTTGCAATCCTGTGCCATTATAGCATACAACAAATGCCTTCTGTGGCAAAGCTGTCATATGTGGGATTTGTGCCTCGAAGTCGACCAAAGCGTTCTTATCCACCATTAACTCCTTCACCTTTCCTTCGCCAAAAAAGCCCTCGCCTATCCTACTTATAGCATCGATATATGTAATGCTATCTCTTCTTCTGCAAAACGCCACAAGTGGCTTTCGACGTGGAAGCAGGAAGTATTCCTCAAAAACCATTTCGTAATTATATGGTGTGAAGATATGCAACTCGTCTTCTGGCAAAAGACAGTTGAGGTGATTTTCTGTCATATCCTTGTCTTCCACAGCTACTTCTCCGTTAAGACATTTCTCCGAGAATTCGCGGAAGAAGTCTCTATCAAGCAGCTTCGATACTTTCAGCAGCAAGTCGGTGTCGAGACTTGTCTTTCCGAATATCTCGTATGTGGCAGAGCTGGACTTGCACAGTTCTCTGGCAAAGGCAGCTACTGAAGGGTACTTAGCCTTTACCTCTTTCAGAATCTCTTGTCCTATATGATATTTCTCCATTGAATTGTATTATTATATTTTAATTATGTAAGTATTCATATTTATCTTTATATATGAACGGCAATCTGTAGGAGGGTATGGCATCACTGCCATACCCACTCTGCCATGANTCATATTTATCTTTATATATGAACGGCAATCTGTAGGAGGGTATGGCATCACTGCCATACCCACTCTGCCATGATTGTACAGCCTATTTAGTGGGTATGGCAAGGATGCCATACCCTCCTACTAAAGATAATTCTGAACTGTTACTTATTATGCCTACTGTTTCATACCGCGTTGGTCAGAACCATTTGAAATCCTTGTCAAACAAGTTGGATATTGGTTTGAATAGTCTGCACAGGATAAGTCCGACGACTATCAAGCATATACGCACAACTATAGATCCGCTCATCGTAAATCCGAACCAAACAAGGTACAGCGGCGAGCACATAACGGCTATGGTTATCAGCATCATTAGTGATGCAAAGAATGTTTTTATTCCCATGTCTCTATTTTTTTATCCTTTTAAATGGTTTAAGGAACAACGATGTAGTCGCTATGCAGACCATGGAAATACTTGCGGTAGGCATCGTTGGTGGTGTAAATGTCGCCTTCATTGTCTTCCGTAATGAAATATAC
Organism: Prevotella merdae; assembly: GCF_900290275.1. Taxonomy (GTDB): domain Bacteria; phylum Bacteroidota; class Bacteroidia; order Bacteroidales; family Bacteroidaceae; genus Prevotella; species Prevotella merdae. Next base: position 393,821 of record NZ_LT985323.1, read on the forward strand.
TTTCAGGTCTTTATAGTGATTTTCAACCAGAATCTTGAAATCTGTGATGAATGCGACTTCCTCAGCTTCTATTTCGAGAACTCCGTTTTTAAGGTCACAATGGAGAATGTTACCACAAAGATTGCGGTCGCCATAGTCTATACCGAGTGCTAAAATAATGTTGCCTTCCCAACCTGGCTCCTCGTCATCTTCCATGGCGGGGCGTTTCTTGTCGGCAAATTCTTTGTAGAGATTGTATATTTCTTGAAGGTTCTCTTGTCTGCCCTCTATTTTATATACCACTCTTATCCAATGCAACTGTGACTTGACAAAAGTCTCCCAATCTATTGTTATGTCTTCTTCCATCTCTAATCAATTTTAAAGTTGTACAATGGTCGCAGACTGTCACCGACTATCTCGAAAGCCACAATGTCGCGAGCGTACTCGTTGCTTCCTACTTTAGCAGAGAGGAAGAACACGTAGGAGCGATTGCCGTATTCATCGTCAAGACTCACTATCTTCTGCACTTCATGGTGGCTGTAATCATCATTAGGATGGGCAAGTTGCAGCAAAGGTCTATGCTCCTCGTGCAGCTTGCCATCTTCTGATTTGAATTTAACCACACAATCTATGTCGGGTGCGGTTCCGCCTTCGCCTGTATTATACCAGATGGCTGTCACGAGACTGTCGTCAGAGACTATTGTATGGTAAATCTCGGTAGAGTCAGACTTACCATAGCTCTTATCGAGACTTGTATCGGAAGACTTGTTCAAACATGAAGAGCATATAGACAATGCCAACAAGGCTATGCTACAAAGCTGGAGTATCCTTTTCCCATTCCTCATAGTTTCCATTAGACATATATTCCCGTTTTAATTTTTCGTCTTCAAAATCACTCGTAAACATACATTCTGCCAAAACCTCACCATCCTCTGCGTATTCGGGGTCGAATACAAGTCCTGGGAGAGTAAGCGGTTCTTCTTGTTCATATATGTACGAACCGATATAGACGTATTCCTTTGGAGGTTCTACCTTATCTTTATCTAAAAATACATCTCTTTCGCGTGCAAAATCAGAGTACTCATCTTCGTATCCTTCGAAATCGTTTAATTCCCACACAAAGCAAAGCTCGTACATCAAACATTCGAAGAAGAAACGTTCGTTGTTTGCTTCTACAAAGTGGCTATGCGTATCCTCTTGATAAAACATAGGATATAACTTCGGCTCAAACATCCAATTCTTACTTACTTCTTTGACAGTTTCCAGAATTTGCTCTTTGATGAACTTGCTCCAAAGGCTGGTAACGCCATAGGCATAGTCTTTCTTTACTTTCAGATATATTTTCATTTTCTTTTCGTTTAGACCTTTATTCTGATGGAGGAAAAATCTGATTGATTACGATTTTATTGCTGTCGTCAAGATACGCTCCGTCTATATCATAAGAAATAGAGAAAAAATCATCACCTTCATCACTTGAATAGCAACCTATTCTTTCCCAAAATTCCTCGTGGAAGGCTTTCATTATTTTCTCATATAGGTCGGGAGCCTTCTCCTGCAACCAAGGGTCGAACTTCTCCCAATAATCTTCTTCCTCCATGTCTTTGAGAATTGTATCTTGGGCTTCTTTCCATAATGCCAGCAACTTCTCAGCTTCCTCGTCAGAGAATTTGACAGTAGCTCCGTTATTATCCCAATTTATATATATTTCTACATTAATCTCTTTCATTGTCTGTGATTTTGTTTAGTTACTTTATGATTGATTACTTGCCAGCCACTCTTTTGCAAGAGTGGTGGCAAAGCCGTAGAAGTCTTTCTTGTGAGCATCTGACCGTAGCTCTTCGTTGTTTTGAAGAAACTCCAGCAGTTGTTCTCTCAACTCTTGGTCCTCAGTCCTTTCAAGAACCACTTTGATGAGTGTAAGTGCACCGTCGTCACCCCAATTTTTGCGTATCATATTCTTCGTCGTTTAGTTGTTTTCTTTTTTACGAATCTCTTGCAGAATAGCTTCGCGCATCCACCATACGGCATACGAGGCAAACTTGAAGCCACGCGACTTGTCGAACTTATGGCTGGCACGTAACATTCCGTAACGACTGGCTGCAATGAGTGCTTCGTCAGAGAGTCCCTTGCCCACATACTGCTTTGCAACAGCCTTGACAAAGACAGAACCGAGTTCTGCCAACTCGTTCTCCGCATTGGAGTCGCCCTGCTGGATGAGGTCGATAAGACGCAAAGCCTCATCGTTGTCGATGATAGGCTTCTTTTCACTGTTTGTTGTAGAATTGTTGTTCATCATGTCTTTAATGTTTTTAGTTGTCGCGCGAAATTTACCCTGTTTTTCTGAAATAAAAAAATCAGACCATAGAAAATCAACAAAAAATCAACTTTTTGTTACTATCATATCTTATTCAAATATAGCCTGGATAATACAACCGATAATCATAAACGCGAGTTGTATGATACTTATCAGTATGTAGCCGCCAAACACAACTATCAAAATTCCGCATAGAAAGAGAAACATGTCTCATGTCTTTTTTAAAGTTTTGCCTACTCCCTTTACAGCGTTTCGGTTTTCTCTGTTATTGTCAGACTGCAATTATACCATGGAGATAAGATGTGTTTTGATAATCAGATATTCTGTATGTAACATAATCTCCCAATTTCTTTTAGTTTGTCACTATTATAACTATTCTTTATCAATGCCCACAGTATGGGCACACGGAAAAATGGAGGGAGCGTAGGTGTAGGAGCTTCGCCATCTGTCAAGATGATGAGTCCTTGGTAACGTGTCTTGCTCTGTGCAACATAGTCTATGACACATTGAAAGTCGGTACCACCACGTCCTATAATCTTTATACCACCCTTCTTTGCTTTCTTCAACGACATTGTCTCGCCATTGATTTCGGTGTCAACCATTACGACATCTATGGTTTCTATGCCATACTTGAAGAATCTATTGATTACGCCAAAGAAGTCGCTAAGCATATCGTTTGACACCGAAGCGCTTGTGTCTACTGCTATAAGCAAGCGTGACGTGAGTTGGTGTACACTGCCCATATAGTCGAAGCCGAAACGGCGACTGGGTCGCATACGGGTAAGTCGGCGCTTACTGCTGATTACCTCAGTACGAAACAACTGCAACACACGCCGATAGTCTATTTTTACTTTGGTTGAGGCGATGATGCTTTCAATCATGTTAGCCGATATGCTTCCCCAATGTTTATTGAACATAAGCGTGTCTATCATCTGGTTGATTTCGGCAACTGCCAATTCGTCTTCCTCCCATAGTTGGACAGAGTCTATGTCTCCACGTTCGGCACACCCCTTTACCTTTTGGGGGATTCGAGCCTTTGACGACTTTTGTTTGTTCTTATCCCCAGCAGTTTGCATCTGTTGCGCTTTCTGCAGCAATTTTTCTATTGCCTTGGCATAAAACTCAAAACACTCACCACGTTCCAACTTATAATCCTTGGGAGAGTCGAGTCGAATAGTCCATTTGCGATAACTGTCGCTAACCACGCAGTTGCTTCCTGCCACAATGGCTTGTGGCGAACAACCGACAGGCTGTCGTGAATAAGGATGTTTGAGAAGAATGCGTATGCACTCTACCTTCAAGTGGTCGCGCAACATCTCTTCGGTCATATCCTTGCATAGTATGGGATTGTACTCTATCCTTCGCTGTCCACTACGCATAGGGCAATTCATGTCTGTATTGGCTACGATATTATGCGAACACATCACCATAAACAGAGCAGGCTCCGTCAAGAACCACTCCAAACTTATCTTCTCTATCCTGCCTGTCATACTTACAGATTCCTAATAAACTCGATAACCTTTTTATATAGTTCTGGTGTCTTGGTGGATATGAACACTACAGCCTTGGGGTATTTGGAATCTGTGATGAGGTTGGTGAAATTGGCAAAGGCCTCCTTCTTTTCGTTGTTAAGTAACCAGGCGGTATAAGCCGTAAGATTGTCGGCACTTGTCGACGAGTCTTTATAGTCGTGTAATTGTAGACAACGGAATATGCCCTCGTTGATAACAGCTAAATGATGAAGTTGCAGACTCTTAAGCTTTCCCCTGACTTTGGCAAAGTCAACGAGCACACTCTTGCCATAGATAATGTTTTTCTCAGCCACCGACGCATAGAAAGCGGTTGTAGCAGCAACACCAATGATACCAGCAACAAACTTCTTGTAGTCGTCCAGACTGTCAATGCCCTTTATTAAATCAGACACCTTCTTCCATGCACGGCGGTCCGGACTCTTCTCCAGTCCCACATACTCATCTGCTTGCTTGATGTTTTCATCCAACCAGTCGGCATTGTTGCTGATAAAGTATATCACTCGCTCATCCAATCCATTCTCTTGTGCCCACAACAACCATTCTGCTGTAGTAGGACGAAACTGATAGATATTGAAACGACTTACAAGTGCAGGATCCAGGTCGGTAAGCTGATATTCGTCGCCTTCATTTACGGCAGATATTATCACGCTACCCTTTGGCAGTTGCCTACCGGCAAGTTTGCGGTTGAGCACAAGGTCCATTACCGTCTGTAATACTTCCGGTCGTGCACGATTCAATTCATCAAGGAACAACACAATCGGTTCACCATCCATTTGAAACCAATATGGCGGCATAAAGTCGGTCTTTCCTGTCTGCTCATTCTTATTGGGCAGACCTATCAAGTCACCAGGGTCAGACATCTGTCCAAGAAACAATGTCACCACCTTCATACCACGCTCCGCATAGAAATTGGTAAGGATTTCACTCTTGCCTATGCCATGCCTACCCGTAAGCATAATGTTCTGGTCTGTAGGCATGGCCGTGAGAAGCCGCTTCAGTTCGTCTATTGATATAGAAATGTTCATTATTCTGTCTGTTTTGTCAGCTTCTGTTGCTTGTCATAAACATCGTACATGGTAAAGATACTCTTCACTATGGTTTCCCAATCGTCTGTCGTATACGACATAGTGAGTTGCATGCAAACCCATTGTCCGAGTCTGATTGTACACGACATCTTGTCGCTGTTTTGTTCCACTTTACCTTCTGCTATATTTAATGTGCAGTCGCGTTCTTTCTTCTTATCATCAAAAAGAGCCTTGAAGGTAGATCGGGCTATCTCCTTTATATTATTATTGCCATACAACTTCAGCACGAGTTTGTCAAACTCTGGTTTCAATTCCGAACCTGCCTTCTCGTCAATCATCTTGAACCAGTCTGCTATCTCTTTTGCTGTTGATACATAGCATCTTAATGGAATGTAGTCATGAGAACCTGGGCAAAATACACTATGAACATCAGTAATGCCCGTATATACCACTACACTATCTTTTTTTTTATTGACGGATGCGATAAAGACGTATTCAGAATTCTTCATCTTCAAAGTATAGTCGTATCCAACACAGTTTCCATATCCACGTTCCTTGTAGGGCTTTAGTTTCCCGAAACCTTTCATCTCGGCATTGAATTCTTTAAAAAACTTATTTATACCTATGATTTCTCCTTTACCACTTAGGTGAGAATTAGGTTGATAACAATTCCACACAAGCGGATCATAGGATTTTCCTACAGCTTCTTCCAGTATTCCCAATCGGTGATTAAGCATGTAGTTGAAAACGTAGTATTTAAAAAAAGAGTTGGGCTTTCTGCCTTTCTCCAATGCACTCATAAGACTGCATTGGAATGCTTCTTGATTGAATAAGTATCCCATTTTTCAACATGCTTTTTTAATGCCAATATTCTTTTGTTACCTCATCAGCTTCCTCCTTTGTCATTGCTTTATCGATGTTGTTGGCTACGAATCTATAGAAGGCACGATAGTCTGGCTCATAAAGCTCTGTAACTTTGGTCCATTCCTGAGGGAAATCATCAGGGCCATGACCATAACCAATATTATCTACAACTGCGGCTACACAGATTTCATCATCGTCATCAAGTCCGATGCCAAATATTGACACTTCTGTTCCGTCACCATCATCGCCTTCACATTCGTCTTCCCAATCAGGCACGGCAATGTAGCGCTTGTCACCTTTCTGCTTGAGAAGACTGATAATTTCTTTGTATGCTTCTTCAATAACATAGTTAGAGAAAAGCGAGAAGAAGTCTCTTTTCAGTAACTTAGAAATCTTTAACAACAAGTCTGTTTCAAGACTTGTCTTATCAAAAATATCTTCAATCTCAGAACTTGCTAAATGCAAATTCTTTGCAAAATTCTCAATAGTGAGGCCCTGCTTTTGAACCTCTTGTTTGATTTCTTGTCCAATATGAATCTTTGTCATAAAGTATGATTTTATATTTTAAAAGCCTACTCCCTTTCCAGCGTTTCGGCTTCCTCTGTTATTATCTCGACAACTGCATCATCGTAAATCAACCTCATACTCATTGAAATAGATGAAGCCGTCCTTCCAATGCTCACAGTTCCACTTGTGGATGTCATCAACAGTAAGAGTGTCACGTTTCAAGACACGTGCGAAATAGGCTAATGCCTCATCCATACTGTTGAACCGCTCGTAACCACACAAAACCGGCTCTTTCAAATGAAAGTCCACACTGACGCGTGTCGGGAAATATTTCCCCTCTGCATCATTTGTTGCATAAGTCTCATCGCAATAACTTTCCACCATATAGTATATGGTCATACCTTCATAGTGGCTTTCAAGCGGATGTCGGAAGTCTGCCGTCACCCAATCTTCCTCGGCTTCAATACTCAATGAATTATCTACGAACTCACATTTTATAATGTTGCCCCGAAGATATTGTTCTTTGGTATCTACTCCGAGACTATACACCATACTTGCATAAGATACAGACTTGTCTTTACCCTCTTCAAGCAGTTTCTTGTTTAGAAGCGTCCTATACTGGTCATATATATCTTGAAGGTCATTTGGTTTGCCTTCAATGCGATAGTATACTGTGGCCAAATACTCCATAAAGCATGATTCTTTTTTTTATGTGACTTTCTTTTGTAGCGCATAGTCAGAACAGCATATCCCTTTCCAGCGTTTCGGCTTCCTCTGTTGTTACTTGTTATTTTGTCACTTGCTTACCCGTTTTGTCAATGGTAATCCAATCACCTCTTAGAGGCAAGACTTTCACAAATCCTTTTACGGTGAATTTCTTTACATCAACATACTGACAAGGAATTACTTCTTCTCCTTCTTCATTCACGAAGCCCCAAAGATTGTTTAACCTGACACCTGCATATCCATTCTTAAATATCCTTGCGTCTTCATACTTGTTGCAAGGAACGACAACTTTGCCAGTCATACTGACTAATCCCCATGTGTCATCCTTGTTTTCCTTGACGTAGGCGTATCCATTTTCCATGTCAGACACATCACTATACTTACAAGGAATTATCTCTTCTGAATTCATGTTAATCCATCCATATTTGAAATTCCGCTTAGCTCGAGCTATTCCGCCCTCTTCAAAGGACCAGAGAAAATTATATACGCACGGGCCCAATAATTTTGTTACGCTATTATATATTCCGTATTTTATATCGCATATCTCGCCTTTTGCGTATCGAGTAATCCTGTACAAGAAAATTCCGTGTCCTATACATTTTGGATAGAAATCTCCTACAAAGTCATACTTTGCCTGTAGTTCTGCAGCAATCAGTTCCTTTTCATCTTTTGTAAGCGCGTTGAATTCACCAATAGGACCTGTCAATGACGGATTCTCAAACCCAATCGTCATTAGTGAAGTGCAGCCAGCAAACGCCATTCGCTCCACAATCTTCACATTCTTGTTTAGATATACAGACTCCAGATGCTTGCAACTTGCAAAGGCTTTGTCATAAATACAGCATTCGCAGTCATCACTTATCACGATGTTGAGACTTTTCAGTCCGGAATTTCTGAACGCAGACTTGTCGATAATCTTCAGGTGACTTGGAATATTTATCTCTTCCAAAGCTTTGCAGTCAGCAAAGGCTGCTTTCCAAATCTTACCCAAAGTTTCTGGCAAGGCAATTTCCTTCAGATTTTCACAATGAGCGAAACTCTCTATTCCGATGAAATCTACTCCAGGCATTGTTATCTTGAAGAGCTTTATGCAGCTTGCGAAAGCTCTTGTGCCCAAGTCGGTAACTGATGCTGGCAATACCACCTCATGAAGATTGTCAAGTCCTTGGCATGCGTCATCGCAAATAGCCTTCACACCGTCTTTCACTTCAAGGTACTCTGGATTGCCGAGTACTTTCAACAAGCGAAGTCCATCCTCGCTGTAGATTGGTCCAGAAACCTTGTTGCGTCTGGCTTTCTTGATTATTGCTTGATCTTCTTTTGTCAATCTTGTATTCATATCTTCTGTAGTATTCATATGATTTAAGTATGTGTTCATATTTATCTTTATATATGAGCGGCAATCAGTAGGAGGGTATGGCATCCCTGCCATACCCACTCTGCCATGATTGTACAGCCAATTTAGTGGGTATGGCAAGGATGCCATACCCTCCTACTTTATTCTGGTGCAAAGGTATATGTTTTTATGCCTTTATCCTCTATAGTCATTATCGGACAAACAGGAATGGAGTGTCGGAAAAACCGGAAAAGCCTATAATTGCTCGTCTATGCTGGCTGACTCAATGTTACAGAGATAGGGACAGCGGCTCATGGCAATGTCCTCCACATAGTGGGTGTCTTCGTTGGGTCGCATCACGAAACGTTCGTGTGTAAGCACATCGGGTACGTCTGGCTTGCGTCCATAAGCGGTACAAAGCAAGCATCCCCTAATTTCGGGGTCTGTGGCAAGCATGCGTGTATCCTCTACTACGGAGCGCAGCTGCTCCACAAGTTCGTTTATCTCGCTCTCCAAAGCCTTAAGCTCGTTGCTTTTCTGCCGCATCTCGTTTACATAGTTGCGATAGAACATCTCCAGTTGTTCAATCGACTGCGTGCGGTAAGCGTCGGCATTATTGTCGTGCCATACGTTGAAGAGCAAGATGTTAAGGCGGTCGAGAAACTTGAAGTTCTCGTCAAAATCGGATATTTGTCTAAAAAACATACTGTTGTAGCTCCTCCCTTCTAACGTGTCTCTTTATAAGCCTCAAGCGCCGTGATAGTGCGGTTCATCTGATTCTGGCAACTGTCGGTCATGTTGATTACTTGCAGACAGAAGTTCTTGGTGTGCTGTTGGGCATTCTCCAGTTCGGTGTCAAGCTGGCGTATCTTGGCTTTTATGCTCTTCATAATATCCTCGGCCTTACTGATGTTTGCCTTGCAGTCCAAGTCGGTCTCGCCTATTTGACCTCGCGCACTTGGGCATTTGTCGAGAGCATAGTCGTAGCGTGATATTACAGAGTTTGCCTTATCCTCCACAAAATCCATAAACATCTGAGCCTCACGCTGCCTTTCGTTCAGGTCGTCCTTTATCTTGTCTATCTGTCTTGCCACAAGCAGCCCCACAGCACTTGTTCCAGTCTTGAAATCGTTTAGTTTGGAACAATACGCCCTGAGCACCTCAATCTCCTTTACATTTATGTCGTCCATAGCTCGCTTGCGGTTATCTTACGTTTCTGTAATCCTCAAGAACCCTTGCAAGGCGGTCTATATGGGCCGAGAATTCGCGCATCTCCTGAGATAGGCGTTCAATCTCGCGGTTGCGTTGGTCAAAATTCTGCATAAACTGTGCTGCCTTGTCGTCGTTCCACGATTCGCACACACGGTGGCACTCTGCATTAAGTTTTTGAAACAGATTGGTGCAGGCCTCGGCAGCCTGATTAAGTTTAGCGCCGAATTGGCGAAGTTCGGCAAGGTCTTTTACGCCAGCATCGTATGCCATAGTCTTTATTTTTTTTGTTAGTTTTTAATTATTTACCTTTACAGTTGAAATACCTATGTCTGTATTATAATATAAATCTCCGTTCCGTGTCACCGAATGTACGTTCCGTGTCGCCGAATGGCCGTTCCGTGTCACGGAATAGAGATTTATATTGTTTTAGCCAACAAATTTTATAAGTAAGTATTCATATTTATCTTTATATATGAACGGCAATCTGTAGGAGGGTATGGCATCCCTGCCATACCCACTCTGCCATGATTGTACAGCCAATTTAGTGGGTATGGCAAGGATGCCATACCCTCCTACTATATGTAAAGATAATTCTGAACTGTTATGCCCGATTAGAACGGCACACTAACGAATTAGTTTGTCTATCTGTTCTATAGAGGGCATAACATATGGTGTAAGCAGACTGTACCTGTTGCCGCTCTCGTTATAGTAGTAGGCTCTAAGTCGATCGGCATTGTCCTCAAGCGCTGCGGGGCTTATCTCGTCAGGAAGACGAAGATTCAACACATCTTGCTCGCCAGAGCGCAACAGAATGATATGCGCGAAGTGGCTGTATATAGTTTTAGCCCCTACATAACCATTTTCGTTGCCTATATAGTAGTTGTCCATGCGGTCCATCTGCATTACGGTGTGCACGGCGTTCTCGGGTCCGCGTTCAAGTATATATTTCAACGCACTTGCCACGGTCTTGATGTCTTTCAGGCCGTCGGTCTCGTTTACCGGATTGCTCAGCATATTCATCATGGCCAAGGCATCGTCGAACGACATATTGTCTGCCGATGACATTCCGTTGGTTTCGTTGGGTTTGGTGTTGGCGTCAATATCGAGAGACTCGTCAAACTTTAGTTCGCGGAAGGTCTCCTCGCCCAGTATAACGAGCACCGTGGGGCGTGCCGTGCCTGCGGCAATATCCTTGCACAGGCTGTAGAGCGTATGCTTGCGTTGGCGCGGGGCAACGATACGGCAGAGTCCACTTTGCTCCAAACTGTCGAGTATGTGCATATACGGCTCCTCTTCATCGCACTTCAAGCAGTCTATCACCACAAACTGGCAGTCGAGACCTTTCTTTCTTGCCGACGCTATCATCGACACAAGTGTGTTGATGGTTGTGCGTGTTACGTACTGCTTGTCGTTTATGCCAAGAAGCAGCATATTCTCGCCAGCCTCGTCGCGCAAAACTATCGACAATGGCGTTTGGGATATGGCTATGCTCTGTCCAGGCGACGCCACAATGTATCTTCTGCCTTTAGTGGCGAGAGCATCAATTGTGTCGCCGGTCATAGCATACTGCAACGAGCCGCTGAAGTATATCTGTCCGTTGGTTTCGTATTTGTCGGCCTTCTGCCTTGCCTTCTCTATAAGGCTGTCTTGTTGCTCGCCCTTGGCAATATAGTCGAATGTGAACATAAACTTGCCGTCGGCACCCTGATAGTAGCATTGGCCCTTGCCCTTTTCCATTTGTGCCACTACCCTTTCGGTTTCATTCTGCTCGTGTTCGGGTACAAGTCGGCGTGCATCGACAGGAAGGCAAGGCAGTATGTAATGCTCGCCTATCTGGTTGAGGATATCTGAACGCAGTTTCGGCGCATTGGTCAACGATTGTGTGGCAAGCAGCAGATGCACACCGTATGCACGTCCTTGCTGGGCAATGAGTGCAATGGTGGCAATCATCTCGGTCTGCAATTTTGTGTTCTTTGCATTATCTGTAAAGAGCGTCTGGCACTCGTCTGCTACCAGTATTATTTGTGATATATGGCTGTCGGCAGACATCTTGTTGTACTCGTCTACATCGCTTGCTCCTGCCGCAGCCAATATCTTTTGGCGCTCTTCCATCTTCTGCTTCAATTCGTGTATAACCTCGTAGGTTATGCGCTCGTCGGCACGGTCGACAAGTATTACACGCGAGTGCTTGATGTCGCGGTAAGGATTAAACTCAACACCCTTGAAGTCCATAAGGTATAGCTCTACGTCTTCGGGACTATACTTGGCTATCATGTTGATGATGATGTCGTGCAGGAAGCGCGACTTGCCCGAACCTGTCTCGCCTATTACAAATGCATGGTAATGGCCACGGTTTACATCTATCTTGAAATCTACGGTCTCGCCGTCGGTAGTCTTGCCTATCGGAGCCTCGATGGCAGATGTTGTGACGGCGTATTCGGTCTTGTCTATCTCTGGCTCGTCTATCTCTGGTTCATCTTCCGTTTGCAAGCCATTGTTAAGATATTCGATACACTTGCTGCGGAAGTCGGAATCTTTGGCTAAAGACAAATTGGCTAACGACAAAAAGACTTCTGTATAGTCAATTTCATCTTTAAGGGTAGTATATCCATTAATAAAACAGAATTTGTCTTCGTCAAGTATACCAGGATCGTATACACCTTCTTCAACCTTATAATCATTGAGGATAAATACGGTGTGAATATAGGCGAATGCCCCCTTTTCTATTATCTGTCTGTAAGCATTGCCAATCTTATTGTAATCGTTTAAGAAATCAAGAAATACGACAAAATCATATATATTATCCGACAGTTCGCCACGAAGTCGCTGCGCCATCTTTGTCTTCAACGATTCTGCCAAACCTTTTGCCGACTGTACATCACAATATATATTGCATACAGAACGGTCGAAGTTGTCGATAAAGAACTGTGCCTTGCATGAGAAGTTAAGGTCGATGAAGTGGAGTCTAACCTTGCCAAGTGGCATCGACAACAGTACAGACATGAGCAGGTGGGTCATCTTCTTTTGTGCAAATTCTTCCCAACCATTTATACCATAGATTGTCGCTCCTGGCGTTTCAGAAAAATCCACATACTTAGGCAAGCATACCGCAATATTCTGAATGCCAATGTTGCAAGTGGTATCAGTATAGATAGGTGGCATAGTTGTGCGTTTGGAAGCCGCACTTGCTATATTTCTAATTACCTCATCCTGCAAATCGGCTTTAGGTAGCCTGGGCAGTATAATAGGGTCTATATTGCTAATGCGCTCAGCAAGTTGCTTGAGCTCATCAACAATTTCTCCCCTCTCTATGTCGTACGCCTCCTTTGTGTCAGCCTTTATGTTGCGTATTCTATGCTCTAAGTATTTCACGAGCATATCTATTGCTGCTATTGTCTTTGCCATCAGTTTTCCTCCTTAATATAAACGAAACATGCATTCTTGTCCTGTTTCTCGTACACCTGCAAGTGTACAAGAGCGTGAATGTTCTTGTGCAGATACTCAAATACTATCTTTCCAGAATAGTAAGAATTTAGGTTTTCCAAGAATGTTCCCAATTCCTTTTGTGGCACAAAATCATTATCGTCGAAATCTGCTTCAGACGATTTGTTTACTACAGCATTCCATATTCGCTTAGTAATAGGGTTAGCTACATAATGTATTTTCTTTTTCTTTCCAAATATGATGCCGTCCTTATACTCACACTCCTTGATGTCGCTGACAAAGTCTTCTATCAGAGACTTATATGAATTATGCTCGGCCTCTTCCTTAGCTTTGCGCTCGGCATCTTCTTTGGCTTTGCGCTCGGCATCTTCTTTGGCTTTGCGTTCTGCCTCTTCCTTGGCTTTACGTTCTGTTTCTTCCTTGGCTTTACGTTCGGCTTCTTCCTTGGCTTTGCGTTCAGCTTCTTCCTTAGCTTTGCGTTCGGCTTCTTCCTTGGCTTTGCGTTCGGCTTCTTCCTTAGCTATACGCTCTGCTTCTTCCTTGGCTATACGCTCTGCTTCTTCCATAGCTTTGCGTTCAGCTTCTTCTTTGGCTTTGCGTTCAGCTTCTTCTTTGGCTATACGTTCAGCTTCTTCTTTGGCTTTGCGTTCTGCCTCTTCCTTGGCTTTACGCTCTGCTTCTTCCTTAGCTTTGCGTTCTGCTTCTTCCTTGGCTTTACGCTCTGCTTCTTCCTTGGCTTTGCGTTCGGCTTCTTCCTTGGCTTTGCGTTCGGCTTCTTCCTTGGCTATACGTTCAGCTTCTTCCTTGGCTTTACGCTCAGCTTCTTTACGTTCAGCCATATTCCTGCATTGGTCTATTTCCTCCTTAAAACTATAATAAGGAGTTACTCGCAAAGGCTCTTTATTATATTCAATGTCCATATCGACCATCTTAAACAGCTCTTTGGTTTTGGCAGTATCTCCATTTTGGATTTTGTCGAGCAAATCAATAATATTTGTGCTTCCTTCTACATTATGCCATTTGCAGTCTGTATTTCCTGCATCAGAGCCTGGGTCAAAGTTGTCACAAAAATAACGATCAATAACGGAATATGGATAGTAGTCACAAAAACCGTAATGCTCATTTAACGTATTCAGTCTAACATAAGCCTGATATAATTGCCATATAGCCCCACCATTATTAACCAATGCCTTGTTTAATAATCCTATATGATAGCCATATGTTAAATTAGCGAATTCCATAATCAAATATTTTAGTAAGTGTGCAGAATTGTTTATAGAAAGAAAGATGCATAAGTAATTAACGTGAGTTCGACGAAATATAAGTGTCTAAAAATTTGGTGATTAGCGAAAATTGTTGTAACTTTAATGTGCTAAAAATCAAAATTTTACAAACAATAATCGCTATGATCACCGAGGACAAAGTTACTGAAATTTTCTGTATTGCGGATGACTTCTGCAAAGTTTTTGATGCCCAAATGGAAAAATACACCATAAAAAGCAATTTAAAACGCAAATATCATCGTGAATCGACCATGTCAAAGGCTGAAATTATGGTTATCGTTATACTTTTCCACAGTTCAGGCTTTCGTTGCCTGAAACATTTCTATAAGGAATATGTATGTGTTCATCTTCGACATTTATTTCCAAATGTAGTATCATATAACCGTTTTGTGGAACTTCAGAAGACCATTGCCATTCTGTTGGCTATCTTTATAAAGAAGGTTCTTTTGGGAAAATGTACCGGAATAAGTTTCGTAGACAGCACACCTCTTCGTGTATGTAGAACCCAAAGAATCCATATTCACAAGACATTTAAAGGCATCGCACAAAAAGGCAAATGTTCTATGGGATGGTTTTTCGGCTTTAAGCTCCACCTTATATGTAACGAAAAGGGAGAATTGCTTAACTTCATGATAACTCCTGGCGATATTGACGACCGTAAACCATTAGAATACAAAGCGTTTGTGAATTTCATATACGGCAAGCTTGTAGGAGATAAAGGATATATAAGCAAGAACCTGTTCAATCGACTTTTCGTTGATGGAATACAACTCATCACGAAACTAAAAAGCAACATGAAGGGTTCTATTATGAAAATATCAGACAGGCTCTTGCTTAGAAAGAGGGCGATCATAGAGACCATTAACGACGAACTTAAGAATATTGCACAAGTGGAACATTCCAGACACAGATCATTCGATAACTTCATTGTCAACACTCTTGGATCTTTGGCTGCTTATTGTTTCTTTCCTAAGAAACCAACAATTGCAGTTCAAAGGACAGTAGATAGACAATTAACGTTATTCTAATTCGTCGAACTCACGTTAATATTATTATTTGTTCAACCATTTCATTGCCCACTCAGCTAAGGGCGAAGGACAAGCCAACATTCCGCAGTTTTGCTGTAAATTGAGAAACGAGAAACGTATGCGGTTCTTGGGCTGGTAACGCTCGTTATAAACAACAATACTTCTACCACTGACACAATTTTCGGCCTTTACCTCTACAGGGATTATCTCATCCTCTCGCTGTAACAGAAACTCAATCTCTGCCTTTCCTTCCGAAGACCAATAGTAAGGCATTGAACCATACGATGGCAACAGGCTTTGCAGCACTGCATTCTCCGCCATTGCGCCTTTAAATTCCGTGTAATTGGCAGTCGGGTCAATGACAATGCTTCCCGGTAGTCCGGCCAATCGTCGCAACAGTCCGCAATCACTGGCATAAATCTTGAATATGTCTGGTTCTTCGTAAGCACTTAAAGGCATTCCCGGTTTCGACACCGCATTCACGCGATATATCATACCAGCATCTTCAAGCCACAGCAAAGCGTCTTCATAATCACGACTTCTTGCTCCTTTCTTTATAATCTTATATATGAACTTTCTATTTTCCTTGGCAAGTTGAGATGGAAGTGAATGCCAAATAGCATGGATACGCGGTATCTCGCGAGGTTCTGCATACTTGGCAAAGTCAAGCTCATACAAATCTAATATGCCTTGCAATATGTCGTCAACAGCTTGCATGCCTTGATTTTCAAGCATACTCACGGTAGCTTCTGGCATTCCTCCAGACACCATATATCTGCGGTATTCAGACTTCAACTTGTCAAGTATAATAAGAGGCAATTTCTCTGGCTGTTCTATCTGTTCAACAAAATTGAATGTCTGGGAATCGCTGGCTCGCAGATACTCTTTGAACGTAATCGGATACATACGCATAACCTGCACCTTTCCTACTGGTACGGTCATTCTCCTCCTTTTAACAGCCACTCCTAACAGCGAACCTGCTGCAATAATATGCCATTCGGGAGCATCTTCACAAAAATACTTTAACGAATTGAGCGCTTCTTCACATTCTTGTATCTCATCGAATATGAGTAGTGTCTTGCCTGCAACAAGAGGCACTTGGCTATAAAGGGCGAGTTCCTTTATTATGCGTGCAGGTTCCTTTGACTCAGTGAAGGCAGACAGTAACTCTTTCTGGCGGTCAAAGTCAAATTTCGCCGTATAGTCGAAACATTCTCTTCCAAACTCCTCCATAGCCCATGTCTTGCCAATCTGACGGGCACCTTTCAGCAGGATTGGCTTATGCTTTTCAGCATCTTTCCATTCCTTGAATTTATTTATTATGTCTCTTTCAATTCTCATATTCGCACCGATTACTTCTGTTTTGTGCCAAATACGACACTTTTCCGAACTTGTCAGGTGCAAATATACAATATATAGAGGAATACTACAACTTTTCTGAAAGTTATTTTTATTTATTTTCCAATAATAACGAATCAGCTCATTGCATTAAATCCTTAGAGACACGGCCTTATCGTAAGGATAATCAAGTAGTACGTAAAAAGCGGTATAGGAATCATGCTGTCATATTCCCATACCGCTTATATTCAACGCCTTAAGCTGAAATACACAGCTCATCGGCGATTAGTATTCGTCATCGTTCCAAAGGAAATCGTCCTTTGAAGGATAGTCGGGCCAAAGGTCCTCGATGCTATCGTAAGCGTCACCCTCGTCTTCTATCTCTTGCAGATTCTCAAGCACCTCAAGTGGCGCGCCAGAACGCATGGCATAATCTATAAGTTCGTCTTTGGTTGCTGGCCAAGGGGCGTCTTCCAGTTTGGAAGCCAATTCAAGTGTCCAATACATAGTTGTAAGTTTTTTTTAATCTGTTCTACAAATGTTTTTCCAACGGGCTTAGTTCTTAAGGCTGCTGCATATGTGAATCGTTTAACAGCCATGCCCCGTTTTTCGGCTGCAAAAATAGCAATTTTTATGTTATTTGCAAGCAATATATAGTTTTTTTTCGGCTACACCCTCAATAAAGTTTAAATATAGCGCCAATGCGAAGAAATAATCGCTTAATCTATTTAGATATTGCGTATTTAAGGGGTTGAGCGCATAGCTGTCGTATACACATAGCAAGCTACGTTCTGCCCTGCGACATACAGCTCGGCACACATGTGCCTGTGCTGCAGCCTTGCATCCACCTGGCAATACAAATGTGCCAGGAGGCGTAGTTTGTGCTTGTAGATTGTCTATCTCATGCTCAAGCATTGCCACATCATCGGTTGTAGCACCGCCTGTGGTTGATGCAGATATTGAGGTGCCTATATGGAACAGGCAAGTCTGTATGGAGATGAGCTGTGGAGCAAGGTTGCTGGCAGTAAAGGTGTGCAGCAAACCAATGTGGGCATTTAGTTCGTCGAGGTCGCCACATGCAGCTATGCGTATATCGGTCTTAGGCACACGCTTGCCGCTGGCAAGAGATGTGGTGCCATGGTCGCCCGTCTTGGTGTAGTATTTCATATTGATGGAGCTTTTGCACGTTGTAATAGATTGTTATCTTGTTTAGAAGGATTGTTCTCCTTAGAATGGTTGTTCTCTTTAGAAATTTACGATGTAGCAAGTCTTGAACCTGTCGGTATCGAAGAAGGCAACGCCTGCCCAATAGAGGTCGTAGCAAACGCTAACCTTGGGATTGTGGAGCAACCCTTGCCATATGCGCTGTGCCATTGTGTTCTGGGCTATATCCTCCACTATCAGTATGGTATGGCTGTCGGTATGACTCAGCAGATGTTCGACATAAGCCTCGCATCCATCCACGGCACACACCCGGGCTATCTCAACGGTATTTATATCCGCATCCTGCCTATCATCTACACGTGTACGCTGGCATGCGCGTCCTACATATGAGGCAAGCAATGGCGTATCGGTTCCGTTGCTGAGCATGCGGGAAGCCTGACGATAGTTGGCTATGCGGAAGTACAGCTCCATACGCTTGCGCACAAGCCACGGCAACGAGGGGTGCTTGTGACGCAACTCATCGTAGCCGTAATAAGGATAATGCTCGCACAAAACATATCGTATAAAGCGGTAGGCCGACGGTGACTGTACCCCAAAGCCTCGGCTGTGGGACATACGGCGCAACCAAACAATATAGCGTTTCAATTTATTCATAGCCACAAAATTAGGCAAAATATGCGAGAAAAACAATAGAACATGGCTGTCTTTAGGCAAAGTTGCTGTAACTTTGCACCCGGTAAAGAAAGATTGTTAAATATCTAACTGATTTTTCGCATATCAAGAAGTTAAAGGAGTTAAGAAGTTAAGGAGTTAAGAAGTTAAGAAGTTAAGGAGTTAAGGAGTTAAGCCGTATGTCTTGCTGCTTAAAAACTATGCCAAAAGACTATTGGCCGTTCGCTCGACTTTGCCGCTTGCCTTAGCAAGAACTCCTCAGCGAGGAGTAGGGAGCGAAGTTCCCTTGAGCTTTACGAAAAACTTCTTTAACTTCTTTCGCTTGCGAAACTTGAATTAATAATAAGCAACAGAAAAGTAGACCGTATGCTTTGGAAATTTTTTATTACCTGCAACAAGATTGGTGCCTTTACTCTGGGTGGCGGCTATGCCATGATTCCGAGTATGGAAAAGGAGTTTGTAGACAACCATAAATGGATGGACAAGCAGGAATTTATGGACATTATGGTTGTGGCGCAAACCACACCGGGTATTTTCGCCATCGACATGGCAAGCCATATAGGCTACAAGCTGCGTGGCATTTGGGGTGGCATAGTGGGTGCAATAGGAATAGCCTTGCCTTCTATCATAGCCATACTTGTTATAGCCATGTGTTTTCACAACTATAAGGACAATCCATGGGTTGAGCGTTTCTTCATGGGTGTAAGACCTTCGGTTGTGGCTCTTATAGCCGCGCCTGTGTTTAAGATGGCAAAGACTGCCAATATTGGATGGAACAATGTGTGGATTCCGGTGCTGGCATGCTTGCTCATAAGCAATCCCTTTAGCAACAATCCCGCGTATAAGGTGTCGCCTATACTTATAATAATACTTGCTGGTGTGGCTGGATGGCTGTACGGAAAATGGAAAAGGAAGAATAACTAAAATAGGAAAGGTACAATATATATGATATTTCTAAAGCTGTTTATTATCTTCACTAAGATAGGAACTTTCAACTTTGGTGGCGGCTATGCCATGCTGTCGCTTATACACAACGAAGTGGTAGTTAAGAACGCATGGCTAAGCAATGCCGAATTTACGGATATTGTGGCTATAAGCCAGTCGACACCAGGTCCTATAGGCATTAATGCCGCCACCTATTCTGGATATGTTGCTGTATTGAACCAGGGCTATCCCGAATGGGCAGCTGTGCTCGGCTCTATTCTTGCATCGCTCTCTATAGTGTGGCTGCCGTTTATTATAATGATTCTGATATCACACTATCTGATGAATCATAAGGACTCGAAAATTGTGAAGGACATCTTTGCTGGTTTGCGCCCTGCCATCATCGGACTAATTGCCGCAGCCGCTGTGCTGCTTATGAATAAGGAGAACTTTGGCGACTGGCATACAGAGCCAATGACGTTTGGCATTAGCGTGGCTCTGTTTGCTGCCACATTCTACTTTACAAGGTTCAGAAAGGCTAATCCTATATTGGTGATGCTGATTTGCGGAGTGGCGGGATTGCTGATATTCTAAAAAAACAACGACAATTATACGGACCCAAACGTTGTATATCCGTATAATTGTCGTTTGTCGTTTTGAGGCTATTCCAAATAACAGAGTGGCAATTGTCACCCTTTTATCCTTGGTTCATATTGCGCCCTTTTATCCTTGATTCATATTGCGCCCCGCATCTATCCTAAGGAATATAAACATAAGTAAGGTAAATCCCCACAACGACGAACCGCCATAACTGAAGAACGGCAACGGTATGCCGATAACCGGCGTAAGACCCAACACCATGCCCACATTGATAAACACATGGAATAAGAATATCGATGCCACACTATAGCCATACACTCTGCCAAACGTAAATGGTTGGCGCTCGGCAAGCTTCATAAGTCTTAATATCAGGGCAAGAAACAGCAGAAGCACACTTGCCGAACCTACAAAACCTTCCTCCTCGCCTACGGTACAGAATATAAAGTCGGTATCCTGTTCGGGCACAAACTTAAGCTTGGTTTGTGTGCCATTGAGGAATCCCTTGCCTTTAAGGCCACCCGAACCAATGGCTATCTCGCTCTGATGTACATTGTATCCTGCACCTGCAAGGTCCTCGTCAAGTCCTAACAGCACATTGATACGCACACGTTGGTGTGGTTCCATTACATTGTTTAGCACGTAGTCGGCAGAATAGAAGAATACTACCGAGCCTATGGCAAATGTAAGAATCATATAATAGCTCATCAGACGGGTGCGCAGCGCATTGAGCAGCAAATAAACAAACATTGCCACACACACACCAAGCTGCACCCATGTTACGTCGAAACGTATAACGTAGAGCGAGAAGAGCATTGCCACAAGCGTAATACCTACACTATAACCTATAATGCTCATAGCCTGTCTGCGCTCATGAGTGTACACATAAACCATACAGGCCGTGAATATCTGCACAAGCAAAAGCACCACAAACTTACCTACAGAGGTTGGAGTATCGAGCAACAATACACTCTCGTACTTGATACCTACTACAAAGTAGAACACCATTGCTACACCCGTAAAGAGTATACTGCCTGGCATTCCCTCGCGATAAAGCACAAGGAAGAAGGTAAGGTATACCAAGGCCGAACCAGTCTCGCGCTGTCCTACAATGCAAAGCATTGGAATAAAGATTACGGCACATGCTGCGGCAAAGTCCTTGAGGCGATGTATGGAGAAGCCATAGGCACTCATAAGCTTGGCAAGGGCAAGGGCTGTAGCAAACTTACCAAACTCGGCAGGCTGTATACGTATAGGTCCAAGGACAAGCCAAGAGTGGGAGCCCTTGATGTCGTGCGGATTAAAAATGGTGGCAAAGAGCAACAACAGCAACACACCATATATTATATAGGAGAATGTGTCGAAGAATCTGGTATCCATCATCAGTATTACAAATCCCAGACAGATACTAGTTCCTATCCACACTATCTGCATGCCCGAGCGTGTGCCGAGGCTGAAGATATCGTTGTCGCCAAACGTATAGCTGGCACCGCAGATGCTTATCCATCCGAATATCATCAGCGCTATATAGATGCCTATAGTTATCCAGTCGACTTGCGACCAAATGCTTTGCGGTTTATTGGTTGGCATAATAATCTTAGTTATTCTTTAGCCGGAGCTTCTTGGGCCTCCGGCACAATCTTATCAACAATCTTATTCTTCTTGGCTGGCTTCTTTGTAGCAGTTGCCTTTTTTCCTTTCTCCTGTCCGGGGAATCGCGAACCGTAGCCTATACGACGATGTTGCATAGCTTCGGCCTGTATCTCAGACGATGGTGAGAGCTTGCCCATAATGTATTGTTCCATCATCAATCCGCCAATAGGCACACCAAAGTCGGCACCCCATCCACCATTCTCCACATATACGGCAATGGCTATCTTTGGATTGTTCATAGGGGCAAAGCCCATAAATACAGAGTGGTCGCGTCCATGGTTCTGAGCAGTACCAGTCTTGCCGCATGCCTCGAATGGCAAACGCGAAAGCATCTTACATGTTCCTTTCAAAGCCGACGACCTCATACCAGCCACAACATAATCGTAGGAACGGCGCGAAGCCTTGGTATAATGGCGATGTCGGTAGAGAGTGTCAAGAGGCAATCCCTCTACCTTGCGCACAACATGAGGCACATAGTAGTAGCCACGGTTGGCTATGGTTGCTCCAAGATTGGCTATCTGCAATGGTGTTAGCGTAACCTCGCCCTGACCAATGGAGATAGAGATAATGGTTAGTCCGTTCCACGAACCACGATAGTTGCGGTCGTAATAGTCGGCATTAGGTATCATGCCACGCTTCTCGCCCGGAAGGTCGATGCCAAGGCGATAGCCGAATCCCATACTAACCATATAATCGCGCCATACATTCATTGCCTCATAAGGGTTTTTGTATTTTGTGCGGTTGCCCATCATATAATACAAGCCCCAACAGAAGTAGGCATTGCACGATGTGGATATGGCATCAACTAATGCTATAGGCGCCGCATGCGAGTGACATCCCACGTGCAAACCACGACAGTAGAAGCCATGACTGCAAGGAAAAGCTGTTGAGGGCGTGATAATACCCTCGGTCATATAGGTAAGCGCTTGCGATGTCTTGAAGGTTGAGCCAGGAGGATACATACCCATAATTGAACGGTTGAGCAATGGTTTCCAAGCGTCTCTCGACAGCAGACGATGGTTCTTAGAACGCGAACGACCAACCATTATGCGAGGATCATAACTTGGCGAGCTTACCATAGCGAGCACCTCGCCAGTCTGAGGGTCAAGAGCAACGATAGAACCTATCTTTCCTTCCATAAGTCTCTCGCCCAAAGCCTGCAGTTTTTCGTCGATACCTAAGGTAAGATCGCGTCCTGCAACTGGCTTGCGGTCGTATTTGCCATTCATATAATTGCCCTGAATGCGTCCACGAGCATCGCGAAGTAGTATTTGTACTCCTTTCTCGCCACGCAGTTCCTTCTCGTACGACTTCTCCACACCAAGCTTTCCTATATAATCGCCAGGCTTGTAGTAGTCGTCATCCTCAATGTCAGAAGGCGACACCTCGGCAACATCACCAAGCACATGAGCAGCTACACCCGTCTGATATTGGCGTATGCTACGGTGTTGAACATAGAATCCGGGGAAACGGAACATCTTCTCCTGAAATATGGAGAAGTCCTCGTTGCTGAGCTGACTCATAAACATTTGCTGCGTGAAGCGCGAATAGCCAGGATTCTTAGAGTAATCCTTAATGTCGTTCATACGTTTTATGAAGAACTCCTTTGTTATGCCGAGCGCTTGGCAGAATTCGGTTGTGTCGATACGTCCCTTTGCCTCGTTCATAACAACCATAATGTCGTAGGCAGGCTGATTGTACACCATAAGTCGACCATTGCGGTCGTATATGGCACCACGCGACGGAAACTCCACTTTCTTCAAGAAAGCGTTGGAGTCGGCATTTTTCTTATAGTCATCGCTCATGAGCTGCAAGGTGAAGAGGCGTATTATATATACTGTAATGATAGCTATAGCCACTCCACCTAAAACATAGCGACGTTTTTCGAGATTGAAATCTGTCATCTTCTATTTCGAACGTTTTCTATTACCAATATCAATATGGCGGTAAGCACGGTACTGCCCAATATGCTTGTAACCAACTGCATCCAGTTGTAAAGGTTGAATGCCTCAAGCGAGAAGAAAGCAAGGCACATTAAGAAAACCAGTATGACTGTATAGCTGACATACTTGGACACGCCTAATGTTCGGAACGATGGTGTAAGGTCTTCGGCGCTGTCGCGTGGCACAAAAAGCTCAAGCAGATATGGCTGCAACATACCCACAAATGTCATTGAGGCAGAAGCCACACCCGGCGTATTTGAGAATATGTCGATAGCAAGTCCCATGGCAAAACACCACAACAGCGTAGCCCACTTGCCTTGTCCACGCTGCATAGGCAGCACAAAGTAGGCATACAGCAATGGGGTGGCACAGCCAAACAAGCGTATGTGATTAAGTACAAGCGCCTGTATCACGACCAATATGATGAAGAAAACTATGTTTCTGATGAAGTTCAAGTTCATATATATATTTGAATAGGATGAGACATTTGCGGCATAAGCCTTATGGTTATTGCCGTGGCTATACTCTACTGACGAGCCTTGAGCGAGTCTTCGGCAGCACGCAGAATCTCAAGTTTCTTGTCCATCTCGGTGTCGTTGATTACACAAACATCACGCAGACGTGCAAAGTCGGTAGATAGCGATATCTTGAGTCGATACGACATACCATTGTCTGAATTGTAGACATGCTTGATGCGTCCTACTACAATGCCGGCAGGAAATACCGATGAGTAGCCAGAGGTAATAATATAGTCGCCAAGCTTGAAGTGAGCATGACGTGGGATGTCGTCTATGTAGGCATATTCGGGCGATCCGCCTGTCCAATGAAGATAGCCAAAGTAGCCACGTCCCTTTATAGAGCAGCTTATGTTAGACTGCTGACTAAGCACAGGAATCACTACCGAATAGTGTTCGCTTGTAAGATATACTATGCCCACAACACCCGTTCCACTAACTACGCCCATATCCTTCTTTACACCATCGGCAGAACCTCGGTTTATGGTTATGAAGTTGTTGGCCTTGTCAAGCGACGAGCTTACCACTTGTGCAGGTATTGTCTGGAAACCTTGCATCACCTTGTGTTGCATACGCTCTATCAGCGTGGTGTCCTTGCTGGTCTTGCGCACTTGTTCTGTAAGCATTGCCACCTCTCGTTCCAGGTAGAGATTGCGCTGGGTAAGTTGTCGGTTAACGTCGGTAAGCTGGAAATATTGCGTTACAGCAGAGTTCCACTCAAACACCTTGCCACTAACGGCATTAGCCGACGAAAACCATACACTGCCCTGATAGCTATTGTAATGGAAAAGCAAAGCAAAGCTTGCCACTTCGAGCAGTAGGAAGACAAACCAATGGTTATGGCGTGCAAGAAAATCTAATAGGTTGCGCATTTTTTAAAAGTAAAAGGGTAAAAAAGTAAAAAAGTAAAAAGGTAAAAGAGAAAACAAGTAAGGCTACAACCTAAAGGTCTATCGCCAAGCAAGACTACTAAGCCTCGCAAAGCAACAGCATAAGCTATCACCAAGCAAGACCACAAGCCTCGCAAAGCAACAGCATAAGCCATCACCAAGCAAGACCACAAGCCCAGCAAAGCAACAGCATAAGCTATCACCAAGCAAGACCACAAGCCCAGCCTTTTTACTTTTTTACTTTTTTACTTTTTTACTTTTATATTTATCTCATCAAGAATGAGAAACGGTCGATGTTCTTCAGAGCCACACCTGCTCCCTTTGCCACACTGTGCAATGGATCCTCGGCGATGTGGAACGGAATATTGATCTTGTCGGCAAGGCGCTTGTCAAGACCACGCAACAAGGCACCGCCACCCGAGAGGTAGATACCATTCTTAACGATGTCGGCATAAAGCTCTGGCGGTGTATTCTCGAGAGCCGAGAGTACAGCGTTCTCAATCTTGGCTACGGTTTTGTCTATGCAGTGAGCTATCTCCTGATAGCATACAGGCACCTCCATAGGCAATGCCGTGATGCGGTTAGGACCATGTACTACAAAGTCTTCTGGAGCCTCGTCGCCAAGTTCGGTAAGAGCAGAGCCTACATGTATCTTTATACGCTCAGCCATACGCTCTGATACCTTTACGTTGTGCTGACGTGACATATACTCTTGAATATCAGCAGTAAGGTCGTCGCCTGCGGTACGTATTGAGTTGTTTGATACGATGCCGCCCAATGAAATAACGGCAATCTCGGTAGAGCCACCACCTATATCAACAATCATATTGCCCTCTGGAGCCTCAACATCAATACCGATACCAATAGCAGCTGCCATAGGCTCAAAGATAAGATATACATCACGTCCATCTGCATGCTCGGCACTATCACGCACAGCGCGAAGCTCAACCTCTGTAGAACCAGAAGGAACACCAATAACCATACGGAGTGACGGTGAGAAGAAGCGGCTTCCAGTGTGAACCATCTTTATAAGGCCGCGCATCATTTGTTCGCAAGCAGTAAAGTCGGCAATCACTCCATCGCGGAGTGGTCGTATAGTGCGGATGTTGTCATGAGTCTTCTCATACATCATCTTTGCCTTTGAGCCGACAGCAATCATTTTGTCAGTGCGACGGTCAAGTGCCACTACCGAAGGTTCATCAACAACAATCTTGTCATCGCTGATAATAATGGTGTTGGCAGTACCAAGGTCCATCGCAATGTCCTGTACGAAAGAAAAAAATCCCATTTAATGAATTTTGAATTGTGAGTTTTGATTTTTTAATTCCTAATTCTACTTAGCAAACCACTCATGAATAGCTGTATCGTAGTGGCTGCTTACACCGAAGGCGCGCTCAGCAAACATCTTGCGATCGGCAAGGTCGGTAGTAGCACCCTTCTTGTTGAGGATGTCGAGCAACACAGGATACTCGGCTTTGCTCGGAACAATAACAACATCCTTGAAGTTCTTTGCTCCGGCACGGATGAGCGAAATACCACCTATATCAATCTTCTCTATGATGTCGGCTTCGCTTGCTCCGCTTGCCACGGTCTGCTCGAATGGATAGAGGTCTACTATAACAAGGTCGATTTCAGGAATGGCATACTCAGCCATCTGCTGAAGATCGCCCTCGTTGTCGCGGCGTGCAAGTATACCACCAAAGATACGTGGATGAAGTGTCTTGACACGACCGCCAAGAATTGACGGATAAGATGTGACACTTTCTACAGCCTGACACTCATAGCCAAGCGACTCGATGAAAGCCTGTGTGCCACCAGTTGAGAGAAATTTAACTCCTTCTTCGTTGAGCTTCTTCAAGAGCTCGTCGAGGCCGTCCTTGTGGAATACCGATACAAGCGCGGTCTTGATTTTCTTTGTTTCAGCCATAAAACTTTTACTATAATCTTTTACCTTTAAACAAGTTTCATTATTTTAAAGTGCAAAGATAGCAAAAACAACGGATATTACATATTAATTAAAGTGAAAATAATTAGGGTAAGCCTTTTTGTTGACATAAAATACCCTAATAGCTAATAGACAATACTTATTTTTCATTTTTTTGTTGTATCTTTGCAAAATTCGATAACTTTTTCATCAGAATACAAAGACAATGGCAGAATCAAATTTCGTTGACTATGTGAAGATATATTGCCGCTCTGGCAAGGGCGGCCGTGGCTCTATGCACTTGCGCCACGTTAAGTACAACCCTAACGGAGGTCCAGATGGTGGCGACGGTGGACATGGTGGCAGCATATA
Organism: Prevotella merdae; assembly: GCF_900290275.1. Classification (GTDB taxonomy): domain Bacteria; phylum Bacteroidota; class Bacteroidia; order Bacteroidales; family Bacteroidaceae; genus Prevotella; species Prevotella merdae. The sequence goes on from NZ_LT985323.1 coordinate 421,063, forward strand.
CTTACGCGGCAATCATAACTACTGGACTTTATTGCATCTTAAGTTCCAGCGACATGTCTTTGCCGAACATGGAGGCAACGGCGGACGCGACAAGTGTCATGGCAAGGACGGCAAAGATATATACATCGATGTGCCATGCGGTACAGTGGTGTACAATGCCGAGACTGGCAAGTACGTATGCGATGTTACATACGACGGACAAGAAGTATTGCTTCTTAAAGGAGGCCGTGGAGGATTGGGCAACTTCCAGTTCCGTTCGGCTACCAACCAAACTCCACGCTATGCACAACCTGGCGAACCTATGGAGGAAATGACTATTATTCTCGAACTTAAGCTTCTTGCCGACGTTGGTCTTGTTGGTTTGCCTAATGCAGGCAAGTCAACATTGCTTTCCGCTGTATCGAGCGCACGTCCAAAGATTGCTAATTATCCGTTTACCACTCTCGAGCCATCACTTGGCATTGTAGACTACCGCGACCACAAGTCGTTCGTAATGGCCGACATCCCAGGTATTATTGAAGGTGCAAGCGAAGGCAAGGGACTCGGACTGCGATTCTTACGACACATCGAGCGCAACTCGCTATTGCTCTTCATGGTGCCTGGCGATACCGACGATATAAAGCGTGAATACGAACTGCTGCTTAACGAGCTACAACAATTCAATCCTGATATGCTGAGCAAACACCGTGTATTGGCTATCACAAAGTGCGACTTGCTTGACGAAGAGCTTATAGAAATGCTTAAGGAAACATTGCCCAACGACCTGCCTGTGGTCTTTATTTCTTCTATAACAGGCTTGGGCATACAGGAACTGAAGGATGTGCTGTGGCGCGAGCTTAACTCTGAGAGCAATAAGTTACAGATTATAACATCCGAAGAATCGCTTGTTCACCGCGACAAGGACATGACACGATTTGCCGAGGAACTTATGGCTGAGGGCGAGGACGATATTATCTACCTCGAAGACGAAGACATTGAGGACATCGACGATATTGAGTACCTTGACGACTTTGAGTACGAGGAGGACCCTAAGAATGAGTAACAAGCAGCCTGTTCTCAACTATTACGAGCTGTCAAGTGATGTTACTGCATTCTCTACAACCCGTCATGGAGGTGTGAGCGATGGCAATTATGCCTCGCTCAACATCAATGAGTATTGTGGCGATAGCAAGGACAACACCGACACCAACCGACAACTGCTCGCCACCGAACTTGACATAGATGCCAATCGCATCATAATGCCACACCAAACACATGGTGTGGAGACTCGCATCATTGGCAAAGAATTTCTCTCCCTACCCAAAAGTGTAAAGAAAATGTTACTTGAGGGTGTAGACGCTGTAATGACAGATATTCAGGGCATATGCATTGGCGTGTCTACAGCCGATTGTATACCAGTGCTCTTATACGACGAGGAACATCATGCGGCAGCAGCCATACACGCTGGTTGGCGCGGTACACTTGCCCGCATTGTACACAAGACAATACAGGAAATGCGCATAGCATATCAAACCGAACCCACTAAACTAAAGGCCGTCATCGGTCCTGGTATATCGATAGAAAACTTTGAAGTGGGCGATGAGGTATACAATGCGTTTGACCAAGCTGCGTTCGACATGAACTCTATTGCCGAAGAACGCATCAAGCGCAACCCAAATGCCGATGATCCTTCAAAGCTGTTTGAGAAGAAATGGCACATCAACCTGCCACTTGCCAACCTCCAACTGCTAACACACAACGGTGTGAACGAGGCTAATATCATCAACACCGACATCTGCACATACGACAATGCCGACAACTACTTCTCGGCACGACGCCTTGGCATCGAGTCGGGACGCATTTATACTGGTATAATAATAAGATAAGAATAAAACAGGAGAATGAAAATACGCAAACTACTATTAATGCTTGCCCTTCCTGTGGTGCTAACCACAACAGCATCGGCTCCCGTAAAGCAGCAGTTTACAGCCGCCGAACAACAGCAAATAAGCATTGCAACACCAGGATTGTTCACACGTTCGGATGCCTTCAACGTAGACTTTAGTTTATTGAAGGCTTCCGAATACTCGTTTCCGCTACCAGTAGGCAAAGCTGTTATGCGCAAGAACAACTATATGGAGATTACAACCACTGAGGGTGATGCTGTAAAGGCTATGTTTGACGGCACCGTACGTCTTTCCCGTAAACAGTCTGAATTGGGCAATGTCATCGTTATCCGACACCGCAACGGCCTAGAGACTGTATATGGCAGCAATGCTCAAAACCTTGTAAACGTTGGCGACCATGTGCGTGCCGGACAAACAGTTGCTATTGCCGGAAGCAGAGATGGAAAGATTTTATGCGACTTTGCCATAATGGTGAACGGTTGCAGAATTAATCCTTCTACTATTATCGATATAAAGAGCCATCGCCTGCGCCGTCAAACCCTATTGTGCGAAAAAAATGGCGAGTTTGTTAACGTGAGCATCCTAGGTGACAAAACTGATATCGAGGAGAGTAAAAGCGATATGAAACTTGACGATGCTTTTGCCAAATCGGCCACATTCAAGTGGAATCTTGAGAAGATGGAAAAGGAACGTTGGGCTTATCCATTACCTGGCGCAAAGGTTATAAGTCCATATGGAGGCAAACGACGCCATGCTGGTGTAGACCTCAAGACCAAGCCTAACGACGAGATTGTAGCTGCCTTCGATGGTGTGGTTACACGCTCTTCACCTTACTCTGCTTACGGCAACTGCATAGTGATACATCATGCCAATGGACTTGAGACGCTATACTCACACCAGTCTAAGAACCTTGTAAAGGTAGGCGATAAGGTGAAGGCGGGTCAGGTTATCGGACTTACTGGACGTACTGGACGTGCCACAACAGAACACTTACACTTTGAGACTCACTTCAAAGGACGCCGATTCAATCCCAACCTAATCTTCGACCACACATCGCGCAAGCTACAGCAGTCTACCATTACGTTGACAAAGAATGGTGGCATAACATCGAAAAAGAATAAATAATTTACTTCAGGCGTATAGACACAAAAAGGGACTCTGCATAATACAGAGTCCCTTTTTATGTCTTTTACTTTTGGTTCTACCCAAGCAAGTATTAGTCGTTGTTAACAACACGACGCTCAGCGATACGAGCCTTCTTACCTGTAAGATTACGGAGGTAGTAAAGCTTAGCGCGACGTACCTTACCATGCTTGTTAACCTCGATGCTGTCGATGTTCGGCGACTCAATTGGGAAAATACGCTCTACACCTACAGTTCCAGACATCTTGCGAACGGTGAAGCGCTTCTTGTCTCCGTGACCAGAGATCTTGATTACAACACCACGGTAGAGCTGGATACGCTCCTTAGAACCCTCGATAATTTTGTAAGCGACTGTGATTGTGTCACCAGAACGGAACTCTGGGAACTTCTTGCCGGTTGCAAATGCTTCCTCAGCAACTTTAATTAAATCCATTGTAAATCTGATAATTAAATTTGTTTATCGTTCTCGCGCAACATAACTGGGCAACACTTCTTCCCGTCATCGGTTACGCCGAAAAGCGGGTGCAAAGTTACTACTTTTTTGTATAACCGACAAATATTTAACGAGTTAAGTGACATTGAAACATAAAAATAACCTCCATTCTGTGCTTATGAGCAAAAAATTAATACCTTTGCAGTTAAAATAAATAATACAAACAATGAACAAACAATTTGTTATACTATCGCTTGCCACGGCCGCGCTCTTAGCTACATCATGCGCGCAGCACCAATACTCGATGGCAGACGTACAGCGTTCACGCATCGTTATCGACCAACGCTACGATGCCAACCCTGATAAGGAGGCTACAGCTTTCCTTGCGCCTTACAAACAGAAGGTAGACGAGATAATGTCGCCCGTTATGGGTGTGGCTGCATGCGATATGCCACGATTCCGACCAGAGAGTCCTTTGTCCAATCTACTTGCCGACATCCTTGTATATAGCAGTACAAGGTTTGGCGAGAAGCCCGACTTTGCCGTTTACAATATGGGAGGCATACGCGCCTCGCTTAGCAAAGGCAATGTAACACGTGGCGATATTCTTGACATTGCTCCGTTTGAGAACAAGATTTGTTTTCTTACACTTAGCGGCACCGACGTTATGGAATTGTTTGGCCAAATGGCTATGGTTGGAGGCGAAGGCGTTAGCCACAGCATACGTCTTGAGATTAGCAAAGACGGCAAGTTGTTGTCGGCATCCATCAACGGCAAGCCTGTAGACCCTAATGCCTCTTACCGTATTACCACTATCGACTATCTGGCACAAGGCAACGACCACCTCGAGGCTTTCAAGAAGAAAACCAACTTTGTGTCGCCACAGAACGAGGAGAATAATGCACGTTTCCTTATCGAAGAATATTTTAAAGATATGCACGCCGAAGGCAAAGCTGTTGAGGCTAAGGTTGAGGGACGTGTAAGTGTTAAGAAATAAGATGTTTGAATTTATATGAAAAAGCTATTACTTATAATTTCGCTCTTCTGTATTGCCACTACAATGTCGGCTCAGAAGACCAAGACGTTGGAGATTCTTCACACCAACGATACGCACAGTTGCATATTGCCTCTCAACCCTAACCTTGCCGATACTGTTGTGGCAGGACGAGGTGGTTTCTTACGCCGCATTGCTATGCTCAACGAGGAACGCAAACAGAATCCTGACTTGTTGCTGTTCGATTCGGGCGACTTCTCTCAGGGCTCACCTTTCTATACTATGTTCAAGGGCGATGTTGAGATTGGACTTATGAACCGCATGAAATATGATGCCGTGACAATAGGCAACCACGAGTTCGACTTCGGTATGGAGAATATGGCTCGCTTGTTCCGTATGGCTGAGTTTCCTATCGTATGCGCCAACTACGACTTCACTGGCACACCTGTCGAGGGTACCGTTAAGCCTTACATTATCATCAAACGTAACGGATTGCGCATAGGTGTCCTTGGCATCTGTCCTCCATTAGAGGGACTGGTGGATGCCACTAAATGCGAGGGCGTGAAATATCTCGACCCTATAAAGACAGCCAACGATGTTGCTCATATGCTCAAGCATAAGGAGAAGTGCGACCTCGTGATATGCCTGTCGCATCTTGGTTGGATTATGAACCAGAACGTGGATGACCATAAGATGATTGCAGCCAACCACGACATCGACATTGTTCTTGGAGGACACTCGCACACATTCTTCCAAACTCTGCAATATATAGAAAATGCCGATGGCAAGAAGATTCCCGACGACCAGAATGGCAAGAGCGCCATATTCGTGGGCAAATTGCTGGTTAAGTTGACTAAATAATTAATAAGAAACAGAAGAAAAACATCTGCCGCGTACTAATAATAAAAGGCTATGGCGCAAATGTCATAGCCTTTTATTATTATTTATTCCACCTTAATAGGCAATGTCGCCATAGGCAAACCATCTGCCGATACACTAAGCATAGCTGTACCATGTCTTAATCCTTCTACAACCACAACCAATTCGCCACTGAATAGAGGCATCTCTGTAGAATTGAAAGCTACAAGCGAGGTTGCGTCACCATTGCAGGCTGCACGGAATTTGCCCGCTCCCGACACATTGAACTTCATATTGTTGGTTGCCGTAGGACACGGTGTGCCATTCTTGTCAACCACCGATACTGTTACAAACGAGAGGTCTTCACCTTTTGAAGATATGCTGTTGCGGTCGGCTTTCAGCACGATACGGGCAGGAGCGCCAGCTGTGCGTATTATCTTCTCGCCCTTGGCGGTTCCGTCATAGTCGTAAGCCACCACCTTTATCTCGCCCGGCTCATACTTCACATTGTTCCAACGCAAGCGATAGCGGTCGAGACGTGTGTTAGGATTCTTCAATATCCTACCCTGACTCTTGCCATTTACAAACAGCTCTGCCGATGGCCATGACGTATAGCAGTAAACTGGAGTTGTCTCTCCCTCTCTGCCCGGGAATGTCCAATGTGGCAATACATGCAGTGTTGCGTCGTCCTTGCGCCAATGAGAGCGATACAAATAATAGCGGTCCTTAGGCAATCCGGCAAGGTCGCAGATGCCGAAATAGCTTGAACGCGAAGGCCAATACTCGTCATATGGCGAAGGCTCACCAAGATAGTCGTAGCCTGTCCATACAAACTCGCCAATGGTGTAGTCGCGGTCGTCTTGCATTCGCCAATCATCATCTGGCAGATTGCTCCATGGACAATATTCCACATCATAGCTTGAGCATTGTCCGTCGGTATATGTCTTCGAGTCGGAAGCCTCAACAGGGAACTTATACACGCCACGTGAGCTTACTGTCGAAGCTGTTTCCGAACCAAGGAGGAATCCCTTAGGCAACTGCTTGATGTTATTATCATACTTATGCACACGATAGTTGAAACCAGGCACATCCATCACTTGGGCAAAGCCCGACTTCAAGGCATCCTCGGCACGATCCATACCTTGTGTCACTGGACGTGTAGGGTCAAACTTATGGCAAAGGTCCTGCAAGTGTTTCGAGATGTTTCTGCCTTCCTCGCTCCACTGCTCTGGTATCTCGTTGCCAATACTCCACATCACTATTGACGGATGGTTGCGGTGGTTGAGCACAAGATTTTCGATGTCCTTGTCTGCCCAATCCTTGAAGTTGAGCGCATATCCGTTCTTGCATTTAGGATAAATCCACATGTCGAAACTCTCTGCCATCACCATCATTCCCATTGAGTCGCATACTTCCATCTGCCATGTTGAAGGCATGTTGTGAGCCGTACGTATAGCGTCGCAACCCATATCCTTCATAGTGCGAATCTGACGTATAAGTGCTGCCTTATTTACTGCGGCACCAATCGGACCGAGGTCGTGATGCAGACACACGCCCTTTATCTTACGCGAAACACCATTCAACTGAAAACCGTCATACTGTGCCACACGCACTGTGCGTATACCTACCTTCTGCTGTGTCTGGTCTATGAGCTTTTTATTGCGATACAGACGTGTGACGAGCTTATATAAATAAGGTGTCTCTGGCGACCAAAGTTGCGCATTATCCACGGTTAGCGTCTTCACAACATTTCCCTGAGCATCAAAGTCACCATACTTAAACTGCGCCACTACCTTGCCTGTGGCATCCACAAGCTGATTTTCTATCGACAGTGTCTTGTCTACATTATTTATATTAGTACAGATGCTAACCTCAGCCTTGCCGTTGCCTATCGACTCTGTACGGAAATAGCAGCCCCACGGATTGATTGTTGCGGCATCGGCATTGGTTACAAGTTGTACCGGACGATATAAACCACCGCCTGGATACCAACGCGAACTCTCCTCGCGGTTGTTAAGGCTTACGCTTATCTCGTTCTTTCCTTTCTTTAAATATGGCGCTGCATCCACACGGAAGGCATTATATCCATAAGCCCAATGTCCGGCAAGCTTACCATTAATATATACATGAGGATCGGCCATGGCACCGTCAAACTCAAGGACAGCTGTCTTAGGCAACTTCTTCAAGTCAATTGTTGTCTTATAGAAGCCACGTCCTATCCAAGGCAGAGCACCCGAACGTCCCGACTTTTCTGTCTTCTCGGTCTCACCATTCTGCTCTATGGCAACAAACTGCAAGTCCCATTTCTTGTCGAAAGGTCCATTTATTGCCCAGTCATGTGGAATGTTGACAGGCTTATAATTTACGCTGTCGCGCGAGAACTGCCATGTCTTCAGATTTAATGTGTTGCGCTGGGCCGAGGCAGTAAGAGCCGATGTGGCAAGCGCAAGGGTTAGTAATGTCAATTTATTCATATCTGGATTTTGTTTGTCACATTATTAATCGTTATTGCTTCGATAGTCGGCAAAGTTTTTCATTGCCTTCACCACCTTTCCTGTGTGGTTGTTGAAGAGTCCACGGTTTATCCAACTGCCAATGGCTTTCTTTCCGCTTTCGTTCTCTTCGGGGAACCACCAGTATAGACCCGTTACTTTAGGATGTTTCTTAAGCATATCCACAAGTTCCTTCGTGAATTGCGCCTGACCATCTTCTGATATAGCATACAGGTCGGAGTGCTCATCGTTCGACTTTGCCCATTTGTCGTTGTCGTGAGAATAATAGAATGCAGTCTCTACTATCATAATATCCTTCTTCGGGAAATCAACAGCAAGTGAATCGAGTGTTCGCGATAGGTTGGGTATATCTTTATGCCACATAGGATAGTAAGACAATCCTATTATATCATAGTCTACATTATGGTTGCGCAGGCGCATATAATAGTTCTTTGTAGCGTCCCAATCTCCAGCATGCTCAGTATGTATAATAATACGTGCATTAGGGCACACCTCGCGACAAGCACGCACACCACTCTTCAGCAAATCAGTTAGCACATCCCAATTCTTTTCGTTAAAGGGGTCGGTCTTTGCCGTAGGCCAAAGCATACCGAAGGTTATCTCGTTGCCCACTTGTATCAAGTCTGGGGCACAACCGTTCTTTTTAAGATGTCTCAAGGCATTTGCGGTATGCTCGTAAACCGAATCACATAGTTGGACTGGTGAGCATTTCATCCATGCTTTAGGAGTGAACTGCTTGCCAGGGTCTGCCCAAGTGTCGGAATAATGAAAATCGAGCATCAGGTTCATACCTGCTTTCTTAATCTGCTTGCATAGCGGAGTGATATAGTCGAGATCTTGGCAAACACCCTCGTCTTTATTTTCTGCTGGAGCATCTGCTGGATTGACAAAGAGGCGCACACGAGCCGCGTTCCATTTATTGTCTTTCGCAATATCAAGCAATGGTCGAGCCTTGCCATTAGCGTCAATAAACTTTGTTCCTGCCTTTTCGTAGGTAGGAAGAAGTGAGATGTCACCGCCAAGCAGACGTGTCTGTGCTTGGGTTGTCGAGAATGACAATAGGAGTAAAAATGATAGAATAAACTTCATTGTTTTATTGTTAGGTAATGTTTAGGTGGCTACGACAATTGTCTGCCGCAGCCACCAGTAACAACTCTCTCATAACCTTTTATTTCACCACATTGCTGCCGAACGCGTCTAATACAGCAGTAGGTTTGCCGTTAGAGTCGAACGCTCCCTTATTGTAGCCGTTCCATCCTCCGTAGCATTCCGGTTCCCAGTAGAATATGCCCAGGCATTCTGTCTTTGCCTTGCATCCGTCTACCATTTTCTTCATCATTGCATTAGCATTATCCGAGTCCCAAGGCATGCCTATCTCGCATATCATAACCTTAGTATTATAGCGCGAGGCGAGTGTCGATATGTTTGCAAGACAATCGTCGGTTGCCTTCTGCCAGTTGTCGTCCTCCGGATAGAGCGACATGCCTATAACGTCCCACTTGGCTCCAGCTGCCTTCAATCCGTCAAACATCCAGGTGAAGGCACCAATCTCATTGCCCTTATCGATGTGTATGATACACTGCGCTTCGGGATAAACCGACTTGGCAGCATCATATCCAGCATTGTTGAGGGCGGCATAATTGTCAAACTTATTGTTGCTAACAAGACCGAGCGGCCAAAGCATGCCCACACGTGTCTCGTTGCCTATCTGTATCCACTCCACGTCAATTCCGTTGTCCTTAAGATACTTAAGCACATCCTTGGTATGGTCGGCTACGGCTGTCTTCATTTTCTCAAGGTCGTCCTTATAGTCGTTCCAAGCAGCAGGAATATTCTGCTGTCCTGGGTCTGCCCATGAGTCTGAGTAGTGGAAGTCAACCATTATGCGCTGACCAAGATTCTTGGCACGCCATGCCTTTAACAGCACATCTTTCTTGTTGCACCATCCGTCTGAAGGGTCTACCCATACACGAAGACGGATAGAGTTGACGCCGAGGTCGCGCAACAGAGCCATACAGTCTTGCTCAGTACCCTTGGCATTGTAGAACTTCTTGCCTGATGCCTCCATCTGTGTTAGCCAACTTACGTCGGCACCCTTGGCAAAACCAGTCATGTCGTAGGTTGGTTCTGTCTGTGGAATTGTATCGTTGTCGTCGCTGCACGAAGAGAACGTGAAAAGCGCCAAAGCAGCGAAGATAAGCGGTTTAAGGAATGATTTCTTCATAATTTATTTTTCTTTTATTGTTATTTCACCACGCTGTAACTCCATTTCAAGGTCTTCAGGTCGACTGTTACTGTCATGGTCTCGCCTGCCTTTACACCATCGTCAAACCATATGTTCCATGCTCCGGCATCCGAAGACAGTGTATAGAGGTCGCTTGGATCGGAACCATATACTACAGAGTTCTCGCGGTCTACAATCTTGAAGTTCTCCCAATCGGCGGTCAGAGTATATGTTCCGCTGTAGGTTGTGTCGCCTGTCTTGGCTAGACGTGCGAGGTCCAAAGAAGCGTCATCCTTGTTCACCATGAATAGTTCTGCCGGATATTTTGTCTCAGGCTCGTCTGTTGCAGTGAAGTCTACCTTGCCCTCAACCACCGAATATGTAAGATATCCGTTGCCATCGGCAGCAACAATCACTGTATATGTACCAGCCTTGGCTATGTTTATTTCTGTTGATGCAGAAGCCTGCGACAGTTTTCCGTCGGCAGCCGCAAAGTGCAGAGTCTTCTCCTCGGCATAGTCGGTGCGTGTAGTCTTGTTATATTCCTTTGCATCGGCATCAATTGTCACCTTCTCGTTAGCTGCAGTAGTTGTGATATAATAGCCCCATTGCTGACGCTTATTATAGTATGTCATGTTGTTGCCGTTAGCGCGTAGCTGCGACAGTAAGGTTGCGCTCCACTCCATCTCCTTTGTGTCCACCTTTACAAACCACGCTCCAGTTCCGTCAGCAAACCAGCAGTTCCATGCATCGCTTGCACTTGATATCTCGAAGGCATGACCGTCTACTGCATAGTTGCCCCAAGTGTCGCCAGAATATTCGTAGAACCAGCAGTTTAGCCAAGGAGTTGCGTTCATATAGCCAGTATATACCCCGTCAGCCTCGGGCGAATGCAGGTAGGCAATAGTATCGGTCTTGTTAAAGGCAAGCACGGCAAGCTTGGTCATATCCACAAAGTAAGGTGTTACGGTTACTGTACACACATTGCTATATTGTGGCTCCATGTTGTCGCCCTGCATCGACTTGATGCGGAAATATATCTGTCCGGCAGTATTAACATTGATGCCAAGGCTCTTGGCAAGTGTGTTGAGCTCGGTACCTGTATATGCTTTTGACAGCGATGTAACTGCTGTTGATGTTGCGTTGGCGAAGTTCTCCGAGGCTGAAGCCTCAACATATGTCTTAAGCAAATCGCCCGTTACAGGATTATTAACATCGCTCGACAGCAAGGTAGGATTCTTCCATCCAAGCTGCAACACTATCTTGGCACGCTGACTAATATCAAGTTTTACGTCTGATGCAGTGGCAATAAGCTCCGAAGGCGCCATGCCATCTACATAAACTGTGTCGCCGTCGTTGTCGCAACTTGCGCAGAACAACGCTACACAAAGGTATAGAAATATCTTATTGAATATCTTGTTCATAATTACTATTATTGATTTAGATTATGTAAACGATTGCAACACCCATGCCACTCCCCTTCATATGGGGAGTAGCTAAGGTTTGGCTCTCTATTAATATCCCTTGTTCTTCAAGTTTGGATTGGCTGTAAGGTCGGTCGACGGTATTGGATAGTAGTTGTACTTATTGTCTACAGCCATACCATCCTTGGTTCCGCCTTTCCACTCCCATATATAAGAAGAGGTGGTAAACTGACCAAAACGAATAAGGTCGGTGCGGCGATAACCTTCCATATAAAGTTCACGGGCACGCTCGTCTATGATAAACTCCTTGGTTAGCTGACTCTCCTTTATGTTTCCGCTTGCGTCGCCATAGGCACGTTTGCGAAGATCGTTGATATACTGAAGTGCCTGTTCGCGGCTTCCACCGTTGCCTCCACGTACTACGGCCTCGGCATACATCAGATATACATCTGCCAGGCGGAACAATGGGAAATCGGTTGCAGCTCCATAAGATGCTGTATTTGATGCCGCCTCACCGTTATCCTTCAGGTTGGTCCATTTGGTAAATAGATATCCATCCTGCTGATTGGTAAAGTCGTCGATATATTGCTGCTGTCCGTCTGTGAAGAACATGTAGCGATGATCCTTATCTCCATCGGCAAACTTTGCAGTCAAGTTGCCACGCGAACGGAAGTTGCCCCAAGGCGAAGCCACGCCAAGGTCGGCTGCATTCTGCGAATTGGATGTGCTGCTTGTCGAGCCACAGATAAGATATGTTGTAGATCCATAGGTCATCAAGTGGTCTGGGTCTTGCGGCAATGCAAAGATTATCTCGTTGGTACGCTTGTCGTTGTCGGCGTTAAAGAGCTGTGCATAATCGCTGTTGAGCGAGTAGCCCTGTGCTATTGCCTGCTTGCAAGCCTCTACACACTCGGTATACTTGGCTGTACCGATATAAGTCTCGGCATTGAGATAGAGCTTTGCAAGCAATGTATAGGCAGCTCCCTTCGATGCCTCACCGTAAGGACAATCGTCTTTTGATGCCATATTGTCAACACATGCTTTAAGCTCCGACTCGATATAATCGAATGTTTGCTGCGGTGTGTAGCGTGGTGGAACATAAGAGCCTATAGGGTCGTTCTCGGTTACAAACGGTATGTTGCGGTAGAGGTCGAGAGCATGATAGTAGAACAAGGCACGCATGAAACGCGCTTCTGCCTGATAGCGGCGCAACTTCTGCTGGTCGGCATCCGAGAAAGAAGATATCTTTGAGTCGGAACAGTTGCGCAAGAACTCGTTGCACAATGTGATATTGTAGTATATGCGATAGTACATATCGCTCACCCATGTGTCGTTGGCGTCCCACTTCATAAAGGATATATTGGTCATATCGTCGCCCGTAAGCCACGAGTATGCCATCTCGTCGGTTGGTCCTTCCTGAAGGTTGATGTACATACGCATATAGTTCTCGCCATGATTTGATGAGAAGTCTGTGCCAGAGCTTTCCTGGCCTGTTGCAGTCATCGAGGCATAAATCTTGCCAAGTACCGACTCATAGTTCTGAATATTGGTATACACTTGCTCAGAGGTGGTTTCGTTGTGTGGATATTGGTTTAGGTCATCGGTGCAAGCTGTGTTAAGTGTCAGCAGCGATGTTCCCATCATCACACCATATAATATATTCTTTAGTTTCATTATGTTTCTTTTTAATATATGTTTAAAGCATTAGGATTTTTCACTTTTCCCTTTTCCCTTTTCACTTTTCCCTTAGAACGTCAGTCCCAAGCTCAGTGTGTATGTTCTTGGTCTTGGATAGAAGCTGCTGTCTACTCCGTTTGGCACCTCTGGATCGGCACCCGAGTAGTTGGTTATGCAGAATACATTCTGCACCATAGCCGATAGCGACAACGAGCACCACTTGGTTATCTTGCCAAAGTTGTAGCTCAAGTTGATGTTGTCAAGCTTAAGGAACGAGCCGTTCTCCACATAATAGTCTGAAAGATACTGGCGTGTCTTGAAGCCTGTCTTCATATAACTGCGGTTGAGATTATTTAACTGCAATCCGTCGGCCCAAGTCTCCATCTCCCATGCTCCGGTGTTCATAGCTGTAGAATTGTATACATAGTTGCCTATGTTGGCGCGGAAACTCATGCCGAGTGTCAATTGCTTGTAGCGCAAAGATGTAGATAGACCCATGATGTAATCGGGCATCGGCGAGTGATAACGATAACGGTCCGACTCGTTTATTACGCCATCGTTGTTAAGATCGGCATATGCTCCCTCGATTGGCTTTCCGCTGCGGTCGTACAGCTGCTTGTATACGTAGAACATATTAGGTGTATAGCCCTCGGTTAGCACTTGAATCTGGTTCTGGTCCTTAACCGTTGGACCTACAATCATATTGGTCTCGCTGTCGCTCTTAACCAATGAAAGGTTCTTAACCTTCATCTTCTGCCAAGTGAAGTTGTACGAAAGATTCCACTCCCAATCCTTGGTCTGCACTGGTGTGGCATTGAGTGTAACCTCAATACCATGGCTGTCCACATTGCCCACATTCGTGGTGATGGTCTTGCCAAACTGTGTGCCAGCTGCTGCTGGAACTGTTGCTATAAGGTCCTTTGTCTTGCGTGTATAGTAGTCAAACGAACCTGAAATACGGTTTTTAAGGAATCCGAAGTCGAAACCTACGTTCCAAGAATCGGTTGTCTCCCATTTAAGGTTAGACACATATGCCTCTGGACGATAGGTGTTAATCCATGTTCCATTGACATAAGCCTCGGCTCCCGATGCGCTGTATGTATAAACAGGCAGATAATTATAATTGCCGCCTACCTCCTGCTGACCGGTTACACCGTATGATGCACGCAATTTGAGGTTGCTAAGTATCTTGTTGTCCTTAAGGAACTTCTCGTTGCTGATGGTCCAACCCAAGCCTACTGAAGGGAATGTACCCCAACGATAGTCGCTGCCAAAGCGTGAGCTGCCGTCACGACGCATGGTTGCTGTAAGGAGATAACGTCCATCGTACGAGTAGTTTACACGTCCATAGTATGACAACAAAGTATGACGATAGTCCTCTGCCTTGTGGGTTTTGAGCTGCGAGCCAGCCATATTATACTCTACTGTCTCTGGCGATGTCGACTTCCAATACTGATAATCGTAACCTATTGTTGCGTCGACATTGCTCTTTGTCTCCTCAAAGTAGTGACCGTAGTTGGCGTAAACGGTAAGCAGATTGTTCTGCTTCTTCTGTGGACCGTAGTTGTAATTGTATCCGCCATCAAAGTAGTTGGATGCCGCATAGTCGGGTATGCGTGTGTGTCCCTTGCCTTCTGCCACGTCGGTGCCAACTGTTGCATGCAGCTTTACATCTGGAAAGAAGTGGAGCTTGTAGTCAACATCAAAGTTGCCTATAAATCGCTTTACATCGCTGCCAGCATCATACATGTCGACAAGTCCACGCGGATTGCGCTGTCCGGCTGATGTATTGATAGGGTTGCCGCTTGCATCTAACGACTCGGTATAACCGCCAAGCTTGTCCGAACCAGAATATACTGGCAATGTGGGGTTGAATGTAGCCGCTGCCCAAATAGCATTGCCGTTGTAGAACGAGTTCTTGGCTATAGAGCCCTTGGCATTGAGTGTAAGCTTTAGGTGGTCGTTAAAGAAGCTGGGGTTGAGCACAAGATTACCGGTAAAGCGCTCCGACTTGTCGCCGCGAATGATACCATTCTGGTTGGCATAACCTATGGATGCACGGAACGGAAGTCCCTTTACGATGTTGCCCGAAAGCGACAGATTGTTGTCGGTAGATAATGTTGTGCGATATACCTCGTCAAACCAATCGGTGTTGGCATTGCCAAGCAAAGCCTTCTGAGCATCGGTGCCCTGGGCATTTATAACATTGCGAAACTCGTCGGCACTCAATACATCCACCATCTGTGCACGTGTCTGCATGGTGTTGGTAGACGAGAATTGTATGTTGAGCTTCGAGTCGCTGCCCTTCTTTGTTGTTATAAGAATAACACCGTTGGATGCTCGCGAACCATAAATAGCCGTAGATGCAGCATCCTTTAATACAGTCATCGACTCGATGTCTTGCGGGTTAATCATGCTAAGGAAATTGTCGGCACCCGATATGCCACCAAGCTCCAAAGGCACACCATCTACAACTATAAGCGGGTCGTTAGATGCATTCAACGAGGCACCACCACGTACGCGAATAGTGCTTCCTGCGGTTGCCGAACCAGAGTTCGACATAATCTGCACACCCGAAACCTTACCATTAATAAGTTGCTCGGGCGATGATATAGAGCCTTTGTTGAAATCCTTGGCCTTGACAGTGGCAACCGAACCCGTAAGGTCGCTTTTGCGTGTAGTACCGTAACCAACAACCACCACCTCGCCTATCTGCTTGTCGTTAGAGTCGAGCTG
This sequence comes from Prevotella merdae, assembly GCF_900290275.1. Lineage (GTDB taxonomy): Bacteria > Bacteroidota > Bacteroidia > Bacteroidales > Bacteroidaceae > Prevotella > Prevotella merdae. The sequence goes on from NZ_LT985323.1 coordinate 436,951, forward strand.
TATGGTCATAACACCGTTCTTTAGTTGCACGGTCTTGGCTACATATCCTATATATGATACAGAGATTTGCTTGGTTCCTTCGGGAACTGTAAGCGAGAAATTGCCGTCTATATCTGTAACGGCTCCAGTTTTGCCACCATCGAGCATAATAGTGGCGCCCATAAGAGGTTCTTGATTGTTGGCATCCACAACGCTGCCCTTTACAATGCGGTTCTGCGCAAATGCCGACAAGCTTGATGTTGCAAGCAGTCCGGCAAGAAGTAGCGCGAAACGTCCTGTGGATTTGTTTCCTTTTGTTTGGTTCATGTTCAAAACGTTTAGGTAAATTATGGTTTGGTTTAAATTTTGTCTTTTACTGAAAATGGTTGTCTTAAAGAACAACCTAAGCTGATCTTGTTTTCTTACTCTTGAAGATTTGAAACGGATAGGTTTTTATTCGGTTGCAAAATTACAAGCATTGACTAATATGGAGCGTCACAAATTAGACAAAAGACAAAACAAAACGGACAAACACGCGGCTAAACGCCCATAAACAAAGGATTTGGCAAATATGTAAAGGCTTTTGGAAGAAAAATTTTTATGCCTAACACTGAACTATAAGCAAACAAGATATGAACAAAAAAGCACGAGGAACCCTCATCGATAAACCGCAATTTATGGATGAAAAGCTTGGATAAGAAGAACGGGGAAACAAGAGGATTTATTTGCTCCCAAAGTAATATAATATTACTTGCACATTTAAATATATATTACTTTGCATTTTAATATAATATAACTTTGCATTTTAATATATATTACTTTGCATTTTAATATATATTACTTTGGGACAGCATATAATGTCAGTAAAAAATAGTCTATAAAACGGCTTTATTATTTTTCTGGCTCTGGTCCGTAAGCATTATCGCCAGGATTGCTGCCAGTGGCAAAGTATACTATAAGAAGAATAGCTCCAATGATAGGCAGGAACATCCAGAAGAGGTTGAATCCCGAACGTCCGGTATCATGAAGACGGCGCACCGAAACTGCCAAGCCGGGTATAAACGCAGCAATGGCGTAGATCCAATAAAGAATGGTGCCAACCATATAGCCACCAGTAGCTCCGTCTAAGCCCTTGAAGATAGCACCGATAATAGAGCATACGGCAATAAGGGCAAAGCTCATGATAATATTGAACAAATAGAAGAACCAATACTCCGAACGTGTGGCTCGACCACTAAATGTTGCATACTTTGAAAAAACTGATACAACTGCTTCTTTTAATCCCATAGATTTAAATTTTTAAAGGTTTATAAATAAATTTGACAGCAAATCATTAATATTGCTTGCACAAAGTTACATATTTTTTTTAATACCCTTATGCAAAGAATAAAAAAATATATGGTAAGATTATAAGCGAACCGACTTTTTTTTGTATCTTTGTATATAGATAGTTGCTGTTTGGCCTTCTATCATTACTTATATATATACAACATACAGAAAAACAATAAGAAAAACAAGATATGAACGACTTTAGAAAGTACGCAACACAGCACCTTGGCATGAACGGTTTGGTGCTTGATGACGTGATGAAGGCGCAGGCTCAGTACCTCAACCCTTACATCCTCGAGGAGCGTCAGCTCAATGTTACACAGATGGATGTGTTCTCACGATTGATGATGGACCGTATCATCTTCCTCGGTACCGAGATTAACGACTATACAGCCAATACACTCTCGGCGCAACTCTTATACCTTGACTCGGTAGATCCTGGCAAGGATATCTCTATCTATATCAATTCGCCTGGCGGAAGTGTTACAGCTGGTCTCGGCATCTACGACACTATGCAGTTCATTACATCCGACGTGTCTACCATGTGTACTGGTATGGCTGCATCTATGGCTGCCGTATTGCTCGTGGCTGGTCAGGAAGGCAAAAGATATGCCCTAAAGCATAGCCGCGTGATGATACACCAGCCTCTTGGCGGTGTACAAGGACAAGCTTCGGACATTGAGATTGAAGCAAGAGAGATTCAGAAGTTCAAGAAGGAACTCTACACCATTATCTCCGACCACTCGCATACTCCATTCGACAAGGTTTGGGCCGACTCTGACCGCAACTACTGGATGAATGCAGAAGAGGCTAAGGAGTATGGAATGATTGACCAGATAATGATTAGAAAGAAATAATATAGCAATGCCAAAGAAAGTATGCAGTTTCTGCGGAAGAGCAGAAAAGGATGTCAACTTTATAATTACCGGACTCAACGGCTTTATCTGCGACCAATGCGCACAGCAGGCATATCAGATTGTGGTTGAGGCTGGGCTCGGACCCGATGGTGGCAAGCGTAAGCGCGGCGGAAAGTTTGATGTGGAACTTGCCGATGTGCCTAAGCCTACGGAGATAAAGGAATATCTCGACCAATACATCATCGGACAGGACGAGGCCAAGAAGTTTCTGTCGGTTGCAGTATACAACCATTACAAGCGCCTGTCGCAGCCTGACGACGAGTCGGGTGTTGAGATTGAGAAGAGCAACATCATTATGGTGGGCTCTACTGGTACGGGCAAAACTCTGCTCGCACGCACTATAGCCAAGTTGCTAAAGGTGCCTTTCACCATTGTAGACGCAACTGTGTTTACCGAGGCTGGCTATGTGGGCGAGGATGTAGAAAGTATTCTCTCGCGCTTGCTTCAGGTTGCCGACTACGACTTGCCGGCTGCCGAACGCGGTATTGTATTTATTGACGAGATTGACAAGATAGCACGCAAGGCCGACAACCCAAGTATCACTCGCGATGTTAGCGGCGAGGGTGTGCAGCAGGGTTTGCTAAAACTGCTTGAGGGAACAATGGTGAATGTGCCGCCAAAGGGTGGACGCAAGCATCCTGACCAAGACTATATACACGTAGATACTCGCAACATATTATTTATATGTGGCGGTGCATTCGACGGTATAGAACGCAAAATTGCTCAGCGTCTTAATGCTCACACCGTTGGCTTTAACTCTGTACAGAACGCAAGAAGCATTGACAAGAGCGACCTTATGAAGTATATATTGCCGCAGGACCTAAAATCATTCGGTCTTATTCCGGAGATTATCGGTCGTCTACCCGTGCTTACATACCTCAATCCTCTTGACCGCGAAGCCCTGCGACGCATCCTTATCGAGCCTAAGAACTCTATCATCAAGCAGTATAAAAAACTGTTCGAGATGGACGGCATACAGCTTAACTTCACCGACGACGCACTCGACTTCATCGTGGATAAGGCTGTAGAATACAAACTTGGCGCTCGTGGACTGCGCTCTATCGTAGAATCGATTGTTATGGACGCTATGTTCGAACAGCCTTCAAAGAAGGTGGACAAGTTTGACGTTACACTCGATTACGCTAAGCAGCAACTTGAGAAGTCGCATCTAAAATAGAATAGAAATCCTCTCCACCCCGCTGGAGGGAGTGGAGAGGATTTAGCTTTTAAATCTTACTACTATGACTGGGACAATTAACCTCAACGAACAACTAAAACATTACTTCGGTTTCGACTCGTTCAAAGGCGAACAAGAAGCAATAATACGCAACTTGCTTGAAGGCAACGACACATTTGTGCTAATGCCTACAGGTGGCGGCAAGAGCCTTTGCTATCAATTGCCATCGCTTATTATGGACGGTACGGCGATTGTTATATCGCCGCTCATAGCTCTTATGAAAAATCAGGTCGACGTCATTAACGGCCTTAGCGAGGAGCCGGGAGTTGCCCATTATCTCAATTCCTCACTCAACAAGGCTGCCATACAGCAAGTATACAAGGATGTTCGTGAAGGACGCACCAAACTGTTGTATGTGGCTCCCGAATCGCTGAACAAGGAAGACAACCTTGAGTTCTTCCGCTCTTTCAAGATTTCGTTCTATGCCATTGACGAGGCTCACTGTATTTCGGAGTGGGGACACGACTTCCGCCCCGAATACCGAAACATACGCCCAACAATACAGAAAATAGGCAACGCTCCCGTCATAGCCCTTACTGCCACTGCCACAGACAAGGTGCGCATGGACATTAAGAAGAGCCTCGGCATTACTGATGCCAAGGAGTTCCGCTCGTCCTTTAATCGTCCTAACCTATATTACGAGGTAAGACAGAAGACTAAGGATATAGATAAACAGATTATCAAGTTTATTAAACAGCACCCCGGAAAGAGTGGTATTGTATACTGTATATCACGCAAAAAGGTGGAGGAACTGGCGGCTGTACTGCAAGCCAACGAGATTAAGGCGGCTCCTTATCATGCTGGACTCGACTCGGCAAAGCGATCGCAGACACAAGACGACTTCCTTATGGAGCGCATCGACGTTATTGTTGCTACCATAGCTTTTGGCATGGGCATCGACAAACCCGACGTACGATTCGTTATACACTACGATATTCCAAAGAGTTTGGAAGGATATTATCAGGAGACAGGACGTGCCGGACGCGATGGTGGAGAGGGTATGTGCATAGCCTTCTACTCGTATAAAGACTTGCAAAAACTTGAGAAGTTTATGGAAGGTAAGCCTGTTGCCGAGCAAGACATAGGCAAACAATTGTTGCAGGAAACTGCTGCTTATGCCGAGTCGTCGGTATGCCGACGCAAGATATTGCTGCACTACTTTGGCGAGGAATATCCTAAGGACAACTGTGGCAATTGCGACAACTGCCGACATCCTAAGGTTAAACGCGAGGGCAAAGAGGCTTTGCTCATAGTGCTACGCTCTATTCTTGCCATGAAGGAGGGATTCCGTCAGGATTATGTCATCGACTTTGTTAAGGGACGTGCTACTGATGATATTGTATCGCATCACCATGACCAGCTCGAGGAATTTGGCATGGGCGAGGATATGCCTCCTAAGACATGGAACCCGGTTATACGTCAGGGTATGATTGCTGGATATATACACAAGGACATAGAGAGTTATGGATTGCTTAAGGTTACGGCTGCCGGCAAGCGATTTGTGAAGAATCCTACTGACTTTACATATGTGGAGGACACCGACTTTACCGAAACTAACGACGACGTAGAGGAGGAGCATGGAGCATCGGCACTGGATCCTACACTATATAGTATGCTGCAAGACCTTCGTAAAAAGACGGCTAAGAAGCTTAATCTACCAGGTTATGTCATCTTCCAAGACATATCACTCGAGCAGATGGCCACTCTATATCCGGTTTCTGTAGAAGAACTTCGCAACATTCAAGGCGTTGGCGTAGGCAAGGCTCGTAGATACGGCAAGGAGTTCTGCGCACTTATCAAGCGCTATTGCGACGATAACGAGATTGAACGTCCTGAGGAGATGTTTGTCAGAACCGTGGCTAAGGACTCGATGACTAAGGTTAAGATTATTGGTTACCTGGACCGTCGCATGCCGCTTGACGACATTGCATCGGCTCTGAACCTCGACTTCGACGACTTGCTGGACGAGATTGACGCTATTGTATACTCGGGCACTAAGGTAAACATCGACTATTTCCTTGAGGATGTAATGGACGAGGATCAGGTGGACGATATATACGAATACTTCCGCGAATCGGATACCGACAATATCGACGACGCTATGGACGAGCTTGGTGACTACGAAGAACGCGATATCCGCCTTGTCAGAATCAAGTTCTTGTCGGAACAGGCCAACTAAAGATGGTTAATCTGGAAGACTTAACCTATCACTTATCTAGCACTAAAGTATCACAAGGCAAGCAAGCGTATCCGCAATGCAAGTGTTGATATATAGAAATAATTAATAATTCCTCAGAAGCAATTGAGTGCTTACGTTTGAATATATAAAATATGGGCATGTTCAACCATCACGGTTGTTCATGCCCATTTATTTCGATTATGATTTATTCAATAATTAATCACGTCTACTTTAGTTTTTTGTAACCGTAAGATGCGTTATTTCCCAACTGTTCTTCGATACGGATAAGTTGGTTGTACTTTGCCATACGGTCGGTACGGCTCATCGAACCAGTCTTGATTTGACCAGAGTTTGTTGCCACAGCTATATCAGCGATAGTAGTATCCTCGGTTTCACCAGAACGGTGTGATGTAACAGTTGTATAGCCATGGCGATGAGCCATCTCTATAGCATCCAAAGTCTCAGTAAGCGAACCTATCTGGTTCACTTTGATAAGGATAGAGTTAGCAGCACCCATTTTGATACCTTTCTCCAAGAACTTCACGTTCGTCACAAAGAGGTCGTCACCAACTAATTGGCAACGGTCGCCAATGGCAGCTGTAAGCTTCACCCAGTTGTCCCAATCGTTCTCATCAAGACCGTCCTCGATGGAATCAATAGGATATTTGGTGATTAGTTCTTCCAAGAACTTTATTTGCTCTGCAGCTGTGAGTTTCTTGCCGTTGGGATCCTTCTTCTTACCGTCCTTCAGCTGGCGATAATCGTAATACCACTCACCATTCTCTTGAACAGCAAACTCGCTGGCAGCGCAGTCCATTGCTATCTTCACATCCTTTCCCGGCTCATAACCAGCATCCTTGATTGCCTGACAAATGCTCTCAAGCGCATCCTCTATACCATTGAGTGCCGGAGCGAAACCACCCTCGTCGCCGACAGCAGTAGAAAGTCCGCGGCTCTTTAGGAGCTTGGCCAAGGCATGGAACACTTCTGCACCCATACGGATGGCCTCTTTCTCATTAGAAGCTCCGACAGGACGTATCATAAACTCCTGGAAAGCGATTGGCGCATCAGAGTGAGCACCTCCATTGATGATGTTCATCATAGGAACGGGAAGGGTGTAAGTGTTGCAACCACCAATATAGCGATACAACGGCATGTGGAGATACTCGGCTGCAGCATGAGCCACTGCAAGCGATACACCAAGAATAGCATTGGCTCCCAGGTTTGACTTGGTCTTGGTGCCGTCCAGCTCTAACATCTTATGGTCGATAGCACGCTGTTCCAAGGCTGAGAAACCGACCAAAGCCGGCGCAATCACGTTATTCACATTCTCTACAGCCTTTAATACTCCCTTGCCACAATAGCGGCTCTTGTCGCCATCACGAAGTTCCAAAGCCTCATTCTCACCTGTTGAGGCACCAGACGGGACTGATGCACGACCAACGATGCCAGACTTTAATGACACCTCTACCTCTACTGTAGGATTGCCACGAGAATCCAAGATTTCTCTTGCATGAACTTTTTCAATAATCATAATACAATATTATCTTTACAATTATAAAACTTTTATATAAACCGCATGAACACAACATCGGCCGCATAAATACGATTCTTTTCTGAGTGCAAAAATAGTAATCATAAGAGAAACCACCAAATTAGGAGCGTCATCAAAAATAGGTATTCCACTAATAATACCGAAATGTAGGTATGGCATTTCAAAATATCCACAAAATAGATATCTTTGCATTAATACAAAATAATTCAGTAACTTTATAAGATGCCTCGTAGCATCTGCCACCAAACTTGCTTGCTCGGCGAACAGGAGTTCGCCGTTCCATAGGTGGAGCGTCGCCGCCTCGGCGACGTAAGCAACACGGTGTTTTGTGGTTTTTTGTTAAAGCCCTGCCATATAGTCACACTTGCGTGGTACAGTTCGGAGACGAGGGCACTGAAAAAGTTAGCCCTTTAAGACTTTATTCCACTCTTTTAAATAAAAAAGCAGATTGCATTAAACATTATGTCGGTTTTGCAATCTGCTTTTAATTTGCTTTGATATGGTCTAATATACAGCCTTATAGAGGATGTAGGGCACTTATGTCACAAGTGTATAATTCTTCTAATTATTCTTAGCTTAGTCTCAATATTCTTTTGATATTTACGGCAAATATTGTCATTGCACCTTGCATTTGCATACAATCTAGCCCATACGACAATGCCTTATCATAGCCGTATACCTGTTTTAACTCCGAATTTTTTGCCTCTATCTTGTATCTCTGGCGGGCTATTTCTTTAAATTCTTGTGTCTTCTGAAACTCCAGTTGTCTTTTATGTTCTCCTTTCTTGATAGGTACACTATAGGTCTTGCTTTTAGCTCCATCCTTGTAGCATCCGTTTCTTCGTGAGCAAGTCTTGCATTTATCCACATCAAAGAAATAAGTCATGGATTGATTCCAGTTCCTATTCTTTCCCATTATTACTTTTCTGATTGCCATATGGCCAGCAGGACAAACAAACATGCCTGCATCCTTGTTGTAATCAAAATTGTCTTCACTCTTTCTAAATCCACTACTAATAGACGGATGTAATTTGGACACCAAACGAAATCCCCTCTCTTCATCTTCTGCCAGTTTGAGGTTCTTGCAGCCAGAATATGCGGTATCACCAACAACCGTGTCAACCTCCATTCCGTTCTTTCTGCTTTGCTCAACAAGCTCTTCCAACTGAGGCCCGTCACCCTTCTCGCCAGATGTGACTGTGGCAGCAGTTATGATACGCTCATCACTCATTGCGATGTGAGTCTTGTAACCGAAGAACGACGTGTCTTCTGTCTTATGCCCAACACGTGCGTCTGTATCCTTTGAGGTTGTATAGTGGTCTTCTATGTCCGCAAGCGTCTCCTTTAGCATATTTAGTCGCTGTTTTACTGCGGGCACTTCCGAAAGGCAGGAATCCGAGGTGATATGATTTAGAAGGTCCTTGGTATAATCCAACTCATGAACAAGGTCATCGTCTTCATTCTTAGCCGGAAGTGTTTCCTTTATATTATCATCCATGGCATAAAGCGCCTTGCGGAGTTGCTTCGAACGGAGTTTCAGTATCTCAACTGGTGAATACGGATTTGACCTGGCTTTTGTATGAGTCGAATCTACAATAATAGTCTTTGATGTGATGATTCCTTTCTCTATTGCTATCTCTACAGTTTTTTTGATAAGCAGGTTCATAAGATCCGTGTCTTTCAGGCGTAATCTGCGAAACTTACAAAGACTGCTTGGATTGATAACGCCTTCCTCAGGAGTCATATCAAGAAAATACTTAAACGACATGTCATAACGGGAACGCTCTACAACATCCACGTCAGATATATCGTATATTGTCTTCAATAGAAGATATTTGAACATACGAATGGGCGATTCAGCTGTACGGCCGTTATCAGGACAATATTTATTGACCAGTTCCTGATAGACAAAGCTGAAGTCTATCAGGTTATTAATACGGCGGAGAAGGTTGTCCTGGGGGACGACTATATCATAAAGTGAGCTATATTCACTGAGTGGAAGTTGTTGTTGTGACAGCATAAGTACCTTGGATTTTATTCCTTAAAGGTACAAAAAAATCTGCACATAGCCAAATTATGTGCAGATTATAATTGATAAATATATCGCAAGGGACTTTTTCAGTGCCCTCTTCGGAGACCGTACCTCCTACGATTTCTTAGGTTCATCACACCATATTCTGGATGAACCAGAAAACAGGCTTACCAATCATGACAGATAGCATGGTAGATAAGCCCATTATTTTAGATTATTAGTTTAAATCAAATCGGGCATAATAAACACCGAATGAACCACCTGCTTCTCCTTTGGCGGAATCTGCATATAGTTCTTATAGAGATCGGTTAGATAGGCATCCGGATTGGCTGGAGCAGCAAAGGGTTTACCCTCAAAGTTGATAGTAGACAGCGGGAAGATAGAGTCTTTGCGGTGCATAATGCCGTAGCCATTGTTTATAAGGATATTTGACATATATGTGTCTTTGCCGCGAGTGGCAAATGCAATCTTCCAAAGCAATTTGTACCACAGATATTTAGCACCAAAGAAGAAGAACTCGAAGAAGGCTCGCCACGAATACTGATGCGAGTGATGCAGTATGGAATAACACTTAGACATGCCCTTGCCATACTTCTTGCAGAAACTCTTCGACACATTGGGATAGTCAATCATCGGGAATATGTCGACAAACAAACCCTTTGAATAATCCTTCGAGAAATCCTCATTGCCCTCAACATAAAAGGAATTAAGGTCGCGTACCTTCATTATAGGCTCGCGTGTCTGCTCAGTTTCTGGTGTTTGCAGACGCAATCCCTCACGCAGTTCTCCTGGTGCAATCTCGGCAAAACGTCGTGCATCGTCTAAAGGCATAGCAATATCTATGTCGTCGTCCCATGGTATAAATCCCTTGTGACGCACAGCACCTAAGAGCGATCCACCGTCAAGCCAATACTTGATATTATGGTTACGGCAGATGCGGTCTATTTCTTCGAGTATTGTCAGTTGCTTAAGCTGAGCGCGGCGCAACTGCTGTTGCTTGAATTGTTCAAGATAATTCATCTTTATTCTCTTGTCTTAAAAATATCGCCCTATCAATCCTTCTGTCTTCTTACATCTATAACCTGACCCGTGCAATCGGATGCCAAGGTCTGAAGTGTTGCCTCTGCCACCCTCTCTGGCATAAGCAGCGAGTCGTCGGGTTCTATACCAAAGTTCTGCTGACGCATAGGAGTTTTTGTGCGCTCAGGGTTGATACAGTTAATCTTAATACCATCTCCATCCCACTCTTGCGCAACTGCCTGTACAAAGTTTACGATAGCCGCCTTGGTAGACGAGTATATGCTGTAGAACGCCCTACCCCTTGTATACGAGCTTGATGTAAAGAATATCAGCTTGCCCTCTGTTTGTTTCAGGTACGGATAGGCCTCAAGAGCCACGTTCACAGTGCCGAGATAATTGGTTTGTATCGCATTCTGTATTGTTTCGTAATCCATTGTGGCAAGCGGTTCCTTATTGAGCACACCTGCTGTGCACACAACATAGTCGATATGGCCTGCTGTCTCATGTGCATCGGTCATTGCCTTTGCCACACTGTCGCGTTGTGCCACATCCACCTTGTTCTCCGAACGCGAATACGAGAAAACAGTGGCTCCACTCTCGCGCAACATATCTACCACATATTTGCCTATGCCGTAGCTTCCGCCAAACACTACAGCAACCTTGTCGCGGAACACGTCTGACACATGTTCTGTATTCTCGGGCTCAGTGTTCTTGAGTTGAAACAACTTGTCGAGCATATAGGTATCCTCGCGGTATGTAAGCTTCATATTGCTCTCCTCACCACGCACAACAAACACAGGTTCATCGGTATACTTGCGCACAACACCGCAGTCGTCGGTTGTCTTGAATTCAGGATCTTTCAATGCACGCTCGTAAGCATCGGCAATAACTTGGCGGTCGAAAGCCTGTGGAGTTTGACCGCGACGCAAGCGCGAACGGTCTGGAATGGATGTTATGCAGTCGTTGCCATCTACCTCGATAATAGTATCTGCAGACGGGATGGCTACGTCAATGGCACGATGAGACGCTAAGGCATCTATCACGTCATTTACGATACGCTGGCTTACAAGCGGGCGTACCGCGTCGTGGAAAATTAGGTTGACGTCCTGGTTAGCGTATGCCTGTATGGCAGAGAGCGATGAGTCGTAACGCTCTTTGCCACCTTTGAGTATCTTCTTTACCTTATGCCACTTGTTGCGCAAGACAATATTCTCGAAGTCGCTTATAAGCATAGGGTTTGCCACAATAGCAATCTCGTCGATATGCTGATTGCGCTCGAACACATCGACAGTGTGCTCTACCACCATTTTGCCTGCCACCTTAAAGAACTGTTTAGGTGTAGACATTCCGAGGCGTGAGCCTACGCCACCGGCAAGTATAACGGCTATATTTCTTTTCATACGTTCCTGTTGTTAAGTACTTATTTGCAAAGGTAAGAAAAATCCCGGCAAAACATCAAAAGTTATTGATGTTTTGTCGGGATATGTCATTATTCAAATACTGCACAAGTTATACTTGCGACATTACTTTTTGTGCCTATTGGCACGCTGCTCGCGGTATTTGGCCTTTTGCCTTGCCGATCCGCTGCCGTGGGCACCGGTGATGTATTGCTTCTTCTTTGCCTTTGTCTTCACTTTGCCGTCGTCTGTCTTCGCCGAAGAAGCACCGCCACGTCCCCATGAAATGCCATTGGCAATGATTGCGTCGATATCGTCGCCTTTGCTCATAGTTGTATATATTTAATTAATGGTGGAACAAACGTACACCTGTAAACGACATTGTTATACCATACTTGTCGCATGTTTCGATAACATTGTCGTCACGCACCGAGCCGCCAGCCTGAGCTATATACTCAACACCGCTCTTGTGCGCACGCTCAATATTGTCTCCGAACGGGAAGAAAGCGTCTGAACCAAGAGCTACACCACGGTTCTGGGCTATCCAAGCCTTTTTCTCCTCCATGGTCAATACCTCTGGCTTCTTCTTAAAGAATAGCTGCCATGTACCATCACGCAGAACATCGTCATGATCCTCAGATATATATACGTCAATGGTATTATCGCGGTCGGCACGGCGTATACCGTCAACAAATGGAAGGTTCATTACCTTCGGGTGCTGACGCAACCACCATATATCAGCCTTATTGCCAGCAAGACGTGTACAGTGAATACGGCTCTGCTGTCCGGCACCAATACCAATTGCCTGACCATCCTTAACGTAGCATACAGAGTTAGACTGTGTGTACTTAAGTGTGATAAGTGATATGATGAGGTCGCGAATAGCCTCAGGAGTGAAATTCTTTGCCTTTGTAGGTATGTTCTCGAACAATGCAGGATCGTCGAGCTTAACCTCGTTGCGTCCCTGCTCAAATGTTACACCGAACACCTGCTTGTGCTCTATTGGAGCCGGAACATAGTTGGGGTCTATCTTTATCACATTGTATGTGCCCTTGCGCTTTGCCTTGAGTATCTCAATAGCCTCGGGTGTGAAGTCGGGAGCAATAACACCGTCGCTCACCTCACGCTTAATGAGTGTAGCTGTAGCTGCGTCGCAAGTGTCGCTCAATGCAACAAAGTCGCCATACGAACTCATGCGGTCGGCACCGCGAGCACGGGCGTATGCGCAAGCAATAGGTGATAGTTCAATCTTTACGTCGTCAACAAAGTAGATTTTCTTAAGGGTGTCGCTCAATGGCAAACCTACTGCAGCTCCTGCAGGAGATACATGCTTGAACGATGCAGCTGCTGGCAGACCAGTTGCAGCCTTAAGTTCCTTTACAAGTTGCCACGAGTTGAGAGCGTCGAGGAAGTTGATGTAGCCAGGACGACCGTTAAGTACTTCGATGGGGAGTTCGCCTTCTTCCATATAGATACGTGAAGGCTTCTGGTTCGGATTGCATCCGTACTTAAGTGCTAATTCTTTCATACAGTGATTATAAGAATGAAAAATATGTCTGCAAAATTACTATTTTTCCATTAAAAAGCCGTACATTTGCCCCGAAATATTACATTATCAGTAGGTTGTGAATTATGAATTACGCACTGAAGAAACTTTTTGATGCGGCTGAGCACAAACTTGAGCTCATTCCGCAGAAGATGATTGCCCTCGAAAAATTGTCTAAATACATCAAGGGCACAGAGAAACCTAAGCGTGAGATTCTTGATAAAATCTCGCTGCTTGTGGGATATCAGGATTGGGAAAAGTTTAAAGAAGCCCTGCACGGAGAAACTGACGGACAGGACAACTTTAAAGAATAGTATGGAATCATCCCAAATAAGATTGGGACAAGACCCACTATCCCTCTGCTACTATCTGCCAAGATACTTGTCGGCAAGATATGTCGATAACGACTCCTTATATATGTCGCCAACGGGCAGATAAGTATCTGCATCCATAACGATACGGTTCTTGGTAACCTCCATCACCTTCTTCATATTGACAATATACGAGCGGTGAATACGCAAGAAATAGGCGGGCAAGCGTTCTTCAAGCTTCTTCATACTGAGAAGTACGACTAAAGACTTTTGTCCATCAAGATGTATTTTTAGGTATTCTGCCATTCCTACAACGTATCTTATGTCATTGATATCGACCCTTACCACACGATGGTCGGTCTTAAAAAATATGGTGTCGTCCTCGTTCTCGGATTGTATAGGAGCGGTATGTGCAACCGATGGCATTACATTCTCAAGTTCGTAACGCTTCTTTACACGTTGGGCAGCACGGCGAAAATCGTCTAAACTAAATGGTTTAAGCAGATAGTCTACGGCATCTACCTTATATCCGTCTACCGCATACTCGGAGTAGGCTGTAGTGAACACAACTATAGGAGGTGCCTGAAGCGAGCGCACAAAGTCCAAGCCGTTGATATCGGGCATATTGATATCAACAAACAAAGCGTCTATCTGTTCTTTCTCCATTATCTCACGAGCCTCAATAGCACTAAGACATTGTGCTACAAGCTCAAGGAATGGTATCTTTGCTGTGTAGGCGGCGAGCTGCTGCAAAGCAAGAGGCTCGTCGTCGATAACGAGTGTTCTTATCATTTTAGATTCTGTTTTTGTTGGTTATTGTTTTGCATATCGGTTGACAGTTGTCTACCATTAGCTTGAGTGATGGGTGACGTTAGTGGTAAGTCTAGACTTACCTCATACTCGCTCTCACCATCTTCGATATTGAGTGTGTATGTATCATGAAACAGAAGGTCGAGTCGACGGCGCACATTCACCAATCCCATACCACCTTCTTTCTTCTCTTTCACCGTAAGCTGTTGCTTACTATTGCTGCATACAAACTTCAGACGGTCGTCCTTCACATCTATTGTTATGTATACAAACGACTCGGTAAGATAGCTTATACCATGCTTGAAGGCGTTTTCCACGAACATGATGAGCAACAGTGGAGGTATCATCTTATCGGGTAGATTGCTTGGTGCCGACAGACGGATGCTTACCTTATCTGTATAACGCAATCTCATGAGTTGCACATAATTGTTGAGGAATTGTACCTCGCGTGGCAATGGTATTAACCTATTGCTTCCCTCGTACAAGATATACCGCATCATCTTAGAAAGCTCCACTATGGTGGTCTTGGCACGTTCAGGGTCGATGTCCACAAGAGCATGAATATTGTTGAGCGTATTCATAAAGAAGTGTGGATTGACCTGATACTTAAGATACTCCAATTGACGCTCCAGGTTGTGCTTGTCTATCTGCGCCATAAGTTTGGAGTCTTCTTGCGACTTGAAATATAACTTAACACCAAGATTCATACCAATAAGCAATATTCCACCAAAGGCAGTTACAAGTTCGCCAGGTCCTAAGAAAGGGAAAGGCTCGTAAGGTCGCAGATATGAAAATCGACGAGGATAACGCTGACCTTTAGCTTGTTCTTTAGATGCATCATCAAACATCTCTTCGGGTTCATCTTCAGGTCTAAAGTCTGGTATATTGTCTCGGTATAACACCCTTTCGTGCCTGCTATATCGAGGCAATCGGTGGTGATGAAACTCGGGACGCATAAACCACAGCGTAACCATTGCCACAGCTACAACAGTAAAGCTAAGTACAACATATAATATGGTGCGTCGTTTTAGGATGAGCAAAGGGGCAAGCAGAAAGTTGTGTACGGCAAACAAAACAAGCCATACAGTATAGAATTTCCATGCACTGAATATCTCGTACCATGAGAACTCGATATGTGGATTGGATGACATTCGCATATATAACCCCATCACTGGAGATATATATATCAATATCCACATCAATGTATAAATGAAATGTTCCTTGCGGTAATTCATCTTTGTCGTTTTAGATGAAGCAAATGTACGCATATTATATATAGTATAGAAAAATATTCAACGAATAGAAAAGTTTGTTATATGAACTAATGCTTGGCTGTGCTCCATGCTGTTGGTGTTATGCCATAAGCTTTTTGGAAACACTTGGAGAAGTAACTCGAGTTGGAGAATCCTACCATGTACATCACTTCGGATACAGAGAACCTGCCCTCTCTTAACAATATGGCAGCTCGCTGCATACGTATCTGGCGTATAAACTCAACCGGTGTCTTGCCCGTCATCTGCTTAACCTTACGGTACAGCAACTTAGAACCAAGTCCTAAGGTTTCCTGCAAACGTGTAACATTGAAATCGGAATCGGCCACATGAGCCTCAACAGTTTCGGTTATCTTGGCAAGCAAACGTGCATCGGCACTGTCGATGTCGGGTGTTTGTGTTGCAACTGTTGTATCCGATACAGATGCATTGTGTGCCGTTGATGTCTGCACCGTGGCAAATGCAATATTAACTACAGTACCTTTATCATCGCTTTCTACCATGGCATGTCCACTGTTATGCTCGGCATACTCGTGTATTATGGCAAGGGTGTTGCCACCTGCTTGCTGCTTGGAACCTGTTACATGGAAGTAGCGGTTGAATACAAACGGCATGTCGGCCTTAGCTATAATCATACCGGGTATGCATATACCTACCGATGTTTTGCCTTCGGCTGAGCTTACGCTAACAGATATTGGCATGTCGGCATTATGGTTGTCGGCGGCAAAGACTATCAGTTCGTCTAACACAGATTGCATACCAACCACATCAATACATACAAATGCCGTTGGCGCATCAGTGTGATATTCTATGTCAAGTGACTTGCCATATCTTTGTCGGGCATCATCTACTGCACGCCTACAGAAGTCGGCTATGTCTACAGTTATCATTGCAGGCTTATCGTTATTAGATATGGTCTGTACATCGAGAGCCTTATACACCAACGAGTTCATATTTACAACATCACGGCGCATCTTTTCAAGAAGGCGCACGTTATTGGTGTCGTTCTCATCATGAAGCATACCAAGTATAGAGCCGAACAATGAGCCAAGTGGTTGCTTAAGTTGTCTGGACAAATTGTCGAAGAAAGCCGAACGAGCCGCTGATTCTTGCATAACTTGCTGCTTGGCTTCGCGCTCCTCACGTAGACGTCGACGTATCATATAGAAGTTTACCGCCCATGCTATCAATGCCATAACTATAATCAGATACAGCAACTTTGCCCATAACGAGAGATACCACGGTGGAAGAATCGTTACATGCAATTGATAAACCATACCTTCGGCCTTGCCCAAGCCATCAACCTCGCGCACTTCAAGTGTGTACTTGCCCGAAGGCAACGCGCTATAGTTTATTTCCTGTCGCTCTCCGTGCATATACTGCCATTGATGGTCAACACCCTCAAGTCGGTAAGCATACATACGCGGTTGTTTACCCGACATTGGAAGGTCGGACAACATGAACGATAGATTGTTCTGTCGAGCCGTAAGTGTTATCTCAGACAGATAAGTAGGCGCTCCATATTCGGATATATATGGTTTGCCATCAACCATCAGAGCCGACAAAAGGAATTGCGGACGCTTGGTCTTGGGTTGTAGATTATGAATGTTTTCTGTAGGAACAGCAACTATAGCATCGTTGCCTCCAAGCAACACATGACGTGAAGTACGATCGTACCATACTGCAAGCGGTCGGAATCCAGGAATAGAGAAGCATGTAGACGTGCCTTTCGGATTAAGTATACAGCAGTCTTGCCCCATAAATATCCATATATTGCCTTCTACCTCGCACAGCATGGCACCATCTGTATAGCCCTCAATGCAGAAACTCTCTGACTTTCCGTTGGCTCCAAAACGTCTTATCTCGCCTTGCATTGCAGCCCACACATTGCCATTATTATCGGTGCATATGTTGTTTACGTTTTGATCTTTGCCAACAATATGCTCCACATGCAATGTGTTAATATTGATACGGTCTAATCCGCTGTCGTACATTCGTGCCCACACATATCCATGTCCATCGGTCACAAGTTGCCATACATGTATGCCTTGAAGTTCCTTCAGAAAGTGGCGATCGGCAATTATTGTTGGATTTGTTGCCGTCAATAGTTTATGCTTGTCTATAACAAATACGCCACCCATATACGAGCTTATCCAGTATCGTCCCTTTCCGTCGTCCACAATATCATAAGCCCATGCCGTGTTATAACGGTTAGAATGGTCGGTAACGACAATGTTTCGCATCTGTCGTGTAACAGGATTGTATATGTTAAGTCCATGGTCGGTACATATTATCACCGTACCATTGCTGTCAGAATAGACACGTCTAACACGGTTGTGCGACATATAATGTGTAGGCGAGTTCTGACGATACCACGTTACATCGCCATTATTGTCAGGCATAAAACCTTTTGTGGCATTATAGCTTATAAGTCCATTTGTTCCGCCAAGCCACAAACGTCCGTCTGGGCTTCGGTATATAAGGTGAAGACAGTTACCATCGCCCGTTTGGGTTATGTCGCCAAGCGGAATATAATTGAAGAACTTATATCGTTTGATGTCTGATACACCCTGATCGGTTCCAGCCCATATGTTACCCCAACAATCAGTAAATACTGCCCATACAATATTGTTGGCAATAGAACGTTGCGATCGCGAGTCGTGTAAGGCATGCGATACAATAGTGCCGTTAAGCTT
Source organism: Prevotella merdae (assembly GCF_900290275.1). Lineage (GTDB taxonomy): Bacteria > Bacteroidota > Bacteroidia > Bacteroidales > Bacteroidaceae > Prevotella > Prevotella merdae. The sequence continues at coordinate 455,230 of NZ_LT985323.1, forward strand.
GTTGTATGTATATAGTCCGTTATCAGTTCCGGCATAAATCAGGTTGCCGTAAGCAGATAGCGACTTAACCGAATTGCCCGATAATGCCGGTACAGCCTCGAGATGCTTTCCGTCATATTTATATAGCGCACCCTCGGTTCCTATCCATACGGCATTGCCGTCACTAAGAAGAGCGTTGACAAGTGGTTGCATTCCATTGCCTATGCGTATAGGCAATGCTGCCTTGCCGTGGCGAAATAGTGTTAACCCTGATATTGTACCAACAAGCAAACCATACTTTGTGGCAAGCAGCGAGTATACATTATGCAATGTCTTGCTCTCTATGCGTATATCGCCCATCTGCATATTACAGCTAAACAGACCTTGAGCTCCGCCAAACCACAGCCGACCATCATAATACGTCACGGCACGAATATCGCCTTTTGCCTTCTCAGGTTGCGCTTCATAGCGTCCGTTTCTTATATTGTATACAATAAGTCCACGCTCTGTAGCCATATACAGTTTATTATGCTGCATATGTATTGAATGGATGCGTGTGTTGACAGCCGAGCCATCTGTAGCGATGTTATGTGGTATAGTGCGGTAGCCATCATATGAGTAGAGTCCGTTGTCGCTGCCAAACCACAATATACCTTGTTCGTCTTGTGCAATAGAACATACGGAAGAGGCGTCGGCAATACTGACATTGTCGAACTCCTGGGCTGTAACATTAGATGACAACAGCAGTGCAAAAAGCGCTACGATTGCTGTATATAGATATCTCATTCTTAGTTTTATAGGTAATGTATATGCAAATATATCTTTTTTTTCTCATACTTCACACTATTATTTCAACTTTTTGCTATTAATAATTATGTATATGTAAAAAAATAACTAACTTTGCATAAAGTACTTTTTTTGAATATATGCACAAAGCAGGATTTGTAAACATAGTTGGCAATCCTAATGTAGGCAAGTCGACACTGATGAATCAGCTTGTTGGCGAGCGTATAAGTATTGCCACATTCAAGGCGCAAACAACGCGCCATCGTATCATGGGTATTGTCAATGAAGACGATGCCCAGATAGTATTCTCAGATACACCTGGTGTGTTGAAACCAAACTACAAGCTTCAGGAATCAATGCTCGCTTTCTCGGAATCTGCACTTCAAGATGCCGATGTACTGCTATATGTTACTGATGTTGTGGAGAACCCAGAGAAGAATATGGACTTCCTTGACAAGGTTAAGAAGATGACCATACCTGTGCTCTTGCTCATTAACAAGATAGACCAAAGCGACCAGAAGACTCTTGGCGATACTGTAGAGAAGTGGCATACGCTATTACCTAATGCCGAGATTCTACCAATATCTGCAAAGAACAAGTTTGGTGTCGACATGCTTATGCGACGTATCAAGGAGTTGTTACCCGACTCTCCCCCATTCTTCGACAAAGACCAGCTGACAGATAAGCCTGCCCGCTTCTTCGTATCGGAGATTATACGCGAGAAGATTCTACTCTACTATGATAAGGAGATTCCTTATTCGGTTGAGGTTAAGGTGGAGTCGTTTAAGGAGACCGACCGCAACATCGACATCCATGCTGTTATCTATGTAGAGCGCGACTCGCAAAAGGGTATCATCATCGGACATCAGGGCGTAGCTTTGAAGAAGATGTCGACAGAGGCACGCAAGTCGCTTGAGAAATTCTTCGGCAAGAGTGTGTATCTACACACATTTGTTAAGGTTGATAAGGATTGGCGCAGCTCGAAGAGAGAGTTGGATAACTTTGGGTATAACCCGGAGTAAGAGTTTTGAATTTTGAGTTTTGAATTTTGAGTTTTGAATTTTGAATTATCGGCTACGCCGATTAGGAATTAATCTATTAGGAGTTAAGAATTCGTAACAGAACAACTCATAATTCACAATTGCCGAAGGCAACAACTCACAATTCAAAACTCAAAACTCCCAAATGCGACAGCATAGCTGTCGCATCCCCTGAATAGAAAAGAGGGGATACTCTTGCCAGAGAGGCAAGGGCCGGAGTTGGTCAGCTTCGGAAAATGTATTAACAAGGATGCAGAGACCACATCCAATCCCGCCCGTTGATGGGAGGGAACAAATGACTTATTTAAACAAAACATGGCAAATTTAGTAGCAATAGTGGGACGCCCTAATGTGGGAAAGTCTACACTGTTCAACCGTCTAACCAAGACACGTCAAGCTATCGTAAGCGATACAGCTGGTACTACACGCGATCGTCAGTATGGTAAATGCGAATGGAACGGACGTGAATTTTCTGTTGTAGACACTGGTGGATGGGTAGTAAAGAGCGATGACATCTTTGAGGATGCCATACGCAAGCAGGTTATCGTGGCTACAGAAGAGGCTGACCTCGTGCTCTTCCTCGTTGATGTTCAGACTGGACTTACCGACTGGGATGAAGATGTAGCACAGATTCTGCGACGCACTAAGCTTCCTGTTATCCTCGTGGCTAACAAGACCGACAACAACGACCAAATTTACGATGCTGCCGAGTTCTATTCATTGGGCCTTGGCGAACCACAATGTATATCATCGGCAACTGGTAGCGGCACTGGCGACTTATTAGACCTTGTGCTCTCAAAGCTTAAGGCAGACGTTAAGGACGAAGTTGAGGACGGTATTCCACGTTTCGCCGTGGTAGGTAGACCTAATGCAGGCAAGAGTTCTATTATCAATGCATTTATTGGCGAAGACCGCAATATCGTGACAGAGATAGCAGGTACAACACGCGACTCTATCTATACACGCTTCGACAAGTTCGGATTTGACTTCTATCTTGTAGATACTGCTGGTATCCGACGCAAGAACAAGGTGTCTGAGGATTTGGAGTTCTATTCGGTTATGCGTTCTATCCGCGCCATCGAGAATTCGGATGTATGTATCCTTATGATTGATGCCACACGAGGAATAGAGGCTCAGGATATGAACATATTCCAGCTTATACAGCGCAATAACAAGTCGCTTGTTGTGGTTGTAAACAAGTGGGATCTTGTTGAGAATAAGGACCAGGCTGTCATCAAGACATTCGAAAACGCTATACGTCAGCGTATGGCTCCATTCGTTGACTTCCCTATAATCTTCGCATCTGCCCTTACCAAGCAGCGTATATTTAAGGTGCTCGAGACTGCCAAGCAAGTTTACCTCAACCGCAAGGCACATGTAGGAACATCTAAGCTCAACGAAGTTATGCTTCCCTTGATTGAGGCTTATCCGCCACCATCAACCAAGGGCAAGTACATCAAGATTAAGTACTGCACACAGTTGCCTAACACACAGATTCCTTCGTTTGTGTTCTATGCAAACTTGCCACAGTATATCAAGGAGCCTTATCGCCGCTTCCTCGAAAACAAGATTCGCGACAACTGGTCAATGCACGGATGTCCTATCAATGTATTTATACGACAAAAGTAAAACATATATAATAAGGAGGCTATGGCATTGCAGCCATAGCCTCCTACGTTTTATATAAATAAAAAAAGGAAATGCGAAATTCTTTTTTCTTTCTCCTAACTCTCTTCATCCTGTCTTTTGCCTCATGCAGCAAACCTATTGAGCCAAAGCCTGAAGAGATAGCCGGACGCGCAGCCAAAGCCTATTACGACTACCTTATACAAGGTAAGTATGATGCCTACGTAGATGCTTTCTACCGACCAGACAGCATACCAGCCAGCTATCGCGAACAACTAATTGTTAGTGCCAAGCAGTATGTATGGCAGATGAAAACCGACCATGAGGGGCTTATGTCTGTAGATATAGCCGGAGCTAAAACCGATACTGCACGCCATATAGGCAGTGCATTCCTTGTACTAAGTTTCAAGGATAAAACCAAGGAAGAAATTGTTGTACCATTGGTACTTAATAAGGGCAATTGGATGATGCGATAGTATCATCCGATTGCCCTTTTCTTTATATATTACAAATAACCTTAAACGTTCTTCACTTCCTCTGGCAATATCGGCATTGCTCCGTTTTGTGTGCAAACATATGCACTTACATGTACGGCTCGCTTATGCGCATCTGTCACCGGCATACCAGCAAGTATCGAGGCACAGAATGTACCTGTGAACGAGTCACCTGCACCAACAGTATCAGCAACCTCTACCTTAGGAGTTGGCTGGAATGACATAGAGCCTGGTGTAAATACATAACTGCCGTTCACTCCGCAAGTCAATACAAGCATATCAAGGTTGTACTTGCCAAGGATAAGCCAGCACTTGTTCTCGATATCCAAACCTGGATAACCGAACATACGACCGATAAGTACCAATTCCTCGTCGTTGATCTTAAGCACATTGCAACGCTTCATGCTCTCGCATATTACCTCCTTGGTGTAGAAGTTCTGACGAAGGTTGATGTCGAATATCTTCATACAGTCCTTAGGAGTTGAATCAAGGAACTTGTATATCGACTCACGGCTCACTACATTGCGCTGTGCCAATGAGCCCCAGCATACAGCACGTGTGTTCTCTGATATGGCCTTAACCTCATCATTAAATGGAATATTATCCCAAGCCACATTCTCCTTGATGTCGTATGTCGGTATACCCTCATCGTCAAGCGTTACCTGGACAGTACCTGTTGGATAAGGTACACGCGGCATACAATACTGTAGTTTTTTCTCTTCAAGCTGCTCTATGGTCTCATCAGCAAGTTTATCCTCACCAAGTGCACTAACAGCGATAGAGTTCAATCCGAACTGTCCTGCATGGAATGCAAAGTTTGCAGGAGCGCCACCTAATTTCTTTCCCTCAGGAAGCACATCCCAGAGTGCCTCACCAAGTCCTACTACATATTTAGTATTCATTATATTAGTTGTTTTTATTGATTAACTTTCGTATTACTGTTTAACTTTCGGAATATAAGAGAGCAGATAAACTACACCTACAGCCATTACCGCTGCTGCCCATATCTGCGGATACTGTGAGCCTGCTTCTTTAGCGGCATCGCTTGCAAAGCCCATAAAGAGCGGGAACACTGTGCCACCGAACAAGCCCATAATCATAAGACCTGATACCTCGTTCTTCTTCTCTGGTGCAGAAAGCATAGCCTGAGAGAACACGATAGAGAACACATTTGAGTTGCCATATCCTACAAGAGCGATGGCAGCCCAAAGTTCCCACTTCTCTGTACCAAACACAAAGCCCACCATTGACAATGCCATCATAAGCACAATGATAGTGAAGAATGTGCGGATATTGAGCTTGCGCATAAGGATTGAACCAGTAAAGCAGCCCAAGGTACGGAATGCGAAGTATATAGATGTGGCATACTCAAACTGGCTAAGTGTGTCGCCTGCACCTCCAAGACGTTCAAACAGAATCTTCGGAGCTACAGCATTTGTGCCTACATCAATACCAACATGACACATGATACCAATAAACGAGAGAAGGATAATTGGCGATCCAAGCATCTTCAGACAGTCTACAAAGCCAGATGCCTTGCCCTCAATAGGCTCTTCCTCAATGTTAGTCATACCGAGCCATAGTGTAGCTACCATACCAACAATAAAGAACAAGAGGAACAATATGCGCCAACTCAATCCAAAGATAGGAGCTGTTGTTGTTGCGCCCCATGCTGCTATAAGCGGAGCTATGAACGAGGCTATCGCCTTAACAAACTGTCCGAAGGTAAGTGTTGAAGCCAAATGACCCTTTACAAGCATCGTAACCAACGGGTTGATTGAGGTCTGCATAATGGCATTGCCTATACCAAGGAGCGAGAATGATATGTACATAAGCCAAAGCTGGCTCTCTTTGGTAGGCATAAAGCTATCGAAGAGTGGCAGGAACACTGCCAATGTTGTTATCACAATAGAGAGGAGTACTGTCTTCTTACGACCAATCTTATTCATCAGCATGCCCGTAGGCACAGAGAATATAAGAAACCAGAAGAATACAAGCGAAGGAAAGAAGTTGGCTGCCGAATCAGAAAGTCCAAAGTCTTCCTGCATGTTGTTCGACACTGAGCCGACTAAGTCGACAAATCCCATAGTGAAGAATGTTATCATCACTGGGACAAGTGTGAGTTTACTTGAGTTTGAATTGCTCATTTGTGTATTTACATTTTAGTTATTAGTTGCTTTGTGATATTTTCACTGCTGCAAAGTTACCGGTTATGAAGCAGAAAGAATATAAATTATGTTACAACTGATTGCAAAATTCGTATCATACAACATTTCAGCAATAATTGTAACATTTGTAGAAAGTACGGCCTTGAGCCGTACTTTCTTATAGATTTACTTAAGATTATAAACCACGTACTTGCCCTTGCCCTTAAGCGTAACCTTGTTGTAAGATTTGGTAGGGAACACAAGGTTGGTCATTGCCATACGGCCCTCAGCATCAAAAGCCTCGATGCTGCTCTTGTCTATAAACAGACGCAACTGCGACATCTTTCCGTGTACAGGTGCTTTTGTCACAACTGCAAAGTCGTCGCTAAAGTCTTTCAGTCCGCTATTTGTGCGGTCCATAGCAAAGGTGTTGTTCTTCTCGTCATATACCATAACCACCTTCTCGCCCTTATCGTTCGACAATGTAAGTGTGGCGCTGCCCTTAAGCGAAACCACTACCTCACAAGTCTCTGTCAGATTCTTCGTAGCTTTCTTTGCACGTGCGGCAGTTAGTTCAGGCGATGGAGTTACACCGCAATATATATCGCCATTGTATTCGTAAAGGTCAAGATCGCGTGGTATAGAGTTGCCCGAACGATACTGCATTGTTGGCACCTGGTTGGCATATTGCCAATTGCTCATCCATGCCATAGCTACACGTCGTCCATCAGGAGCGTTATCAAATGTAACAGTAGCATAATGGTCCTTGCCATAATCCATCCATTTTGTTACCTCAGGCTTGGTGTCGCATGTAAACTTCTTTCCGTCAAAGTCGCCAACAAAGTATTGTGTAGCCGAACCACCGAATGGGCCTCCAGGATTAATGTTACAAATAAGCATCCATTTGTACTTGTCGGTACCGCGTACCTTCATCTTCATAAGGTCAGGACATTCCCATACACCACCATGATTGCCATACTCAGCACCAAACTGACTCTCAAGAGTCCATTCCTTCAGATTGTCAGACGTATAGATATTCATATGCTGTCCCTCAGCAAGAATCATGTTCCACTTCTTTATATCCTCATTCCAGAACATGTGAGGGTCGCGGAAGTCGGGTGTGTTGCTCGTAATCACAGGGTTGCCAGCATATTTTGTAAAAGTCTTTCCATTGTCGGTGCTGTAAGCAAGGCTCTGTGTCTGGTTCTCGCCTGCCGATGTATACATAGCCACAACAGAACCATTGCCAAATCCGGCAGTATTGTTATGGTCTACTACAGCCGAACCAGAGAATATTGTACCCCAAGCATCAGGTTCAACAGCCTTGCCCTCAAACTTCCAGTGCATAAGGTCGGTAGATGTGGAATGTCCCCATGTCATGTTCTCCCATTGCGAGCCATAGGGATTAAACTGGTAGTAAAGATGCCATACACCATCCTTATAGAACATACCGTTAGGATCGTTCATCCATCCATAAGCTGGAGTGTGATGATAGACGGGACGATACTGCTCTGTATTTGTCATGTCGTATGAGTCGGCATACTTCATGTTCTTCCAGCATGTAAAGCTCGAAACACCACCATCGTTACGATAGGTGCCATTGACATGAATGTCGAGAGAGATGTTCTTGCTGTTCTTGTACTCGCTGATGTAGAGCGGCACATAATAGTCGATGTGGTTTGAAGCGAGACGGATGTTGAATGCCTTCACCTGACTGTTGCCGTCAATCACCTTTATATTACATATCTCTGCCTTCTCTTGCACCGGCAGAAGAAGCACTTTCTGTGAGTTGTCTACACGGTAGATGCAGTGGTTGTTGCTAAGGAAATTAGCCTGTTGTGCCGAGGCAGCCATTGCAAGCCCCAATACAAACGATGTTGCCGCTGTACGGCTGAATAAATTCTTTTTCATATTTTTATATAGGTTTTTAGAATTATCCAAAAATAGCGTGAGCTGTAGATAGTTGATTTCTGCTGCAAAGGTACGTTTTATATCATAATGTGAATGTTATTTATGTTTCCTAAACTTACAAGAATTACGTAATGAAACAATACTTAAACGAATAGTCATTTTTTTTAACTACAGGATATAAGATTTTTCTGTAACTTTGCCATTGAAAACATATAAAACCTAACATTTACATATGAAAACCAAAACTTACAACACATTATTTATAATGTTGGCAGTGCTTATACTCGCCACTGGTTGCACCAGCAACTATAAATATAAGATAGGTGTATCGCAATGTGTGGGTGGACGCTGGCGCGAGAAAGCCAACATTGAGATGCTTTCTGCACAACATCTATACGACACCGACGTAAAAGTGATCATTAAGAATGCCGACAACAGAAACGAGCGGCAATGTCTTCAAATAGACAGCCTCATCAACGAGGGTGTCGACCTGCTTGTGGTTTCGCCAAACGACTATCATGCTCTGAATGGAAGTTTGCAACATGCCCGCGACAAGAACATTCCTATAATTTTCTTCGACCGTACTACAGCCATGAAAGACTATACAGCCTATATAGGCGGCGACAACATTGAGGCAGGACGCAAGATGGCGGAATACGCAGCAATGCTATGTCGCGATAGTGTAAAGACGGAAGGACGACAACCTATAGTATTAGAGATGACAGGACCGCTTGAGATATCACCTGCCGCACAACGACATAAAGGTTTCAGCGAAGCCATTAGCCGTTATTCAGATATCGACTACCATCATGTGCCAAGCAAGTGGTCGTATGACGATTGCAAGCGCATCATGCAAGAATGGCTAAAAGAAGGCAAGACCGTAGATGTAGTGTTTTGCCATAGCGACCTTGCAGCTATTGGTGCCTATGAGGCTGCCAAAAAATTTCATAAGGAACGCGACATTCATTTCATTGGTATTGACGGACTACCTGGCGAGGGTATAGACGCTGTGCAAAAAGGACAACTCTCTGCATCATACATATATCCTACTCATGGCGAGGAAGTTATAGCTCTTGCCTTGCGTATACTTGAAGGAAAACCCTTTGAACGTGTGAACAACATGAAGAGCTTTGTTGTAACGCCTCAAAATGTTGCAGACATATCGCTGAGCAGCAACTCATTGATGAAACAGAACCAATATCTTGCAACAATACAGTCGAAACTCGAGACTTATCTCGGTTTCTATCACATCCAGCGCTCACTACTCATCGTGGCATTCCTCGTAATACTGCTATTGGCAGTGGCTGTTGCAACCACATGGCGTGCCGTAAAGGTCACACGTCGTGCTAACCGTCGTATGCGTGAGTTGAATGACGAACAGACACGTTTCTTTACAAACGCATCACACCAGTTGCGCACTCCACTTACACTTATAGCCGGACCCATAAACCAACTTGCCGAAGGCAAAGGTGACAAACAACAACTCATCGACATTATTCAACGCAATGTGGGACAACTACAAAGACTTATAAGTGACGTACTTTTGTTCCGTCGCGAGAACCGCGCTACTGTTGACGACACGACCGCAACTACTAATGAGCAACTAACAGCAAGCCGCAAGTCAGTACAAGACTGTCGTCATGACATTCTTGTAAATAACAATGCCGACGAACTCGCTACAGTGCTTATCGTGGATGACAATGCCGACATGCGTGCCTATCTGCGCACTCTACTACTCGACCGCTACTATGTAATAGAGGCTGCCGACGGACAGAGCGGACTTAAACTTGCCGTAGAGAGTGTGCCCGACATAGTGGTGTCGGACGTGATGATGCCAGTAATGGACGGACTTACTTTCTGTACACGCCTTAAGCAGCATGAGGCAACAAGCCACATTCCAGTGCTTCTGCTTACTGCACGCAGCAGCGAGCAACAATATATCGAAGGATTGCAGACTGGAGCCGACATGTATATGACAAAACCGTTCAGTGCCGAACTGCTTCTTGCCAACATAGCCTCGCTACTTGCCAATCGCCAGAAACTACGCCAATTGTTCAAAACTCAAAATTCCTCATCGGAGTTACCGACAATTCTTGCTCTGGCAAGCGGCAAAAGCCGAGCGCAACATTCAACATCCATTTCGCCCGACCGCAGATTCCTTGACACCTTCCTCAAGGCTATGGATAAGCACATGAGCAACACCAACCTCAAGATAGAGGTTATAGGCGACGAAATAGGACTCTCACGCGTTCAGCTCTACCGCAAGGTTAAAGCCCTCACGGGCATGACTCCTATAGAGATACTGCGCGAAACAAGACTGAAACGAGCCATGCAGCTGCTAAAGACAACCGACAAGACAGTATCAGAAATAGCCAACGAAGTGGGATTTGCCACTCCAGGCTACTTCTCGTCATGCTTCAAAAAGCAGTATGACAAGTATCCAACGGATGTAAGAGAGGAAATGAAGGTTTAATTTTACGTAACAAAAAAGAAAAAACTCAACATTTTTGACTATACTGTCAACGATTGTTGCATGTAACATGAGTGATATTTTGTGAACGATTCATGAAATATCACTTTTATTTTATTCTCTAACTTTGCAATCGTAAACAAGACGCTGCCTCAACAACGCAGTTCTTGTTAAGCTAAAAACCTTTATTAGGTATAATAGAGAACAAATAAAAACTTAAACCAAAACAAAAAACGTATATCTTATGAAGAAAGCAAAAGTAGCTTTAGTAAGTATGCTCATGCTTGCCGGTTCTAGCATTTATGCTCAGACCAACGGCATCAACGGAACGGTGACCGACAACACGGGTGAGCCTATCATTGGTGCATCAGTTAAAGTTAAGGGTTCCTCAAATATGGGCACTGTTACCGATATTGACGGTAACTTCAAACTCAATGTAAAACCCGGCGAAACCCTTATCATTTCTTATATAGGATGTAAGGATCAGGAGGTAAAAGCAGGCGAGAATCTTAAGATTGTGCTCCAAGACAACTCTGAGGTATTGGGCGAAGTAGTTGTAACTGGTTATCAAGTGCAGCGTAAGGCCGACTTGACTGGTTCTGTATCAGTAGTAAGCACAAAAGACCTAAAATCGTCAGCAGATACCGACCCTATGCGCTCTTTGCAAGGCAAGGTGCCAGGCATGACTATCACTACCGACGGTTCGCCTATTGGCACTGGTACTGTTCGTATACGTGGTATTGGCTCATTCAACTCTTCACAAGATCCATTGTTTGTTATTGATGGAGTGCCTACAACTACAGCCCTCAACTCGCTCAACATGAACGACATTGAGAGTATGCAAGTACTCAAGGATGCCGCATCTGCATCAATATATGGCTCACGTGCTGCCAATGGTGTAATTATTATTACCACCAAAAAAGGCAAGAAGGGCAGCAAACTCAATGTAGACTTCTCGACAAACCTCACTGCACAATTCTACAACTCGCAGTCGATGATGAAGCTCTGCAATACACGCGAGTATGCTACAGCTATGGCACAAGCTGCCCTCAACGATGGCATCGACCCTGTGGCTTATGCCCGTAACTATGGTCTCGATCTCAACGCATCCAGCGGACGCACTATCAAGGCATACGACCCTTCTACTGGTAACTATAACACATATACTGTCAATGGTATATACGATGGTTACATCAATGCCAAGAAAACAATGCGTATATCGGATACCGATTGGCTTGACGAGATATCACGCACTGGCTTTATGCAGAGCTACGACCTCTCCCTTTCTGGAGCTACAGACAAGTTTACCGGACTCTTGTCTGCCGGATACAAGAAGAACGACGGTATATTAAAATACTCCAACTTCGAGAACTTCTCAGCACGATTCAACTCTACATACAATGTTAACAAGATAGTAAGTGTAGGCGAGAATGCAACTGTCACCTACTCAAAGCAAGTTGATTGCGCTCCTATGGAGAATGCACTGAAGATGTCACCTACCGTACCCGTGTACGAAGAAGATGGAACAACATTCGGAGGTCCGGTTGGTGGCATGAGCGACCGTCAGAACCCTTTGCGCGAGATGTATATGAACCGCGATAATGCCTTGAAGATATGGCGTGTTTTCGGTAATGCTTACGTTGACGTAAAACCGCTCAAGGGTCTTATGCTCCGCTCAAACTTCGGTCTCGACTACTATCACTCGTTCATTCACTCAATGAGCCACACCTTCAAGTCGGACATTGTGAACAATGATATTCCGAGCACCACACTCTCTGCCCACGATGACGTGCGTTGGACATGGAGTAATACAGCCAACTACAACTTCAAGATAGCACGCGACCACGACTTCACGGTGCTTGCTGGTATGGAGTTGCACAAGCAGACTGTAGAGGATATGGGAGCATATGCACAAACATTCGCAATTGAAGACAAGGACTATATGTGGCCAGATGCCGCAACTGGTATTGAGAGAGCAACAGGTATTGGTTCTGGATACACATTGGCATCATTCTTCGGAAAGGTTGACTACAACTGGCAAGACCTTGTTCTCGCATCATTCACCATACGTCGTGACGGTAGCTCACGTTTTGGCAAGAACAACCGTTATGGTAACTTCCCCGCTGCTACACTTGGCTATCGTCTTTCGAAGAACCTCAAGGCATCATGGATAGACGATCTTAAGATTCGTGCATCATGGGGTAAGACTGGTAACCAAGAAATATCCAACACAGCGCTCTACGGCTTGTATGTTGCCGATTATGGCTCTGACCGTGTAACATCTACCGCATACGACCTCTACCGTCAAGGCACTGGCATTTTCCCATCAGGCTTCCGCGCCACACAGACAGCCAACGACAACCTGAAATGGGAAACCACAATACAATATAACGTTGGTGCCGACTTCTCTTTGTTCAACCAGGAACTCTACGGAACTGTCGATGCTTATATTAAAGATGTAAAGGATATGCTCATATCACCCGCATATCTCGGTGCAATGGGTGAGGGTGGTGCAAGTTGGTCGAATGGTCCATCACTGCGCAATATAGGTATGGAGGCTAACGTTGGCTATCGTCATACTACAAAGTATGGTCTACGCTATGACGTATCTGCCAATATCGACTTCTTCCGCAACAAGGTTACATACCTACCTTCTACAACCACAGGTTCGTATGCACATACAATGAAGGAGAACCTTGTACAGTCAAAGAAGCCTTATGGCTCTATAGTGGGATACGTTGTTGACGGACTTTTCCAAAGTCGCGAAGAGGTACTTGCCTCAGGTCAGCCTAATGCCCGTATAGGCGGACTTAAGTATGCCGACCTTGATGGTAATGGCTCTATTGATGCCAACGACCAAACTTGGATTTATAATCCTGTACCTAATTTCAACTGGGGCTTGAACGTGTCGCTTGGATATAAGAACTTCGACCTCTCAATGTTCTTCCAGGGCGTGTGCGGTGTAGACGTATACAACAATCAGAAATTCCAGACAGACTTCTGGAGCATAACAGACGCTGGAAGCAACAAGGGCAACCGCCTGCTTGGAGCATGGACCCAAGACAACACATCGTCAACAATTCCTGCGCTCACAACCAACAATACGGGCGACGAGGGACGTGCATCATCATACTTCGTAGAGCATGGCAACTGGATGAAGCTTCGCTCACTGCAAGTAGGCTACAACTTCAGCGACTCATTGCTGAAGAAGCTCAACATGACATCGGCTCGTGTATATGTTTCAGGTCAGAACCTCTTCACATGGAAGAGCAACAGCTTCACCATATCCGACCCAGAGAATTCCAACTGGGCTTATCCACACTCTTCATCAGTGTCGTTCGGACTACAGGTTGGCTTCTAATATATAATAAGGTGGGGATAATACTCCCACCCTACTATATAAACAATAATGAGTAGAATAGAAAACAGTAATATTACGCTCCAAACAATTTAAAGATTAACAATAATGAAAAATCTATATAAATATATATTTGCAGCAATGTTTACACTCGGTACTACAACATCATGCAGCGACTTCCTTGACGAGTCACCTAAGGGAGTTATTGACAAGGACAAGGCATTCAGCCGTCCCGACCAAATGGTTACTTCAGCATACGCTATGCTCGGCGATTGCTGGTATTCTTATCCATTCAACCTTTGGCCATACGGTGATTTGGCTTCAGACGACTGTCTGAAAGGAGGTTCAGGCACTACCGACACAGGCTATCACCCAATGGAGATATGGTCTACCATGACCTCTACACCAGGCGAGTTTGACGAGCTTTGGTATCGTCTCTTTTGTGCCGTGAGCCGTTGCAACCGTGCCTTGCTCTCGCTTGAGCAATATGGCAACGACAAACTCGGCGAAGAAACATGCAAGCAACGTGTAGCCGAAGTGAAGTTCCTCCGTGCCCACTTCTACTATAAATTGATAACCATGTTCCGTCAAGTGCCTTGGATTGACGAGAATGTTACAGCCAACAATCTCCAAGAACAAACTCGTAACGACGAATTCACATACGAGGAATTGTTCGGCAAGATTATCAATGACTTTAAGGAGGCTTACGACGTGCTACCCGATGTGCAGACCGACAAGAATAGAGTGAACAAGATAGCTGCTGCTTCATACCTTGCCAAGTGCTATCTCACCCTTGCCTATGGAGACGGCTACGAAGCTACCAACGGCTACGACCATATCAACAAGGATTATATGCAGAAGGTGGTGGAATACACCAAGGTGGTGAAGGACGACCCCAACTATGGCTATCTTGAGGATTATGGTGACATCTTCCTTCCTGAAGAAAAGAACAGTAAGGAGAGTATATTTGCAGTACAGACTTCTGACTACAAGGAAGACAACACCACCTACGGACGCGCCAACTGGAGCAATATGCTTAATGGAGTATGGGGTATGTGGTCGTGCGGATGGGATTTCCACAAACCATCACAGGATCTTGTTAACGCATTCAAGACAAAGAACGGTTTGCCTGAGTTTGACGATTACAACAAGACCATCGACTATCCTATCAATGGCAGTCCAAACGCTCAGAAATGGGATCCACGTTTGTTCCATACCGTCGGTATGCCTACTTTCCCATACAAGTATGAAAAGGAATACACCCTCACAAAGGCAAATAGCCGCACACCTAACACTTACGGCTACTACTGCTCTATGAAGGAAGTTCCGCAGCGCTCTAAAGGTGAGACCTACGATGGCTCATGGCAGGCATTCGCCATGAACGACTATGTGTTCCGCTACACCGATGTTATGCTTATGCGTGCAGAGGCTCTAATCGAGACCGACAACCTTTCAGAGGCCCGCACTATTATTAACGACATCCGTCAACGTGCAAAGAACTCTGTAGACAAGCACATTGCTTATGCCGAAAACCAGTGTGAGATAGCTCTCTATCCAGAGACTTACTTCCAGGACAAAACTACAGCACGCAAATGTCTGCGCTGGGAACGTCGATTGGAACTTGCTATGGAGAACGGACGCTACTTTGACCTGCGCCGTTGGGGTATAGCTTCTGAGACACTCAACGCTTACTTCGCAAAGGAACAGAACGATGTATACGACGGACAGACATACGCTCAATACTTGAAGGATGCTCACTACACACCCGGCAAGAACGAGTTCTATCCGATACCATACAACCAGCTCTACTACGTTCCTGGACTGTACAAACAGAACAAGGGATACTAAATGATACGCCACAACGGGCAAAAGCATTTGCTATATAGCTTTTGCCCTTACTTGGCGAATGAATTCTAACATCTAAACAATTATTCAATTTATGAAAACAAGGATTTCTAATATATTTATATTATTGGCTATCGTGCTCTTATCCGCCTGCCAAAGCAACGACTACGACCGTAGCGACATGATAGTCAGCGCACCCGATGCCTCATCCATAACAGGCCAGTTACAGCACGACGACTATGTATGGCAATGGAATGCTCTGCCTGATGGTGAGAGTATGCAGATAGCCACCTACCGCGATGGTACACTTACCTCCACCGAGGTTGCTTCTGGTAATACTTACGTTCAGAAAAATGTACCAACAAACGTTAAGTTTGAGTATGTGTTCAAGGTTACTGACGGCACAAATGTTTCATCTGGAGTAGTGAAAGAATACACCCGCGAGGGAGCTACATCTATCACAAATCTATCAATGAAGCAGGTTGATGTTAGCGATGGTTACAATGCCGAGATAACATGGAGCAAGGCAACTGACGCTACAAGCTTGCTACTTACCGCCACCAATGGTATTCGCAACATTAGCGAGACTCTCGATGCTGGTGCTACATCATACACCATCAACAACGTTTCAGACGGCGATACATGGAACGTTACAATTGTTGCCGTAAACGATAAGGGCACAGCACTTGCCACATCATCGTCGCTGCGTATAGGCAAGACTACCATTGGATTCCTCAGCACTTATGCTACTGCAGACGAACTGATACAGAATGGTGATGACGATGAGGCTTCGGCATGGCTTTGGCTACATAGCCAGTATGCTTCTGCCAAGTTTGTATCGTTCAAAGATATCCATTCTACTGCCGACCTTGCACAGTTCCGCGTACTATTCTGGATACGCGACATTGAGACAGGTAATGAGGCTGATGTATGGAACATTCCTTCAAATGTACTCGCAGCAACACCTGCAATACGCCAATGGTACAAGGATGGCGGCAACCTGCTGCTTTGGGGACATTCTACTGTATATATAGGTACACTTGGACGCATCCCTACTGATATGCTGCAGAACAACGACAAGAACATTGGATGTGCAGCTGGTGGATATAATGGAGACGTGTGGAAGATGGCTGTACAACTTAATCCTGGCGGTAAGTTCAGTATTGACATGTCGTCACACCCTATATACAACGGCATTGACGTAGAACAGACCGACCGTACCAAACTTATAGCCGTGAAGGGACCAGGCTGGACTGAAGACCACAACTGTCTATTCTTCAACATACCTGCTGTACTAACCGGACAAGGCAATCAAGAAATGGCTTGCTACAGCATATTGACCGACACATATGGAATATATCCACTCGCTACATGGGATTCACAGATTGACTGGGTTTCACAGCTCAATATATGGGAGGCTCGTCAGGGCAATACCGACTTCAAAGGCACTGTACTCTGCATTGGTAATGGTGGTTGCGAATTCTCAATGAAGAACGACAACGGCACACCAAACATAAGTGCTTATCCTAAGAACAATGTATATCAGGACAATGTGCTTAAACTTGCAAAGAACAGCCTTGAATATCTCAAAACAAGATAATAGAATATATTATGAACAAATCGATTTTTATTATAACCTGTTGTCTATTTGCCGCAACATCGTTTGTGGCGTGTACCGACTCAAATTCGGAGGGCGAGATAGAATTGCCAACCGCTCCCACTACACCCGACACTCCTGATACTCCCAATCAGCCATCTGATGATAACTATACGGAGCAGTACCGTCCACAAATACATTTCACTCCAGCCAAGAATTGGATGAATGACCCTAATGGTCTTGTATATCTTGACGGCACATATCATATGTTCTACCAATATAACCCTAAGAGCAATGATTGGGGAAACCTAAGTTGGGGACACAGCACATCTACCGACCTTATACACTGGACAGAGAAGAACGTTGCTCTATCACCCGACGAACTTGGTATGATATTCTCTGGTTCGGCTGTGATAGACAAGGACAATACAGCCGGATTCGGAAAGAATGCTATTGTTGCTATATATACGTCAGCCGATGCATATCAGCAGCAAAGTCTTGCATATAGCACTGACGGAGGTGCTACATTCCAAAAGTATGAAGGCAATCCTGTGATTAAGAATACCGAATTGGCTGACTTCCGCGACCCGAAAATATTCTGGCACGATGACTCTAAGCAATGGATTATGTCGCTGGCATTAGGATGGCAATACGGTATACAGTTCTGGGCATCAAAGGACTTGAAGAACTGGACTAAACTCTCTACATTCACAACTTCTATAAGTAGATGCAACCGTGGACAGTGGGAGTGTCCTGACCTTTTACAGATGGATTATAATGGCACCAAGAAGTGGGTGCTCATAGTAAGTGTCAATCCTGGTGGCCCCACCATAGGAAGTGGTACAATGTATTTTGTAGGCGATTTTGACGGCAATAAGTTCACAGCCGACGCACTCGATTATCCGTTATGGCTTGATTATGGTGCCGACAACTATGCTGGCGTTACATGGAGCAACACACCTGGTCGTACTGTTTATATAGGATGGATGAACAACTGGCAGTATGCTGGAGCTTCTCCTGTATCACCATGGCGTTCGGCATTTACTTTACCACGTGAACTGTCATTGCACGAATACAACGGCAAACCGCTTTTATACAGCAATGTGGTAAAGGAACTTGAGGCTTCTGCAAGCGAATGGAAAGAACTTACAGCTAATGCTTTTGATGCCGCCAATGCCTATGAGGTAGAACTGACAATGCCTATAGACAATGATGCCGAGATATCTCTTGTCAATAAAGAGGGCGAACACCTCGACTACACACTAAATGCTGCCACAAACAGCATTATTGCCCATCGCAACAATCAGACTGGCAAAACTTCGTTCAACGGCAACTTCTCGTTGCCATCGGTAATAGCACCGCTCAATACCGAGGGCAATAGCGTAACACTACGCCTTTATATCGACCAGTCGTCTGTAGAATTGTTTACTGGCAACGGGTCCATGGCACAAACCTTGCTTGTATATCCTAAGAGTATATACAATAGCATAACCATCAATGGCAAGCCAGCCACTGGACGCGTACGTACTATAAAGTCGATATGGAAATAACCAAATTGACACATATATAAACGAATACGAGGAGCAGGTGTTTCTTTCCTGCCCCTCGTATTGTGTTTTATCCTGAGATCTTCTTTACTAACTCTAAAACCTATTGTTTACCTAAAACTACAAACTTAATTTTACTGACCTACTAAAACAACAAAATATATATTAAAAGTCAAAGTAATATATTAAATGGTCAAGTAATAACAGTTCAGAATTATCTTTACATATAGGAGGTATGGCATCCTTGCCATACCCACTAAATTGGCTGTACAATCATGGCAGAGTGGGTATGGCAGGGATGCCATACCCTCCTACTGGTACATATATAAAAAAACAACCACGCTGCATCTACTGCGGCGTGGCTATCAATTAATAGTAAAGTGATGACTATCAGTTTTTATTCTTTGAGAAGGTATTATTAGGTGATTGTTTAAAGGTATTTTTTGCCGCTCTTGAATTACACAAATCCTTTGAGCGAAAAGTTGTGTCTAATGGTCTCAGTAGGTTGTTATGAAATGATGATAACTTTTACGTCTGCAAAGATAGTTCTATTTTGGTTCATACACAAACTTTTGACAAAAAAACTTCAAAAAAAGTTGATTTTAACATTTATATTCATGTTTTATATCCAAAAATGGCACTTGAACCGTGATTCAAGTGCCATTCTATGCTTTTTTTGACAGATGTCAATATAATGCCTGTTGTTTTTTGACTTGCATCAAAATTGCATTTCCTTTTATTAACAATTGTAATTTATATTACTTGTTGCTCATCTCCGCCTTCTTCACCTTCTTGAACAATTCGGATGCAAACACAAGATCATTTAATCTTTCGTTTGTGGCCCCCATCACGTCATCCTTTGTGCCTTGCCATTCTTTATGGCCTTGGTATATAAAGAGGATGTTCTCGCCAATGCCCAGAACCGAATTCATATCATGGGTGTTGATGATGGTAGTCATACCGAAATCCTTGGTTATTGACGACAATAACTCATCTATAACGAGAGATGTATGTGGGTCAAGTCCAGAGTTAGGCTCGTCGCAGAACAGATACTTAGGATTAAGCACAATGGCGCGAGCTATGGCTACACGCTTCTGCATACCACCTGATATCTCGCCCGGAAACTTATTCTGTGCGTCGATAAGATTAACTCGGTCGAGACACTCTTGCGCTCTGTGCACACGTTCACGATAATTCATGGTAGAGAACATATCAAGTGGGAACATAACGTTCTCAAGCACCGAGAGCGAGTCGAATAAGGCTGCACTCTGGAATATCATGCCCATCTCGCGTCGCATAAACACCTTCTCCTTCTTGCTCATACCAACAAAGTTGCGCCCGTCATACAGCACATCGCCACTTGTAGGCGTAAGCAATCCCACTAGATTCTTCATTAGCACCGTCTTGCCAGAGCCGCTCTGTCCGATTATGAGGTTGGTCTTGCCGTCCTCAAACACGGCATTGATGTCCTTCAGCACTTCCTTGTCGCCAAACGACTTGCATAGATGTTTTATTTCTATCATAGTACTTTCTTTAACTGAGTAATTGTGTAAGGAACACGTCAGAGAATAATATCAGCACACTTGACGACACTACTGCGTCGGTACTTGCCTTGCCTACCTCCACAGAGCCGCCCTCTACCGAGTAGCCAAAATAGCTTGACACGCTGGATATGATAAAGGCAAACACAAGACTCTTGATGATACTCATCCACATAAACCACGAGTTGAACGAGTGTTGCAAGCCAAGCGTAAGGTCCTCGGGCGACAATATATGGCCTATATATGCCGTGCCGTAGGCTCCAAGTATACCCGTGCACGAGGAGAAGACTACGAGGAACGGCATAATTGTTACCAGTCCAAGTATCTTGGGTAATATAAGATAGTTGGCCGAGTTTACACCCATTATGTCGAGAGCATCTATCTGCTGTGTCACGCGCATTGTGCCAAGTTCGGAGGCGATATTCGATCCCACCTTTCCGGCAAGTATCAAACACATTATACTTGACGAGAACTCAAGCAACAATATCTCACGTGTGGTATAACCCGACACCCATCTTGGCATCCAGGGACTCTGAATGTTGAGTTTCATCTGTATACATATTACCGCACCGATGAAGAACGATATAAGCAGTACGATGCCGATAGAATCGACACCCAATGCCGACATCTCCTTGACGTATTGCTTAAGAAACATGCGCATACGCTCGGGGCGGGCGAAAGAACGTCCCATTAGTATGAGATAGCGTCCTAAAGTGTTTAAGTATTTAAATATCAACATAATCGTGTCGTTGTTTTATTTCCTTTTGCAAAAGTAGCAATAAAACGGTAAAAACTATACATCAAGTTTAAGTTTTTATTTTTTATTTGTAGGAAATGATATTTTGTTTTACCTTTGTATCAATAAATATACATATACGAACATGAGTGAAACAGACAACATAAAAATGGAAGGTCAGCCCGTTGTGGAGCAGGCTGCCGAGGACAAGCCACATTGTATGGTGCTGCGAACAGAGGGACTTGTAAAGCGTTATGGCAAGCGTACCGTCGTTAACGATGTTTCTATTAATGTGCGCCAGGGCGAGATTGTTGGTTTGCTTGGTCCTAATGGTGCCGGCAAAACAACATCGTTCTATATGACCACGGGGCTTATTGTGCCCAACGCCGGACATATCTACCTCGACAAGAAGGACATCACCGACTATCCCGTGTATAAGCGAGCACGTGCCGGCATCGGCTATCTGCCACAGGAGGCGAGCGTGTTCCGCAAGCTTAGTGTTGAGGACAACATCATGGCTGTACTTGAGATGACTAAACTCTCGCACAAAGAACAGTTGGAGAAGTTGGAAAGTCTTATTGCCGACTTCAACCTTGGTAAGGTGCGCAAGAACAAGGGTGACCAGCTATCGGGTGGCGAGCGACGCCGTACCGAGATAGCACGTTGCCTGGCAATCGACCCTAAGTTTATTATGCTTGACGAGCCGTTTGCAGGTGTCGACCCTATTGCTGTAGAGGAGATTCAGCATGTGGTGTGGCGACTGAAGTATCGCAACATAGGAATCTTGATAACCGACCATAACGTGCAAGAGACATTAACTATAACCGACCGCGCTTATCTGCTGTTCGAGGGTAGAATTCTATTCCAGGGCGCTCCTGAAGAATTGGCAGAGAACCGTATAGTACGCGAGAAGTATCTTGGATCGACATTCGTACTGCGAAAGAAAGACTTCCAAGTGGTGGACGAGTCGAAGCGCAAGCGCGACATGGAGAGAGAATTACACGATTAAATATGCATAACATGAAATACTTACTTGTATCTGACATTCACGGATGTCTACCTACACTTGAGCGCGTCCTGCAGTTTTTCGACCAAGGCAAATACGATATGCTGTGCATCCTTGGCGATATTCTTAACTATGGACCACGCAACCGCATACCCGAAGGTATAGATCCCAAGGGCATTGTAGAGCGGCTTAACGCAATGAAAGAACGTATTATTGCCATTCGCGGCAACTGTGATGCCGAGGTGGATCAAATGCTTCTGCAGTTTCCAATAATGGCTGATTACGCTCTTGTTGTAGACAACGGGCGCCGACTGTTCCTTACACATGGACATGTATACAACGAACAGAACCGCCCTACCCTTGCACACGACATATTTGTATATGGACATACACATCTGTGGAAACTCGAACAAACTGACGAGGGAGACATTGTGTGCAACATTGGTTCTATAACTTTCCCTAAGGGTGGCAACGAACCTACATTCGCCACATACGAGGATGGACAGCTTATTGTACGCCATCTTGACGGCTCGATAATGAAGACTTTATCGACTACACCCCATCAATAATCACCTTATTTTATGAATACGTATTCATTTTTTTAAGTAACAGTTCAGTATTATCTTTACACATAGTAGGAGGGTATGGCATCCTACATATTACCGTTCATATANGTATTATCTTTACACATAGTAGGAGGGTATGGCATCCTACATATTACCGTTCATATATAAAGATAAATATGAATACTTACATAAGCAAGTTTATTAGGCTAATCGTATTGGCGGATTAGGCTAATCGTATTGGCGGATTAGGCTAATCGTATTGGCGGATTAGGCTAATCGCATTGGAGGATTAGGCTAACCTCATGGGAGGATTAGATTAATCGCATAAACTGACTTAGTTTACTTTGTAATCTGACTTAGTTTACTTCATAATCCAATTTATTTGACTTCATTAAAAGAGCAATGCGTTTACCATATACAAGCAAGGGGGCTTTCGACTAACCGTCGCAAGCCCCCTCTTCTTAGGATATACAAATTTATTTATTGGAATGGTGTCTCACGACACGATTTTTCTCTTAAGGAATATATCGAACAAATGCCTCCATAGCCTCATAGCAAGCTAAGCCAAGGCTGTGATACAATTCGGCTGTGGCATGATTGCGGTCTTCGGCACGCTGCCAGAACAGACGTTCGTCGTTGCCAAGGAATGGTGCACTCTCCATCTGTGACGAATGCTTGAGGATACAATTGCGCTTACCACGCAGCTCTTCAGGCGACATAGGCACACACATCTCTATATTCTCAATTTCCCACTCAGCCCATGCGCCACGATACATCCATATACGACAATCGTTAAGCCATTCGGCTCCTGCCTCCTTCTCAAGGTCTATGGCAGCAAGCACAGCATCTGTACACTTGCGATGTGTGCCATGTGGGTCGGCAAGGTCGCCTGCTACATATATCTGGTGAGGCTTAACCTTCTGCAGAAGGGCACGTACTATCTCTACATCCTTCTCGCCCATAGGTAGCTTTTCTATCTTGCCCGACTCGTAGAACGGAAGGTCGAGGAAGTGAACATGGTCGAGAGGAACTCCATTATAGGTACATGCCGTGCGGGCCTCGCCACGACGTATGAGTCCTTTTATGGTGCGAACCTCAGGAGTATCCATATCCGATGGTTTCTTCTGTGCAAGGAATGCCTTGATATCGGCGTACATCTTCTTGATAACCTGGTCTTCATTGTTGCAGAACAGCTGGTTGTAGCCATTGACAAAGTGCATAAATCGTGTTACCTCCTCGTCGCCAACGGCAATATTGCCAGATGTCTCGTAAGCAACATGTACGTCGTGGTTCTGCTGAACAAGGCGTCGCAAGGTGCCACCCATAGATATAACGTCGTCGTCAGGGTGCGGCGAGAACACAATAACACGTTTTACTGCCGGCAATGCCCGCTCTGGACGGTTGGTGTCATCGGCATTAGGCTTGCCGCCAGGCCATCCTGTAATGGTATGCTGAAGGTCGTTGAATATCTTTATATTGCAGTTGTATGCCGAACCATAACGGGCAAGCAACTCGGAAAGACCGTTCTCGTTGTAGTCTTTGTTGGTGAGCTTTAGGATTGGCTTTTGCTTCAACTGGCACAGCCAAACAACAGCGGCACGTATGGTCTTGTCGTTCCATTCGCAGTTGGTTACGAGCCATGGATGCACAATACGTGTAAGTTTGCTTGCTGCCGAAAGGTCGATAAAGAACTTAGCGTCGTTGTGTGTCTGTATGAATGATGCCGGAACGGCGTCGGTTATAGGACCCTCGACTATCTTCTCCACGATGTCCGATTTCTCCTCGCCCCATGCCGTGATAAATAGCTTGTGTGCTGAGAGAAGGGTATGGATGCCCATGGTGATAGAACAAGGAGGTACCTGTTCCTGTGTACCAAAGCTGTTGGTCATCTCATCGCGTGATGTCTGGTCGATAAGGATGATACGGCTGGTAGAAGATAATGTAGAACCTGGCTCGTTGGTTGCGATGTTGCCCATTCTACCTATGCCCAACAAGGCGATGTCGATACCACCCTCGGCTGCAATAAGCTGCTCGTAAGCATGACAATGCTCTATAACCTCGTCCTGTGAGATAGATCCATCGGGGGTATGTATATTCTCGGCCTTAATGTCTATATGGTCGAGCAAACGCTCACGCAACTGACCAAGTGCACTATGACGACAGTCTGCCGAAAGTGGAAAATACTCGTAGGCGTTGAATACTACCACATTCTCGAAACTTAAACCGCACTCTTTGTGACGGCGGATAAGCTCGGTATATACTGGTGTAAGCGACAAACCGGTGCCTAAAGCAAGCACACACTTACGACCAGCGGCTTTGGCACGCTTTATCTCGGCCTCAACGCTGTTGGCTATTACGCTTGCAGCCTCTTCCACCTTGGGATAGATGTCTGTGAAGATTTTCTCACAACGGGTTATCTCAGAACGTTCTACTGCCGTACGGGGGCGATAGTACTGCTCCGGAACCTTGTTCAACACAATCTGCGAACTTAAATTCAGTCTCATAATGGTATATGTTTTTAGGTTTGTTATTTTCTAACAGATTTTTGTTTGTATCTTTAGCATTTAGTGATTGCAAATATACTATTTTTTGGCGGGGCAAGAAACATTTAATAAATGTTTTCGTATTAAAAATAACTAACGACATTCAAATAACGCTAATAAGACACATTGTTATATATATGTCATCGATTTAGCGGAGGCTTTTCTGTAATTTTGCATGATGATAGAACAAACTGCTTTTTGTTTATAACTATAGAATACAAACCTAACACATTATATAATATATTATGCAGTATAACTTCGACAAAATAATCGACCGACACAATACGGGAGCTTATGCTACTGAGATGCTCGGCGAGGTACACGGACGAACTGATCTTACACCTATGTGGGTGGCGGACATGAATTTCGAGACTCCAGCTTTTATAACAGATGCCTTGCGCAACCGACTGGACCATTCGCTCTTTGGATATACAGTTATACCTAAGGACTTCTGGCCTACCGTGACTGATTGGATACGCAACCACCACCAGTGGGATGTCAAGGCAGAGTGGATGCGATATATACCTGGCATTGTCAAGGGTATAGGCTTTGTCATTAACGTTTTCTGCAAGGAGGACGAAAAGGTTATAATACAACCACCTGTATATCATCCGTTCCGACTTACACCATTGGGCAACAAGCGACAGGTGGTTATGAACCCTATGCATAAAAATGACGACGGCACCTACTCTATGGACTTTGATAATCTTGCAAAGGTGGCCGACGAGAAATGCCGTATATTGATACTTGCCAATCCACACAACCCGGCTGGCATAGTATGGGATGTGGAGACGCTAAAGCGACTAGCCCACTTCTGCTGCGAGCGCAACATTATTGTGATAAGCGACGAGATTCATTGCGACATGGCACTCTTCGGCAACAAGCATCATCCGTTTGCTAACGTGAGCGAGGAGGCTGCACGATGCAGTATAACATTTGGAGCGCCATCTAAGACATTCAACATTGCCGGTATTGTTAGCTCTTACTGCATTGTTCCTAACGAGGATTTGCGCAAACCGTTGTTTGAATGGCTTGCAGCTAATGAGCTTGACCAGCCACACATATTCTCGCCTATTGCCACCATCGCGGCTTTTAAGCAAGGAGAGGAATGGCGCAAGCAAATGTTGGCTTACATAGAAGAGAATGTAAAGTTTGTGGAGGAGTATATGGCCGCAAATATTCCACAGATTCATCCGTTGCGTCCACAGGCCTCATTCCTTGTTTGGCTCGACTGCAGAGGACTTGGCTTGGACCACGATGCCCTGCAAGACCTATTTGTAAATAAGGCTCGACTCGCCCTCAACGACGGTGAGATGTTCGGCGCTGAGGGCAAGGGATATATGCGTATGAATGTTGCATCGCCACGTAAAGTGCTTAAGGATGCGCTGGAAAGACTAAAGGCTGCGTGTCTTATCGGCTAACCAAGCTTTGTGCTCCTCATCCAACATTGGCGACAATCGCTCGTACACCATCTTGTGATAGGCATTAAGTAAACCGAGCTCTTCGGTTGAAAGCATATCTACAACGATAGGACGTGTGTCGATTGGACATAGGGTGAGGGGTTCAAAGCGAAGGAACTTGCCAAACTCGGTTGTCATATACGGCACGGTGAGCAAGGTGTTCTCTATGCGTACACCAAACTTGCCAGCAAGATAAAGACCTGGTTCGTCGGTTACTGTCATGCCCTCAAGCATTGGAGCAGGACGATATTCTTGACGTATCTGGTGAGGACCCTCGTGCACACTTAGGTATGAACCTACTCCATGACCAGTGCCATGCATGAAGTTCATGCCTTCACGCCACATTGCCACACGTGCAACAGCATCAAGTTGGGTACCTGCCGCACCACGTGGAAAGCAGAGATTCTGCAACGAAAGATGGCCTTTAAGTACAAGTGTGTAGACACGGCGATGAAGGTCGGTAACCTTACCAAGCTGAATGGTACGTGTTATGTCGGTGGTTCCATCAAGATATTGTGCTCCGCTATCAAGCAGAAGGAAGCCTTCTGGACGCAATGGCACGTCGGTATCGGGTGTTGGCTCGTAATGGACTATCGCTCCATGCTCCTCGTATCCGGCTATTGTGTCGAACGACTCATCCTTGAACAATGGCTGTTCTGCACGCAACTGACGCAACTTGGCACTAACCGACAACTCGGTCTCGCAACCTTTTGGTACTGCCTCCTCAAGCCATTTTAGGAATTTGACCATTGCCACGCCGTCGCGTTGCATGGCATTGCGGAAACCATTACACTCTACCTCGTTCTTTATTGCCTTCATCTCGGGCACGGGCGATGGGGCACTAACGAGATTGAAATTGCCTCGCAACTGAGACAATGTATAGTTGGTGGTAGCTGGGTCGATAAGCAATGTGTAGCCATCGTAAGAGTTGAGGGCATCTATTATATTATCATAATCATCGACAGCCACTCCCTCGGCATTGAGATATTCTATTACCTCGGGCGACAACTTCTCGTCCTTTATATACAATACAGCCACTTCCTCTGCCACAATAAGCCATGCCACAAACACTGGTGTGCAATGGACGTCGGTACCACGAAGGTTTAATGTCCATGCAATATCGTCGAGCTGGGTCATTAGCATACCACCGGCTCCACGATGCAACAAACTGCTGCGTATTCTACCTAGTTTGTCATGACACGATTCACCGGCATACTCGATGGGTTGAATACTTACCGGATTGAGCGGAACTGATGGACGATCGGTCCATATACGGTCAAGTATATCGAGATTGGTACGTACAGTGATGCCGCCATTATGCTTAAGGTCGGTCTTCAAGTCGGAACACTCGGCATAGGTCATACACATGCCGTCGACACCAATCTCGGTACTTTCGGCACCTTCTATCTCTGTGGCTATCCATTCAGCTATACTCGGAGTGCCCTCAACCCGCTCGCGCATAAGCTGGAACTCAGTTTCTGCAAGCTGCTCTTCTGCGGCAAGGAAGTAACGAGAATCGGTCCAAAGGGCAGCCGAATGTAATGTAACCACAGCTGTTCCCGCTGATCCATCAAAACCTGAAATCCATTTACGTCCCTCCCAACGCGATGGAACATACTCGCTGTTATGAGGATCCGAACTCGGAAATATAAATGCTGATAGATGTTCGCGACGCATCTCTTCTCGCAAGGCAGCGAGACGTGCGGCTATTGTCTGCTTGTCTGTTGTCATAATGTAATATAATAATGTGTTAAAAGATTGCTGATGTTTTAAATGTAGATGCTAAAAGATTGCTGCTTTTCGGCAAAGTTACTAAATTGTGCTGAAAAAGTTGTACCTTTGCACCCAGGATAATAAAAAATAATAACGATTATGCTTGATTTACCAAAAGATCCGATGATGCTCTTCAGCGTCATCAATATGCGCTTGCGTGATATATATCCATCGCTCGACGCTCTGTGTGACGATTTACACGTGAACAAAGATGAAATTATTGACAAACTAAAGGCGGCAGGATTCGAATACAATGCCGAACAAAACAAATTCTGGTAACATTTTATGAACTTTTACCCCAAACACTACAAATCACTACTATCCATTGGCATTCCTATAATGATAGGACAGATGGGCATGATTGTCCTCGGTTTTGCCGATACCATGATGGTAGGACATCACAGCACAACAGAACTGGGTGCCGCTTCCTTCGTGAATAACATTATAAACCTTGTTATTATTACCGGAACGGGATTCTCGTACGGACTGACTCCTGTAGTAGGAGGATTATTTGGACGTAAGGATTTGCAAGAGGCAGGCCAGGCTCTTCGTTGCTCATTGCTTGCGAATACGCTTGCCGGAATAGTAATGATGCTGGCTCTTGGCATTCTCTTCTTCAATCTTGGCAACATAGGACAGCCAGACGAGTTGCTTCCGCTTATGCGACCATACTATCTGGTACTGTTTGCATCGATTCCGTTTGTAATGCTGTTCAATGCCTTTAAGCAGTTTACCGACAGCATAACCGAGACCAGAACGTCAATGTGGATACTTCTGTCTGGCAATCTGCTCAATATCATCGGCAACTATCTGTTTATATATGGTAAGGCAGGATTTCCTGAGATGGGTGTATTAGGTGCTGGTGTGTCTACATTGGTATCACGAATAGTGATGGTGGCAGTATTTATTGCGGTGTTCGCTTGGCGAAAGAAGTTTAAAAGCTATCGTGAAGGTTTCCTTCGCTTGGGTTGGTCGAAAGAGTTGACTAAGCGTCTTACCACTCTTGGCACTCCTATAGCATTAGAGATGGGTATGGAGACAGCCTCGTTCTCATTATCTATTATCATGGTGGGATGGCTCGGCACTATTGCCCTTGCATCACATCAGGTGATGATAACTATATCCCAGTTCACCTTTATGGTTTACTACGGACTTGGAGCGGCTGTAGCTGTGCGCACAAGCTACTTTAATGGACAGCACGACTATATCAATACCGAGCATACGGTTATAGCTGGACTGCATGTTATGGTGGCTCTTGAGATTGTTCAAGGTGGCATTATCTTCCTTCTGCGCAATCATATCGGCGGATGGTTTACCGATTCTGCCGAGGTTTCGGCTGCTGTACTTACACTTATGGTACCTTTCTTTATATACCAGTTTGGCGACGGTCTGCAAATCAACTATGCCAATGCATTGCGTGGCATTGCCGATGTTAAACCGCTAATGATTATAGCATTCGTTGCATTCTTCGTAATCTCACTGCCAGTAGGCTATCTATGCGGATTTATATTGAACTTCGGACTTGTGGGTGTTTGGATGGCATTCCCATTCGGACTGACAAGCGCCGGCATCATGATGTGGTGGAGATTCAGACAACAAATGAGGCTGAACAACAAATAAAATGTAATAACATTAATATTAATACGTATAATAGATAAAAAGACCGCCGGGCATCACTGCCAGACGGTCTTTACTCTTTTCTTGATTATCAAACAATTACAAACTGCTTCTTTTATTTATTCGTTTTCGTGTATGCAATTTGAAAGAATCATGTCCTTTTTTTCTATATTGCAAAGATACGAATAATCATAATATAGAGGGTGTCAAAGAATAAAAACGAGATGTCAAGAAGTCAAATTGTTAGGTTTTGAAAAATTTGACATATTATTTTATAGTGTTTTACGCCTTTTTACCCCTCAATATTTTCCAATCTACATTCGGCTCTATACTGCAATGGACTACATCCATTGGCCTGAGAGAAAGCTCGTCTAAAGGTTGAAAGCGAATTAAAACCAGACATTGAAGCTACTACCTCAAGAGTATAATCAGTATCGTGAAGCAACTGCATAGAGTGGCGTACACGATATTCGTTGACGTATTCGTAGAACGATTGGGCACAACTATGGTTGAAATACTGGCTAAGATAGGTGCGGTTGGTACCAAGGCGAGCAGCAAGTTCTGACAAACGCAACTTAGGGTCAAGATACACTTTGTCTTCCTCAAAACATTGTTGCAGACGATTACGTAGCTGCGTTATAGTCTCGGTATCTGAAGACGTGTTATTATTTGACATGACATTTGTATCAGGGATATCGTCATCAACAATACTTTCTGTTGCTAATGCACTGTCAACAGCTTCGGTACCCGGCTCATCGCATCCTGATATTACATCTCTTAATACTGTCTCTTGCTTGTTGATGAAGTAGCACACTATTGCCCATACCACCAACGAGCTCGACATATACAACAAATCGGTGAATGGCGATGGACACACATTGCTAAACGCCCATAAAAGCAAAAGAACAAAAAACAAGACCATCACTCCACGCATCCAATGCAGGTTTATATCCTCGTCGTATGAGTATTCTTCCTTTAGTCGACGATGATAACGAGGCAACTCGCGAAGGGTCCATAACGCACAACCTATACCATATATTATCGATAGCACTACCATTGCCTCAAAGAAGAAGTCTATACGAAGCAACAAATAAAGCAATGACAACAGAAGTATAGGGGCTTCAAGCAAGAAGGCACGCATTTTGGAGAGCCAACCAGGACGGCAGAACTCTATTAGAATGAGTACATAAAGCGGTACGGTGACTATGTCTATGCTCGAAGTTATACGCTCCATAACGGGATCGGCTGCATAGAAGCCAGGAAGAAACACAAGGTCCTTGGCATACTGCACTGCAACAAGAAGCATAAGCAGACCTATGAGTTTCTTTGCAAGTCCTTGTTTACGGCAGCAAAACACCCAACCCATCATTAGGTGGAACATAATGCACATGCCATAGACAAGATATAGCAAGTTTGTATCGTTCATAATTTGCATTGTTTTGATAACCAATGCAAAAATAAAGAAAAAAGATGAATTAAACGATAGAAACCTAAGGAATTAACGAATAAAAGATTAAAGTTAATCAGACATTATATTATTACAGATTATTTCATCGGAAAGTAAAATGACGATTATGGGGTTATATTAAAATAGAGGGTGTCAAAATGGGAGTTATAGGAATTTAAGAAGAAGTTAATCCATCTACGATGGATAGAAGTTCTTGCTAAAGCAAGCGGCAAGAACTTCTGTTAACTTCGGGCGAAGCCCAAACTTCCTTTAACTTCTATTTTGACTCCCTCTATTTTAATTGATTATTTATGCCAACAGTTTCTCCAAACGCTCGCGTATAGCAGCAATGAAACCTGCAGATGTCTTAGGCTGCGGTGTTACACCTTCCATCAGACCAGCGAGGTCCTTTGTAACAATACCCTCATTAAGAGTCTGGAAGCAAGCCTCCTCAAGCTTATTGCCAAAGTTTACAAGTTCAGGCAGCGAGTCCATCTCACCACGTTTGCGCAAAGCACCACTCCATGCAAAGATAGTAGCCATTGGGTTGGTACTTGTTTCCTCACCCTTAAGATACTTGTAGTAATGGCGTGTCACAGTACCATGAGCAGCCTCGTACTCGTACTTGCCATCAGGAGATACAAGCACAGATGTCATCATTGCCAATGAGCCAAATGCTGTGCTGACCATATCAGACATAACGTCGCCGTCATAGTTCTTGCAAGCCCATATAAAGCCACCCTTCGAACGGATAACACGTGCTACGGCATCATCGATAAGGGTATAGAAGAACTCCAATCCGCGTTTCTCAAACTCTTCCTTATACTCTTCGAATACCTCGTAGAAGATAATCTTGAACTGTGCGTCGTACTTCTTAGAGATTGTATCCTTTGTAGAGAACCATACGCTCTGGTTGGTATCCAACGCAAACTTGAAGCATGAATGAGCAAACGAGCGAATAGACTTGTCGGTATTATGCATAGCCTGAAGCACACCAGCACCCTTGAATGTATGAACAACCACCTCTTCGTGCTTGCCACTTTCGCCATCAAATATAAGTTTAGCAACACCTGGCTCATCTGCGCGAATCTCTACGCTCTTGTATACATCACCATAGGCATGACGTGCAATAGTGATAGGTTTCTCCCAATTGCGTACAGCCGGATGGATGCTCGGAATAGTAATAGGTGTGCGGAATACGGTACCGTCGAGAATAGAACGTATTGTTCCATTAGGACTCTTCCACATCTGATGAAGCTTATACTCGTCCATACGCTGGTGGTTAGGTGTGATTGTAGCACACTTAACGGCAACACCAAGACGCTTGGTTGCCTCAGCAGCATCCTTTGTTATCTGGTCGGCTGTCTCATCGCGCTTAACAAGACCAAGGTCGTAATATTCTGTCTTGAGGTCAACGAAAGGAAGAATAAGTTCATCCTTAATCATCTTCCACAATATACGGGTCATCTCGTCACCATCCATCTCTACGAGAGGAGTTGTCATCTGAATTTTCTGTGCCATAGGTAATTGATTTTTGAGTTTTGAATTTTAAGTTTTGAATTATTGCCGTTGGCAATTTTGAGTTATTGAGTTTTGAGTTTTGAATTGTCCTGCCAATTCCAAATTGGATAATTCACAATCGGCATAGCCGACAATTCAAAACTCAAAATTCAAAATTGCTTCAGCGTTTCGATGAAGCATAATAGTTCATCAAGCATCCGTCTGCCAATATCTGACGCTCATTATCTGTGAGGTTCTGGAAGAAGAGGTGGATAGGCTGTACACCATTCTTGGTGATTACCTTTGCATCAATCTCTTCCTTACCAGAAATGATAGCCTCGCGTATGCCAGGGATAAACACCTTATCACCAGGTTCGAAGTTGAACTCTACATCCTTGCCAATAGTGAATGGAACAATACCCCAGTTGATACAGTTAGAACGATAACGCTTTGTTGCATACTCGTAGCATATATTAGCATCGCCACCAAGAACCTTTTGGCAACTTGCAGCCTGCTCACGTGCAGAACCATCGCCAGGACGGTTAGCAAATACGCATGAGCCGAATGATGTATTCTCTGCAGTAGCACCAACAGCCTTAAGAGCCTCAGCAATATTGTCGCTTATATTGCCTTCGCGACGAGCGAGGTCCTGCTTCTGTATTTCCTTGCTCAAACCAACATACTCAGGTACGCGGCGAGATAGAGCAAACTCAGAAAGCTTCAATGGGTTAGAACGATATGAACTTGTTTCGCCTGAAGGGATAAGCTCATCTGTAGTTGTAACAGGATCGTGGATAACGGCAGCAAGCTCTACAAGCATGTTCTCTGCCATTGGATACATCTTAGGCCAGTCCTTGATGTTAGGACCATATCGAAGCTCTGTCTCTGGCTTAGCCTTGCCAAATCCATTGTATACACGACACTTGTATATCTTGTCGTCATACTGATATGGCTTGTGTGTATTCTCGTACTCAACGTCTGTAGCTGCTGTTATGATACCACCATTAGCTGCAGTGGCAGCAATAGAGCGTGCATCCATAAGCGCTACCAATGACAACTGACCCTGACCAGGCTTAGAACCTTCGCGGTTAGGGAAGTTACGTGTTGTATGACGTATACTTAGACCATTGTTTGAAGGAACATCGCCTGCACCAAAGCAAGGACCACAGAAAGCTGGCTTCATTGTAACACCTGCCTCCATAAGGTCGGCTGTTATGCCCTCACGAGTTACGGCCATAGATACAGGAGTTGACTGTGGATAAGCCGAAGCCGTGAAGTAGTCGTTGCCGATGCTCTTACCTTTTATAATAGAAGCTGCCTCTGCAAGGTTGTCGTATGTACCACCCGAGCATCCGGCAATAATGCCTTGGTCGGCCCGAACCTTACCGTCAACAATCTTGTCAAGAAGATGAACGTCAACCTTATCGCCAAAACGTTTCTTTGCATCTTCCTCTATGCGTGTGAGTATACCTACTGGATCGGCCTGAAGTTCGTGAATGGTAACAGCGTTAGACGGATGGAACGGCAATGCTATCATAGCCTCCTGTGAAGAGAGGTCAATACGAATCATCATATCGTAATAAGCCACATCGCCTGGTTTTAATTCGCGATAGTCCTGTGGACGCTCGTGTATCTCGTAATGGTGCTTTACCTCCTCATCGGTTACCCATATTGAGCTCAAGCAAGTGGTCTCTGTTGTCATGATATCAATACCGTTACGGAAGTCGATAGGCAGATTCTTAACACCAGGTCCAGCAAACTCGAGTACCTTATTCTTCACAACACCACTCTCGAATGTAGCCTTAACAAGCGAAATGGCAACGTCGTGCGGACCAATACCCTTCTTAGGCTTGCCCTCGAGCCATACAAGCACAACTTCAGGAGCATTGATATCCCATGTGTTTTTAAGCAGCTGCTTAACAAGCTCGCCGCCACCTTCGCCCACACCCATATTACCAAGTGAGCCATAGCGTGTATGTGAGTCGGAACCGAGAATCATGTTACCGCATTTAACCATCATCTCACGAGCATACTGGTGGATTACTGCTTGGTTGGCAGGAACGTATATACCACCATACTTCTTGGCAGCAGACAGGCCAAATACATGGTCGTCTTCGTTGATAGTTCCACCTACAGCACATAGAGAGTTGTGGCAGTTGGTCATAGCATAAGGCAACGGGAACTCTGTCAAGCCACTTGCGCGTGCTGTCTGAATGATACCTACGTAGGTGATATCGTGCGACATCATCGCGTCGAAGCGGATGCGCATCTTCTTACCCTTTGCTCCGTCAACATCATGCGAGCGCAGAATGCCGTATGTGATAGTGTTCTCGCGAGCCTCATCTGGGTTCATGCCCTGATACTCGTCGCGGATTTCTGTACCGTTTAGGAGATAGACTCCATGATTAATGAGTTCAACCATAATGTCAATGTTTTTAGTTTTCGAAGAATAAAGGTACTAATTTTTATTTGTTAGTAATATAGATTGTTTCAAAATCTTGTAAATTTGTGTCTTTTATTGATGTATTTAGTATATTTTATGAAATTATTTTACTGTTTGCGCACAATACAAGACAAAAAGACAACGAGCGACAACATATCAGCACTACCTCCAGGAGATATGTTACGATGTATATAGTCGGTGTTCATAGCCTGTAATGCCGCCTCAAAATTTACTATATTTCGAGATGTGTCAAGCATTTGCCTGGCTTCTGTCTTTACCTCTTGCATTGTTTCCATTGATGTACGGTATACGATGTTAGTATCGTCAAGGTCGCACATTATTCGCAGCAATGTCTTGTGCAGAGCATAGTTGTCGCCCTCTGCAATGCGGTCAATGTAGAAAGGCAGCCATGCCTTGAACAGTTGCGTATAACCTTCGCGGGCATTGTCAAGTGCGCCTTTCAGTATGTTGTTTGCCTTAGCCTTGCTACCATGAGTTCCGTTTGTATCGGGAAATAGACGGGCAAGCGAAGCTATTGAGTTGCTTAAAGATTTAATTTGTTTGCTGTTTACATCATTGTATGCCATAGTGCCACATCCCTCAGCTTGTGTGATACGGCAGAATGCCTCACCTGCTAAGGCAACTGCAGCAAGACCAATAGAGAATAGTGCACCTTTGTGGGTGTTCACTCCACCTGTAACCTTAAACATTTCCCGTTCTGCCTCAATGCCAATATTCACTATCTCGTCATGACATGGCTGTTTGTCAGTAAAGCCAAGTTGGGCAAGACGCACAAAATAGGGATGCAGAGCCTGTATGCTGCGTTGCATCAATGCATGATCCATATCGCGATGAGCACCATTGTCATTGCGGTCTACCAATCCTGGCTTGGGAGTAGTGTCGAGCTCGGCTTGCAATGCCATCGATGCAAGATGTCCTATTATATAAGGTATAGTGGTAGGTGGCACAAGCTGTATAGCGTCCCATAGACAACCTTCCATCATAGCCTTGCGCACACGCGATGCACTGATTGCACTTCCTTCCTGTTGTTTTCGTTGTATCTCGTGCACATGTTCCTCTCCAAGTTGCTGATGCATAAGCTCGTTATATCGTCGGGTAAGAGGATCGGTAGGTTCGCTGCCGAAGAACCTTATTGTAGCGCCAAGAGCTGGAGCAATACGGTGACGATATAGGTCGAGATCGAGAATAATCTGCGTATCAGTTGCATCAGAGAGTTGTTTCAGGAAATAAGTCGGGAATGTTGCCGCGCTAACAGCGTAGTCGCTTCCGTCAACAACAACAACATTCCCTATATCCCTAACGCCTTGGCTCACCATCGCCTTGCGTTCGTTGTACGAGAACATGGAGCAGTCTTCCCTGACGACTACAACATACAATCTTTCAACCAACTCTGACGACTGCTCTACAAGGAAGCGATGTCCCAAAGTGAAAGGGTTTGCGTTCATTACTATTGCACCTATCGGTTTCCGAGCATTCGAAACAACTGATTCGTCATTCTTTAACTCTTCACTCTTAACTCTTAACTCTTCACTCTTAACTCCTAACTCTTCACTCTTAACTCCTAACTCTTCACTCTTAACTCTTAACTCTTCACTATACTTTTCTATTCCTCCTACACCTGTCTCCATCAATATAGCATTTGGAGATTCGGCAATAAGCCGGAACGACAAGCTCTCGAAGAGTTGGCGGTTATCAGGTTTGGTGTACAGTTTCACACACTGGCAACCTTCAGCATTAGCTTTGGCTATCAGATGAGAAACAATGACATTAGCCACAGCTTCCCCCTTATGTCCGTCAGCCACAGCAACACATTTTATCACACTACCCTTCAATCCGCCACCCGCAATCATCTCATCAGACGATTCATCAACAATGGCGGCATAGTAGTCTACGTCGTCATACCGTAACCCATTAGTCTGTAGAAACATCTCTATCTGACGTCGTTGGCGGGGTATTGTTGGGTGAAGCTCGAGTATATTCAAGGTTTTAATTACTTTTTATTCAATGCTTTTGCCATAACGGAACATATCATCTAAAATGTTTTCGCCCATTCAGGCGTTTTGTGCATATCATGAACATGTTTTCGTCCATTCAAGGCATTTTGTGCATATTATGAACATGTTTTCGCCCATTCAAGGCATATTGTGCATACTATGAACATGTTTTCGCCCATTCAAGGCATATTGTGCATACTATGAACATGTTTTCGTCCATTCAAGGCATATTGTGCATACTATGAAATAATGCGGGCTGAAAGCCCAATTTGCGCCTAGCCCAGGGCAACGCCCTGGGTAGAACGTTTGTATTCCCCTACGCCCTGAAAGGGCAAAAGCGTTTCAATCTTTAAACACATATCGTTCATCATATTCTATATTATATGAAATAAGAAACGCCTTATACTCATCGGCAAACGAAACTCTTTTGTGATGCTCGCGCTGTCCTTTGATATATTCTAGGGTTTTACTAACAACCGATTGACTCACCGAAAAAGCCCCATATCCACCTTGCCATGCAAACATATGATATTTTGGCGATATCGACTTTATCCATCGGCTGCTATTGCGTTTTATTTCTTCTACCACATACGATAGTGCCACATCTTTTGAAAGAATAAACAATATATGTACATGGTCTGCCACACCACCGACTTGTATATCTATACATCCAGTATTATTAACGAGCTGTCCTATATATGAGTGGATGCGATCTATATCATCGTCTTGAATCTTAGGACTCGTTGTTTTGACGTGGAAGATTAGATGTATGTATGTCTTACATAATGACTGTGGCATATTATTTACGCTTTTGCCCTTTCAGGGCGTATTATTGATTTTACTCATATACCCAGGGCGTTGCCCTGGGCTAGGCGCTGATGCCCCTTCGGGGCGTATTGACAACTATCGCTTACACGCTATAACCTTCGTGACGTATTGACAACTATCGCATACACGCTATAACCTTCGGGGCATATTGTCAACTATCGCATACACGCTATACCATTTGGAATGTATTGTCAGATATTTGCTTGGTATTCATCCACCATTGCATTTATTCTCTCCCATATCTCCTCTTGCGTGTGCCACCTCATCCTCATGCAATATCTTGCTTCGCGGTCACACACAAGGCAACGACGTGGGTGGCTCCCTACTCTATCTCTTGAAACCGGCACACCATCCTTGTCTATGATGTCGATATCGAAGAGTCTACCTAAGGGGTGAGTATCTTCTATCTGTACAGCAATGCGCTTGGCTTCGAGCAATGGTAAGGGGGTTATGAGATAGGCTTCGTATCCAGTTTCGAGGTCGCGCTCTATCAAGCACCCACCAAACCTAACTCCTAATTCGTCACTCCTAACTCCTAACTCGTCATTCCTAACTCCTAATTCGTAACTCTCAATCATCTGCTCCACCGCAGCATGAGCCACGATAAGCGACTGCTGATTACGCTTCACGCTTCCTGGCATAACGACAGTAAGGCACACCAGTGTCTTTCCCGAATGTTCAGCCAGCAACTTTTGTTGCATAGCATGGCGTGAGTCGCGACTCGCCAGAAGTTCGTTAAGCGTAACCATTGAATGAATTTTGAATTTTGAGTTTTGAGTTTTGAATTGTTGCCTTTGGCAATTTTGAGTTTTGAATTGTGCGCTTCGCGCATTTTGAGTTGTGAATTCTTAATTCCTAATTGAATAATTCCTAATCGGCGCAGCCGACAATTCCTAATTCAAAACTCAAAATTCAAAACTCAAAATTCCTAATTCCTAATGTTCTTTATAACATCCAGCACCGAGCCATCTCTGCCAAGCACAACACCAACTACCTTGTCGCCGAACGGCAATGGAGCTGGAGTGCCAATGATAGATAAAGCACGGTCGCGCAGATCCTCAAGACTTACAAGCTTCAAGCCAGCTGCACGCAGACGCTCGGCTATCTCTGGACGAGACGGATTAACGGCAATGCCATACTCTGTTACAACAACGTCTACCGATTTGCCCGGAGTGATAAGTGTTGTTACCTCATTCACAATGCAAGGAATTCTGCCACGAAGCAACGGACATACAATAATGCTGAGAGCAGAGTCTTCGGCTGTATCGGGATGACCACCAACAGCACCACGGATGATACCGTCGCTACCAACAAGAACATTAACGTTGAAGTTGACGTCAACCTCAAGAGCCGACAATATAACAATGTCGAGATAATGCGTAGCAGAGCCCTGCTCCATAGCACTTGCATACTCGTATGCGGCAACCTCCTTATGTTTAGGGTCGTTCTTTAACGACTCGGCTGCCACCTTATCAAACGATTGCACATCAATCAATCGGTCAATAAGACCCTCCTCATGCATCTTAACCATGTGGGCAGTAATGCCACCAAGTGCAAACGAAGCAGTTATACCCTGGTCTATCATACTCTGACGGATATACTTAACAGCAGCTAACGACGCGCCACCCGTACCTGTCTGGATAGAGAAACCTTGGCGGAAGTAGCCACTGGCAAGAATAACCTTGGCAGCTTGCTTGGCAAGCAATATATCGCGAGGGTTCTTAGTATCGCGTATAGCTCCCGAGGCAATCTTAGAAGAGTCGCCTACAGAGTCAACCTCAACTACGAAGTCTACATCATGCTCCGATATAGCGTTAGGTGTATTAGGATAAGGCACGAGGTCGTCAGTCAATATCACCACCTTATCTGCATAACGTGCGTCAGGCAGAGCATATCCCAACGAGCCACAAATACTCTTGGCATTCTCCGAACGCGAATAGCCACAAGCATTGCCTAATGTATCACAAGACGACGCGCCAAGGAAAGCTACATCAATATGCAACTCGCCTGATGCAATAGCAGCACCGCGGTTGCCATGCGAACGGAATATTACAGGCTTATCCATCAACCCATGAGAAATCTCGTTAGCCAGTTCGCCACGCAGTCCAGATGTTGACACCTGCGTGATAACACCATTCTTTATATGCTGGATAAGCGGAGCATGCACATCCTGCAAACTTGAAGCTGCAAGATGCAAGTCCTTAAAGCCCATTGCAGCCAACTTGTCTACAACCATATTTACCACCTTATCGCCACCACGGAAGTGGTGATGGAAAGATATAGTCATACCGTCGCGCAAGCCAGAACGGCGAATAGCCTCCTCAAGTGTTACAAGCTTCGGACTCTTCTGCTGAAGTTCCATACGTGGAGTAACCTCCTTAAGGTCGTGCTCTACATTATTATAAACCTTTTTTCCCATAGCCTCAGCCACCTGCGAGGCAATGGCAAGTCTTTCTTTCAGTGTGCTCATACCAAATCCTCCTCTTTAATTACGCCCGATGCCAAAGCAAGATCAATAACACGCTGGGCACGTATAACCACTGGGCGGTCTACCATTTTACCGTTTACTGCAATTACACCCGAGCCCTTACGCTCGGCTTCTTTAATGGCGGCAATAACAGCAAGCGCCTTGTCGATAGCCTTCTGCGTAGGTGTAAACACCTCGTTTATAATCTCAATCTGCCTTGGATTGATAATCGACTTGCCGTCAAAGCCCAACTGATGTATAAGCTCTACCTCCTTGCGGAATGTATCCATATCGTTAAGGTTGCTATATACAGTATCGAGTGCATCTATGCCTGCAGCACGTGCGGCAACAACGATAGTCTGGCGAGCCATAAGCAACTCCATACCTTCAGGCGAACGTTGTGTCTTCAGATTGGCACAATAATCCTCAGCGCCAAGGGCAATACCCATCATACGCTTCGAGGCTGTGGCAATGGCATAAGCATTTACAACGCCAAGCGTACTCTCTATAGCTGCCATAATCTGTGTACGTCCAAGGCATCCAAGCTCACGTTCCACCTTCTCAATTTCGTCTTCTACCTCAACCACCTCTTCGGCTGTCTCGGTCTTAGGCATACGTATAACATGTACGCCAGCCTTGACAACAGCCTCGATGTCCTTTTTGCCGTATGGAGTAGATAGCGGATTGATGCGAACCACCATTTCAGTATTGCCGTAGTCAATCGACTTCAGCGCATTGTATACAAGCAGGCGTGCTGTGTCCTTCTCTGCCATGGTAACCGAATCCTCAAGGTCGAGCATGATAGAGTCGGGGCTATATATATAAGCGTCCTGCATCATGCCAGGATTGTTGCCTGGCACGAACATCATTGTTCTTCTTAATCGTTTCATCTGTTGTAGGATTTTTAGTTAAAAATACAAGCTTTAC
This sequence comes from Prevotella merdae, assembly GCF_900290275.1. Lineage (GTDB taxonomy): Bacteria > Bacteroidota > Bacteroidia > Bacteroidales > Bacteroidaceae > Prevotella > Prevotella merdae. The sequence goes on from NZ_LT985323.1 coordinate 496,899, forward strand.
GTCGTCAAAGCATGTTTAAGAAGCCTAACATCGGCCAAGCTGTCAAAGAAGCTCAATACCGACAAGGCAAGCAGAAGACAAGAAGGGTTATATATATTATTCCTTCCAAACGTCCTTACCAGTAGCTCTCACTGCAGCTGCAGTAGTGCGTGCGCGTATGGTACAATCAAGGGCACCCTTATCAGTAGCATGCACGTCAGCCTTGGTGATGCCAAGCCCTGTAAGGGTTTCACGTATCACCTCACGTATTTGGTCGCCAAACTGGAAGGCCACCGAACTTTGTAGTTGGATGTCAAGCCCCTCATGGTCTGCAGGGGCAATTTGAATCATAATGTCGCCAGATTCCATTGTTCCGGCTGTAGCTTGTTTTAGTTCCATAGGTCAACGGATTTTCAGTGGTTAGTTTTCACGGGGTAAAGATACAACTTTTATGTGACACCGCAAGCGTTTTAGCGAAAATTAATTGTATATCACAGACATTTAGATATTCACCACATAATAAAACTTGCCTATTCAAATAATAAACGCTATCTTTGCGAAAAATTTCGTAACGAAAATTTTCGCAATATGAACAACCCATTCAAATTCGGTTCGGTTGTTGACGAGCCTTACTTCACCGACCGCATCAACGAATTAGCCTACATCAAACATTCCATGAACAGTGCAAACCATATTGTACTGATAAGTCCGCGACGCTTTGGCAAGACTTCGCTCGTAAAGAAAGCCATTAAGGAAATCAACCGTCCAAGCATCTTCATCAACCTGCAAATGGCTGTGAGCGTTGAAAATCTCGCCTCGTTGCTACTCAAGGAGATATTCAAGTTGCGCCCATTCGAGAAGGTTAAGCATCTTATGACGCACTTCCGTGTTATACCAACCATTTCCACAAACCCATTCAGCGATGCCGTGGACGTTTCGTTCCAGCCGAGCCTCGACACTACTGCAATATTGGAGGACGCATTTGCACTATTAGAGAAGGTAAGCTCGCCTACCAAACGCATCATCACTGTGTTCGACGAGTTTCAAGAGATTATGGGCATTGAGAAAGGACTCGACAAACGGCTACGTGCGATAATGCAAGAACAACAGAACATCAACTACATATTTCTTGGCAGCCAAGAGTCGATGATGACCCAAATCTTCGAACGAAAAAAGTCGCCATTCTATCATTTCGGTATGTTGATGCACCTGGACAAGATTCCATACGACGACTTTATGCAATACATCACCCAACGCCTACCGCTCAAATACGACACGCAGGCTAAGGATATTGCCAAGGACATACTCAACACCACACTATGCCATCCATATTTCACACAGCAACTCGCATCTCAGGTGTGGGAGATTCTAACCTACTCGGATGTGAAAGAAGACATCGTGAAGGAGGCTGTTGAGCAACTAACAATAATACATGACCTTGACTTCGAACGCCTATGGATGAATTTCAACAAAACCGACAAATACATCTTGCTTAACCTCGCCCACAAAAAGCAACCGTCGTCCACACGCTCGTTGCCAACAAGCACCATCTACAGCAGTGTGAAACGCCTTATGCAAATGGGATATATAATAAAGATAAACGAATACGAAATAGAGGACCCATTCTTCAGAAACTGGCTTATTAAAAAACAAGGATAATTGTATTTGCACCTATATATGAAAGTAAGAAACGCACAAATCGACCTACTTAGGGTTGTAGCAATGCTGATGATAAGATGCTTGCATTGGCTAAGACAATCACAACCATACAAATTAAACTACCTCTGAACAATGATGTATACACTCAGACAATGTTGATGGCAAGGCATCAGAAAATCGCCAAACTCTTTGATGAAGATTTTTGGGGGTACGCAATAACGAAGTTTGGAAAAAACGGGTATTAACGACCGTAAAAACAACCAGTCATTAATACCCGTTAGTCAATTACCACATTTCTACTGCTTTTGGCAATACGCCATCTCCTTCTACCTCATCCTCATCTAAAGACAGAGGCTTATAGTTTCCATCAGCCGGTTTTTCAGAGGTACCAATTGAAGTTTCTAATATAGAAAACGTATTTTCCATTTCTACTTGCTCAATCATTGGTTTTTTATATTCTCTCTTCTTCATAGTTGTTATTTTTTTATTACCTTGTTATTATTAATAATATACACACCTGAAGGCAAACCCTCTAAAGCTTTTTCTGCTATAACATTGCTTCTTACCTTCATACCCGTTGTATTGTACACATCTACATTCTTATTCTGTTCAAGCCCAACTGAAGTAACCCCAGTCTCCACATTTGGCAACTTAACACATTTGGCAACCTCACTTTGTTTGTTAAGCCAGCAACGATAAGCAGGCATAGTTATCTCAGATGAATCGTAAACACGATAGAAAGCAAGTCCGTCCTCTTTCTGGTCTTGCAACACGTATGAGTTCACAGGCACCTTCTTGTCTACATATACTCCAGTCATATAATCGGTAGAGTATTCGTCGTAGATAGCACTGTACACACCATTGAAATGGTATGTGGCAGGAGCTCCCTTTACAATATACGGAGTATTGGCAGCAAACGAATTTACACTATTCAACATCAGAACATTGTTATTGTCAATCCCATTGCACTCTAATACTGTCAAACCTTTTGGAATCTCACAATTGAATGGTAAAATTATGGTTCCATATCCGACAGAAGTCATCGTATAATCGATACCAGGAAAGTCCTGTCCACCAGTAATAGTGAAATCCGAATATTCAATATGGTCTATACCATATCCCTTAGCATGTTGTTTATCTTCATCAAGAATAGAGAAATTCACATCCCACATCTCTACCTTATATGTTCCGTTTATAGCTGTATCATCTGCAATAAGACCAATAGAAAATAGCTCCTTCACTATTTCTCCATCTTCATTATCAGGAAAGAGTTCACTATTTGTGAGACTATATCCCATAATTTTGATTGTAAAATCATTTGGCATTCCGCATGATATCGTATGATCATATGTACGGTCTGGATTAAGAGTTATATCGTTCACATACTTACGACCTTCCTTGCGTTGATATACCTTTACACCTTTTGGCACAGACAAAGCCATATTGAATGCAAGATAATTGATGTTTGGGTCATACTCGTAGACTGTAAGTCTTGTGACAGTTTTCCCATCTGCTGTCAACTCCACCTTCTGATCCATCCACACGCTAAGCGTATTCTCGGTAGTAGCCTTGGCTAATGCCTGTGCTGAAAACAGCACAAGCATTAGCATTACATTAAAGATTTTCTTCATTGTGAAATTTGTTTATTAATGTTTCTTTTCCTTTTTCTTACTTTAGCCTTACTCTCATACGAAGAAGTATAGATTGACACTATCTCTACAATATCGTTAGAATTTATCACACCATCCTTATTGACATCAGTAGCAGCAAAGTTTATCGAAGCCTTTCCTGTAATATAATATTGAACGGATAATATCACATCCTCCGAATTCACCTTGCCATCACTATTGACATCTCCATTCTTGAATGTAGCCTGACTGATTTCTCTTGTCAGTTCCTTCTGCTCAACATTGCCAGCCATATCTACAGCCATAACACAGAATCCATAGTCGAAACCTGGATAGCCCTTGAACTTATATTCAGACGTTGTTATCTCGTCCTCAACCTTTGTCCACTTGCCACCTTCTGTGTCTTGTACATATAGATTATACTTCCATATACCAGAGCGATTGTCTTCTGCATCAAAGCGGAGCGTAACAATACCATCATGCGCCGCAGAGAAAGTTATCTCACTCTTCGGAGCTATGGCATCAACAGTATTTGTCCATACTGGTGTCTCTATAGGTTCCTCAAAGTCGAAAGTGATGGTTGCACTGTTGTTTATTTCATCACCATCCTCCATCTGCTTCTTTATGCCAATATTGTAGCTCAAGAAACCTAAGCCATTACCACCATTGTTTACAGGCAGAACGCCTTGCATGATATCATATGTTTCCTCCATCGTCATTGGATCGAGCGAGATTATTGTCCACTGTGCAACTCCTGTCTTAGAGTCATAATCCAAGTTCACCTCAGCTATGGCATTAATAGCAGGACGCATATCAATGGTCTTTGTGAAGTTTGGCTCGCCATCCAAATCAATTACCTTGTCACCTATCTGCACTCTTGTAGGTCTAAACGTATTAAGGTCGAATACTTGAGCATCAAGATTGTTGGTTACAACAATCTTGTGAGCTGAGGCATTGGCTATCTTCGGATCGTTCTCAAACTCTATTGTATAGCCTACTTCCTTCACATTATTGCTGATATACTTGCTGCCAGCCTCTGACAGATAACCATGCATCTCGTTAGGGTCACCTGGATTATATGCATTGCACAAATGTGGGTTCGGATCCTTACAGTTAGGATAGTTCAACATATCCCTCTGAGTGTTGTAGGTTGATACTACACGACTTGCCTGACCTGGTATACAATGTTGCAACCAATACCAATACAAATCTGCTGGCGATGGAAGATAATTATCAGGGAAATAATCACTAGGATTATCAAACAGACCGCTTTGTGCCAACTGATCTCTCATCGCCTGATTGTGCTGATTCTGCAAGGCATTCTGTATACCACCCAACGTACCTCCTAAAGCCAATGAAGTTCCGCATGTACATTCTGCCGCCCAACCTCCATGTTCTGCAAGACTGCATGGGTCGTCAGCACAACCATTGAAGATACCTGCCACAGCTGGTGCTTTAGCCACCTTTGCCGTTCTGTAGCTTGGAGATTTGTAGTAGTTATTGGCTATATACTCTGTAGCTTCAGGACCCTTTAGATTCCATGGTGTCTCAGTCCATGCATATGCATTAAAATCTTGATGATCACCTGTCTTTATGCCAAGGGTAAAGGTCAAGGTTTGACCTGGCATCATTTCAGGAATAATAGCAGGCACTATCTTTGTCTTGCTATTATTATCTCTAAAGTTGTCATAGTCGAAACTCAGTTGCAATCCATTCTCATATAATTCCTTATTACATCCTACGGCGAAGTTCATGTATTTCACACTCGTCATACGATCAGCATGGTCTACACCGAAGAAGAACGGAATAGCCTGATAGCTGATATTACTCTTATTTGTAAGAGTAATTGTAACAGGATATGGATCGGCTACAACTCTTGGATCTGTTATTGTCACCTCTATATCGTCAAAGCTTGCAGGCTCAAGTTCCACGTATCCTTCTCGCTTTAAAGTGACTTTACTTTCACCATCATCAAAGTTCAACACAAGGTCATACTTGCCATAAGCCTCCTTGCCATCCAGCTTCATATATAACTTTGCCTTCGACTTTTCTGTACTGACAATAGAGCTGACATTTATTGTATTATCTCCCATCACGAACGAGGCAGATTTAAGATTATCAAATCCATTGCCATCAAGTTCCATTATCTGTATACAAGGCATAACTCCAAGGGTAGTTGCCGATGTGCCAAACAGGTCGAACTTGTCAATGTGTGTATAATCCAATGTCAAGTTTTCGTCTCTAGTTCCCGTGACATCGTGCAAAGCCAGATAGTATGTACCATTAGCTTTTATATGAGTACCACCCAGGACAACCGACTCAGCTCCATTTGCTTTATAAAGTTCCTCACCTGACGTTGAGAACAACTGAATTGTGGTAGCCTGCGAACACTTGAATGCCACACTATCACCTCTTTCAGCTTTCAAACTGAACCACTTGACATTGTTCTCGCCTATACGCTTAAACGACTGCGTAGTCTGTAGCACTGTAACATCGTCGATAGTTTGTGACACTCTATAGTCAACAAACTGGCGCGTGTCATCCAAACGTCGGCTTGAAGCATCGTAGAATGCAAAGTGTATGTCATTTTTAGCATACATCATAGGCTTGCCGTCCTTGCCAACTTCAAAATGGAAACAACTGCTACGTATCGGTTTCGTCTCTACGGGTATCAGCTTCACTATCTGCAAGGGACTAACACGCTTGTCGAGTTTCACTATCTGCCGATTTGCCTCATTGTCGTTGAGCCAATAGTCGTACTGCATTATGCCATTGCCTCCTAATGGAGTCTTTACGAAGAACGAGGTCATAACTTTAGAACTTGTTCCGTCCTCCCCAATCAACATATACGACAGACGATGGAAGCCATCTGACAGATTGGCTACATCAATGTCGAAATGATAGAGGTTGCCATTTAGGGTTCCTGCTTCGGTATAATGATTGTCTCCATCTATTGAATATAGACACTTCATATTGCTGCGTTCGGTTGTGGTCATGCTGCGGTAGAAGAAAGCCTCCTTTACTGCTGTAGCCGCACCCGACTGAGTTACAACAAAAGCTTGAGCCTTATGCAAACCTGGTTTCATACCAGTTGCATCAAGTGTCCAATTGACAATACCTCCATGAGTTGATACTTTTTCCTGTTTATACAGTTCCTCGTCCACCATTAAAGCGCACGTCATATATTCGATGCCTTGCGTCTGCGGCATCTTGATAAACATGCTTGTAAGTGGTTTACTCGGTGTATTGCTCTCCACCTGTGCATGAAGAATATGGAATCCATCGTCCAGTTTGCTTACATCTAAAACCACTGGCTTTCCTGTATATTTGCCCGAGATTGTATCATCTGGTTTATTGTCAAACCATAGTCTATACTTGGTATTGGCAACCATAGCCTGCTTCCAAAACACAGCTGTTTGTGGCGAACTGTATGATGCACCAGAAGTACTGGCTTGCAAATGCACTATATGCATGCCTTCGGCAAGCGCACTCACATCAATATCTGCCTTACCGCCACTTGCCAAAACAGACTTCTTCTTTGTGTCATTGTCAAACCAATACTCAATATTGGTTGTCTGTTTTTGTGCAAGCTTTATAAAATAGCGCGTCATAGGCACACTCCACACACCCTTTGCATCTTTCACCTGAAAATGCATGATGTGGAAATTTGCATCCAATGCGCCTATATCCAAATCCATCTGCCATGCACTATTGTCCGACGAACCAGTTTGCATGGTGCTTTCGTCACCATCAAACCAATATCGGTATTCATACAAGGCTTGTCCCCTTGCCATAATACACAGACAAAGGAACAATAATAATATTAACTTTCTGCGCATAAGTGTGTTTATGCTTAGGTTGTTGTTTTATTCGGCACTCTTCACCTCAATGTCTACACTCAATTTGCCGTCGGCTGTAGTCTTGGCTGCAACGTTAAACTTGCTGATTTGTGGATTTGTTGGTGTCGGGTCGTAAGGTAGATTACCACCATAGATGCCAACTTCTGTTCCGTCCGTGCCTTTAATTAATGCTTTAGCTGCTTCTGTAAGTTTATACTCATTGTCGTCTGAATAACCAAACAGATTTTTTATTGCTTCGTTATCCTTAGCCACTTCCACATTTGTATTATTGGTGACATTGAAACTATTACTACCACTATATTTACAATATAAATTATTATAATATGTAGATGTCGACTCTGTAGAATATGAGTTAAGAATAATACAATTTTTGTATTCCGAGTTATAACAATGAGTAGTGTATTCACCTAAAAACAAACAGTTGTTGAATATATAGTTTTTACCTATAATGCTATTAACGTTTATTAAACAGTTCTGGAACACCGCAGAATTATTAGAACTATTGTTACCGCTATACTCCCTTGTTATTCTACAATGAATAAATGTCAAGTCTTTTCCATAAGATTGACTTGAACCAAAATAAATACTGCTAAATCTATCCTTTAAGAACATTGCGTTCTTTAGTTTATTGATAGTAACCCTTTGATTAGTATAAATACCCTCAATAGTCAGTCGTTGTGTTGTTTCGTCAGAGATATTAATACTAAATTCATTTGCCAACACCGTAGGTTCTGTTTGTGTGGCAGCATCCAATACCATACCTGCACCACGCAGAGTTACAGCCTTTGTAATGTTAACAGATTGGAATGTTCCCGATGATAGTGTAATTACATCTCCGTCCGCAGCAGCCGCATGTGCCTGTATCAATGCATCCGTTCCATAGAACGTAGATATTGTACCCTCATGATTAAGGGTTGCCAACAACGACGACTGAGCCTTAGCCGTTGTAGCAAACATTGCCATAACAGCCACAAATAAAACTATAAACTTTTTCATTTTGATTAGGGTTTATATACGCCTATAGACTCTTCGGATTCAGCTAACGTTAAAGTTTCGGTGTTTAGATAATCATATACGAAAAAAGGCGCAGGAGTCTGTTTCTTGCTTATCTCAAGGACACCGGCCTTCGCATTGCCTACCCAACCGAGATAAGCAACGCAGCCAGCCCACGCCCATGTACGTATATATATTACCATAGCCAATACATCAATATACATACCAAAATGTCTACATGTACACATACAGACATAATGATACGACAATTGATGCAGACCATAGCCTACAATAATCGTACTAAACGTAGGCGTTTATCGTTGCCTAATCTTCGGTTGGATTGGAAGTTGCGAAGTTCGTGTCCTTAAAGATTAGCGTCTGAAAACGCCATTTCCCATAAAGATGCCTACCTAATTCCCCACTGGGACTGGCAGCGTGTGCAAAGTTAGACAATTATATTCACATTTCAAACATTTATCCCCACAAATCTCCATCGCTTCAGATTATTATCACTAACTTTGCAAAAGCGCCAACAGCACTACACATTATATATAATATAGAACAGCTTATGAAATATCCTATAGGCATACAAGACTTCAAGACTATAATAGAAAACGGATATGCATATGTGGACAAAACCGCATTGGTATACCGTCTTGTTACAGAAGGACAGGTTTACTTTCTGAGTCGCCCGCGTCGATTCGGCAAGAGCTTGCTTGTGTCTACACTTGAATATTACTTTAGGGGCGAGAAGGCTCTGTTTGATGGACTTGCCATCAGTAATTTGGTGAAGGATTGGGAGACATACCCTGTGTTTCATATTGACTTCAACAGCAACGACTTTACCAGAGGCAATACGCTTAAAGACTTGCTCGATGCATACGTGGAGAAATGGGAGAAGGAGTATGGATTCACTGGCGACACGCGATTCGGTGTAGGCGAACGCTTTGCTCAACTTCTTGCTCATATCCACCAACATACGAGCAAACGTAGCGTGGTATTGATTGACGAATACGATAAGCCTCTGCTCGATGTACTCGACACTGGATACAAGACAAAAGACAGTAACGGCGACGAGATTCTTATAGAGGAATACAACCGCAATATCCTTAAGGGATTCTACTCTACATTCAAAGCTGCCGATGCCGACCTACAGTTTGTGCTGCTAACGGGTGTAACGAAGTTCTCGCAAGTGAGCGTGTTCAGCGGTTTCAACCAACCTGCCGATATCAGTATGAACTCTAACTACGAGGCTCTTTGCGGCATCACAGAGGAAGAAATGGAACAGATGTTCCACGAGCAGATTGACGAAATGGCAAACGAACAAGGGATTTCTCCTAAAGAAATGCGCTTGGTATTGAAGCGACACTACGATGGCTACCACTTCAGTAGACGTATGAAAGACATTTACAATCCATTCAGTGTGCTCAACGCTTTGAACAAAGGCGAGATTAGCGACTTTTGGTTTGCATCAGGAACACCAACATACCTCATACGTTTGCTTAACCACACCAAGGAGAATCTCAACGAGTTGACCGGCAAATATTACGATGCATCCGATTTTGTTGACTATCGCGCCGACGTTGAACGTCCGCTACCAATGATATACCAAAGTGGATACCTTACAATTAAGGCGCACGACCGACTGACAAACACCTATCTCCTCGACCTTCCAAACAACGAAGTAAAGCGTGGGTTTGCTACAGCCATTGCCAACAACTACCTGCAGAGCCGTACACCTGTACTAACAGAGATGACCCAACTGGTACGATCGCTTGCCTCTGCCGACCTTGAAGCGCTACGCAAACAGCTTACCTCCTTCTTTGCAAGCATACCATATACAATGCGACGCAAGGACACTGAGGCTGAACGCGAACGCTACTTCCATTACACGTTCTATCTTATCTTCCGCATTATCAGCACCTACCTTGTGCTTACGGAGAAACAACAGAGCGAGGGCAGAGCCGACTGCATAATAGAGACGCAGAACGATATATACATATTTGAATTTAAGCTCGACGGTACCGCCAAACAGGCTCTTGACCAGATAGAGGCTATGGGATATGCCCGACCATACACCTCAGACCCGCGCCATATGCACCGTATAGGTGTAAACTTCTCGTCCAAAACCGGTACGATAGACGATTGGCAAGTGGAGTGAATTCGTTATCCCTGTTGAGTATATAAATATGGTGTGTAAGAAAAAATCAATGCCAAAGTATAAGTAATATATATTAAATGGCAAAGTATATAATATTAAATGGCAAAGTATATAATATTAAATGGCCAAAGAAATTATATTACTTTGACAAGACACTTATGGCTAAAAATATTCATCCGGCATTTGGAGCGAGACAGAGCTAAAAATGAGCCTCAATCACTCCAAATGCCGGATTATTCTTTTTTTATTTATTATCCTTTATCAGCGCTACACTGAAAGCACCGAGCACAAGCAGTACACCTGCCACAATCATCATGTTGCTCTGTACAGAACCAACAAGCGACAATATACCACCGCCTGCCACAGCAGCTATAATCTGAGGTATACAGATTGTGCCGTTGAACAGTCCGAGGTAAGCTCCCTTATGTCCATAACCCTCAAGAGCATTGGTTACAAAGGTGAATGGCATTGCAAGCATGGCAGCCCAAGCACAACCGATAAGCATAAACGGAACAACAAGTAGGTCCTTATCGCCTACAAACGGAACCATAGCGAAACCTATGCCACCGATTACAAGACTAAGAGCATAAGCCAGCTTGGCATTCTTGAATTTAGGCAAAGCCATAGCCCAAAGCACCGAACCTACTGCCTGCCAGCAGAACAGCACACCAACCCAGTTGCCTGCTGCCTGATAACCCTTAGAGGCAGTATCAGTGGTATGCCATACAGTGTCGGCAATGGTGCCATTGGTGTATGTCCACATATACATAAAGGCAGCCCAGCAGAAGAACTGCACCAGTCCTACCTTCCAGAACATCGACGGAGCATGCTTCAGCAGTTCTATCCACGATGCCTTCTGCTCCTCTTCCTCTGGCTTAGCCTCATTATATTCGGCATATTCCTCGGGGTTCCATTCCTTAACCTTGCATGTAGTGTAGAGCACGCAGAGAATAAGGATGGCCGCACCTATATAGAAAGAGTAGATAACCGAATCTGGAATAACCCCCTTAGGAGCTTCGTTGGCAATGCCAACAGCAGTAAATATGTACGGGAATAGATAACCAACAACCGAACCAGAGTTGCACAGGAACGACTGTATTGAATAAGCCAACGACTTTTGCTTCTCGTTGACCATGTCGCCCACAAGCATCTTGAAAGGTTGCATAGCCATATTGATGCTGGTATCAAGGAACATAAGCGAGATTAGGCCAAACACCATAGCCGTACTTACAGCCATGCCGAACGAGCCTGCATTAGGCAACAGACACATCACAGCCACAGCTACGGCAGCACCAATAAAGAGATAAGGTATACGTCTGCCGAATCGAGTCCATGTACGGTCGCTTAATGTACCTATTATAGGCTGCACAAGGATGCCCATAAGTGGAGGCAAAATCCAAAAATAGCTCAAGTTGTGCGGGTCGGCACCAAGCGTTGCGAATATACGCGAGATGTTTGCACTTTGCAGGGCGTAGGCTATCTGTACGCCGAAGAATCCGAAGCTTAGATTCCACAAGCTCCAAAAACTTTGATTTGGTTTTGGTTTCATTGTTATCTGGTTTTTTATTTATTGGTCTATTCGTTGATTTCCCCACGGGTGCTACCTCGCACTACCAAACGTGTGCGCACCACTTTCTTCTCAATCTTATTCTTAGGCGACAGTCCTTCCACCTTATTCATAAGTATGGTGGCAGCCTCCTCGCCCACCTTCTCACCTCGCTGCTCTACTGTTGTAAGCTGAGGTTCGCAGGCTACAGAACGCTGTCCGTTGGTGAATCCACATACCGATACATCTTCAGGCACATTTAATCCGGCATGCTTTGCAGTGTACATAACACCAATGGCAGTATCATCATTCACACAGAAGAATCCATCTGGACGGTCTGGGCGTTTTAGTACATCTGGTGTTATTCTTTCGGCATCATCCCTATTGTCGCAAACATATACAAGCGAAGGATCTGGCTCAATACCTGCCTTTATCAGCGCATCGCGGTAGCCATTAAAGCGGTTGCGTCCAAGCACTGTATTGCCTCGCATACCATAATAAGCAATACGATGGCAACCAGTACTTATAAGATACGTTGTGGCAGCAAATGCACCCTGATAGTCGTCAACCACAACAAGCGATGCTTCAATACCAGTACATATGCGGTCGTAAAAAACAACAGGTATTCCACGATCTACAAGCGACTGGAAATGGTCGAATTTCATAGTATCCTTTGCTTGTGATACTATAACGCCACACACCTGGTGTGCCTCAAACATCTGACATATGCGCACCTCGCTTTCGTACGACTCTCTTGATGTTGTGGCAATAATGCGGAAACCGCGCTTTGCGGCAGCTGCCTCAATACCATTAAGAATGGTGGAGAAATAATAGTGGGTAAACTCGGGTACAATAACTCCAATCACTTTGATAGGTGCACGTCTCGAGTTGCGCAGCGACTTTGCAATGTCGTTGGGATAGAAGTTGTGCTCATGAGCATAATCGCAGATAAGGCGACGCTTCTCGGCATTTACACGGTCTGAACCGTTCAAGGATCTTGATACTGTTGCAATGGATACACCAAAATGTTTGGCTATATCCTTCATTGTTGTAGGCAAAAGTTCCGGCATGGGTAAATTGATTAGCTATACTGTAGATGTTTGTAATTTTAATAAGTTGTTGCAAAGGTATGACATTATTTTAATATAGCAATACAAAAGTGTTTTTTGATGTGAATCAAACGATGCAAACGTTTACATCAATTGCAAACGTTTGCACACTTAAATAGCAATATTTATGAACAAAAAACATACATCGCATTGATTAACATCATAATTTTGCACGTGAGTTCAATAAAAACCAAAAAGATAGAATTAGAGAAAAGCTCTTAAACGATTAAAAACCGCTTTTGTAGAACCACATCTAAACTGTAATAGTACCTATCTAAAATAGGAATCAACCTATCTAAAAAATAAACCATATCAATAGAAATCAAATACAATATTTTACTAATATCTAAAGCTACAATGATGAAGCAGGTTAAATTCCAAAATGCCATTAGGACAGCTACGCTATCAGCAGGTCTGTTCCTTTCGGCAAGTGCCTTTGCACAGCAAATTACTGTGAAAGGCCACGTAGTAGACGAGACCGGCGAGCCTGTCATAGGCGCATCCGTCAAGGTTGTTGGCGGTAAGGCTGGTGCTGTGACCGACATCGACGGTAATTTCTCTATCGCCGCCGACAAGAAGGCTACTCTCGAAATCACTTACATCGGCTACGAGCCTCTTAAGGTTGTTGCCGGACAGGATCTTAAGATTCAACTTAAGAACACATCTACAACTCTTAACGACGTTGTCGTTATCGGTTATGGTGTGGCTAAGAAGAACGACTTGACGGGTTCGGTTACTGCCCTCAAGCCAGATGACAAAAACCATGGTATTATTACTTCTGCCCAGGACATGATCCAGGGTAAGATTGCTGGTGTAAACGTAAACTCTGCATCAGGTGCTCCTGGTGATGGTGCTCAGATTCGTATTCGTGGTGGTGCTTCTTTGACAGCAAGCAACAACCCGTTGATTGTTATCGACGGTATGCCAATGGATAACAATGACACTAAGGGTGTTAATAACCCTCTGTCTCTTGTCAATCCTAATGATATCGAGAGCTTCACTGTATTGAAGGACGCTTCGGCTACAGCCATCTATGGTTCGCGTGGTTCTAACGGTGTTATCATCATTACAACAAAGAAGGGTCGCAGCGGCCAGAAGCCTCAGGTTTCTTACAATGGTACTGTTTCTGTAAGTACTATCGCCAAGAAGCTGGATGTGATGAACGCAAAAGAATATGTCGACTTCATCAAGAATTATTATGGCGAAGATTCTTCTGCCTACCAAGGATTAGGCTGGAAGGAATACAACGAGGACGGTACTCCTAACTATGCAGCAGGTACATTCGATACCGACTGGCAGGACGAGATTTATCGTAACGGCATTAGCCAGGAGCATAATGTAAGCCTTACTGGTGGCATCAACAAGCAGTCTTGGTCTATGCCTTATCGTGTCAGCGCAGGCTACACTGGTCAGGAAGGTATCTTGAAGGGTTCAGACTACAAGCGTGTTACCGCAGGTTTCAACATCAATCCTTCATTGCTCAACAAGCACCTCAACATTAATATCAACGGTAAGTATTCTTACTCAAAGACTGTTCCTGGTGGAGCAGATGCTGTAGGCGCAGCTATCAACATGGATCCTACTCGCCCTGTAAAGAGCAACGACGAGAAATTCAAGAACTGGGGAGGTTATTGGCAGTGGGCATTACCTACTACATCATACGACCCAACATTCCCATACAATCGCAATGATGACGCTCCTACAAACCCAGTAGAAAAGGTAGAGAACTACGACTTCTACAAGAGTGCACACGTTCTCTTGGGCAACGTAGAGGCTGACTATAAGATTCATGGCTTCGAAGACCTTCATTTGCATGCTAACTTAGCTGGTGAATATACAACCGGTGGTGAGTACAACACCAATAATCCTCAATCTACATACGGATTCTACTATGGTGGCAATAGCGAAGACAAGGAGAAGAAGTACAACCTCACGGCTACAGCTTATGCCCAGTATACCAAGGACTTCAACAAGGCCAACCACTTCGACATCATGGCTGGTTACGAGTATAGCCACATGAAGTATTGGGGCGACAAATGGAGCAAGTCAATGTATCCATCAACCTTCGAAGGCAAGAACGACAAGGGCGAAGCTCTTGCAGGAACTGTAAAGTCATTCGATACAAGCAGATGGAGAGGCCAGACTTATCTCGTGAGCTGGTATGGTCGTGCCAACTATTCTTTGCTTGACCGTTATCTCCTTACTTTCACAGCACGTTATGATGGTTCAAGCCGCTTTGCCGACGGACACCGTTGGGGCTTCTTCCCATCAGCAGCCTTCGCATGGCGCGTTAAGGAAGAAAGCTTCCTTAAGGATGTAAATGCTATCAGCGACTTGAAGCTCCGCCTTGGTTGGGGTAAGACAGGTCAGCAGGATACTGGTAAAATGTATTACACCGCTACCTATTTAAAGAGTACAAGCAATCACTTCCTCTATCCTATCGGTGGCGGTAACAATACTGGTCTGCTCTATCGCCCATTGGCATACAATGACGAACTGACATGGGAGACAACCACAACATGGAACGTAGGTATCGACTATGGTATGTTCAACCAGAGATTGACCGTAAACCTTGATGCTTACTACCGCAAGACAACTGACTTGCTCAGTACAACCACCATTGCTGCAGGTCAGAACTTCGACAATGCCCTCCTTATGAATGCAGGAACATTGGAGAACAAGGGTTTTGAGGTTGCTATCACAGGTCGTCCTATCCAGACAAAGGATTGGTTCGTAGAACTTAGCGTTAACGCTGCCTACAACAAGAACGAGATTACAGAGCTTGCAGGCGGTCGTGATTTGATGGAAGCAGGTATGCAGGTAGGTCAGAATCAGGCTGTAACCTATCATAAGGTAGGCAAGCCAGCCAACTCATTCCTGGTATACCAGCAGGTATACGACCAGAACGGTCGTCCTATCATGGGCTGCTATGTAGACCGCAATGGCGATGGAACAATCGATGAGAACGATAGATACTTCTATAAGAATATCGTAGCTCCTTGGACAGGTGGTTTCAGCTTCAAGGTTTCGTACAAGAACTGGGATCTCGGTAGCAACTTCCGTGTAAGCTTAGGCAACTATCTCTACAATGGATACGCAGAAGGTGCGATAAACACTAAAGAGATTTGCAGCGCTAAGGGATATTACAAGAACTCAACAAAGGATATAGCAGCTTTAGGCTGGACTTCTTACAACTATCCTCTTACCGACTACTTTGTACAGAACGGTAGCTTCTTGAAGTGCGACAACATCACATTGGGCTATAACTTCAACAATCTGTTGAAGGGTGGCAACTATAAGGGTATATCAGGCCGTATCTACGCCTCATGCTCTAACGTATTCACTATCACAAAGTACAGCGGTATCGACCCTGAAGTAAACTCTGGCAAGGACGACAGCATGTATCCACGTTGCCGCACATTCTTGCTCGGTCTGAACCTCAACTTCTAACAATTATAAATAGATTTCGATATGAAACTCAATAAATTCAAAACAATTGCCCCTGCAGTAGCTCTTCTGCTTACAGCAAGTTTGAGCTCTTGTATGGATGATTTGGACAAGGGAAACATTGATCCTAATGTTGACGCTACTCCAAACATTACAGGCTTGTACAGCAAGTGCTATGCTGGTCTTATCATGGAAGGTAATGACGGTAATGCCGATTTCACTATCGACGACAATGGTAAGTCAACCCTTCTACGTAACCTGTTCAACTTCAACGAGGTACCTACCGACGAAGCAATCTGCTGGTGGTCGGATGGCGGTATCGCAGATGTTGGCTACAATAAGTTCGATCCGGGTAATGCTACATTGAAGAACTTGTACTATCGTCTGATGTCGAACATCTCTTACGAGAACCACTTCTTAAGTCTCGATGCGGCTCAGGCTGAGACAACCAAGTATGCAGAGGTGCGTGTACTTCGTGCCTATAGCTATTTCTTGATGCTCGACTTCTTTGGAGACCCGACTTTCATTGACAAGATTTCAACAGAAACACCACGTCAGGCACATACTTACAACTCTAAGTTTGAAGAAGGCAAGAGCTACACTCGTGCAGAGCTTCTTCAGATGGGTCGTGAATTCTTGTTCAGCTGGGTAGAAAACGAATTGCTTACAGCAGAGCCAGACTTGTTGGAGGCAAAGCCTGAGACCGACAGCGACGCTGACTATGGCCGTATAGACAAAGGCACATGCTGGTTGCTCTTGAGCCGTCTGTACCTCAATGCCGGTACATACCTCAACAACGATGGTCAGGACAATCCTTATTGGAATAAGGCTCTTGAATATGCCGAGAAGGTTATCAACTCACCATATGCCCTCTTTGATGACAGCAAGATGTCAGCAGACGCCAAGGCTAACGGATATAAGCCATACGACTTGCTCTTCATGGGCGACAACGGTTCGAATGGTGCAAGTTGCGAGGCTCTTCTTCCATTGATGCAAGATGGAGACAAGACTCAGGGATGGGGTGGTTCTATGTTCTATGTAGCTGCTCTTTGGGATGCTACTATGTGTACAGTTGCAGATAAGGACGCTGCCACTACTGCCAACACATGGTCAGGTATGCGTGTTCGTCCACAATTCGTAGAGAAGTTCTTCACCGATCCTACAATTGTTGTAAACAAGTCGGCAAAAGAAATTCGCGATATGAACGTTGACGACCGTGCTATCCTTTGGGGTAAGGGCAATGCTGACGGTGCTCGTACCTTGGAACTTGGAGATAACGACAAGTTTGTCAAGGGTATTGCAACACCAAAGTGGAATAACAACTATTCTACTAACGGTACTCCTCACGACAGCTATAATGTTGACATCGACTTCTTCCTCTTCCGCGTAGCAGAGGCTTACCTCAATGCTGCAGAGGCTGAGATGCACCTTAACGGTGAGGGTTCTGCTAAGGCAAAGGGTTATATCGACGCTCTCCGCAATCGTGCCCACGCTGCCGTACGTCCTTCTTACACTCTTAACGATGTTCTTGACGAGCGTTCTCGCGAGCTTTATTGCGAAGGTCTTCGTCGTACCGACTTGATTCGTTTCAATCAGTTTGGTGGAACTCAGGCTACATACAAATGGGAGCTTAAGGGTGGTAGCACTAAAGGTACAACATTCGCTAAGACCAATAATCTATATCCTATCCCATCTTCAGAGATTCTTTCTAACAAGAACCTGACACAGATCGACGGATATAATGAGGTTCAGAACTAAAGTATAAAAGTAAAAATAGAACTATAAAAGTAAACGCAATATGAAGAATAAATATATGATGGGTGCTCTGCTTCTCGGCATCATCAGCTTATTCGCATCATGTTCGGATGACAACGACTCAAACCCAACGCTTATACAGCCTACTGAGTTTACGTTGAATACTCCTGAATATATAAATTCGACTATTGATTTGGAAAAATCTACTGGTCTTGAGCTTACATGGTCACAGCCTAAGTATACAGCAGACAATGCTCCTATCAATGCGACATACGAGGTGCAGGTATCTCCAACCAACTCCTTCACAGTTTCTACTGATGAAGCTGCTGCAGACGAGAGTGGCGAAAAGGTTCCAGACTACGCTGTTCTTAGCAACACTACACAGAAATGTGATATCTCTGCCTCTGCTGAAGAAATGGACAAGGCATTGGTAAAGATACTTAAATGGACAGAAGCTGACGTTCCTGCCGAGCAGGAGATGTACGTTCGTGTTAACGCTTATATCCTTGAGGGCACAAACCATCTGAACCCTGTCGCTTCAAACTCAGTAAAGCTCAACGTAAAGCCTTACTATATTGAACTGAAGGATGCTGTTCCAACAATGTGGTATCTTGTAGGTAACATGTTCGGCGCTAAGTGGGCTGGCACCAAGAGCATTGGAGTAGACGCACTTCCTATGTTCCTTAAGCCAAACTTCGCTTACGACAAGAAGACTGGTGCTGGTGAGATTGAATACACCAACTACTTCCTTACCGGCGATTACAACGACAAGGCCGAGGTCGATGGAGCTGGCTTCAAGATTCTGCCAGCAAGCTTCGACTGGGAATTCAGTATGAATGCCGATGCTGCTACAAAGGGTACAATCGCATATCGTGGTAATGGCGGTGGTGACGGTGGTCATATAGTAGCTCCTGAAGAAGGTTACTACACCATTACAATCAACACTGCTGACAATACAGCCAAGATGGAGAAGTACGAGGGTGATGTAAACGACTATGGTACTATCCAGATTAGTGGTTCATTCAATGATTGGACCGACACACCAATGCTCCCGTACAACACTGAGGGCGTTAAGAACCACGCTTGGTACTATGTAATGGATGTTCCTGCTGGCGAGACTGCACAGTTCAAGTTCAAGATTGCTGAATCTTGGGATACAAGCTGGGGCTATGGTGCAGAAGATGGCGCTATCAACATGTACGGAAAGTGTGATGCAGGTGGCAAGAACATCGGCTTGGCAGAAGGCAAGTACGTCATCTCATTCAACGACATCACTGGTGCATTCAGCATCGTTAAATTGTAAATCACTTTAAGCAAAGACAATTATGATTAAGAAAATATTATTGGGAATGACCCTTCTGATGGGTATGGTGTCTTGCACCGAGGACTTCACAGATTGGGGTAACCCACAGACAAATTCTCAGAAGGAAGCTGTGGCATTCGGAAATGGTAGCGTAGCTCCAGTTGATGTCATCAACTTGGCTGACGTTAATACAGAGAAGGTAAAAGTGGCGAGCATTGTTGCTCCCACTTCTTCCAACGCTGCTTATACACCTAATTATAAGATTAACTTCGACGGTCAGTCATTCGACATTGATGCTGATGGCAACATGGCAACAGCCGAATTGACAAGCTATATCGTAGATAAGTATGGCAAGCGTCCTACAGAGCGCGACATTGATGCTACTCTTGACGCATGGGTAAGCAATGGCTCAACAGCCGTGAAGATGGCTACATCTGCAACATTCCAGGTTAAGGCCATTCCTGAGGCTCCGGTTATTGAAGAGGGTTACTACCTCGTTGGTGATATGTTTACTACCATAGAAGGAGAAACAGAAATTAGTGGTTGGACGAAAGAATCCGCAAAGGCATTCAAGCACAGCGATAAGGATGTATATGAGGATCCTATCTTCACCATAAGCTTCGAGACAAAAAAGCCTGACCAGTACTGGAAGATTATTCCTAAGAAGAACATCGACTCTGGCGACATCTGGGCTGCTGGCGTAGTAGGACCTAAGGTTGACGGCGATGACAGCATGACTGGTTTGTTGACCAACGGTGATGCCAAGGCTGGTAAGATTGCCAAGGCTGGTAAGTATAAGCTCACTATCAACATGATGGACTACTCTTATACCTTAGAGGAGGTTAACTACGATCCATTCATCTACTTCATCGGCGCAACTGACGGCTGGACAAAAGCTGAGCAGAAGCTTGCTCTCGTAGACGATGCAAAGGGAGTATACACTGGTTACCTTTATTGTGCCGACCCTAACGGTTGGGGCAATCAGTTCAAGTTCCAGCGTGTAGCCGGTAGTTGGGATAATGAGATAAATTCTGGTGCATTCAGCACATTCTCTGGGGCAGCAACCAGCGAAGGTGGAAACATCGGCGTTAACGCAGGAGAAGGTGTATACTACTTCGATGTAAATCTTTCAGAAGGCACTATCACAGCCACTAAGGTTGAGACCATGGGTATCATCGGTGGCTTCAACAATTGGGATGGCGACGCTGTTATGACATGGAACGCTGAAGAGTATTGCTTCGAGGCAACTAATGTAGGTGTTACAGCAGATGGTTGGAAGTTCCGCGTAAACGGTGATTGGCCCATCAACCTCGGTGGAAGCCTCAACAACCTGACAGCAGGTGGCGACAACCTTACTGTTGCTGGCAACACAGTTAAGTTGTATCCTACAAGAAAGACTTCTGAGAATATCTACTGCACAGTAGAATAATCATAAGCATATAAGATTAAAAAAGATTAGTGATAAAATAGAAAAGGTTGGGTTCCCTTACGAAAAGGAATCCAACCTTTTTTATGTGTTTACTAAACCTACAGATATACTGCATGAATGACTAGATACTTTAGCCAAATCAAGCCAAAAACCATCGATTTGGCTAAAGTATCGTTCGTTTTCTCAAATAATTATCGTAATTTTGCACCATAACAATTATCTTTTTCAAGCAATATGGAGCAAATCATAGGACGTAAAACAGAAACCTACCTTACTGAGTTTTTATACTCTCTTGCCAGCCATTTAGCAAAGAAGCGGTCGCTGACAAAGTAGCCTTTTGGTGTTTTGTTGATTAATTGCTTGTCCACCAGAGCCTTCAGAGCTGTCTTTACGCTGCTGGTGGCAGGTAGGTGGTGGGTTAAGATGAATTGTTGGCTAAGTGGGGAGGAAACTACTTGCTCCTTGGCAATTGCTAACAAGAGTAACTGTTGGTTTTCGGTCAGCCATGCACAATAGTTTTGGTATGCCATAGCTTGCTCCTCTATCAACTCTTGAATCACTTCATCCACTAAGTCCTTATTGATCTGCTCATCACGATGTTCGAAAATACCATGTAGGATGGCTTGTACATACCAAGTTACGCAGTCGGCTTGCGAGTAGATATAGGTGAATGTGTCTACATCCACTTCTCGTTTTTGTGATGACAAAAGACGATTGGCAAATGATAGATATTTTGACTCAGCGATACATGGTAGTGACATTACAAGAGAACTCTGGAAGAATGGGCGGTTCGCCGACAAAAACATCTCTTCCATCATGTGCTGCTGGCTGCCTGAAAATACGAAATATACATTGGGAAGGAATTGGATGTAAGAGCGTATCAATGCTTCCACTCCATTCTCTGGATAGTTCATGATTTGTTGAAACTCATCTATTGCCACGTAGCATCGCTTTCCAGATTGCTTCATGTACTCGAAGATTCGCTTCAAGCTTTCTCGTCCCTCGTTTGGTTTCAAATCCAAAGAAAATGTTGGAATGCCTGTCAGTTCGTCAATTGTTAGCGTTGGTCGCCAACTGCTGAAGAACTCCTGTACTTTACGCAGGGCGGATTGAGAAATTGTATCTAATTTCCCAATGATTTCCGAAGCCATGAGCTGCACCATTTGCTCCAAGTTCTTGGTGGCAAATATGTCTAAGTAGAAGCATTTCACATCATCGTATTGCTTTTCCAACTGTTGGAAGACATGATGGATTAATCCTGTTTTGCCCATACGGCGAGGAGCGACAAGCGTGATATTTCGCTCGTTGTGTAGCGAAGTTATCATCTTCTCGGTTTCTTTCTCACGGTCACAAAAGTACTCTGCTCCTTTGTATCCATACATCACGAAAGGATTGTTAATTGTTGTCATAATCTTATTGCGCTTTTTACGTTGCGTAAATTACGCAATAATTATTGAGACTACCAAATGTTTTCAAGTTTTTTAACCCAAATCCTAATGACCGATTTGGGATAAAAAAAACTTCTGAACTTTTACAAGTTCAGAAGTCTATGGTGGTTTATCAGATAAAAAGCTCTTTATTTCAATCTAAATATATTTAGCGAATTTGCCGGTATCTCCACAACAGCACCATCTGTAGATGTTGTAACAAATGTCTCTGTAGGATGAACATTTGTCGGGTTGTCGATTGTGTTCTCCTCCTTGCCATTCTTTGCTGAAAGGCGAATAAGCTTAGCATTAGATATTGTCTTGCCCTGAAGACAAATCTCGGCTGTAGTGTTTTCGCAGCTTGTGTTTGCAACCTTCAGTATCACCTCGCCTGTATTCTCGTCCAATGTTGCTGTTGAGAATACGCCAGGCAGAGTGTTTGCACGAAGCTTAGTGGCAAATATCTCCTTACCATCCAAGCTTGCAAAAATGCTATCGCCCTTAACCTTTAGTTCAATGTCATACCAGCGACCTGTCTCTATATTTCCAGATACTGTGGCAACCTGACCCTTTGCGCCATCCACAATCTGCTCAATACCATGTTGCGTATTGTTCCATCCACCAAGGTTTAGCCAGCAATAATTCTTGTCGTCCACATAATTGAATATAAGGAGGAAACCTTCATTGCCAGCATCCTTACGCGCACGTACCTTATATATATATCCCTCTGAGGTTATCTCACCAGGGTTAAGACGTATGCAACTCTCACCATTGGATGTCTGCTTGATAATATTACCGTCTACCTTCCAGGTGCCACGCACATCAGTAGGCAACTCCTGTAAAGTCATTGGCAATGCATTACCGTTAGCGTCGGTATAACCTTTGTCTTCGAACGATACTTGTGTGCTCCATGTACCCATGCCTACACGACATACAGCAGGCTTTACCTGAACATCTCCATATTTATAAGGATTGGTTTGGTTTACTTTAAGCACACGTGTGCCTACGTTGTTGGCCATAAGGTTCTGCACATAGTAAGATGGAGTGCCGAATACCTTATCGGATGTAAACTGAATCATGTCAGGCGCCCACATACGGTCGTTGAGGTTGGCAAAGATAGGAGCATACGAAGCCATTGTAACGATGTCGCTATTGTTCTCAATACCCATCATATATACAGCCTCGCCCAGTGCGGCGTCAAGCGATCCCATATTGCCGAAGCCCTGTGTAACAGCATACTCGCCTACATATATCTCAGAACCCTTACGGTTGTAGGTATCATACTTGTTAAAGTTCTCGGCAAACCAAGCTGGGTTGCGATAGTAATGCTCGTCGAGCAACTCAACACTCTCTTTGCTGTCCCATGTCGGATTGTCATCACCCCAAGCTACCACGTTTCCTATTAGGTGCATATTGGGATATTTGGCAAGCACGGCATCCTTAAACTTCTTGAAACGCTCATAGTAATGGTCACTCTGAAGTGCAGGGTCGGGTTGATTGTTCTCGTTGCCAATCTCAAGATACTCTATATTATATGGCTCGGGATGTCCATTCTTTGCACGCAAAGCACCATATTTGCTTGTTACGGGGCCATTGGCATATTCAAGAGCGTTCATACACTCGTCTATCCAAGGCTGAATGCTGTCTACAGGTGTCATACCCCCATGCCACAAACCAACATTCACAACATATAGAGGCTTTGCATTAAGGTCTTCTGCAAGTTGCAGATATTCGTCAAAGCCCATACCATCACTTGTGCGATAACGCCAGTTTACATTCTTATGTCCAGGACGTTGTTCTATAGGACCAATGGTCTTCTCCCAGTGGAAAGCATTCTCTGGAGATTCTTGTCCCTCTACATAGCAACCGCCTGGAAAGCGTACGAACTTTGGACGTATGTTATAAAGAAGTTGTGCAAGGTCGGGACGCAAACCATTAGGACGGTTCATGAATGTAGGCGGGAACAGACTTACAACATCAAGTGTAACGGAGCCCTTGCCATCGAATACCAATTCAAACTGAGCCTTAGGGTCATTAGCATTAGCAGTAAGCTCAGCTGTATACTTGTTCCATTTCTTGCCAATAGCGGCATCAACTGTTGTCTCGGCATATACAGTCTTGCCATCAGCACTTATCAAACGTGCCTTTAATCCTCCCTTATAGTTGCCTTTTGCAAAGAGTGATAGTTTGTATGTTCTGCCTTGTACAGCATTGATGCCCCAGAATCCCTCGTTGATAAGCGATGCAGTTGCAGCCTTGTCAGCCTTAACAGTTATCTGCAATGCCTTACCCTGTGCATTGTTCAACAGAGCCTTGCTTACAAGCTGACTTGTTATGCTTGCTCCATTCGAGGCAGATGTACGCCATGTAGGTATAGCATTGTCACTATCCTCAAACGAGCGGTTGCTGATAAGTTCGGCATACAATCCGCCGTCAGCAGCATGATTGATGTCCTCAAAGAATATGCCATATAGATTTGGCGATACCTTGATGCCGGGATTAGCGGCATCCACATTTATCTTTACTTGGGCGTTGGCTGCAAGAGACGAAGCGAGCAACGCCATGAGAAATATTTTGTTACGTTTCATTATTTTAATTATATAAATAGTGAATTATATTATTCCAGTGTGGGCCAGCCATCAGCCGTCCACGTTATTTTCTTTTGTATCAGCAATGGCACTCCATTCTTAGGCATGCTGTATCCATGACACACAAACCAGTCGCCATCTGCAAACGAATAGGCTGAGCAATGTCCTGCCGCTTCAAACTCTTGTTTATCGCCTTCGATGACAATAGTGCCACCACCCTGACGCATATCCTTACCATTGCGGTCGCGATATGGACCGACAACCTTCTTACTTCTGCCTACAGCAACACGGTAGTTGCTTTTTGATCCACGACAGCAATAGTCCCAACTTACAAACAGATAATAGTAGCCACCATGCTGCATTATAAACGGAGCCTCAATGGCATTGGTGCCGGCAAACTGGGATGTAGGGTTTGGCTCTACATTAATATCACCCACAGCATGACGTCTGGCAATAGTCATTGGCTTGGCACCACGCTTTACGTGCATAGTACGGTCAAGCTGTATCATCTGAATGCCATCCCAAAACGATCCCCATGTCATCCATGGATTGCCTTTCTTGTCGATAATGATATTAGGGTCGATAGCATTCCAGTTGTCACGCTCGCCATTTGAGGCAACTATACAACCCTCGTCTTTCCATCCGTCAGCATTGGCAAGCGATGTATTACTGAGTAGTCCTATTGCTGATGTGTTCTTGCCGAATGTAGAACACGAATAAGTTAGATACCACTTGTCACCATACTTTATTACGTCTGGCGCCCAAATATGAGTCTCAAAACCTGGTACACTATCGCGCGTCCATGCCGGAATCTTGTTTCCAGGTAGCACACCATCTGGCTTGATAGTCCAATGATGACGGTCAGTAGATGTCATCTGTGTTATGCCATGACCCGTACAATAGAGATAGTACTTGCCATCCTCAAATGCCATAACGGGGTCGTGTACCATTGGAGTATCTACAACGAGAGGAACAGGCGGTGGTGCTGTTTGAGCCTGGACTGTATTGGAGATTGGGGCAATGGCGAATGCCATTGCTCCAATTAAACATTTTGCTCGAATCATTTATTATACAATTGTTGTTAAAGAATTACTTATTCAAGAATTTACGTCCATTAACAACGACAATGCCCTTGTAAGAGCGATCTACCTGCTGTCCATTAAGGTTGTACCACTTGCCCTCGCTCTCAGTCTTCTTGGTAATAACCATAGGAGTCTTTATACCGGTAGCAATGCTTGAGCCGTCGATATACGAGCCTTCGTTAACAAAGAATAGGGTTACGTTCGACTGGTTCTCAACAAGCTTCATGCTGAACGAGTAGTTGTATACCTTCTTTGCCTTAGTGGTGATGGTAGACACTACCTTAACCACATTGCCTGTAGTAAACTCAACGTTCATATCAACCAACGAGCCGTCCATATCGTCCTTGAATGTATCCCAGTTATATTCGCTCTGCATTGTGAAGTCGATGTTTGAGGTGTTTTCGGCAGTATTGCCTCCTGCTGCTGCAAACCAACCATAATTGTCGGCACGCAATGCGAAGTGCTCGGCATAACCCTCGGCTCCACGCTCGGCTGTGGCAGCAATAAGACACCAGTTATTCCAATTGGCTTTCTTATTGCTGTAGTTGTAGAACTTAAACTCAGCCTTGCCACCCTTCTTCAGGTTGTAATAGTCCTTAGAGAAATTTACCCAGAAAGCGGCATTAGTATTCTTCTCCATCGACTCAGGATAGTAAACTGGAGCGTCTGCCACTACATCAGCCTCAACATTGAGGGTGAAGTCCTTGGTGTATACATAGTTGTCCTTGCTTATAACCATTGTCATTGTTACCTCGCCCTGACCCTTAACAATACCGTCGGATGTAAGAATCGACTCGTTGCTTGATTTCCAAGAAACATTAGTGCCAAGCAATCCCTCTGTAGGCAGAACAGGTGCTTCCTCAAGTACGGTACCATCATCGAACGGAAGATTTATCTTGTTGGCTGTATACTTAATGGCAGCCTTAGCGTCAGCCTTAACAGCCCATACCTGCTGTTGCTTGGTATACGACTTCTGACCAAGTGTTGTAGAACCGCTTGATGAAGAAAGGGCAGCAATAGCTATAGCCGGAATGTTGGTATAGTCGATAGTCTGGCGAACAAGTACACCACGATATACAACACCATTAATAGTAAGGTGTATATAATCAGTGCCAGCTGTACGCTCCCATGTTCCTTCTTCACTACCTGTTATAGTGCCGTCGGCATTGAGACGAATGTTTACTGCTGTTTCGTAAGCTTTATTCTCTGTGTCCTGACCATATTCGTGACGCATAAACTGATAGTCGCCTGCTATCTCGCTGTCGGCTATAGAAGCCTTTGTAGCAATATCGTTGTTGGTAATAGTCTCGCCGTCAAACTCGAACGGAGCAGCCATAATCCAACCCTCATCATTAAGGAATAGCTGATGAACACGCACCTCATGCCCCTCGCCCTTATTAGTAAAGCGTGAGTGATATACAACGAAAGAACGTCCCTGCTTGTCGGTAAAGGCCGAGTTATGACCTTGTGCTACCTCTGCTCCCGACATCGGATCCCACTTGTAGCCACCAAAGAGCAACACTCCACGATTATCGGCTGTCTTGGCTCCGTAATTCAAAAGATAGCGTTTTGTAATTGCAGATGTGCCGTTGCAATCTACGTATGGTCCTTCTGGATTATCCGAGCGGAACACACGCATCTGATAACCTCCTGTGCTGATGAGTCCGCCATAACTCATAAAGAGGAAATAGTGCGAACCTATCTTTTCTATATAACTTGCCTCACCCGATACATAGTAGCCACCAGCTATCTTCTTGCCAAAGTAAGGATCGCTTGTGGTATTAGCGTTGGCAGCACCCTGTGTTGCAGCTTTGCCGTTAACCTCATACGGGAACTGATAAGTATAATCGCGCAGACCATTAGTTGCATCAAGTTTCAACATAAATATACCACCCGACCATGAGCCATAGCTCATCCAAAGGTTGTCGTTGTCGTCATAGAACACACATGGGTCTATACAGTTAGGCCAAAATGTGCCCCACTTGTCGCCAACATTATATCTCTCAGGCAACGATGTTGCACCGGTTGCAATGGCAAGGTCGGTGTTCTTCCAATCGTTAGCAGCTGCGTATGAATTGTGTGCATACTTTCCAAAGAAACCAGAGAACACTACCGGACCCTGATATTTCCATGGACCCTCGATATTGTCGCTTGTAAAACATACAATGCTTGAGCACCAATTGTCGCCATTCAAGCTCATATACATGCACCACTTCTTCATAGTCTTGTTGTAGATAACGTCGGGGGCCCACTGCATTCCTTTTACAGTGTTGCCCTTCTTCTGCCAACCATGAGCATCGAAGTTGCCAAATGTTACGTTCTTGCCTGTATAGTCCTTAACGGATGTTATGGCATGTGTGGAATAAGCCTGTGAGTAGTTGACAAGTACGCCACCCGTATTACAGAACAAACTGTTTGTTGCTGTAACGTTCCCCTCGTCTGCCTTGAATACTGTCCACTCCTGATAGTTCTTGTCGGCTGTGGTCTTACCTTTGCCAAGATGTGAGCCATATATATAATATGTGGGCGATGAGGGATTGCTGATATCATCGATAACGATAGATGGGTCGTGACATACCACGCGCTTGTTATATTGACGAGCACTGTATGCACCCTGAAGATCGGCATCGGTTAGATTGGTCTGCGCTGAGGCAGACATTGCCGAGAGGGCTAATATGGGTAGTAATAGATTCTTCATAGAAATATTAATTAAAAAGGGGGTGTGTCAAAATGGAAGTTAAAGGAAGTTGGGTATAGCCCGAAGTTATCAGAAGTTCTCGGACATATGTATAATTTGCTGAAAGCAATGTATTTGTCCGTTCGCTCGGCTTTGCCGCTTGCCTAAGCAAGAACTTCCATCCATCGTAGATGGATTAACTTCTTCTTAACTTCAATAACTCCTTTTTGACAGACCCTCTTCAGATTTTTGTTATTATTCAAATACCAAATGACTTCCGTCTACTGTAAACGATACGAACAAGTCGCTTGGATTGATATTGTTTATACCTGTGTACCACTGATAGGTCTCTGTACCGTCGGTACCTGTAACTATTGCCTGAACATCGGCAGTACCGTTGTTACAGTTGGTTACATATACCTTAACCTTTGCACCATTCATTGTGGCAAGCCATCCAGCCCAGTCGGCATAAGCCTCAAGCTGTGTGCCAACATGTGCACAAGCGTCATAACCGCTACCCCAACCATAGTTATCGGCACGTACTACTGCATACTCGGGTGCTGTCTTTGCTGCATCGCGAAGGATAACATAGTAGTTGTTCCAGTTGCCTGCACCAGATGTGTAGTTGGTGAGTTTGAACTCGCGTGTTGCGCCAGCTGGAAGTTTAATGTCGTCTGTGCATACTGACCAGAATGCTGCTGAACAATCGGCTGCACCAAGAGATTTTGGTTCTGGAGTAACAGCAGTAACCTTCGACTCGTTCACCTTAATAGTTACCTCAACAGTCTTGCCACCATTGGCTGTAATAACAACCTTATGCTCGCCTACTGTAGCAGGGATAGTAGAGAATGTCAACTTAGAGTTGTCGAGAATCTCTGTGCGACCGTCCTGATATGTACCCTTAACCTCAAGACCTTCTGTATCGAATGCCAATGTGCGCTCTACACCAAGAAGGGCATCCGAGTTGTAGATGTAGTAGTTGGTGTGCTTAGGCTTGCTTACAAGCTCAACCTTGACTGGAGTGTCAACAACCTTAAACTTAGCGCTTGCGTTGATGGTCTTGTCAGCCTGCTTGTTGAGGAGAGTCTTGTTGAGAGTAGCTACGATGTACTTCTCGCCAAGTGTGTTGAAGTCGGGAACTACCATAAACGAGAGGTCGCTTGAAGCTACTTCCTTAACAGTACCGCCATCGTATGTAACCTGTGCCTTAATCTGTGATGTGAAGTCAGAAAGCTCTGAACCGAGGTTCACTTCCTCAGGAACATTCACAAGCTGCATAGATACTGGCTGCTGGTCTACGGCATCTGTTACATCCATCTCGTCCTTGTCGAACACGTAGTAGCATCCGTCGACGGTGAAGTCGAGGTAAAGGTCGCCCGATTCAACAGGAATACCTGTGTACTTCTGCTGCGAAACCAAGCCCTCAGTACCAACAACGTCAGCTACAACGTCGCAAGTGTTGTCGCCATAGTTGGTAACGGTGACCGTAACCTTGGCACCATTCATCTGTGCAAGCCAACCAGCCCAATCGCCAGAAGCGGTGTTGCTATGCGTACATGATGCATAGCTGTCGCCCCAGCCATAGTCGTCCGAACGAAGACAGCAATACTCTGTCTTGTCCGACTTGCGCAGCACGACAACATAGTTGTTATAGTTGTTGGCAAGTGATGAGTAGTTGGTGAAGGTTGTAGAATAAACCTTATTGCTCTCGATCTTGATGTCTTGATCAAGGTGAGCATCCCACCATGCAGACGAACAGTCGGTATTACCAAGTGTTGTAGGCGAAATCTTCGCTCCCTGGCCCTTATTGGCATTGGCTATATCGTTGATCTTCTCCGAAAGCCAGTCGGGACTATTAACACCAAAGATGTCGCTGCCCTCACATCCGGTTAGTGTTGTCATCGCCAAGGCGGCGGTGCAGAATACGGATGCCAATTTGCTTATATGTTTCATAATTGTATTTGCTAAAATTGATTGTTATGATTTAGGTGTTTATAGGAGGTACGGCTCGAAGCCGTACCACCATATTCTATTTAAGATTAACAACCGGATGTACTGTCCAACCCTTCTCCTTGAAGTAGGTAGAGTTGTCGGTAGAGTTGTTGGCTGAGTTGCCCACAAGGTTCGGGTTGTTGTTGAGTGTATTCTGCGAGATAGGCAAGAACTCGTGACCAGGAACATATGTATCAAATGGACAGATAACAGCAGCATCGCTGCCTACTTCTGAGTAAGATACTGCATCGCCAGGCTTAACACTGGTTCCCTTGCGTACAACGCTGTGCTCCTTCATCTGCTGCAGACGACCTGCATCGTAGAAGAATCCCCAACGGATGAGGTCAAGACCACGACCAAACTCGCAACCAAACTCCTTAGGACGCTCTACATTGGCAATCTGCTCAAACAACTTATCCTTAGTGTCGAAGTCGGCAAGCTTAAGACCCTTGAGTCCAGCACGGTTGCGCACCTTGTTTATCCAGTCGATAGCCTGCTGTGTAGGTCCGTTTACCTCGTTCTCGCACTCGGCTGCACGGAGCAATACGTCCGAGTAGCGCATCATGCGGAGGTTAATACCGCAGTGAAGACCTGTAACAACAGTGCTGCAAACATTGGTACGGATATTGGTCCACTTGGCAATAGGTATACCTCCATTGAGGTTGTTGGTAACGAGGTTTCTGTCTGAAGCAATCTTCTGAGTATATGCAACGTTGCCGTTCTCAAAACCTTCCCAGTCGTTTTCGTATGTGCAGAGTGTCCAGTAGAGACGTGGATCGAGCTTGCCTGCTGTTGTGCGCTCGCTCTTGAAAAGGTTGTAGAGCCAAGGTGAGGCAGAGAGGTCTGCCCAACCACCAAAGTCGCCCGGACAGAAGTTAGACTCTACTGCATGTCCCTGTGTAGCGTTAGGCGATGTGTTTACTGGTGTCCACTCGTCGTCGGTACCCTGTGTACCATAATCGAGATACTGTACTTCGAACAAACTCTCAATATTATTCTCGTAGGCCGAGCCTTCGCGGAAGTTGTCGCCGTAGTTGGCTACAAGGTCATACTTGCCATACTTCTTTCCGATGATGTCCTTCAACACTGTTAAAGCCTCACTATACTTATGACGCTGCATAAGAGCACGTGCATAATAGCCGGCAGCCGAACCGCATGTGGCACGACCCTTAGCCCACTCGCCTCCCTCGTCGCGTGAAGGCAACAAGGTCATAGCTTCCTTAAAGTCGGCTTCTACTTGGTCGAGCACCTCGTCGTACGAGTTGGTCTTGCCATACAGACCGTCGAGTGTTGAGTATGTATCGTAGTCGGTGATGAGAGGCACATTCTGATAGTAACCAGCGAGGTTGAAGTAAGAGAAGGCACGCAGGAAGAGAGCCTGACCCTTGATGCGCTTCATTGCCTCAGTGAGGTTGGCATCGTCGTTGCCAGTGCGAGAGAGGATGAAGTTGCACACATTAATAGTATAGTAAGCCTCGCGCCAGGGCCACTCGGTGATTTCGTTGGTGATTGGTGCGTTAAAGTTATCGAACTCGAGGTACCATACCTGTGACGAGTTCCATACCTCGTCACCACGAGTGAGGTCGATGGTATAACCCACACGGCCTGTTGAACCTTCGATACGTATGTGGTTGTAGGCAGCAATGACACACTCCTCAAGATCGTCGGAGGTGAACTTGTCAGTGGTCTGCTGGTTGGGGTTGGTAAGCTCCAACTTGTCCTCACATGATGTAAGCGACACTGCGCTCAAACCGAGGAATGCTGCAAGTGCATAATTATATAGTTTCATAATTGGATTTACGTTTATTAGTTATTGTTTCTATTAGAATGTGAAGTGCAGACCTGCCATGAAGCTACGTGCGCTCGGGAACGAGCAGAAGTTGTAGCCCGGTGTGAAGGTGCCGCCAGCATAGTCGACGTTGTAGCCCTTATAGCCTGTGAAGGTGTAGAGGTTCTGTGCCGATACGTAGGCACGTACACCTGTAACAAGACCCTTGAACCAACGGTCGGGGAAGTTGTAGCCAAGCTCTACGTTGGCAATCTTCCAATATGCAGCATTCTGTATCTTGCGTGAGCTGAAGAGGTCGTTCCAAGCAAGGGTTCCCTTATTGTCTACGTATGTACGTGGAACATTTGAGAGATATGTAGAGCCATCCTCAGAGAAGCGGTTGGCATCTGCCATAGCTACATCCTTGTTGCCCCAACCATAGCAAGAGTTAAGGCTGTTGTAGATGTCGTCGGCTACGTGGTAGTTGAGGGCGCCGTATGTAGAGATGCTGAGGTCGAAGCCCTTGTACTCCATGTGTGCGCTCAAACCGAAGTTCATCTTTGCCAAACCGCTGCCAAGCACTGTCTGGTCGTAAGCGTCGATAACACCGTCGGGCTCGCCGTTAGGACCAGAGATGTCCTTGTATAGGCAGTCGCCTACATTTGCTCCCTGCTGTGTGGCGTGGTTATCAAGATCGCTCTGTGTGCGGGCGATGCCCTCATACACCCAACCATAGAACTTACCTATCTCCTTGCCTACGTATGTGGCGTATGCACCTGTGATGTACGACTTGGTGCAAAAGCCAAGAGAGGTTACGCGGTTGCGCAATGTGCTGAGGTTGGCTGAGATGTCATACTTGAACGGGTGGTCGTGGTTGCGGTATGTAGCCGAGAACTCGAAGCCGCTGTTCTCCATTGAGGCAGCGTTCATTGTTACGGTAGCGTTAGCAACACCAGTCTGTGTTGGCACTGGCACACCGTAGAGAAGGTCCTCCGAAGTGTTCTTGTACCACTCGGCTGTAAACTCGAAGCGGTTGTTGAACATGGCAAGGTCGATACCTACGTTGGTTGACTTCTTCTTCTCCCAAGCGATGTTCTTGTTTACAAACTCTGAAACGGCAGAACCTGTAACCACGTTGTTGCCGAAGCTATAGGTCATATTGTTGCGCTTCATTGTTGCCATATACATATACTCGCCAATGTTCTCGTTACCAAGCACACCATAGCTGGCACGAATCTTAGCCATGTTGATGATTTTCTTGCTTACTGGGAAGAACTTCTCCTTGTCAAGACGCCAACCCAATGACACTGAAGGGAAGGTACCCCAACGGATGTCCTTAGTAAGACGTGAGCTACCGTCGCGACGGACAACTGCAGAGAGCAGATACTTCTCGTCGTAGTTGTAGGTCAAACGGCCGATGTATGAGGCAATGGCGTGACGATACTCATACGACTCTGAATATGTATTGGCTGCATTCTGAAGCTGGAGATAGTATGGCTCTGTAAACTTGATGCCCCATCCTGTAAGCAGGTTGGTGTTCTCCTCCTCATATGTCATACCTCCGAGGAGGTTGATGTTGTGCTTGCCGATGTGGCCATCGTATACAATGGTGTTCTCGATAAGGGCATCAGCATAGTTGCGCGAAGCCTTGGTAAGGCGCTCGTTCGACTTGTCGAGATATACACGGTTAGACTGTATCCATGCAGGAATCCATGTCTTGTCCTTTGCCTCGGTCTTACTGTAAGAGAGGTTGAGGTTGTAGTGCAAGCCGTGGTTCTTAAGGTTAAGACCAACCATCTTAAAGAGGTCGACGTCGGCAGATGCTGTACCCACGAAGCGGTCTACCACGGTGTTGCGCTGCAACATAGTGTTGACAAGTAGCGGGTTGGATGCCGAGATATCGCCATGTACTGTGTCGTAGTAGACACCATAGCCATAGGCATCGTAGTGGTAGTTGTTGGCGGCGCCTACCTTGTCGTCGAGCACCCATGTCGAATTGTCGTAAGCCTTGATAGTAGGCTGCATAAGCAAGGTGCTGCGAAGCACGTTAGACACGCTGCCATAAAGACCTTGCACATACTCGCCTGCGTTAGACAGACCCATATTGTCCTGATTTGAGTGCGAGTAGACCATACTTGTGCGGAACTTGATGAACTTTGTCTCCATTGTGTTGTTCACACGTGCGGTATAGCGCTCGTAGTTAGGACCTGCTCCCTCAAGTGTACCCTTCTGGTTGAAGTAGTCGAGCGATACATTATATGTGCTCTTTGCACTACCACCGCTCAAGGCTACGTTGTGATTCTGGCGGATACCCGTCTTGAACACTTCATTAAACCAGTCGGTGTTGGTATCATCCTGGAAGTGATAACGACCGTCCTCGCCCATTTTGTAGCCACTTGGGAGTGTGGTGCCCGAATTGGCGCAAGCCTGACCGATATAGTCGCTATACTGCTCAGCGTTCATAACGTCGTATGTGCTACTTGGTATAACGTCGGCACCAAAGTAGCCCGAGTAGTTCACCTTGAGAGGTTGGTCCTTCTTACCATTCTTTGTTGTGATGATAACCACACCGTTTGCTGCACGCGAACCATAGATGGCGCCTGCCGATGCATCCTTTAGAATCTGGATAGTTTCAATATCGTTAGGAGAGAAGTCGCGTATGGTGGTACCCATTGGCACACCGTCGACAACATAAAGAGGATATGTGCTACCGAACGAACTGATACCACGAATACGTACTTGTGGGTCGGCACCAGGCTGACCGTCTGACGTAATCTGTACACCGGCTACCTTACCCTCGAGCATTGTAGAGATGTTCGAGTTGGATACCTTCTTCATTTCCTCAGCATTAACAATAGCAACAGAACCGGTGAGGTCGGCCTTCTTCTGTGTACCATAACCTACAACAACAACCTGCTCAAGCATATTGTTGTCAGGGGTAAGCTCAATTTTTTCGATGATAGCGCGGCCGCGAACTGCAACCTCGCTGGTTTTGTAGCCAAGATAGCTAACAAGCAGAGTGGCATTGGCATCTACGTCCAGTACAAACTTGCCGTCCATGTCGGTAACAGTACCGGCCTTAGAATTCTTAGCCTTAACTGATGCACCCATAAGCGGAGCACCGGTTTCGTCAACAACCTGTCCCTGAACCTTAATGGTTGGGGCTTGTGCTACAGCTGCACTTGCCTGAACTGGGGCAACAACGGTTGCACCGCCCATAGCACCGAGGCATAGCATCATTGAGAATAGATTTTTCCTCATTGTTCTGAATTTTAGGTTTTTGATATTATTAGATGTATTATTATCGCTCTTGTATGCCAAACAATAAACTTGACATATATACCATAAATGTCGGGTTGGTTTTGAATGTTTAGCTTAAGTATAAACAACAAACAGAGAATGTAAAGAAAGTGGAGATATGTGCTTGCTCCACTTTCGTACATCCGCAGTTTTTCTCATTATTAATACTTGCTCATGACAGTTATTGGTGTAAGGTAATTTTGATTGATTGCTTAACGTCTGTAATGTAAACAATGTTGCTTGTGCAACTTTTCGGTGGCAAAATTACACTTATTCGTGTTTTTTATGGTGGATTATTGAAATAAAAAAGGTGGACAAATAGTGTAAATATGCTGTTTAAACCATATTTACATATTTATCCACCTACTGTGTACCCACACAATAAAAAAAATGATATATATCAACCACGTGGACATATTTGTCGTAGGTGGATGAACGATTTTTATACTATTTCTACTCGCCTCTATAGGCCGAAGGGGCCACTCCATACTGCTTTGTAAAGCAACGTGTGAAGTATTTCGGGTCGTTGAAACCCACTCTATAGGCTATTTCTGTTATATTTCGGTTGGCTACATTATCCTTTAGCATGCGTTTGGCAATATCGAGTCGGTAGTTGCGCAAGAACTGCGAAGGGGGTAGTCCACTCTCGGCATTGAGCCTTTTACCAAGTAATGTACGGCTCATGCCCATTATGTCGGCAAGCTCTTGAACACCAAACTTCGAGTTGCTGTAATTGGCTTCCATTACCTCCATTATGCGCTCCATAAACGGACGCTCATTAGCTTCTACCTCCATACGGTCGGCTTCAATGGTCTTTTGTTGGCTTTCCTTGTAGCGTCGTTGGTTCTCAAGTATCGACTTTATACGTGTCTGCAACTCGCCAGGTTCCTCGCTCTCCTTGAGGGCATCCTCAATAGGTTGGTATAGCGATTTTACCTCAAGCTCGCGCATCTTTTCCATGCGGCGCAGGAAGAAGTAACGTGTAACGATAATGCAACATAATATTATAATGAGCACAAACCACCAACTCTTGTAGAAGTATGGTGTAACGCTGACATCGATGGATATAGTCTGCTCGTGGTCGGTACCGATGTATGGCGAATACTTTACATAAAACTCGTAATCGCCAGCCGGCAGAGCCGAATAGCGCACACTGTGTTGACCAGGCTGCAGTTTTATCCAATCGTCCTCATAACCCTTCATTCTATAGCTGTACACTCCTTGATTCTCGCCCGCGAAATTTAGTGCCGAGAAACTTATGGTAAATGATCGGTCGCCCTCGTGCAACTTTATCTTGCGGGCTGTAGTTATGTTGCGGTTGATATAACTGCTGCCTGCAAACACCTGCTGATTGTTGACACTAAGCTCGGTAAAACGCAAGTTGCACACCTGACTATTGGCATTGTCCATACCCGCAACCGCCATCATGCCACGTTCGGTGCCAAGATATATGGTGCCCTTGCGGTCGCGCACGGCGCCGTTATAGTAGAACTGCGAGCATAACAGTCCGTCATTCTTAGTATAGTTGTTAAACTGACGTGTACGCGGATTATATACCGACAACCCATAGCCAGTTGTAATCCACAGACGTCCCTGGTTGTCTTCCACAATGCCCGTAACCGAATTGTTTGCAAGTCCGTCGCTTGTGGCAAAAGTCTCTATACTGGTTTTGCCGTCCTTAGAGCGTGTAACACAATACATGCCATAACCATTGCTGCCCATCCACACCTTACCATCGCGGGTCTGGCAAAATGATATAATCTTGTCGAAAATGCGGCTGTTAGGCTTGTCGAGCTTGTACACATTGTGATAAGCCTTAAAGAATCGCTTGCCCTTACTGCGCGATTTAAGCTCCACCGTTACCATACCTCGTGTGCAGCCCACCATAAGCTGACCGTCCTTTGTTACCAAGCTACCTATACATCCCTTTATGTTGCGGCAGTCGGGAAACGGGTCTTCCAGACTATGGGTATTCAGATTGTAGAAGAATAGGCCCTCGTTAGCACCTATCCACATGCCGTTGTTTATGCGGTCGTAGGCAATGGCTCCTATAAACGTAAGCATATACTGATGGTCGGGGTCTACATTCAATCGCCAAATGTTATCGGGATTATTGGGATTGACAACAGCCACTCCTCCACCCCATGTTCCTATCCATATGTTGCCTTTGCCATCAGGAGCAAGGGTAGATACCGAGTTGTGAGGCAAGTTGGAGTTGTCCACGCGATAATGCACAAATTCCTTACTTCCAGGATGCATAACGTTGAGTCCTCCCTCTACCACACCTACCCATATAGAGCCATCAGGAGCTGCATACATGGCATTTACGGCATTGCGGGCAAGAGAAGTTTGGTCGTCGGGGTTGTTAGCATAATATGCTATGTGCAACTGACGCGGCACAAGCTTTACAACACCTCCCGTCTCGGTGCCAACCCATATACGTCCGTTCTTTACCAATATCGAGTTGACAAAGTTGCTGCTCAGAGGATTTACCTGACTCATGCTGTTCCAATGTTCCACCACACCCGTCTTGTCGTCTATTATATCCACGCCGCAAAGAGTACCTACAAGCAGTCGGCCCTCAGGCGATATGGCAAGACTTGTCGTAACATTATGTTGCAAGGTGTGGCGTTCGTCGTATGTATGAAACTGGCGTCCGTCACTACAAAACAAACCATCATTAGTTGCAAGCCATATCTTATTGTTATACTTGATGATACTTGCCGCATAGCGGTTGGACAACGGAGCAAACATCGCTGTGATGTCATTCTGTACCAACTGACCCTCGCTGACACATATATCGCTAACCCTACCGTTGTTGCACACCACAACAGAACCACGTCCATAGACATCGCACATGCCAAACTCGGGTGCGGCAGTGGGACAAGGTGTTGTAAGTATCGACGCTACCTTGCCATCCTTATCAAAAGCAATGCGCACTATCTCAAGTGTTGTGGCTATCCACACACATCCTTTCGAGTCGCAATAAGTGCGCATGCACACACTATTGAGCAACTGATGCAGACGCTCGGCCAATTGGGAATTGACACAAGGCGGCACAACCGGATGCATTGTCTCAAGGTCGAGCACCTGAGGTCCTTCCTCAAAAGCAATCCACAAACGGCGGAAATTATCCTCGCTTACATTACGACAACTGTTACTGCGCAATGCCGTAGGCGTGGCGGTATAGCCTAAACTCGCCACCTTATAACCGTCATAGCGCACCAATCCACCTCCGTGTGTACTTATCCAAATAAATCCATACGAGTCCTGAAAGATGTCGTCAGCAAAGTTATTTGGCATTCCGGATGCCATATTAAGGTAACTCACATTGTACTTGGCGGTCGTATAGCTTTGGGCAATACACCCCATCGACACAATGAGCGCAACCAATAGGGATATAATAGATTTTATCATCTGAAATTCGGCTTTTTCTGTTTATTAGGGATAACAATCTGCTGCAAATATAGCAAAAAAAATGATAATATCGCACCTCGCATCAACCGAATAGCAACCACTTTTGGATTATTTGTTAAATTCGCCAAAAACAGCCACTTTTTTCATCTTAGTGTGCCGTATATATATAAAAAATGTGTAATTTTGCACAATCGTGCCAAAACTGCAACAATAAATAAAAAAACAATATATAAATTTCTACATTAAAACAAGAAAATGAACATTTCATTTGAAAACTCAGACAAAGTGAATGGTCTGTTGACTATCACAGTAGAAGAAGCAGACTTCAACGCCTCTGTCGAGAAGACTCTTAAGGACTACCGTAAGAAGGCTAACATTCCTGGATTCCGTCCAGGTCAGGCTCCTATGGGATTAATCAAGCGCCAGTTTGGTGCTTCTGTACGCTACGATGCCGTTAACAAGTTTGTTGGCGAGCAGCTCTACAAGTACATCCAGGACAATAACATCCAGATGCTTGGCGAGCCTCTGCCTTCTGCAAAGCAGGAGACACCTGCCGACATCGAAAAGCCAGCTCCTTACACATTCGTATTCGACATCGCTGTAGCCCCAGAGATCAACATGACTCTCGACGGTCGCAACAAGATCGATTACTATACTATCAAGGCTGACGACAAGCTCATCAATGAGCAGATCGAGATGTATCAGAGCCGTGCCGGTAAGTACGAGAAGGCAGAAGAGTATAACGCTGAGCTTAACGACATGCTCAAGGGCGACCTTCGTGAGCTTGACGCTGAGGGCAACACTAAGGAAGGCGGCATCACCGTTGAGGGTGCTGTGCTTATGCCTTCATACATCAAGGTTGACGAGCAGAAGAACCTCTTCAACAACGCTAAGCCAGGCGATATCATCACATTCAACCCACGCAAGGCTTACCCAGAGGGCGAGGCAGAGATTTCTGCTCTCTTGAAGATCGACCGCGAGGTTGCTAAGGATCTCGAGTCTAACTTCAGCTTCCAGATTACAGAGATACAGCGCTTTGTTAAGGCTGAGCTCAACCAGGAACTCTTCGATCAGGTATTTGGCGAGGGTACAGTTAAGAGCGAGGACGAGTTCCGTGCCAAGATTGCTGAGGGTCTTAAGCCACAGCTCGAGGCTAACTCTGACTACAAGTTTATGCTCGACGTTCGCACATATTGCGAGAACAAGGTTGGCGAACTTACATGGCCAGACGAGCTTCTCAAGCGCATTATGCTCCTTAACAACAAGGATAAGGGCGAGGACTTTGTTGAGAAGAACTACGCTGAGAGCATCAAGCAGCTCGAGTGGCACCTTATCAAGGAGCAGCTTGTAAAGGCTAACGAAATCAAGATTGAGGACGCTGACGTTAAGGATGCTGCTATCGAGATGGCTCGCATGCAGTTTGCTCAGTACGGCATGACTAACGTTCCTGACGAGTATGTTGAGAACTACGCTAACGAGCTTCTCAAGAAGCGCGAGGCTGTAGACAACTTCGTTGAGCGTGCTATCGACGTTAAGCTCGCTGCTGCTCTTAAGAGCACCGTAACCCTCAACAACAAGGAGGTTACTCTTGACGAGTTCAACGAGATGATGAAGGGCTAATAACTCCACTCACAATTAAGATTAAATCTTAAACATACAAATGGCCGCAAGGATGTAGACATACAACCTTGCGGCCATTTTCTTTATACGGCTTTATAAGGCCCATTATTGGCTTTCCAAAGCAATGTATCCTCCCACTAAAGGCAATATTATATTACTTGCTTATTTTAATAATATTACTTGCCCATTTTAATAATATTACTTGCTCATTTTAATAATATTACTTGCTCATTTTAATAATATTACTTGCTCATTTTAATAATATTACTTGCTCATTTTAATAATATTACTTGCTCGGTGAATATATAATCGAGTAGGAGGAAAACGAAGCAGTTTTCTTCCTACTTTCGTTTTCCGACCTCTCACACCACCGTACGTGCGGTTCCGCATACGGCGGTTCCTATTTTGGATACCATTCGAGATACGCCTCCATTAAAGTAGCATACCCTGCGGAGCGTAGTTTATTGTTATCTATCGCCCTTTTTAGAACAGGGCTGTCAGCTATTCGCCAATAGCCCTTGCGAGTGTTACCCCATTCGTATGCTTGGTATTTATTGATACCGCATCTAATGAGGTTTGCCACTTTTGTCTTGACTTTCTTCCAAGCTTTCCATATACACATGCGTATTCTACGTCTTAACCATTCGTCTGTTACAAGCAAGAGACGCTTCATATTGGCAAAGTGATAATAGCCGACCCAACCTCGTATGTATTCTTTCAGCTTCTGCTTTCTCTTGGCATATCCCCATCCATTGCTGCGGTTTGTCAGTTCTTTCAACCTTGACTTCATCTTGGCTTTGGACTTTGGGTGCACCGTGAGTTGGCATTCGCCTTTCATCACATAAAAGGAGTAGCCGAGGTATTTCACTCCGCGCACATACGACACTACGGTCTTTTCCTTGTTGACTTTGAGATATAGAGTATTCTCTATAAATCGGGTTATAGACTCCTTCACTCGCATTGCAGCCCTTTTGGACTTGCAGAATATCATCGAGTCATCGGCATAGCGCACAAAGGGGAGTTCTCTGCGTTCAAGTTCCTTGTCCAATTCGTTGAGCATTATGTTACTCAACAATGGACTTAGCGGACCGCCTTGGGGAGTTCCTTCCTCGCTCGCTTCAAACAAACCTTTGTTCATTACACCACTTCGGAGATATTTGTGTATAAGACTGACCACTCTGCCGTCTTTTATCGTACGGCTGAGGATTTCTATGAGTTTGCTATGGCTCACCGTGTCGAAGAAGCGTTCAAGGTCAAGGTCGACTACATATATGTAGCCTTCGTTGACTATCCTTCGCGCTCC
This sequence comes from Prevotella merdae, assembly GCF_900290275.1. Lineage (GTDB taxonomy): Bacteria > Bacteroidota > Bacteroidia > Bacteroidales > Bacteroidaceae > Prevotella > Prevotella merdae. The sequence continues at coordinate 538,942 of NZ_LT985323.1, forward strand.
TCGTAGTGCGTCATGGCATCCTCTTCTCGGACGGAAGCCGTAGCTCGTCTTGGAGAATTGGTTCTCATAGATGGGAGTCAATACTTGGTTGATGGCTTGTTGCACCAGACGGTCTACTACTGTAGGTATTCCCAACAGGCGCATCTTGCCATTGTCCTTGGGTATTTCTACCCTTTTTACTGGGTTCGGACGGTAAGAACCGTCCATCAAGGAACGGGTGAGTTCATCCTTATTGGTCAGGAGCCATGGGAACAATTGCTCGCACGACATCTTGTCGATACCACCACAGCCCTTGTTTCTCATAACTGCTTTGTATGCTCGATTGAGATTTGTGGGACTAAGAATTTGCTCGAAAAGGTGTTCCTTGTCGAATGGTACTTCCACGATGTTGTCTTCACACATCCACATGAAGGTCTGCACTCCCCCATACCATTCGGTTTCCGACCTATTTCTTTGGGGGCAGCCATTAACTTGGGATAATGTTTTCTGCATTCTTTCCTTCATAAGGTATGTTTCAATTACTATCGTTTAATTGTTAGGTTCAGCCCTTCGTGCAACGTTATCGATTGTTGCACTACTATGACGTCTGCTGACTTCTCACGGCAAGCTTTACTCCACTTCTTTCGTAAAAACAACTATTTGAAGCGTCCGTGAGACCTCCTCGGATAAGGGCGTTGTCTTTCCATCTTATACCTACTTCATTTACACCGACCGTTCCGAATAGCTATTGGGCTTTGGTTTGAATAGCAACCTCACCCACGGTCACATGCCTTATATGAAGTTTCTGTCCGTTAGGTCAGATGTTTGTCTTGGGCTTCCTTCAGATTTCATCTCGCGATGAACACCCTTGCCTTTGACTATGCAATTCCCGCTATTAGGGCTTGCTCGGGACTTTCACCCGTTAGACAATGCTCATGCCGAGCGTACTATCAAAAAAAAGCACGTAGGGCATTGTCTGAAAGACAAAAGCCTAACGTGCTTTTTATTTGAGATAATATGTTTCTCTTGATTGGCTTACTTAACCTCTGCAACAGCAGAACCATCGTAAGCCCACTTATAGAAGGAAGCTCCGTGAACGAAACCTGCTCCGAAAGCGGTGAAGATGACGTTGTCGCCCTTCTTCATGTTTTTCTCATTATCCCACAATGCCAAAGGAATTGTGGCGGCACTTGTGTTGCCATAATGCTGGATGTTTACTACTACCTTTTCCATAGGCAGACCTACACGCTTGGTTACAGCCTCAATAATACGAAGGTTAGCCTCGTGAGGAACAACCCACTTAACGTCATCAGCTGTAAGCTCGTTGCGCTTCATCACCTCAGCCACGTCGTTGCTCATATCAGTAACGGCATAGCGGAACACGGTGCGTCCCTCCTGATAGAGGTAATGCAGACGGTGGTCAACTGTGAAGTGTGACGGTGGACATACAGATCCACCCGCCTTCATATGAAGGAACGGAAGACCGATGCCATCTGTACGTAGGTAAGAATTCTGCACGCCTACGTTCTCTTCCTCAGTAGCCTCTACAAGTACAGCTCCAGCTCCATCGCCGAAGAGCACACATGTAGCACGGTCGGTATAGTCAACCAGCGACGACATCTTATCGGCACCGATAACGATTATCTTCTTATATCGACCACTCTGAATCATTGATGCAGCAACATCGAGCGAATAAAGGAATCCGCAACATGCTGCCTCAAAGTCGAAAGCAAAGGCATTCTTCAGTCCAAGTTTACCAAGAACGATAGATGCCGTAGAAGGGAACTTGTAGTCGGGAGTTGTAGTGGTAACGATCAGCGCATCAATTGTGTCGGGATCAACTCCAGTCTTCTTGATGAGCTGCTTGGCCGCTTTACGTGCCATATAGCTCGTGCCGAGACCTTCCTCTGTAAGGATATGACGTTCCTTGATTCCGACACGGGTCATAATCCACTCGTCGCTGGTGTCTACCATGCGCGACAATTCCTCATTATTGAGAACATAGTCGGGCACATAGCCGCCAACTCCGGTGATTACTGCGTTTATCTTTCCCATCGTGTGGAGAAATATTATTCAGCTACTTCCTTTACGATAGCCACCTTGCCACGATAGTAGCCACAAGTTGGGCATACTGTGTGGTATACATAGTAAGCGCCACAGTTAGGGCATACTGCCAATGTAGGAGCTACTGCCTTATCATGAGTTCTTCTCTTAAGTGTACGTGTCTTTGACTGTCTTCTTTTAGGATGTGCCATTTTCTTTTAATCTTTAATTATTGTTTTTAATTTTTCTAATTCATTCCAACGCGGATCTACCGCTTGCTCTTCATTCGCGCCACTACTTCGGGTAGCTGAGTGTTCTTCGAGAACCTTTATCATCGCCGCGTTACATTTTCCAGGTGTATGCACGTGCTTAGCGGGAATGTTAAGTGCTATAAATTCGTAGATGAACCACGCCACGTCGAGTATGCCTTCTCGCTCATCAACGGTGATGAGGTCATCGTCTTCGGAATATTCTTCACCAAATTTCACTATTAGTCGGTCGTCCGTCTCAATAGCTTGTTCCATATCGTCAAGACAGATATCGCACGGAATAACGACAGTGCCCTCGGTATGGAAGTCGAACTCAAAATAGTTCTCTGTGCGCTTTACATTTACAGACACACTAATATTGCCACGCTTTATTTCTTCCTCGTCAAGTGACTCGAAATAAGCGTCGCCCAAACTGAAGTTGAGCGTGCTTACGCCCTCGTTCAGTTCCTTCAAATCTATTTTAAGTACCTCTAAACTACACATTTGGTGTGCAAAGTTACTAATATTTTCCGACATACAACAAAATCTTTACAAAGTTTTTGATTTTTAGTGTGTTTATTTCTTCAGTTCTATTCGGAACGTAGTTCCAACGCCCACTTCCGACCACTTTACCCAAATACGTCCCTTATGATATTCCTCTATAATGCGCTTGGCAAGCGATAGTCCGAGTCCCCATCCTCGCTTCTTTGTTGTAAAGCCAGGACGAAACACGTTGCGCAAGTCTTTCTTGCGTATTCCCTTGCCCGTGTCGGTCACTTCGATTACTGCCTTCGTTGGCTCCTCCCACATCTTTAGAGTTATCTTGCCTTCGCCACCCATTGCGTCGACGGCATTCTTTGATAGGTTCTCTATAACCCACTCAAACAGCGAGGCATTAATCTTTACACGTATGTCGGTTTCAGGAAACTGGCGTATCATTTGCACCTTGTTTGACGTGCGACGATCCATATAGTCTATCACGTGTTCCATTACCTCCTTAAGATCAGTCTCTACAGGTTCGGGCAGGGAGCCAATCTTTGAGAATCGGTCAGCGATAAGCTGCAATCGTTTTACGTCCTTGTTCATCTCTGGTATCAGGTCGTCGTCGGGATAGGTTTCCTTCAATATCTCCACCCATGCCATCAGACTTGATATCGGTGTACCCAGCTGATGGGCTGTTTCTTTCGACAGTCCTACCCACACTTTATTCTGTTCGGCCCGCTTGGATGTAAGTAGCGCGAATATGGCAATCACTACAAAAATCATTACTACACCCAATTGTACATAAGGATAGGATGCCAGTCGGCGCAACATAACCGAGTCGTCGTAGCACACGTTGATATAATCGGCTGAAGAAGGATTTGCATCCAGGTTGTCATCCAAGGCAATGCGTATGTCGCGTCGTTCGCGCAGCAGTTTGTGTCCCAAATTGGTTACAAAGCGCATGGTATCGGCTTCGTTGGCACAGTCGGTTATATCAAGATTGCGATAAGCCTGGACTTCTCCCGCCGAATCGAGCACAATAACGGGAATTGTGTTGTTTCCGTTAATAACCTTAAGCACAAGGTTTATGTCGGTGTTCTCGTCGGCACGGTTGAGGGTGCGCATTGCCTCTGCCCATACCTCCATTTTGTTGTGCTCCTCCTTGGCAAGGTCGCTAATGAGGAAATGGGACACAACAAGCGACGCCACGGCGATAATCACCGCGGCGAACACAAGTATAATCTTAACTCTACGTATTTGGTCGGTCCATTGCATATAAATGTATAACGCAATTATCGACAAATTATTATTGAAGTTTATGAATTAGTATTGTAATGAAAGCTCACCCCAAATGATGAGAGCCTCACCAAAGACTACTATCCATCACCTTGTTAGCTGCTCCTGCAGAAACAGTATCGGCATTTACAGCGTCTGCTGGTGTGGTTTGGCGTGTGCTCATCATCACACCGATGATGACAATCAGCACCAATGCCAATGCTATGAGTAGAACGTTCACCATCGCCAACGACCTGCCCTTGTCTGCCATCAGAAGCCTTACCTGCGCAATGTCAGCAGGACGATGGGCACAATCGGCTGTAGCACACTTCCGCCCCACCCTCACCAGTTGCTTGCTACGTACAGCCTCAGCCATATACTCCAACACCTTTCCAAACGAATAGATGTCGGCGCTGGGACTGCTTATAGCATTTGGCTGCAACTGCTCGGGGGCTATATAGCCACGTGTGCCTGCCGGAATCTTAAGCACGCAGAACGTCTCGCTGTCCGATAGTCCAAAATCTATCAGCTTTACGTCGCCGCCACGATGTGTAAGCATGATGTTCGACGGCTTGATGTCGCGGTGTACTATCTGCTTGGCGTGCATATACTCCATAGCATCAAGCAGCTGAGCAGCTATCTTATGTACCACCTCTTCAGTAATCTTGCCGCCTTTCACAGCCGTCTCAAGCGTCTCGCCGTCCACATATTCCATGACGATACACTCGCCAAGGTCGCCCACTGGCTCCATGCTTATAGTGCGGCAGATGTTGGGATGATCGAGTTGCAATCCTATCTCAAACTCCTTCATCAGCGCCTGACGATACACTGGCGTATAACGAAAATCCGTCTTCAGGCATTTCAGCACATAGCGCTTGCCATATCTCACGGCTGTGAACATACGCGCATGGCCCGACTTCGACACATAGCACTCGCTGATATTGGTGAATCCGTTGTCGGCTCGTGCTACGTTAAAATCCGATTCGCTATCTATGTCTACCACATATCCCGAAGTAGGGCGGTTTTCACTGTCATTCATAATCTGTCTAAATTATCTTTCTCACTATCGAAAGTCCGCCATTGCGTCCTGCCACAAAGGGTGGTGTACGTTCGCCATTACGCTCTATATACGGCAGGTACAGCGGCTGTTCCTTAATGAAACATCCTGTTACAAACATATCATCCGACTGCAACTTGCTGTTATGCGCTTCCACTACACGATATGCACTATCGCCTATGTATTCAAGACGAAGCAGACGATTGGGTGCCCACCCTATCTCCACATTATCACCTCGCTCCAAGTCGCTGCTCACAAGTTGGCAAGCATCAAAAAACGACGAATTGTAGCGGGTGCTGTTCTTCAGCCAAAGCAGAAACGAGGCATAGTCCTTATGTCCTATATATGCCGATAGAGAGTCGAGGGTCAGCATGCGCGGCTTATGGCTGTCGCTGACATAGCCGTACAGTCGCTTCAATGTCGACGGCGACACGAATATCTCATGTCGAAGGCGCAGTATTACCGAGAACTCCTCAAAGTCGGTGGTCGTGGTAAGGTGCTTGCCGTAATGCTCCTCAACAAGGCGTTTCAGCTCTTCTATTTCTGGTGTATTCATAGGTTCTTCATTTATATGTCATCAATTATATTCTCAAACTGGTCCCAGTATGACTTTGCCCGATAATACTCCTCTCTGCCTTTCGGCACATGCACGCGGCACGTCTTCAGAAAGTCGGTAGCAACATTGGCAAATGTATTGTTATAGCAAACTGGTGGCAACGCAGCACCGATGTAAATGTCAGTAAGCGGACAACCGTCGAAGACGTATTCGTTTATAATGTCCACTTTCTTGCCAAGGCGCACCGTGGTAAGGTGGCTGCATTTCTGAAACAGTCCGGAGGGCAGCTGCTTAAGGGTGGAGGGCAGCACCACTTCCTTCACCTTGCTGTTATAGAAGGCACACATACCCAACTTGGTCAGTCCGTCGGAGAATACGAATTTCTCCACGTTGCTTTCGCGGAAGGCATAGTCGCCAACGCTCTCTATGGTAGAGGGCAATGTGTATTCGCCCTTCTTGCCCATAGGGAACCAGAGTATGCGTTTACCATCACTGCTCAAGAGTACACCATCCTTACTCATGAAGTAGGTGTTGGCTGCCGACACGTCGATGTTCTCCAGCGATGTACAACCAGCCGATGGACTTACCGTACTTACCGATGCTGGGATGGTGATGCTGCGCAGAGAGGTGCAGCCCTCGAAGGCTTCCTTCTCTATCTTGACAGCTCCCATTGGCAACTTGATGGTATTCAGACCAGTGCAAGCACGAAACAGACCTACACCTATCACTCCGTCCTCTGTAAATCGTGATTCGCCATACTCGCCACCACCCGCAACGATGCTTGCTCCCGAAATATCGAGATCGGCAAGACGTCCGACTGTAGGATGGTTTTCCTCATCACGTCCTGCCATGATGCGCAGCGTGCGCAGATCGTCGCCATTAAGCGGGCCTACTAGAGAAAGACTGGTAATATTGAATATCTGGTCGCCGAGGAGGGTGGAAAGAATGCCTGCCTTACCAAGCACAACGGCTGAAGAGGTAGTGAACTGGATGGCTTCGCCTTCCGACTCGCCTACGCTGTTGACAGCAAAGGGCTTGATGGTGTACGTAATATTGGACTGCAGACCGTCAATAAACAGACTGTACATTCCATCGTCGTCAGCCTTTCCGCTCTGCATGATAGTTTTCTCGCCTCCCTCGATGCCTTCGCCCGAAACACGGCAACCGCAGGATGTGACGAGTTCGCCGCCATTGTCCGTGATGCTGTAGCCTACGATAAGACTAACCGGAGCGCTACTCAGCACTTTCGCCTTGCTTACCGTAGGGCGTTCGTTGGGCTGCGTGGCAAAGCTGACCATCTCGCCAGAGAGCGAGGCTGAGCCATTGGTGCCATGAAGCATATAATAATAGGTGGTGCCAGCATTGAGCGTGGATAGGTGCATACTGACATTGCCGTCGGCATCAGCCAATACTTCCTGCCTCTCAGACATGCTCTCGTCATTGCCATAACTGAACCAAAGACTGGGCATGTCCACCCCTTTTTCCTTGACACACTTGCCCAATAGCGTGGCTTCCGTACGACTAATGTCCATAGCCGGAAGCGTCTGGAGGCGAGGCTCTAAGTTGTACGGACTGTCACTGCTACAAGAGCAGACCGTCACGACAGCCATCAACAATAATATATAGAGAATACGATTATTCATAATCGGTACATTTTTTACTTGCGCTTTGTTATCATTCCAGTCTTTCCAAGGCATATTCCTACGCCTATACATCCCTGCCATTGCTTGCCGGCAATGGTCAGTGCCGACGCACTGAAGCTGAATCGTCCTACCGAAGCTACAACGCCAAGCTCTGCCGCAAAGCCTTTATGACTGAACTTTTCATTACGTAACCAACCACCGCCCTCGCTGTCGGCAAGCTGCCATGCAGTGGTCTGACTGCCATAGCCCACGCCTTCGAATATGTTGAGCAAGCCATTCAGACGATGTATGCCACCCACGGTTAGGGCATAGACAGAAGTCTGCGTGCGTCCAGTATAATAAGGTGTGTTGCCGGTAGAGGGTCGATAACCATCGCTATTGCACGAACCTATCGTCGTGGGCGACGAATGCAGATTGCTGCTCACATGCACATAAGCACCATGACGACGCATCAAGGCTGCCATTACGCCCCACGAGGGTCCATCGGTATGTAGCGAGGCTGTAAGCAACGTGAAGGCATGAAACTGAACTATGCGTCGGGGCGGTGCCACGGTCACGGTGTCGACGATGGTTTGAGTATATACTATAGTGTCATGCTTCTCCACCACAGCGGTCTGTGGTAGGCGGAGACGCATCTCATAGGTCATGCGGCTCTCAAGCTTCGTGCCGAACTTATAGTCGCGTAGCACTCCCCATTGCGGATGTTTCAGCGTTATACTCTTGGTACCTTTGGGTAGGAAAAGCCATATCTCGCCCACCTTGTCGCGACGTTCTACAATGCCCAGAGGCGAAGAGAAGGCGAAGTCAGCTGGTGCCACAACCTTAAGCAATGCGCATGCCTCGCCATTAAGGTCGCGTACGGCATCGATGAAGGCACTCACATCGGTAGGCAACTGACGGAAACTCTCCACCGTAAAGGTGCTGTCGGGCGCAGCCAATGCGACTGTCGCTGCTGCAGCCTTAGCATCGTTCAACGGCAGACACGACAATATCATAGTATACACCACGCAAAGCATAACTTTACGTAGCGAAAAATGCAGTTGATTGTTATTTTGTATGTACGGGGCGGATAGAGAACAAATCTCTGAATCCACCAAGTTTAAACTCCTTGCTGTCGTAAAGATAGACATTGTATACTTCTCTGCCTGTCTGCTCCGACGTGTGATACCATGCACAAGGTAGCACGATGCTCTTGCCAGAAGGTCCGGTCACGACGTAGTAATTGTCATACTTCTTCCATTGACACTTGTCGATAAGCTCTTGCCACTGTGCCTTAGTCGGCATGCTCCAGCCTTCGCCAAGAATGTAAGTAGCGACATCAAACTCAGCATTGCCAGCAATATCCATCGGGGCTTCCTTGGTTCCGAGATAATCCCACATGCCCAGTCCTCCCCAAGGATAACCGTCGCCCACTGCAAATAGATACTTGTGGTTCTCATATTGGGTGTTGTTATATCTAACAATCGCGTTATCATGGGCACTTGTCTTGGTCATACAATAATTGTTGTATTTGTTGTATGCCGAATACAGCTCCCTTATATCCATCGACTTGAGATACTCCTCGTATGTCATTGTCATCGGATAAGTGCTGTTCTTATTATTAGTGAACGAGGGTTTTTCCATTGGCTGGATGCCAAGTTCGTCCTCCAGCTCCTGCAAGGTCTGCTCCAAGGTCTTGTGCTCAGTGACCGGGCTCACGGAGCCAAGGTTTGAGGAAGCCCACTTCACCGACAGTCCTAAGTCCACATAGCCATAATATCCTTCCGTACCACGACCTTCGGTCTTTTTCTTGTCTGTGTAGACTTCAGGGTCCATGTTTTTATATTCGGGATGTTTGTCATCAGAATCGGTGAATCCCTGGGGATAAGTCAAGGCATTGATTTCGTCAATTATTGCCTGACGGTCTGTAAAGAAATTGTCACCCACGAAGATTTCATTGTCGTCACTGCTGCACGACGTGAATATCATTGCGCCTCCAAGTATCAATGAGGCAAACAAGTATTTCTTGTTCATAATAAGTGTTTATTGTTATGATTCTTATATGTTTCTTACCACCAATAATAGTGGTATACAACTTTAGGCTGGCTCTCCACGTATGCCTTTGCCACTGATGCTGCCGCACGTACTGTGGCAATCTGCACCTCCTTCTCGTCCTGCGCCTTCTGCTTCTCAAGCTGGAACTCACGGTCACTTACAGCCTTGATGCGTGCAGCCATCTCCGTCTGTAGGCTCTTAGCTTCAGCCTGCACCTTTGCTGATGGCATCACAAGACTCTTAAGTATATTGCTTGCCGTAGCTGCTCCGCTTTCTGTTGGATCAGAACTCCATGCCGAGCGTGCCTGACGGACAATATCAAGATTTTTCTTCTCGAGCGACGTGCTGCCATACTGTGCTATGAGCGACTGCGCTGTCTGAAAATCCTTGTTTCCCATCGGTATGGCAAAGAGCATGTTCATCGCCTCGTCATACTTTCCTACTGCGGCAGAAGCCTTGGCGGTCTGGATGATGTTGGCAGCCATACGGTCATAATATTCCGTGATGCGTTGCTTTCCCTTTGCCACAGCCTCCTGCAATTGTGGCAGAGCAGGATTCAGCTTTCTCACGGCGGCAGCTATGGCTTGGTCCTCAGAGTCGCCGATACCTTTCGCCTCGGTAGAAAAATTAGAATAGAGTGTGCCGTCAAGACCGTCACCTACGTATATGCCTATGCTTACCAACACGGCATTCTTCTGCGGAACGGTCTGAGTCTGCTCGCTTCTCAACTTCTGTATATGCCCCGTTATGATGAAACGGTTGTCGAAGCCCGAACCCGACATGCCATTAGCTGTGGCTATCTGATTGAGCTTAGTCTTTAGCATGGCGGTGGCTTTCGCTTCAAGACCGTCGTTCTCTGGCACTACTGGATTGAGACATATCACTCCGATGGCTTTCGCCGATTGTGCTTTGACGGTTGTGGCAGTGCCGTAGAATAATGCAGCCAATGCCACCACTAAAATCCTTACCTTCATGATAATATGTTATAACGTATTTTTTATTTTCCGCCAAGCACAACATATGCCTTGCCGATACCTACTGGTACAGTGGCAACAGACACTCCGAACTGAGAAAGGAAAGATGTGATAGGCTTTATGAAGCCCTCCATATTGATGGCCTTAGGCTTTCCACCGAATTTGCCCTTGCCGAAAAGCGGGAAGCGAACCTGCTCATAAGACATTCGGTTGCGAGTCTTGCCGTTCTGTGTGAATGAGCCATTCACGGTGTTCTCGTTCATCCAGTAGTCAATAACTTCGCTCAACTCACCGGTTTCGCCATTCAGAGTAACGTCCGACTCGAAGTTGAGAGGACAGTCGCTGGCAATCTTGAAGATAACCGAACCTTCGCGTCCATTGGCAATCAAATCATCGAAATGTCTCTGTATGCTTCCGGTAAAATTATCAATGAACCCTAATACAGACTCTTCGAGCAATGTTGAGATCGGTGCACCAGATGCCGAGCTGCGACCCATCTCACCGCCAATCTGCTTGCTTGTAGCTGCGTCAATGGAAGTAACACGAAACTCCACCATATTGCGCGGACCATGAGTGGTGCGTGTGAAAGCTATATTAACAAGGATGTCAGCCTGAGCCACACGCGTAAGCTGATCGAGCTCGTCCTCCACAATCTCACCGTCAGCCTTCGATGTAAGAGCCATATCCATCGCACCCTCGTTCTTAAGTTCGTCGAGCGCACTCTGCAAGTTCTTCAACGGATAGCCACGCTCCTGCATAATGCCACCCATCTTGGTGATAACATTAAGCACATCATCATTAAGAAGAGCCTTTTCATAATCAGGTGTCTTTGGGTCGATACTCTTGACAAAACCATTGTTCACACACCAAGCTTTCTCAGGAATAACCATGATAATAGGTTTCATGGCCTTAGGTTGATTGGCTGTGGTCTGAGCAAAGGTTAATACGGCAAATAGGAAAGCCACAAAAGACAAAACTATTCTTTTCATTATCTATGATTTAATTTGAATTAATAATTACCATTATTATATGGGATTAAAAATAGCTATTGAGCTTCTTGATGATACCTTCATCTTCCAGAAGCTTACGAAGATTGTCATACATCACAACAACAAAGATTCCGACTTTACGTCCTTTACCCGTCTTTACATTGTTTTCACCAGTGGGATAACCAGTGTTGACATTCTTCACATACTGAAAGAATTCGCCCTTCTTAAAAAAGGTATCAAAAAACTGCTTGTGTTCTTCGTAAACGCTCCTATCAGCAACAAGTGGCGGAATCTTACCTGCTATCTCGTTTCCTTCCACCCCAGTAAAAATACAAGCTGCCACAGCATCCTGCATAGCCATATCAATAGCCTTATCCGGAGAACTTGCAACACCCCAAGCTTTTAAGAATTTTGTGCCCTGCTGGGCAACACGAACAATCTGTACCTCATAGCTATGCGCCATATCAAAATGATAACTCTTGGCATTAAGCGAACTGAAAGCTATGATCATAAACACAAATAAAAATGCGATTCTTTTCATGTTATGTTTTATTAATTTTTATTATCATTAACTTTTGTGCAAAGTTATTAGATATACATGACCTGCACAAGTCCATAATGGTTCACAAATAGAAATTATACGGACAAGGTAGTCCGTAGAAACAACTATGGCGTTAAAGTAATCGTTTCGTCAAAATGAAACAGACTGCTTTAACGCCATATTATTAAATAATGTGTATGTGTAGTTTTTCTTCATACCGTGGCAAGCTTTGCAATAAACGGAGCTATTATTTCAGCTGCCTTTTCGAGATATTCTCTGTCCACGTCGTCGAATGTGGACAGTTCGGTGCTGTCAATGTCTATCTCACCTACTACTATGCCTTCTGAAAAGATAGGTACAACAACCTCTGATCTTGACAACGACGAACATGCTATATGACCGGGAAACTCTTCCACATCCTCTACCACAATACTGCGACCTTCCTTCCAAGCGGTGCCACAAACACCACGTCCATGCTTTATCCTTGTACACGCTGGAGTGCCCTGGAAAGGTCCGAGAACCAACTCATTGCCATCGACAATATAAAAGCCTACCCAGAAATACTCCTTAGGAAAGACCATCTTCATCACCGCAGCACAATTCGACAACACACTTATGGCTTTGTCTTCTGCATTTGCAAACACCTCTATCTGTGATAGAAGTTCACAATATTTTGACTGTTTATCCATTTTATAAGAGTTTTCCACAAAAATAGCAATTTTATCTTGTATAAAAGATAAATGATTACAAAAGTTTGGAGGTTATCATTTTTAAATGTATCTTCGCAGATATTAGGCATAAACAAGGCAAATAGGAGGCAACAGATATGACAGACAGCATATTTAGAAGACTGCCAGTAGGCATTCAGTCGTTCAAAGTTATCAGAGAGGAAAACTATCTCTACGTGGACAAAAGCGACATTGTATGGAACATGGTAAACTTGGGGGATAAGTATAACTACTTGAGCCGCCCACGTCGATTCGGCAAGTCTGTGCTTGTCGATACGCTGGAGTCGTACCTTGAAGGCAGAAAAGACCTGTTTGAAGGACTGAAGATTATGCAATTGGAGAAAGACTGGAAGCAATATCCCGTCATACGTCTTGACATGAGCCGTGGAGGTGCCAACGAAGATACTCTGCGCTCTTACCTGAACCTGCGCTTTAAGGATTATGAGGAGAAATACAACATTACTCCTGATCCTACAGCCATGCTTGCCGACCGTTTTCATGCAATTATAGCCACTGCCTATAAGCAGACGGGACTAAGAGTAGCTGTCCTCATAGACGAATACGACTCTCCCCTGCAACATTCATGGAGAACTCCAGAACACGAGAAATGCACGGGGGTATACCGTGAAGTGTTTGCCATACTTAAGGCTGACGACGAGTACGAACAATTCATTTTCATCACGGGCATCACCAAGTTCACACAAATCTCTCTTTTCTCGGTCCTCAACAATCTGTCCAACATCAGCTTTATGCCAGAATATGCTGCCATCTGCGGCATCACGGAAGAGGAGATAAAAGAGAACTTTATGCCTGAACTCAAACAGATGAGCGAAGCAAACAACTGGTCGGTACAGGAGACTCACGACCGACTGAAAGCATATTACGATGGCTATCACTTCAGTCGTCGCAACATGGTGGATGTTTACAATCCATACAGTCTCGTCAATGCGTTGAAATCAAAAGAAATAATTAATTTCTGGGCATCATCCGGAGCAACATCACTCCTCCCAAAGTTTATTGACAATGCAGAACTTCGTCTCAGCAAATTTGAGAATTGTTCTGTAATGCGCAACACCCTTGAACTGTCTGATGTCTCTGGAGGCGGTGCCGAACTGTTCCTATATCAGTCAGGGTATCTCACAATAAAGGATAGTGATGAGTTTGGCTATATCTTAGGGTTCCCGAATGAGGAAGTTAAGCAAGCCCTATATGAAACTGTACTGCCTGCTCTTGCTATGCGTTCAGAAAGCGAAATTCTGTCGCTACAAGCTTGCTTGTACAGATATTTGGGCACTGGCCTAATAGACGAAGCGATGAAGTCGTTAAAAGCCCTCATCGCTGACGTTCCATACAGCAACAAGAAACTTGCATCTATGGATATGGAGGAACGCTACCGCCTCATCATCAGCACTATTCTCAATGCTATAGGCTTGAATGTAGAAGTAGAAAAGATGATATCTACTGGTAGAATAGACATGACGGTGAAGACCTCACGCTATATCTATGTCATCGAACTGAAATTACGCAACAATGGAGGCAAGGAAGCTGCCACAGAGCAAATCCTCAACCGTCAATATATGGAACCTTTCAAGGCTGACAAGCGCAAAGTAATAGGATTGGGCATCGAACTTGACGAAGAAGGAAAGGGACTTCTGGATTGGAAGAGAACGGAATAAACGTTTTTATCTTTTATAATGAATAAAAATAAGGTGTCGCCTCTGTGCTTTAAGACATAGATGCGACACCTTATTATATATATACTATAATACTGTCATTTTGATTGTCTGAACATGACAGCAATCTTACACTCTGACTCCACAGCTTGACCGTCTTTATGGGCTGGTGTGAACACAGGCATTGACTTTACAACGCGCAAAGCCTCGTCATTGAAAACTTCATCGTCAGAGGAGAATATCTCACAATCGGTTATTTTACCATTTGTGCTAACATGAGCATTCACAATAACTTGTCCCTCTTTCTTCATTTTCTTGGCAGCCTCAGGCATGCGTATATTGTTCTTGATATAAGAGCGCATGGCTTCAAAGCCACCAGGAAATTGAGGTATCTCTGATGGATTGGAGAGCTGAATATTCGATACGTTTTCTGTATTTACAGAGTCCGTTTTCTGTTTTTCAATAATAAGTTTCGGCTCGTCAGTTTTCTGTTTTGTTTTTTTGTTGGTGCATGCCCCCAAAACAAGGGCAGCACAAACAAAAAGTAATAGCTTATAGCGTTTCATTCTACATTGCTTTATTTAACAACTTTCTTTCCGTTCACGATAAACACGCCATTACCAACAGCGTTGATATCGTTGCCAAGGTAAACTCCGTCAATTGAGAATACGCGGTTGTCAACATTCTTGTTGTCATTAACGACACCGGCAATAGCAGTTTCGCCACCACCCATAAAGTCGAAATCTACACTACCATCGTTATTTTGCTTGATGTTGGTAATAGGCTTTGACATGTGTGTGCCGCCATTGTAAATCACTGCGGCAGGAACAGAAGAATTGGTAAGCTCATTATTGCCATTGTAGGGATATAGGTCGCCGTATGATGTGTCCTTACCGTTTGCATTACGGTCATTGTCTGCACAGAACAAGGTGAGACGCTCATGATCGTTCTTCAAGTTTGAATAGTTGCATATAGTATTTACAACATTGTAGCCCCATAACTTTGCGTCATAGTCAACATGTGTTATCATCAAGCCACTTGATGGCAATTGAGTATCCCACAAACCAACATTATTCTGTCGGTTCTCCAATAAATAATACTCATTAGGTTCTGCGTCATTGTATATAACGTATGTATGTCCGTATTCTTCATCTTGGGGCTTTACACCCTTTACAGTAGTCGGCTTGTTAAGAACTGTTGGCTGAAGCCATCCCGCAAACCATTTCTCGTATGCAGTGAAATTTGGTGGGCAGAAACTGCCACCATTGTAACTGCCTGTGTCCATTAAGTCCCATAATGACATACCTAAGTTTCCTCCATAAGCTGTATCATACATGTCGGGATAGCCAAGACAATGGGCAAACTCATGACAGAGTGTACCAATACCTGCACGTGCAGATCCAAGAAGCTCTGGACCACAAGCGTAGGTATTTACTGCTACTCTATTGCCGTTTGCATCATAGTCGTTGCTTGGATACGAAGTTCCAACTTCACTATTTGAGAGACTCGATTCATGTGGCCATATAGTATTGCTGTCGCTACCGTCTGCCTGACCATGTCCTGCAAAAAGCACATAAACTTGGTCAACATAACCGTTACCTGTCCAATCGTAGTCGGCGAAATTTACATCAGCATCAGCCATACGCACAGCCTCAAGAATCATTGTTCCACGGCGTATATCTTTACTGTTACCCTGGTCTGCACCATAGTAAGCCACTTTCTTGCTCAAAGTATACGGACCTACTACGTCGAAGTCAAGCTCAAACTGATTGTTTGACTGATTCAAGAAATAGTCTTTCACAGTTCCTACGAATCCACGACGTGTGTGTGTCTTTGTCAATGGACCGTTAACATAGCCATTGACAAATTTCTGGTTGTAGCCAAGACCAAACTTTGTATCTTGATATTCAACAAGAATTATAATACCCTTCTTCTTACCGATGATTGGTTCTGATGGTTGACCAATACGAGCCGGGGACTTTCTTAATCCTTTACGCTCCGCATTTGCTATCATGCGTAATGAATCACCACGGAGTTTTATCTGTTTAAAATCAGCTTTCACATAGCGATTGCTACTGTTTTCCATAAGATCATAACAGATGCCATCAGCATCCTTAAAATAATGGCAAAACTCATCGCCTTGCAACTGGGCACGCACCCGAGTGCCATCAGCGAGTGTTATGGTGCGCCAAACACCTGGCATAGCCGGCACAGCACTTGCCGACATCACGCTGCAAGCCATTGCAGCTGAAAGAAATAATTTACTTATAAGCTTCATAAAATTTTATGGTTAATTTTTTTGTAAAAGATACATTAAAAACATAGACAACAAAACAGAATAATTGTTTTAGCAATTTCTTACATAATGGAAATATACTGCCATATACTAAAAAATCTCCAAACAAAAAAATGTCGGGAGATTTTTTAGTATATGCAGTATATGCATTAGTAAGCAAACTTCTTAAGACGGCTTATCTTAGATTTATTGAAACTCTTATGCACTGCGTTAGCATTGAAGTCCTTACGGAAGATATACTTACGCTCTGCAGCTATCTTCTTAGCAGATGCCATTGCAGCCTTAGCAGCAGATGCATTACGGTCGAGCACCTCATAGGTGTCAAGCTCTGTAACACCGAAATCGCCTAGACCTTTAGATGTTCTGGCACCGAAGTTTAGGATGAAATTGTAAACGTCATCGTCCGCATTATAGTTAGAGTGCCATCCATACTGGTCAAGCTGTGCAGCAAAGTCGGCATTTTCTTCCAACATCCATGTATATAGGTCGCCAACAAGAAATTCGTATTTGTCATTTGTAATACCTGTCTTCTGTGGCTCAACTGTAATTATGCCATCTTCATCCACAGAGAAGTAGAGATCATAACCCTCAACGAGGTAAGGTGAGATCTTAAACTTAGTAGGATCGACAGTACCCTGCGAGAGGATCGACTCCTGCTCTACAGATTCTTTTACTATCATTCCATTAGGTTCCTTCCAGAAATTCGAGCTAAGGTCCTTAGCTCCTATGGTATAGGTACCAGATGCCACATCCTTGTAACTCTCCTCTGTAGACCCATCCTTACTTGACTTAAGCTTGTATTCGAAACCCTCTGTACCTACAGCCTCGCCAGCTCCATTGTAGATTACACAAACGAGTGTATAATTGCCAGTCTCAGTATAGGCAACGTTTACGGAGCCAGAAGCTGTAGCCTCAGCAGCCTCAATAGAGCCATCGATGATACCATTTGCAGTTGCAGTAGCGTTAGAAGAAGCAACAAGTGCATACTTCACCAAAGCAACATCATTACCAAGTGTGAGGTTGAATGTAGCATAGTCGTTGTTGTCTACATCGGTGAAACGACCCTGATATTCAGCATTAAGTGCATAGTCGGCAATGATATTACCAGGAAGAGCAATTGCAAAGAGACCATTCTTTGCAGCAGTAAGGTAGCTACCCTCCTGAAGTTCTGAACCTGCGATGCAAACAGCCTGTTTCGGGAATGTTATTACACCATCCTTCATTACACCAAAGTACTGTGGGAACTGCTGCTTAACCAACTCCATAATCTGTTCGTCAGTCTTATCTGGGAAATTGCTACGTGAGTTCATCAAAATCATCCAAGGATTTCCACAGAGTGACAATTCGCCAACACCTTCCTGAGCTACATAGCTCAAACCAGTATGGCATTCCTTAAGATATACAGCATTCGGGTCGGTGGCGTCAATCACCCAATTGTGGTCAACACTTGAGTCGTATTTGAAAGCACATGCAGAGCCATCCTTCTTGGCAGCCTCAGCCTCCTGAGTATACCAATCTTCATAAGGGTTAACGATGTTATACATACCTTCCTTAACAGCACTCTTCTGAATCTTAACATCCCATACAGGAGTACCGTCTGTGAACGTGAAGATTGAAGTGATGGCATCGTCACGCATCTTACCGATTGACTTGTCGGTAGGAATATCAATCCACTCATTAGCACCAGCCTTGAATGACAAAGTGGTAATGCCATAAGTGGAATCCAAACCTTCACCAACTACAGAGATGGTACCACCAGTATAAACTCCATACTCAGCCTTTGCAGGATCGTATGTTATGTCGATTGGAGCATCGGCAGAGCCATCGGCAAATGTCACCTGTGCAGGAACTGTGAAAATGTTACCCTCACCAGGAGCGTATGACAGAGATACTGTCAGCTCGCCCTTTGTATCAACACGATGAAGTTGTATGATAAAGTTTGAAGCTGTCTTGCTGATGGTGATGACAGAATCCTGGTTGTTACTGAAATACACCTCTGTTCCAGAAACTTTTGCCGGAGTGTAATCGAAATCGTTTGTACACGCACCAAGGACGAGCGCTACCAAACTCACCAGGAACAAATATGAAACTTTTGCTATATTTTTCATAATCATTTCTTGTTAGACATTATTTGTTTTCTTTCCAAGTAGGATACTTGTCGCTTGGATCTGGGTTGTTCCAACCAACAAGTGCTTGGTTGTTATCAGCCTCGTTGCGCACCATTGTGAGGTTCATCCATGCCGGACGACCATTGGTGTTGAAACGTGTCTCCTCATACCAGTTTGTGCCAGGATAGCCACGTGTTACAGAGTAGTTAAGACGCTTGATATCGAAGAATGTCTGACCCTCACCCCAAAGTTCAACACGCTTTTGGAATACTATCTCCTCAACAACAGCGTCGGTAGAGCTTACCTTGCAGCTGTAGTTAGGATCGCGATATGTCTTCATAAACTGTTCGAGCAACTGCTTGCCACGTGCTGCATCCTGATGAGCAGCAGCCTCAGCCTCGATAAAGTACATCTCCTCTACACGCATAACTGGATAAGCCGAAGCAGCACCTGCCTGAGAGTCTGTTGCGTTGCCATTTGCAGGACGGAATTTCAGAGAAGCGTATGAAGGCATATACTTATTGCAAAGATCCTTGATTGAAGGAATGTAGATATTCTTGCTTGCAATACTTGAACCTTCTGGAGCCTTATACATATACTTACGGAAGTCGGTGTCAGACATACGGTCATACATGCTGCGATCAATCATGTTGAACGGCATGTCCGAAGAGTTAACTCCAGTATAACCGAATGTTGTTTGGTTTGACAACCATGATACCCAGTTTACAATACCAGTCTTAACCTGGTCGCTCTCACTTGTAAGCTGCTCACCCCACATCCACTTAGAGATGTCGTTGAAGCCCTTAGTGTAGCTTGTGCAGTCAGCCTCAGTCATAGGTGATACACCAGCAGCGTTAATAGCCTTACGTGCATACTCCTCTGCCTTGGCATACTCCTCATTCCACATATAGAGACGAGCCTTCAGACCGTATACACAACCGAGAGAAGGAAGCACCTTACCCTTGGTATCTGTAAGGTTCACGATATACTTCTCGGCATTGTTGAGGTCTTCCTCAATAAACTTGTACATCTCCTCATGTGATACACGTGGATTGTTCAAGGCAGCCTCTTGGTCGGTGGTCTCCCTTACAATAGGCACTGTAAGACCCTTTACGTCATTACCATCAACATTGATGTTGCTTGTAACGTCTGTAGGAAGATACTCATACATACGTGCCATGTCGAGATATGCAAGAGCACGGTAAGCTAAACCTACACCAAGGTAGCCAAGCTGCTTGTCTGAAGCAGTCTCTGGAATCACAGAACCTACCACATTGTTGGCAGCGAGAACAAGACCGAAATAATACTGGTTGATATACTGTGGGAAGATATAACCGTCGCCCTGATATTTGTTGCGTGCCCAATAGTAGAAGTGGAATGCGTATCCGCTTGAAGTCTGACAGAGGTCGCCAGTCATAAGGTCGCGGATATACATCATTGCACTATAGCCAAAGCAGTTGTGATAATTGTCAAAAAAGCCACGGTCAACCTCGTTCATTGTTGCAGGCACAGCCATCACCATAGCCTCAGCCGAAGCCGAAGAGCCCTGAATCTGCTCCTCAGTAGCAACTGTTGTAGGTTCGGTCACGTCCATACAGCCTGTGAGCGAGCTCATTGTGAGACCTGCTACAGCAAGTCCCACAAAAGAGCGATATATTCTATTCTTATTCATTATTTCTTGATTTTTATGTGTTACGAATGTTACAGCATATTAGAATGTGAGTGTGATACCGCCTGAAACAGTACGTATTGGACGATAGTAAGCGTTAGACGCACTACCAGTAATGCTCTGACGTGGGTCAAGACCCTGACGCTTTGACCATGTCCAAATGTTATCAGCCACACCATATACGCGAACCGACTGCAAGCCTAAGCTACGTAGCCAGCTCTTCGGCAATGTATAGCCGAGTGTGATGTTTGACAATGTCAAATAAGATGCGCTGATAAGGAAGCGATCAGAAGCCGAAGACATGTAAGAGTCGCCATACTGCCAACGTGGGATATTGCTGTTCTTGTTGTCTGCCGACCATGCATTCTGCATGTCAACATGGATTGCTGAGCCTGCGCTTGAACTCATCAAGCCAGCGTATGTGCCATCATAAACCTGACCACCGAGCTGATACTGGAAGTCAACAGAGAAGTCGAAGCCCTTCCAAGAAACGCTTGTACCGAAACCACCATAGAAGTCAGGCAACACGTCACCACAGAGATAGTAATCGGCATCGCTATAAGTTGTTGTACTCTCCTGACCAACAACCTTACGGTGCTTAGATCCTTCGTAGTTATCATCTACAACCTGGTTGTTGTTGTTATAGTAAATGTACTGACCGTTTGCATCTGTCTCGTAAACATTTTTGTACCACATTGACTCACCAGTTTCAGCGTTCACGCCTGCATACTTCTTTGAGTAATATGTGAAGCGCGACTCACCCTCCTTGTAGAAGAAAGAATCACTTGAGTAGCCAAGTCCGATACCCTCCTTATAGTTCTTCTTACGGTCGGCTGAGAGCTTTGTAATCTCATTGTGGTTAGATGTAACGTTAGCGTAGATATTCCATGTGAGATCCTTTGTGCGGATAACGTCACCGTGGAGGTCAATCTCGATACCGTCGTTCTTCATGTTACCTACGTTGTCGTAGTAGCCGCTCCATCCGAATGACGGTGGCAAAGATACCCATGAGAGCATGTCCTTTGTCATATTGCTATAATACTCGATACCACCTGTGATACGGCCTTTGAAGAGTGAGAAGTCGAAGCCCATGTTGAACTTACCATTCTTCTCCCAAGAGATTTTCTTGTTACCAAGTGAAGCAGGTGTCAAAGAAACATTGTCGCTTGAGTTCTTAATGCTGTAGTACGGTGTATAGAGGTAAGAGCCGATACCGTCGTTACCATTCTCACCATAAGAAGCCTTGAACTTAAGTTCGTCAACAAAAGGCACCTTGAACCAAGACTCGCGATGGATATTCCAACCGCCACCTACAGACCAGAATGTACCCCACCATGAATCTTGATGGAAACGTGAGGAAGCCTGACGCATTACAGATACAGAACCGAAGTAGCGTGTATCGTAGTTGTACATAATACGGCTGAGCCATGACTCTGTGTTGTACTCACTTGAAGATGAGTTACCACTGTCGAGAACCACAGCACCAGCAAGTTCCTTGTTGTTAACAGAGAACTGGTTGTGTCTCTTTGCAGAGAGTGCATAGCCATAAGCTCTATAGTACTCATGACCAAGCATCACCTCTATGTCATTTTTGCCATAGACCTGATGCCAGTTAAGACGCTGCTGGTAGTTGTAAGACCAATCACGATCGTGAGACTTAGCCACAACACCGTTGTTCGAAGCATACTGTCCGAAATACGGGTTGGTGGTACTAGTTGCACGATACTCGTTGAGGTATACGTTGTTGATTGAAGTGAATGTGAATCCATAAGGAAGACGAATCTCAGCACTACCAGTGGCATTCAATGTGTTACCCTCAACGTTGCTTGTATTCACAAGTGCATCAGAGATAGCGTTTGAACCGCTCATGTAAGGACGGAACGCAGCAACAGTACCGTCTCCATAGTCGTATGCAGTGATGCCAGCCTCCTTGTTGAACATGATATTGCCTTCAGCGTCGCGCATGTAGATAGGATAGATAGGCGCGATATTGGTGAATGAGAACTTGTTGGCTGATGAGCCACCATCTCCATCGTTTCCGAGAGAGTTGTAGTTGTAATGGCCATAGCTGAAGTTTGCGCCCAAGCGCAACCAAGGCTTAACCTGATAGTCTGCCTTGAAACGTGATGTGAATCGCTTGTAGTCAGAAGCTGCAGTGATACCATCATTGCTAAGATAGTTTACTGAGCCATAGAAAGTACCCTTGTCGGTAGAACCGTTAGCTGTAATTGTGTATTCCTGACGGAGAGAGTTGTTGTAGATAACATCTTCCCAATCATCAGGAGTCAAATAATAACCGTTGGCAGAAATTGCACCGAGAGTGGCGTTAGGATTAAGCTTGCCGTTGGTACCAATCATCTGCTGACCGTTAGGAATAGTGTATACATTATAACCGAGACCATAAGTCTGGTTATTGATAAGGTTGGTGTTAGCCCACTTCCAGGCCTCTGTCGGGTTCATGTGACCATAAAGATAGCCCACTATTGGATTGCCTTTGTCATCCTTACCAACAACACCTTTCTGCTGGTTTACTGCATAGTTATAGAGTCCCCTATACCACATTTCGTAGTAAGCGGCAGGATTCTTTATTGTCTCATACTCAGGAACAGCCTTTGAGTTAGAGCCCCACTTTGCATCAACAGTGATAACACCGTTCTGTCCACGCTGTCCACTCTTGGTAGTGATAAGTATAACACCGTTACCACCACGCGCACCGTAAAGGGCAGTAGAGGCAGCATCCTTCAATACTGTCATCGACTCTACGTCAGTAGGGTTGATATCATTGAGCGAGCCACCATAAGGCGAACCGTCAAGCACAATGAGAGGGTCGTTGCCTGCATTGATTGAGTTGTAGCCACGAATACGGATAGAAGGAGTAGAGCCTGGCTGACCTGACGCTGTGTTGAGCTGCACACCAGCAGCCTTACCTTTTAAAGCGTCCGCAGCATTAGTAACCTGCACTTTACCAATTTCCTTAGAGCCTACAACTGCAGCAGATCCAGTGAAAGACGACTTCTTCTGTGTACCATAGGCAATAACCATCACCTCGTCGATGCTATGCTGGTCAGTGTCAAGAACAACATTCATGTTCTTGCCTGCCTTTACTACCTTAGTAACCATACCGATATACGAGATCTCAATCTTAGCATTCTCAGGAACGTTAAGCGAGAAGCCACCGTTCACGTCGGTAACTGTACCAGCGGTCTTTGAGCCTACTACTTTGACAGTAGCACCGATAACCGGCTCGCCGTCTTCAGCAGAGGTGACCTTTCCGGAAACGTGAGTTTGTGCCAATGCCATTCCTATGCTAAGGAATAGACAGGCGATAAACGTCATGATTCTTTTTTCCATAAATCTCTCTCTTTTAAGTAAAATAATGTATAATTGATGTTTTTTTTTGCTATTATTGTGCTCCAGAGGTCTTACTGGGTGTCTTCCTCGCGGGGCGAGGTGGACAGAAGGGAATATCACATTAAGGTGTTATCAGTCGATAAAGTGTTATCTCAAATACAATTGAGCACTTTGCAATTGCTGACGTCCTTGTTTAATTACTGTTTTACATTTAGCATCGAACCCAACATGTCAACATTTTTTTAAATTTTATAATCTATTTGCAAAATTACGTATTATTTATTTTCCATCCAAATATTTTAACGCAAAAAGCGTGGTTTTATTGCAAAATTATTCCAAATCAAATAAAATTCCGTATATTTTGTTTGTTTTTATAAGTTATACCATGCATTGCGCAACAAATTGTTGTACGCACACACTATGGGATATTTGACATTTTGGTAGAAAAAGAGCAAAATATCGTGTAGTTCCTGTCGTTTTAAGTTTAAAAATATATTAAAACAGGATCGCTTTATAACATTGCGTCAGTGTATATGTATAATTTAAGTTTCGCAAGCGAAAGAAGTTATTGGAATTTATCAGAAGATAACTCGCTTCGCTCGTTCAGGGAGTGCTAACTCCTTTAATTCCATTAACTTCTGAACTTGCGAAAGTTCAGTATATAATATTTTAAAATGTAAGGAATAACAACCTATTACTATACTGGTATTATAGTCGGTGATGTTATAAAAACAAAAGAGAGTGTGTCAAAACTCAAACCATGCGGGCTGAAAGCTCAAATTTCGCATAGTCCAGGGCCGCTCGGCTCTGGGCTAGGAGCTTCTGCCCCTTCGGGGCGTACCACTTGCGACTTTTGACACACCCTCTTCTGTATGTATCGTTAACAAATAATCGACTTTATCTCCTCTACAGTCTTTCCCATAACAACTGAGATTTCGTCTAACGACATGCCACGGTTGATAAGACTATTGATTGTAGCTTGCAATGTCTTCATATGTTCTGCAATCTGACTGTTTTGCTCAGCAATCTGATTGTTTTGCTCTGCAATCTGATTCTTTTGCTCAGTTATATACTGGTCTTGTTCTGCTATTTTCTTATCACGATTCATTATAGCTGTATCGCGATTCTCTATTGCTGTGAAGTATTCGTCTTCCACATTCATGTCTTGGCGCAACTTGGCATCAGAGGCGGCTGCAAGCAGTCGACGAAGAATATACATCATGTCTGTATCGTCTTCATAATTGTCTTCGTCGATATTGAGCATCTGACGATTGTACTTGTCCTTGTGAGTTTGGTCAAATACACTAAGTACCTTCTCTAACTTGTTGTTTACCCTGCCATGAAGTCGTGGAATCTGTACTATTATGCTATCATGGACAAGACTCTCTACGAACGGATCAGGGATGCCTTCTGTTACTTCGTTGCCATAATAGTCGTATGCCTTATGTACGGCATAAATTATCGGTTCTTTTATATCACCCACCTTATGACCAAGCAAATAAACAGTCACCATTGGTGTACCAAATTCGTGCGACTCTTCCTTGCCTATATTATCGGGATTGGCATATTGGGCACCAAGATATTGACGGAAACGCAAAGTCTCGGTCTCAAGCCATGTTTTCTGAAGTTCTATAAGCACTAAGTGTTGAGAGCCGTCGCTCTCGCGCACCTTGGCACCAAAATCAATACGAAACATTGAGATGTTGTCGCGAGTGCCGTTAGTGTATTCGTGTTTTCTAACTTCCACTTCAAGCACTTCTTTCTTAAGAAGAGCCGAAATTAGAATCTTTGCAATACGTAAATCCTCTACAAGATATTTAAATACCGAGTCGTAAATAGGGTTGGCTACTCTAAGAATCATAAAAACTCCTCCTTATTATAATATACACCACAAAAATACGTAAAGATTTTCTAAAATCCAAATATTTTGCTGTTTAATGGTTGGTTTTGACACGAGAACGATGTGGACCATCACTCCATTCCCAACCTTTTGAGCATATTCCTATTGGCATCAGCAAGCGAGGGGTCGAACATTGAGCGTATATATATCATTGTTGTTGACACCTTGGTGTGACCCATAGCCTTAGCAATGAGTTGCCATTGTTTGCAACACCCAATAGAAACGGGTGCTACAAACAAGTGGCGT
Source organism: Prevotella merdae (assembly GCF_900290275.1). GTDB lineage: Bacteria > Bacteroidota > Bacteroidia > Bacteroidales > Bacteroidaceae > Prevotella > Prevotella merdae. The sequence goes on from NZ_LT985323.1 coordinate 564,735, forward strand.
CTTGCTGTTAGTTGACGTTAAGCTTAACGGTCTTGCCACCAGCCTTGACAACATACAGCCCCTTCTCTACTGGTGTAACGGCAGCAGTGCTGATAAGTTCGCCGCTTGCGCTATACACCTTAACGTCCTTAGCGTTCTGCACTACAATCTTGCCGTTATTGGCAAAGATGTTAACGCGCTTGGCTTCTGGACTGCCAACACTTGTAGGATAGGTCTCGAAGGCAACAACACCCGTAAGAACATTAATGCTAATTGATTTGAAGGTCATCTCCGTACCCTCCATATCAAGCTTTATGTTCATACCTTTGTTTGTTAGCTTCACCGGCTGGTCGAAAGGAATATACTCGCCATCGTAGGCTGTACCCCAATCGAATGTCATCCAATCATCAGACGCAAACTTAAACATCTCGCCATTCTTGATAGTTACATCGTTCCACACAACAATACCGTTGCCCATATCCTTGCCAACGAGTGAATTCTCAAACTGCCATTCGCTTGCCTCGCCTACTATATAGCAATCGGGGTAAACGTCGGTGCCTATGTTGAACTTCTCCCAAGTGTATTCTGATGTAGATTCCAGCTTGTTGTCAGAGTTGTACATACTAGAGGTTGCAATATTGCCATTCTCGTCGTATATTTCATTGGAATACGATGTTTCTATCCAATCATTTGTATCTTGACTCCAATCATAGAAATGTACGGTTTTATGTTGCTCGGATATAATATCTATATTATAACGCCAACCAGTATAAACGCCACCATAGTTCTCTAAATACGAGTAGAGTATAAGATCTCCATACTCGTTATAGCCTTCTTTTTGTTCGCCATTGACAACCCAGTCTTGCTTGGCAGCATCCCAGTCATATTTTCCATAAACAACGTTCACCTTACCAGGTGTACGCTCTTCAGATACTTCCTTGTTTCCCGACTGCCACTTCTTAGTGGTATTGTCCCAATCATACAAACGAAGACTCATATATCTGTAGTTTCCATCCCATTTCCACTCTTGTCTTGATGATGGCTTCCATTCGTTGTTAACATAATAGCTTTCTTCTTGCATTGTCATATGACCAAACGAATCGAATTCGTAAGCTGACTTATAGCCATGTGAAATAGCCCCAGTATCGTCGTAATCGAGATAATAATATAAGGTGTTAATTGGGGAACCATTGTAAACCCATACTGTTTCTCTTGTTTTGGCATAAGTATTAGGTGGGGCAACCAATTTCGATTCTACTTCCTTTGTTATGTTGCCGTTGTCGTCATACTCGTAAGTGATCATATACCCACCTATGATCTGACCGTCTTGATAAAAAGACGAGACTTTGGATTTAATATTTCCATTGTCCAAAAATTCAACCTCGGTTGTACCTGTTACGTTTCCGTTGGCATCCTTCTCAACAATCTTAGTATTGCGCCATTGCTCGTTGGTTACCACAATACTGCGGCTTGGTTTGTGCTTATCAGCCATCAAATTGTCGTGCTGCATATCACGTACTCTTTGTTCGTTGATAAACTTACCACGGTTGTCGGTTTGTGTCATTGGGTTAATACCTTGATTAATAACATTGGGCTTAGTGCCAACTTTCTGGGCAGAGGCGGACAATACGCATGCGAACAATCCTGCCAAAAGTAAATAATGCTTCATAATTTGTGTTGTTTTAAACGGGTTAGTACTATTTTGTTCGCAAATATACAACTTTATTCGTTTGGTATGGGTGTCATTGCGTAAAATAAATGTAGCATTGCGTAAAAAAATTGCCAAATTGAATGAAAACAATGAGGTATCGAATGAATACAATGAGGTATAGAATAAATACAATTATGCATTTCATTAAAAAACCTCAGTACCGTTTTTAGTACCATATAATCGGTACTGCAGTACCATATAGCTGGTACTGGAGTTTCAGTTATATAGTACTGCAGTTTATATTGACTGGTACTGGCGTTTATATTATATTCATTAAAGGTACATCCGAAATTTGGAGTGATAGAATTGTAAATTGCAGTTTATCGGGGATAAGCTCTTGTACTTGTATCTCCTTTGCTCGTAGTTCCCACAGAATTCACAGATTACACAGAAGCCTACGGGATTAAGGTTTTGGAATACACAGAGCGTATAGACGCTGCGCGTCATACGACAGAAGGCACAGAATTGATAGCTTGTGTAGCGTCGCCAAAGTTAAGTATGGTTCGCCGCCAATGGCGGCGCAAGCAATCATTTCTGTGGATTCTTGCATCGCGAAGCGTAGGCCATTCTGTGGATTCGAAAAGCTTAAGCCCGTAGGCTTCTGTGTGGTCTGTGCATTCTGTGGGAACTACATACAAAAGAACTACAAGTAAAATTATGCCTACAAAAAAAGGTATATTATACCTTTAGAAAGACATAATATACCTTAAGACAATAAAAACCGTATCTTCAGAAAGACAAGGCTTAAAGCGACTCCAGCATTCGCTTCATAACCACCTCAGCCGAAATCTCTCTGTTGGCAGCCTCAGGAATAACCAGCGAGTTGGCCGACTCTATAACATCGTCGGTAACGATAAGACCACGACGCACGGGCAGGCAATGCATAAACTTGCCATTATCGGTTACAGCCATGTGTTTGTCGTCTATAGTCCACGACATTTCCTTTGAGATAATCTTGCCATAATCGTCAGGATTGGTTACACCCGGACAACTCCAGTTCTTAGCATATACAAAGTCGGCACCCTCAAGCGCCTTCATCTGGTCGTACTCCACATGTGCATTGCCCACAAACTTAGGGTCGAGCTCGTAGCCATGCGGATGTGTAACTACAAAATCTACGTCTGCGGCATTCATCCACTCGGCAAACGAGTTGGGCACAGCTTGTGGCAAAGCACGACAATGAGGAGCCCATGAGAGCACTACCTTAGGACGTGCCTTGGTTTTATGCTCCTCAATGGTTATGAGGTCGGCAAAGGCCTGTAGAGGATGCACAGTTGCTGTCTCCATGGCAAATACTGGGCGTCCACTGTACTTAACAAACTGCGACACTATAGTCTCGGCATAATCGTACTCGCGGTCGGTAAGTCCGGCAAACGAACGTATGCCTATAAGGTCGCAATAGCTGCCCATAACCGGGATGGCCTCAAGCAGATGCTCCGACTTGTCGCCATCCATTATAACCCCACGTTCGGTCTCCAGCTTCCAAGCTCCGGCATTAACGTCAAGCACAATGACATTCATGCCAAGGTTCATGGCAGCCTTCTGTGTAGATAGACGGGTGCGCAACGAGTTGTTGAAGAAAATCATCAGCAATGTCTTGTTCTTGCCAAGATGCTGAAACTGGAAGCGGTCGCGCTTCACCTCTTGTGCCTCGGCGAGAGCTGCATTAAGGTCGCCAAGGTCTTGTGCATGGAAGAATGTTTTCATATTATAATTTTTTTACCCTCTTACTTGTCCCTCCCCGTCTATCAACCACTTGTATGTGGTTAAAGCCTGGAGTCCCATCGGACCACGCGGTCCAAGTTTCTGTGTACTTATACCTATCTCGGCACCAAGACCAAACTCGCCTCCATCGGTAAAGCTTGTGGGTGCATTCCAGTAGACACAAGCCGCATCCACCTGTTGTTGGAAGAGTTGTGCGTTCGACTCGGATGCTGTAATGATGGCCTCAGAATGTCCTGAACCATATCTGCGGATATGCTGCAGAGCCTCATCAATGCTGTCTACCGTCTTAATAGCCATAGTATACGACATAAACTCGGTGCCATATACCTCGTTCTCGGTATCGGGCGTCACAGCCATAATAAGGTTGTCGGGATATGCCGACTGGCTTAATACGGCATAAGCCTTATCGTCGGCGTATATCTTGACGTTCTTCTTGGCAAGAGGCGCGAGCAGTTGTGGCAAATCAGCAATTCGCTTGCTGTGTACAAGCAGACAATCGAGAGCGTTGCATACACTAACGCGTCTGGTCTTGCCATTCTCGATGATGCGCGCACCCATATCAGTATCGCCCAACTCGTCGAAATAGGTATGCACCACCCCAGCACCTGTCTCAATAACAGGTATGCGTGCCGTCTGCCGCACAAAGTCAATAAGGCGGCGTCCGCCACGTGGTATGCATAGGTCAATATATCCAACTGCAGTAAGCATCTGCTGTGTAGCCTCGTGTGTGGCTGGCAGCAGACACACCACATCATCGCTGATATTGTGGCGTCGCAGCACATCTTTTATAAGCGAAACTATGGCACGGTTTGAAGCATCGGCATCCTTTCCGCCTTTCAACACACAAGCGTTGCCTGTCTTGAAGCATAAGGCAAAGACGTCGAAGCTGACATTGGGTCGCGCCTCATATACAACCCCCACCACTCCATAAGGCACCCGTTGCTTGTGCAGACGCAAATTGTTAGGCAGCGTCTTGGCGTCGAACACCTCGCCAAGCGGGTTGTCGAGATGTGCCACATTGCGTAGGGCAGAAGCTATATCGTGCAGACGTTGCGGAGTAAGTTGCAATCGATCGTACAACGGATTGTCCTTATCCATACGACTAAGGTCGTTGGCATTGGCTACAAGTAGGTCTGAGATGTGCGCCTCTGTAGCGTCGGCAAGATCTAACAGCAGAGAAGTGCGGTCGGTCTCGCTAAGACGATTAAGGGTATATGAGGCGCAGCGAACTTTTGCAAATATATCATTCATAGGCATTAAGAAAAATAGGGGTCCTTATACAAACTCGGTATACGGCGTGTCCTTATCGCCTTGCAGCACCCTCTGCAATATATTCTCGCGGGTGCCATTAGCAATATACACATGTATGCCGGTATGGGCAACACTAAGTGCTGTGTTGCACTTGCTTGTCATGCCACCACGTCCAAACGAACTCTTGCTATCGGTGACATACTGTGCCACATCCTCTGCCGACCGAACCTTACGTATTGTAGGACGCGAGCCATCGGCGTCAGGATTACCAAGCAAGCCGTCCACATTACTTAATAGTATAAGGTTGTCGGCTTTCATCATCTGAGCCATAAGTCCGGACAGTTCGTCGTTGTCGGTGAACATAAGCTCGGTGATAGACACCGTATCGTTCTCGTTTACAATTGGTATTATGTTGTTCTCAAGCATCACACTGATGCACGACTTCTGGTTTTGGTATTGGCGCTCGGACAGGAAATTCTCCTTCATTGTAAGCACTTGACCAACATTTATGCCATACTCGCGAAACAGCGAGTAGTATAGATTCATAAGCTTTACCTGACCCATAGCAGAATAGAGCTGACGTTGCTCAACACTGTCTAATGGATGAACAGCCTTCATCTCTCCCCTACCGCAAGCCACAGCTCCCGATGATACCAGTATCAACTGATGGCCAGCACTATGCAAGGCAGCAAGCTGGTCGACAATGGCAGAGAGTCGCGATACATTAACATGTCCGTCGGCACGTGTAAGTATGTTGCTTCCTACTTTTACTACTGTAAGCATTGGTTGAATTTTGAATTGTGAGTTTTGAGTTTTGAAAACTCAAGATTTAACACTGTTCCTTAGTCCCTCAATCACGGCATTGGTGAATCCTTCCTTCTCCATGGCATTAAGGCCACGAATGGTAAATCCGCCAGGTGTAGTTACCTTATCTATCTCGGCTTCGGGATTTGCTCCACTCTTTTGCAGCAGCAAGGCAGCACCCTTTATTGTTTGAAGCACGATATCCTTAGCGGCATCTGCCTTGAAACCAAGCTCTACTCCACCCTCTGTAGCAGCGCGAACATAACGCATGGCATAGGCTATGCCACAAGATGCCAATGCCATACCGGCACCAAACTGGCGTGCCTCAACCGACATTGTCTCGCCTGCAGCATTAAACACATCTATAACAAGTTGCTCAGCCTCATCGGTTCCGCAAACACGTGTAATAAACGACATGGATGCGCCTACAGCGATAGCTGTATTGGGCAAAGCGAAAAACGTGGCTGGACACTTTCCATTGTATTCCACCCACGACTTTACCTGCTCGGCCTTTAAGCCAGCAGCCACAATAACAAGTACCTGACGCTCGGCATCAAGCACGTCGCTTATCTCTTCCATGACACTCTCTACAAGCCATGGCTTTACTACAAGAAACACTACATCACCCCATGCTGCAGCCTTGCGGTTGTCGGCATAAACCTGCACGCCTTGCTCGGCATATGGAGCAAGGCGGTCGGTATGAGGATTGGATATACTTATGTCGGAAGCACTGAAACTATCAGAACGCAAGAAGCCTTCAAGCATTGCACCGCCCATGGCTCCGACTCCAATTATTGATATATGCATAAATATATGTTTTAGATTATTTAGCAGCTGTGGGTAAGGCAGTTCTTAAACTTGACCAAGAACTCATCAGCATCATTCTTTGTAAGGCACAATGGCGGAAGCAGACGCAAGATATTGGTTGACGCGCAACCTGTGAAGCAATGCTCATCATGGATAAGACGCGAGCGAACCTCCTTGTGCGGAATGTCGAGCTCTATGCCTATCATCATGCCACGTCCGCGAACATCAACTATATGACTGTTATGCTTCTGCATTTCCTTGAGTTGACTGATAAGATAGTCGCCCACCTCGTGCGCATTCTGCACAAGTTGTTCCTTCTCAATAACATCAAGAACGGCAAGGGCAGCTGTACAAGCCAGATGATTTCCACCGAATGTGGTTCCGAGCATGCCATATACAGGCTTAAACTCAGGCGATATGAGCACGGCACCCATAGGGAATCCGTTGCCAATGCCCTTGGCACATGTTATGATATCGGGACGGATGCCAAGCCACTGATGGGCAAAGAACTTACCGCTACGACCGTAACCACACTGTATCTCGTCGCATATGAGCACGGCACCATATTTCTTGCAAGCAGCTTGCAAGCCCTTGGCAAACTCCTCGGTAGCCAAGCGTATGCCACCAACACCCTGTATGCACTCTATGATACAAGCAGCCACATCGCCCTTGGCAAGTTCGGTCTCCCATGCTTCGAGATCGTTAAGCGGAAGGAAGGTAACGTGGTTGTTGGCATTGATTGGCGCAATAATCTTAGGATTGTTGGTAGCCTCAACCGCCAATGAAGTACGGCCATGGAATGCTTTCTCGGCAGACAACACACGTGTCTTGCCCGTATGGAATGACGCAAGCTTAAGGGCATTCTCGTTGGCCTCGGCTCCAGAATTGATAAGGAAGAGCTGATAGTCGTCGTAGCCACATGCCTTGCCCAAACGCTCGGCAAACTGCTGCTGCAATGTATTGATTACTGAGTTGCTATAGAACCCAAGCTTATGCAGCTGGGCAGTAAGCATCTCCACATAATGTGGATGACAATGACCAATAGATATAACGGCATGGCCGCCATAAAGGTCAAGATACTCTGTGTCGTGGTCGTCCCAAACATGACAACCAAGACCTTTGGTGATATTAATATCAAATAGGGGGTAAACGTCGAATAGATGCATAATCTTATAGTGAAGAACGAAGAGTGAAGAACGAAGAATCCTATAGTTTTTTCTAATAAAGAAACTTATAGGTTCTTATTTAGCGTTCTTGTCATTCGTTTGGTTTAACTTATTTCTATTTTTTACAGTTTTTATTGAAGATACTAATATGGCAATGAGTTCATTACAATCCTCCAACATACTTTTATATTGTGACTCACTTATAAACCCCGTGTCATACATAAGATTAAGCCAATAATATGTTTCATTACATTCTTTCAATGCTATATGAAGTTTATTGACAAAATCCGACGAACTTTGAGCAAACTCCGCCTCTCGCACTAAAGCTCCTACAGCTGTCCCAGACCGAAAAACCTGATTTGTCAATGAGTATATTTTGGCAGGGCAATCAATATAGCTTACCATATTGATTATTCTCTTTGCAAAAGCATAGCTTTTATTATGTAAAGGAGATTGATCTCTCTTATATTTAAAATCATCCATAATTTAAGTGAAGAGTGAAGAACTAAGAGTGAAGAGTGAAGAACTAAGAGTGAAGAATCCTATAGTTCTAGTATTAGAAGAGTAAGAAAAAATAAATCTCAACCATATCAGTATTGGATTCTTCGTTCTTAACTCTTCGTTCTTCACTTTAAAAGCTATTGGATTCTTCACTCTTAACTCTTCGTTCTTCACTTAAAAAGCACTTGGTTTCAGTCTCAATCCCATGTCTTCCTCAATTCCAAACATCACATTCATGTTCTGCACTGCCTGTCCTACAGCACCCTTAAGAAGGTTGTCGATACAAGAAGTGATGAGGAGCTTGTTGCCATACTTCTCACAATGTATCAAGCACTTGTTGGTGTTAACTACCTGCTTGAGGTCGATAGGCTTGTCGACATAATGGGTGAATGGAGCATCATAATAGAAGTCCTTGTAGGCTGCAACAATGTCGTCGATAGGAAGTTCAGTCTTTACAACCTCAGTGGCAAAGATGCCACGGGCAAAGTCGCCACGATAAGGAATAAAGTCGATAGAGGCAGAGAAGTCGCCATTGCCGGCAAGTTGCTGCACTTGATTCAAGCTTTGGCATATCTCAGGCACATGCTGATGCTGGAAAGGCTTGTATATGCTCATGTTGTTGTTGCGCCAAGAGAAGTGGGTAGTGGCACCTGGTTTCTGACCAGCACCAGTTGAACCCGTTATAGCATTAACAGATACATCGTCGTTGATGATACCAAGCTTGGCAGCAGGAAGCAATCCAAGCTGAATGCAGGTGGCAAAGCAACCAGGGTTGGCAACATGCTGCGCCTTGGCTATATCGGCACGGTTTATCTCGGGCAAACCATACACATAGTCGTTGCCCTCGCGCTTTAGACGGAAGTCCTGTGCAAGGTCGATAATCTTGACGTTATCCGGAATCTTATGCTCCTTCAGGAAAGCCTCGCTCTTGCCATGCCCAAAGCAGAAGAACACAACATCCACATCATCGAAAGGCATATCAGAAGTGAAGCGCAGGTCGGTCTCGCCATAAAGACCCTCGTGCACATCGGTAATAAGGTTGCCGGCATTACTCTCACTATTGATAAACGTAATCTCGGCTTCAGGGTGATTGAGAAGTATGCGGATAAGTTCGCCAGCTGTGTAACCGGCTCCGCCAAGGATACCTATTTTCATATTATAAGAAAAAAGCCTCACCCCTAACTCTACCACATATAGAGGAGAATAGTATGTGAGACGTGATTGAGAAGCCCCACCCTCTTCCCCCTTGTGAGGAGAATTGAATGTGAGGCGTGATTAATTACTAATAGAGAAGTAGGCCGCGCTCCTTATGGAGTTGGGCTTATCTCCTTCGGCATTATAATCCAAAGTAGGATATATACGAGTGTACCGCTGAATGCTGTGCATACTGTAAGCAGCACATAAATCACACGAACAAGGGTTGGGTCAAGTTCAAAGTAATCGGCAAGTCCACCACAAACGCCACCCAACATACAATTGGTGGACGAACGCTGAATTCGTTTATTCATTGTCGTAAATGTTTTGATTATATATATAACTGAACTTTCGCAAGTTCAGAGAATTCAGAAGTTAAAGGAGTTAGCGCTCCCTACGGTCGCTAGAATTTATAGCCATTACTCTTTTTGCTGAATATTCAGCTATAAGACATACGGCTTTAAATTCTATAACTTCTTTAATTTCTATAACTTCTGAACTTGCGAAAGTTCAATATATAATGTATGACGTTGCGGTTGACCTAAAAGTTGCAGTTGTTACCGCTTACCTTATCGCTGCTCGTCGGGATGAATACCGTAGTATACACGCAACGGAGTAGAGAGAACTTTGATAAAGCCCTTAGCCTCCTCGGCAGTCCAACCGTGCTGCATCTCACCATACTCGCCAAGTTTAGACTTAAGCAAGTCGTCCTTACTGTCGACACCTACAGTCTCGAATCCAAGAGGACGCAACTTGAGGATTGCTGTACCGTTGACATTACGCTGCGACGATGTGAGCATAGCCTCGATATCGGGCATAACAGGCTCAAGATACTGGCTCTCGTGTAGGAACATGCCATACCAGTTGGCCACCTGATCCTTCCAATACTGCTGCCACTTGCTGAGTGTATACTTCTCAAGAAGACGGTGAGCCTCAATAATAAGCTTAGGAGCAGCAGCCTCAAAGCCAACTCGTCCCTTAATGCCGATGATAGTATCGCCTACATTGCAGTCGCGACCTATGCCGTAAGCGGCACCTATCTCCTCTATCTTTTGAATGGCAGCAACCTTGTCGTCAAACTTTTCTCCATTGACAGCAACAATCTCGCCCTTATCAAATGTAATCTTCAGCTCCGACTCGTCCTCACGAGTAACGTGCTTAAGGTAAGCCTCCTCGGGCAATCCCTGTGTAGAGTCGAGTATCTCGCCACCGCAGATGCTGGTACCCCAGATACCTACGTTATAAGAATACTTAAGCTTGGTGAAGTCGGCAAAGAATCCATTCTCGTTGAGATAGTCAACCTCTTCCTTACGCGAGAGAGCCTTGTCGCGTGTAAGTGTGATAATCTCCACACCCGGCGCCATAACAAGGAATGTCATGTCGAAACGAATCTGGTCGTTGCCCGCACCAGTAGAACCATGCGCAATGGCATCGGCACCAATCTGCTTGGCATAGCGTGCAATGGCAATAGCCTGGAATATACGCTCAGACGACACCGAGATAGGATAGCAATTGTTACGCATAACGTTGCCGTAAATCATATACTTCAACGACTTCTCGTAATACTCCTGTGTAACGTCGAGTGTTACATACTGCTTTGCGCCAAGCTTATAGGCATTCTCCTCATTAGTCTTAAGCTGTTCGGGAGAAAAACCGCCGGTATTAGCACATGCGGCATGCACCTCATAGCCTTCCTTGGCAAGTTTCATTACTGTGTACGAGGTGTCAAGACCTCCTGAAAATGCTACTACAACCTTTTTCATATTGACATATTTATTTAACTCTCCAACTTCTTAATTCTTTCAATCACATTCTCTGGCAACTTAGCAGGCAGGTGTTCTTCTGGATCGTACAACATTCCGGTACAAATGCAATACTTGCGACCAGTACGCTTGAGCACGTCAACATTGATACAGCCCTCGCATCCACGCCAGAAAGCCTCATCGTCAGTAAGGTCGGCAAAGGTTACAGGATGATAACCCAACTGGGTGTTCATAGCCATAACCGCGGCTCCACTGGTAAGAGAGAAAATCTTAGCATGCGGCCAACGTGTACGAGCCAATGTGAAGGTAAGGTCCTTGATGCGCTTAGCCACGCCAAGACCACGGAACTTAGGGTCAACGATAAGACCCGATGTTGTGACGTACTGCTTGTTGCCCCATGTCTCAATGTAGCTGAATCCGACAAACTCGTCGCCATAAAGGGCTATAACAGCCTTGGCCTCCTTCATCTTGGTGGCAACATACTCGTGTGTACGTTTTGCTATACCTGTGCCGCGCACCTTGGCAGCCTTCTCTATGGTATCGAGTATCGTGTCGACATATTTCTCGTGTGATGGGTCGGCTACCATCACGGTTATATCTTCTTTATTCATTATATGAATGTTGAATTATTTGAGTGGTGATAATTCTTAATTCCTAATTCTTAATTCCTAATTCTTAATATTCCATTCCCGGCACAATAGAGCTAAGTCCCTTAAGCACCTGCTCTTGCGTAGCACCCTCTTTAATGACAATAAATATAGTATCGTCGCCGGCGATGGTGCCTATAATCTCCTCGATATGTCCATTGTCGATGTTGTATGCAATGGAACTGGCATAGCCAGGTCGGGTGCGGATAACGCCTATATTGCCTGAAAAACTGATAGAACGGTAACCGGGTATGCGCAGCATCTCAGATGCCATACGTGGAGTTGGCACACGCTTGTACATTGTCTCGTTAGGCAATACATAAACATACTTGCCATTCATACTTGCAGCCTTTGCTACTTTGAGCTGCTTGAAGTCACGGCTAAGCGTAGCTTGCGTTACGGAATAGCCTTCCTGGGCGAGTGCTGAAAGCACCTCTTCCTGACTTCCGAGCTCCTTGCTCGATATAAGCATCTTCAATGTTTCTATTCTGTCGCTTTTTAACTTCATAATTGCTATGTCTGTATATTTATTCGGTTTTCCAAGTGCAAAAGTATAAATAATTGAATAAACAACCAAACAATTACGCATAAAAATGTAAGGAAAAATAACAAAAAGCAATTAGCGAGTTATATCCATGTATATTTATACAAAAAGCCCTCCCGTTTTGCGGGAGGGCTATAAAGGGTTTTAAAAATATCGACGATTCCTAATATTATTCCTTTCTTCCGAATATGCGAAGCAGATAGAGGAAGAGGTTGATAAAGTCGAGATAGAGAGTCAAGGCACCAAGGAGCGCCAACTTCTGCGACATCTCTCCACCATTGGGTGCCTCAAGACACATCTGCTTAATCTTCTGTGTGTCGTAGGCTGTAAGACCTACAAAGATAAGGACACCTACATAGCTGATGATAAGGTCGAAGCCTGTACTCTGTACAAAGAGATTGACAACAGTGGCTATGATAAGACCGAGAAGTGCCATAAAGAGAAGCTTGCCCATTGAGGTAAGGTCGGTCTTAGTAGTATAGCCCACAAGAGCCATCAAGCCAAACGTGCCTGCCGTTATAAAGAACGTCTTGGCAATAACCGCCATTGAGAAGGCAAAAAATATAACCGACAATGTGGCACCATTAATAATCGAATAGAGCACAAACAACAATGTTGCTGTAGACAGCGACATACGCGTGATGGCTCCGCTAATGGCCATAACAAGACCAAACTCGGCTATAATCAAGCCCCAAAACAACACCTTGCTTCCAAAGATAGCAGCAACGAGCGCAGGCGACGAAGCCACGCCAAAAGCTGTTATACCTGTTATGGCAAGTGCAAGGGTCATCCATACAAACACCTTACGCATAAGCGCAGGGAAAGCAGATGATAGAGCATAGTTGCCGTCGCGATACTGCTCTACATCAGTCCAATTTTCCTGTTTCATAATCGTTTTCTTTCTTTAAAAATTGTGTTGATATTATTGATTTATTTATATTTCATCTTACATATTCAACTTATATCATTGGGTATTTATTCTATTTATCAATTCAATCCATCTGCAAATATAATGGTTTAATTTTCAAAAGACAAATAGTGTGCCGTAAATTTGAGAATTATTAATAAGTATAGTTTAAACTCTATACAATATTAAAAAAAGAGTAAAACGTTCGGATAATATCCGCTTATTTAGTAATTTTGTACTCTTAAACACAAAGGGGATATTGTGCCTTGTCGAAAGAGAGGTCTGGGGCCCCGTTATGATAAAGCAAAATGGAAAATAAAGATACAAAGAATGCGTATGTGCGACAAGTGGCCGACCAAAAATACGAGTACGGCTTCACTACCGACGTGCATACCGACATAATAGAGAAAGGACTGAACGAGGATATCGTGCGCCTTATCTCTGAGAAGAAAGGCGAACCCGACTGGATGCTGGAGTTCCGCCTAAAGGCTTTCCGTCACTGGCAGAAGCTTGAGCAGCCAACTTGGGGACATGTACATGTACCCGAGATAGACTATCAGGCAATATCCTACTATGCCGACCCGCTTGCAAAGAAGCCAACAGACGAAAAGAAGGAGATAGACCCTGAGTTGATGAAGACTTTTGATAAGCTTGGCATTCCACTTGAGGAACGACTCGCACTTAGCGGTGTGGCTGTGGATGCCATCATGGACTCGGTGTCGGTGAAGACAACATTCAAGGAACATCTTGCCGAAAAGGGAATTATCTTCTGCTCTATAGGCGACGCCATAAAGAATCATCCCGACCTTGTGAAGGAATATCTTGGAAGCGTGGTGCCTTATCAAGACAATTTCTTCGGAGCATTGAACAGTGCCGTATTCAGCGATGGTTCGTTTGTGTACATACCTAAGGGTGTGCGATGCCCAATGGAGCTAAGCTCATACTTCCGCATAAACGCACGCAACACGGGTCAGTTTGAACGTACGCTTATCATTGCCGATGACGACTCGTACGTAAGCTACCTCGAGGGCTGTACAGCACCGATGCGCGACGAGAATCAGCTGCATGCAGCTATTGTGGAGATTGTAGTAAAGGACAATGCCGAAGTGAAATACTCTACTGTACAGAACTGGTATCCTGGCGACGAAAAGGGAAAAGGCGGTGTGCTGAACCTTGTTACAAAGCGTGGCGACTTGCGTGGAGTAAACTCTAAATTGTCGTGGACTCAGGTAGAGACTGGCTCAGCCATAACATGGAAGTATCCATCGTGTGTATTGCGTGGAGACGGCTCGCAGGCAGAATTCTACTCGGTTGCCGTGACCAACAATTATCAGGAGGCAGACACTGGTACGAAGATGATTCACATGGGCAAGAATACAAAGTCGACTATCATCTCCAAGGGCATCTCTGCCGGACACAGCCAGAACTCTTATCGTGGACTTGTACGTGCCACAAGCAATGCCGACAACGCACGCAACTATTCATCATGCGACTCTCTGTTGCTTGGCTCCGACTGTGGTGCACATACATTCCCTTATATGGACATCCACAACGACACGGCTGTAGTGGAGCATGAGGCTACAACCTCTAAGATTTCAGAAGACCAGCTGTTCTACTGCAACCAGCGTGGCATCCCTACAGAGCAGGCCGTGGGACTGATCGTTAACGGATATGCCAAGGATGTGCTAAACAAACTGCCAATGGAGTTTGCGGTAGAAGCACAGAAGCTGCTGAGTGTATCGTTGGAGGGAACTGTGGGATAAAGGGATTTTTGAATTTTGAATGTTGAGTTTTGAATTGTTGCGGCAGAGCCACAATGTAGAATTGGACATTCAAGAATTAAGAATATGACATTCAAGAATAAGAGAATGAACTATATGCAGTACAGGTTAGGCGGATTGTTCTTGGCTACAGTTCTCTTGGCAGCCCCTATAACGACATTGAACGCAGCCAATGACGATGACGATATGGCGCGTCGCTGGGCTGTCATTGCAGGCATGAACATATCATGTCCTACAACAGCAAGCAACGAGCAGCCGCAATCGTTTACGGAGAAGGCAGGGACATTTGGCTCTGCTATGGGCAACATTATGTTGGAATATTATCTTAACAATGCCCACTTCTCGTTTGTGGGTGGCTACAATGCCGAGACACTGGAATGGTATAGCAGCGACGTGTCGGCAACAATGCGCAACATTGCGCTTGGCGCACGCTATTATCCTCTAAATACTGCTTGCGCCATACAGCCTTATGCTGCCCTTATGACATACACCAATGTTGGCTCGCAGAACGAACAGCACAGCATGAGTGTTACGGGAAGCGGCTACAGCCATGAGCGCAACTACAGCATAAGCTATCCACGACTGAGCGTTGCTCCTACCATCGGCTTCGACTGTTACATATTCTCGTCGCTTGCCCTGGAATTTCAATACGGATTTCCTCTCGGCATAGACGGCAAGACACACGTAAGCACTACGTACGGCGGACAATCTGACGCATACAACATGCACTCGAACATGCACCGCCACAACATTCAGATAGGATTGAAGGCCACATTCCCGTTCAGATTCACAACGAACGACGGTAACAACCTATTCGACCTTATATACATGGCACTCGGCATATACGACCCCAACGACGAGGCACCAAAGGAAACAAAGAAAGAACGACATAAGTCGAGCTTGAAACGAGTGCTCGATTCATACTAAAATTTAAAACTAATAATATGTTAGAAGTAAAGAACCTCCACGCCACTATCGCTGGCAAGGAAATACTCCGAGGCATCAACCTCACTATAAAAGACGGCGAGATACACGCCATCATGGGACCTAACGGTTCGGGAAAGTCAACCCTTAGCGCTGTGCTTACTGGCAACCCTCTATACGAGGTAACAGAAGGCGAGGCCATATTCAATGGCAAGAACCTTATCGAGATGAAACCAGAAGACCGTGCACACGAGGGATTGTTTCTCTCGTTCCAATATCCTGTGGAAATACCTGGCGTATCGATGACCAACTTCCTTAAGGCTGCCGTTAACGAGAAGCGCAAGTATCAGGGACTGCCAGAACTTAAAGCTGGCGAATTCTTGAAGCTAATGAACGAGAAGCGCAAGATTGTTGAACTAGACTCGAAGTTCACACGCCGCTCTGTAAACGAGGGTTTCTCGGGTGGAGAGAAGAAACGCAACGAGATATTCCAAATGGCTATGCTTGAGCCTAAGCTTGCCATACTTGACGAAACAGACTCTGGTCTTGACGTTGATGCCATGCGCATCGTGGCAGACGGTGTAAACAAGATGCACACACCAGAGACTTCGGCTATCGTCATAACCCACTACGAGCGTCTGCTGGATATGATTAAGCCCGACGTGGTGCATGTGCTATACAAGGGAAGAATAGTGAAAACTGCCGGACCTGAGCTTGCCAAGGAGATTGAACAGAGAGGCTACGACTGGATTAAGGCTGAAGTTGAAGAATTTTGATTTTTAAATTTTGAATTTTGAATTATTGATGAAGTCAATAAATTATAATTCAAAACTCAAAATTGAATAATTCAAAATCGGCTCTGCCGATAATTCAAAATTCAAAACTCAAAACTCAAAATTGCGACCACGTCGCAACAATTCAAAACTCAACATTCAAAATTCAAAACTCATAATATGAATAGCGAGAAACAATATATCGACCTCTACCGCGAATGTCGCGACCAGATAAGCGCCCATAGTGCCGACGCGCTTAACGCTGTGCGCGACGCTGCCTTTGCCGACTTTGAGCAATTGGGATTCCCATCACGCAAGGTAGAACGATACAAATATACAAACATCGACCGACTGTTTGAGCCAAACTATGGCTTGAACATAAACCGTATCGAGATTCCGGTAGACCCATACAAGGCGTTCCGTTGCGATGTGCCAAATCTTAGCACATTGTTATACTTTATTGTAAACGACCAGTTTCGTTCGGCACTTCAACCAAAAGATAATCTGCCCGAAGGCGTAGAGGTGACATCGCTTGCACAATATGCTAAAGAGCATCCTGAGTTTGTGGCTGAACATTATGCCAAACTAGCCAAGACCAACGAGGACGGCATTACCGCCCTTAACACCATGCTGGCACAAGACGGACTGATGGTACATGTAAAGAAGAATGTAGTGTTGGACAAGACGGTGCAGGTAATTAACATTCTGCGCTCTGACGTAGATCTAATGGTAAACCGCCGTGTGCTAATCGTTATGGAGGAAGGCGCAAGCGCCAAATTCCTATTCTGCGACCATGCTGCAGACGACCATCAGTTCCTTACAACACAGGTGATAGAGGCTTACGTTGGACAGAATGCATCGCTCGACCTCTATTGTATGGAGGAGACACACATCAAGAACACACGCGTGTCGAACGTGTATGTGGAGCAGCAGCGCGACTCACGTTTCAACCACAACGTTATTACACTGCACAATGGTGTTACACGCAATCGCCTCGACGTACAGCTTAAGGGCGAGGGTGCCGAGTGTTGGTGCAACGGCTGCGTAATAGCAGACAAAACACAGCACGTGGACAACAATACCCTTATCGACCACCAGGTGAGCCACTGCACAAGTCATGAACTATACAAATATGTACTTGATGACAAATCGACTGGCGCATTTGCCGGACGTGTGCTTGTTAGACACGGAGCACAGAAGACCATAAGCGAGGAGGTCAACCAAAACCTTTGCGCCACCAAGACAGCACGCATGTATACTCAGCCAATGCTCGAGATTTATGCCGATGACGTGAAGTGCTCGCACGGCTCAACAGTTGGTCAGCTCAACGATGCTGCCCTTTTCTATATGCGACAGCGTGGTATAAGCGAGAAGGAGGCTAAGTTGCTGCTTGAGTTTGCCTTCATCAACGAGGTAATCGACCAAATTAAGCTTGAACCACTGCGCGACCGCTTGCACTATCTTGTGGAGAAACGATTCCGTGGCGAGCTGAGCAAGTGTGAGGGATGCAAAATGTGCAAGTAAGGAAAAGTGAAGAGTGAAGAACGAAGAGTGAAGAACGAAGAATCCGATAGTTATAGTCCCTTCATTCTTCACTCCTCACGCTTTACTTCAGTATTTGATTCTTCACCTTTCCCTCTTCATTCTTCACTCTTTACTCCTCACCCTTTCCTTCAGTATTTGATTCTTCACTCTTACCTCTTCATTCTTCACTTAAAATATGTACGATATCAATAAAGTTCGCGAGGACTTCCCAATACTATCTCGCACCGTATACGATCGTCCGCTTGTCTATCTCGACAATGCAGCCACTACACAGAAACCACTTTGTGTACTTGATGCAATGCGCGACGAATATCTTAACGCCAACGCCAACGTTCATCGTGGTGTTCACTATCTATCACAACGTGCCACCGACCTACACGAGGCAGCACGCGAGAAGGTGCGCCAATTTATTAACGCGCCAAAGGTAGAGGAGATAATCTTCACCCGTGGCACTACAGAGAGTATCAATCTTGTGGCATCATCATTCTGCGAGGGCTTTATGACAGAGGGCGACGAGGTTATTGTCTCGGTTATGGAACACCACAGCAATATAGTGCCTTGGCAGTTGCAAGCTGCAAAGCGCGGCATTGCACTCAAGGTAATTCCTATGGACGATTCAGGCAAACTCGACATGGATGCTTACGAGAAGTTGTTCTCCGACAAGACTAAAATTGTAAGCATTGCACATGTAAGCAATACGCTCGGAACGGTGAACCCCGTAAACGACATAATACGCATTGCCCATGAACATGGCGTGCCTGTATTAGTTGATGGGGCACAGTCGACCCCGCACTTCGCCGTTGACGTGCAAGCTATGGACTGCGACTTCTTTGCCTTCTCGGGTCATAAGATTTATGGTCCTACTGGTATTGGTGTGCTATACGGCAAGGAGGAGTGGCTCGACCGCATGCCTCCTTATCAGGGCGGTGGCGAAATGATAGAGAGCGTGAGCTTTGAGAAAACAACATTCGAGAAACTGCCGTTTAAGTTTGAGGCTGGCACCCCCGACTATGTTGCCACACACGGACTGGCTATAGCTCTCGACTATGTATCTAATCTCGGCATGGACAACATATCAAAGCATGAGCACGAGCTTACAGAATACTGCATGGCTCGTATGGCAGAAATAGAGAATATGCGTCTGTTTGGAACCACAGAAGGCAAGGATGCCGTAGTGTCGTTCCTCGTTGGCGACATACATCATCTTGATATGGGCACACTGCTCGATCGACTAGGTATAGCTGTGCGCACTGGTCACCACTGTGCACAACCGGTTATGGACTGTCTTGGTGTACAAGGTGTGGTACGTGCCTCGTTTGCCCTTTACAACACCAAAGACGAAATAGACACACTTGTTGAAGGAATAAAGCGCGTTAGTCAGATGTTCTAACAGAAAACATACATATACATTATAACTGTCAACATCATAATAATATCGGGACAATTGGTATTTGTCCCGATATTTTTTTGTATTTTTGCCATATATATCTATATATAATGTATACAGAACAGACACTTTATATAAATGTCGCCACAAACAAGATTTTCAACCAATGAGTAAAGATAAAGAAACAAACCACTTGCTACCCCACTACTATACCGACCTTATTGAGGCTGGTTGCGACGAAGCTGGACGTGGATGCTTGGCAGGTAGCGTGTATGCAGCTGCCGTAATACTGCCACGTAACTACGACAACCCGTTGCTTAACGACTCGAAGAAACTGTCGGAGAAGAAACGCAGAGAATTGCGCGACATGATAGTGCGAGATGCTGTGGCATGGGCTGTAGGCGTGGTAACGCCTGAGGAAATAGATAAGATTAATATACTTAAAGCAAGTTTCCTCGCTATGCACCGTGCTCTCGATCAACTAAAGGTGCGTCCTGAAGCTGTTATCGTAGACGGCAACCGATTTACACCATACCAAGACCTACCTTATACAACTATAGTAAAAGGTGATGGAAAGTATCAAGCCATTGCCGCAGCAAGCATACTTGCTAAGACATTCCGAGACGAATATATGGACCGGTTGGCTGAAGAGTATCCATACTACGACTGGCAGAAGAACAAAGGATATCCAACTAAGGCGCACCGCGAGGGCATCCGACAACACGGGACAACGCCATACCATCGCATGAGCTACAACCTTATGGGCGATAGACAACTTGAACTTCAATTCGACTAACAAACTAACGCTAACAATAACCTGATGGAAACAGCACAGTGCAAACGCATTCTCGACCTCATAGTCTACCTCACTTGCAACGGACAACTTACCACCCAACAGTATGCCGACATGTTAGGAGTGACTCGACGAAACGTATACAACTATCTTAAATTGCTTAGCGACTACGGATTTCGCGTGGTACGCAACGGTAGTAGATATCATCTCGACCAAAGATCGCCTTTCTTTAAACAACTGAAGGAGAACATTCCACTAACAGATACAGAGGCAGAGTATTTGTGCCAGACTCTAAGCGAGGCCGACCCTAAAGACACTATGGCATCAATACTGCGCGCAAAGTTGGCACGCCACTTTGGATTGAATGACATTATGATGAGTCAGACTCTTTCAGAAAGGGTTAACTCAAACAAAGCAGTATTGCGAAACGCTATAAAGAAAGAGCGAGTAGTGAAAATATGCAACTACTCGTCGCCACACAGCCACACTGTGACCGACAGGTTCGTGGAGCCTTACATGTTTCTGAATAATGACAGAGATGTACGTTGTCACGAAATATGCTGCCACCAGAACAAGACGTTTAAGCTATCCAGAATGGAAAAAGTGGAACTAATGGATATGCCATGGGCTAATAAGGCACAGCACAAACAATTGTACACCGACATATTTATGTTCTCAGGAGAGGAACGTTATCATGTGAAACTGTTGTTAGGACAGCTCTCGCACAATATAATGGTGGAGGAATATCCACTATCCGAACCTTCAATAACACTCGCATCCGATGGCATTCATTGGATTTTGGACATTGAGGTGGCATCGTTCATGGGCATAGGACGTTTTGTCATGGGACTATATGATGACATTAAGGTACTTGGCGACGAACAGTTCAAAACTTATATAAACGAAAAAGTGGCTTTGATAAAGAAGTCGATACAATAAACAAATAATAATAACAATGAATCTAAAAGCAATAAAGAACAAGATATTCAACGGTAAGAATCCGAAGTTTATCTACTACATCCGTGCGTATGTTATGACTCATATTCCGCGTGCACTGTTGCGACCGGCTTTGAGTAAACTTGACAGTATAATAGAACAACGTGCCGACCGCGACTATATTCTAGACCGTGTGAATTATTACTGCAAAAACAGTTCATATCCTGAGGTAGACCCCAAGAAATGGGCAGAAGCTTCAGTTAATGTTGGCAATCAGCCTATGACACGCCAAAAGGTATATTATAACGATGCTATGGAGTATGCCCGCCACTTTGATCCGAGCTACCGTTGGTGCCTTATCTCTGGAGATGTAAACTATACCCCAACTCTTCCAAGCATAGTCAAAAGCCGTCCAATCGGCGGCGACAACCATAATGCTGTGCTGCTGAAACTTGATAAAGTGCGCCACTTTATATTCACAAACGACAAAATGCCATGGCGCAATAAGACAGACCGTGCCATATTTCGTGGCAAGATTGCGGGCAAAGAACAACGTTTGGAATTTATGCGTCGCTGGTTTGGCAATCCACGCATAGACGCAGGAGTTATCGATAAGGATATGAAAGAATGGACAAAGCCTAAGTTAACCATACCTGAACATCGTCCATATCGATACATAATGTCAATTGAAGGAAACGATGTGGCATCTAACTTGAAATGGGTGATGTCGTCCAACTCTATTGCAGTTATGCCACGACCGCTATTTGAAACATGGTTCATGGAGGGCCGACTTATTCCGAACTACCATTATATAGAAGTAAAGCCCGACTTCTCCGATCTTTTGGAACGTATGGACTACTACTCAGCCCATCCCGAAGAGGCTGAGGCTATAATAAAGCATGCACACGAATATGTTGACCAGTTCCGCAACTCACGCCGCGAACGTCTTATATCTCTGCTTGTCCTTAAAAAATACTTTATGGGAGTTGGACAAATAAAATAAGATATCAATTGACAGCATACACATTTACAGGATCAAATAATATTGTTGTGTTTTTAACGATTCAATATTATTTACATCCTCTTAGTTATATTAATCGAGTAGGAGGAAAACGAAGCAGTTTTCTTCCTACTTTCGTTTTCCGACCTCTCACACCACCGTACGTGCGGTTCCGCATACGGCGGTTCCTATTTTGGATACCATTCGAGATACGCCTCCATTAAAGTAGCATACCCTGCGGAGCGTAGTTTATTGTTATCTATCGCCCTTTTTAGAACAGGGCTGTCAGCTATTCGCCAATAGCCCTTGCGAGTGTTACCCCATTCGTATGCTTGGTATTTATTGATACCGCATCTAATGAGGTTTGCCACTTTTGTCTTGACTTTCTTCCAAGCTTTCCATATACACATGCGTATTCTACGTCTTAAACATTCGTCTGTTACAAGCAAGAGACGCTTCATATTGGCAAAGTGATAATAGCCGACCCAACCTCGTATGTATTCTTTCAGCTTCTGCTTTCTCTTGGCATATCCCCATCCATTGCTGCGGTTTGTCAGTTCTTTCAACCTTGACTTCATCTTGGCTTTGGACTTTGGGTGCACCGTGAGTTGGCATTCGCCTTTCATCACATAAAAGGAGTAGCCGAGGTATTTCACTCCGCGCACATACGACACTACGGTCTTTTCCTTGTTGACTTTGAGATATAGAGTATTCTCTATAAATCGGGTTATAGACTCCTTCACTCGCATTGCAGCCCTTTTGGACTTGCAGAATATCATCGAGTCATCGGCATAGCGCACAAAGGGGAGTTCTCTGCGTTCAAGTTCCTTGTCCAATTCGTTGAGCATTATGTTACTCAACAATGGACTTAGCGGACCGCCTTGGGGAGTTCCTTCCTCGCTCGCTTCAAACAAACCTTTGTTCATTACACCACTTCGGAGATATTTGTGTATAAGACTGACCACTCTGCCGTCTTTTATCGTACGGCTGAGGATTTCTATGAGTTTGCTATGGCTCACCGTGTCGAAGAAGCGTTCAAGGTCAAGGTCGACTACATATATGTAGCCTTCGTTGACTATCCTTCGCGCTCCTCGTAGTGCGTCATGGCATCCTCTTCTCGGACGGAAGCCGTAGCTCGTCTTGGAGAATTGGTTCTCATAGATGGGAGTCAATACTTGGTTGATGGCTTGTTGCACCAGACGGTCTACTACTGTAGGTATTCCCAACAGGCGCATCTTGCCATTGTCCTTGGGTATTTCTACCCTTTTTACTGGGTTCGGACGGTAAGAACCGTCCATCAAGGAACGGGTGAGTTCATCCTTATTGGTCAGGAGCCATGGGAACAATTGCTCGCACGTCATCTTGTCGATACCACCACAGCCCTTGTTTCTCATAACTGCTTTGTATGCTCGATTGAGATTTGTGGGACTAAGAATTTGCTCGAAAAGGTGTTCCTTGTCGAATGGTACTTCCACGATGTTGTCTTCACACATCCACATGAAGGTCTGCACTCCCCCATACCATTCGGTTTCCGACCTATTTCTTTGGGGGCAGCCATTAACTTGGGATAATGTTTTCTGCATTCTTTCCTTCATAAGGTATGTTTCAATTACTATCGTTTAATTGTTAGGTTCAGCCCTTCGTGCAACGTTATCGATTGTTGCACTACTATGACGTCTGCTGACTTCTCACGGCAAGCTTTACTCCACTTCTTTCGTAAAAACAACTATTTGAAGCGTCCGTGAGACCTCCTCGGATAAGGGCGTTGTCTTTCCATCTTATACCTACTTCATTTACACCGACCGTTCCGAATAGCTATTGGGCTTTGGTTTGAATAGCAACCTCACCCACGGTCACATGCCTTATATGAAGTTTCTGTCCGTTAGGTCAGATGTTTGTCTTGGGCTTCCTTCAGATTTCATCTCGCGATGAACACCCTTGCCTTTGACTATGCAATTCCCGCTATTAGGGCTTGCTCGGGACTTTCACCCGTTAGACAATGCTCATGCCGAGCGTACTAAAAAAAAACTGCTTATAAACTCTACGTTTATAAGCAGTTTTTTATATTATAGGGTATTGACATTTGCAATACCCTTATAATTCTTTATTATTCAGCCGACTCCTGGTTAGAGAAATCAGTAACGTTGCGACGATTAGCCTGCATACGGTCATATTCCTCCTTTGAGCCAACAACAATCTTCTCCCACTGGCGAAGACCTGTACCTGCTGGAATAAGGTGACCAGAAATAACGTTCTCCTTCATACCCTCAAGGAAGTCAACCTTACCACGGATAGCTGCCTCATTGAGCACCTTGGTTGTCTCCTGGAACGAAGCAGCCGAGATAAAGCTCTTGGTTTGGAGAGCGGCACGTGTAATACCCTGAAGTATCTGTGTAGATGTTGCAGGTATGGTATCACGCACCTCAACAAGACGCAAATCACGACGCTTAAGACTTGAGTTCTCATCACGCAACTTGCGAGCAGAAACTATCTGACCAACCTTAAGCACGTCGCTATCGCCAGCATTGACAACATACTTCTTGCCCCATATGCGGTCGTTCTCCTCAGCGAAGTCGAGCTTGTCAACCATCTCCTGCTCAAGGAATGTTGTATCGCCAGGCTCGTCAATACGAACCTTACGCATCATCTGACGTACAATAATCTCAAAGTGTTTATCGTTGATCTTCACACCCTGCAGACGGTATACGTCCTGAACCTCGTTAACGATGTATTCCTGTACGGCGGTAGGACCCTTGATAGCAAGGATGTCGCCCGGAGTAATAACACCATCCGACAATGGAGTACCTGCACGCACGGCATCATGTTCCTGAACAAGAATCTGCTTTGACAGAGATACAAGATACTTACGCTGGTCGCCAGTCTTAGATGTAACGATAATCTCACGGTTGCCACGCTTAACCTTACCCATTGTTACCTCACCATCGATCTCTGATACAACAGCTGGGTTAGACGGATTGCGAGCCTCGAATAGCTCTGTAACACGTGGAAGACCACCAGTGATATCGCCTGCAGAACCTGCTGCACGTGGAATCTTCACGAGAGTAGTACCAGTCTTGACAGTCTGACCATCCTCACATACTACG
Organism: Prevotella merdae; assembly: GCF_900290275.1. Lineage (GTDB taxonomy): Bacteria > Bacteroidota > Bacteroidia > Bacteroidales > Bacteroidaceae > Prevotella > Prevotella merdae. Next base: position 589,977 of record NZ_LT985323.1, read on the forward strand.
TGACCACCCACAGGGAAGTTGTAAGTACCTATAATCTCACCATTCTTGTCGAGTATATCACAGGTAGGAACCTTAGACTTGTCCTTAGAGTCTGTGATAATCTTCTCTGTAAGACCTGTAGCTTCGTCGGTCTCGGCACGGTATGTAATACCCTCGATAACATCATTGAAACGAAGTGTACCAGCATACTCTGTAACGATAACGGCATTGAATGGGTCCCACTTGGCAATAAGGTCACCCTTCTTAACGATGTCGCCCTCCTTGAAGTAGAGTGAAGAACCGTAAGGTACGTTCTGTGTAGCAAGTGTAATGTCGGTATGTGGATCGATAAAGTGAACCTCTGACAGACGGCTTACTACCATCTGGCAGTCAATGTCCTTCTCGCCATTATTCTCAACAAACGGTACAACACGAAGGTCCTCGAAGTGCAACTTACAGTCGTTCTTAACTACAATAGATGCATTAGCAGCTGCGTTACCAGCCACACCACCGGCGTGGAATGTACGGAGAGTAAGCTGTGTACCCGGCTCACCAATAGCCTGTGCGGCAATAACGCCGACAGCCTCACCAAGCTGAACCATGCGCTGTGTAGCAAGGTTACGACCGTAACACTTCATGCAGACACCCTTCTTGCTCTCGCAAGTGAGCACTGAACGAATCTCTACGCTCTCGATTGGTGAATCCTCAATAGCCTTAGCCACTGGCTCTGTTATTTCCTCACCAGCGTGAACGAGAATCTCGCCTGTTGACGGATGGATAATGTCATGTACTGAAACACGACCTAGGATACGCTCGCCGAGAGAAGATACTATCTCGTCACCATTCTTGAGAGCAGTGCAAACGAGTCCGCGGAGAGTACCGCAGTCTTCCTCTGAGATGATAACATCGTGCGAAACGTCAACCAAACGACGTGTCAAGTAACCAGCGTCGGCAGTCTTCATAGCGGTATCGGCAAGACCCTTACGGGCACCGTGCGATGCGATAAAGTACTCGAGCACTGACATACCTTCCTTAAAGTTAGATATAATTGGGTTCTCAATGATCTGGTGTCCCTCGGCACCTGCCTTCATAGGCTTAGCCATAAGACCACGCATACCAGAAAGCTGCTTAATCTGATCCTTAGAACCACGGGCACCAGAGTCAAGCATCATGAATACAGCATTGAATCCCTGGTCGGCCTCTGTCATCTCCTTCATAAGGATGTTGGCAAGGTCATTGTTCACGTGTGTCCAAGTATCGATAACCTGATTGTATCGCTCGTTCTCAGTGATGAAGCCCATGTTATAGTTGTCCTCAATAGCACGAACCTCAGCCTGACCACGGTCAACAATCTCCTTCTTTTCTGGCGGGATGATGATATCATCAAGGTTGAACGACAGACCAGCAACGTATGCCATACGATAACCGAGGTTCTTGATACCGTCGAGGAACTCGCAGGCGCGTGCCATACCCACAGCCTTGATTACGTTTGAGATAAGTCCGCGGAGCGTCTTCTTAGAGATGATATCGTTGAAGAAACCTACTTCCTTCGGTATAATCTGGTTTACAATAACACGTCCAACAGAAGTCTCCACCATGCGCTTCTGGAGCTTACCGTCTACAAGGTCGTCTACGATAACCTTCACAGTAGCATGAAGGTCGCACTTGCCTTCGTTGTGGGCGATAAGAGCCTCCTCATCACCATAGAATGTGAGTCCTTCACCCTTGGCTCCCGGACGCATCTTAGTGATATAATATAGACCAAGCACCATATCCTGCGAAGGCACTGTAACAGGTGCACCATTGGCAGGATTAAGGATGTTGTGGCTCTGGAGCATCAATATCTGCGCCTCGAGAATAGCCTCGTTACTCAACGGAAGGTGAACAGCCATCTGGTCACCGTCGAAGTCAGCGTTAAACGCAGTACATGCCAATGGATGAAGCTGGATAGCCTTACCCTCTATAAGCTTAGGCTGGAAGGCCTGGATACCAAGACGGTGAAGTGTAGGAGCACGGTTAAGCATAACTGGGTGACCCTTCATTACGTTCTCAAGAATATCCCAAATCACCGGCTCACGACGATCTACAATCTTCTTAGCACTCTTAACAGTCTTCACAATACCACGCTCGATGAGCTTGCGAATAATGAACGGCTTGTAAAGCTCGGCTGCCATAAGCTTTGGCAGACCGCACTCGCCCATCTTCAACTCAGGACCTACAACGATTACCGAACGGGCAGAATAGTCAACACGTTTACCGAGGAGGTTCTGACGGAAACGTCCCTGCTTACCCTTGAGCGAGTCAGAGAGTGACTTAAGAGGACGATTGGCATCGCTCTTTACAGCACTCGACTTGCGAGAGTTGTCGAAGAGACTGTCCACTGCCTCCTGAAGCATACGCTTCTCGTTGCGGAGGATAACCTCAGGAGCCTTAATCTCAACAAGACGCTTCAAACGGTTGTTACGTATGATTACACGACGATAAAGGTCGTTGAGGTCGGATGTTGCAAAGCGACCACCGTCAAGCGGAACGAGAGGACGAAGTTCTGGCGGAATAACCGGAATAATCTTCATAATCATCCACTCTGGACGGTTTACGTCCTTAGAACCGCGGAAAGCCTCTACCACCTGAAGACGCTTCAAAGCCTCAGTCTTACGCTGCTGTGACGAGTCGTTATTTGCACGGTCGCGCAATTCGTATGAAAGAGAGTCAAGGTCGAGGTTTGCAAGAAGATCGTACACAGCCTCGGCACCCATCTTAGCGATGAACTTGTTAGGATCGCTATCGTCAAGATAGTCGTTGTCTGGACCAAGCTTGTTGTCAATGATGTCCATGTACTCGTCCTCAGAGAGGAGGTCCATCTTGTGTGAACCGTTGAGCTCAAGACCCTCAGAGTCGGTGCGTCCCTCAAGAGCACCTGGCTGTATTACCACATACTTCTCGTAGTAAACAACCTGATCGAGTTTCTTGGTAGGCATACCGAGCAGATAACCAATCTTGTTAGGTAAAGAGCGGAAGTACCAAATGTGAGCTACGGGCACAACGAGTTCTATATGTCCGCTACGCTCACGACGTACTTTTTTCTCAGTAACCTCAACACCGCATCGGTCGCACACAATACCCTTATAACGAATACGCTTGTACTTGCCGCAGGCGCACTCATAGTCACGTGTCGGACCAAAGATGCGCTCACAGAACAGACCGTCACGCTCGGGCTTGTAAGTACGATAGTTTATGGTCTCAGGCTTTGTTACCTCGCCATACGAATTCTCCAATATCTCCTCCGGAGAGGCAAGACCGATGGTTATCTTCGTGAAATTATTTTTAACTTTTGTATCTTTCTTGAAAGCCATATATTTCTATAATTTAGGGATGTCGGTATTAATCGAGTTTGATGCTGAGACCAAGACCGCGAAGCTCGTGCAAGAGTACGTTGAGCGACTCTGGTATACCTGGTGTAGGCATAGGATCGCCCTTTACAATAGCCTCGTAAGCCTTTGAACGGCCAACGGTATCGTCTGACTTAATTGTCAAAATCTCCTGAAGTACGTGGCTGGCACCAAATGCCTCAATAGCCCAAACCTCCATCTCTCCGAAACGCTGTCCACCAAACTGTGCCTTACCACCAAGTGGCTGCTGAGTGATGAGCGAGTACGGACCGATTGAACGAGCGTGCATCTTGTCCTCAACCATGTGACCGAGTTTCAAGAAGTAGGTAACACCTACTGTAGCAGGCTGGTCAAAACGTTCGCCTGTCTCGCCATCATAAAGGTGTGTTGAGCAAAGGTGAGGCAGACCTGCCTTATCGGTCCACTCTGAGAGATCCTCAAGATGAGCACCATCAAAGATAGGTGTAGCAAACTTAACACCGAGCTTGCGACCAGCAGCACCGAGGATGGCCTCGAATATCTGACCAAGGTTCATTCGAGAAGGCACACCTAGAGGGTTCAACACGAGGTCTACTGGACGTCCGTCCTCGAGGAACGGCATATCCTCCATACGTGTAATCTTAGACACGATACCCTTGTTGCCGTGACGACCAGCGAGCTTATCTCCTACACCAATCTTACGCTTCTTGGCAACATATACCTTGGCCATCTGAAGAATGCCTGAAGGCAGCTCGTCGCCGATGGTGATGGCAAACTTCTTGCGTTTGAGCTCGGCATCGAGAAGCTTGTACTTGCGTATGTAGTTCATAATAAGCTTAGAGATGAGCTTATCGGTGTGCTCGTCGCCTGTCCAGTCGTTCGATTGTATTCCGTCGTACTCGAGGTTCTTCAACATTGTAGTTGTGAACTTGGTGCCCTTTGTGATAATCTCAGCACCAGAGTAGTCCTTGATGCCCTGTGAAGGCTTGTCCTCGGTGAGGGTAAGGAGCTTGTCGACAAGAATATCCTTCAAGTCGTCGTTCTTTGCCTCATACTCCTCGTCAATCTTGGCGAGTATCACCTTATCCTGTTTCTTCGACTCACGAGTCTTGATAGCACGTGCAAAGAGCTTCTTGTCGATAACAACACCGCTCAATGACGGGTTGGCCTTCAATGAAGAATCCTTAACGTCGCCTGCCTTGTCGCCGAAGATGGCGCGCAGAAGCTTCTCCTCCGGTGAAGGATCGCTCTCGCCCTTAGGCGAAATCTTACCGATAAGGATGTCGCCCGGCTCGATGCGTGCACCGATACGTACGATACCGTTGTCGTCGAGGTCCTTTGTGGCTTCCTCAGACACGTTAGGTATATCGCTTGTGAACTCCTCAAGACCACGCTTTGTCTCGCGCACGTCGAGCGAGTACTCGTCTACGTGTACTGATGTAAGCACGTCGTCGCGAATCATACGCTCCGAAAGCACGATGGCATCCTCGTAGTTGTAACCCTTCCAAGGCATGTAGGCAACGAGAAGGTTGCGGCCCAATGCGAGCTCGCCATTCTCTGTAGCATAACCCTCGGTAAGGATGTCGCCCTTCTTAACACGCTGACCCTTATTGCAGATAGGACGCAAGTCGATAGTCATGTTCTGGTTGGTGCGACGGAACTTCGGTATGCGATACTCCTTGAGAGCAGGCTCGAAGCTTACAAACTCCTCGTCGTCTGTACGATCGTAGAGGATACGGATGGTTGTAGCGTCTACATACTCGATAACACCCTCGCCCTCGGCAGTAATCATTGTACGAGAGTCCTCGCAAACTTGTTTCTCAAGACCTGTACCTACTATAGGAGCATCGTTGTGAAGCAATGGCACAGCCTGGCGCATCATGTTACATCCCATGAGCGCACGGTGACCGTCATCATGCTCCAAGAATGGGATAAGGCCTGCAGATACAGATGCAATCTGCTGCGGCGATACGTCCATAAGGTCTACCTCTGAAGGAGGCACTACTGGGAACTCGGCGTTCTGACGGCACTTAACATAGTCGCGGATAAACGAGCCATCCTCACGCAACGGAGCGTTGCCCTGTCCTATAACGTGGTTCTCCTCCTCCTCAGCGGTGAGGTAAACAACGTTGTTGTTATCGAGGTCTACGATAGAATCCTTAACCTTACGGTATGGAGTGGCGATGAAGCCAAGCTCGTTGATTGTAGCATATACACAGAGAGAAGAGATAAGACCGATGTTCGGACCCTCAGGGCTCTCAATAGGACACAAACGACCATAGTGTGTATAGTGTACGTCTCGAACCTCGAAGCCTGCACGCTCACGTGAAAGACCACCAGGGCCAAGAGCTGAGAGACGACGCTTATGAGTTACCTCAGCAAGCGGATTGGTCTGGTCCATGAACTGTGACAGCGGGTTGGTACCGAAGAATGAACTTACAACGCTTGAAATAGTCTTGGCATTGATAAGATCGGTTGGCTGGAACACCTCATTGTCACGTACATTCATGCGCTCGCGGATAGTGCGGCTCATACGTGCCAGACCTATTGAGAACTGGTTGCTCAACTGCTCGCCCACAGTACGAACACGACGGTTAGAAAGGTGGTCGATATCGTCAACAGTGGCGTTAGAGTTAACCAGCTGGATAAGATACTTAATAATTTCGATTACATCATCCTTAGTAAGAACACGAACATCAGAGTCTGTATCAAGACCGAGCTTCTTATTTATACGGTAGCGTCCTACCTCGCCAAGGTCGTAGCGCTTGTCCGAGAAGAAGAGGTTCTGGAATACCTCACGCGCTGATGCGTCATCAGCAGGGTCGGCATTACGCAACTGGCGATAAATATAAAGCACAGCTTCTTTCTCCGAGTTTGACGGGTCCTTAGCAAGAGTGTTAAAGATGATGGCATACTTGTTGGCAGCCTCGGCATCCTTATGAAGAAGTATTGATGATGTGCCCGACTCGAGAATATCTTCTACGTTATCCTCTGTGAGCTCGGTCTCACGCTCCATGATTACCTCATTACGCTCGATAGAAACAACCTCACCAGTATCCTCGTCTACGAAGTCCTCATTCCACGACTTCAGTACGCGTGCGGCAAGTTTGCGACCGATGGCAGCCTTCATGTTCTTCTTGTTTACCTTCATCTCCTCAGCAAGGTCGAATATCTGTAGGATATCCTTATCCTGCTCGTAGCCCATAGCACGCAGAAGAGTTGTAACAGGCAACTTCTTCTTACGGTCAATATAGGCATACATCACGTTGTTGATGTCAGTGGCAAACTCAATCCATGAACCCTTGAACGGGATAATACGGGCAGAATAAAGAACAGTGCCATTTGCATGTACACCCTGACCGAAGAACACACCAGGTGAACGGTGCAACTGCGAAACAACTACACGCTCGGCACCATTGATTACGAAGGTACCGTTGTCTGTCATATAAGGGATTGTGCCAAGGAATACGTCCTGTATGAATGTGCCAAAATCCTCATGGTCAGGATCTGTACAGTACAGTTTCATCTTAGCCTTCAAAGGTACGCTATATGTAAGACCACGTTCAAGACATTCGTCAATAGAGTAGCGAGGCGGGTCAATATAGTAATCCAAGAACTCAAGAACGAAATTATTGCGTGTATCGGTAATAGGGAAGTTCTCGGCGAACACCTTATACAAACCGTCATTCTTGCGTTCCTCAGGCGGAGTGTCTAACTGTAAGAAATCCTTGAAAGACTTTAACTGCACATCGAGAAAATCCGGGTAGGGCAACGGATTATGGACGCTGGCAAAATTTACTCTGTTATCAACAATTTTTGAAGCCATCAGAAGAATTTATAGGGTGATAAAATCAATATAATGTGAAAAGACACAAAAAGGTTAGGACCCGCCTACTTGGAAGATCCTAACCATATAAGAAAATTTCACGAAAGATTGCCGCTTCTATGTTTGTATGCATTACGCACTTACGGCAACTTCTCGTTGGGTTGTCTGTGTAATGCGAGATTACTTGATCTCTACCTTAGCACCAGCAGCCTCGATAGTCTTCTTCAAGTTCTCAGCCTCGTCCTTAGAGATGCCTTCCTTGATCTTAGCAGGAGCGCCGTCTACGAGATCCTTAGCTTCCTTCAAGCCAAGACCGCAAGCTTCCTTAACTGCCTTTACTACCTGGAGCTTAGCAGCACCTGCCTCAGCGAGGATAACATCGAAAGATGTCTTCTCCTCAGCTGCCTCACCTGCTGCAGCAGGACCAGCAGCTACAGCTACAGCTGCAGCAGCAGGCTCAATACCATACTCGTCCTTGAGGACTGTTGCCAACTCATTTACTTCCTTTACTGTAAGATTTACCAATTCTTCAGCAATAGCTTTAATATCTGCCATTTTATTTTAAATTTTAATTGTTTTTAATATTAATGTTTTGTGACTTGGAGTTGAATTATTCAGGACGCTCGCCCAAAGTCTTAAGCACACCATGGATAGTGTTTGCGCCTGACTGAAGAGCAGAAACAACGTTCTTGGCAGGAGACTGCAGCAATGCCACGATATCTGCGATAACCTCGTTCTTGCTCTTGAGAGCTACAAGTGCCTCAAGCTGATCTGCACCGAAGATTGTCTCCTCAGCATAAGCAGCCTTGAGTGTAGGAATGCCCTCTTTCTTGTATTCCTTAAGCAGCTTTGCAGGTACGTTTGCAGTGTTGCAGAACATCACAGCTGTAGTACCCTTAAGTGCGCCATACATCGGCTCGAAATCTACGTCTGATGCTTGGAAAGCCTCACGGAGAAGGCTGTTCTTAACGACGATCATCTTGATCTCGTTCTTGAAGCACTTGCGACGAAGATTGCTTGTTGCCTCGGCGTTGAGACCAGCGAGGTCTACGAGGTAAAAGTGAGGATATTCCTTCAACTTCGCACCGAGCTCAGCAATAATAGTATCTTTTACTTCTTTCTTCATTTTACAAAACTTTTAGAGTTACTCAACTGATTTAGGATCAACCTTGATACCCTTACTCATAGTGCTCGAAATAAAGATACTCTTGATGTATGTACCTTTAGCAGCAGCAGGCTTGAGCTTAATAATGGTAGCGATAAACTCCTTAGCATTCTGATAGATCTGCTCTGGAGTGAAGCTAACCTTACCGATTGATGTGTGGACGATACCAGCCTTATCAACCTTAAAGTCAATCTTACCCTGCTTTACTTCCTTAACTGCCTTAGCAACGTCCATAGTTACAGTACCGCTCTTAGGGTTAGGCATCAATCCACGAGGACCGAGGATACGGCCGATAGGACCAATCTTACCCATGCAAGAAGGCATTGTGATGATAACGTCGACGTCTGTCCAACCACCCTTGATCTTCTCGATATACTCGTCAAGACCTACATAGTCGGCACCTGCCTCCTTAGCGGCGGCTTCCTGATCAGGAGTACAGAGAGCGAGCACGCGTGTTACTTTACCAGTTCCGGCAGGCAGTGAAACCACGCCACGAACCATCTGGTTAGCCTTACGCGGGTCAACGCCCAAGCGTACATCAATATCGAGAGAAGCGTCGAACTTGGTAGTGGTAATTTCCTTTACCAGCTCTGAAGCCTCTTTCAGTGTGTATGCCTTCCCTGCTTCAACCTTATCAGCTACTGATTTTTGATTTTTTGTCAGTTTCATTTCTTAAAAATTGAAGTTATTAAACATTTTCAGGGAAGTCTCCCTCTACAGTGATACCCATACTTCTAGCTGTTCCTGCAACAAGGCGCATAGCCGATGCTACAGTAAAGCAGTTAAGATCCTTCAGTTTGTCTTCAGCGATTGCTTTTACCTGCTCCCAAGTTACTTTACCAACTTTCTGGCGGTTAGGCTGCGCTGAGCCACTCTTCACTTTGGCTGCCTCTTTCAGCTGAACAGCTGCAGGAGGAGTCTTAAGTTCGAAGCTGAATGATTTATCGGTGTAGTAAGTGATAACAACAGGAATTATCTTACCTGCCTTATCCTGGGTTCTGGCGTTGAACTCTTTGCAGAATCCCATGATGTTGATACCCTTAGAACCAAGTGCAGGTCCTACTGGAGGAGAAGGATTCGCAGCGCCACCTTTAATCTGTAATTTGATTAATCCAGCAACTTCTTTAGCCATTTTGTCTGTTAATATTTAATTTGATTAATATAAAAGAATTCTCACGCGTCCGTAACAATGCGTTAGCCTTCTTTTTCGACTTGCATAAAACCAAGCTCTAACGGAGTCTTACGTCCGAAGATCTTGACCATCACCTTAAGTTTGCGCTTCTCGACGTTCACCTCTTCGATGACGCCACTGAAGCCTGAGAATGGACCATCTGTAACCTTAACAGTCTCATCAACCATATAAGGCACATCTATGTTCTCTTCAATCTCTGTCTCCTCGCATGTACCGAGCATACGGTTGATCTCACTTTGGGGAACTGGTGAAGGATTATCCAAACCGCCAAGAAAACCTAACACATTAGGCGAGAAACGCAGCGTGTGAGCCACGTCGCCTACAAGGGCTGCTTCTACAAAGACATAGCCTGGAAGAGAAATCTTCTCCTTAACTACTCGCTTTCCATTACGCAAAGATGCGTGCTTCTCAAGAGGAAGAACCACCTGCGAAACATGCTCCTGAAGTAACGGATTGTGCTTAATTTCAGCGTCGAGGTATTCTTTTACCTTGAACTCCTTGCCGCTTGCAGCACGAAGCACATACCATTTCTTTTCTGTTTTAGCCATTTTCTTGAACGATTAACCTGAGTATACCATTCCCATAACCCATCTAAAGAGAGAGTCCATAGCGAACACCACTACTGCAATGACAAGGGAAGCAGATAATACAATCACTGCACTGTGGTTGAGTTCAGCATACTTTGGCCAAGTTGTTTTATGCGCAAGTTCGTCGTAACAACACTTGCAATAATTTACAAACTTTTTGAACATATTATCTTCTATTTTGCACGGGAAGAGAGGCTCGAACTCCCGACACCTGGTTTTGGAGACCAGTGCTCTACCAACTGAGCTATTCCCGTAGGATAGTTCCCGATGCTAAAAGCAGTACGGGAACTATTATTATTTTAGTAAGCTACCCTTTCGGGCAACTGGCTAATCAACTAATTGTATTAGTCCTCGAGGATCTTTGTGATCTGACCTGAACCTACTGTACGGCCACCCTCACGGATAGCGAAACGGAGGCCCTCGTTGAGAGCTACAGCGTAGATAAGCTCAACCTCGATCTCTACGTTATCACCAGGCATTACCATCTCAACTCCCTCAGGAAGCTTGATCTCACCGGTGCAGTCCATAGTACGGAGGTAGAACTGAGGACGATACTTGTTGCCGAATGGAGTGTGACGACCACCCTCTTCCTTCTTCAAAACATAGATAGAAGCCTTGAAGTGCTTGTGAGGCTTGATCTGACCCGGGTGGCAGAGTACCATACCGCGCTTGATCTCGTTCTTGTCGATACCACGGAGGAGCAGACCAACGTTATCGCCAGCTTCACCTTCTTCGAGGATCTTACGGAACATCTCAACACCAGTAACAACACACTTCTTATCCTCACCAAGACCAAGGAGCTCAGTCTCGTCGCCTACCTTAACACGGCCAGTCTCGATACGACCAGTAGCAACAGTACCACGACCTGTGATTGAGAATACGTCCTCGATAGGCATCAAGAATGGTTTGTCAAGATCACGTGGAGGCTCCTGAATCCATGTATCAACAGCGTCCATAAGCTCCATTACCTTGTCAGTCCACTTCTCTACACCGTTAAGTGCACCAAGAGCAGAACCACGGATGATAGGAGTCTCTTCCTCATAACCATACTGGTCAAGAATCTCGCGGACCTCCATCTCAACAAGCTCGAGCATCTCCTCGTCCTCTACCATATCGCACTTGTTCAAGAAAACAACCATGCGAGGTACGTTTACCTGACGAGCGAGAAGTACGTGCTCACGTGTCTGAGGCATAGGACCATCAGTAGCAGCAACAACAAGGATAGCACCGTCCATCTGAGCAGCACCAGTTACCATGTTCTTTACATAGTCGGCGTGACCCGGGCAGTCTACGTGAGCGTAGTGACGCTTAGCTGTTTCGTACTCGATGTGAGCAGAGTTGATAGTGATACCACGCTCTTTCTCCTCAGGAGCGTTATCGATCTGGTCGAAAGACTTAACTTCCTCGCCGCCGAAACCCTTATCGTGAAGAGTCTTAGAGATGGCAGCAGTAAGAGTGGTCTTACCATGGTCAACGTGACCAATTGTACCAATGTTTACGTGCGGTTTGGTGCGCACAAATGTTTCTTTAGCCATAGCTTTTTATTTTATATATAAATTGTTTAATCTGTTTTTCTTCAAATTCTTTGATTAGAAACTGAAGCAGAGCTGTAACTGAGAGTTGAACTCAGGACCTCTTCCTTACCAAGGAAGTGCTCTACCACTGAGCTATTACAGCAACTTAGAGCGGAAAACGGGGCTCAAACCCGCGACCCCCAGCTTGGAAGGCTAGTGCTCTATCAACTGAGCTATTTCCGCAAAAGTTAAATGAAAGTGGGTGGTGATGGATTCGAACCACCGAAGGCATCGCCAGCAGATTTACAGTCTGCCCCATTTGGCCACTCTGGTAACCACCCTTCCATGAAATAAATTAATCGCTCCAAAAAGTAGGTTAGCGAGAAGAAAAACTGCGTTCAGTAATTCCGTTTGTTTCTTGAGCCTCTTGTCGGATTCGAACCAACGACCCCGAGATTACAAATCACGTGCTCTGGCCAACTGAGCTAAAGAGGCAAAATCCTTGCAGCCGTTAAGCCACCATTTAGGACCTGTTCTAAAACGGCTGCAAAGATACGACTTATTTTTTATTCACCAAAACTTTTCGGTATTTTTTTTACTTATTCCTTGTTTTTTCTTTAAATTTAGTCAATTGAACCTTCATTGCGTCCACACAGAGATCTACCCCCTCCTCAAATGTGTCGCATGTCTTCTCCACAAAGAGTGCCTGTCCGGGAACAGCTACCGTTAGGCTTGTTTCCTTATTATTGGATGTAGCAGGCTTTACAACTTTAAGCTGTACCTCTGCTGTCTTGATGTCTTCGAATGTCTTCTCTAATTTTGCTACTTTCTTCTCGATGAATTCTTGCAGCTTCTCTGTTGCGTCAAAATGGATTGACTGAATCTTGATCTCCATAGTGTCCTCCTTTTCTTTGTTAAGGTTTTTACTTATGTTTATTTCTTATATATATAATAAGGTGTAGTAGATTTACAATCCTCGAGACTTTACTCTCTGGGATGCGCCTTACTATAAATCTGTTTTAGTTGTTCGAATGTTGTATGTGTATATATCTCGGTTGTGGATAGACTGTTATGACCCAGCAACTTCTGCACACTCTCTATATCTGCCCCATTGTTCAGCATCGCAGTGGCAAATGAGTGACGCAATACATGCGGTGAACGCTTATTAATATTAGGTACAGCCGACAACTGCTCTCTCACAAGCAACCTTACCTGTTCGTACCTCAAGCGTCGCCCTTTATTATTAATAAAAAAGGCGGATGTCTCACGTTTTAAGACTTGCGCGTCGCGCATATGTTTGTACTCTTGCATTTGCACGCTCAGCTTGTCGCCAAACGGAACAATGCGTTGCTTATTGCCTTTGCCGGTAACACGAAGCTCACAGCGTTGGAAGTCAATTGACGCATCGTCAAGACCTATCAGCTCACTCACTCGCAGTCCTGTTTCATAGAACACCGCAAGTATAGTGCGCGTGCGCACACTGTCGTAGCTATCATTCCACTCTGCATTGTCAAGAAGTTTGTCCATATCGCTCTCGCTTACAAACTGAGGTAGCCTTCTGTGCTTCTTTGGAGCATGTACGGCATGAGCTGGGTCATGGTCTACCATTCCTCTTGACAGCGCATATCGGTACATCGACTTCACCGCACTAAGCCGTCTACATATAGATGTGGCGGCATTGCCTTTATCCATCATGTCCTCCATCCATGCCCGGATGATGTCGCTGTCTACATTATCGAAGGTGATGTCCTGGTTCAGACTTTTTATGTATTTCTCAAACTTGCAGATATCCATGCGGTAGCTCTCCACGGTCTCGTCAGAGCGGTTGCGCTCGTATCGCATATAATCCAAGAAACTGTCTAAATTCAACATTGCCGTCGATTGTTTATTTCGTTTACGAATGTACGGATTTTATTTCGTATCTCCAAATTTCCGAGGAATTATTTTACTTTTTTTGTATAAATGAGTAAATGCGGAGTACTTTAGCCCAAAGAAAGAGGAATATACCGCTTGCTTTAGCATAAATAAGGTGAGGCACGCTATTGCAAAAGTCTTACTTCTGGGCTTCTTCAGCCGACTTGAATCTATCCTGGCGTTCGAGGAACTTAATCAGTCCCCAGCGTACAGAACGCAAGCCAAACTGCTCGGTATGTATATCCTCAGGCTTAATCCACATACACTCTGCCGCGTCATCTCCGGCAGCAAGCGCCGAATCATCCTCTACCTCGCACAGATAGAACATGTCAAGCGTGTGGATGTCGATGCCACTGTAACGGTAAACGTTAGGCAGAGAAAAGAGATATTGTGCTGATACCACCTTCAAACCTGTCTCTTCCATAACCTCACGACATACACCTTCCTCCGAAGTCTCGCCTATCTGCGCGAATCCGCCAGGCAAGTCAAGCATTCCCTTAGCTGGTTCCTGTTTGCGACGCTCTACAAGAATCTCTCCCTTGACGTTCTTGATTATCGCCACATTGGACGCACTTGGATTCATAAAATACTCAAACCCGCAATTCTCGCACTTCTTGCTTGTTGCGCCATTTGCCTCGAAGTGATGACTGCCACACAATGGGCAATACTCGAACTTTTCTAATGGATGCATCTTGATAATGTTTAATTATTAATGTATAATGTTTAAATATTGGGGTTATACTTTAAACATGATGCAATATTACAAAAAAAAGGCTACCTTTGCAAGAAATATTACAAAAATCATAACAATAAAAAAACAACAATAATAACAAGCAACAAAAACAAGTGACACAATGAAAAAAGCAAACCTTCTTCTTGCGCTTCTACTTCTATTCCTTGCGCTGCCGGCTTTGGCACAGCGCTCGTTCAACCAGAATCTGTGGCAAGCTAAGGCCCCAAACAAGAATGGCCTGCAAGACACAGCGTATATTAAGGTGTATCTACCAGATGCCAAGCGCGCCACTGGCCGTGCTGTTGTGATATGCCCTGGCGGTGGCTACGAGTATCTTGCCATGCAGCACGAGGGCACCGATTGGGCTCCATTCTTCAACAATATGGGCATTGCAGCCATCATACTGCACTATCGTATGCCAAACGGCAACGAAAAAGTGCCTATCAGCGATGCAGAAGAGGCCTTGCGCATAGTACGCCGCAACGCCAAGTCGTGGAACATCGACGCTAACGATGTAGGTATCATGGGATTCTCTGCCGGTGGCCATCTTGCTTCAACAATAGCAACACAGTCGAAGGGCGAGGCTAAGCCCAACTTCCAAATTCTGTTCTACCCCGTTATCACAATGCTTCAGGGCTATACCCACCAGGGTTCGCACGATGCTCTGTTAGGCAAGAATGCTCACAAGAAGGAAGAACAGAAGTACAGCTCTGACATGCAAGTGTCGCGCCTTACTCCACGTGCATGCATCCTTCTATCCGACGACGACCACGTGGTAATGCCTGCCAACAGCATTAGCTACTACTCTGAGATGTTCCGCCATGATGTACCTGCCTCGCTGCATGTCTATCCTGGTGGCGGTCATGGATGGGGAATAAAGACATCTTTCCGCTATCACGTGGAGATGATGATGGACCTCAAAGCCTGGCTCGAAAGCTTCTAAATACTTTATCAGACATCAAGAGGATGTGCATTTCACTGACAAAACGTAAGCCATACACTCCACATTACATCTTGATATACATATTTGCATATCAAAATGTAATGTGGATTTAGCAAACCCTAACCGATAACTCACTTTTATTCTACGAATTTTAACCTATTATAGAAAATAGGTAAAAAAAAGTTTAGAAAACCTTTGCCATTAAATAAATTTTATATAAATTTGTCGCCGTAATCAATTAACAATCTACAACATTCACAATTTATTACCTTATATCACCTTACTTTAACAATTCCATAAATATCACATAAAGCCCGAAGTGTGTCCGTACATTAGCACGGCCGTACCAAGGCAAACCATATAAAAGCACGCCCCAAGACACACCCCCAAAGACGCCCCGACATGAAAGGAGACAAACAATATAAAACCACAAACATATAAAC
Organism: Prevotella merdae; assembly: GCF_900290275.1. GTDB lineage: Bacteria > Bacteroidota > Bacteroidia > Bacteroidales > Bacteroidaceae > Prevotella > Prevotella merdae. Next base: position 605,641 of record NZ_LT985323.1, read on the forward strand.
TCACCCCAAAAACAAGTCTAAAAATCAAGACTATATTAAATCTCTATAACCTATTTGATATGAGAAAATCTGAATCAAAAAACCAGTTGAAGACAGCCATGCTGATGTGTGCGCTGACTTCCTTGACGCCTCAGTTGGCAGTCGCAGGAAACAGTGTTTCCACCCCCCTACTTCTATTTCTGAGATTCAACAGCAGAATGCAGTTGCTAAGGGTAAGATTGTTGACTCTAAAGGCGAGCCTCTTATTGGTGTGTCTGTTGTAGAAGCAGGTACATCGAACGGCACCGTTACCGATGTTGACGGCAACTTCTCTTTAAACCTTAAGAAAGCAGGAAGCAAGATTAATGTTTCCTACATTGGCTTCAACTCTACTACAGTTGCAGCTAACGACCACATGAACATTACTCTTAAGTCGGACGACCAGCAGCTCAATGAGGTTGTTGTGGTTGGTTACGGCACACAGAAGAAGGTAAACCTCACTGGTTCTGTGGCTTCTGTTGACAGCAAGCAACTTGAGAACCGTCCTATCCAAAACCTCCAGAGTGGTTTGCAGGGCCTTATGCCGGGTGTTGCCATCAGTGGCACCAACGGTGCTCCAGGTATGGACGCTGGTTCTATCAATGTGCGTGGTGTCGGTACATTCAACAATTCTTCTCCTTACATCCTTATCGATGGTGTAGAGGCTGGTACTATGTCGAGCCTCGACCCTAACGATATCGAGAGCATCTCTGTACTTAAGGACGCAGCCTCGGCAGCCATCTACGGTTCAAAGGCAGCCAACGGCGTTATCCTTATCACCACAAAGAAAGGTAAGAGCGGAGCTCCTCAGGTTAACTATAACGGCTACGTAAGCTTCCAGAACGCTACAGCCCTTATCGACCGTCTTAGCTCTTACGATTATGCAAGCATGTTCAACACCTTGCTTGCAGCAGACAAGCAATATGACCTTACTCAGTTTGAGAATGGCAAGAACAATACCGATTGGTACGACCTTGCCTACAAGACTGGCGTTATGCAGCACCACAACGTTAGCGTAAACGGTGCCAACGAGAATGTTAACTATCTCGCATCTGCCGGTTATCTCAAGCAGACAGGTATTCTTCCTAATGCAGGACGTGAGCAGTTCAATGGTCGTACCAATCTTGAAATGAAGATTAACGACCGCCTTACAACTCGCCTCAACCTCGCTTTCATAAAGAACGACTATACCGACCCGTCATCAGCATACGCAGGTGGTGGTTCCGACCAGATTATACGTCAGCTCAACCTTATCGCACCTTGGGTTACTCCACGTTACGAGGATGGTACATGGGGTACAATCGCCGATGGTAGCCCTATTGCATGGCTCGACAACGACATCAAGGTTGTACGTCGCAACACCAACTTCACCGGACTCCTTGGTTTCGACTATAAGATTATCGACGGTCTTGTAGCTAAGGTTAGCGCTTCTTACGTTAACAACACACAGAACTACGACTACTTCCAGCCGTACTTCCGCTATAATGCCAACAAGGAGACGTCTCCTAACGAGCATACAGAGCAGATGTCTAAGTGGGAACGCAAGACATTCGAGGCATTGCTTACATACAACAAAACTCTTGGCAACCACAACTTTGGCGCTCTTGCCGGTTGGCATGCTGAGGGCTACGAGTATAAGTATTGGTACACATATCGCCAGAATTTCCCAAGCAGCTCAGTAACAGACATCAACGCCGGTGACGCTTCTACACAGAAGGCACAGGGCTACACACGCAAGCTTAACATGCTTTCTTGGTTCGGTCGTGTTAACTACGACTTCGCTGGACGCTATCTCCTCGAGGCTAACCTCCGTGCTGATGCATCAAGCCGCTTTGCTGACGGACACCGTTGGGGATACTTCCCTTCATTCTCTGCAGGCTGGCGCGTAAGCGAGGAAGCATTTATGGAGAACACCAAGTCTTGGCTCTCTAACTTGAAGATTCGTGGTTCTTGGGGTAAACTCGGTAACCAGGAGGCTATCGGCGATGACTACTATCCAGCTCTCAGTACCTATAACACTGGTGCCAACTATGTATTTGGCGGTACATTGAATCCTGGCTACTATCAGGGCTCTTACAAGATCAACACCATCACATGGGAGAAGGCCACAACATGGGGCGTAGGTGTAGACATGGGCTTCCTTAACAACAAGATTACAGCAAGCATCGACTACTACAACCGTCTTACCGATGGCATCCTTATGTCAGTAGACGCTCCTTACGAGTTTGCTCTTGGTAGCTACAAGGACAACGTAGGTCAGATGCGCAACCAGGGTGTTGAGCTCCAGATTGCTTACAACGACAAGTTTGGCGACGTTACATTCGGCGCTGCATTCAACCTTGCTTACAACAAGAACAAGATCGAGGATATGCCTGGTAAGGGTTATATCGATGGTGGCAATGGCATCCGTAATGCCAAGGGTCACGAGTTCAACAGCTACTATGTATACAAGGCTGATGGTTTCTTCGCATCAGACGAGGAGGCTCAGGAGTATATGAACTACTACTGGCCAGCCGATGGTTCTAAGGGCGGTTGCCCATTCGGTGGTGGCGGCTTCAAGGGTGGCGACCTCAAGTATGTTGATACAAACGGCGACGGCAAGATCAATGCCGAGGACCGTATCTTCACCAATGGTCCTACTCCACGCTATACATTCGGCTTGAACCTCAACGCTGCTTGGAAGGGATTCGATATCTCTATGTTCTTCAATGGTCAGCTCAAGGCTAAGCGCTTCTTCGATTCATTCGAGGTTGAAGGCTCATTCTCAGGCGATAGCTCTCACCCAGCTACAATCTGGAAGGACTCTTGGACATTCAACAAGAAGAACCCGAAGATGCCACGTCTATTCAAGGACACCAACTCTCCTAGCTCTTCACGCCAGGTTATGTCTACATTCTGGCTCAAGGACGTTGCTTACTGCCGTCTGAAGAACTTGCAGATTGGCTACACATTGCCTAAGCAGATTGTCAACACTATCGGCCTCAACAAGGTACGTGTTTACTACTCTTGCGAGAATCTCTTCACTATCGATAACCTCGACCTCAACATGGATCCGGAGGCTACCAGCCAGCGACTCAGCTCGTATCCGTTACTCCGCACCCATTCATTCGGTATGAGCGTTACATTCTAAAAACTACATCTATTTAAATCATTACTATTATGAGACATCTTAAAAATTATATATTTGCAGGTATAGCGGCTCTCATGACCACTTCGTGCTCTGATTTCCTCGAAACAGCACCGAAGGATGCCATGACACCTGCTACAGCATGGCAGACACAAAGTGATGCCGAGAAATTCCTTACCGGATGTTACAACAACTGGGAAGACAACTACGACAACGGTTGGGGTTGGGATGGATTCCTTCTCTATTGGGATGGCGCTTCCGACTTTGGTTACGACCAGTATCCTTGGGAGGGATATACTCCTATCGGCAATGGTCAGGTAAATGCTACCACAGGTCGCGACTTCTACGAATTCTCTAAGATTCGTCGTTGCAATGAATTCCTTGACAATGTTGATAAGTGCTCTTTCAGCAGCGAGGCTGTAAAGAAGGACATGATAGCACAGGCTCGCTGGATTCGCGCTTACCGCTACTTCCTTATGAACTGGAACTACGGTGCAGTGCCTATCATCAAGAGCTTCCAGTCAGCCGAGGAAGCTATGGTTCCTAAGAACACCGAGGCTGAGGTTAGAAAATATGTAGAAGACGAGCTCGACCAGCTTGTAGGCGACCTCAACGATGCTCCTTCACAGACCGGACGTATCGCAAAGGGTGCAGGCTATGCTCTCCGTATGCGCGAGGCTCTTTACAATGAGCAGTGGGCTGTAGCTAAGGATCGTGCCGAGAAGATTATCGCTCTCGGTCAGTACGACCTCGACCCAAGCTATTCTAACGTCTTTAGTCTTGCCGGTCAGGGTTCTAAGGAGATTATCCTTGCAGTACAGCACATCACCGGTACCAAGTACAATGACGTTGTCGGTCGTATGTACAGCAATGGCGATGGTGGTTGGAGTTCAATCATGCCTACATGGAACCTTGTCGACGCTTACGAAATGGCTAACGGCAAGACCATCGACGATCCTACATCAGGTTATGATGCAACTCATCCGTTCAACAACCGCGACCCACGTATGGGTATGACAATCTGCTATCCTGGCTGCGACTACATCAATGGTCAGGGCAAGCAAGCTATCTTCAATACTCTTGACGAGAAGATCAACGGTGTGAAGAACTCTAACTATAAGGACAGCAAGAACAATACACCTCCAACTGGCCTTATCTGGGGTAAGTATCTTGCTCCGCAGAGCCAGTACAGCGACATCTGGAACACTGCATGCTCGCCTATCGTATTCCGCTATGCTGAGGTGCTCCTTACATGGTGCGAGGCTGCCAACGAGCTTGACTTCAATGCCAACAAGGCGCAGATTTATACTTATCTGAATAAGATTCGTAACCGTGTAGGTATGCCGGATGTTGACGAGGCTAAGTACAACACCCAGGAAACACTGCGTGAGCTTATCCATCGTGAGCGTTCAGTAGAGCTTGCAGGCGAGGGTCTTCGTCGTAGCGATATCCTCCGTTGGAAGACTGCTGATGGTAAGATGCTTGCCGAGAAGGTTCTCAACCAGGTATTGCTGAGCCGTGAGGGTACTGTAAACATGGATGCATCTGTAGCTCCTGGCATGCGTGCCACATTCAGCGGCAAGACAACAGAAATAGAGACCCGCGTGTTCAAGACATACAACCGCTACTTGCCAATACCGCAGGGCGCTCTTGATGCCAACAAGGCTCTTACACCGTCTGATGGTTATTAATTAATCAATTAATAAACGAACAGATCGTTATAGGTTAGTATAAAAATGGAATCCCCGGAAACAGGTGCAACTTGTTTCTGGGGATTTTCATTTGTGTTTATTACTGTCTGCGTTTAAAGCGCAACGCTACTATTCCGCATATTGCCGCCAACGTAACGCCAATGGAGTTGGCTGCAAAGTCGAGCCATTCGCCCGACCTACGTCCGCCTGTACACGTAGCCTGCAATATCTCTATTAGTCCGCTCATAGCTACAGGCGCAAGCCAAGCAAGCAGAAACAGCTTCATAGGATTTATCTCGTAGCGGAAACCTCCGCCTATGTCGCACTTTACACGATGTCTGCGCAGATACTCATACCATATAGTGCCACACGTGCCCAAATACATGGCGGTATGCACCCACTTGTCTATCAGCGACACATTATCGAGAGGCGTGTGGGGCACAGAGGCAAAACACAACACCCATATTATAAGAATGTAGAACGACGATACGGGGTACGACTTAAGAAGATGACGAATGTATTGCATAATCATTTGTTTAATTGGTTGCTTTATAATGTTTGTTTGAGCTGCAAAGTTACGAAAAAACAATAACATAAAAATGTCGGGCTACAACTATCTATATTCATAATTACAACATAATTACCAGTTTTACTTACAAACCGTTCTCTTTTCTCGAAATAATTTTATACTTTTGCAACTTTAACAACTACAATAGCATTAAATCATCATATATCCCGTAAATATTATAGGATAACAAAACAAAATCACGAAGAAAGATGTCAAAAGAAAGAGTAAACTTTGGAAGCAAACTTGGTATGGTGCTCGCCACAGCAGGTTCGGCTGTAGGACTTGGCAACGTATGGCGATTTCCGTATATGACTGGACAAAACGGCGGTGCCGTATTTATTATGGGATATATCGGTTGTGTCGTGCTACTTGGTCTGCCATGTATGATGAGCGAGTTTATCATTGGCCGCCACGGAGCAGCCAATACCGGACGCGCCTACGGCAAGATGGGAACACACAGCCTATGGAGATTAGTAGGATGTATGAGTGTGCTTACCGGATTTCTTATCACTGGCTATTATGCTGTGGTATCAGGATGGTGCTTGCAGTACATCTTCTCATCGGCATTTGGCGAGCTTAACGGCAACCCAACCTACATAACCGAGTACTTCAAGGATTTCTCTTCGGCTCCCCTACAACCTGTAATATGGACCGTAGCCATACTTGCTATGACCCATTTTGTCATTATACACGGGGTACGCAGCGGCATAGAGCGTGCCTCAAAGATAATGATGCCGTTGCTCTTCATACTGCTGCTCGTTGTGGTTGTAGGCTCGTGTATGCTGCCTGGAGCGGGCAGAGGCATCGAGTTTCTATTCCGTCCCGATTTCTCCAAACTCGACTCAAATATGTTTCTCGCCGCAATGGGCCAGTCGTTCTACTCGCTGTCCATCGGCATGGGTTGCATATGCACCTTTGCCAGCTACTTTTCGCGCCAAGCCAATCTTATGAAGTCGGCTGTCAACATAGTACTAATCGACTCGCTGATAGCCATACTTGCCGGACTGATGATATTCCCAGCAGCCTTCTCTGTAGGTGTTAATCCCGACTCGGGACCATCGCTTATCTTCATCACCCTGCCCAACGTTTTCCGCGAGGCATTTGCCTCCATGCCTATTTTAGGCACAATCATCGCCACCGGTTTCTACATACTGCTGTCGCTTGCAGCCCTAACATCGCTCATATCATTGCACGAGGTGTCTACAGCTTTCTTCTACGAGGAGCTGCATACAACACGCAAGAAGGCTGCCACAATAGTAACCGTATCGTGCTGCATTATGGGAGCCTTCTGCTCGCTATCTATAGGCGGACGCGACTGGCTTATGATAGGGGGCAAGTCGCTGTTCGATGTATTCGACTTTGTAACCGGACAGATATTCCTGCCCATAGTAGGCTTCCTTACATGCCTGTTCTTAGGATGGGTGGTGCCACGCAAGACGGTGAAGGACGAGTTTACCAATTGGGGCACGCTGCGCTCCACTCTGTTCGGCGTATATATGGTGCTAATAAGATATGTATGCCCAGTGTGCATCGTGGCGATATTCCTTAACCAGTTGGGTGTGATATAACAATAAATATACAGAGAAAAAATTGCTAATGAATCAATCAGGTAGAACCAGTTTCGCCACCAAGTTTGGTGCTGTGCTTGCAACAGCAGGCTCTGCAGTAGGACTTGGCAATGTGTGGCGATTTCCTTATATGACTGGCGAAGACGGGGGGGCCGCCTTCATACTTATATATCTTGTATGCGTGCTTATGCTTGGCATACCGGGTATGATAAGCGAGTTTATCATCGGACGCCATGCTGGCTCAAATGCCGCACGTGCTTACCGCCGACTGGCAGCCGGAAAGGCATGGATGCTGATAGGCGTTATGGGCGTGCTTACATCTATGATAGTGCTTGGCTTCTATGCTGTAGTAGCTGGATGGTGTCTGCAATATCTCTATGCGTCGTTGGTTGGTCAACTCTCGGGCGATGCCAATTATGTGGCAGCCTACTTCAACGACTTCACCCATAATCCGGTAATGCCAGCGTTCTGGGCAGTGGCATTCATCCTTATCACCCACTTTGTTGTGGTGCATGGCATACGCAGCGGCATAGAGAAGGTATCCAATCTGCTCATGCCTACCCTATTTATTCTGCTTATAGTGCTCGTTGGAGCGTCGTGCATGCTGCCAGGAGCATGGCGCGGAGTAGACTTTCTGCTTAACCCAGACGTCTCTAAAGTAAGCAGCACGGTGTTTCTTGATGCCTTAGGCCAGGCTTTCTTTTCGCTGTCGTTAGGCACGGCATGCCTGTGCACCTATGCATCCTACTTCTCAAGGCGAACCAACCTTGCCAAGACAGCTTGCCAGATAGCCATAATAGATATGCTTGTGGCTATACTTGCCGGACTTATGATATTCCCGGCAGCTTTCTCGGTAGGCATAAGTCCCGACTCAGGTCCGGCTCTTATATTCATCACCTTGCCCAATGTCTTCAGAGAGGCATTCGCTTCAATGCCTATTGTTGGCTATATAATGTCGGTGCTCTTCTACATGCTTTTGGCATTGGCTGCCCTTACATCCACTATCTCTATGCACGAGATAGGCACAGCCTTCTTTCACGAGGAACTGCGCTGCTCGCGTCGTATAGGTGCCACTATAGAGACAGTTGCTTGCTGCATCATAGCTATACTATGTGCCCTGTCGTGTGGCGCATATAAAGGCTTGTCGATAGCAGGCCGCACATTGCTCGACTTCTGCGACTTTCTTACCGCACAGATACTTATGCCTGTAGGAGCACTGGCTACATGCTTGCTCATAGGTTGGTTTGTGCCTAAACGTATTGTACGAGACGAGTTTACCAACCGTGGCACCACATGGGTTAAGGTATACGGTATATTCCTGTTCATAGTTAGATTTGTGTGCCCAGTGTGCATCATTGCGGTATTCTTGCACCAAGCAGGAGTGGTATAAAATCGACAAAAGGGTTAAGATTACTGAAATCAGTATCTTAACCCTTTTATGTCGGGATGACAAGATTCGAACTTGCGACCCCTACGTCCCGAACGTAGTGCGCTACCAACTGCGCTACATCCCGATTGCATAATGGGAGTAAACCCAAAAGCGAGTGCAAAGTTACAGGTTTTTTCTGATATACGTGCATCTTTTCTTTATTTTTTTTGTTTAATGACAATTAGCGAAAAATTCTTTGCAAAAAACTTGCAAGTATCAAATATTAGTCGTACCTTTGCACCCGCAATTAAGCAACATAGTGTTGGTGCCATAGCTCAGTTGGTAGAGCAAAGGACTGAAAATCCTTGTGTCCCCGGTTCGATTCCTGGTGGCACCACAATAAAAAGGAGTTACTCATTAGAGTGACTCCTTTTTTGTTGTTAATACACTTTGTTTTTTAACGCCATAGCTCAGTTGGTAATGCACGCCGTGTCTATACTCGTATAAATCTCTGAGACTTTCAGCATATACTCCAACTCCTTATACACTTTCAAGAAGCAATGCCATATATGCACCTCTATACATTTGCGTGTAAAATAAAACATGGGACAGAAACCGTAGAGTTTTTATCAAAAAATTTATATATGATTAGGATTATATAATAAAAACTTCGTATATTTGCATTATAAATAAAAAAATGATGCCTATGAAGCATAAATAAAAAGAAGACATATTATAATAAAATAAAGAAGCGTTAGCTTTGTATTCTTGCTTATCGAAAATCGCCAAATTTAAGAAAAGCAATCAAGAGTAAAAGGTTAATGCTCACGTCTGTCTACAGGCGTGGGCTTTTACTCGTGTATGGTTGCATATGGTGTTTGGCGATACCTCGATAAGCGTAGACGAAGTTTTAGTCCACGTTTTTTTATTGTCTAAAACCTACATTCTTGGACTACATACACAAAAATTATTAACCGAGGCATAAAGACCAAGTATAAAACATTTATATACAAGGTATGAATATGCAACAAAAAACATTTCATTATGGGAACAACATTTAGGCTAATACAGAGAGTATTCGCTTTTTTACTCGTAACAGTAGCAATAACGGCGTGCGGTAGCGACAACGATTCAGCAGACGGTGACGACGGCAACATAAAGCCGGGTGTAACAGTAAACGACCCTGAGGGGACTGTGAGTCTATCTATGATGAAAGGAAATGCACCTAATGAAACAACCACAATTCCTGATACATACATATATGTAGGTAATGACTATAACTTTAATTACGGCGAATTCGTATCATTGGGAACCGTTAAAGGTTTGGGCAACGTAACCCATATTCCAACTATTGGGTGGGCATCCTCTATGCGTGTACAAAAAAACAATGGCTATGTAGCATACTCCAATGGACATTTCGTAAGAATATTTGTTGAAGACGAGATTGTCAGTACTTCTGGTGGGGTGATTGGCTATGACGTGAAATATCAATCCCCATTTAAAGGAAAAGACATTGATTTGGAAATACCGACAACATCCTTATCATTTAACAAGGATGGAGGCACAGAGAATATAGTTTTAGACAACAAAGAATTTGTGGTATTTACCGCTAAATCATCTGAATCTTGGTGCCAAATACAGACCACATCTACTTATGGCCAATACTTCCTATCAAATGGCTTAAATATCACAGTCCTGCCATCTAATGTTACAGAAACTACAGAAGCAACAATAACACTTACCACTGCATACGGAAAGAAGAAAGAAATAAAGGTAACAAGAAGTGGAGTAGATCCATATATCAATCTCAACAATACTTTAATTAACTTTGATGCAAAAAGTGCAAACACAGAAATCGGAATAAATACAAACATACAAAAAGAGAACATAGAAATAATCAACAACATAAGTACATGGTGTGAGGCAGAAATCGTAGACAATACAAGAGTTATGCATGCTAATGCCTCCAAAATAAAGTTCGTAGGCAACAAACCCGTTAAAGCTGTAAAATCATCAGGTAACGCAACCTCTTATTCATTAAAGTTGACTGCTAGCGCCAACGATAAAGACGAAGAACGCAATGGTAAAATAACGCTGAAGACTAAAGATGGGAAAAATAGTGTGACAGTGAACATAACACAGAAAAAAGGTTATTTGTATGTTTCAGAGCTTCAGAATGGCAATAATATAATGGGAGCATATAATAATGCTAGTACAACAGAAATAACTGTTTATAGCAATCTAGATAATAAAGACATACAAGTATCCTCCTCTGAAACATGGTGTGAACCTATTTTTAACGAGTTATCATACTGGAGGAATCTATCAATAAAGTTGGATGCAAATAAAACAGACAAATCAAGAGACGCTGAAGTAACTATTTCAAATAAGGCTAAAACAATGAAGTATACCTTTATTGTAAGACAAGATGGTACTCAGTTTAATCCTAGTCAAACTAAGGTTGGATTTGACAAAAACTCAACAAATAAAACATTAGTGATAAACTCTAAATTAGACTGGGAGGCCTCATCTGATCAGAACTGGTGCAGCGTAAGCAAAAATGGCAATAACCTTACCATTCGCGTAACAGCATATTCTGGAAATACAGCAAGTAGGAAAGCAACAATATCCTTTAAAGGATTGTCAACAAAGATATATGTTGACCAAAGTAAATACGCCGTTGGAGAAGAATATAACGAAAATGGTGTTAAGGGAGAAGTAGCCTATATGGATGACACTATAAGATATGTCAGAAAATACGTTGGAACATCTGCCTGGTCAACAGAAAACGTAGCTATCGGGGCAACATACGATAACGATGGTACGAAAAATATGGATATAGTAAAGAAAATTGCCGGATGGAAAGACCTATACCCCGCATTTGCCTTGTGCGATGCACTTAATAAAAATGGCGTGAAGGGTTGGTATTTACCTGCTAAAAAAGAAATACTCTGGAGGCAAGATAACGAAAACAATTGGTCTTCTACAGAACACAGTGCCACCTACGCATATTATGCCTTTAACAGTATTAACTACAAAAGCGAAAAATTAAAGATTTATGCAATACATAAATTCTAAATAAACATAAGAGAAAAGTGGAACCACAGTAGATAAAACGAGACTGCAATTCCACTTTTTTCTATTTTTACTCTTCCCCCATCCCCTCCAACTATAGTGTAAGATAAACTGTGTCTGGCTATAATCAATGTCGCCAAAGGCGGCAAACTATGCTTAACCTCGGGTTATAACAAATACATAAGTAACAGTTCAGAATTATCATTACATATAGTAGGAGGGTATGGCATCCTTGCCATACCCACTAAATCGGCAAGACAATCATAGCAGAGTGGGTATGGCAGGGATGCCATACCCTCCTACAGATTGCCACTCATATATAAAGCTAAATATTAACACGTACTTATATATCACTCCATATCCGGATGAACAACAAAAAGGAGCCACTCATTAGAGTTACTCCTTTTTTGTTTCCATATGCCATTACAAAGCATTATATATTACTTGCCATTTTAATATAATATAAATGGCAAAGTAATACAATATAAATGGCAAAGTAATATATACTTCTATTAGCCTCCCATTTCTTAATCATCAGCCAACGTAAAGTCGAGCTGTTTCTTCTCGAGATTTGCCTGAGCCACCTTAATGCGTACTGGGTCGCCAAGCTGATATTTATTGTGATGACGTCTGCCCACAAGACAGTAGTTACGCTCATCAAAGTCGTAGTAGTCGTCGTCAAGATCGCGCATTGGTACAAGACCCTCACAATGGTTCTCGTCTATCTCGCAGTAAATGCCATACGACTGTATACCAGAGATATGCGCATCGTACACATTACCTATACGTTCCGACATAAACTCTACTGCCTTGTACTTGATAGAATCGCGCTCGGCATTGGCGGCAACCTGCTCCATCTCAGACGAATGCTCGCACAACTCCTCGTAATGTTCCTTATTGGCAGAGCGTCCACCTTGCTGATAACGCGTTATTAGTCGATGAACCATTGTGTCAGGATAACGGCGGATAGGCGATGTAAAGTGAGTGTAGTAGTCGAACGCCAAACCAAAGTGACCTATATTGTGTATAGAGTATTTTGCCTTCATCATGGCGCGCAGCGCAACAGTCTGTATGAGGTTTTGCTCGCGCTTGCCCTCACAGTCGGACATAAGCGTGTTGAGCGACTTGGCAAGTGCGCCTTTCGTGCCGTCTGTCTTCATCTTGTAGCCAAACTTGACAACAAACTCCCTCAATGTCTCGAGCTTTGTCGGGTCTGGATTGTCGTGCACACGATAAGGCAGCGTCTTAGGCTTCTTGCCCTTACCCACCTTGCCTACCGATTCAGCCACGGTTCGGTTGGCAAGCAGCATAAATTCCTCGATAAGCTTATTGGCATCCTTAGAGCGCTTGAAGTAGCAGCGTATAGGCTTTCCCTTCTCGTCTACGTCGAAATGAAGCTCCTCGCGGTCAAACTTAACGGCGCCATTCTTGAATCTTGCGGCACGCAACTTCTTGGCCAATCTATCAAGTGTAATAAGTTGGTCGGCATTCTCGCCCTTGTATCCTCCCTTAGGAGCTGGTGGTGCCGGCTCACCCTTGCCATCCACTACTCCATTATCCTCAAGCAGCTGTTGCACTTCCTCGTAGGCATAACGGCGGTTCGACTTTATAACAGTATGCACAATGCGGTAAGCCTTAACGTTGGCATCGTCGTCCAGATTGAATATCACAGAGAAGGCAAGCTTCTCCTCATCCGGCCTCAACGAGCAAATAAAGTTGCAAAGGCGCTCGGGCAGCATCGGTATAGTGCGGTCGACGAGGTATATACTTGTGGCACGCTTCACAGCCTCCTTGTCTATCACAGAGCCTTCCTTAACATAGTGGCTCACGTCGGCAATGTGCACACCCACCTCCCACAGACCGTCCTTAAGCTTCTTTATAGACAGAGCGTCGTCGAAGTCCTTGGCATCCTTTGGGTCGATTGTACATGTAAATGTGTCGCGGAAGTCCTCGCGCTCGGCATAATCCTCGGGGGTTATCTCGGCTGATATCTTCTCGGCAGCCTCCTCAACATTCTTAGGATACTTATATGGCAAACCATACTGTGCCAGGATAGTGTTCATCTCAACATCGTTGTTGCCAGCCTTGCCCAGCACATCCACCACCTCGCCTATCATGTTGCGATGGTCCTGATCGGGCCATTCTATAATCTTGACCACAGCATTGTCACCATCCTTGCCGCCCTTAAGCTTTCTACGCGGGATGATAATGCTGTTGGCAAGCACGTTAGACGGAGATATAAGCGTGCATATATCGTGGTCGAACGTAAGGCGTCCAACAAACGTGTCCTTTGCACGCTCCAATATCTCTATTACCTGTGCCTCCTTGATATGATTCTTTCGACGTGCCATATACGAGAAACGCACACGGTCGCCCGTAAGAGCCCACATAGAGTTGCGCTCAGCCACAAATATAGGTTTGTCCGAGCCATCGGGAGTTACCGTGTTCTTGCCGTTTGTCTTGCGCTGAAACACACCCTCCTGCACCTGTCCCTTAAGGTTTAGTTTGTAGGAGTTGTCTGTAACCTTAGATATGAAGTCGTCCCACGCCATCTCCTCCATTATATCAATAGCGAGCATCTTAAGGGGATGAGTGTCAAGATGCAGCGTGCGGAATATATCCTTAAATGATAGAGTCTTGCCGGGATTGGACACGAATAGTTCCTCAAGCTTCGGGGCAAGCTGTTTCTTAGTCATGCGTTTGCCGCCTTTTTTTCCTTTTCCCATATTATTACTGATTTTAGATTGTTCGTGCTTTGATTATTACAATGCAAATAAACAAAAAAAGTTTGAAACAAGCAACATCATTGCTGTATTAAATTACTGTTAAGTTACGTAAACGACCACTTTACTGCCCATAAAGGCACATTGGTAAGCCATTCTTGTTCTCTGTATCCCGACATCGAAAAACGCATGCCATGCAAGCCAGGGTTGTCCGAAGTAAATTGTCGCAATGATTTTGCTCTGAGATTCTCTTCCGCCTTCACTTCAATAGGAATTATTTCATTGTCGTGCTGTACAACAAAATCGATTTCCATTGTAGAGTTTTCATTGCTATAATAGTAGACAAAGGTATGTGGAATAGACTTTAATTGCTGCAGTACATAGTTCTCCGTAAAAGCCCCCTTATATTCCTCAAATACATTATTACCAATAAGAATCTGCTGCGGGGGCGTTTCCGACAATGCTCCAAGCAAGCCCATGTTCGTTATTATTTTGATTAATAGACACTTACAATGCAAATTTACACTTTTCTAGGGGAACTTACAAGGAAATACCACATTTTTCTAGGGGAACTTTTAGACTAATACCACACTTTTCTAGGGGAACTTGCTCACAAACGTTGATTTTGTAGCCAATCCAATGAATGGAAAACGACACAACAAACTGCAAATTAAGCTCAGAAAGCATCAGATAAACAGCAATTTAGGCACGAAAGTTTTGTATTGTCTACTATTTGCACTACCTTTGCAACCGATTATGTACCAATTTTCATAATGACAAGCAAGATATTGATAACCGGAGCCAGCGGTTTTATTGGCAGTTTCATCGTAGAAGAAGCACTAAATAAAGGTATGGAAGTGTGGGCTGCGGTGAGACATACGAGTTCTAAAAAGTATCTCACGGACAATCGTATAAACTTCATAGAGCTTGACTTCTCCTCAAAGGAGAGGCTCAAGGAACAGCTCGACGGTAAGCACTTCGACTATGTAGTGCACGCTGCTGGCGTGACCAAATGCCTTGACAAGACTGACTTCCGACGCATGAACACCGACGGAACACGCAACCTTGTAGACGCGCTAATAGAAATGCAGATGCCTATAAAGAGATTTGTATTCCTTAGCTCGTTAAGTGTATACGGTGCCATACACGAAAAGCAGCCCTATCAAGACATTACCGAGAACGACAGTCCACGTCCTAACACCGCGTACGGCAAGAGCAAACTGGAGGCAGAACGCTATTTAGACTCGGTAGGCAACGATTTTCCATACATCATACTTCGCCCTACAGGTGTATACGGACCACGCGAGCGCGACTACTTCCTTATGGCAGAGAGTATTAAGAAACACGTTGACTTTGCCGTAGGATTCACGCAGCAAGACATTACCTTTGTATATGTGCTTGACGTTGTTCAGGCTGTATTCCTGGCATTAGACCGCGGTATGAGCGGACGCAAATACTTCCTAAGCGACGGCGAGGTGTATAGCTCTACCGAATTCAGCGACCTTCTGAAGAAAGAGATGGGCGTAAAGTGGATGCTGCGCATCATTGCACCGGTATGGGTGCTGCGCATTGTTACCTTCTTCGGCGAGAAGATAGGCCAAATAACCCACAAGCCTATAGCGCTAAACAACGACAAGTACAACATTCTGAAGCAACGCAACTGGCGCTGCGATATAGAACCAACTATGGACGAACTTGGCTACCACCCACACTACAAACTTGATAAGGGCGTGAAGCTCGCAGTAAAGTGGTATAAGGAAAACGGGTGGTTGTAATTTTATTCTTATAAGAAGACAATAAAGAAATGAACTTCATCAAACAACTATTCGCCATCGAGAGCAAGCCCAAGCGCGGACTCATGGCTCTCGAATGGGTGGTGTTGGCTTATACATTACTTACGCTTTGCGTGGCTTTGTTTACCTACACCGAGCTACAAAACCCTGACGCAATGATTTGGGGACGTGTACGTGTCGTGGCTATGACCGCAGCCTTATGGGTGGTATACCGACTTGTACCGTGCCGACTTACACGCTTGGTGCGCGTAGTGGCGCAGATGTCGCTATTGGCATGGTGGTATCCAGACACTTACGAGCTAAACCGCATGTTCAGCAACCTTGACCATGTGTTCTGCGGATGGGAACAAAACATCTTTGGATGCCAACCAGCCCTAACCTTTGTAAAGACAATGCCGTGGGCTGTAGTGTCCGAGCTTATGAGCATGGGATACGCCAGCTACTACCCCATGATAGCGCTCACGGTACTGTTCTACTTCTGCTGCCGATACAACGAGTTTGAAAGAGCTGCCTTGGTAGTTATGGCGTCGTTCTTCGTCTACTACATAGTGTTTATCTTTGTACCAGTAGCAGGACCTACGTTCTACTACAAAGCTGTAGGACTGGACAATATAGTGCAAGGCGTGTTCCCAGCAGTAGGCGACTACTTTAATACACATACCGAATGCTTGCCTACTCCAGGTTATGAGCAAGGATTGTTTTATGGACTTGTCGAGGATGCCAAAGCAGCGGGCGAACGTCCTACAGCTGCCTTTCCATCATCGCATGTTGGCATTGCTACTGTATGTATGCTATTGGCGGCACATACCCGCCAACGCAAACTGGTATTACTAATGTTGCCTTTCTACATCTTTCTATGCTTCTCAACGGTATATATCCAGGCACATTACGCCATCGATGCATTGGCAGGATTGGTATCGGGATGCCTGCTTTACACCGTATTGATGTGGCTCAGTAGGGGCGAAATGAAAAAAAATAGATAAAAAGGCGAAAAAAGTTAGCAAAAGTTTTGGAGATTACAAAATTCTTGCTAACTTTGCACCCGCAATCACGAGACAGCGCGAAAGCAACCTGTTTGCTTCAATAGCTCAGTTGGTTAGAGCACCTGACTGTTAATCAGGGGGTCGTTGGTTCAAGTCCATCTTGAAGCGCTCGAAACAATCGTTCAGCACAAGTTTCAAACGCTCAACGCTTTCGATGATTGCTATGCTTCAATAGCTCAGTTGGTTAGAGCACCTGACTGTTAATCAGGGGGTCGTTGGTTCAAGTCCATCTTGAAGCGCTTTTAAAAAGTCTCGCAAGCAACAGCTTGCGAGGCTTTTTCGTTTATCTACATAGATATCCCAAAAAGATAGCGGCTCATATAATATTGTTGTGTTTTTAACAATCTGTATTTCTTATGCAAACAACTGTTTTACCCTATAAAGATAGAACTTCAGATCATTCACTCCTCTGAATTCAGCCCTGAATGTTTTTAGCTTGCAGTTAAACGNATACGGACTTGTAATCTATGGGCTGAGTTCTATTCATGACGCAAAGATAAACAATAATATTGGATTGTTAAAAACACAACAATATTATTTGATCCCATATCAATGTAGTGAGCGCTATTATTATATCTCCTTTTCGCGGTAAATCACCTTATTGGCGCCACTCGTTATCTCCAAGGCTTCAGGATGCTCCTTGATAAAAGAGTCGATATGGCGAACACGCTTGCTCTCGAGTATCTCATCAACAGCTATCAGTATGCCTGTTTCCTCAACATCACCAAAACCGTAGTTGATGGCTGTACCAAAAAGCTTCATCGTTGGCGACAACGACATATAAGCATTGACAAGCGGCGGAATGTTGTAACCCAAGGCACGTACCTCACGGTTTAGGATTAGATAATCCTTCTTGAAATCATCCTCGCAGAACAGCTTCTTCAACTCATCCTCCGGCGTTTCTATCTTAAGCGGCTTGAGCGGGATGATAAGGTTCTCCTTATCGTCGAAATGCTTCTTGAGGAAGTAGAGAATCATATCCCTACCCCTTCGGATGTAAGATGGATACATCGTCATCTTGCCAAAGAAATAGCGCACATTAGGCTTTATAACGGTAAGTGCACCAAGTCCGTCCCAAAGATTATCAAGTGCAAAGAGGCTCTTTGAGCCACGTCGTGTGCTCTGATACTCAAGAGTTACGAACGAGCGACCCAGCTCTACGGTGTACGGCATATAATCCTTTAGGAACTTGTCGGAGAAATGGAACATGTGGCTTGTTGCAAGCTTAGGCTGTCCTTTCTCGTCAAGTTCCCAGTCGGAACCCAACAGATAACGATAGCCACCTATAATCTCCTCGGCCTCAGGATTCCACACAATGAGCTGCTTATAGCAATTAGGACATGTGTCAAACTCGTCAATATCCAACGGCTTGCCAGTGCCGCCTCCCGCCTCACGAAAAGCAATCTCGCGCAGACGTCCTATCTCGCGCATCACATTAGGCGCGTTATGCGCTGTGATGACATAAATCTCGTTGTGGCTCTTATTGGTCATACGGAGCTGACGCTCGGGTGTAAGCTCGCTCTTCAACAGCTCCTTACTGACCGGTTCTATTATTGGCTCTTCCATGTTGTATTCTTCGAATATGTCTACAGGCCATACGGCCCTATTTTATCTTTTACGTTTTGGCTTTTTACCTTTTTACTCTTTTATCTTTTTACCCTTTTACCTTTTGAGGCAGGTCGTATACAGCATCCTCCACCCATTGAGCCCACTGCTGCGCCGTGCGGCTACGGTCGAATGTTTGCCATGGTATAGGCTTGCCTATATGTATGGTAAAATGCTTGCCCACATTGCGATACATCTCGTCCACAAGGAATATCATGGCAAGATTGAACGGTAGGAAACGGTCGCTGAACTTGGCTATGCGATAAAAGCGAGCCGAGTTGGTTCCACTGAAATGAATGGGTACGATATCGCGCTGACACTCCACGCTCTTCTTGATAAACGTCTTTGTCCACGGTATATCGTGTATAGAGCCGTCGGGCTGGCGACGACTATTAAGCCCAGCTGGGAACATCAGCATATGATTGTCGCTCTTGAAGCCAGCCTCAACCATACGCGGAAAGTCGCGACTGTTGCGGCCTGTCTTGTTTATACCTATACAAACGGGAGCAAGACCAGGCAAGTTCATAAGCAGATCGTTGACAAGATAGCGGAAACGCCCATCGTAATGACGACCTATTATAGCACCGAGCGCCACTCCATCCTGTCCTCCAAGCGGATGATTGGACACAAAAGTATAAAGACGCCCATCGTCCTTGGATGGCAAATTCTCCTTGCCCACTATCTCAATATCCATCTTAAGATAGCGCACGCAAGCCTCGAGCCAATCCACACCCGTAAGGTTGCGGCTGTCCCATATAAACTTGTTCACCTGGTCCTGGTGAATAATGCGCTTGAGCCATGACGTAAGAACCCCCGGTACATAACGTGCCTTTGGCCCCATCTTGCTGCTGAGTATCTTGTCAATGTCGATTGTATGCTCTGAAATTTCGTTCATCTTGACCTGAAAAATGCTATTTGGGTACAAAAGTAACACATCTTTTTCAGATACATTCCATTTAACACAAGAAATATATCTTTTTAATAATTTTGATACCTAAATGTAGACTCGTATGCGGATTTTTATGTACCTTTACACCCAAATACGCTTATTAATAATGTATAAGGACAATATAGAACATACAACCAGCATAAAGACCGCCGAAGGTTACCACGTACCTGTGCTTCTTGACGAAAGCATAGACGGGCTCAACCTAAAACCAGGCGGCATATATGTAGACGTGACATTCGGCGGAGGCGGACACTCAAGAGAGATTCTATCACGACTCGCCCACGACGCTCATCTCTACAGCTTTGACCAGGATGCAGATGCCGAGCAGAACATTGGGGAACCCGATGACAGATTCACCTTTGTAAGAAGCAACTTCAGATACCTAAAGAACTGGATGCGCTACTATGGTGTGGAGCACATAGATGGTCTGCTTGCCGACCTTGGCGTATCGTCGCACCACTTTGACGATGCTGAGCGAGGTTTCTCATTCCGATTCGACGCGCCATTAGACATGCGAATGAACAAGCGTGCCGGACAAACAGCTGCCGATATTGTCAATACTTACGACGAGACAAAACTGGCAGACGTTTTCTACATATATGGCGAGATGAAGAACTCAAGACGCATTGCGGCTGCCGTTGCCAAGGCAAGACAAGCCAAGGAGATTAAGACAACGAGCGACTTTCTTGCTGCCGTGGAGCCTTTATTCCGTAAGGAACGCGAGAAAAAGGAGATGGCTAAGCTGTTCCAAGCATTACGCATCGAAGTTAATCATGAGATGGACGCGCTAAAGGAAATGCTGGCATCGGCTACAGAACTGCTGACACCCGGCGGACGTCTATCGGTAATAACCTACCACTCGCTTGAAGACCGCATCGTAAAGAACTATATGAAGGCGGGCAATGCGGAAGGCAAGGTAGACCAAGACTTCTTCGGACGAACAAACACGCCATTCAAGACAGTGGGCAAGCTTATAATTCCTACTGATGAGGAGCAAGAGCGCAACCCACGAAGCCGAAGCGCAAAACTGCGTATAGCTGAGAAAAAATAAACATTATGGAGACTGAAAAGAATCAACCAGACGCACGACTCATCCTCGAACATCTTGAGGAAAAGGCCGATAAGGATACCGAACGGGAGGCGCCATCGCTTAAGACCATCATACGAGAGCAAGCCACTGAGGAGGACATGCCCTTTGCCAAGAACCTTACACTGCGCAAGATTCTGGGCGGCGACATACTGAGCGCTAACGTCATAAGACAGCAAATATGGCTGATACTGCTAATATCGCTATTTATCGTGGTATACATATCCAACAGATACAAGTGCCAGCAGGACCTTATACGCATAAGTTCCCTAACCGAACAACTTAAGGACGCCAAATACAGAGCACTGTCGTCAAGTAGCGACCTGACACAAATGACACGCGAGAGCAAGGTGCTTGAGCAACTTAAAACCTGCCAGGACAGTACATTGCAGATAGCAACTCAGCCACCATACATAATTAATGTTCCAAACACAGAAGAAAAATGAGCAAGTTTGACAGCAAGAAAGCAATGCCAAGATTCAGTTTCATAGCTATACTTATGACGCTGATAGCTGTCGCCGTACTGGGCAAGACTATGTACATCATGACTGCCAAGCACGACTTCTGGATGCAAGTGGCCGACCGTGTGAAGGTAGACAGCCTAAGCACACCACCGGTACGCGGCAACATTCTAAGCTGCGACGGACAATTAATGGCATCGTCGTTGCCACAATATAAATTGTTTGTCGACTTCAGAGCCATACACACAGCAGATAAAGACTCGCTGTTTGAGGTAAAACTCGATTCTATATGCGACGGACTGAACGCTATATTCCCCGAACGCTCGGCTGCCGAGTTCAAGGAACATCTACTTGAGGGATATCAAAAGCAGAAAGCCCACTGGCCTATATGGCCAAGACGTGTGAACTACAGCACCTATTCGGAGGTAAAACGTTTGCCTATATTCTGCCTGAAGAAGAATCGCGGCGGATTCCACACCGAGGAGTTCAATGCACGCAAGCAGGCATACGGATCGCTGGCTCTGCGAACAATAGGCAAGATGTTCGGCGAGATAGACTCGGCACAATGCGGACTGGAGCTATCGTACGACTCGCTGCTTAGAGGCGAGAACGGTATAAGCCACGGTAAGAAGGTACTAAACAAATTTCTATACCTTACAGACCGCGCACCGGTAGACGGTGCTGACATCGTGACTACAATCGACGTATCGATGCAAGACCTTGCCGAACGTGCCTTGCTCAACGAGCTGTACAAGATTAACGCCAACGTAGGTGTGGCCATCGTTATGGAGGTTAAGACGGGAGACGTCAAGGCTATAGTAAACATGACAAAGTGTGCCGACGGCACATATAATGAGATAAAGAACCATGCAGTAAGCGATTTGCTTGAACCAGGTTCTGTATTCAAGACCGCCTCAATAATGGTAGCACTCGACGATGGTGTGGTAGACACAACTGCCTACGTAGATACGGGATGCGGTGTATGGCCAATGTACGGTCGCGAAATGAAAGACCACAACTGGCGACGCGGAGGATACGGTATGCTCAAACTGCCACAAACGTTGTGGGTAAGTTCAAACATCGGTGTAAGTAGAATAATTGACGACCACTACCACAACACTCCGGAGAAGTATGTTGAGGGAATTAGACGACTGGGCCTTGCAGACGACCTACACCTACCAATACCGGGCTACTCGCCGGCAAGAATACGTATGCCGAAGAAAGACTCAAGAGGCAAACAATACGTAAACTGGAGCAAGACCACACTGCCATGGATGAGTATAGGCTACGAAACGCAAGTACCGCCTATATCAACCTTGACCTTCTACAACGCCATAGCCAACGGCGGCAAGATGATGCGCCCAAGATTTGTAAAAGAGGTGCGCAAGAACGGCCAGGTTGTAGAGACATTTGCGCCAGTGGTAATGCGAGAGCAGATAGCCAAGCCTACAACAATAAAGAAGATAACGCACATCCTGGAGCAAGTGGTGAGCGTAGGACTGGGAAAGAAGGCAGGTTCGCCATCGTTCCTTGTTGCAGGCAAAACAGGTACGGCACAGATATCAAAAGGCGCGGCGGGCTATAAGAGCGGACAGATGAACTACCTATTGTCGTTTGCCGGATTCTTCCCCGCTTATGAGCCACGGTACAGTTGCATCGTATGTATACAGAAGTCGGGATTACCTGCATCAGGAGGCGGAATGAGTGGAGTTGTGTTTCACGATATAGCCGAAGGCATTATGGCTCAGAGCCTAAAACTTGAGGCAATCGACGCACGCGACTCGCTTTCCATCCTTATACCACAGGTAAAGAATGGCAACATACTGGCTGCCGACTATGTGCTTACACACTTAGGCTTTGAGCCTCGCGCAGACTGGACAGGATCTTATGCCAACGGCAACCCGATATGGGGACGCGCAACAGAGACAAATGGAAAAACCATCAATCTACAACGTGAGCCATTAGGCGAACGCTCACAAATGCCGGATGTGCATGGTATGGGAGCACGCGATGCCGTATATCTTATCGAAAGCCGCGGACTGAAAGTGAAGCTGCACGGACGAGGCAAGGTGGTAGAACAGAGCATCGGTCCAGGAAGCAAGATTGCCAAAGGAATGACTTGTGTACTGCGACTCGCCTAAGGCGAAGGTAATGCAACAATGTAAACAATGTAATAAAAGACATAAAATATAATTCTAAATAATAGAAATGAAACTTAAGGAATTGCTCAAAGATATCCCCGTAGTTGCTATAGTAGGCAGCGAGGATGTTGAAATCACAGACGTGAACATCGACTCACGCCGCATCAAAGATGGCCATCTCTTCATAGCAATGAAGGGAACGCAGGTAGACGGTCACAAGTTTGTGCCCAAGGCAATAGAGCTTGGAGCAAAGGCTGTGATGTGCGAGGACATGCCTGAAGAAAAAGCCGAGGGCGTGACATATGTCCAGGTGGAGTCGACAGAAGATGTTGTGGGCAAGGTTGCCACAACATTCCACGGCAACCCATCTACAAAGCTAAAGCTTGTGGGCGTAACTGGAACCAACGGCAAGACCACTATCGCCACCTTATTATATAATATGTTTACAAAGATGGGGCACAAGTGTGGCTTGCTGTCTACCGTATGCAATTATATCATAGACGAGGCAATACCAGCCGACCACACCACTCCGGACCCAATAGAGCTTAACCGCCTGCTCGACCGCATGGTACAAGCAGGATGCGAGTATGCCTTTATGGAATGCTCGTCACACGCCATTGCACAGAAGCGCATTGGCGGACTGACCTTTGCGGGTGGCATATTCACCAACCTTACACGCGACCATCTCGACTATCACAAGACATTCGAGAACTACCGCAATGCCAAGAAGGCCTTCTTCGACTCACTGCCTAAGACTGCCTTTGCCATAACTAACGCCGACGACAAGAACGGCATGGTGATGGTACAGAACACTAAGGCAACAGTAAAGACATACTCAATACGAACTGTGGCCGACTTCAAGGCCCGCATTATAGAGTGCCACTTTGAGGGCATGTACCTTGAGATGGACGGACACGAGGTAGGTGTACAGTTTATTGGCAAATTCAATGTAAGCAACCTGTTGGCCGTATATGCAGCTGCCGTAATGTTGGGCAAGTCGCCCGAGGATGTGCTGGTGGTAATGAGCACATTGCATAGCGTAAGCGGACGCCTTGAACCTATACACTCGCCAGAAGGATATACAGCTGTAGTAGACTATGCACATACACCGGACGCTTTGGAGAATGTACTCAACGCCATACATGAGGTTCTCGACGGCAAAGGACACGTAATAACAGTATGTGGTGCAGGTGGCAACCGCGACAAAGGCAAGCGACCACTTATGGCACAAGAGGCTGTAAAACAGAGTGACAAAGTGATTATCACAAGCGACAATCCACGTTTTGAGGAGCCACAAGATATCATCAACGACATGCTTGCCGGACTAAACGCGCAGCAGATGAAGAAAGTTATCTCTATAGTAGACCGCCGCGAGGCTATACGCACAGCCTGCATGATGGCACAGAAGGGCGATGTAATACTCATTGCCGGCAAGGGTCACGAAAATTATCAAGAGATTAAGGGCGTGAAGCACCACTTCGACGACCATGAGGTTGTAAAGGAATGTTTTAAGAATTAAGAATTAAGAGTTACGAATTAGGAGTTGTCGGCTACGCCGATTAGGAGTTTTTGAGTTTTGAATTTTGAATTTTGAATTGTCGGCTACGCCGATTAGGAATTATTTAATTTTGAATTCAAAACTCAACATTGCCAAAGGCAACAACTCAAAACTCAAGACTCAAAACTCAAGACTCAAAACTCAAAATTCAACATTGCCAAAGGCAACAATTCAAAACTCAAAACTCAAAATTCAAAACTCAAGATGTTATACTATCTTTTCCGCTTCCTCGAACAATACGGCATAAGCGGCTCACACATGTGGGGCTACATATCATTCCGTTCGTTGTTAGCACTCATCCTCTCGCTCATTATCTCGGCATGGTTCGGCGAGAGATTTATCAAGTATCTAAAAAGCAAACAAATAACCGAGACACAGCGCGACGCAAGTATTGACCCGTTCGGTGTAAAGAAAATAGGTGTGCCATCAATGGGTGGCATCATTATTATTGTGGCTATACTTGTGCCTGTACTGCTGCTTGGCCGTCTACGCAACATATACCTGTTGCTTATGATTGTCACAACGGTATGGTTGGGATTTCTCGGTGGTATGGACGATTTTATCAAAATATTCCGCCGCAACAAAGAGGGACTTAAAGGCAAATACAAGATTGTTGGTCAGATAGGTATCGGACTTATTGTAGGTCTAACCCTGTGGGCATCGCCTGATGTCAAGATGAACGAGAATCTTGCCTACGAGAAGCAAGGCCACGAAATAGTGGTAAAACATAGAGCAGAAGCACGCAAGTCGCTAAAGACAACAATTCCATTTGTAAAGGGCCACAACCTTGACTACTCGCGTATAACAAGCATATTCGGCGAGCACCGCGTAGCAGCCGGCTGGATATTGTTTGTAATTATGACAATATTCGTGGTGACTGCCGTAAGCAATGGTGCCAACCTAAACGATGGTATGGACGGTATGTGCGCAGGCAACTCAGCCATTATAGGTGTGGCATTGGGCATACTGGCATATGTAAGCTCGCACATCGAGTATGCCAGCTATCTCAACATTATGTACATACCTGGATCGGAAGAACTGGTAGTGTTCCTATGCGCATTCATTGGTGCACTGATAGGCTTCCTGTGGTACAATGCCTATCCTGCACAAGTGTTTATGGGCGACACAGGCTCGCTGACCATTGGCGGTATCATTGCCGTTACAGCAATTATCATACACAAGGAACTTATGCTCCCGATATTGTGCGGCATCTTCTTTGTAGAGAGCCTCAGCGTTATACTGCAGGTTTACTACTACAAACTTGGCAAACGACACGGCGTAAAGCAGCGCATATTTAAGCGCACACCTATACACGACAACTTCCGCACACAACAGTTGCAACTCGACCCTGAGTGCAAATACCTAATAAAGAAGCCAAAAGGTGCCATCCACGAGTCGAAGATTACAATACGTTTCTGGATAACCACCATCATATTGGCGGCTCTCACAATAATAACACTAAAAATAAGATAACAAATATCTCTCCCCCATTATCGGGGAGTGGCCAATAAACAATAATATGAAAAAGATTGTTATTCTCGGCGCCGGCGAGAGTGGTGCCGGAGCTGCCGTACTGGCAAAGAAAGAAGGCTTTGACGTGTTCGTTAGTGACATGTCGGCCATTAAAGACAAATACAAGAAAATGCTTAACGACCACAATATAGAGTGGGAGGAAAAGCAGCACACCGAGGCTAAGATTCTCGCAGCAGACGAGATTATAAAGAGTCCTGGCATACCCAAAGAGGCTCCTATGGTTAAGAAAGCCACAGACAAGGGCATACATATCATCAGCGAGATTGAGTTTGCAGGACGATACACTAACTCGAAGATGGTATGCATAACCGGCTCAAATGGCAAGACAACAACAACATCACTCATATACCACATATTCAAAACGGCGGGATATGATGCCGGACTTGCCGGAAATATAGGTCGCTCGCTTGCATTGCAGGTAGCTGAGGATCCACACGAATATTATATCATTGAGTTAAGCTCGTTCCAGTTGGACAATATGTACGACTTTCATGCCAACATTGCCATACTGCTGAATATAACGCCCGACCACCTCGACCGCTACGACTATTGTATGCAGAATTATGTGGACGCCAAAATGCGCATTATTCAGAACCAAACAAACGACGACTCATTCATCTACTGGAACGACGATCCTGTTATTAAGCGCGAGCTGGAGAAGTATGACATAAAGGCAATACAGTATCCTTTCTCCGAACTGAAAGAAAAGGGATCTATAGGCTACATTGAAGAAGGAAGCTACAAGATAGAGAAGCCCACTCCATTCAATATGGAACAGGAAGAACTGTCACTTACAGGCAAGCATAACATATACAACTCGCTTGCTGCAGGCATTGCCGGCAACATCACAGGTATCAAGAAAGACGTGATACGACAGAGTCTTAGCGACTTCCCTGGCGTTGAGCATAGACTGGAAAAGGTGTGCAAGGTAGGTGGCGTGCAATACATTAACGACTCAAAAGCCACCAACGTTGACGCTTGCTGGTATGCCCTTGAGAGTATGAAGACCCCTACAATCCTAATAATTGGAGGCAAGGACAAAGGCAACGACTATAACGAGATTAAGCAACTGGTAAAGCAAAAATGCAAGGCGCTTGTGTTCCTTGGAGCAGACAACACCAAGCTGCACAACTTCTTCGATGAGATGGGCATAACAATACGCGATACTCATTCGATGAAAGACTGCGTGGCTGCATGCTACGAACTTGCACAACCTGGCGACACCGTACTTCTAAGCCCATGTTGTGCTAGCTTCGACCTGTTCAAGAACATGGAAGATCGCGGCGAACAGTTTAAGACATTAGTAAGAAGTCTGTAAAAACAAGAGATGATAAACAAGACATTAGGCAACATCTTCAAAGGCGACAAGGTAATATGGATGGTTTTCTTCTTTCTATGCCTTATCAGCGTCATTGAGGTATACTCGGCATCGGCACAGCTCACCTACCGCGCAAGCAGCTATATTGCGCCTATGTTTAAACACATAGGACTGCTGGCGTTGGGTGTGCTAGCCACAGTATTGACACTCAATGTCAAGTGCCGCTACTTCAAGTTGCTCACCACCCCATTACTCGGACTGTCGTTCGTTATGCTTATCTGTGTATTCTTTGTGGGAGATTCTACCAATGGAGCGCAAAGATGGAT
This sequence comes from Prevotella merdae, assembly GCF_900290275.1. Taxonomy (GTDB): domain Bacteria; phylum Bacteroidota; class Bacteroidia; order Bacteroidales; family Bacteroidaceae; genus Prevotella; species Prevotella merdae. The sequence goes on from NZ_LT985323.1 coordinate 633,594, forward strand.
GGGCATCGGAGGCATACAGTTTCAGCCTTCAGAAATAGCAAAAGGCGCCATGGTGCTTGCTACGGCACAGATTCTGAGTAATCTGCAGACAGAGAACGGAGCCGACAAGAACGCTTTCAGGTACATACTAACTGTAAGTTTTTTCATAGTAACGCCTATAATGTTTGAGAACTTGTCAACCGCTATGCTTCTTTGCATCGTCATATTCATGATGATGCTTATAGGACGTGTGCCTATGCGACAGCTTGGTAAACTGCTAGGATTCACCCTTCTATCTGCCGCCATACTTGTGGGAGCCATCTTGACCTTGGGTAAAGACAACACACAAGATCAGCTGACTGAAGGCAAGCAGCTAACCGAACAGGTAAAGGCAGAGCCCAAGGACAAGAATATGGTGGAGAAGGTATTCCACCGCTTCGACACATGGAAGGCGCGTATAGACAAGTTTCTTGTACACAAGCAGCTTACGCCAAAGGACATCGATCTCGACAAAGATGCGCAGGTGGCTCATGCCAACATTGCCATTGCCTCGGCAAACGTGGCAGGCAAAGGACCAGGAAATTCGGAGGAATGCAACTTTATACCACAAGCCTACTCCGATTTTATCTTTGCCATCATCATCGAGGAAATGGGAATAGAGGGCGCCTTCTGCGTGGCAATGCTTTACATTATCCTACTATTTAGGACTGGACGCATAGCAAGCAGATGCGAAAACAACTTCCCCGCCCTACTGGCAATGGGTCTTGCCTTGCTGCTTGTAACACAGGCACTATTTAACATGTGTGTGGCTGTGGGTTTGGCTCCTGTAACTGGTCAGCCACTACCACTTATAAGCAAGGGCGGAACATCGAGCATTATCAACTGCATATACATTGGAGTGATATTGAGCATAAGCCGTTCGGCACAGAAAAAGCCTGAAATAATAGAAGAAACAAACATTCCTCAGTCGGCTTTAAAACAAAAATAGCCAACGGTTAAATAAAAGGAAGCACAATAATCGGCTTTATCAGAAAAAATGATTAATTTTGTGAATTGAAAAAGTCAATAAAACGCGAGCAAATGGAAAATGAACTAAGAGTCATCGTCAGTGGCGGAGGTACCGGTGGACACATATTCCCGGCTGTCTCTATAGCCAACGCAATAAAGTCTAAACGTCCCGACGCAAAGATATTGTTTGTTGGAGCAATAGGCAGAATGGAAATGCAACGCGTACCAGCGGCAGGCTACAAGATAGTAGGTCTGCCTGTACGTGGTTTTAAACGACCACTTTGGTCGCCTTCCAACATAGGCGTGGCTTTAGACTTCTTCAAAAGCAAGCATATGGTACGCAAAACCATCAAGGAATTTGCCCCTGATGTGGCTGTAGGCGTAGGCGGATATGCTAGCGCAGCAACCCTAGACGCTGCAAACGCTATGGGTATACCAACGCTCATACAAGAACAAAACTCGTATGCCGGCGTAACCAACAAACATCTTGCACCTAAAGCATGCAAGATATGCGTTGCCTATGAAGGAATGGAACGTTTCTTCCCTGCCAACCGCATAATAATAACGGGCAATCCTGTACGCCAGAATCTTATCGAGACAAAAATAACACGAGAAGAAGCCATAAAGAGCTTAGGACTCGATCCGAACAAGAAAACCATATTGCTGGTTGGAGGAAGTCTTGGAGCACGTACTATAAACGAGAGCGTACTACAGCATCTCGACCTTGTTGAGAAAAGCGGTGTGCAGTTTGTATGGCAGACTGGCAAGTACTATAGCGCTGCCGTTACAGAACAACTCAAGAACCATCACGCATTGCCAATGCTCAAGGTTATGGACTTCATCAGCGATATGGGAGCAGCATACAAAGCTGCCGACCTCGTAATAAGCCGTGCTGGAGCAAGCTCCATAAGCGAGTTCTGCCTAATAGGCAAGCCCGTAATACTGGTCCCATCTCCCAATGTAGCTGAAGACCATCAAACAAAGAACGCCATGGCATTGGTCAACAAGAGTGCTGCGCTATACGTAAAGGATGCAGAAGCACCTGCTACACTGCTACAACTAGCAGTAGACACAGTAAAGGACGACGAACAACTTGCTCAACTGGCAGAAAACATCAAAAAACTTGGCAAACCAAACTCTGCCGACATCATTGCCGACGAAGTATTGAAGATTGCCGGAAAATAAAAAATCTACAATGGAAATCAAAGATATCAAAGCTGTATATTTCGTCGGTGCTGGCGGTATCGGCATGAGCGCAATAGCTCGCTATTTCATCCACAAAGGTATCGTGGTAGCTGGATACGACAAAACTCCGTCAGAACTAACACACCAACTCGAACGCGAGGGCGTGATTCTCCACTATAAAGAAAGCGTTGAGGATATTCCACACGCTTGCCGCAAGCCAGAATCTTGTCTTGTAATATATACACCGGCAATCCCTGCCGACCACAAGGAACTGGTATACTTCCGTGAAAATGGATTCACAATTGAAAAGCGAGCTCAAGTTCTCGGAACACTAACACGCACACACAAGGGACTATGTGTAGCTGGAACACACGGCAAAACAAGCACATCAACAATGTGCGCACATATAATGCACCAGAGTCATCTTGACTGCAACGCCTTCCTCGGAGGTATATCCAAAAACTACGGCACCAACTACATCCTGTCAGACCATAGCGACTATGTAGTGATAGAAGCCGATGAATTTGACCGTTCGTTCCATTGGCTACGCCCATGGATGAGCGTAATCACAGCTACCGACCCCGATCACCTCGACATATACGGTACAAAGGAAGCTTATCTTGAAAGTTTCCACCACTACACTACACTGATACAGCAAGGCGGAGCACTCATTATACACAAGAATCTGGAAATGAAAGCCGAATGTCAGGAAGGAGTAAAAGTATACGAATACAGCCTTAACGAAGGCGACTTCCACGCTGAAAACATTCGTATTGATAACGGCGAAATAACCTTCGACTTCGTGTCACCAATCGAGAATGTTAAGGATGTAGAGCTCGGTCAGCCTATTCCTATCAACATCGAAAACGGTGTGGCAGCTATGGCTATGGCTCAGCTCAACGGATGCAATGCCGAAGAACTGCGCTATGGAATGAAGACATACAAAGGTGTAGACCGCCGATTCGACTTCAAGATTAAAAACGACAAGCATGTGTTGCTGTCCGACTACGCGCACCACCCGAAGGAGATATATCAGAGTGCAAAGAGTATACGCGAATTGTACAAAAACCGTCGCATCACAGCTATATTCCAACCACATCTGTACACGCGTACACGCGACTTCTACAAGGATTTTGCCGATGCCTTATCACAGCTCGACGAGGTTATATTATGTGACATATACCCAGCACGTGAGAAACCTATACCAGGCGTGACATCACAGCTTATATACGACAATCTCAAAGAAGGCGTGGATAAAAGTATGATTCACAAGGAGGACGTATTGGACCTCGTGAAAAACCGCGACTTCGACGTTCTCGTTATCTTAGGCGCTGGCGACCTCGACAATTACGTGCCGCAGATAGCCAAGATTATCGAAAGCAAGGAGAAGTAGGCTGACACAACAGGCCATAAAAGGCCTTGTCAACAAGACATACATACAGTCAAGACTCATCAACTAATAAAAACGAAAGACAAAGTGAAAACATCCTGGAGCAAAAGACTGTTCGTGGCAAGCGACATCGTGATAGCCATATACCTGGCGCTTGCCTTTGTCTCTTTCGACAAGAAAGGTGACTCTAAGGCATTGTGCTCCAAGGTGAACATCGATATTGCCGACAACGCTGCTGGAGGATTTCTTGACGCCAAAGTGATAAAGGAGCGCTTGCAGAAGACGGGATACTATCCCATCGGACGTCCGCTGACAAACGTAGACACAAGAGGCATTGAGGAGATGCTTAGACGTAGTCCATTCGTCAAGACTGCTGAATGCTACAAGACAGAAGGAGGATACGTATACATAAGCGTTACACAGCGCATGCCTGTGATACGCATAAAAGCAGACAACGGTGACGACTACTATGTAGACGATCACGACTGCATAATGCCTCGCTCAAGCTATACGAGCGACCTCATCATCGCATCGGGCAATATCAACCGTTGGTATGCTATCAACTACATATCACCGTTGGGCAAGGCCATTATGCAAAATGACGTTTGGAAGAACCTTATCGAACAGATACATATCACACCCGAACTCGGCGTAGAGCTTGTACCACGCATTGGCGATCATATAGTGTATATAGGACGTCTTCCTGAGATAAACGACAAACGCAAGCACGAAAAGGACATAGACCTGTTCATCGAGAAGAAGATGACAAGATTGGAAAAGTTCTATAAGTACGGACTTTCACAAGTTGGTTGGAACAAATATTCGTATGTAAACATTGAGTTTGATAACCAAATAATATGCAAGCGCAAGGATGAACGACCCAACGTATATGAGCCACAGCCTGTACAATCGGTTGTAAACATATCAAACCCAACATCCCAAATTGCCGAAGACGGACCGTCAGAAGGTGAGGAAACCACCCCCGCAACAGAAAACAAAACTGGAACGGAGAACAAGAAAATGGAAACCAATAAGAAAAGCGGAAACGAGTCAAAAAAGACAGACACCACTAAAAAGAAATCAAGTAACTAAGAAATTATACAACATCACATAACAACGTATGGCAAAGGATTTTATAGTAGCTATTGAGCTGGGATCATCCAAAATCACCGGCATGGCTGGAAAAAAGAACCCCGACGGCAGCATTACCATTCTCGCTGCCGCATCAGAAGACTCCACCTCGTACATACGCAAAGGTGTAGTCTACAGCATCGATAAGACCACCCAAGGACTGAGTAATATCATCAGCAAACTAAAGAACAGCTTGCAGGCTGACATAACACAGGTATATGTAGGCATTGGCGGACAAAGCATACACAGCGTCAAGAACATGGTAATCAAGGATTTACCTATGGACGCTATCGTGTCGCAAAACATGGTAAACGAGCTTATGGACTCAAACCGCAACATGACATATCCCGACTACGAAATACAGGATGCAATAACCGAAGAATATAAGGTGGACCTACAATATCAAAACGACCCTGTAGGAATTCAGGCAAGTCGTCTTGAAGGCAACTTCCTTAACATTCTTTGGCGTCGTTCATTCTACCGCAATATCAACAAGAGCTTTGACAATGCAGGCATAGCAATTGCCGAGACTTATCTTGCACCGCTTGTAATGGCAGACAACGTACTTACCGAAGCAGAAAAGCGCGCCGGATGTGTACTAGTTGACCTAGGTGCCGAAACCACAACCGTATCGGTATACTATCGTGACAAGCTACGAAGTATTGCGGTTATTCCGCTCGGTGGTGATAATATCACAAAGGACCTCGAGTCGCTACAAATGGAAGCCTGCGAGGCAGAACGTATGAAACTGAAGTACAGTTCGGCCATTACAGATGTAGCTGATATCGACCCGACAGCCATCTTACCTATCGACAGTAATCGCTCTGTAGAAAGTCGTCGTTTTATCGAGGTGGTAGAAGCACGCACTCTTGAGATAATAGAAAATGTCAAGAGCTTCATACCATCCGAATATATTGACAAACTGTTAGGTGGTATCATAATCACTGGTGGAGGTAGCAACATGACCAACATTGAAAAGGCTTTCCGCGAGATAACTGGTGTAGAGAAGATACGTATAGCCAAATTCGTGACCCTTAACATAAATTCGAAGGACTCAAAGCCCGAATTACGCCACGATGGCACTATGAACACCATCTTGAGCCTAATCGCACGAGGTGATATGAACTGTGCAGGCAACCCCTTTGGCAATTCACTATTTGACAATCAGCAGTTCAACGCAGCATTTACAACAGGCACTACAAACGGCACAACTACCACACAGCCAAACGCAACTACGCCTCACGAAACCGAGGAAGAACGCACAAAACGTGAAGAGAAGGAGCGCATAGCAAAAGAAGAAGCCGAACGTATCAAACAAGAAGAAGAAACACGCAAAGCCAAGGAAGAAGAGGAGCGCAAGAAGAACTCACCAATACACCGATTCTTTGGCTCACTGAAGCAATTTGGACGATCGCTCGTAGAACCTGAAAACAACGAATAAAACAGATTAACACTATGCCAGACAACAATAATAATATGATGGTGGACTTCTGCACACCAGAAAAAGAAAACAATACGATTATCAAGGTAATCGGTGTCGGTGGCGGTGGCGGCAATGCTGTCAACCACATGTACCGTGAAGGCATACACGACGTATCGTTCGTGCTGTGCAACACCGACAACCAAGCTCTTAACGATTCGCCAGTACCAGTGCTATTACAACTTGGCACTGAAGGTCTTGGAGCAGGAAACAAACCTGCTAAAGCACGTCAAGCAGCCGAAGAGAGTCTTGATGCCATAAAACAAATGCTTACTGATGGTACAAGAATGACATTCATCACGGCAGGAATGGGTGGCGGCACTGGAACAGGTGCGGCTCCTGTTATAGCCCGTGTAAGCAAAGAACTAGGTATTCTTACTGTTGGTATCGTAACCATTCCGTTCCGTTTTGAAGGCAAACGTAAGATAGACCAGGCTCTTGACGGTGTTGAAGAAATGGCAAAGCACGTAGACGCACTACTTGTAATCAATAATGAGCGCCTACGCAAAATATACCCTGACCTTACAGTGCTGGATGCATTCGGAAAGGCTGACGACACACTCTCTGTAGCTGCAAAGTCTATCGCTGAAATAATCACCAACCACGGACTTATCAATCTCGACTTTAACGATGTAAAGACCGTGCTCAAGGATGGTGGTGTAGCAATTATGTCTACAGGCTATGGCGAGGGCGAAGGACGTGTTAAGCAAGCTATTGCCGACGCCCTCAACTCTCCATTGCTTAACGATAATGATGTATTCAACGCAAAGAAGATTCTTCTCAGCATCAATTTCTCAAAGGATTCAAATAACGATACACCCAACTCTGGTGGCTTGATGATGGAGGAGATGAACGAGGTGAATGACTTCATGGAGCAGTTTGGTTCCGACTTCGAGATAAAGTGGGGTATCGGTTTAGACCCAGATCTCGGCAACAAGGTCAAAGTTACTATCCTCGCCACAGGCTTCGGTATAGAGAATGTGGACGGAATGAACAGTCATATCAAGAAGATAGCACAAGAAGAGGATGACAAACAGGTTGAGATTAAGATAAAGAACGACAACCGTCGTATACATTACTACGGCAACGACAAGGGCGGAACAGTAACAAAGCGACGCCCGCACATCTTCCGTTTCTCTGCTGACGACCTCGACAACGAGGAAGTTATACTCACAGTCGATACTACTCCTACATACAAGCGTACACTGCAGCAACTCAACGAACTGCGCCGACGCATTGTTGACGAGAAAGGCATTGCTAAGCCTCGTGAGGAAGACGAAAGAGTAAGCGGTATGATTTCGTTCGGCGACGACTAACAATATCTCTTATTAACAAGAGTTGATAGCCATCCTTTAACACAGCAATATCTTATCTGTTAGCAGAATAACTGCATCAGGACAGGCAACGATTTCATCTCAGGAAAGCCTGGTTGATGAAGTCTATAATATTGCAAAACAACCTCTACAATGCGGTTGCGCTCGCTGCGTGATAGCGAGAGCAGCCGCATTGTTGTATAGTTAAGTCGCATAAGTAACCTTATCTTATTGGCCTCATCTGGCTGTAGCACATCATTATGAGCGGGCATACTGCCAGTAAAACATCCCGAACGCATATCAAACCATGTCTTACCTACGCCACTATCAAGGTTGGGATAAAAACCCACGAAATGCGAAAGATGCAACATATATATAATGTGGAAGTTGGCGAAACCGTTTGTACAGGCATCCAACCAACGCACAGAATTTTCCACGAACAGGTACAACGGTCGGTTTGCTTGCTCAGAACGTGTACAGTAACTAGTAAATTCAGCCACAAACATAGCTATCGATAATTTTAAAGCATCGAACGGGATTGACACAAACGGACATGCTACCGCCGCCTCTTTAATACGTTGAAGCTTCTGCGAAGGACGGAAGTCGAACTCTATTGAAAGAATTGTAAGTGGCTGAAAGAATTGTTTCTTCACACCCGAACGAGAAGTGCGTGGAATACGTTGCATGAAAGACAGTCGTCCATACATCTCAGTAAACATATCTACGATAATCTGTGACTCCCCATATTTCAATGAGTTAAGCACAATAGCATTGGTTTTTACGAGCATTTTTGCCGATAATTATGATTTTGACGGCAAAATTACTGAAAAATACACCATTTTAATAAAAAACTCCAATTAAAATTTGGTGGGACTAAAATAAAGTCGTACCTTTGCATCCGCTTAAATCAAGCATCGTTGGTCCCTTCGTCTATCGGTTAGGACGAGAGATTTTCATTCTCTAAAGAGGAGTTCGACTCTCCTAGGGACTACAATCAAGAAAAAAAATAAAAAAGAATAACAAAAAGAAGATGGCAAATCACAAATCATCACTTAAGAGAATCCGTCAGGACAAGGCTAAGGCTTTGCACAACAGATACTACGCAAAGACGATGCGCAATGCTGTCCGCAAATTGCGCGCCATGACGGACAAGGAAGAGGCTGTAAAGCTCTATCCTTCTGTTCAGAAAATGCTGGACAAGTTGGCTAAGACTAACATCATCCACAAGAACAAGGCTGCAAACTTGAAGTCAAGCTTGTGCCTGCATATCAGCAAGCTCGCTTAATCAAGTTTGTTATCAAACCCATACAGAGGTCGTTAATCTTAAGATTAACGACCTCTTTGCGTTTTAGGAAACACAACGCACATCAACGATGTGCCACAATTTTTCCTTTGCGACGTAAAACAACGAAGGCTTCCTCTATAAAGAGAAAGCCATCATTATGTTGTCCCAAGCGGATTCGAACCACCACAATTTTTCCTTTGCGACATAAAACGACAAAGGCTTCCTCTATAAAGAGAAAGCCCTCATTATGTTGTCCCAGGCGGATTCGAACCACCACAAACAGAACCAAAAACTGTTGTGCTACCATTACACCATAGGACAATCGTGAGTGCAAAGGTAGTAATTTTTTATTCCACCGCCAAATTTTTTACCTGTTTTTTCACATTTACTTTTCTATCAATATGTAAACGAGCTACCTCCCAAGAACTCTCTCAATAGAGATGTAGGTGGCAAAGCCGAATGATCTATAGCAGAGAAATACCCAAGAAACTTGCGCAGTCTATAAGCCTCAGCATACTCGTCACAATTCTCCGGTACCTGTTCAAGCAAAGGTTCAGCCTGTTTTTTGATAGCAGCAAGCTCGTAAATCATAGCCGTATTAAACATTGCGTCGGCATTCTCCTGATATGGGAAAATCCACTTATTCTCTCCCGCACGCACCGAAGCCCAACGTCCTATAGTGTCTTTAGCCGTACATCCACGTTGCTTATCATCGCGAATAATGCGACGCAACAATCTATTATCCGTTGTAGGTATATAGTTATGGTCGTCAAGGAGTATAGTGGTAAGTGCCGATGCATACACACGATATTTAAGAGCGTCATCTATTTGGGCTGTCAATTCGGGATTAAGCGCATGTATGCCTTCTATAACGAGCACATCACCAGGATGCATACGCATCTTGACCCCGCTCTGCTCGCTCTTGCCTTTAATAAAGTTATACTTTGGTAACTCCACTTCCTCGCCACGGAATAGTTGTGCAAGCTGCTTGTTAAGCAACTCAAGGTTAAGAGCATGGATTGACTCAAAATCGTATTCGCCCTTCTCATCACGCGGTGTAAGCTCACGGTCAACAAAATAGTCGTCAAGCGATATTGGCACAGGCCGTATGCCATTGCACACAAGCTGTATACTCAAACGCTTGCACGTTGTTGTCTTGCCCGAAGACGAAGGGCCTGCAATAAGCACCATCTTCACACTCTCCCTTTTACTTATCTCCTCGGCAATATGCGCAATCTTCTTCTCCTGCAAAGCCTCCGACACATTTATTATCTCTGTAGCATGTCCCTGACTAACAGCTTCGTTAAACATACCCACAGTAGACATGCCGAGCAAACGCTGCCAACGGTGATGCTCCTGAAATATCTCAAACATCTTGTCTTGACGTATCAGCGTACCAAGCTGCATAGGATTGCTCATAGAAGGAATGCGCAAAAGCAATCCGTCATAATACTTCTCTACACCAAACAAAGTGAGCTGTGCCGTATTGGTAAGCATTGTACCATAGAAATAGTCAACAAACCCCTCTATATCATAATATAATGTATACAGCTTGCCAGTTGTACGCAACAACAAAGCCTTGTCGTGATGGCCATACTTCTCAAACATAGCAATAGCTTCCTCTGTAGGCACCTCATGCCGGCGAATAGGTATAGCACGGTTTACGATGCTCTGCATCTCCTGCCTAATGGCCGTTGCATCGTCTACCGTCAATGGTCTACCAATACGCAAGTCGCAATAATAACCATTGGATACAGGTATGTCTATCACCACCCTACTGCCAGGAAACAGCTTGTGTACAGCCTTGCAAAGCACAAAGAAAAGCGTGCGTGTATAGGCTCTTGAACCCGATGGTGTTGTGATGTCTAAAAACTCCACATCCTTCGAATTATACACACGATAGTGCATTCCCTCCACCTTGTTGTTAACCTTGGCGTTAACTGGCGGATAGGGCATACCTATATTTAACTTGCTAAAAATATCAGAAAGATTACTTCCCGTTTCTACTTTTAAAGTTTTTTTATTATTTTTGCAACGGATTTGTATCAACTGTTTCATTCTGATTACACGTTTAAGGGTTAATACTCTGAACCGAAGTGGGCAGACAACATCTCCCTAATGTTTCGGAATAGCAAAGATACTCCGTTTTTCGACACAAAGCGCAATACTGCCACTAAATAAAATTAAAATATGTCGATTTGGATTATTTTTAAGATCATCGGATCATTGGCTCTACTCATCTATGGTATGAAGGTGATGAGTGAGGCTCTCCAGAAGATGGCTGGCTCGCAGCTTCGCCATATCCTTGGAGCAATGACTACCAACCGTTTTACTGGTCTGCTGACTGGTATGTTTGTAACAGCTTCGGTGCAGTCGTCTACCGCGACGACGGTGATGACCGTATCATTCGTCAACGCAGGATTGTTAACACTTGCCCAAGCAATCTCCGTTATTATGGGTGCTAATATTGGTACCACGTTCACGGCATGGATCATGACGTTAGGCTTCTCATTCAACATGGCCGACCTTGTGTTCCCCGCATTCTTCTTTGCCTTGCTACTTATCTACAGCAAGAAGCGCCGCTATGTAGGCGACTTTATCTTTGGTATTGCGTTTATGTTCTTCGCCATTTCCACCTTGGGTGCAACGGGCAAGGAAATGGACTTAAGCCACAACCAGTCGGTTATCGATTTCTTCTCTTCCTTCGACAAAGACAGCTATGCCACGATATTCTCATTCCTTGGCATTGGCACCGTATTGACGTTCTGCATGCAGTCGTCGGCAGCCCTTATGGCTATCACCATGGTGCTCTGTTCTAGTGGAGTACTACCTATATATATGGGTATTGCTCTCGTATTGGGCGAGAACATCGGCACAACCATAACCTCAAACATCGCAGCTATGGGAGCCAACACACAGGCTCGCCGTGCAGCCTTGGCACACCTAACGTTCAACGTATTCGGTGTTATTTGGGTTCTCTGCATTTTCTATCCATTCATCGATATGGTATGCAGTTTTGTAGGTGTAGATCCGCATGCCGACCACATCGACGCAACACGTCTTTCTGTGGTACTTGCCGCATTCCACACAACATTCAACGTATGCAACACCAGTATTCTTATCTGGCTCATACCTCAAATGGAGCGCTTTGTATGCTACATTATTAAGCCATCTGCCAAGAAAGACGAGGACGACTTCCGTCTGCGCTATATCGGTGGCACAGCTATCATGAAGACTCCTGAGCTCTCGGTACTTGAGGCACAGAAGGAGATACAGTCGTTTGCCGAGCGCATACAGCGTATGTTCGGTATGGTGAGAGAGTTGCTTGGCGTTAAGGACGACGCCCAGTTTACAAAGCTCTTTACTCGTATCGAGAAGTACGAGAGCATTTCAGACAACATGGAGATAGAGATAGCCAATTATCTCGACAACGTGTCCGACGCTCATCTCTCTGACGAAACAAAGGCCAAGATACGTGCTATGCTTCGCGAGATAACAGAGATTGAGTCGATAGGCGACTCTTGCTACAACCTTGCACGCACTATAAGCCGCAAGTTTAAAGGCAAAGAAGACTTCACAGAGCAGCAGTACGAGCACTTGCATCAGATGTTCGAGCTTACCGACGATTCGCTTACACAGATGAACGTTATGCTTACCGGTCGCCGCGACAATCTTGACGTAAACCGCTCGTTCAACGTTGAAAACGAGATTAACAACTATCGCAACCAGTTGCGCTCGCAAAACATCAACGATGTAAACGACCATAAGTACACCTACACTATAGGTACTATGTACATGGACATCGTATCAGAGTGTGAGAAGCTTGGCGACTACGTGGTGAATGTTGTTGAAGCCCGTATGGGCACACGCCAGCGCGAGGCATAATAAACTGCAAGACAAAGTCTTGTTGGGGGCTTGAAACTCTGGCAGGGCTTTGACAAAAACAGTAAAAACACCCGATGTGGGCAAAACCCTCATTCTTCGGGTTTCGATAATAAAACAAAAAGGAAGACCTAACGAGAGCAAGCTCTCGACAGTCTTCCTTTTTGTTTTATTATCGGTTCTGCAAAAGCAGAACTATACCCACATCGGGCTATAAACAAGAAAAACATTGGCGCATATCTTTCCAATTGAACTATTGTCTAATGAATTTATATATCAATAACATTTTATTATGAATTATCATATAAAAAAGCTATCCGAACACAATCCCTCGTTGCTTCAACAATTGCGGCAATATTGTTATGGTATTAATGGCTGCTGTCAAACTGTACATCGTGAGTTGGGGCCTTATCTCAATGAATATATGTATCAAGACGCATTGGAAATAATTTTGAATGAACGCAATATCCCGTTTGTTAGGGAGTATTACTTCTCTATAGATTTTCATGGGCAAAAGATAAAGCATAAGCATTATGTAGATTTCTATGTAAAGAACAAGGCTTTTATTGAATGTAAAGCTGTAGAATGTCTGGGTACAGAGCAAAGACAACAGCTTTGGAACTATATGCGACTTACTAAAACAAGAATAGGAATTCTTTGGAACTTTTCGCCATTGCGCGACCAAAGTGAGCATTATTATCTTGATGCAGAAACAGAAACAATGTATATGTTCTGATTTAGGAAAAGACTCTAATGGGTTTTAAATGTGTGAAAAAAAGTATAGCGTCAAGTTGTGCGCCAATGTTTTTTATGTTTATCGCCCTATTGTGGGCAAAGTGCAGCTTGCTGCATAAATAAAAGGATTGAAGGATGGGTGTCGAGAGCTTGCTCTCGTAAGACCATCCTTCAATCCTTTTATTGAAGCCCAAAGGGTTTTGCCTACAATAGGGTGTATTGTCGGTTTTTGTCAAAGCCCTGCAATACATTCCTTTAAGTCACTCGCCGATAAGCTTCCCAATAGAAATTTTATACATCGGTATACGGCGCAAGGAGCCTTATATTTTTCCTCCGTAGCACAAGTCGCCAGCATCGCCAAATCCAGGCACAATATATTTATGCTCGTTAAGACCTGGGTCAACAGCAGCACACCATATAGTAGTGTCCTCAGGGAATGTCTTGCGGATATGTTCAATACCCTCCGGCGCAGCCATTACGCACACCACATGCACCTTCTTAGGCTTGCCCTTAGTAAGCAAAGCCTTATATCCCATCTCCATTGAGCCGCCTGTGGCAAGCATCGGATCTACGATAAGCAATGTAGCATCGTTAAGGTCAGGAGTGGCAAGATACTCCACATGTATGCCCACCTTTGTATGGTCGGCATCCTCGTACTCGCGATAAGCACTAACAAAGGCGTTGCCTGCATGGTCGAATATGTTAAGGAAACCCTGATGGAAAGGCAATCCGGCACGGAATATAGTGCCAAGCACCAGCTTGTCTGTAGGCACATTCACCTTAGCCACACCCAATGGAGTCTGCACGTCACGCTCCTCATAGTCGAAAGTTTTGCTAAGTTCGTAGGCAATAAGTTCGCCCACACGCATAATATTGTTGCGGAACAACAGACGGTTGGTCTGATAATCCTTGTCACGCATCTCCGCCATATACTTATTTATGATGGAGTTTGATTTGCTAAAATCTATAATTTTCATAGCTATAAGTTGTGTTTATAATTATTCAAACAAGTTGCTTTTTCATAGGTCCGTATATTTACAAAAAATGCGCCCATAGGTTTAAGGCGCAAGTTGAACCATGCAAAATTACATATAAATCCGCATTAATTTGCAACGTGTAAATTGCAAACCGCACACAGATGTTAGATTTTGCGATATTTTAACATAAAAAAGATTACACCCAAGCAAATTTTGTCACTCAGAAACATTGTTATCTTATAGTTTTTTCATAACTTTGCGGTGGTAAATAAAAGGAACGACAATTACGTCGTGCCGACTTACACATATTTATACAAAGACAATGAAAGTCGCCTGAGCAGAAACGACGGCCCCGATCAGGCAATAGAGGAGCCAGGCCTACGGAAGTTGATCTATATTCACATCTAAATAATATTTTCAAAAAAAATGGCAAAGTTAGATTTGACACAGTACGGAATTACTGGTTCTACAGTAATCGCTCACAATCCGTCTTATGAGAAGTTGTTCGAAGAGGAGACAAAAGCAGGTCTCGAAGGTTTCGAGGTAGGTAAGCAGACTGAACTCGGTGCTGTCGACGTAATGACAGGTATCTATACCGGTCGTTCACCTAAGGACAAGTACATCGTAATGGACGAGAACTCTAAGGACACTGTATGGTGGACTTCAGAGGAATATAAGAATGACAATCACCCGATGTCTGAAGAGGTTTGGGCAACGGTTAAGGATATCGCCAAGAAGGAGCTTTGCAACAAGAACCTCTATGTAGTAGATGGTTTCTGCGGAGCTAACAAGGATACACGTATGGCTGTTCGTTTCATCGTTGAGGTTGCTTGGCAGGCTCACTTCGTAACAAACATGTTCATCCGTCCTACAGCTGAGGAGCTTGAGTCTTTCGAGCCTAACTTCGTTGTTTACAACGCATCTAAGGCTAAGGTAGAAAACTACAAGGAGCTCGGTCTGCACTCAGAGACTTGCGTTGCTTTCAACGTAACATCTAAGGAGCAGGTTATCATCAACACATGGTACGGTGGTGAGATGAAGAAGGGTATGTTCTCTATGATGAACTACTTCCTCCCATTGAAGGGCATCGCTTCTATGCACTGCTCAGCTAACTGCGACAAGAACGGTGAGAACACAGCTATCTTCTTCGGTCTCTCTGGTACAGGTAAGACAACATTGTCTACCGACCCGAAGCGTCTCCTCATCGGTGATGACGAGCACGGATGGGACGACAACGGCGTATTCAACTTCGAGGGTGGCTGCTACGCTAAGGTTATCAACCTTGACAAGGAGTCTGAGCCAGACATCTACAACGCAATCCGTCGTGACGCTCTCCTCGAGAACGTAACTGTTGACGCTAATGGCAAGATCGACTTCGCTGATAAGAGCGTAACTGAGAACACTCGTGTTTCTTACCCGATCTACCACATCAACAACATCAAGCCGGGTTCTTCTGCACCAGCTGCTAAGCAGGTTATCTTCCTTTCAGCTGACGCATTCGGTGTACTGCCTCCAGTATCTATCCTTACTCCAGAGCAGACTCAGTACTACTTCCTCTCAGGCTTCACAGCTAAGTTGGCAGGTACAGAGCGTGGCATCACAGAGCCTACTCCTACATTCTCAGCTTGCTTCGGTCAGGCTTTCTTGGAGTTGCACCCAACAAAGTATGCTCAGGAGCTCGTTAAGAAGATGAAGAAGAACAACGCTAAGGCTTACCTCGTTAACACTGGTTGGAACGGTACTGGCAAGCGTATCTCTATCCGCGACACACGTGGTATCATCGACGCTATCTTGAGCGGCGACATCGACAAGGCTCCAACAAAGCAGATCCCGATGTTCGACTTCAAGGTTCCAACAGAGCTTCCTGGTGTTGCTACTGAGATTCTTGACCCACGCGACACTTACGCTGAGGCTGCTCAGTGGGAGGAGAAGGCTAAGGACCTCGCTGCTCGCTTCATCAAGAACTTCGCTAAGTACACAAACAACGAGGCTGGTAAGGCTCTTGTTGCTGCTGGTCCTCAGCTCTAATCTCTAAGATTATTTGCGATAAAGACTAAATAGAAAAGGTCTGTTTCCTGGTAATACGGAAACAGACCTTTTTTGTTATATAAAGAATCGAATGTGACAAAACTAATTATCAGCCTAGAATAATAATATATATTACTTGACCATTTAATATATATTAGTTGTCCATTTAATATATATTACTTGACCGTTGAATATATATTACCCAAAAACACAGTCAAGATACCAGCCTTACCCCCAAATATGCCCATTTGCCTATGCGTTATACAATCGGCAGTGATATACCCTGAATCTTTTGGTAGATGTCGAGGGCAAATATATCGGTCATACCGGATATAAAGTCGATTACCGCCATGATGCGAGTCTCGAAGTCATTGCTGTTGATGTCATACTGGTTGCTGAATCTTTTGCGCAACTGTTCAGAATGGAACTTCTCCGGACTAACCGCGGCTTCTGTCAGCGTTTCCATCAACGTCTCCATTATCTTATAACCCGACAGTTCCACATCAAGCACCGGTTTCGAGTTGTATATTCGCTCAAAGCTCACGTTGGTACAATGCTTATACGCATCACGCACAAGCGGCGAAACATGGTCAATAAGCGACCCAACAAACTCGCCATCAAGTATTGCCTGCTCATTCTCCACAAACGTGCGCGCACATTCACTCTCAAGCAGTCCAATGGCACAAGCACGCATATATACCACCTTTTCGTTGTTATCGGTTATGCCCTCATCGGTTATACGCTGCATTATCTTCTGTCGATGAGCTTCGTCAAAGAAGCCAAGTAGCAGCTTCATCGTTTCGTCGAACGAAAGGATGCGCAATTTGTGGGCATCCTCAATATCCATTATCTCGTAGCAGATGTCGTCGGCTGCCTCGACAAGATACACTAAAGGATGGCGGGCATAACGCAATAGTTCGTCGTCGGCAGATAGCCTAATCATTCCCAGCTCGTCGGCTATCCTACGAAAATACTCTTCCTCAAAACAGAAAAATCCAAACTTGCCCTTCTTCCCCACACACAAGCTCGAGTGAGGATACTTAACGATGGACGCCAAGGTTGAATATGTCATAACAAATCCACCCTCGCGTCTGCCGTGAAAGCGGTGGGTTAGCAGTCGGAAGGTATTGGCATTTCCCTCGAAATGAGTCAAATCGTTCCAAAACTCATTGCTTATACGCTCTTGCAACGCTTGTCCCCCACCCTCGCGAAAATAGGCCTGAATAGCCTTCTCTCCAGAATGTCCAAAAGGCGGATTACCCATGTCGTGGGCCAGACATGCAGTACTAACGATTGTGCCAATCTCCTCAAACAGAGTTCCAGCAAGTTCTGGATGGCGTTGTTTTAAAACACGTGCCACATCATTACCAAGCGACATGCCCACACTTGCCACTTCCAGCGAGTGTGTCAGTCGGTTGTGTACAAAGATACTTCCAGGTAAGGGGAACACCTGTGTCTTGTTCTGCATTCGCCGGAACGGAGCCGAAAAGATAAGGCGGTCGTAATCGCGCTTGAATTCAGAACGGTCGTCGTGTCGCTCGGGATGCCTTACTTCCTGCCCCAAGCGTTTGTTGGATATGAGTTGTTGCCAGTTCATAATGAATAACGAGGCGGCGCTTATGCCGTCTTGTATGTGCAAAGGTACAAAAGTTGGATAATAGAAACTAAAATTAAGTCACAATTATCCGTTATATCATTAATAATAAGTACTTTTGCAAGATAAAAAGAAACAAAACAAGAATGGTTAAGATAAAAATAGTGAATCGTGGCTCACAGCAGCTCCCTGCATATGCCACTCCCGAGAGTGCCGGTATGGACTTGCGCGCCAATATTACTGAACCCATTGTGCTACATCCATTAGAGCGTCGCATCATTCCTACTGGTCTCTATATTGCCCTGCCTCCAGGATACGAGGCACAAGTGCGTCCACGTTCTGGACTCGCCTTTAAACACGGTATAACCGTACTTAATTCACCAGGCACAATCGACTCCGACTACCGTGGAGAGCTTGGTGTACTGCTTGTAAACCTATCCAACGAAGACTTTACAGTTGAAGCTGGCGAACGTATTGCCCAAATGGTAATTGCACGACACGAGCAAGGCGAGTTTGTGGAGGTTGAGGAACTTGACGACACCGAACGTGGAGCCGGCGGATACGGACATACTGGAGTGAAGTGAAAAATGAAACAAATGAAGATATACAAAAGTCCAATCACACTATTGGTGTTGCTTGCCATCGTCCCGGCACTTGCCTCAGCCCTTACAAGCAGCAACAATCAGGTGCGACGCACAGCGCCAGAGGCAGACACTATGACAATCTCTGCCGACTCGCTGATTGCGGCTACTCCCCTATTTGACCGACTCTTCCTTGACGCTGTAAACGACCAACTTGCTGGCAACGACTCGGCTGCTATGGCAAAGTTCGACTCTTGCATCGCCATTAATCCTAATGCCGCCGAGCCTTACTATCGTCGTGCGCTTCATTATGCCGACACTGGCAACGACTCGCTTGCCAATATATGCCTAGAGCGAGCCGCACAGCTCCAACCTGGCAACGACACTTACCAAGAGAGTGTAGCCGAAACATACATCAAACGACGCGACTATGACAGCGCCATCAAGGCATATGAGAGTCTGTACAAACATCATCACGACCGCAGCGATGTGCTCGACTTGCTCGTCCGTCTATACGGTGCCAAGAAGGATTATGCCCATATGCTGTCCACAATAGAACGTATGGAGCAGGTAGATGGCGAGAGCGACGAGACCACGTTTCTCAAGATGAACATCTACGAGCAACGCAAGGATACCAAGAACGCATACCGTATGCTCAAGAAGCTTAATGATGAGCATCCCAACGAGCCTAACTACAAGGTAATGATGGGCAACTGGCTTATGAACCACGACCGCAAGACAGAGGCGTTCGACCTATTTAAGAGTGCCCTGAAGGACGATAGCCAAAACGAATTTGCACTTAGTTCGCTTTACGACTACTACCGTTCGGCGGGCGACAACGATTCGGCCGACCATCTGCGCGACGAGATTCTGTTCAGTTCAAAGACCGAAATAAAGACCAAGACAGCCATGCTGCAACAGGCAATACGCGAGAGTGAGCAGCAAGGTGGCGACAGTCTACCAGTTATTACACTCTTCAACCGCACAATCGAAGCTTCGCCTAAGGCGGTAGACATCATCAATCTCAAGGCGATGTATATGAAGCTGAAGAAGATGTCAACCGACTCGGTCAACGCCACATTTGCTCAAACACTTGCCATTGAGCCCGAAAACGCTACAGCCCGCATCAATATCATACAGAACATTTGGTCCAAGAACAATTGGGAGGAGATTATAAAACTAAGCAAAGAAGGCACACAGTACAATCCGGAGGAGATGTCGTTCTACTACTTCTTGGGTATGGCCTACTTCCAAGCCGACCGCGATGACGACGCTCTTGACGCCTTCAAACGTGGTGTGGGAGAGATTAACGACAAAAGCGATCCCGACATTGTGAGCGACTTCTATGCCATAATGGGCGACATACTATACAAGAAGAATCGACCCGAAGAGGCCTTTGCCGCCTACGACTCATGCCTGCAATGGAAGGACGACAACGTGGTGGCACTAAACAACTATGCCTATTATCTGTCTCAGCAGAACCGCGACCTGAAGAAGGCAGAACAGATGAGCCTGAAGACAGTAGAGGCTGAGCCTACAAACTCGACATATCTCGACACATATGCATGGATTCTGTTTCTTCAAGATCGTTGCGACGAGGCTAAGGCATATATAGACAGAGCGCTCGAATGTGACACCGACTCTACACAAGGGCCATCAGCTGTAGTCATCGAGCACGCTGGAGACATATATAACAAATGTGGCAATGCAAACCGCGCAGCAGAACTTTGGCAGAAAGCCATAGACGCTGGAGGCGACAAGGCTGCAATTGAAAGAAAAATTAAGAAAAACAAGAAACAATGAAAAGATTACTCTCTATAATCGCCATAGCAATATTGTTGGCCTCGTGTGCCAGCAAGAAAACTGTTAGCGATGGTTCAAACACACCCTCAATATCGATAACAAAAACACAAAAGGCCGAACAAACTGAGTTTCTGCACCGCATAAACAACAACCACATTTCTGCCACAAACATCGTTGCATCGGCCGACTTCCGCCTTACAGGCAAGGGCAAGGATATCAGTTGTGACGGCAAACTGTCAATGCGACGCGACGCTATAATACGTCTGCAATTGCTTTTGCCTATAATACGCACAGAGATTGCACGCATCGACTTCACACCTGAGTATGTATTGTTAGTTGACCGCTATCATAAAGAGTACATCAAGGCATCTTACAAGGAGGTGAGTTTCCTTGCAGATAACGGCATTTCATTCTACTCGCTGCAGTCGCTATTCTGGAACGAACTATTCCTACCAGGACAGAAGAAAATTGCGGATAACCAACTCAAACAATTCGATTGCGACATCGCATCTGTAGGAACTACTGTGCCCGTTGAGTTTCACAACAAAGCCATCGACTACCAGTGGACAGCCAACCGAGCCACTGCATTGATAGAGAAAGCCATAGTATCGTACAAGAGCCAGCAACATGGAACATCGTCGCTCACTTGGAATTATGCCAACTTCAAGTCAATATCTGGCAAGTCGTTTCCTCTTACTCAGCAGTTTGCCGTACAAACCAATATCGGCGGCAAAGCACAATCGGCACAAATAAGCGTCAAGATGTCGTCGCCAAAGACCACATCCGACTGGGACATAGAAACTAATCTATCGTCTAAGTATAAGAAGATTGAAGCACAAGACATACTGAAGAAGCTCCTCTCAATTCAGTAAACCAAGCTTATGCCAAGCAATATAAAAGCAACAAATATGAAAAAATACTTAATTGGCCTCTTGGCTGCCTTGATATGCATTCTGCCTTTCAACCAAGCAGAAGCTGGAGTTATGGCACAAGCCAAGAAGACTACGCAGACGCGGAAATCTTCTACAAAAAGCCGCACAGCCGCCAAGAATACTACAGCAAGAAAAAATGTTGCCAGAAAGCATACCGCCAAGACAACACAAAGATCGACTACCACAAAAGGCAGAAAGAAAGCAAAAAAGTCGACAAAGCCCAACTACTCTACAGCAGAAATTCGTGGACTGCAATCAAAACGTTCTGCAATGCAGAAGGAGATAAAGAAGCAGGAAGCTGCTTTGCGTGCCAATCAGGCTGATGTTAAGAAGCGTCTCGGCGACCTTATGGTTATCAACAGCGAGATAGACAAACATCAGAAGAACATTGACGGCATACAGAAAGACATCAATCACATCGATGGCAACATTGGCATACTCAATGCCCAGCTATCCACATTGCAACAGCAGTTGCAAGACCGCAAGGCTAAGTATGTCAAGTCGATGCGCTATCTCACACGACGTCACACTCTGCAAGACAAACTGATGTTTATCTTCTCGGCCAAAAACTTCGCACAGATGTACCGCCGTCTGCGTTTCGTACGCGAGTATGCCTCATGGCAAAAGGCACAAGGCGAAATGGTTAAGGCCAAGCAAGCACAAGTAAACGAGAAGCACCAGCAATTGCAACAGGTTAAGGGCCAGAAAAACAACATGCTGTATAAGGGTCAGCAAGAACGCAAAGCACTTGAGGGAAAACAGCAAGAACAGCAGACAATGGTGACATCACTGCAAAAGCAACAGAAAACCATTCAGAAGGTAATTGCTCAACAGCGCAAGGATGCCAACGCCATAAATGCACAGATAGACCGCCTTATCGCCATTGAGGTAGAGAAGGCACGCATACGTGCTGCCGAGGAAGCTAAACGCAAGGCCGCAGCCGAAGCTGCAGCAAAGAAACGCCGCGAAGAAGAGTTGGCAAGACGTAAGGCCGCAGCCGAAAAAGCACGTATTGAAAACGAACGTCGTCTAC
The DNA here is from genome assembly GCF_900290275.1 of Prevotella merdae. Classification (GTDB taxonomy): domain Bacteria; phylum Bacteroidota; class Bacteroidia; order Bacteroidales; family Bacteroidaceae; genus Prevotella; species Prevotella merdae. The sequence goes on from NZ_LT985323.1 coordinate 655,930, forward strand.
GCGAAGCACGTGAGGCAGAGGCACGCGCAAAGGCTGCAGCACGTGAGGCACAAGAGAGAGAAGCAGCTGCACGCGCAGAGGCTCAGCGACAAAAGGATGCCGAAGCAAAGAAGAAGGCACAAGCTGCCGCAGATGCTGCAGCTGCCGAAGCCGCAGAACAGAAGACCGCAGCCGAACAAAAGGCTCGTGAGGCCGAGGCTCAGCGAATGGCAGTTGAGCGTAAAGCCAAGGCTGACGAGCAACGTTCGTCGAAAGAGATAGCAGAGGCACGTAAGAATGTTGAAGAAAGTAGATCTATGTCATCAGTCGACCGTATGATGTCTGGAGGCTTCGAGGCCAACAAGGGTCGTCTGCCAATGCCTATAACCGGTAGTGCACGCATCGTGAGCCACTATGGTCAAAACTCTGTAGCCGGTCTATCTGGTGTTACAATTGACAATAAGGGCATCAACATTATGGGCCAATCAGGCTGCCAAGCCAGAGCTATATATGATGGCGAGGTTAGTGCCGTGTTCGGATATGGAGGCTCATTTGTTGTGATGGTACGACACGGAGTATATATATCCGTCTACTGCAACCTTCGTTCTGTAAATGTACACCGCGGTCAGAAGGTTAGTACCAGACAATCGCTCGGCACAGTTGCATCAGACAATATACTGCAGTTCCAGTTGCGCAAGTTGCAGAACCGTCTCAACCCCGAAGCTTGGATTGGACGATAAATTGTATCTTGCCAACGCCTTAAAATTCCAAAATAAGGCACTATTGCATACAAAATGTAAGAAATATTTGTCCACGTTGCAGATTTTTAGTAATTTTGCATCGTTCAGTGGAATGAGGGGCTCCGAGAGAGCTCCTCATTTTTTATTCTCTAAGATATTTATATGATAGACAAAAACACCGTAAGAAGCATTGTAGAAGAGTGGCTTGACGGCAAGGAATACTTTCTTGTCGACATCGAAGTAAGCCCCGACGACCGTATCGTAGTTGAGATAGACCATGCCGATGGAGTATGGATTGAAGACTGCGTAGAACTGAGCCGTTACATCGAAGACCACCTTAGTCGCGACGAAGAAGACTATGAACTTGAAGTAGGCTCCGCCGGACTGGGACAACCATTTAAGGTTGCACAACAATATCATTGCTTCGTAGGCAAAGAAGTAGAAGTGCTCGATGCCGATGGCAAAAAATATAAAGGCACACTGAAGAGCGTTGACGGCAACGACTTTATTGTAACGGTGCAAGAAAAGCAGAAGGTTGAGGGCAAGAAGCGCCCACAACTTGTGGAGCTGGACCGTCAGTTCCAGATGGACAAGGTGAAATATACAAAATACTTAATAAATTTCAAATAAGCTATGGCAGCAGCAAAGAAAGACGATGTAGTGAGCATGTTCGACTCGTTCAAGGAATTCAAGGAGACCAAGAACATCGACCGTACCACACTGGTGAGCGTTTTGGAAGAAAGTTTCCGCAACGTTCTAGCTAAGATATTCGGAAGCGACGAGAACTTCGACGTTATCGTAAACCCAGATAAGGGCGACTTCGAGATATACCGCAACCGCGTGGTTGTAGCTGACGGTGAGGTGGAAGACGAGAACAAGCAGATAGCTCTGAAAGAAGCACGCAAGATTGAGCCCGACTATGAAGTAGGCGAAGATGTATCAGAGCGTGTTGAGTTTGCCAAGTTTGGCCGCCGTGCCATCCTAAACTTACGCCAGACTCTCGCCTCAAAGATTCTTGAGCTTGAGCACGATTCTCTCTACAACAAGTATAAGGACCGCGTAGGTCAGGTTATCGCAGCTGAGGTTTACCAGGTATGGAAGCGTGAGGTTCTTGTAGTAGACGACGAGAACAACGAGCTTATCTTGCCTAAGGCCGAGCAGATACCAGCCGATCAGTACCGCAAGGGCGAAACAATACGTGCCGTGATAGAGCGTGTTGACAATGAGAACAATAATCCAAAGATTATTCTCTCACGCACAAGTCCTACTTTCCTACAGCGTCTGCTCGAGGCAGAAGTGCCAGAAATAGCCGAGGGTCTTATTGCCATTCGCCGCATTGCCCGTATGCCGGGCGAGCGTGCTAAGATAGCAGTTGAAAGCTTCGACGAACGCATCGACCCTGTAGGCGCATGCGTTGGTGTTAAAGGTAGCCGTGTGCACGGTATCGTGCGCGAGTTGTGCAACGAGAACATCGACGTCATCAACTATACAGCCAATACAAAGCTCTTCATCCAACGTGCTCTTTCACCAGCTAAGGTGTCAAGCATCAACATCGACGAAGAGAATAAGAAGGCTGAGGTATACCTCAAGCCTGAAGAGGTGAGCCTTGCCATCGGACGTGGCGGCCTTAACATCAAGCTTGCTTCAATGCTCACCGAGTACACCATCGACGTATTCCGTGAGGTAAGCGAAGGCGATGCCGACGAGGACATCTATCTTGACGAGTTCTCTGACGAAATTGACCAGTGGGTTATCGACGCCATCAAGGGTATCGGTCTCGATACTGCAAAGGCTGTACTTAATGCGCCACGCGACATGCTCGTTGAAAAGGCCGACCTCGAAGAGGAGACCGTTGACAACGTGCTCAAGGTGTTGCGCGCAGAGTTTGAAAACTAAGTAGATATAACATAAGGGAGCTTCGAAATTCGCATGGATTGTCGAGACTCCCTTAGCGAGTATCTAAACACCAACTTTTTTAATACAACATTAAGCATGAAAGGGAAGACGTAGAACGAGTAGCCCCTAACAGCTTTGCCACAAGTCGGATTAAAGCGGCGAAAAGGGCAGAAGTAGGCAGACGTTTTACTTTATTACTCCTTTTACTCTTTTACTTTTAAAACTACAAAATATGAGCATCAGGTTAAACAAAGCATTACGAGAGTTGAACATCGGACTCCAGACGGCAGTGGAGTACCTCGAGAAGAGAAGCGATTTGGGTGAGGTTAAGGCCGAACCAAGCTTCAAGCTCACCGACGAGCAATATGCCGCTCTTGCCGGAGCATTCCAGCAAGACAAGGAAGTGCGTTCGCAAGCAGAAAAACTCTTGCAGAAGAAGCCAAAAGAGAAGAAAGCTAAGGAGGAGAGTTCTGAGGAACGTTCTCTAGCATCGGGTGTCAAGCAGCAGTACAAGCCACTTGGCAAGATCGATCTTGACAGCATCGGCAAGAAGCATGCCGAGCGCAAGCCTGCTAAACCTGAGGCCAATGTGGATTCTCAGGCCAAGACTGCTGCCGTAAGTCAGAAGCCGGCAACCCCCAACAGCACACCACAGAAACCGGCGGCTGCCGACGTGAAAGTGGAAAAGACGGAAAACAAAATAAATCAGAAGCCTGTGGTTCAGAACAAAGAGCACAAAAAAGAAAGAAATCAAGAGCCTAAGACAGTGGATGCCGCACAGACTGCAACCACTACGGCCGCCGAAGCTGCAAAGACGCAGCCGGCAGAAACAACTAAGTCGGAAACAACATTATTCACCACAAAGAGCGAGAAGAAGATTCTCAATACTCCGAAGGTGAACGTTCTTGGCAAGATTGACCTTGCTACGCTCAATCAAAGCACTCGTCCTAAGAAGAAGTCGAAGGAAGAGAAGCGCAAGGAGCGTGAGGAGAAGGCACAACAGCAGCGTGGCGACAAAAAGAAACGCGAACGCATCAACAAGGTACGTGTTGATATAAATGCTGCATCAAATCAACCAGGAAACGGCAATGGTGGCAAACAGAACAACAATGGCAATGCTGGTGGCAGCAGCAAGAACAAGAAGAAGAACCGTAACCGCGGTGGCCAGCAGAAACCTGCTGAGGTAAGCGACGAGGACGTTGCACGTCAAGTAAAGGAGACACTCGCACGCCTCACCAACAAGCAGAACCAGACTAAGAAGGGTGCCAAATATCGTAAGGAGAAGCGTGAGGCTGCCCAGGAAAAGATGAACGAGGAACGTCGCGAGGAGAAGAAGGAGAGCAAGACACTTAAGCTCACCGAGTTCGTGACCGTATCCGAGCTTGCCACTATGATGAACGTTTCGGTTAACCAGGTTATCGGAACTCTAATGAGCGTCGGCATTATGGTGTCTATCAACCAGCGCCTTGACGCCGAGACTATCAACCTTGTTGCAGAAGAGTTCGGTTTCAAGACCGAATACGTAAGCGCAGAGGTTCAAGAGGCCATTACAGAGGCAGAGGATGATGAGAACGATCTCGTACCACGTGCCCCTATCGTTACTGTTATGGGTCATGTAGACCATGGTAAGACATCATTGCTCGACTATATACGCAAGACCAACGTTATTGCCGGTGAGGCAGGTGGTATTACACAGCACATTGGTGCCTACCACGTTCAGCTTGAGGATGGTCGTAAGATAACCTTCCTCGACACTCCTGGTCACGAGGCATTTACTGCCATGCGTGCCCGTGGTACACAGGTTACTGACGTTGCTATCATTATCATTGCTGCCGATGATGCCGTGATGCCTACTACAAAGGAGGCTATCGCACACGCTCAGGCAGCTAACGTACCTATGGTATTTGCCATTAACAAAATAGACAAGCCAGGTGCCAACCCCGACCGCGTGCGTGAGGAACTTGCTGCAATGAACCTCCTTGTTGAGGATTGGGGCGGGAAATACCAGTGTCAGGAAATTAGCGCCAAGAAGGGTCTTCACGTGAACGAGCTTCTTGAGAAGGTGCTTCTCGAGGCAGAAATGCTCGATCTCAAAGCTAATCCTAACCGCAAGGCAACAGGCTCTATAATTGAGTCGTCACTGGACAAGGGTCGTGGCTATGTGTCAACAGTACTTGTGTCTAACGGTACATTGCGTGTGGGCGACAATCTTATAGCCGGAACATCATGGGGCCGAATCAAGGCCATGTTCAACGAGCGTAACCAGCGTATTGAGAGTGCAGGACCTTCAGAGCCTGCTATTATCCTTGGTTTGAATGGAGCTCCTACAGCAGGTGACTCATTCCATACATTGGATACCGAGCAGGAAGCACGCGATATAGCCAACAAGCGTCAGCAACTTCAGCGCGAGCAGGGCTTGCGCACACAGAAGCGTCTTACCCTTTCGGATATCTCTCACCGTATTGCTCTTGGATCATTCAAGGAACTTAACATTATCGTTAAGGGTGATACCGACGGTTCTATCGAAGCCCTGTCTGATTCATTCATCAAGCTCTCAACAGAGAAGATAAAGGTGAACGTCATCCATAAGGCTGTGGGTCAGATTTCAGAGAGCGATGTAACTCTTGCCGATGCTTCCGATGCTATCATCGTAGGTTTCCAGGTGCGTCCTTCAGCCGCAGCTCGCAAGCTTGCCGATCAAGAGGGTGTTGAAATCAACACCTATTCAGTAATCTACGATGCTATTGACGACGTTAAGTCTGCCATGATTGGTATGCTCGACAAGGTTAAGAAGGAAGTTATTACCGGTCAGGTTGAGGTACGCGAGGTTTACAAGATCTCTAAGGTTGGAACCGTTGCCGGTGCTTACGTTGTCGAGGGTAAGGTTCACCGCACAGACAAGGCTCGTGTTGTTCGCGATGGTATCGTTGTACACACAGCCGAGATTGCAGCCCTCAAGCGTTACAAGGATGATGTTAAGGAGGTTGCCGCCAACTTCGAATGTGGTATATCACTTGTCAACTTCAACGACATACAGCAGGGCGACGTGCTTGAGACCTTCACAGAGATTGAGGTAAAGCAGACACTTTAATATAACATATTAATAAATATATAGATTAAATCCTTGGGCTTTTAACAGTAAGCCCAAGGATTTTTTTGCTATTAGCCCTTAATTCATTTGAATCAAAACTTAAACACATAGTGACAGAAAGACATACTGAGGATTATTGGCTTGGCACACCTTATCGAAATAAAGGAACAAAAATATGATGTGGCGACAATATATCGTACCTCATATAGACACCAAATAATGTTGGTCTTCTTGATATATTTAGCTAACTTTGCAAGCTGATTAAAACCAATAGTAAAAAGATGTTTTCTAAATATTATACTATAGTCTCAATTGCCGTATGCGCGCCTACATTGGCTACGGGCCAAAACTACTTCGACGTGATGTCACTTACATGCACCGAAAAGCAAGGAAGCGCCGTGTATAATGCAGCTGTCGACTTTCCAGTTGGAGGCGACGCTGCCGTGATACGCAATGCAAAAGAGTGGATAGGCGAAGTGCTTATGTCGGATATAGATATGCCTGAGGTGTCGATGTCGGGAATATCGACAGATGACTTTGGCAAATTATTGGATGCTTTGGCTAAGGACTTTGTTAAGAACAACGAAGGCTCACGCCGACGCATAGAGATAACATGGATGTACGAGGACCCTACATGCGTGACATACGAGGCTACAACCACCGACAGAGACTCTGTTGATTGGTCAACAACAAGCGTGGCATGCTTCTCCAAGCAAGATGGACATAGAGTGACAGCCAACGAGATATTCAACTGCGACGAGGCGCAAATAAAACGTCTTATGTGGCGCTACCGTGGCAATCTTACTATGGAAGTGGCAAAAGCCGATGATCTGTATGTGGGTGACTGCGGATACATTGACGGATGGGTATTAGTTGTTGGACCCGCTCAAGGCACATCGGGAGCTGCATACCGACTGAGATACCCCGAAATAGAGCAGTGGCTTAAAAAGGCAAAAAGAGACGGTTACCTCGCACCATAGAACAACAAGAAACAAGCAACAAAATCAACGCATAAAAATCTCCACAAGCCTTTGCCAATAAGCAAGTTTCATTATAGCTTTTTTACCATTAAAAATTTCACCAAGTCACGAAAAATTAGTACTTTTGTACAATAAATATCGAATATAGCATAATGGCAGAAATACAGAAAACCGAGAATAACTACTCGGCAAGTAATATCCAAGTTCTTGAAGGACTTGAGGCAGTGCGCAAGCGCCCTGCGATGTACATCGGCGACATAAGCGAGAAGGGACTTCACCACCTCGTAAATGAGACTGTTGACAACTCTATCGATGAGGCTATGGCTGGCTATTGCTCGCACATCGAGGTAACCATCAACGAAGACGAGTCGATAACAGTTCAGGACAACGGCCGCGGTATCCCAGTAGATGAGCACAAGAAGCTGCACAAGTCGGCTCTTGAGGTTGTTATGACAGTACTGCATGCCGGAGGTAAGTTTGACAAGGGTTCTTACAAAGTCAGTGGTGGTCTGCACGGTGTGGGCGTAAGTTGTGTTAACGCTCTTTCTACACACATGAAGTCGCAGGTTTTCCGCGATGGTAAGATATATCAGCAAGAATACGAGAAAGGCAAACCTCTATATCCTGTAAAGGTTGTAGGCGAGACCGAATTGCGCGGTACACGTCAGCAGTTCTGGCCAGATCCAACAATATTTACCACAACTCACTACCAGTGGGACATAGTGGCACGCCGTATGCGCGAGCTAGCATTCCTTAACGCAGGCATAAAGATTACCCTTCGCGACCTTCGTCCTAACGAGGAAGGCAAGACACGTGAGGAGGTATTCCATGCCAAGGACGGACTTAAGGAATTTGTGCGTTACGTCGACCGTCACCGCACTCATCTCTTCGACGATGTTATCTACCTCAAGACCGAGAAGCAGGGCTTTCCTATCGAGGTGGCTATAATGTACAACACCGACTACTCGGAGAACATCCACTCTTACGTAAACAACATCAACACCATAGAAGGCGGTACACACCTCACTGGTTTTCGTGCCGCTCTCACACGTACATTGAAGGCTTACGCCGACAACGATCCTGTAATCTCCAAGCAAATAGAGAAGGCCAAGATCGAGATTGCAGGCGAGGACTTCCGCGAGGGTCTAACAGCCGTTATATCTATCAAGGTGGCAGAGCCACAGTTTGAGGGTCAGACCAAAACCAAGCTTGGCAATAGCGAGGTTGCAGGTGCCGTGCAGCAAGCTGTTGGTGAGGCTCTTACAAACTATCTTGAGGAGAACCCCAAGGAAGCAAAAATGATATGCGACAAAGTTATTCTCGCTGCTACTGCACGTATTGCAGCACGCAAGGCACGCGAGAGTGTACAGCGCAAGAATCCGCTTACCGGCGGTGGTCTACCTGGCAAACTTGCCGACTGTTCTAACCGTGACCCCAAGAAGTGTGAGATATTCCTCGTCGAGGGTGATTCGGCTGGTGGCTCTGCCAAGCAAGGACGCGACCGATATACTCAGGCTATACTGCCGTTGCGCGGTAAGATTCTTAACGTGGAGAAGGTTATGTGGCACAAGGTGTTCGAATCGGAGTCGGTTATGAACATCATACAGAGTATTGGTGTGCGTTTCGGCGTCGAGGGCGAGGAAGACAAGGAGGCCAACATCGACAAGTTGCGTTACGACAAGATTATCATCATGACCGATGCCGACGTCGATGGTTCTCACATCGACACGCTCATTATGACTCTCTTCTACCGCTTCATGCCTAAGATTATACAGGAGGGACACCTTTATATCGCCAATCCGCCGCTCTACCTCTGCACCTATAAGAACAAGGTGAAGGAGTATTGTTATACCGAGCAGCAGCGCCAGGCTTTCCTCGACAAGTATGGCAACGGCACAGAGGACGGCAAGTCTATCCATACCCAGCGCTATAAAGGTCTTGGTGAGATGAACCCTGAGCAACTTTGGGAAACAACTATGGACCCCAAGCAGCGTCTGTTGAAGCAAGTTACCATAGAGAACGCTGCCGAGGCCGACGAGATATTCTCTATGCTTATGGGCGACGACGTTGAGCCACGACGCAAGTTCATTGAGGAGCATGCTACTTATGCAACTATCGACGCTTAATTAAGTGAAGAGGGAAAAGGGAAAAGGGAAAAATCCTATTGCTTTTTCTATAACAGCATACGGACTTGGACTTGCGCTATGGTTCACGAGCTGATGATGGGAAAAGCAGAAAGGAAATAATAGAGAATCCTATAGCTTTTTCCCTAACATTATACAGATAAATTGGGCTTGCACCATGATTCACGAGCTGATGATGGTGCAAGCCTTTTTTACTTTTAAAGAAAGCCTATTCAACCAACATATAGCTTTCTGAATGAAGAAATAAAACTGAAGATTCAAACGGTATTAGTGATGATGACGCCTTAAATTACATCTCATAGGAAACGAGATTCATCACCAAAGAACATGGATATAATATAAACCCCAGTACCAGTCAATATAAACTGCAATACCAGTTATATGAAACTCCAGTACCAGTCAATATAAACTACAGTACCAGTTGTATGGTACTCAAAACGGTACTGAGATAATTTACAAAGAAGTATAAATAAAGTCCATCTGGTGTTATATACGACAGAATCAAAGATTCAATCATGTATCATTCTAAATACCGCATAAACAATAAAAAAAGCTACATCCTTATGCAACGCCTATTATTCATAATCCTAATGCTATACGCAACAGCAGTTCAAGCTCAGCAAATAGGAACCAAGTGGATGACAGCACCGACACCTACCGACTCTGCGTGCCAATGGTTTCGCCACACCTTTATAGCCGATAAGAGTCCGCGCCGTGCCTCGGTGTGCATAGCTTCCAATTCGCGCTTTGTACTATACGTCAACGGGCGCAACGTGTCTACAGCTCTTTATATGCCCAACCGCAAAGCCAACGAAAATCAGCCTATAGCCATAACTTTCGACGTGACACGCTTCTTGCGTCCCGACTCAAATACCGTATCTGTGCTTGCCTGTCCTGCAATAAGCCACAACTGTTCTACAACAAAGCGCAAGACAAACAACAACACAAATGCTTTTATTTCTCCTGCAATAGCCGTCAACTTCTTTGGCACCACTATTGACAATCATCTCTTTTCTTATTCGTCACCAGAAGGTTGGCTGTGCCATCCTGCCTCGACATACATCACTCAGGATGGCGAACTGATGGACGGACGAGCCAATGCGCAGTTGCTCGCCTATGGTGATATAATGTTGGCGCAATGGCAACCGGCAAGGACGTTAGAGGGAGATTTTTTTACGGTCAACAGCCTTACAAACAATTATAAAAACAATGCTATTATAGACTTCAAACTCTCATACGAAAGTCTATTTGGCTATCGCACCCATTCGTACAACACACTGAAAGACAATACGGTACGAACACACAAAATTCTAAGACCAAGATATTTCGACCTTAATGGGCGCACTGTAACATACGACTTCTCACCAGGCTTCTTTGGCTTTGTACGTGTTACACTTCGCGGTTGCAAACGTGGTGAACACATACGCATAGGCAATCTTGAATATGTATGCTCGGGCGAAATGGACGAACAAGCTTTCTGCCGATTCACACATCAGTATGCCCGACAGATTATTATCTCGGGCGACCGATGGTTTAAACCCGAGCAAATACAGGAAGTTGAGGCCATATGTCTATAAACTGGCTTCAATTAGAATCTTGCAACAAACGCCTACTCAGTTACACCATCATATAGAGACCTTTCACGATGCTTATTTAGAGGAGGAAAATTAACGTTTTACGTAATAATCTACATTCCTCTTCTTTTTAATAAAACATAAAATTTCCGTATATAATAATGTATACGGAAAAATATTCTTACTTTTGCGCCAAAAATAAAGAAGACAAAGCAAAAACATGCAAGAAAACTTAGTAATAGTCGAGAGCCCCGCAAAGGCCAAGACCATAGAGAAATTCTTGGGTAGCGACTTTAAAGTAATGTCGTCTTACGGACACATACGCGACCTGAAAAAGAAAGAACTCAGCATTGACAAAGATACACTCCAACCCGACTACGTTATTCCGAAAGATAAGGAAGAACTAGTAAAGAAACTTAAGGAAAGCGCAAAAAAGGCACACAAGGTGTGGCTAGCATCCGATGAGGACCGCGAAGGAGAAGCCATCTCATGGCACCTTTGCGAGGTACTAGGATTGGACGAGGCATCAACCAACCGCATTGTATTCCATGAGATTACAAAGCCAGCAATTCTTGCTGCAATAGCTCGTCCGCGACATCTTGACATGAATCTTGTCAACGCACAGCAAGCTCGCCGTGTGCTCGACCGTATTGTAGGTTTCAAGCTTTCGCCTGTACTTTGGCGCAAAGTAAAACCTGCATTGTCGGCAGGACGTGTACAGTCGGTTGCTGTACGTCTTATAGTAGAACGCGAACGCGAAATACAACAGTTCAATAGCGAGCCTTACTATCGTATAAATGCCATATTCGCCATAACCAATGCCAACGGCTCACAGTCGGAGGTTAAGGCTGAGCTTGACAAACGCTTCGACAATCACGACGATGCCATTGCCTTCCTAAACCAGTGCAAAGACTCAGAGTTTACTGTTGACAGCGTAACAAAGAAGCCACTAAAGCGTATGCCGGCTCCACCATTCACAACTTCTACCTTGCAACAAGAGGCAGCACGCAAGCTTGGATTCTCTGTATCGCAGACCATGATGGTGGCTCAGCATCTTTACGAAAACGGTCTTATCACCTACATGCGTACCGATAGCGTCAACCTCTCTAAGCTATGCCTTGGTGCGGCAAAAGAGGAGATTGTAAAACTATATGGCGAGGAATACAGCTCTACACGCAACTTCCACACCCACTCTAAGGGTGCTCAGGAGGCTCACGAGGCTATTCGTCCTACATATATGAGCAACACCTCTATCGACGGAACATCACAAGAGCGCCGCCTATACGACCTTATATGGAAGCGTACAGCAGCCAGCCAGATGGCCGAAGCTCAGATAGAGAAGACCACCGTGGCTATTGCAATGACCGGCAATAGCGAACAACACTTCATTGCTAATGGCGAGGTTGTTAAGTTTGACGGTTTCCTGAAGGTATACCGCGAGTCTACCGATGATGAGCAGAATGAGCCTAAGGACGAGTTTGCACACAATCTGCCTGTAATAAAGGAGGGCGACAAACTAACACGACGCGAGATAACATCTACAGAGCGTTACTCACAGGGTCCGACCAGATACACCGAGGCAAGCCTTGTACACAAACTTGAGGAGCTTGGCATAGGTCGTCCATCTACATATGCGCCAACCATCTCTACCATTCAGCAACGCGATTATGTACAGAAGGGAGATAAAAAGGGCGAAGAACGTCCTTATATTATCGACACATTGCGCGGTATCAAGATTACGCCAACCCGTAAAGTAGAGCTTACCGGCAATGAGAAAGGAAAACTTCTGCCTACAGACATAGGCATCGTCGTGAACGACTTCCTTATGGACAACTTCCCCGTAATAATGGACTACAACTTTACGGCTAAGGTGGAGCAAGAATTCGACCAAATTGCTGACGGCAAAGAAGAATGGACAGATATGATGCGCAGCTTCGACAAAGAGTTTGAGCCAACCGTAGACAAAGTAATGAACGCACGTTCGGAACATAAAGCAGGCGAACGCAAGCTTGGAGACGACCCCAAGACTGGTCATCCTGTATTTGTCAAGATTGGACGTTATGGCCCAGTTGTACAGATTGGTACTGCCGACGATGATGAGAAACCGCGCTTCGCACAATTGCCAGCCGACAAGAGTATGGAGACCATTACCCTTGACGAGGCACTTGAGCTATTCAAGCTTCCACGTACTGTTGGCGAATTTGAGGGTAAGAATGTCACTATTGGTGCCGGACGATTTGGCCCGTATGTGCTGCACGACAAGAAGTATGTGTCAATCCCGAAGGATGAAGATCCATTGACACTAACCCTCGAACGTGCTATCGAACTAATCGAAAGCAAACGCAAGGCTGAAGAAGAACGTCATCTAAAGAAGTTTGACGAAGACCCGAAGCTCGAAGTTCTCAACGGACGCTATGGACCATACATCGTATACGACGGCAAAAACTATCGCATACCACGCGACCTTCACCCTAAGGCAGCCGAACTGAGCTATGAGCAATGTATGGATATCGTGAACAATCCACCTGCCCCGAAGAAGAGAGGAGCAGCAAAGAAATAAAAGATAAAACGTCATAAGTATGACCCGAATAATCCTCATCGGCTATATGGGAGCCGGAAAGACTACCGTTGGAAAGGCACTCGCCAAGGCACTTGGCGTGACTTTCTACGACCTTGATTGGTACATCGAGACACGTATGCGCCGTACCGTAAAGCAAATATTCGACCAAGAGGGCGAAGAGGGATTCCGCCGTATCGAACGCAACATGCTGCATGAGGTGGCTGAGTTTGAAAATGTTGTACTGTCGTGTGGCGGTGGCACTCCGTGTTTCTTCGATAATATCGACTATATGAACCAACAGGGACCTGTAGTATATCTCAAAGCATCGCCCGAGGTGCTGTATGAACACCTAAAGATGGGCAAGTCGGTACGACCATTGCTCCTTAACAAAACTCCCGAAGAGGTTAAGAAGTTCATAGTCGAGCAACTCGCCCATCGCGAACAGTTCTACTCAAAGGCCAAGTATACCCTTGATGTGAACTTGCTCGACAACTATGACAAGATAAACATTACAGTAGAGAAACTAATAGAAATGTTGAATTAGGAATTCAAAATCAAAACTCAAGACTAAGAAATGAAGAAATGGACCATTGAAGACTCTCGCGAGCTATACAACATTAACGGATGGGGCACATCCTACTTCGGTGTGAACGACCGAGGCGATATGTACGTATCTCCTTGCAAGGACAACGTACAGATTGATCTGCGTGATGTTATGGACGAATTGCAGCTACGCGATGTCACACCGCCTGTTTTGCTGCGATTTCCAGACATCCTCGACAACCGTATCGAGAAGACTTCAAGTTGTTTCAAGAAGGCTGCAGAGGAATATCAGTATAAAGGCGAGAACTTCATCGTCTACCCTATTAAGGTGAACCAAATGCAACCCGTAGTTGAGGAGATTATATCACACGGACGCAAATTTAATCTCGGACTGGAGTGTGGCTCCAAGCCAGAGCTACATGCTGTAATTGCCGTACAATGCCAAAGCGACTCTATCATAGTGTGCAATGGCTACAAAGACCAAAGCTACATAGAACTGGCATTGCTTGCACAGAAGATGGGCAAGCGCATATTCCTTGTTGTTGAAAAGATGAACGAAATTGGACTGATAGCTGCAGCTGCCAAAAAACTCGGCGTTCGTCCTAATATCGGTATTCGCATCAAGCTAGCGTCAAGCGGTTCTGGCAAATGGCAAGAGAGTGGTGGCGATGCTTCCAAGTTTGGTCTACGTGCTTCGGAGTTGCTTCAGGCTCTTGAGATTCTTGATGAAAAGGGACTGCACGATTGTGTACGACTGATTCACTTCCACATAGGTTCGCAGATAACAAAGATACGACGCATACAGACAGCGCTGCGTGAGGCTGCCAACTTCTACATTCAACTACACAAGATGGGATACAACATCGATTTTGTTGATTGTGGTGGCGGACTTGGTGTCGACTATGACGGCACTCGCTCGTCAAGTTCTGAAAGTTCGGTTAACTACTCTATACAAGAGTATGTCAACGACTGCGTATACACCTTCGTCGATGCAGCCAATAAGAATGGCATTGCACATCCTAACCTCATTACAGAAAGCGGACGCTCGCTGTCGGCACATCATTCGGTACTTGTTATCGATGTACTTGAGACAACATCACTACCGCAGATGCGAGAGGAGTTTGAACCGGCTGAAGGCGATCATCAACTTGTTAAGGACTTGTACGAGATTTGGGACAACCTCAATACACGCACAATGCTTGAGGACTGGCATGATGCCGAACAAATACGCGATGAGGCTCTCGATCTTTTCTCGCATGGTATTGTAGACCTTCGCACTCGTGCCGAGATTGAGAGTATGTATTGGAGCGTGTGCCGTGAGGTAAACAGTATGGCCAAGTCGCTTAAACATACTCCCGAAGAGCTGCGTGGACTGGACAAGCTTCTTGCCGATAAGTACTTCTGCAATTTCTCGCTCTTTCAGTCATTACCAGATGCATGGGCTATTGACCAACTATTTCCTATAGTACCGATACAGCGACTCGACGAACGTCCTACACGCAATGCCACTCTGCAAGATATCACTTGCGATTCTGACGGAAAGCTTGCCAACTTTGTAACAAACCGACAGGCTTCACACGTGTTGCCGGTTCACACAATAAAGAAGAACGAGGACTATTATCTCGGTGTATTCCTTGTTGGAGCTTACCAGGAGATTCTCGGCGATATGCACAATCTATTCGGCGATACCAATGCCGTTCACATATCGGTCAAGGACGATGGCTATCACATCGACCAGATATTCGACGGTGAGACAGTAGAAGAGGTGCTCGACTACGTACAGTATAATCCCAAGAAACTGGTGCGTCAGTTGGAGATATGGGTAACCAAGAGTGTTAAGGCAGGAAAGATTTCGCTCGAAGAGGGCAAGGAATTCCTTAGCAACTATCGCTCTGGATTGTATGGATATACTTATTTAGAGTAACACATAGTCTCACCTCACCCCTACACAATATGGAAAGATATGCTTTATTTGCTGTATTTACTTTCTTTAAAACAAAATAACCCCAATCCTCGTTGTTAATACAGACAACAGGGGAAGGGCTTCAATGGGTTTATGAAAATAACAATAGTCAAAGTAGGTGGCGCCGTGGTTGAAGACCCAGCGCAGCTTACATCTCTCCTTGAAGGTTTCAAGAAGATAGAGGGTGCCAAGATATTGGTACATGGTGGCGGACGACGTGCAACAAAGGTTGCTGCCGCATTAGGCATAGAGAGCAAGATGGTTGGCGGACGACGCATTACGGATGCCGATATGCTTGAAGTTGTAACAATGGTTTATGGTGGATTGGTGAACAAGAACATCGTGGCACAACTGCAAGCGATAGGTGTTGACGCCATAGGCCTTACAGGTGCCGATATGAACGTTATACGCTCGCACAGACGTCCGATAAAGGATGGTATCGACTTTGGCTTTGTTGGCGATGTCGATGCAGTGGATGCCACACGTCTGCACACACTTATCGATGCTCATCTAACACCAGTTCTTGCACCGCTCACACACAATGGAACCGGAACAATGCTTAATACAAATGCCGATACCATAGCATCCGAGACAGCACGCTCACTTGCAAAGACAGACGATGTAACCCTTGTCTATTGCTTCGAGAAACCAGGTGTGCTTGCCAATCCAGACGACGACAACAGTGTGATACCAACAATCACACGTGCAGGCTTCCAACGTCTCACTGCCGACGGAACAATATCGGGCGGTATGCTGCCTAAGATAGAGAATGCACTTGCTGCTGTTGAGGCAGGAGTAAAGAAGGTTGTCATAACCAAGGCCGATTGTCTTGGCAACAACAACGGTACAATAATATTATTATAAGATGTATATATAGCAGAGTTGTACGGCTTGCCGCCGTACAACCTATTGTATGATTTATTAGGCTTGAAACCCTTTAAATGTTAAACGAGGTTAATTACACGCATTGCTTGTAACAACTCTCCCCTACAATCGTCTTACAAATAGAGCACAGATGAAAAAGATTAGTTTTCGCAACGATATCCTGCCAATGAAGGATACACTCTTCAGGCTTGCACTCCGCATCACATTGAGTCGTGAGGAAGCTGAGGACATTGTGCAGGACACACTGATAAAGGTGTGGAACCGTCGCGAATCATGGGACACTATCGATAATATCGAGGCGTTCAGTCTTACCATCTGTCGTAATATGGCTCTCGATCGTCTACGTCTTCACGACAACCAAAACACATCGCTTGACGATAATGTTGGTGGCGAAAGACTTGACACTACATCCAACCCTTTCGAGCGCACTGTGCAAAGAGAGAAGGTTGAGATTGTGAGAAACCTCATCGACAGTCTGCCTGAGAAGCAACGCAGTTGTATGCAGCTACGCGATATCGAAGGAAAGACTTACAAGGAAATTGCCGCTGTGCTTGGTATAACAGAAGAGCAAGTAAAGGTAAATATCTTTAGAGCACGGCAGACAATAAAGCAACAATTCATACAATACGACAATTATGGACTATAAATACATCAACCAGCTTTTAGAGCGCTACTGGGAGGGCAAGACCACTCTTGAGGAAGAGCAGATATTACGCTCGTTCTTCAGCCAGTTGTGTGTGCCAGAAGAATTGGCAAAGTTTCGTCCTCTGTTCAACTACGAGCAGACCGAGCCTAAAACCAACTGCCTTGGCAATGACTTTGACGAGCGAATTATGTCCATGATAGACGAACCACAACATGTTGAGGCAAAGCGTGTGCGCATAAGCCAGAGATTCGCCCCTCTCTTTAAGGCTGCTGCAATGGTGGCAATAGTGCTAACACTAAGTCAGGCTGCACAACTCTCGTTCCAAAGTGGCAATAGTACAGAAGGTGTTCCTGCATCGTACACACAACATCCCACTAGTGGAGCATCTGTAGCATTGAACGACTCGCTACGTCGCGACTCATTAAAAAACGGCAATATCGGCGCTACCGTTGTACCGCAAATGAGTCAGAATGGCCCAACAATTATCAAATGACAATTTCTATGCTTTCTCAATAAATCATTTTTAGTTAAAACAAAAAAACTCGAAGCTGCGAAGCTTCAAGTTCTCTCAAATTTTTCATAACATACTAACGTTTGACTGACCGTCGCTATTCTTACAGAATACGGCGGTCAGTTTTTTTTTATGACGTATGGGTGTCGAGAGCTTGCTCTCGTAAGACCATACGTCATACCTTTTATTGAAACCCTAATGGTTTTGCGCACAATAGGGAGTTTTATCGGTTTCTGTCAAAGTCTTGCCATATATTTCTTAATAGCCTCTCCCCGACAAACTGCAATATAAGCTTGCATCCATTCAACATTTATTCCTCTGTATACAGCACCTGCACAAGCGTCTGTCCTACAGCCTTAAGCACGTTGGTGTCGATATGTTCCATAGTATCATGGATTGTATGCCATGTAGGTCCAAACGAACTCTGCTGGCAATCAGGATAGAAGGCTATGATATCAACACACGGGATACCTGCCTTCTCGTTCACAGGTACATGGTCGTCGGTAATCATACCACCATCCTTCATCGGGAAGAATGATCCATAACCAATTTGTGCTGCTGTACGCCAAATCTTGTTCACAATCTCGTTGGCATATTGCTTGGATACACCCTCTTGATAGAACTTGGCTCCCTGACCGCCTACCATGTCGAGCAGTATACCGTAACGTGCCTCATATCCCTGAGGCAGATTGGTTGCCCAATACTGTGCGCCAAGTGCCCAAGTATCTTCATCTGTCTGTACGTCCGACCACTGAGGCAAGCCATAGTCCTCGGCATCAAAACAAACAAAGTCGACACCTATATGCAAAGTAGTGTCGTTCTTTATCAAGCGAGCTAATTCAAGCATAACAGCCACACCACTTGCACCATCGTTGGCAGCCATAACAGGCTTATGCCAGTTAGTTGAGTCGGGATCGTTATCTGCCCAAGGTCTACTGTCCCAATGGGCACACAGCAATAGACGTGTAGTTTGTTCGGGACGGAATCGTGCTATGATATTACGTGAACGCAATGTTGTTCCATCCCAACCTTTAAGGTCGGCGTCTTGAGCCTCAACAACCATACCAAACTCGCGAAACTTAGACATAATCCATTCGCCACACAAATCGTGTGCTTTAGAGTTCATTGTACGTGGTCCAAAGCTGCACTGCTTGGCAGCAAAAGCATATGCTGAGTCTGCCCGGAAGGTTGGCCCCACTAGTGCCACAGTGTCTAGCACATTACTTGTAGCCGACTTAGAAGCATTCTTGCACGATGCGCACGAGCATATTATCACAGCCACTGCCAATGACAAGAACACCGAGAATACAGTCTTATTCATACTTATTCGTAGTTCAAAATTCGTAATTCAAAATCGGCAAAGCCGACAATTCGTAACACCTAATTCTTCTTTGCCTCGTAAGCCAACGCATACATACGTATCTGCTTTACCATAGCCAACAATCCGTTAGAGCGTGTTGGCGAGAGATGATCCTTCAAGCCTATTTTGTCGATAAAGTAGAGGTCGGCATCAAGAATTTCTCGAGGGGAATGTCCACTTATAACCTGAATGAGCAGGGCTATGATACCCTTAACTATAAGAGCATCACTATCGGCAGTAAACACCAATAGTCCGTCATCTGTCATATCACATTGCACCCATACACGACTTTGGCAGCCGTCTATAAGGTTCTGTTCGGTCTTATACTTGGCATCAAGCGGTTCCAACTCACCGCCGAGGTCGATTAACAACTGGTACTTGTCCATCCAGTCGGTGAAGTCTTGAAACTGTTCAATAACTTCGTCTTGTGCTTCGTTTATTGTCATAATTTTATTTATTTACCTTCTCCAATTTGAAGAGTTTATCACTTGGACGAATCTTACCAGGCACACGGAATGACACATGTTGTCCCTTATGTGCTGTCTCTACAGGATTAAGGTCGTATCTAATTTCGTCCACATCCACATACATTACACCAGTTGTAGGACCGGTAATAAGCAGCTTGTCGCCAACAGAGAACTCGCAAGCCTCGCATGTAAACTCAGCCACACCAAGCTTAGAAAAGTATTTTACGCCACGACCCACATACACTTTCTTTTCGGTAGCATTAGAGCCATAGTTGCTATTCCACTCACCAAGAGTTTGACCTTGATAGTAGCCATCCCAGAAACCACGATTGAAGACAGTAGCAAGACGCTCGTCCCACTCATCCTTCTTATCCTCGCTAAAGGTGCCTTCAAGCACAGAAGTGATAGCCTCCTTATAACATTTAACCACATTATATACATACTCTGGTCCACGTGCACGTCCTTCAATCTTGAACACACGCACACCGCTCTTCATCATACGGTCTATAAAGCGCAATGTCTTAAGGTCCTTAGGCGACATTATATACTTGTTGTCAACCTCTAACTGACATCCAGTTTCATTGTCAGTAACCGTATACGAGCGACGACATATCTGCATGCACTCACCACGGTTGGCCGAACGTCCGGTATTCATAAGGCTCATATAGCACTTGCCACTGACAGCCATGCACAAAGCTCCATGACAGAACATCTCGATGCGGATAAGCTCGCCCTTAGGGCCACATATGTGTTGACGCTCAATCTGCTCAAAGATGTAGGCCACCTGGTCCATGTTAAGCTCGCGGGCAAGCACCACTACATCGGCAAATTGGGCATAAAACTTAAGAGCCTCAGCATTGCTGATATTAAGCTGTGTAGATAGATGCACCTCCACACCTATCTCTCGGCAGTAGGTCATAACAGCCACATCGCTGGCAATAACAGCCGAGATGTTGGCTTCCTTGGCTGCATCAACAATCTGATGCATAAGTTCCACATCCTCATCATAGATGATCGTGTTCACTGTTAGATAGCTCTTCATGCCATGCTCGGTACATGTAGCGGCTATCTCACGCAAGTCGTCAATAGTAAAATGATTGGCAGAATGAGAGCGCATATTGAGTTGCTCCACACCAAAGTAGATACTATCGGCACCTGCCTGTATGGCCGCCTGCAAGCTTTCGCGCGAACCTACTGGCGCCATTATCTCGTAATCGTGTATTGTTGTATTATTCATAATGTGCAAAATTACTTATTTTTAAGCGTAAAACATCAAAAATAAATATAAAATAGCTATCTTTGCAATAAACAAAGCATAACATAACATAAACAAAACTATACCAATATGGAAAAGACTCTTATTCTTCTCAAACCATGCACCGTACAGCGCCGTCTAATAGGCGAAGTTATCAACCGCCTTGAGCGCAAAGGCTTGCGCATTGTTGGCCTTAAGATGATGCAGCTCGACGATGCAATCCTCAACGAGCACTATGCTCACCTCGTAGACCGTCCCTTCTTTCCGTGGCTTACAGCCTCAATGAAGTCGGCTCCCGTTGTGGCAATATGTGTTGAGGGTAATAGTGCAGTAACTGTAGTGCGCAATATAGTTGGCGCTACCAATGGACGCAAGGCTGCACCTGGAACAATACGTGGCGACTACTCTATGAGTGGCCAGGAGAATATCATACATGCTTCTGATTCTATTGAGACAGCCGAGATAGAAATGAAGCGA
Organism: Prevotella merdae; assembly: GCF_900290275.1. Classification (GTDB taxonomy): domain Bacteria; phylum Bacteroidota; class Bacteroidia; order Bacteroidales; family Bacteroidaceae; genus Prevotella; species Prevotella merdae. The sequence continues at coordinate 677,001 of NZ_LT985323.1, forward strand.
TTCTTCCGTGAAGGCGAGATATTCGAGTATCCAGACCCACTGCACGACTTCCTTTATGCTCCTGACGGAGATTAATGGTAAGAAAAAGAAAAACAATAATAAGCAAAAATGGAAAAAGTAATCATTAACAGTTATCACGAGTTTGCCGCACTTCTTGGCAAGAACATTGGTGTTTCCGACTATGTTGAACTCTCGCAGGAGCGTATCAACCTATTTGCCGATGCCACACTCGATCACCAGTGGATTCACGTAGACACAGAGCGTGCAGCCGTTGAAAGCCCGTTCAAGTCGACCATAGCACACGGCTACCTTACTCTATCTATGTTACCTTATCTGTGGAACCAGATTATCGAGGTAAAGAACCTCAAGATGATGGTGAACTATGGAATGGACAAGATGAAGTTTGGCCAGGCAGTAAAGTCGGGTGAACACATTCGCCTCGTAGCCGACCTCCACTCTATCGAGAATCTGCGCGGCATTGCCAAGGTACAGATAAAGTTTGCCATAGAGATTAAGGAGTCGCCTAAGAAGGCTCTCACCGGCATCGCAACATTCCTCTACTACTTCGAGTAAAGGTAGAAAATGGACATACAAGAATTCAACAACACACAGTGGAGCCGTAATGTCATACTTGTAGACGGCGACTATGTAGACTCGGTGGCATTCGACCTCACTGTTAACTTCGAGCGCATGCTTGGACGCCGAATAAACAAAGCTGATACAGCACGATGGATAGACTGCATCGCACTTGACGGTGGAATGCGTGAAGGACGCGACTCAAACGGCGAGACACAGGTTATATTCATACATTCAAAGGACAAGCAACAGCTCGACAACTTCAACCCAGGCTCTTACGAGAACAACCTCAACGCTATGGCTTTCAAGGACTCGCTTGGCGAATTTATAATAAGTTCATACCCAGTTGAGGAAGTGGTCAAACACGACGACTTCTTTCTCGATATCCTCAAGACTGTGGTAAACCACAAGGATGTGCACCGTGTTATGGCCATACCCAATGCCGAACATCATGCCCTTTGGGACGCATTGCGCCATGTTTTGCGCGACATCGATGACGAGGAGAAGCGTGTAACACTGTTTGCAATGCAACCAATGGACGGTGGCAACTTCAAGCAAGAAATCCTCGGATTCTCTCTGATGAACGCCCTTGGAATACGAGGCGACGAGCTGAAGTAATGTTCATCCAACATAAAGTATAGACGACCTTTAGGTCTCATTATTTCTATCAAAAAGAAAAACAAATTAACAACTATAACAAAAGAAACGACAATGGGAAAAGTATTAATGATTGGCGCTGGTGGCGTCGCTACCGTTGCAGCGTTCAAGATTGCACAGAATGCTGACGTTTTCACCGACTTTATGATTGCAAGCCGCACCAAGGCTAAGTGCGACAAGATTGTAGAGGCCATCGGCAACCCTAATATCAAGACAGCGCAAGTAGATGCCGACGACGTTGAGCAGCTTAAGGCTCTATTCAACGATTACAAGCCTGAGCTGGTTATCAACCTTGCTCTGCCATACCAGGATCTTACCATCATGGAGGCTTGTCTTGCTTGCGGATGCTCTTATCTCGATACTGCCAACTATGAGCCTAAAGACGAGGCTCACTTCGAGTACTCATGGCAGTGGGCTTATAAGAAGCGCTTTGAGGATGCCGGTCTTACTGCAATTCTTGGTTGCGGTTTCGACCCAGGTGTTACAAGCATCTTCACTGCATATGCTGCCAAGCACCACTTCGACGAGATTCAGTATCTCGACATTGTTGACTGCAACGCTGGCAACCACCACAAGGCTTTTGCCACTAACTTCAACCCAGAGATCAACATACGCGAAATTACACAGAAGGGTCTATATTGGGAAGACGGCAAGTGGGTTGAAACCGCTCCGCTCGAAATACACAAGTCTCTGACATATCCTGAGGTTGGTCCTAAGGAGAGTTACTTGCTACACCACGAGGAGATAGAGAGTCTTGTTAAGAACTATCCTACTATCAAGCGCGCTCGCTTCTGGATGACATTCGGTCAGCAATATCTTACATATCTTGACTGCATACAAAACCTCGGCATGTCGCGCATCGACGAGATTACATACGAGGCTCCGCTTACCGACGACCCAACCAAGAAGGTTAAGGTAAACATCGTACCTCTGCAGTTCCTTAAGGCTGTGTTGCCTAACCCACAGGATCTCGGCGAGAACTACGATGGACAGACATCTATCGGTTGCCGCATCCGTGGTTTGAAGGACGGCAAGGAGCAGACCTACTACGTATATAACAACTGCTCGCACGAAGCTGCCTATAAGGAGACTGGTATGCAGGGCGTAAGCTACACCACCGGTGTGCCTGCAATGATTGGCGCTATGATGTTCTTCAAGGGTCTGTGGCGTAAGCCGGGCGTTTGGAACGTTGAGGAGTTTGATCCAGATCCATTCATGGAGCAGCTCAACAAGCAGGGCCTGCCTTGGCATGAGATATTCGGTGGCGACCTGGAGTTGTAATTCTAAACTCAAAATTCAAAACTCAAAATTCCATTTATGGCAAAGACAGAAGAAATGTCGCTTGCTCAGGAGGGCAAACTAAAGGCTCTCCAGGCAGCGATGTCTAAAATAGAAAAAGACTTCGGCAAAGGCTCTATCATGAAGCTCGGCGACGAGCAGGTAGAGAACGTTGAGGTTATCCCTACTGGCAGTATAGGTCTTGATGCCGCTCTCGGCGTAGGCGGATACCCAAAGGGACGTATTATTGAGATATATGGTCCAGAGTCGTCTGGTAAGACAACTCTCGCCATTCATGCTATTGCCGAGTCGCAGAAGGCAGGTGGTATAGCAGCCTTTATCGATGCTGAGCACGCTTTCGACCGCTTCTATGCAGCCAAGCTTGGTGTAGATGTAGACAATCTATGGATTTCGCAGCCAGACAATGGCGAACAAGCTCTTGAGATAGCCGACCAACTTATACGCTCTTCGGCTATTGACATTATCGTTATCGACTCTGTTGCAGCACTTACACCTAAGGCTGAGATTGAGGGCGATATGGGCGACAACAAGGTTGGCTTGCAAGCTCGCCTTATGTCGCAGGCTTTACGCAAGCTCACCAGTACCATATCTAAGACCAACACCACATGTATCTTCATCAACCAGTTGCGCGAGAAGATTGGCGTAATGTTTGGTAATCCTGAGACTACAACTGGTGGTAACGCCTTGAAGTTCTACTCTTCAGTGCGCCTAGACATACGCAAGGTTACGGGCATTAAGGACGGCGACCAGATTATAGGCAATCAGGTTCGCGTCAAGGTAATCAAGAACAAGGTGGCTCCTCCATTCCGCAAGACCGAGTTCGAGATTATGTTTGGCGAGGGCATATCTAAGGTTGGCGAAATTGTAGACCTTGGTGTTGAATACAACATAATACAGAAGTCGGGCTCTTGGTACAGCTATAATGGCTCTAAACTTGCACAAGGTCGCGATGCAACCAAGTCGTTGCTTAAGGACAACCCCGAGCTTATGGAAGAACTTGAGGGTCTTATCAAGCAAGCTATAAGCGACCACCGCGAGGGCTAATGCTATTTGCGGTGTTCAAATCAAGACAAGCAAAAAAAAACAGTTGGATACACAAAAGCATCCAACTGTTTTTTTATTGCCTTCTTTTATTAAATAGGAATGAGCATTAACTGCGCACTTCCTCCACTTTGGTTTTCATTCCCTTTATCTTAGCTCCAGCTGCCAACTTAATAACGTTGCGAGCCACTCCACGCGCCACTGCCACGTAGGCATAACGCTCGTACACATCGATACGACCTATATCCGAACCCTTAAGCGAGCACGTCTTGCATAGGAAACCAAGTATATCACCTTTCGAAATCTTGTCCTTCTTACCCTTTCCTATATACAGTGTTGTCATACGTGGCACAGGTGGACAAGCCTTAGCATCAGGAACTACAAATTCCTCTGTATTCTCCTTTACATATTCGGGAAGAGTCTCCTCCGGACCTATTATCATAAAGGCACGACCAGTAGCCTCCCAACGACCAGTACGACCTACACGATGAATGTACTCGTCCTCTCCTACCGGCAGGTTATAGTGAATAACATTATTCACCTCGGGTATGTCGAGACCGCGTGCAGCAAGGTCGGTACCAACAAGAACGTTTACCGACTGGTTGGCAAAACGATATACAGCCTCCTCACGTTGGTCCTGATCCAGTCCACCATGCAGACAACTTACAGCCACACCCTTATCGGCAAGATATTTACCCACACGCTCCACACCGTCACGATAGTTCATGAATACAATGGTCTGCTGATTGCCAAAGGCATAAATCATACGCATAAGCGTGTCTATCTTGTCCTTCTCGGGCGACTTTACAGTATACAATCCTATTCGATCAGGTGTCTGCTCCTCGTCAATACGATAGTCGATGCGCTGTGTTCGTCCCATACGCACAAAGGCTGGCATTTCCTCAGCATCGGTTGCTGAAAGCAGAAGGCGACGCTCCACATTAGGCAGACTCTCCAATGCCTTCTGCATCTCGGCACGGAAACCCATGCGCAAGCACTTGTCAAACTCGTCTATAATAAGCCAGCGCACAGATTCTACCGAGAAGTTAAGTTTGTCAATATGGTCGTTCAATCTACCTGGAGTACAAAACACTACTTGTGGACGTGTGCGCATAATAGTGCGGTGTTCGTCCATAGTAGGACGTCCGCCATAAAGACATTCCGAACGCATGCCAGTGCCCATGCGTCTAAATACATCATTCGATTGCATTGCCAGCTCTCTACCAGGCACAATAACCACCGCCTGAACCTCGTCAAGTGCAGGGTCAAGCTTAGTTGCAAGTGGCAAGAGATAAGCAAGCGTTTTGCCGCTACCAGTAGGAGCCAATACTACGATATCCTTATCGCTGTGCAACACAGCCCCGATAGTATCCTGCTGCATATCGTTTAGCGCTTCGATACGCAGTTTCTGAAGTGTTGTTTCTATATTCATTGCATTATTTGTTTTTATTGCCAATAAGCTGTCTATCTATTGCCGACACACAGCCATCTTTTGCAAAGATACGTAGAATAAAATGAATTCTACAGAAACGCAACAAAAAATGTTGAGATAGCATTAATTAAAAACACATTAAAGGATTGTGAATAAAAAAAGAAAAAAAACAGGATGTAGAGTGATGAACCAAATAAAAATATTAATTTTGCAATGGACATACCTATTTTAATAAGGCAACCGAAATAAATTAATAAGGCTACCCAAAATAAGACAAACAGTATATAGATGGAGCGAACTGGAATATTCGTCGGGTCGTTCGACCCATTCACTATAGGACACGACTCGGTGGTAAAACGTGCTGTAAAGATGTTCGACAAGCTTGTTATCGGCGTTGGCGTTAACGAGAGCAAGCGATATATGCAAACTGCCGACGAGCGCGTTGAGGCCATAAGGCGTCTATACAAGGACGATAACCGAATAAGTGTGGAGAAGTATAGCGGACTTACTGCCGAATTTGCACGGCAAATGAGTGCTGAGTTTATTGTAAAGGGAGTGCGCTCTGTAAAAGACTTTGAGTTCGAACGCGAGCAAGCCGACATAAACCGCCGACTTACAGGAGTAGAGACTGTGCTTCTGTATGCCGAGCCAGGCATGGACAGCATATCATCATCTGTAGTGAGAGAACTTACACACTTCGGCTACGACTGCAGCCAATTCCTACCTAAAGTTCAGGAATAAAGAGATAAGTATAAATTTAAAAAAACAGATTTATGATTACATATAATGTAGACGGCGTGAAGATGCCGAAGATTAGGAAACGTGACACATCAGCATGGATACGTGCCGTAGCTGCTACATACCAGCTTAAGGTTGGCGAGATTGGCTATATGTTTGTGGATGACGAGAAGATTCTCGAAGTAAACAACGAATACTTAGGTCACGACTATTACACAGATGTCATAACCTTCGACTACGACGAGCCCGGCATTGTAAGTGGCGATATCGTTATATCGCTCGACACCGTGCGCACCAATGCCGAGAAGTTTGGCAAGGAATACGATGACGAGCTGCACCGTGTCATAATACACGGCATTCTGCATCTCTGTGGCATCAACGACAAAGGACCTGGCGAGCGCGAAATAATGGAGGCCGAGGAAAACAAGGCACTTGCTCTGCTTGCCGAAATGAAGAAGTAATAAAAATATAGGAGGTATGGTCCACTAACCATATCTCCTACATCATTATCTATATTTGCTATATTATTTATATCTGTCCAGCCTCTACCTGCCTTACTATGCGCTCCGTAAAGCGGTCTACACCATTAGGGTCGTACTTCTTGGTGAGCGAGGCACCAAATAGCGAGGCAAATGCCTGATAAAATCCGGCACGTATCGGACCGAGAAACGCCTGTATCAACTGATACGATGACGAGTCACACTCGCGGTAAATTAGTTTTATTAGCAACTTGCCCTGCGAGTAGGTCAGTTTTTTCATGCGTGGAGTATAACGCTTGCGTATATCCTTCTCCACAAGTTTCATGTGCTCTTCCTTAGCCTTCTTGTTTGGCAATGTCTGCAGATAGTCGTATGTCTCGATTATAATGGCATTCACTTCCTTGGCAATAGGCAACACCTTCTTGATATTAGCCACCAGGCGATTGTATGCCAGGCGTTGACGTGGGTCGGCAAAGGTTAGCTTGGGATAAATATACAGCGCGTTAAGCTCTACATATTGTATGCTGTCGCCATCGACAAGGGCCTTGCTCACTTTTACCATCGGCACAAATGTTGGCGATGATTGGTCGGCATTGCTTTTGCTGTCGACATCGTCAGTATCGACGGTTGACGTGTTTTGCCCATAAGCAGCGCCAAGGCTGAATAGGCACAACAATAATATAACTATATGTTTTGCTTTCATAACTGGGTGCAAATGTACACAGAATATTTGGAATTGAGAGAGTTAATTGAGTAAACTATATTAAACCATTACATTTTTTATTTATCACTAAGATGAAAAGATTCATACTCACTGCCTCAATAGCCCTTCTTGCTATTGCGGCAAGCGCAGTACCCGCAAAACGTGGACAATGGCGCAACGTACAGCTTGCCAACGGAAATACTGTTCGTGTTCAACTCGTAGGCGATGAGCACATGCACTACTATGCAAGCGAAGACGGAACACGCTATTCGTTCGACTCTACCACCGGATTCTATTATCCTATTAGCGACGTACAGATGGCTTCCAAACTTAAGCGTGCAGCCATACGCCGACAGGATATTGCCAACAAGAAACGACCATACAGACTGGGCAATATCGACAAGAATGTATTCCAAGGCACTAAGAAAGCTATTGTTATTCTGGCTGAATTTACAGACAAAAAGTTTAAGGCTGCCAACAACATGGCACTATACAAGAAAGCCATCAACGGCATAAACTATAACGAAGCGCCTTTCAACGGTTCGGTACGCGACTATTTCCGTGCGCAAAGCCACGGACAGTTTGATATCGACTTTGATGTTGTGGGCGTATGTCCACTTAAAGGCAATTATGCCGAATATGGAGCAAACTACAGCGACGAAGACGAGCCCTATGCCTACAAAATGATTGTGGAAGCCTGCCAATGGGCACACAACAATGGCACCGACTTCTCTAAGTACGACTGGAACGGCGATGGATACGTTGACCAGGTGTATGTGCTGTATGCCGGATTGGGCGAGGCTGACGGTGGCGACGTCAATACCGTATGGCCACATATGTTCTACCTTACTTATACCAACTATAAGAAACCGCTGACACTTGACGGTGTAAACATCGATACATATGCATGCGGACCTGAATTGCAGGGCGGTGGCAGCAACAATGGCGTGGGTACTTTCTGCCACGAATTTTCTCACTGTATGGGTTTCCCTGACCTTTACGACTATAACGGCAAATGGTATGGCATGGGACACTTCGACCTTATGGACTCTGGAAGCTATAATGGCAGTGGATTCTTGCCTGCTGGATACAGCGCTGCCGAGAAGAGCGATTGCGGATGGATTGAACTGAAGGACATGACAGACATTACCGAGACTGTAAACATCACGGATATGGCTCCACAGACTCAAGGAGGCGATGCATACATAATCAAGAACAAGGGCAACGAGGATGAGTTCTACGTTGTAGAGTATAGAGCACAAGAGGGATGGGATGCCGAACTGCCTAACCAAGGCATTATGATTACACAGATTGACTATGATGCCGATGTCTGGGAATACAACTGCACCAACACAAAAGATTACTACTACAAGGGCAACCAGAAGCTTTTGAACAACCACATGCGTTGGACTATAAAGCGTGCCGACAATTCTTCAAGCTATTTCAGTGACGGCCATGCTCTGTACCCATACAATAGCAACAACAAGCTTACAAGCTCATCCAAGCCTGCCGCAAGCTTGTATACCGCCAACAGCGACGGTACAAAATTCCTGAACGTAAACATAGAGAATATGGCCTTAGCCGACGACTATTCTACGGCTTCTCTATCGTTCGTTCCCAAGAAAGACAGTGGTTCGGAGGACAAGCCCGTTATTCCAGAGGGCAATTATCTATTCTATGAGTCGTTCAACAAGAATAAGGGTACTGGCGGTAACGACGGTCTGTGGAGCGGTTCTATAGCAAGTACACAGAAGCTGAATAACGACAACGAGGGCTGGACAAGCGCTAACGACAAGATATATGGTGCCAACAAGTGTATCAAATTGGGTACTACTAATTATTCAGGCACAGCAACATCACCGGCTTTCACCGTCAACGGCACAGCAACCCTTACATTCAAGGCTGGAGCATGGAATACAACCAATGACGGCACCACACTTACAGTATCGACATCTAACGGCTCACTCGGCCAGACATCATTCAACATGACACGTGGCGATTGGACTAACTTCAGTACCACTATCAACGCTAATGGCAACGTGAAGCTTACATTCACTACATCTGCCAAACGTTTCTTCCTCGACGAGATTATGGTAACTGCCACCGCAACTGGCATTGCATCAACAACTGCCGACATTGCCAAGACTACCGTAATTGGATACTTTGCACTCGACGGCACACGCTTACAGAGCCCAAGAAAGGGTGTCAACATCGTGAAGTATGCTGATGGAAGCTCTAAGAAAATTGTTATGATGTAAACAGGTTGTTCACCTCAATTTATGAATACGTTATCATTGGCTTACGAAAACGTTATCGATCAACTATAAATACGTTTTCGTTGGCAAATGATAACGTATTCATTTTTTCACTAAATAGTAAGCAAGTGTAAAGATACTAAATCAGTTTCAATTCAACGACCAACCTACTGCCTTTAATTTTGACCTTTACAATGATGAAAAGTAAAAAATCGTGGAGATATTCTTCTTTGTCCAATAATTTGACAACTGTGTCTAATTATTGGACATTCTGTTTTATGAGACTTCTGTGCTAATCTTTTGACTATCAGTAGAATTGTAGTTTTGGCACAGCCATTGTCCTCATTATATAAAAATGAAGACGATTATGAAAAGAATAATAATACTGATAGAATGGATACTTGTTGCGTCAGTAGTCTCGGCACAGAGCTGGAGCCTTGACGACTGCATGAAGTATGCCGTAGGGCATGCTACTGATGTGAAGCGTGAGACTATCAACGCACGCCAACGCAAGCAAGACTACCAACATGCTGTGGCTGCTTTCTTGCCTACTGTAGCAGGTGGAGTGCAGGGCCAATATGCTTGGGGACGAAACATCGACCCTGAGACTAACACATATAATAATGTGACAACATTCAACAACTATTATCAGCTTTATGCCGAACTGAATGTATTTGACGGTTTCGCCACTATAAATGCTTTCAAGCAGGCTCGATTAAGCCGTGACTTTTCTGCTACGGCGATGCAGAAGGCGCAGGACAATATAGCTATCGATGTGATGCAGAAATATGTGGATGCTGTATACGCTGAGGCAAGCATACAGATAGCAAGCGAGAAGTTGAGTGAGAGCCGACGTATGCTGGCTAAGATGCAACGTCTGTATGAATTGGGCGAGAAAGGACGCCCGGATGTGGTGCAGATGGAATCGCAGGTGGCTGAAGACGAATACAGTCTTACGCATCAGCAGAATATGGCAAGGCAGAGTCTGCTTGCTTTGAAATCGGCTATGAATTATCCCGTAGGTGATGAACTGAAGTTGGATATTCTGTCAAAGGATAAGGAGAAAAGTCTTGCATCATGTCAGCTGACTATAGGCGATAAGCCGAACTCTGAAAATATCTATCAGAGTTTCCTGAATATCTCTCCCGATATGAAGTCGGCAGAGTATGAGGTGGAGTTGGCACGATATGACTATAAGATAGCAAAAGGCAGATTGCTGCCCTCGCTCTCGCTCAGTGGTGGCATCACCACCAACTATTACAAGAATCTCTCTCTGAAAGGGCAATACGATGGATTTGCCTCGCAGTTTCGCAATAATCGAGGCGAATACCTCGCATTGACCCTTTCGATACCTATTTATAATAGCGACCGTTGGCACAGCATGAAGAAGGCACGCAACAACTGGCAACTGGCTCAGGTGAATCTCGAAGAAACCCGTCGCAAGCTTCACGACCAAATAGCCCAAGCAATAATGGATGCAGAAGGCTACGCCAAGGAATTGCATCAGATGCAGAAGAAGGTAGCCTCCGATTCGATTGCCTATCACATGTCGAGCCTTAAGTTTGAGGAAGGAATGCTTTCCACCTTCGACCTTCATACCTCAGCACAAACGCTTCTTGAGAGTAGAATAAAAGAGCTCCAGATGCAAATGCTGCTCGTCATCAAACAAAGGTTAGTGGGGTATTACCAAGGAGAAAGACTAATAAAATAATTGAACTTTCGCAAGTTCTGAGAATTCAGAAGTTAAAGGAGTTAAGAAGTTAAGCCAAATGCTTTTAATGCTATAAATAAAGCAAAAAACCAATGGTTTCGCTCGGCTTTGCCACTTGCTTGCAAGAACTTCTTAGCGACCATAGGGCGCGAAGTTTCCTTGAGCATCGCGAAAAACTCCTTAACTTCTTAACTACTTTCACTTGCGAAACTTAAGTAAAATAAATAGAACACAATTGGATTTTTCACTCTTCACTTTTCACTCTTCACTTAAATTATGGACATTAAAATAGAAAAGAAAAAATATCTCGTGCCCCGTAAGTATTGGGTATGGATAGCAGGAGGAGCTGTTCTGATAGCAGTCCTCGTATGGTTGGGCTTGGGCAATTTCTCTTCCACGTTGAAGGTGGACAGAAAAGGCTTGAGCATAGGAAATGTAGAGAAGGCACAGTTCAACGATTATGTATCTGTGGACGGACAGGTGGTGCCTATCTCCGTTGTGCAAATCAGTTCGGAAGAAGGTGGTATTGTTTTGGATAAAGTAGTAGATGAAGGTGCTCATGTGAATAAGGGCGATGTACTTGTGCGACTGAGCAATTCTAATCTCGACCTTGAGATACTGAATGCCGAGAGCGAACTTGCCGAAAAGCAGGACATGCTTCGCAACACTCAAATATCAATGGAACAAGACCGACTGAACAATAGCAACGAGGAGCTTACGCTTTCGCAGGATGTCATCACCAAGCGTCGAGCCTATGAGCATCAGGAGACTTTGCACAAGGAAGAACTCAATTCACGCGAGGAGTATCTCAAGGCAAAGGAAGCTTACGAACTTGCCGTAAAGAAGCATGCGCTCATTAGCAAGCGGTTGAAGAAAGACGCACAGCTCCGCCGTTCGCAGATGGATCAGATGGGCGATAATCTGGAAGCCATGCAGAAGAATGTGCAGCTGGTTCGCCAACGCAAGGAGAAGCTGAATATCCGCAGCACTATTTCGGGCGAGATTGGTTTGCTGGATGTGGAGTTGGGACAGAGCATCCAGGCTGGACAGAAGATAGGAGTAATTAACGATCTCAGCGATTACAAGGTACAGGCGCAGGTGGATGAGCATTACATCGACCGTGTGAAGCCAGGCCTTAATGCCTCTTTCGTACAGAACGGCAAGCATTATCTTCTGCAAGTCCGCAAGGTTTATCCCGAAGTAAGAGACGGCAGGTTCCGCATCGACTTCATCTTCAAAGGCGTACGCCCAGACAATATCCGTACAGGTCAGACATATTACGTGGATTTGCAGCTCGGACAGTCGAAGCAGGCAATAATCATCCCTAAAGGCACGTTTTATAGTGTAACGGGTGGTCAATGGATTTTTGTTTTAGACAAGAGTGGCAAGAAGGCTTATCGCCGGAAGATTACCATCGGTCGCCAGAATCCTCAATACTATGAGGTGATAGAAGGTTTGGAGCCGGGTGAGCAAGTCATCGTCAGCGGCTATGAGGCCTATAAGGATAATGATGTATTAGTGATTAATTAGTAGTGATTAATTGGGCTAACGCCCTTGAAACAGAATATTGATATGAATAATATTATTAACGCATTCAAGAATCTCCCTCGAAGGGGCCAGCACAATTTCGTGAAGATTTTGTGTCTGGCGCTCGGACTGGCAATCAGTTCGGTGATTATCGCCGAGATTTATTTCGAGCAGACCTATGATACGTATTTCCCAGGATGGGATAGGACGTATATGATTTCGGAAGTGGGTAGTAACCAAGGCGAAACTTTGAAGTTTAACCAAACTTCAGGAGCTACCGCTCAAGGTGTAAAGCAATATGCGCCTATGGTGGAAGCAGCCACCCGTACTGACTTTTTTCATAACGATGCCCAATGCAAGATGGAAGACCAGAACGTCGTGTCTGCCAATATCTTGATGGCAGACAGTTGTTTCTTCGATATCTTTCCGCAGAAGATATTGGTGGGCAATGCCAAGCAGATATTGTCCCAACCGTTGTCTTGCCTTATAGATTCAGAAACAGCAGCAAAGATTGGCGGCAATGTCGTAGGCAAACATTTCACGCTTCCCAATTATCCGGGAACAACTTTTACTATCTATGGGGTTTTCGAAGAGTTTCCATGGGGTTCATCTTTGCATAACATCCAGATTATTCTGTCAATGTCCAGTACGCCATACGTATATTCTTATGATGGTAGAGACCAATGGGTTGGAAATGATCGATATTCTTCATACATCCGGTTGGCAAAGGGACATGATGCAAAAGAACTCAAGCCTTACGTGAATAAGATGCGAGAGGATCATTTTCCTCTGAAGGAGTTGAAGAATATGGGAGTGGAACTCAACTACGATTTCACAGTGTTAAGTGATGTTTACACACAAGACCCTTACATCAAGAAGATGGGGTGGATTATGTCTATTGTGGCTTTTGTCCTCCTTTTTACTTCGGTGATGAACTATCTGCTTATCATCGTGGGCAATTTGGTAAGCCGTTCTCGCGAGATGGCTGTCCGAAAGTGCTACGGTGCCAAACCAAAGAACATTCATGCCATCATCTTCTCCGAGGCTTTGGTGCATGTGGGGTTGGCTGTTGTTCTTGCCATTGTTCTTGTGTTCCTTTGCAAGGGTACGATAGAGAATTTTCTCTCGGCTCCGATAAGCACGTTGGTGTTTAATCGTGGCAGCTGGATATTGGTGACGATTTGTCTTTTGGTATTGCTAATTGGCGGCTTGGTGCCAGGTTGGCTTTACAACAAGATTCCTGTTGCCATAGCTTTCCGTGGCTATAATGAGAACCGCAACCGATGGAAACTTGCTTTGTTGGGCATCCAGTTCGTTATCTCAGGTTTGCTGTTCAGTCTGCTTTACATCGTGAATGGTCAATACCAGCTGATGTTGGGGCTCAATCTTGGATATGATTATGATAATGTTGCGATAGTTTCGATAGATGCCAGCGATGCTAACCAACGCCAGCAATGTATGGCTGAAATCAGACGAATGTCGAATGTCAAGGATTGTTGTTCTGCTTACTCTGTTCCGCTAAACGCGTATAATCGTGGTGGTAATATGGTTGGAATACCAGGCGATGATAATAACACCATTAATATCATGGAGATGTCGGGAGTGGACGACAATTACTTTAAGATGATGAACATTCCTATCGTTCAGGGGTCGTTCTTTACTGACAGAAGTGACAGCTGCCGTCAGGTAATCATTGATGAGCGATGTGCTGAGAAACTCATCAAAACGTGGCATTGGAAGGACGGAGTTGTAGGCAAGCAAATTACTTGTACGGGACATGACGAAAACGTTTTCACAGTCTGTGGCGTATGCAAAAACGTTCGTTGGGGTGATGTAGGAACCAGTGGAGATATGATGAATGATTTCCCCGTATTGTATTTCTATTCACTCAAGAGGTCTTTCTATATATTAGTTAAGTTTAATGAACTGCAGGACGAATCGTTGGCGGAGTTGCAATCGAATGTGCAGTCGATGTATCCTAACAATAAGGTCATCGTGAAGAGTTATGCCTCTGAATTGGCTAACCAGTATTCTTCCCAGCTTAATTTCCGCAACGGCATACTCGTGGCAGGCATCGTGACGATGATTATCGCACTCTTCGGATTGGTGGGATATACGAGTGATGAGGTGAACCGCCGCCGCAAGGAAATTGCGATAAGAAAGGTGAATGGAGCTAAGGTGAATGACATCCTGCGCATCTTCCTTAAAGGTATTATGAAGATAGCCTTGCCTTGCATCATCGTGGGAGACATTGGGGCTTGGCTTATAGCCAGACAATGGCTGATGTCGTTCAGCGAGAAGATTTCGATCACACCTTTACTCTTTATATGTGTTACGATTCTGCTGCTCGTCATCATCGCCCTATCAGTAATCATCAACTGCTACAAAGTGGCTAATAGTAATCCGGTGAAGTATCTCAAGGATGAATAAAATAATCGGGAGTTAAGGAGTTAAGAAGTCAAGGAGTTAAGACAATAGTCTTTTCTCCTATATTCCTAACTTTTAGCAAGACAAGCATCTCTTTAACTCCTTAATTTCTTTAACTTCAAAAAAAATAATAAAATGATAAAAGTAGAAAATCTTTGCAAGTCGTTCCGCACAGAGGATGTGGAGACTATAGCTTTAAATAACGTATCGTTCACCGTGGAGGACGGTGAGTTTGTAGCCATCATGGGACCGTCAGGTTGTGGCAAATCCACTTTGCTCAATATCTTTGGTTTGCTCGACAACCCTACATCGGGGAAATACTTCTTGGGCAATCATGAGGTTGCTGACTTGAAGGAAAACGAACGCACGGATGTGCGCAAGGGCGAAATAGGCTTTGTGTTCCAGAGCTTCAATCTGATTGACGAATTGACTGTTGAGGAGAACATCGAGCTTCCTCTTACTTACCTCAATATTCCGAAGGCTGAGTGCAAGGTAAAGGTGCAAGCCATCATGAAACGCATGGCCAT
This sequence comes from Prevotella merdae, assembly GCF_900290275.1. Lineage (GTDB taxonomy): Bacteria > Bacteroidota > Bacteroidia > Bacteroidales > Bacteroidaceae > Prevotella > Prevotella merdae. Next base: position 692,373 of record NZ_LT985323.1, read on the forward strand.
CAGTCATCGTGCCAAACATTTCCCTCATCAGCTTTCGGGTGGTCAGCAGCAGCGAGTAGCCATTGCCCGTGCCGTGGTCTTTGGTCCGAAGCTCATCCTTGCCGATGAGCCTACTGGTAATCTTGACTCAAAGAATGGAGCTGAGGTAATGCATCTGCTTACTGAGCTAAACCACGAGGGCACCACCATCGTCATGGTAACGCATAATGAGCACGACGCCAAGATTGCCCATCGCATCATCCGATTGTTTGATGGACAAGTAGTGGAGGCGGATGGCAATCAGTAGTTATTTGACTAAGTCTAATATGGTTTTTATAAAATCGTGTGATAAGCCAATTATTTCCAGGATGTCATTCTCGGAAATTTCGTAGGCACAGTTGTAATCGGCTTTTTGCCTTAACTGGAACATACGGGCGAGGAAACTGCCATAAGAGATATCTACGATACCAGTCCTTACGAAGTGTAAACTAAATTGGGTGTTAATGCCGGCATGAGTGTGGGCGTTGACACCTTTTGCTATGAATAGAGCTTGTACGGCATGAAAACAGGCATAATAATAGCGATTGGCAGCTAAATCCCAATGCTTTAGTTCAACCATTTCATCTGCTTGGGTTAAAAAGCGCTTGGCTTTTTCTACTTGCAGACTGATTAATGTGTCTTTGTTGGCTTGATCCATAAATTTTATATTAAACTAATGCCGTCTCGATTTACATTCTCGTAAAAAGGAGTAAAATTATACGATTCCCATTCTTTCTTTGTGTAAAGAATAGGATTGATTTCTGTGCCGAGATCGCAACCTAACAAGACAAACGGGTAGCTTACTTTGTCATAATCTGTTTGCTCCAGTTTGTCTTTGTCTAAAAGGATAAGAATGTCCCAGTCTGAATCGTTGCGAGCGTCACCTCTCGCTCTTGATCCATACAATATAGCTTTGCTACCTGATGGAATAGCAGATTTAGCTATATCTTTTATCTTTAATATGGTCTTATCGTCTGTTGACATAAGCTTAATCTTTTATGATGGTAAAGATATGGTAAAAAAGCGAAAGAACAAAACTTTTCTTTGAAAAATTGGAAACTATCCTCGAAAAAGTGTAGCATTCTTTGATTTTAATCCTCGAAAATCATTACTTTTGCAACCATCTGTACCAAGCTTAATCATAAGCCCAACACAGATGACAAAACAACAAGACAAGATGAAGAAGGTTGTATTGTTTTTAGCTTTGATTTTGGCTCTGATTTATTGTCCAGTCAATGCAGCCAAAAGGATGACAAGCATAGAGCCGGTAGGTGAGATTCCTTTTACAATAGGTGACGACGGACGCATTTATGTCACAGCATTTGTGAATGGTTCCGACTCATTGAACTTCTTGGTTGACACAGGTGCTACAACCATAACTTTGAACACTAACTCCAGAAAACTGAAAGGATTAATACACGAGAAAGATACGGTTGATAATATGGGAACCACTGGCTTCAATAAAGTTACAGCGAGCCATGACAACTCGCTGACTATAGGAACCATACAATACAACAAGGCTGAATGTGTGAATATCCCTTTCTCTCAAGATATGTGGGACGGTGTGTTAGGACTTAACGGACTTAGTGCGTTCAACATCGAAATCAACTACGACAAGCATAAGATATACTGCTATCCCAAAGACAGTGCGTTGGTGTTGATGTCTGAATCCTATGTTGTTCTGCCATTCGTATATAAATATGGTGTACCGTTTATAAAGATACCTATTAAACTCAATGAATCAACATACCGACTGCAACTCGAAGTGGACATGGGTTCCGACCGCATTATCGATCTTAGCACTACGTTCGTGAATAGAAATCGTCTTCTTGGCACAAAGAAGCCGTTTGCCATATCACGCATAACAAGCTCCGACGGTGGCAGCGGTGAACTGAAGAATGCCTATTTTGACGAAGTAAGGGTTGGACAGTATGTTCTGCCCAAAATCCCAGGAGCTTTCTCCACTCTTAATTCTGGTATGCTGAACGAGAAAGATGTAGATGGAATGATAGGCAACAACTTCTTGAAACGTTTCAATATGCTGATAGATTTCAAGAGTAAAAAGATGTATCTACAGCCTAATAATTTGTTGTATACTCCTTTCTACGACTTTCTGGTGAAATAGAGTGAAGAGTAGAATTATCCTCATAAATTTATGTCAGAATGAATCTCCTAAGTATATGCTGTACTTGGGAGATTCTTGCGCTTTTTTGAGGCTTATCCTCGAAAAAGTGTTGTTTTTATTGGCTTTTATCATCGAAAAAGTGTTACTTTTGTTGGTTTTTATCCTCGAAAAAGTGTATCTTTGCAGTGTAAGTTATTAAATGTTAGACTTTTATGAAAAGAAAAATATATCAACAGCTTTTAAAGTGGAAGGAAAACAAAGATAGAAAGCCCTTGATGCTGCTTGGTGCAAGACAAGTTGGCAAGACTTGGATTATGCAACATTTTGGTGAACAAGAGTATAATAAGGTCGCATACGTCAACTGTGATGATGAGCCGAGAATGAAACAACTCTTTGATTTAGACTACGACATTAATCGAATATTGATGACTTTGCAGGCGATAACAGGTGTCAAGATTACTCCTGGCGATACTTTGATTATCTTGGATGAGATACAAGAGATTCCAAGAGGACTTCACAGTCTGAAATATTTCTGTGAAAAAGCACCTGAGTATCATGTGATGGTGGCTGGCTCTTTGCTTGGTGTAACATTGGGTAAGGGGGAGTCTTTCCCCGTGGGTAAGGTTGATATGCTTAATATGTTTCCTATGGATTATGAGGAGTTTCTTGAAGCTACAGGCAATGAGGGTTGGATAGATATCTTGCATTCCAAGGATTGGCCATTGATAGATATGATGATGCCCAAGATGGTGGAATTGTTGCGCCAATACTACTTTGTGGGAGGTATGCCAGGTGTAGTGAGCAACTTTGTGAGAAATGCAGACCTTCAACAAGTTCGCACTTTGCAGCGAGAGATATTGGATGCTTATGGGCGTGATATTTCCAAGCATACTTCGGAGAGTGAATCTGTAAGAATCCGTCAGTTGTTAAGCTCTCTTCCTGCTCAGTTGGCAAAGGAAAACAAGAAGTTTATATATGGCGCTATCCGTAAGGGAAGTAGGGCTAAGGACTTTGAGCTTGCCATTCAATGGCTTTTGGATGCAGGTATTATATATAAGGTAAACCGTATCAGGGAGCCAAAGATGCCACTTAAGTTTTATGAGGACTTTGATGCTTTTAAGCTATTTTTGTTGGATTGTGGGCTTTTGGCGTGTATGTCGGATGCCCCAATCGACCAGATGCTTGTAGGCGACAATGTGTTTACGGAGTTCAAGGGAATGTTTACGGAACAATATGTGATGCAGCAGCTCAAGGTCATTGGCTTTACTCCTTATTATTGGAGCAATAGCAAGACTCCTTCAGAAATAGATTTTGTCATTCAGAATGATAATAGAGTTATTCCAATTGAAGTAAAAGCAGAAGAGAATGTTCGTGCTCGTTCATTATCTCAGTTTGTGAAAGACAACACTGGATTGAAGGGCCTTCGTATTTCGATGAAAGGGTATGTTGACCAAGAATGGATGGAGAACATACCATTGGTTGGCATTGATGCTTACTTTGAATAAAGCAATTGTATCGTTAAGGGATGACGATGCGGAACGTGGTGATGCCTTGCGCTTTGTCTTGATGTAGCGAAAGGCTGCCTCCGCTTACTCGCATGATTTGGCGGGATAGGGAGAGACCGATGCCGCTTCCTTCGGGCTTTGTGGTGAAGAAAGGAATGAAGATGTGGGAGGCTATGTCGTCGGGGATTAGACCGGCGTTGTTGCTTACATCGATGATGACGGATTCCTGCTCGTTGGTGTAAGCGTGGAGGCGGATGAATGGTTTGGTTGTCGGGATGGATTGCAAGTCATTGAACGCCTCTACGGCATTCTTCAGAAGATTTGTCACTACGTGCGAGATAAGGCTCTCGTCGGCATAAGCCAATAGGTCCTTAGGCGTTACTTCTATTTTCACTTCATGATTGCAAAGCATTGCCATACGTTCGAGGAACGGCTCCACATAGAAGAGGGCAGGTTGAGGCTTAGGCACATGAGTGAAACGGCGATAGTTGTTGACGAAAGCCAAGAGTTCGGTTCCGGTCTTGTGAATGGTTTCCAAGCCTTGCTTCAATTTTGCTTGCTCTGCTGATAGCAATTCTACAGAAAAGTTGTTTGGAGAATGGAAATCTGCGGATGCACTATCTGCAGAAGGCAGTTCTTGACTCCCCAATTCTTTCAGTAGGGTCTCGCTGAGTGAAGTGACAGGTGTGATAGTGTTCATGATTTCATGAGTGAGCACACGAATCAACTTAATCCATGAGTCAACTTCTTGGTTGCTAAGTTCGTGGCTTACGTCGCTCAGGGCGATGATGCGCACATGCTTGTCCTTTAGCATGGCTTGCGTCTCATGCTTAGCCAGATGTTCGTCCTTTAGTTTTCCTTTTACTTGGTTCATGTGTGTGAGCACATCGGCGTCGAGCAATCGGAGGGCAGCTTGGTTGTGCTGCAAGATATTGTCGTGGCTGTCCACCACCATTATGCCAGTGTCCACAGCATTCAATATCTGCTCGTAATATTTCTCCCGCTCCATCTGCTCCTCCCTTGTATGCTGCAAGAATAGCTTGATGCGGTTAAGAGATTGGTGCAGAATCTTATCCTCCTTATTCCCCTTTTCTGTGGGAAAGTTGAAGGAGAAGTCGCCATTGTCAATGGCATCAAAAAGGAAGCGCACCTTCTTGATGTTGCGGCGATAGTGGCGGTAGAGGCGAACATAGCCCACCACTGCCACGAGCAAAAGCACAATTATTATAACCTTATTAATATCCATACCCTAAAAAGCTATAGGATTCTTCACTTTTCACTCTTCACTTTTCCCTTTTCACTCTTCCCTTTTCACTTTTCACTTTAAATCCCGTATCGCTTGATCTTATTATAAAGCGTCTGTCGGGAAATGCCCAGTCTTGCTGCCACCACCGACAGATTGCCCTCGCATTCCTTGATTGTTTTCTCTATCATGCGACTTTCCATCTCGTCGAGCGTCTGCACCTCTTCCAATGGTTTCTCCCTTCTCATTTGGTTGCCACCGTCGATATCCTCAGCCGAAATCATTCCACTATCCGACAATATCACGGCTTTCTCAATGGCGTGCTGAAGCTCTCGGATATTGCCATACCAAGGCAAACTGATGAGTTTCCTCTCTGCCTCATCCGAAAAGCGTAAGTTTGTCTTATTATACATGTCGCCATATTGACGAAGGAAACGGTTGGCGAGCGGCACGATGTCAGCCTTTCGCTGTCTGAGGGCTGGCAGTTCAAGGTGTATGGTGTTGATGCGATAGAGCAAATCCTCTCTGAATTCGCCGTCGTTCACCATCTGCTGCAGATTGCGGTTGGTGGCACATACCAGTCGAACATTTATAGGAATCTGCGTCGACCCACCCACTCTTACTATGCTTCTACGTTGCAGGGCTGTGAGGAGTTTTGCCTGAAGACTATACGAAAGGTTGCCTATCTCGTCCAAAAATATTGTGCTACCATCAGCCAACTCAAACTTGCCCGGTTTGTCCACCTTGGCATCCGTGAATGCTCCCTTAACATGACCGAAGAGTTCGCTTTCGAACAATGTTTCTGTAATAGCTCCCATATCCACTGGCAGCATCTTTTTCTCACTACGTGCAGACAAGCGGTGTATCTCGTTAGCCAATACCTCTTTGCCCGTACCGTTTTCGCCCGTTATAAGGATGTTGGCATCTGTTGCAGCAACCTTTTCCACAATGTTTCTTAAATTGTTCATAACTTCGCTGTCGCCCCAGTACATCGTGCTATTCGAATCTTTTCCACTATGCTTAACCATAGCTTTGTCCGCAGCTTTATTCCTGTCTCTTGCCTCCAACAATGTACTGATCATCTTCTCGTTGTCGAAAGGCTTGACTATAAAGTCGGCTGCTCCTTCCTTGATGCCCGTTACGGCAAGCTGTATGTCGGCATAAGCGGTGAAGAGCACCACCTCGGTCTTCGGACTAAGGCTCTTGATTTCTCTAAGCCAATACAATCCCTCATTGCCAGAATTGATGCCACTCGAAAAGTTCATGTCGAGCAAAACCACGTCGGGATGTTCCTCCCTCAGTTTGGCTGGTATGGAGTTTGGGTTGGCTATGGTGATGATATTGGCGAATATAGAGTCGAGCAGCATTCTTACCGTAGTGAGAATGTTGCGGTTGTCGTCAACAATAAGTATCGTTCCTTGTTTCTTTATCATGGTAACAAAGCTACAAAATATCATCGAAAAAAAACTGCGATTGTCAAATAATTAGACAAAAAAATGCTACATATCCCTTTCTGCAACTTTCTGGTAAGCAAAAAGTCGGCTTCCTTTATCCTAAGACCATAACATCCAGAAACTTTATAGCCATACATGACATCTTTTTTGAACTTGTATTAAGGCATCGTTTCAATAGTCTTAATATAGCTTGGATAATGTATACATCCAATCTTTGATCGCTATCAAATGTATCTATGCTTGCTATCAAACGAACTTTTGATTGCTGTCAAATGTATCTATGCTTACTGTCAAACGAACTTTTGATTGCTGTCAAACATCGGTAAAAAGCGAGGGGTATATACAAAAAAAAAGGACGACACGAATCACTCGCACCGGCCTCTCAAAGAATAATGTTAACGAATGTTGGTTTTGGACTAAAGCAAAGCCTTAGAAACCGTTTACACGGTAAAGGCCAACATTGCGATAGTTTCAAAATCTAATAACATAATCTTTACCTTAAAATCTATCAAACTACTAACCTAATGAAAAAACATTGCATTCTCTCGAACACGTTGCAAAGATAATAATTTGTGTACGACCACGCAAAAAATCTGCAAGTTTTTTTTGTTGTTTAACAATAATTTGACATAAATCAATAGTACATCACGGCTTTTAATGCCTAAAAACAATAGGAGGTATGGTCTCCGAAGCGTACCACTCAAGCAGCATGCTATCAATACTATAGCAATTTGAGTGGTACGGTTCGGAGACCGTACCTCCTATTATAAAACCATACGCTACGCCTTACTTCTTAACAACTTTCTTGGCTGTAGCTTTTTTCTTGGCAGGTGTAAGTTTCTTTGCAGGCACAACTTTCTTGGTCTGAGCCTTAGTCTCAGCAGTCTCGGTCTTTGCCTTCTTCTCTACCTTAACCACCTCAACTGTGAAGATAAGTGTTGAGTAAGGCTTGATTTGTCCAGCCTTGCGCGAGCCATAAGCAATGTCCTGAGGGATATAGAGTTCCCATTTACTGCCCTCAGGCATCATGCAGAGAGCCTCTGTCCAACCCTTAATAACTTGGTTAGGACGGAATGTAGTGGTGTTAGGATTGCGCTTGTAGCTGCTGTCAAACTCGTTGCCATCGATAGTATGGCCAGCATAACGTACTGTTACCTCGTCGTCCTTCTCGGCTACAGCGCCCTTGCCCTCAACAAGCACCTTATACTGCAAGCCCGAAGGCAATGTCTTTACGCCCGGCTTTGTGGCATTCTGCTTAAGCCAAGCCTCGTTTTCGGCCTTGTAAGCCTCCTCTGCCTGCTGCTTGGCAACCTGCATGGTGCTTTCAAAGTAATGGTTTGCTGCCTCGTTCTTCATCACTGTTGTGTCGCCAAGCACAGCGTCTACAAAGCCACGGTTGAAGGTAACGCTGTCGAGGGCAAACTTGGTGTCCTTAACGTCGTTGCTAACGTTGGGGTAGATGCGTGTCTCGAGCATCTGGGCTATCTGCAAGCCAGCGTTGTGGGCGACAAACTGCTTGTCGCCACTACGCTCTATACCTTCCTTCAAGCCGTTAACAAACGACTGGATATTGGTAGAGTCGACACCAAACTGCTGCTTAACATAGTCCATAAGGCCACGTGTGGTGAACATACCAGCTGCATAGCTAAGCGAGTCGTTCTGGCTTATAAGCTTTACAGGAGCCTGCTGCTCGGTCTGCGCTTTCTTCTTATCCTTCTTATCTTTCTTTCCTGGGGTTACAGCAAACGCCGATGTAGCAAATACGGCGAGTGCAACAATCAATAGTTTCTTCATATTGTTTATTAAATTATATAAAACAGGGCGGCCTTTGTGAGGTCGCCCTTATGGTTTAAGCTGATTACTTGCCACCTACACTGATAAGTTCGATCTTGAATACCAGTGGAGAGTAAGGCTTGATCTGTCCCTGCTCACGGTCGCCATAAGCAAGTTCCTGTGGGATATATACTTCCCAAACCGAACCTGCAGGCATATGAACAAGAGCCTCTGTCCAACCCTTAATTACCTGGTTGGCACGCAATGTAACAGGCTGTCCGTTCTTGTAGCTGCTGTCGAATACAGTACCATCGATAAGGCGTCCCTCATAGTTTACCTTAACAACAGATGTGTCCTTAGGCATCTGGCCGGCACCTTCCTTGATAACCTTGTACTGAACACCTGAAGGCAAGGTCTTAACACCCGGCTTCTTGGCGTTGGCAGCCATCCATGCCTCGCCCTTCTTCTTGAGCGGACCGTACTGCTCCTCCATGTTCTTAGCCTTGATAGACATCATCTTCATCTGAGCTACCTGACCTGCTTGCTCTACAGTCATAAGGCCCTTCTTGCCCTTAACACCCTGAATAAAGCCAGCCATGAAGTTCTTAAGCGAGATTGTCTTTGTAGAATCCTCGCCGAAGAGTTCGTGGTTGATGCCCTTAACCATACGGTTGCTAATCTGCTGACCAATCTGGATACCCATATAGTAGGCAGCCTTCTTCTTGTCATCACCTGCATTGGCGCCCTCGTTAAGACCCTTGATAAAGGCATCCATATAAGTGGTGTCAATTTCCATCTGTGCAAGATACTGCTTCAGACCCTGAGTCTGAGCCATACCCATTGCATACGACAGAGTGTCTACGTCGTTCTTAAGGTTCGGCTTTGATGAAGTCGAATTGCCGCAAGATGCAACGATGCTTGCAGCAGCGATAGCCATAGCGGCTACGAATGTGAATTTCTTCATTTGTTTATAAATTGTTGTGTTTTTTGTTTCTCCTTTTATACGACTTAAAGGCTACTAACCTTTTAGAGCACCTTGATAAGCTCAACGTCGAACACGAGTGCTGCAAATGGAGGAATGGCCTGACCTGCGCCACGCTCGCCATAAGCAAGCTGGTAAGGTATGAAGAAGCGATACTTGGCACCCTCAGACATAAGCTGTACACCCTCTGTCCATCCTGCAATAACGCCGTTAAGTGGGAATGTAGCGCTCTCGCCACGCTTGTAGCTGCTGTCGAATACTGTACCGTCGATAAGACGACCCTCGTAGTGGCACTCAACAGTATCGGCTGCGGTAGGCTTCTTGCCTGTGCCCTCGTTGAGAACCTGATACATCAAACCTGAAGGCAATGTTACTACACCCTCCTCCATAGCCTTCTCGGCGAGCCAAGCCTCACCCTTGTCCTTGTTATCCTTATACTTCTCGGCTGCTGCGGCACGCTGCTTGGCCTCTTGCTGCTGGAAGAATTCTGTAACGATTGACTGCGCTTCCTGGTCGGTTACCTGCAAGTCATTGCCTGCGATAATGTCCTTTATAGCCTGTGCAAAATCATCAATATTGAGGTCTTCGGCTCCCATCTGTGAGAGCTGACGGCCAATGCCCAGACCCAAAGCGTAACTAAGTTTGTCCATAATTTTCTTCTATGTGTATTATTTTGTTTTTATTAATTTCGTGCAAATTTACTACTTTTCCCGGATATATGGCTTATATTCAGCATTTTTTGCAGTTTTTATTTCTTTGCAATATCAGCAAACTTCTGCATCCATTTTCCGCCTATCATACATGCTATACCTATGACAACGAACGGTATGCTGAGCAACTGGCCCATATCGAGAGGCAACGATGCCTCGAATGCTTCCTGTATCTCCTTGGTGTACTCTATGAAGAAACGCGCTATGAAGATGTAGGTAAGGCAAAGCCCGAAGAAGAATCCCGTACCAACACGCTGGGGCTTGCTTCTATACAAAGCCCAACCTATGAAGAACAGCAATGCGTAGGCTATAGCCTCGTAGAGTTGTCCTGGATGGCGTGGCATGCCGTCAACCTGCTGAAAGATAAAGGCCCAAGGCACATCAGTAACCTTGCCTATTATCTCAGAGTTCATAAGGTTGCCCAGTCGGATAAAGCATGCCGTAATCGGTGTGGCAATGGCAATATTGTCGAGTACCTGCCATATGTTCATTTTGGTACGGCGAACGTACAGCCATAATGCAAGCATCAGTCCTAACGTACCACCATGCGATGCAAGTCCGCGATAACCGGTAAATCGCCATCCACCACTTGGCAGAAAATCGATTGGTAGGAATATTTCCACAAAATGTTTCCACGACGAGAGGAATAGATCGGGCTGATAGAAAAGACAGTGTCCAAGACGTGCTCCTGCCAATATGCCTATAAAGCAATAGATAAAGAGCGGATCGAAGAGCGTGTCCTTTACTTGCTGCTCACGATACAGACGGTGCACTATGATGTAGGCGAGAGCCAAGCCTATGAGCCAACACAGCGAATACCAATGTATGGCAAAAGGGCCTAACGACAATGCCGTGTTGCTTGGATCCCATACGATGTAATTTAGTAGATTCATATTGGTTTACACCCTCCTACTGTGTCCGTATTGTTATACATTAAAGCGGAAGTGCATGATGTCGCCGTCCTGCACAACGTAATCCTTACCCTCGATAGATAGCTTGCCTGCCTCACGAACAGCAGCCTCTGAGCCGTACTGGATATAATCGTCGTACTTGATAACCTCGGCACGGATAAAGCCCTTCTCGAAGTCGGTGTGTATTACACCAGCACACTGCGGAGCCTTCCATCCCTTGTGATAGGTCCAAGCCTTAACCTCCATCTCGCCTGCTGTAATGAATGTCTCAAGATTAAGCAAGCTGTAGGCCTTCTTGATAAGGCGGTTTACGCCACTCTCTTCCAAGCCCAGCTCCTCAAGGAACATCTGCTTGTCCTCGTATGTCTCAAGCGACGCAATGTCTTCCTCGGTCTTAGCCGCGATAACAAGCATCTCGGCGCCCTCGCTTTTAGCTATCTCTGCAATCTGTTCAGAGTACTTGTTGCCGTTCTTGGCTGATGTCTCGTCTACATTGCAAACATATAGCACTGGCTTGGCTGTAAGTAGGAAGAGGTCGTGAGCATAGCGTTGTTCCTCCTTCGACTCAAACTCTACGGTGCGAGCGTTCTTGCCCTGCTCCAACACTTCCTTGTAAGCGTTGAGCACACTTACTGCTACTTTGGCGTCTTTGTTATTGCCGATAGCTGCTATCTTAGACTGCTTCTGAAGCTGACTCTCAACAGTCTCAAGGTCTTTAAGCTGAAGTTCGGTGTCGATAACCTCCTTGTCTTCTACCGGATTGACACTAGCACCACCCTCACGCACGATATTGTCGTCGTCAAAGCAGCGCAACACGTGGATAATAGCATCTGTCTCGCGTATGTTACCAAGGAACTTGTTGCCAAGTCCCTCACCCTTAGAGGCACCCTTAACAAGTCCGGCAATGTCGACAATCTCGCAAGTAGCTGGAACAATACGGCCAGGATGAACTATCTCGGCGAGCTTGGTAAGGCGCTCGTCGGGCACTGTGATTACGCCTACATTAGGCTCAATTGTACAGAAGGGGAAGTTGGCTGCCTGCGCCTTAGCGTTAGAAAGGCAGTTGAAGAGAGTAGACTTGCCCACATTGGGAAGTCCTACAATACCACATTTTAATGACATGTCTTTATTTTGTTATTTCTTGTTTTCTTTGTTTATATCTTGTGAGGGGGTGCCTAATACAAGGAGGATTGTTGCCTGTAACCTTGAGGGGTGATAACTGATACAAGGTGCAAAGTTACTGCTTTATATTTAAATAAGTGAATTTATTATCAATAAAACGAATCCCCACTGTCGCCGTAGGCGGCGTAGGATGGAGTTTGAGGGGATCAATACCCTTTTCACTTTTCACTTTTCACTTTTCCCTTTTCACTTTTCCCTTACCTCTTCCTTATCACCGTCAGTCCATCTCTCAGCGGTATTATCACCTGTTCCACCCTATCATCTTGCGCCACATGATCGTTAAAACGGCGTATTCCCTGGGTTTGTTGGTCATGATCGTAGGCGGGATCGGTTACATGACCGTCCCACAGAGTGTTATCGGCAAGTATGAATCCGCCTGGTCGCATAAGCTTAAGCACCATCTCGTAAGTCTCGACATATGTGCGCTTGTCGCCATCAACAAATGCCATATCAAACTCTACACCAAGCTTAGGAGCCTCAATATTGGCATCACCAATGCGAAACTCAATATGTTCGGCTACAGGCGAGCCCTCAAGCCAAGGACGGGTAAAGTCTTCCATCTCGTCGTTTATCTCAAACGTCCATATCTTACCAACAACATTATTATCGCCAGACTCCTTTGCACCATCGGTCCTCTTGCCTTGTTGGCCCGTGCTCTTTGCAATCTCAGCCAATCCTTCAGCCATACATATAGCACTATAGCCAGAGAATGTGCCCACTTCAAGGATGTTCTTTGGACGTATCATCTCGACAAACATCTTGAGCAGACGGCCTTGTAAATGGCCCGACGCCATACGTCCGTGTATGGTGTGTATATTGGTGGCACGGTAGAGACGATATAGATAATCGCCCTCAGGAGCCGAATGGGAAAGTACGTATTTCTCTAATTCTTCGGTCATAATAATATGGGTTACTGTCTGTTTAAGATTGCCTCGAGTGCGAGTCGGTAAGAGTCCATACCAAATCCGCATATCACGCCAAAGCAAGCGCACGATATCATTGATTTATGACGGAACTCCTCGCGCTTGTGCACATTACTTATATGCACCTCGATAACGGGAGCCTTGAGCGAACGGATGCAATCCTGTAGCGCTATGCTGGTATGTGTATAAGCCCCTGCATTAAGAATGATGCCGTCGTAGCCAAAGCCTATCTCTTGCATCTTGTCGATAAGACATCCCTCAATGTTGCTCTGATAATAGTCTATCTGAACATGGGGATACTGCGCACGCAATGTCTTAAGATAGTCGTCGAATGTACTGTTGCCATAAATGCCTGGCTCACGAGTGCCGAGCAGATTAAGATTGGGGCCGTTGATTATCTGTATTTTCATTATCATTTTTTGTTTTTATTGTAATTTATTACCAACCAGACGTGGCACCTCCACCACCAGTAGAGCCACCACCAAAGCTTCCACCAAAGCTTCCGCCACCTCCAAAGCTTCCACCTCGTCTACCACTACCAAGCATTGAGCCTAATATAGCGGCGTTGGCCATAGCATTGCCAGAGTCGTCGATGTTCTCATCTTTAGTAACCATATGACCGCAATGCTTGCAAATATAAGTAGTTCGGCGAATCCTTCTGCCACCTCTACCGTTCTTTCCGGTAGACAAGCGCAATATCTGCGAGTTTACCTTCTGCAAAGCACCCTTCTTATGGCACTTTGGACAACGCTGTTGTACGCCCATAAGATATATGCACAGCAATGTAATGGCTACCATAGTGCCAAGAGCAACAATGACTCCTAACAGTCCATCATCCTCATCATCGGTATTTTCTGGCTCCATCGAGCCGTCGAGCACCTTGGCAGCCGCCCTTACTCCGTCTACCATACCACCATTCCAATCACCTTGCTTAAAGTGCGGTATCATCTGCTGCATCTGAATGCGCTTCGACATAGCATCGGTCATAGTTCCCTCTATGCCGTAGCCTGTGGTAAAGCGCACCTTACGCTGGTCCATTACAAAGAGTATTAGCAGTCCATTGTCCGACTTTTTCTTGCCTATTCCCCATGTGCGGAACAGCTCGTGGGCAAAGTCGAATATATCAGCTTCACCGATAGAGGGCAACATAACAACCGCAGTCTCTATACCGGTCGACTTCTCCAGTCTGCCCAATATGGCATTGATTGAGTCGCGAGCTATGGGAGATAGTATATCTGTTGGGTCGCTAACATACTGACGCGCGTCTGTAAGGCGCACGTTAGGCACGTCGCCAACGGTGTATTGTTTGGCATCAGCGGCATTTGCCTGCACAGCCATAAATAGAAACAGTAGGCAGGACAAAATCCTTATAGCTATATGCGAGCCGTGCTTATGCCCTGCCCTATTGTTGTTTTTCAATAATCCAACGTTATTAGTCATAGCTCAAAAGTTGCTTTATCATAGCTTAAAGTCAAGCTCTTAGAACTCTACCTTGGGAGCCTTCTCGGCACCAGCCTCAGCCTCGAAGTAGTTCTTCTTCTCAAACCCGAACATACCAGCGAGTATACTCTTAGGAAAACGACGTATAGCCACATTATACTCCTTGGCTGCATCGTTGAAGTCCTTACGAGCCACATTGATGCGATTCTCGGTGCCTTCGAGCTGCGACTGCAGTTCAAGGAAGTTCTGGTTTGCCTTAAGGTCAGGATAATTCTCGGTAATGGCAAGTAGCTTGCCAAGAGCTGTAGTTACATCACCTTGCGCCTTTTGATATTGTGCAAGCTGCTGAGGAGTGCAGTTTGAAGGGTCTATCTTTACCTGAGTGGCTTGCGAACGAGCTGCCATTACAGCCTCAAGAGTCTCGCTCTCGTGCTTGGCATAACCTTTAACGGTGCTCACGAGGTTAGGTATAAGGTCGCTACGGCGCTGATACTGTGTCTCAACGTTAGCCCACTTGTTGTCTACAGCCTCGTCTTGACCAACCAGTCCGTTATAACCACTAACTCCCCAAAATAAAATAACAAGCACTACTGCGCCAGCTATAAGCCAGCCTAAATTCTTAGGTTTCTTCATAATTATTGTTTTCTTTTTTTATAGTTATTGCTCCTTTTGTTTGTATACAAGTACAAATATAGTAATATTACTACAACAAACGTCAACTTTTTGAGGTTTTTCACTCACATTCTTCTATTTTGACCAATTGTAGGTCGGTCTATCTAAAAAACAACTCATTAGTTTGCCACATTGTTAAATAAGCAGTAACTTTGCATATAAGAAATAATTTAAAGACATCAATCATGCAAGAAACAAGACAAAACCGTATAGCACGCCTTCTGCAGAAGGAGCTAAGCCTTATTTTCCAAAGTCAGACACGCGCCATGCACGGTGTTATGGTAAGCGTTACACGCTGCCGTGTATCACCCGACTTGAGCATATGCACAGCCTACCTCAGTATATTCCCCTCGGAGAAAGCTGACGAACTGATAAAGAACGTAACAGCCAACGAGAAGACTATACGTTACGAATTGGGCACACGTGTACGCAATCAGCTGCGTATCATACCCGAACTTAGATTCTTCATCGACGACTCTCTCGACTACATTGACCGCATTGACGAGCTATTGAAGAAATAAACGGGGCACGATGAACTTTCCTTTTTACATAGCACGACGGTACATCTTCTCAAAGAAGTCGACCAATGCCATAAACGTTATATCAGCCATTTCGGTTGTCGGAGTGGCTGTTGCGACAATGGCATTGGTTATTGTGCTAAGTGTGTTCAACGGATTCCACGACCTCGTAGCGTCGTTCTTTACCAACTTCGACCCTCAAATTGAGATTGTACCTACAAGTGGAAAGACGGCACCTGCCGATGATCCAGTACTTACAAAGATTAGACAGTTGCCCGATGTAGCTGTTGCCACAGACGTTGTCGAAGACCAAGCCCTTGCCATCTACGGCAGACAGCAGCAAATGGTAACGGTTATGGGAGTGCAGAACAACTTCCAAGAACTTACCAACATTAGCGATATATTATATGGTGACGGCGAGTTTACGTTGCAAGCCGCCAACCTATTCTATGCCATTCCGGGTATACGCCTGGCTCAAGACCTAGGTATGAATGCCCGATTTGATGGATATCTCAAACTGTATGCACCTGTAAGACGCGGTCAACTTACGGAGTTTGCCGATCCAAGCGAAGGATTTGTTGTCGACTCACTTATATCACCTGGTGTGGTGTATGCCGTAAACCAGGCAAAGTACGACCGTAACCGACTAATATGCTCGGTAGATTTCGCACGTCGCCTGTTCGATCAAGATGGTATGCTGTCGTCGTTGCAAATAAGGCTGAAGCCTGGAACCAACCTCAACGATACCAAGAAGGAAATGCAAGATATAGTAGGCAACCGCTTCAGGGTGCTTGACCGATTTGAGCAGCAAGCCGATACCTTCAACATTATGCAGATAGAAAAGGTGCTGGCTTACGTATTCCTTACATTCATACTGATGGTGGCATGCTTCAACATAATATCATCATTGTCTATGCTCATAATCGACAAGAAAGACGATGCAATGACACTACGTAACCTCGGAGCTACCGACTCGCAGATAAGACGCATATTCCTGTTTGAAGGACGTATTATTTCGGCTGCAGGAGCTGTTGTAGGCATATTGTTGGGACTGTTGCTATGCTGGTTGCAACAAGAGTTTGGATTCGTACACATGGGCGACAGCGCTGGCTCGTTTGTCGTAAATGCCTACCCCGTTAGTGTTCACTATGATGATGTGGCTATAGTGTTTGTCACTGTGTTGCTCATAGGCTGGGCAGCAGCGTGGATTCCAACACGTAACCTAAAAGTACAAAGATGAAAAAGAACATAATATTCGACCTTGGCTGTGTGCTCGTAGGTCTAAATGCCGAGCGCTGCATCAAGGCTTTCAAGGAGATAGGATGCGGGGCCATTGCTACTTATGTGGAGGAGCACCGCACCGAAGACCTATTTCTTGACACCGAACTGGGATACATAAGTCAAGCCGAATTCTGCGATGAGGTGCGCCGCCTGTCTAACTCAACAACAAGCGATGACGACATTGTTTGGGCATGGAACCAACTGCTTACAGGCATTCCTGTAGAGAAGTTGCAACTGATAGAACGCCTTAAAACGGCTGGACACCGCATCTTTCTGCTGTCCAACACCAATGTTATGCACTGGAACTATTGCCGCGACAACCACTTTACGATAGACGGAAAGACTGCCGACTTCTACTTCGACGGCATATTTCTGTCGTATGAGATGCACCTTAAAAAGCCTGATAGTGCCATATTCCAGCAAACTCTACTGAATGCAGGAATCGAAGCCAAGGAAACTCTATTTATAGACGATCTGAAAGAAAACTGCGAAGCAGCCGAGGCTTTAGGCATAACAACGCTGCACGAGACAACTGGTTTTGACTGGTGCCGAAACAAGAATCTATGGACAACAATATAACCAAGGATGCTTTCTGCGCCACAATAGGCTTCTTCGATGGCGTTCATCGTGGACATCAGTTTGTTATAAACCGACTGAAGGAGATTGCCAAAGGCAGAAGGATGAAGTCGATGATTATAACCTTCGACCAACATCCTCGTCAAGTTGTGCATGCCGACTATGTGCCGCAGCTTATTACATCTACCGACAATAAACTGCAACTGCTCGAAGACACAGGAGTAGACCATGTTGAGGTGTTGCATTTTGATATGCAGATGGCACAACTATCCGCCAAGGATTTTATGCAACATGTGCTACACGACCGTCTTGGTGTGCGATGTCTGCTCATTGGCTATGACAATCGCTTTGGACACAACCGTGCAGAAGGTTTCGACGATTATGCTGCCTACGGCAAGAAAATGGGCATCGACGTACTGCTCAATACCCCAATAGATATAGACGGTATGCGCGTATCGTCATCACTTGTACGCCGTTTGCTTGTCACGGGCGATGTGTCTGAGGCTTGCCAATGCTTAGGACGTCCATTTCGTATAATAGGAAATGTTGTCCACGGATTTGAGGAAGGTCGTAAGATGGGATTCCCTACCGCAAACATCGTTCCTATTTGCACAGAACAGCTTATACCGCAAACTGGCGCTTACGCCGTAAGCGTAAGTATAGATGGAGGCGGGAACATGCCTGCAATGATGAATATAGGCAACAATCCTACTTTTCAACGCAACTGCCAGACACTCGAAGCACACATCATAGGGTTTGATGGCGATATCTACGGACACCAAATAAGCGTGGACTTTATACAGCGATTGCGTGGCGAAAAGCGATTTGACAGTATTGACAAACTTATGCTACAACTACATAAGGATCTCAATGCCACTAAAGATATATTCAGGAACAATGGAATAGAACTTGCCAAAGGCAAATAAAAACAACTCAATATATGAAGAAAGCTATTATCGACTCTTTTATGTATGTACTCATCCTTGCCGCAATACAGATTGTAGTGGGTACTGTAACAAAGTTTATTAGCCAGACTGCCGACGTAACACCAATGGTAACAACATTATGTTCTGTTATCAGCAGCGTTCTCACCATAGCTCTATTTGCCTGGCGCAAGTGGACACCGATGAGTGGTCAATACATCAACCAGCGTCCATGGTTCACACAGTTTTGGGTAATATGCCTTGCATTAGGAAGTGCTTTGCCTATGACTTTCTTCACAGAGCAGGTAGGATTAGAGTTGCCACCAGACTATACAAAGCTGTTTAAGGGTATGATAAACAGCGATCTCGGATTTCTTGCGCTTGCTATTCTTGCACCTATAGCCGAAGAAATGGTGTTCCGCGGAGCCATACTGCGCCGATTGCTTGATGCATTTGACAAACGCTGGCATTGGGCTGCGATAGTTATAACGGCAGCACTATTCGGTATTGTACATCTTAATATGGCACAGGGTATAAATGCTTTCGTTATGGGTCTGTTGCTTGGATGGATGTATATGCGCACACGTAGCATTGTGCCTGGCATCATATTCCACTTTGCCAACAACACTATGGCGTTCTTCTTGTACCGCCTCTTTCCCAATGCAGCCGACAAAACACTTGTAGAGTTCTATGGGGGCAATATGACTAATGTACTTATGGCCGTTGCCTTCTCGCTTATGATATTCGGTGCTGCACTGTACCAACTCAACTTCCGCCTACAGCCTAAAAGATAAAACATAAACCAACAATACTCTATTAAGGGACAATGCCAATGAATAATATAGGATTTAGGGACATAACCGTTGACTACGCCATACGCATGTGTGGAGGTACATATATCAACGGCGATATACTACTGATTGACGAAATGGCCAATCTACCATTGCCTAAGGAACCACGACGCATGCAATGTCTGCTTGTAGGAATGTGCCTTAAAGGTTCGGCACGCTACTTTGTAGACGCTGTGGAACACGTGGTGGAAACTGGTGACATTATTATAATTAATCAAGGACGTGTTACATACGACTGTACGATGACACCCGACTGTCGTGGCATTGGTGTAATCATTGACTACAACTTCTTTAAGGAAACGATAAAGAGTGTACACGAACTGTCGTCGTTATTCCTTTTTGCACGCAACCATCCCGTATTCCGTCTGCCAACAGAACGTGCCAACTTTATACGCGACACCTTCTTCCAAATTAAGGCAAAGATAAACGAACCCGATAACCACTTCCGTAGACAAATGGTACAGTCGCTGTTCCTTACTATGGTGTACGAGATGTGTAACGTTATCTATTCGGTGCAAGCAAAAAACGACGAATGCAACTCAAGAGCCGAAGAGATATTTACAAAGTTTCTGCTACTTGTAGAGGCCAACTTCCGCACCGAACGACGTGTGGGTTGGTACTCTGAACAATTGTGTATATCACCAAAATATCTATCAGAGACAGTGAAGATGGTATCCAAACGCACTCCAAGCGAATGGATAGACTCGTATGTAACAATGGAGCTACGTATGCTCTTCCGCAACACGCAGAAAAGTATAAAAGAAATTGCCCAAGAACTAAACTTCTCTAATCAGTCGTTCTTAGGCAAATACTTTAAAGAGCATGTGGGCATGTCGCCGTCAGAATATCGCCGTTCTTAACACGCTGGCGCACGCTCTCCATAATTTCAGTAAGCTCGTCTACGGTTGTAGCACGCAACATGGCTATACGAGTTTGACGAAAATCGGGTATTCCCTTGAATATCGGAGACGCCGCAATATGTCGACGTGTATGCAGAATGCCACGATACTCGTCAATGCGCTCCACATTGATACGTAGTTGTTCAAGCAGAATATCGAGCTTGCGGTCGAATGTAAGCGTAGGGTCAACTGGTTTTCCGTCAAGATAATCACGCATCTCCTTGAATATCCATGGACGTCCAAAGGTGGCACGTCCCACCATAACAGCATCCACACCATAACGCTCAAAGGCTTCCTTAGCTTGCTCGGGTGTACAGATATCGCCATTGCCGATAATAGGGATATGTATGCGTGGGTTGCGTTTAACCTCGCCTATCAATGTCCAGTCGGCATCGCCAGTATACATCTGCGCACGTGTTCTACCATGGATAGTTAGTGCCTGTATACCGCAATCTTGCAATTGTTCGGCAAGGTCGGTAATAACAAGGTTGTCCGAATTCCATCCAAGACGTGTCTTAACAGTAACTGGTGTATTAACAGCCTTTACTACCTCGCGGGTTATCTCAAGCAAGAGAGGTATATTCTGTAACATTCCAGCACCAGCTCCCTTACCTGCCACCTTCTTAACTGGACATCCAAAGTTTATGTCGATAACATCAGGATGTGCCTGCTCTACTATCTTGGCGGCCTCAACCATCGACTCTACATCCCTTCCGTATATCTGTATACCAACAGGGCGTTCCTCATCACTGATGTTAAGTTTCTTTAGTGTAGCGTTTACCGAGCGTACGAGTGCCTCGGCACTTACAAACTCAGTATACACCATTGATGCGCCGAAGCGTTTGCACAAGTGTCTGAAGCCTATGTCTGTTACGTCTTCCATTGGGGCGAGAAACAAAGGCTGCGGTCCAAATTCTATATTTCCTATCTTCATTATTGTTTTATTGTTTCGTTGGCTTGGGGTATATAGCCGTTAATTTTTCTATATATCGAGTTGTTTATGTCTTCTGTATCAAAGTTGACAAGTATGCCTATGTGCTTATTGCATATCTTCAGATAAGTCAATAGTTGCTTATGATGAACCGGCTCTATCTCCTTAACTGACTTGAGTTCTACAATAACAGAGTCTTCAACCAATATGTCAACACGCAGCTTTGAGTTTAGCTTTACACCGTTATAATATAATGGCACGTCCACTTGCTTCTCCACCTTAAGTCCGTCCCATTGCAGCTGATGGCAAAGCGCTTCTTCGTAGACCGACTCGAACAACCCAGGTCCAAAGTACTTATACACCTTAAATATTGCTCCGCGTATCTTATAGGTTATCTCATTCTCTTGCATAGGCTTGTCTCTATTTTATTGTTCTATTAATAATGTTATGGGGTATACCCTTCAGTTCTGTGAATTGCGTGGGAACTTACACTTCCTGATGTACCTCTTCTTGTGTGGTCCATGTTTTAGACCCTGGTTTTAGTTCCCACAGAACTCACAGAATACACAGAAGCCTACGGGCTTAAGCTTTTGGAATCCACAGAGCGTATAGACGCTACGCGTCATACGACAGAAATCACAGAAATGATTGCATACATTCCATAGAAAAGGAAGTGTTAGAATTGAATGCTATATTCCGTAGAAAAGTATGTGTATTAGAAGTGATGGATACATTCTAAATATACCCTTCAGTTCTGTGAATTCTCGCCTCGCGAAGCGTAGGCTATTCTGTGGATTCAAGTTCCTTAGTCCGTAGGCTTCTGTGTATTCTGTGAGTTCTGTGGGAACTAAAACCGGAACTGAAACCAGAACTAAAACCGAGACCTACACAAGAAGAACTATAACCGAGAACTACGCAAGCAGGAACTACTCAATGAACCCGAAGGCCCTATCATAGTCCTCGCTATTGCCCAGCTTGCCATTGATAAGGCAAACAAGCTCTACGACAGCACGCAGACACAGCCTGCCATCCGACTTGCGAAAGATATCCTGGTTGAACACATAACGCAAGCCCTCTTTGCGCACACCAAGCTTAGACACAAACACATCGTCACTACGCAGAGGTGTCTTGTATTGCAGATTCATACGTGCGACAACTGGGTCTACGCCCTGTTCGTGCAACTTGGCAAAACTTACACCAAGCGACATAAGGTACAGATGACGTGTATGCTCGGTGTAATGCAGATAGTTGGCATTGTTTACAATACCTTGGATATCGCACTCGTAATCTCGAACCTCCATTTCGGTTTCAAAAACATATTGTGGTTGCATTAGATGAATTATTGGTTTTAGTGATACATATTATAGATAGAATATGCCTTCCGGTCCCTCATTACAAAGTAGGTCAAGCACAGACATATTAGACTGAAAACCATGTCGTGAGGCATACACTTGATAATAAGGACGTGGGGCGAATAATGGGTCTGCTGCAGGATGCTTGGGACGTATAACATCACGTAAATCATCAGCACCTAGAAGTGCCGCATCGGCATAGCTGTCGGTAAGACTTATGTTTGGTCGAACGTCAAGCAACTCACACAACTTATCCACTATCTCCATATTAAAGTCGAATAGATACTTCCACTTTCGCTCAAAGAAAGGACGCAGATCGTCGGCATAATAGTCGAAGAATGGACTCTCGCCATAAGCCGACACAATGGCATTCCAATGCAGGTGTCGCCACTCTCCATGATCACTTATTCGTATATCACGCATCGGACACTTAGCTCCTTCAAAGCGCTCAATAGGCACCGTTAAAGCCTGTACGCCATTAGCTGTGGATATGACACAACGGTTACGGTAAGTCTGCTTACAGAAGTTGTCATTACGTTCAACGTACACCTTATTATATATATGCAACTTCTGCATCCATTGCACTGGCGGAAAATAAGCTGACGACAATATTGCCGTACTGCCAATGACATGTCCGTCTGTTGTGTGGAGAATACTATTGGTTGTTGATTCTGACATTGTTAATTAGTTACATAATAATATGAAACGCCCTGTAAGAGCAAAAGCTTTCTAATTCATTACTTTTTCCCTTACAGGGCGTATAGCTTATGGCTATTTCTTTTCCTTAATCTTTATTATGGCATACATCGCAACATGATGCAGCACCAATGCCACAACATTCAACAATATATAATACAGCCACTGCATCCAGTCGCTTTCTTGCCTCTCAATGTCGTAGCCTATAAGCGAGAACAGAATGCTCGCCACTATAAGCATACCAAGATACAGAAAAAAGTCTTGAAACTTGTGCTTATCTCTGTATCTTGAGATTTGCGATATTATTTTGCCTAACATAGAAATTAAGTATTAAAGTCATTATTTACTTGATATTGTCCACAAAGCGGAACAAACGACTCCAGCGTATGCCATTAAATCCGCTATGATCTGGATCATGACTCCACCAAATGAATATCGGCTTGCCTACTATATGGTCTTCAGGAACAAATCCCCAGTATCGCGAATCGAGCGAATTATGTCTGTTGTCACCCATCATCCAGTAGTAGTCCATCTTGAAGGTATACTTCTTTGCCTCCTTACCGTTGATGTATATCTTTCCGCCCTGCACCTTGAGGTCGTTGCCCTCGTAAACACGTATCGGACGCTCGTATATGGCAATGTTGTCCATAGTGAGGTTGATGGTAGCACCCTTCTTCGGAATCCATATAGGTCCATAGTTGTCTCTTGTCCAACCCTTATATCCATTAAGCGGATAGATGTCCCACCATGTAGGATCGTTTACTGGTGTAACACTTTCCACTATGTCCTTGCGTGCACGCAGCGCCTTAACCGAAACATTGGTTAGAGGCAGATAACCTGCAGTGTTAAGACTGGCAATATCCTCCATAGAGATACCGAGTTCGTCAATAAACTCAAGAGGCAATTGTCCGCGCAGCTTCACGTAGTAAGAATACTGCACATTATCGGGCTCTTTGTTGGCACGTCCGTCTGTATAGACAATGTGGTTCTTTATTTGCAGAGTCTGACCAGGTAAACCAACACAACGCTTTACGTAATTCTCACGACGGTCTACCGGTCGTGTTATCACGTTGCCATACTCTTCAGGATTAGAGTTTATAATATTACGTCCCTCGGCATATATCTTCGCAAAGAAGTCGAGTCGCTGCTGGTACGACATACTATCCAAACTCGGCATCATGCCATTGTGCTGTTGTACATACTTACCCTCGCCCAGTCCATAGACAAGACGATAGAAGTCTTGTGCCTGATATTGCGGTGCCGAGCAAAGTGTATCACCAGCAGGATAGTTGAACACTACAATATCGTTCTGATCAACATGTCCCAATCCCTTTGCACGTTCATACTTCCACTGTGGCCACTCTATGTACGAAGGACATTCAAACACCGGCAATGTATGCTGTGTAAGGGGCAACGTAAGAGGAGTCTGTGGCTTGCGCGGTCCATAGCTAACCTTCGACACAAAGAGGTAATCGCCTGTCAAGAGCGACTTCTCCAAAGACGAAGATGGAATGACATAGTTCTGGAAGAAGAACAGATTGATAAAGTAGACAGCCACGAGTGCAAACACGATAGCGTCTACCCACGACATTATGAAACGTGTTGCGCCTTCTTTGTCGCGCCACCATTGCCACTTTATGCGCTTGGTTATGTAAACATCGAAGATAAACGGCAGGACAAGGAGTCCCCACCAACTCTCAATCCAGTAGAGAAAGAGTAGGTACAACACCGCTACGACGACAAACTTGGCCCACTGCACCTTAGGGTTGAGGGCCTTCTTTTCCTTATCGGTCATTGTAGTTGAATTGTTGTTATTAGAATTTAAAGAGATCGCTTGTTGTCAGCAGACCTGAGTGTTGCTGTGTGTATTCGGCTGCAAGCACTGCACCAAGAGCAAATCCCTTACGCGAATGAGCATCGTGAGTGATGTTTATACAATCGGCCTCACTGTCATATATAATAGAATGTATACCAGGAACCTCATCACGGCGAATGCTCTCAATGGCAAGCTGGTCGGCAGCTACATTATTGGTGCCTTCTACAGTACCGTCAGCAAGATGCTGCTCGCCCTTAACCCATGATGTCTTACGGTCAAGATCGTTCACAATCTCCTCTGCAAGAGTGATGGCTGTACCCGACGGAGCATCAAGCTTGTGGATATGATGTGTCTCCTCCATATGTACATCATACTGTGGGAACTGGTTCATAATTTTAGCCAAATAGCGGTTTACGGCAGAGAAGATAGCTACACCGATAGAGAAGTTAGATGCCCAAAACAATGTCTTGCCTTCTTCTGTACACATGCGGCGCACATCGTCGCCATGATCCTTCATCCAACCAGTAGAGCCACTTACTACCTTAACACCAGCCTTAAAGGCACGCAAATAGTTGCCATATGCTGCTGTAGGCGATGTAAATTCTATAGCAACGTCTGCTGATGCAAACTCTGGTGAATCGAAATCCTGCTGATTGTCAATGTCGATGATGCTAACAATTTTGTGGCCACGCTCTTTGCAGATAGACTCAATCATCTTGCCCATCTTGCCGTAGCCGATAAGTGCTATGTTCATTGTATTTAAAATTTTTGTCTGTTTATGCTTATGAATATCACTTGCAAAGTTAATTAAAAAGGTTGGTATACGTTAAAAAGCATAGCATTTTTAGACATTTATAATAAAATGTGGCATTAGTTGTTGGTATAAAACGGAAAAAGTGGTATTTTTGCTACCCGATTTTTAAGAAATCATTTACATTTGATAAAAACAATTATGAAAAGAGTTAAGTTTATTTTGGCACTTGCATTTCTCTGCATGTGCACTAGCAGTATTCAGGCACAAAGCATTAAGGACATTCTTGAGGGTGTGGTAAACACTGTTGTTGGCGACAAAGCTACAAACGCTAAATCTATAAAAGGCACATGGAAGTATAGCGGACCAGCTTGCGAATTTGAGAGCGACAACCTGCTTTCTAAGGCTGGCGGCACTGCCGTTACCAACAAAATAAAGAAAAGAGTAGCTCCTATTATGAAGACTCTCGGCATCAACGGCATTGTATATACATTCGACGGCGAAGGCAACTATACATCAAAGATTAAGAAGCACGAGACTAAGGGCACATACGTGTTCAATGAGAAAGACAAGACCATAACCTTTACACCGGCTATTGGTATGCCTTACACAGCATACGTCGTTACCCAAGGCTCGACAATGACTCTTACCTTCAATGCCGACAAGCTGATGAATACATTGAAGACCATATCAAACGCCACATCAAAACTTAGCACAACATCGGCTATTGTAAACAGCATTCTCGGCAGCTACAATGGCATGCGTATTGGTTTTGAGCTAAAGAAATAAAGAAATCTTTAAACAGTAACAAATGGAGCAGTTTCGACGTCGTTACATACGCTACCTAAAACTTGAGCGCAACTACACCGCCAACACTATAGAGGCGTATACCCACGACCTCGACTATCTGCTGAACTTTATGAGGTGCGAGAACCTGAGTGTCTATGACATCAGACTCTCGCACCTCGAAACATTTGCAGCCACTATTCACGAGTTTGGAGTGTCTGCCACAAGTCAGGCACGTATACTTAGTGGTATAAGGGCGTTCTTCCGCTTTCTTGTTCTCGACGGAGTATTGACCGACGACCCTGCAGAGCTGCTTGAGTCACCATCTATAGGCGAACATCTTCCTGAAGTATTGTCAACAGAAGAGGTTGACCGTATGGAGCGCGCAATAGATCTATCTAAATGGGAAGGACAACGCAACCGTGCCATAATAGAAGTACTGTTCTCGTGCGGTCTACGTGTATCCGAGCTTATAAACTTGCGCTTTAGCGACATATCTGTCAAGAATAAGTTTCTGCGCATAGTGGGCAAGGGCGACAAGGAACGTCTTGTACCAATATCTGATACCGCCTTAAACGAGATACAACTATGGCTGTTCGACCGCAACTTGATGAAAGTAAAACCAGGCGAGGACGACTATGTGTTCCTAAATAGGCGCGGTGCTCATCTCACCCGCACCATGATTCTTATTATGATAAAGAATGTTGCCAAAGATGCGGGCATCACCAAGACTGTATCGCCACACACGCTACGCCACTCGTTTGCCACTGCTCTACTGCAAGGCGGCGCCAACCTTCGTGCCATACAGGAAATGCTTGGACACGAGAATATCAAGACTACACAGATATACACCCACATCGACATCACCACATTGCGCGAAGAGATTCTCAACCATCATCCTCGAAATATGAAGAAAAACAAGGATTGATTAATGACCAAAACAAAAATAACGCCTATTACACTGGAGGGTATACTCCGTGTAATAGGCGTTAAGTATATATATCCTATCCTATTTATATGGCTTACTTCTGAAGCAAAGCCATAGTGTCCTTAGCAATCATCAACTCCTCATCGGTAGGAATCACACATACAGTAACCTTTGAATCGGGAGCTGAGATAATAGCCTCCTTGCCACGTACCTTGTTTGCCTCAGCATCCATCTTAACGCCAAGGAACTCAAGATCCGAGCAAGACTCAAGACGAGTACCAATCTGATTCTCTCCTACACCGGCTGTCCATACAATGATGTCTACACCACCCATAGCTGCGGCATAAGCGCCAATGTACTTCTTGATGCGGTAGTTGTACATCTTAAGAGCAAGCTGTGCACGCTCGTTGCCCTCGTTAGCAGCGCTCTCAATCTCACGCATATCCGAAGAAATGCCTGTGATACCGAGTACACCGCTCTCCTTATTAAGGAAGTCGGCCATTTCCTGAGGCTTTTTGCCAAGCTTCTCCATAAGGAATGTTACGGCAGAAGGATCGATATCGCCCGAACGGCTACCCATCATTACGCCGGCAAGCGGAGTGAGACCCATTGATGTGTCTACACACTTACCAAACTTAACGGCTGATACAGAAGCACCATTACCGATGTGACAGGTGATGATACGCTGTGTTTTGATGTCGCGACCGAGGAACTCGCACACACGCTGTGATACATAACGGTGGCTGGTTCCGTGGAAACCATAACGACGTACATGATACTTCTCGTACAGCTCATAAGGAATAGCGTAGAGATAAGCGTAATCTGGCATTGTGCTGTGGAATGCATTGTCGAACACACATACCTGAGGTGTATTAGGCATAAGTTTATCTACAGCACGCAAGCCCTTAAGGTGTCCTGCATTGTGTACTGGTGCCAGGTCGCAAAGACTTTCTATACCATCCTCTACCGACTTGTCTACTATAACGCTCTTCTCGAAGAGGTCGCCACCCTGCACAATACGATGACCTACAGCATCAATTTCGTCGAGGCTCTTGATAGCACCGAACTCAGGGTTGAGAAGACACTGGAATACGAAGTTAACGCCTTCCTTATGGTCAGGCATGTCGTGCATAATCTTCTTCTTCTCGCCGTTAGGCAGAGTTACTTTTATGAAAGCTTCGTCAAGACCGATACGCTCAACACCGCCAGCAGCGAGCACCGAGTTGTCGTCCATGTTATAGAGCTTATACTTGATGGAAGAACTTCCGCAGTTTAAAACTAATATTTTCATGAGTTTTGAATTTTGAATTTTGAATTTTGAATTGTTGCGACATAATGTCGCAATTATGAGTTATTGAGTTTTGAATTTTGAGTTGTTGGGTTTGTTGATTCTGAATTATTCTATTTATTATGATTAATCATTTATAAGATTTTGAACATGCAGTAGTCATCTTCTTTGTTATAGAGACAAGCATACGCTTCAACTCTTCACAATCATTATATATAGACTCGTACTGCTTATTGGTTATATACTGTGTCTTTTGCAACAGACGCAACCAATACAATGTTTCATTAGCTTCCTTAAGTGAAATATAAAGCTTAGCAACAAAATCATTCTTGCTTATTGCACATTGCGCTTCAGCCACATTAGCTCCTATACTGGTGCCACTTCGGAACATTTGGTCGGCAATTCTACGCTCATGTTTCTCTTCGTTTAGGAATCTGCACAACCCTACTATACGGATAGAGAAATTCATACATTTCTCCTCCAGTAGATTTCCGAATTCACTCATAGGCACGTTTTTTATCGTATATCAATTCAAATAGATTGATACTGGATTGATAAGTCAAAATTGATTAAGTCAAAATCGGCAAAGCCGACAACTCAAAACTCAAAACTCAAAATTCAAAGAAGTAAGCGCAAAGCGCTTACTTCTTTGAATCCATTGCCTGACAAGCTGTGATAGCTACCATGTAGTAGATATCGTCTACTGAGCAACCACGAGAAAGGTCGTTCACTGGACGGGCAATACCCTGGAGAATTGGACCAATAGCGATAGCATCGCCAAGACGCTGAACAAGCTTGTAGCTGATATTGCCAACCTCAAGGTTAGGAACAACAAGCACATTGGCATGACCAGCAATAAGGCTGCCTGGTGCCTTCTTCTCGCCTACAGCAGGAACAAGAGCTGCATCGGCCTGCAATTCACCATCGAGCTTAAGCTCAGGAGCCATCTCGTGT
Source organism: Prevotella merdae (assembly GCF_900290275.1). GTDB lineage: Bacteria > Bacteroidota > Bacteroidia > Bacteroidales > Bacteroidaceae > Prevotella > Prevotella merdae. The sequence goes on from NZ_LT985323.1 coordinate 721,861, forward strand.
GCAAGACGTGTAGCCTCAACCACCTTGTCTACTACCTCATGCTTGGCTGAACCCTTTGTTGAGAAACTAAGCATAGCAACACGTGGGTTCTGAATACCAGCAACCGAACGGGCTGTCTGTGCAGTACATACAGCAATCTGAGCAAGCTGATCGGCTGTAGGAACCGGTGTTACGGCAACGTCGCCCATAACAATGATACCATCGTCGCCATATTGGTGCTCGTGTGTAAGCATAAGCATAGCACCGCTAACACATGTCACGCCAGGAGCACACTTGATAATCTGCAAAGCAGGACGCAGAGTATCGCCTGTTGTGCTTAATGCACCTGAGATCTGACCATCAGCACCCTCTGTCTTGATAATCATGCATCCAAGGTAGAGAGGATTCTTAACAAGCTCACGAGCCTGCTCGATAGTCATGCCCTTCTTCTTGCGAAGCTCGGCAAGAAGCTCTGCATACTCCTCGGCTTTGGGGTTATTAAGCGGATCGACGATAGTTGCCTTGTCGATGTTGTGGAGATCCCACTTTGCGGCAAGCTCTTTTAGTTCGTCGGGGTTGCCGATGAGGATGAGTTCGGCAATACTGTCGGCCAGTACGCGGTCGGCTGCTCTAAGTGTGCGCTCCTCAGTAGCTTCGGGGAGCACAATGCGTTGTTTGTCGCTCTTAGCGCGCGCAACGATGTGTTCAAGTAAATTCATATTAGTTTATAATATAATGTTGATTTGTTTCGTTTTGTCACATTGACTTTGCAAAATTAGTAAAAATAAATGAGCTACGTACCACGCAGCTCATTTATTTTTCAATTGATATATCGCAAGTTGCTAAAATCCTCGTTTTAGCACACAATCAGTCTATAAAATGCTCTCTGCCATGGCTTTTCCCAGAGCCTCGCAAGCCTTTCGTGTTTCTTCGCTAAGGCTTTGCTTTATCTCTGCTGGTTCGCCTACGAGTTCAAATTTTGCTGTTGTCTCGTTCCATTCCTTTATCTTCTTAACGGCCTGGCCTGCCCATGTGCACGAGCCGAATATTCCAAGCTTGCGACCCTTTATGTTGCGTCCGCCTATCTCGGATAACAGACTCTCCATCTGTGGATACAGACCATTGTTATAAGTTGGAGCACCAAGCACCATAGCGTTATACTTGAAGATATCGCTCAGTATATACGAGTGGTTGGTGCGCGACACGTCGTGCATAACTATATTCTTAACGCCTGCCTCGCTTGCAGCACGTGCTATAACCTCTGCAGCACGCTCGGTGTTGCCGTACATAGAACCATAGCAGATAACGAGTCCTGGCTCTGCATTATATAAGCTTAGGCGATTGTACTCGGCCATAACGCGCTCAATATACTCATGCCATACAGGTCCGTGTGTTGAGCATATATAGTCTATCTGCACACCAGATAGCTTTTTCAAAGCCTGCTGCACGGGTACACCATACTTGCCTACAATATTAGAATAATAGCGACGCATCTCGTCCCAATATATGTCACAGTTCATATGCGAGTCGACAAAGGCTCCATTCAGTGCGCCAAAGCATCCGAAGGCATCACCTGCAAACAGAGTATGCGTTGTTTGGTCGAGTGTAACCATTGTCTCTGGCCAGTGCACCATAGGTATTAGCACAAACTGCAGCTCGTGCTTACCCAGACTAAGCGTATCGCCATTCTTTACTTCCAATATCTCGCTTGCATCCTCGCCCACATGATAGTATCCGCGCATCATATCGAACGTCTTCTTGTTTCCAACAATACGTGCACCAGGATAATATTGCTTGATAAGAGCAAGCGAGCCACTATGGTCGGGTTCCATGTGATTCACAATGATATAATCGATTTGACGGTCGCCAATCACCTGACGAATATTGTCGAGATACTGCGGAAAGAAGTCGGCCTCAACAGTATCTACGAGTGCTATCTTCTCGTCGTTGATGATGTATGAGTTGTAGCTCACACCGTAAGGCAATGGCCACAGACCTTCGAATATATCCTTGTGTCGGTCGTTTACGCCAACGTAGTGGATGTTGGATGTAATTTCTGTATTCATAATTGTTTCAAGTTTTTTTATGATTTTGTACTTGTTCGTTTTTATACTTCAATGCTGTTACGTATTGGCTTCATTATTGTGCCACTCTATTCCTTGTTTTCAGGCTCTCGCCAAAATCCTTGGATATATAGTTGAATATGTCCTTGCAGCAATCGGCAGCAAACTCCATGGCACACTCTATCAGCTTATCCCATGTGCTCTCATCAAGTCCGCGCTCTATATCAGCCCTTGTTACACCATATTTAATAAGGCCATACACCAGTCCGGCATTAAAGTTGTCGCCGGCACCTATCGTACTAACAGTATGGATGTGCTCTACTGGATATTCCTTTTTAAAGCCACCGTCCGATAAAACAGTTACGGGCTGTGCACCGTCGGTATATACAAGGCGCTTGCAGTAGAACGATGTGTCTGCCCTATACACACGCTCAGCGGTGTCCTTATGATAAATCTCGTTGAAGTCGTCACGCGAACCTCTCACTATATCAGCATACTCAAGGTTCTCTATAAGATTAGGTGTAATCTTCATCACATCATTACGATGTGCAGGACGGAAGTTTACGTCGTAATAGATGATAGCGCCACGACTGCGTGCCAGCTCAAGCAATCCCAGTACTTGGTTGCGCATTGCCGGATTAACGGCATAAAACGAACCGAACACCACAATATCGTCGGCATTAATATCAGGATAGACAAAGTCGGCGTGGTTGATATTTGTGTCGCGGTAGAACACATAGTCGGCATTGTTGTCGCTGTCGAGAAAGGCTAACGATATTGGCGACTTGCTTTCCATACACACATTAATGCCCGATGTATCTACATTGTTGTCCTTAAGAAACTGGCGTACATGCTCGCCCACCCTATCATCGCCTGTCTCTGAAAGGAATGTAACATTCACACCGGCTCGTCCCAACGACACTATGCCATTGAATGTAGAGCCTCCTGGTACTGCTTCTGTAGGCTTGCCGTTCTTGAAGATAATGTCGAGCACGGTCTCTCCTATACCTATTACTTTTCGCATATCATTTATCTTGATTTTTCTTATCAGTTTTGACGGGTGCAAATATCTGAATTTTTCGTGAAAGAACAAAGAGTTAGGAGCGTTAATTTTTTGTGCAAAGCGAGCCTTGTACCGCCTGCATCACTCTAAGCCAGTTGCCACCCCATATCTTTGCCATATCCTCTTCAGAGAACTTATGGCGCAACAGTGCCTTGGTAAAGTTTATCAGCTCTGATGCATTGGCAAGTCCAGGCACACCACCATCGCCATCGAAGTCGGTACCCAAGCCTACATAATCGATGCCCATAATATCTACGGCATGGCACAAATGCCTTATTGCGTCGTCTATACAAGCCTTGCCATCGGTGCGTAGGAAACCGTTGTATATAGTTACCTGACATACACCTCCCTTTGCTGCAAGAGCCCGCATCTGGTCATCGGTAATGTTGCGCGGCACATCGCACAAAGCCTTGGTGTTGGAGTGAGAGCACACGATAGGTGTCTTAGATATCTCAAGAGCGTCATAGAAGGATCTCTCGCTGGCATGACTAAGGTCTACCATCAGTCCAAGCCTATTCATCTCGTGTATAACCTTCTCGCCAAACTGCGACACACCGCCATATGTATTAGCCGAGTTACGTGCCGAGTCGCATATCTGATTGTCTCCATTATGGCACAATGTGATATACACGATGCCACGTTTGGCAAAGTGCTCCACATTCGTCAAGTCATCTTCTATAGCCAGTCCGTTCTCAATACCAATCATAACCGACTTCTTTCCTGCCCGCTTGTTAGCTTCAAGCTCTGCCCTATTGCGAGCCAAAGCCACATAATCGGAATGTGCAAGCACCGTCTCGTCTATCTTGTCGAATATAAGATCGGCATAAGCACGCGGTCCATCCACATCAAACGGAGCTATGTCTACAAAGTGTTCGCCCTCTTTAGGCTGTGGCAGATAAGCCACCATAGTTACAGCATCCGTACCTCCATCGCGCATCTTATGCAAGTCGTAGCAGATGCGCGGGTCGCGATGGTCGAAATCAATATTTCTCGGAAAGAACATAGGTGTGTCGCAATGCGAGTCGATGGTAAGGTTGCGACTGTGAAAACGTCGTGCCTCTTTCATTATGCCCGCCTCGTCAACAAGCCATTTAAACAGCGGCTGACCATCCTTGCCTAACCATTCGGGATGCCATTGCACGCCCAAGATGGCCTTATGCTCGTTGCTCTCTACTGCCTCAATCACTTTATCGGCCGACATAGCCGATACACGCAGATGTTCGCCTACCTTGTCCACAGCCTGATGGTGGAACGAGTTGACAAACATTACGTCGTTGGGATATATATCTCTAAGCAGGCTACCCTCCTCTATGTGTATGCTGTGAGTAGGTTCCTCACGGTCGGCATCCTGCGAATGTTTAATCCTGTTGTCGGTCATAGGCAGATCTTGCTCGATATGTCCGTCAAGAGCAATGGCAAGAGTCTGCATACCACGACAAATGCCCAGTATAGGCAACTGTCTATGATATGCATATCGTGTAATCATAAGTTCGGGCAGGTCGCGTTCTCTATTTATATGATGCAATCCTGGTGCGGGCTCGTCGCCATGCCACAGAGGGTTGAAATCGGCACCTCCGGTAAGCAGCAAAGCATCTATCTGGTCGAGTGTAGACAATATAACGTCGTTATTGTTTACGGGTGGAATAAGCAACGGAGTGCCTCCCGCCTCCACTATCTGTCGATAGTAAGCCGATCGCAATGTGGCATCTATGCCCTCATAATTTGTAGTTATGCCCACAACTGGGCGATTTGGAATGCGTGGAGCATTGCAGTCAAGTTCGTTGAAATGTTCGTGTAGACAATATGATTCCATAATATATATGTATAAACCAAACGCCCTGTAAGGGCAAAAGCGTTTTTCTCAATGCTTTTGCTCTTACAAGGCGTCTTCATTGTTGTTACCTTCTCTAATTATTAGTCCTCTAAATCCTCGAGGTGTACTGGTATCTCTCGTTTGATGCTTTGGTCGAGCGAAATAAGTGTCTCAGTTGAGACAACGCCCGGAATCATCTGCATCTTGTTGTTGAGCAAGTCCATAAGCTGCTCGTTGTCGCGTGCGTATACCTTCAGAAGCATAGTGTAAGGACCGGTTGTGAAATGGCACTCCACAATCTCAGGAATATCCTGCAACTTCTCCACAACATCCTTGTACATGTTGCCACGCTCAAGATTCATGCCCACATATGTGCATGTGTTGTAGCCAATGCTCTTAGGATTAACGTCGAAACCGCTACCAGTTATCACACCACCTGCTATAAGGTGCTGCACACGCTGATGTATAGCTGCGCGAGACACACCACATTCGGCTGCCACGTCTTTAAATGGGATTCGTGCATTCTTAGAAAGAATGCTAAGAATCTTTTTGTCAAGTTTGTCTATCTTATCCATTTTTATTGTTGATTTTCTTTAAAGATTTGTTTTAAGATTACATTATGTCAGCAAATTTAGGCAATATATTTGACACAAACAACAATTTGCCCTATTTTTTTTGATTTTTTTGGCATTGTGGTATCATTATTTTGGTTTTTAAATGAATTGTGTGGCACTAAATCCACTTATTGCTACTTACAAAAATACTTATACACGCATAAGTATACATTATTGTTACTAAAATATTACAAATCTGTTTATAATTATACATTTTAACATTACCGCCCGTATAATTATACGATATTATGTGTATCTTTGCATGTCCCTATGATAATTTGTACAAGCAACCTATAATATAATACTTATCAGAATATAATACATCATCAGGATATGGCATACAGAAAGATAACAGCCGCCGAGGGTGCGGCAATGATTAATGACGGAGAAAACATCGGATTCAGCGGTTTTACACCTAATGGCGTGCCCAAGGCTGTAATTCGCGAATTGTCCAAACGTGCTATTGCAGAACACGATGCGGGTAAACCTTTTAAGGTAGGTATCCTCACCGGCGCATCGTCATGCCAAAGTTTGGAGGGCGACTTTGCTAATGCCAATGCCATTAAGTTCCGTGCTCCGTTCTCTACAAATGCCGATTTCCGCCGCCATGCCAATCTTGGCGAGATCGACTATGAAGATATGCACCTTGGACATATGGCAGAGCGATTGCGCCGCGGATTCTATGGCGACATCGACTGGGCTATTATCGAGGTGTCGGCAATTGAGGATGCGGGCGACAAGCTGCGAATATTCCTGACCTCAGCAGACGGCATAGTGCCCACAATTGTGCGCCTTGCCAAACGTGTTATACTTGAGCTAAACACCTTTCATGACCCACGTGTACGTTATCTGCACGACGAGTACGAGTGTGCCGAATATCCATATCGCCAGCCCATACCACTGTTGACAGTGGGCGGACGCATTGGTAAGGAGTATCTCGAACTTGACCCTTCCAAACTTGTAGGCGTGGTAGAATGCTGTATTCCAGAAGAAGCACGCTCGTTCAAGGCTGTAACACCCGAGACCGAAGCTATAGGCAACCATGTGGTAGATTTCTTCCTCAACGATATAAAGAAAGGACATATTCCGCCATCTATGTTCCCTATCCAAAGCGGTGTGGGTGTTACAGGCAACGCTGTTATGCGTGCCATAGGCAACAACGCTCAGCTGCCTAAGCTCGAGGTATTCTCGGAGGTTGTGCAGGATGCCATTATAGACATGATGCTTGAGGACAAGATTGCACATGCCTCGGTTGCTGCCATGACGGTGAGCAACGAGTGTCTGCGCAAGGTTTACGACAATATCGACTTCTTCAAGTCGCGCATAACGCTGCGCCCAAGCGAGCTTAGCAACTCGGCCGAACTTATCCATCGCTTTGGCGTAATAGCAATGAACACAGCCCTTGAATGCGACATCTACGGCAACGAGAATTCTTCGCACGTGTGCGGATCTAAGCTTATGAACGGTATAGGTGGATCGTGCGACTACGAGCGCAACGGTTCTATAAGCATATTCTACACGCCTTCCACTGCCAAGAACGGTTGTATAAGTGCCATTGTGCCACAGTGTTGCCACATCGACTCAACAGAACACGATGTAGACGTTATAATAACCGAGCAGGGTATTGCCGACCTTCGCGGCAAAGGTCCGGCACGTCGTGCAGAGGAAATAATAGAGAATTGCGCACATCCCGACTATCGTCCGCTTCTGCGCGAATATCAGCGCATTGCATCTAAAGGACACGAGCCTTGCGCATTGCGTGCGGCGTTTGCCTTCCACGACACTTTAGTGAACAAGGGAGACATGAGACTGACCGACTTTGGCGAGTATATGTAAAGACCAAATAACAAAAAAAGTGTCTAGTAAATCTGGAAAAGACAGTAATATATATTAAATGATAAAGTAATATATATTAAATGGCAAAGTAATATATATTAAATGGCAAAGTAATATATATTAAATGGCAAAGTAATATATATTCTCCCTTCCTCCGTGAAAGAGGGAAGGGAGAATATACCGTTCAGCCAATTGGCAGAACAGCTATAGCAATTCTGGCAATTCAAACAACTTGGTAGAGTTGCTGCCTTTTACAAGAATATATTTTCCATGTGGCTTGTCGGCTGCAATTGCCTCCTTAACCTGCTCCACATTGTCGAACAGACGGAACGACTGCGGTGTGTCACAATGCTCAAACTCGGCACCTACGAGCCAAACTGTCTCTATATCCAATGCTTTAAGCATATCCACAATTTTCTGATGCTCGTCGTGACTAACCTCTCCAAGCTCTTTCATATCACCAATAATCACCATTTTGTGCTCGGCCTTGATCTGGGCAAAGTTGTCTAATGCCGCAGCCATACTTGTTGGGTTGGCGTTGTAGGCATCTACTATAAGTCGGTTGTCCTTGGTCTGCTCAAACTGCGAGCGGTTGTTTGAAGGCACATATCCCGATAGAGCATGATTTATCTGCTGTGCGCTCACGCCGAAGTATAGGCCTATAGTGGCGGCAGCAAGCATATTTGCAATATTGTATGTTCCTATAAGATGGGTGTTCACACCGTACCATGTGGCGTCTGCCTCAGATTTCCACTCAAAGTTGAGTGTAGGCTCGCACCCCGTAACACGTCCTTGCACATACAGATTGTCGGCATCGGCACATCCATAGCGCACAAGGCGCAATCCGTTGGCAATACTGTTGAGATGAGGATTATCATTATCTATAAACACCGCGCGCTCTGGCTGCACGGGCGCATTATTGGTTGCAGAAGCAAAACGATTCTCTCTCATAAAGTCGTATAACTCGCCCTTGGTGCGAATAACACCCTCAAACGAGCCGAAACCTTGCAAATGGGCACGACCTACATTTGTAATTATTGCATAATCGGGCTCTACTATGTCTACCAAGGTCTTTATATCGCCAGGATGAGATGCTCCCATCTCCACCACAGCAACCTCATGCTCAGGTTTAAGGCGAAGCAACGTCTTAGGCACTCCAATATCGTTGTTGAAGTTGCCTGCTGTATATAGCACATTGTACTTTTCCTGAAGCACGGCAGCTGTAAGTTCCTTGGTTGTAGTCTTGCCGTTGGTTCCGGTTATGCCTATAATGCGGGTACCGAGAGTGCGACGATGCATCAATGCAAGTTGTTGCAAAGTATGCAGACAATCGTCAACGAGCAGACAGCGAGGGTCTGTGGCATACTCACTCTCGTCCACTATTGCATAGGCACAGCCTTTATCAAGGGCTACAGAAGCAAACTTATTGCCATTGAACGATGCGCCTTTAAGGGCGAAGAACAACGAGCCGGCAGGACAGTCGCGACTATCTGTAGTTACGACGGGATGCTCGGTGAAGATTTTGTATAATTCGGATATTTCCATATTACTTGGGTTTATTGTGTGCAAAGGTAGTTATTTTTATATACTTTTTATTTGGTCGTCTCGTTTTTTATTGCGTAATTTGCCATACGATTACAAATAAAAGAAACAAAATGAAATATACAATAAATGTAAGAGGCCAACTTGTAGACCTTTCGAGCCCAGTGGTAATGGGCATACTAAATGCTACACCCGACTCGTTCTACTCGGGTAGCCGCAAGCAGACAGAGACTGAGATAGCCGACCGTACCAACCAAATTATTGCCGAGGGCGGAAAGATAATAGATGTGGGAGCATTCTCTACACGTCCGGGCGCCGAAGTTGTAAGTGTGGAGGAAGAGACACAGCGTCTTAAGCGTGCACTTGCCATAGTACGACGCGAGCAACCCGACGCTATTGTATCGGTAGACACATATCGTCCATTGGTTGCACGCCAATGTGTGGAGGAGTTTGGTGCCGATATAATAAACGATGTGTCGGAAGGCGGACTGACAGGTATTGTGGGTCAAGAAATACACGAGGAAGGTGATATGTTTGAGACTGTGGCTGACTTGCGCGTACCTTATATATTAATGTCGGTGCAACCTACGCTTAAGAAGATGATGATAAACTTTGCCGCCGAGGTGCAACGCCTGCGCGACTTGGGTGCCAAAGATATAATACTCGACCCAGGCTACGGTTTCGGCAAGACACTTAATCAGAACTACGAGATACTAAACGAGGCAGAGCGTCTGCAAGAGCTCGAATTGCCCATCCTCGTAGGCATATCACGCAAGAGTATGATATACCGTCTTATCGGCGGCGACCCAACCACATCGCTCAACGGAACAACCATGCTCAACACCGTATCGCTGATGAAAGGTGCATCCATATTGCGTGTGCATGATGTGAAGGAGGCTGTGGAAGTGTGCCAGATGGCATGCAAACTCCAAGCACCAAATTCGTAACCCCCAAAAATCGTAACTCCTAATTCGTAATTCTTAACTCATCATATGTTTGACTTTGGAATAAAAGACATAATCGACGTTTTTCTCGTCGCCTTGATGCTTTACTACCTCTACCGACTGATGAAGGAGAGCCGTTCGCTCAACGTCTTCATCGGCATCATAGTATTTGTGCTGGTGTGGCTCTTTGTTAGTCAGGTGCTGGAGATGCGCTTGCTTGGAGCCATTATGGACAAGTTGGTTAGCGTAGGTGTAATAGGCCTTATCGTATTGTTTCAAGAAGAGATACGACGCTTTTTGTATTCGTTGGGCGCGCATCAGAGGTTCCAGTCCATTATGCGTTTCTTCTTCATGGGCAACAAGTCGAAGTCGACTGTAGACAAGGAGACTATCATGCCTATTGTTATGGCATGTATGGACATGTCGAGAGGCAAAGTGGGAGCGCTCATCGTAATAGAACGTGGCTTGCGACTTGACGACATCGTAGACACGGGCGACCTTATCGACGCACGCATTAACCAACGACTCATTGAGAACATATTCTTCAAGAACTCGCCATTGCACGATGGTGCCATGATTATTACTGGCAAGCGCATTCGGGCAGCTGGATGTATTCTGCCTGTATCGCACAACCATGACATACCTAAAGAATTAGGTCTGCGCCACCGTGCCGCGCTCGGCATCTCGCAAGATAGCGATTGTATTGCCATTGTTGTGTCTGAGGAGACCGGAGGTATTAGCGTTGCCATAAAGGGACAATTCCAATTGAGACTGTCGGCAGAGAAGCTGGAGAATATTTTGTCAAAGGAAATGAACTTCTAAATGTAAATACCCCAATCCGCTTTGGCGAATTGGGGTATGCCAATAAATGATAACGTATTCATCAGCCAACGATAACGTATTCATAAATCAAGGATGTTTCTTTTGACGAAAAAGCTGTTGATTTTATGATGACTCGTGCGTTAATAAGGATGGACAGAAAGTTAAATTGCTGTCTTTTTGTGTTATTATACCACAAATATACCAAACTATTTGGACTGCATATGCTTAATCCGCAATATTTTGCGTAACTTTGCACTCGAATTCAGGATTTTTATTTTACGAGAAGCTACCTGATGTCTTCGTTCAAGTTGTTTTGTCCTAACGACATCCTCTTGTTGCATGGCTGGGGAAGACTATGGAGTAGCGTCGGATATTATTTTGATTCACCCCTATCCACATTTTTAAAACAACATTTTAGATTGAAGACATTTGAAGAATTGGGCGTAAGCGAAGAGATTCGTCACGCCATCGAAGAGTTGGGCTTTGAACATCCAATGCCCGTACAGGAAGAAGTAATACCTTATTTGTTAGGCAATGGCAACGACGTAATTGCGCTTGCACAAACCGGAACTGGCAAGACTGCCGCCTTTGGTATACCTCTATTACAACGTACAGATCCTAATAGCCGCACCACTCAGGCTATTGTCATATCACCTACACGCGAGCTTTGTCTACAGATAGCCGACGACCTTAAGTCGTTTGCCAAGTATATCAAGGGCATCAACATCGTGGCTGTATATGGCGGAACATCAATCATCAACCAGATTCATGCACTTAAGCACGGTGCGCAAATTATCGTGGCCACTCCTGGACGCCTTATTGATCTTATGCATCGCGGCGCTGCCAAGCTTGACAATGTGCAGAACGTTGTGCTGGACGAGGCAGATGAGATGCTTAATATGGGATTCTCTGACAGCATTAACGAGATATTCGAGTCGGTTCCTACCGACCGTAACACGCTGCTCTTCTCTGCCACAATGAGCAAGGAGATTGAGAAGATAGCCAAGGGCTACCTGCACGATTATAAGGAGATTGTAGTTGGTTCGCGCAACGAGGGTGCCGAGAACGTTAACCACATATATTATATGGTCAATGCCAAGGACAAGTATCTTGCCCTTAAGCGCATTGTGGACTATTATCCACGCATATACGGCATCGTGTTCTGCCGCACAAAGGCTGAGACACAAGAGGTTGCCGACAAACTTATACGCGATGGCTATAATGCCGAACCGCTACATGGCGACCTATCGCAGCAACAACGCGATATTACTATGCAAAAGTTCCGCCAACATATCACACAATTGCTTGTTGCTACTGATGTTGCTGCACGTGGCTTGGATGTAGACGACCTGACACACGTTATCAACTATGGTATGCCTGGCGATACCGAAAGCTATACCCACCGTTCGGGCCGTACCGGACGTGCAGGAAAGAAGGGTACATCTATCTCTATTATACATACCAAGGAGAAGGGACGTGTGCGCGAGGTAGAAAAGATTATAGGCAAGCAGTTTGTTGACGGTACGCTGCCTACACCTCAAGAGATATGCTCTAAGCAGCTGTTCAAGGCAATAGACGAGATTGAGAAGGTGGACGTTGACGAGGACCAGATTGCCCCGTTCATGGAGGATATCAACCGCCACTTCGAGTTCTACGACAAGGAGGATATATTGAAGAAGATTGTGTCGTTGGAGTTTGGCAAGTTCCTCAACTATTATGCCAACGCTCCCGAGATTGTTAAGCCTTCTACATCACGCGACCGCTCTGACCGCAAGTCAGGTTCTGCAAAGCGCGAGAAGCGAGCTCCAGAGAGTGGATATCGCCGCCTATTTATCAATCTTGGTAAAGATGATGGTTTCTATCCAGGCGAGGTTATGCAGTTCATAAACCGTAATGTACACGGCCGTCAAGATGTAGGACACATCGATCTCTTAGCGCGTATATCGTATATAGAGGTACCTGAAGAGGATGCAGATAAAGTGATGCGCGCACTCAATGGCGCTTCTTATCGCAACCGCACCGTACGTTGCAACGACGCTGATGATACTAATGCTGCCGCTGGAGAAGGCAAGCGTGGTGGCTCGCGTCGCTCTGACCGTAACAGTGCAAAGCGATCTGATGACTACAAACGTTCAGCAAGACGTAATGATAACAGCGATTTTGCTCCATACGAAAAGCGATCTAAGCGTCGCAATGAGGACGAAGGACGCAACCGTTCGCAACGTGGCAAGCGTGGTGCATCAAGATATGAGAGTGGTAGACAAGACGATTGGCGCCAGTTTATCAATAATCCTGACATCAAGTTGGTAGGCGAAGAACCTGACTTCTCTGAAGAGGGATGGGCTCGCCGCAAGCCTAAAAAGAAGTAAGGGATAAGGCTCTTTATCGACGCAGATTAAAAGACCTGCGTATTAAACATATATTATACAAATAAGGCATTAACGCTTATTACACTTGAAAGAAACGTGTAATTGACGTTAATGCCTTATTTCGTATAATGGACTAAACTTCAGCCACAATATTATCGCTTCATTATCTTCTTCGTAACACAACCCTTATCGGTACGTACCTTCAGTACATACACACCTGGCTGCAAGTTTTGTGTATCGACAGAGGCATCGGCACCGCCGTTAGCCACAAGACTGCCGTCTACATTATATATACTGTACGAGAGTATGCGACCATTCAAAGTAGCATCAGATGCAATGTTGTCGATGCCTGTCTTGGTGCCAATGTTTATTAGGCGATAGTAATTGTCGCAACCACCAACAGCCTTTTCTACACCACTCTCCTTAGTCTCCACAATGAGCATATATGTACCCTCAGCCACGGAAGGCTTGTAGTTGAACGAAAGCTTTACATCCTCACCAGCCTTAAGAGACTTGCTTGCCATTGTAACAATCTCTCCACTCTTGTTGGTAAGCTGGCGTACACGCACGTATATAGTGCCCGTGAAATTCTTCTGAGCATGCAATGTAACACTGCCTGGCGTCTTCTCGCCTATGATAAGCCATGACGGCATCTGTGTGTCGGTAACGCTAAGACTAAGATCAGGATTTTCTTCCACAGTTATGTATGTAGGCGAGGTGTAGTTGTCGATAACAAGCTCCTTGCCATCAGCATCAACACCGCTGAACCAAACCTCGTATGTACCAGGATCGACCACCATTCGACGATAGAATTGCACATTTGCATCCTTGCCCTTGTCCAAGGTAACGTTAGTCTGTAGGAAAACAAAGTCGCGGTCGACATTGTTTACATCGCGCATATGAGCCACAATACCAGCAGTACCAGTCACGCCGTAGTTGCGCACATTAACAGCCATCAGCACATCATCACCTTGCAGGGCTTTCTTCTCTCCCTCCTTATTCTGCCATACCACTGGAGTTGTGGCACGCAGCACTGGCTTGTCAGAAGCAGAGACTATCTCCATACAAGCACGTCCTACAGCAGAATCATCAAATGGATAATCGGCAAAGCCCTTCTCATAAGCAGTCACCTCATATCTGCCAGGCTTCAGTTTCTCGTCTACATCAACAAGCAATTGCAACAATGCCTCGCTCTCATCATATACACTAACCGATGCAGACGACTCGCCATACATAGCAGGATTGTCAATAGACTGGAAACGTATCACTACATTCTTTAGTCGGATGTCTGTACTGTTGTTGCGTACATGTGCCGTAATAAGGGCCTTGCCTCCGGCATGCAAGGTGCCGTCAGACTTTAACTGTTCCAACAGAGTTACATTAGGCTTGATAGCATGTATACCAATAATTGTGCCCTTACCACCACTTACAGTCATGTCGGCATAACGTGGAAGTCCGCTGTAATGGCGCAATACTTGCCATGTATTGGCATCCTTAGCCTTGAAGGCAAAGCGCACCTCATAATTGCCATCTGCTAATCCGTCAACCTTTACTGGGATATCGCGCATTGTTACACTTGTTGTACCCGAATTGCCGTTCTTGTATGCAGCCACACTTACACTCTCCTCCTTAAGCACGCTAAGCACCTTTGCGTCCTTGGTTACTACAGCAGCCAATGTGCCGTTGAATGCCTCAGGAACAAGATTCTCAAGATATGTCATCAACGTGAATGTGTTGCCTGTAGGTATGATACTCAGACGTGTTGGTCCGTAGAGTGGCCATAAAGTATCATCGGTGCTTGTTGTAGGAGGCTGAATACCTATGACCATCTCTTGGTCGAGATTGTAACCACCGCTGCCGCCACCTTCGCCAAGATCGTCAGGATTAAGACGATTGATAAGGAAGAAACCATTGCTCTTGCCATACCATCCCCAATTGATGTGCACATAACCATTAGAGTCGTAGCCATCTGCCACAAAAGCATGACCGCCACTACCCGCATCGCTTGCTCCACCATAATATACTGGACGTCCGGCGTCAAGCTCATTGCGCATTATGTCCATCCATTCTGAAGTGGAATAGTAGCTACGCTTAAGCATTGTGGTACGCTTATCGTAGCCAAAGTAGTTCTTCAATGCAGCCGGCACGAGCATAGGCACAGCACCACTGCCAGCCTTTTCATACTCCATCTCAACTGCTACACCAAACTGGGCAGCAAGTGTAGCTACTGCTTTGGTTTGCGCTGGGGTGAACGATGTATCTCCTTTAGGATATGCCTCAAGCATATTAGCCCAATCGTATGTTGTAGAACCAAAGTCGGCAGAAAGTGTCATTCCCTTTGCGGTATAAGTTTTCTCGCCTGTTCCGTGCTTTGGATACTTCCAAAAACGCATAATCTGTGTAGCAGCAGTAGCCACACATCCCGTATAATAGTGTACCGTCTTGCCAGCATCGGTATATGTAGGACACTGGAGGTTGAATGGATAATCCTGTCCCCACTCTATCTTGTCAAGTAGAGGAGCCACCACAACATTGCTTTCGGCTTCAACCGATTGTGATTTGGCTACAAGATTAGGATTAGCCCAATAAGCCTCAACATATCGGGCATATTGTTGCATCCATTGGCGCACATTGTCAGGAGCATCGTCTATGGAGAATGTACCTTTATCCGAATAGCCAAGTACAGTGGCAAAGCGGTCCTCACCGCTGACAATGACGAAACCACCATTAGAGGCAGTTGAGTTGAACACATAGTAAGGCTGGACATCTGTGCCAGCAACATTCTTGGCTTTAGCAGCGTTGGTCTTTAAAAGACGAAAGGGCACAACAGCGTTGCGCCCTTTCTGCATGAAACTCTTTGCAATGCGTTCTGCCTCGGCACGATTTACTGGAGAGGCAGAAGCATTGTAAGTGGTAAGACCAAGCAGAAGAGCCATAAATAGTTTCTGCTTATTCATATTGTTCTTATTATTTTCTATGTTTTATTTTGCTACCTTATAAGCTTTGCCAGCCACCTTTACAATGACTACACGCTCTGCTGTATCGATAGTGTTTACACCTGCCTTAGCGGCAATATTGGCAATGAGGTTTCCACCAAGGCTGTATACTGCTACAGGAGCATCGGCTGACAATGTAACTACAACCTTGCCACCCTGAACTGCTACATTGGCTGATGCCTGAGCCGGAGCAAGGCTTATACTTGTTGCCGCATCGTATACTACATTTACAGTATTAGATGGAACAGAGTATATGTCTACAATCTCGCTGTCGCTTGATACAGTCTCGCCTACAGCCTCAACAACATAATAGTAAGCGTTGCTCTTGTTGGCAAGATCGGCATCGAATGTGCAACTTGTACCTTCAATTTTCTCCTTTGTCTCAACAAGTTGGGTATAGCTTTCGCCAGCGGCAAGCTTCTGTGCAACGACTATATTGTCGATGAAGAGTTTATTATTATTATTACCGCCATAAACAATCTCTACATACGACTCCTTCGTGCCCTTTGTAAACTCTACTGTATAGTCCTTGAAACCTTGCTCAAGTGTAACGGTCTTTGTCTCAACTGGAGTTTCGGTATTGCCGTCATAAAGATTGAATGTAACCTTGTATCCGGCATAATATCTACCGTATGCGCCTTCAGCCATATTAATGTTTACACTAAATGCACCATTAGCCAAAGCAAGATCGAGGGCAGGAGTGCGCACAAGACCATTGCCAGAGTATGGTGACAGAGCCAAATAGCCATTTGCAAAGGCAGGATACTCGGTATACCAACCTGGCGTATTGGTATAATCGTTGAGATAGCCTGAAATGATTCCAAACTCTATAGACTCAAGAGAACCTGCTGTAATCTTAGAGAAATCCTCGGTTATAACATTTACAGTTGCGTCTTCAGCAAGTGTCTTTGTACAATACAATGAGGCATTGTAGCTCTTAGCCTCGGCTACGGCTTCCCAGTTGGCTGTAAACGATGTAGCAGTAACATCAGTAGCAGGCAAAGCCTTAGGAGCAGCTATGCTCTCCAACACCTTAATAACCTTTATCTCCTTCGAATAGTCGGAAATATTGCCATTGGCATTGCGTGCACGTACCTGGAAATAGTAGGTAGTGTTAGCGTCAAGACCCGTAACCTTGCGTGTAATAGTTGTTTGATATGCCGATGAAGATTTTACCTCCTCATCATGCAATACATAGTTCTTGTCGCCATTTTCTGCCTTAGAATATACATCAAGCAGGTATACGCTTGCGGCTGCAGCCTTGTCCCACTTGGCTGTAAACGATGTGCCATCGGCCTGAGAAGGCTGCATAGCTTCAGGAACACCTACAAGCGAAGCTCCTGTCTCTGCCTTAATCTCATCTATTAAGTAGCCACCCATTATGGATGTTATTGTTATCTGCGTACTTGACTTGCCTCCATCAAGCACAATAGCAACATCTTTCCATCCATCGCCATCGATAAGAACATTCTTGGTTGTACTGTAACCAACCTTTACAGTGAAGTAAGAACCATAACTGTCCTTGCTCTTTACACGCATTGAAAGTTTGAAGATACCGCTGTTGGCAGAGAGATTGTAATAGCTTGTCTGCAATTTGCCACCGTCTTCAATAAGGAGTTTGCCGCCTGCCTCGTAAACCTTAGAACCATTCCAACCTATTGTTTTCTTGAGCTTGCCAGTATATCCAGAGATATCTGTCGTGCCTGGAGCATCCTCCGAACCTTCAGTAAAGGCATCGAAGTTCTCACTGAAAACTGTAGTGAGTTCGTCGTTATTGTCCTGAGCATAACTGAACAGAGCAAACACTGTGGCAAAAAGTGCCGATAAGAGTAGTCGTTTTGTCATATAATAAAGGGTTTAATTAAAAAAAATCGAAAGTAACACTTCGTATCACGTTATAAGCGAATAGGTTGCAAATATACAAAGAATATTCAAAACACCTATTATGTTTGTATTTTTTAATACTTAAAATAATATATATGTTTGAAATCGAAACATATATTGTTTGACGAGACAAGCATGATGAAAGAATAACCGATTATTTACAACCCTATAGACAGCCATAACAGCATAATATTCGATAAATTGACACACTACGGCAATGTTTATAGCGCGTTAATTTTCTGTTTCCAATTTATTGATGTACTTTTGCAAATTAATATATATACATCATTAATATACAGGCAAAACATCATAGACAATGGTACTATACTACATTTGGATAGCCTTCTTCCTCATAGCCTTCGTCATCGCAACGGTACGATTGGTGTTTATGGGCGATGTTGAGGTATTTCCGGCAATAATGAACTCTACATTCGATTCATCTAAGGCAGCATTCGAGATATCACTCGGACTTACTGGTGTGCTGTCTTTATGGCTCGGTATAATGAAGATAGGTGAGAAAGGAGGCGTGGTTAATGTATTGGCAAAGGTACTGTCGCCAGTATTCACACGTCTGTTTCCTGATATTCCGAAGGGACATCCAGTAACTGGTAGTATCTTCATGAATGTGGCTGCCAATATGCTTGGATTAGACAACGCTGCCACACCACTTGGTCTGAGGGCTATGGAGCAATTGCAAGAACTTAACACTAAGAAGGATACTGCAACAAACCCAATGATTATGTTCCTCGTGCTCAACACATCAGGACTAACATTGATACCTGTCTCCATAATGGTATATCGTGCACAGATGGGTGCAGCACAACCTACCGATATATTTGTACCAATATTGCTCGCAACATTCTTCTCTACATTGGCGGGCATTGTGGTTACATCTATATACCAACGCATTAATCTCTTAAACCGCACAATGCTCCTTACCTTAGGAGGTATGTCGGCTGTGGTGGCTGGTATTATATGGGGATTTGCACAGATGGACAAAGCACAGATGAATGTTGTCAGCACATCGGTGGCTAATATCTTACTGATGCTAATAATTGTGGTGTTTATCCTTGCTGGAATGAGGAAGAAGCTTAACGTGTACGACGCTTTTATAGAAGGAGCAAAAGAAGGATTCACAACTGCCGTGCGCATCATTCCCTATCTCGTGGCTATACTTGTGGGCATAGGTGTATTCAGAGCTTCGGGTGCTATGGATATGCTTATAGATGGCATTAAGTGGCTTGTATCTACCCTTGGCGGCAATACCGACTTTGTAGGAGCATTGCCTACAGCTTTTATGAAACCGCTTTCGGGCAGTGGTGCAAGAGGTATGATGGTAGACGCTATGACTACATATGGTGCCGACTCATTTGTAGGCAGACTGGCTTGCGTATTCCAAGGCTCTACCGATACTACATTCTATATCCTCGCTGTCTACTTTGGTAGTGTGGGCATAAGATACACACGCCATGCTGTAGCTTGCGGCTTGCTTGCCGACTTGGCAGGAATAGTGGCGGCGATAGCGATATGCTATATGTTCTTTTAAAGGTAAAAGAGTAAAAAGGGAAAAGAGTAAAAAGGGAAAGGGAAAAGGAATACAATAATACAATAAAAAAAGAATGGATGGGGAGGAGCGTTGTTTATGAATTGAGCAAGAATTTCGCATTGAGAATTATAAAACTATACATATATCTTAAAGAGGGGAAAAAAGAATATGTAATGTCTAAACAAATATACCGCTGCGGAACAAGTATAGGAGCCAATATTGCAGAAAGCCAGTTTGCCCAAAGTGATGCTGACTATATAAACAAATTAAGCATCGCTTTAAAAGAAGCTGCCGAAACTATATACTGACTTGAATTGCTTTACGAAACTGATTTAATATCGCCTAAACAATATGAGTCGATGCTTAATGATGCTAAGACCATAACTGGAACATTGGTGAATATCGTTAATAAAATAAAGAATAAAAATAATGTAAAATGAAAGTAAACCAAATAGAATTGTATAAAGATTGGCGAAAAAGAATGTATGGTAAACGTACAACCTAATCTTTTTACTTTTTTACTTCTTTACTTTTTTACTTTTAAACTATGGCAAATTTAAAATCTCTTGCAAAAGACACCGCCATTTACGGTCTTAGCAGTATAGCTGGCCGATTTATTAATTATCTGCTGGTGCCAATTCAAACGACAGCATTCGCCGCAAGTGGCGGACAATATGGTGTCGTAACCAACATCTATGCCTATACGGCATTGTTGCTTGTCATACTAACATACGGCATGGAGACAACATTCTTCCGCTACGTAAACAAGACAGAAGAGAATCCACAGACAGTATATTCTACTGTTCTTATCTCTGTAGGCTCAACAGCAGCTCTGTTCGTAGCACTCGTCTTCGCATTCTTGCCGCAGATAGCAACGTTCATGAAATATCCCGACCACGAGAGTTGGGTGGCTGTAATGTTTGTATGTGTAGCTATTGACGCCTTCAAATGTATACCATTTGCCTATCTGCGCTATCAAAAGAAGGCACTTAAATTTGCGGCCCTGCAGTTGGTAAACATCATACTCAACATTGTGCTCAACCTGATGTACCTAATTGTGCTGCCAGCCATGAAGCTTAATCCCTTCGGATTATACGACGAGCACTTTACGGTAGACGTAGGTATGGTGTTCTACATCAACCTTATATGTACAACAGTAGTGTTGCTGTGTTTCTGGCGTGAGCTTACAGGCTTCCGCTGGCGTTTCGACGTAAAACTATGGCGACGTATGCTGCGCTATGCATGGCCTTTGCTTGTATTAGGCATTGCAGGCATCTTGAACCAGACACTCGACAAGATTATATTCCCGTATCTATACAATGGAACCGACGAGAAGACACAGCTTGGCATATATGGCGCTGCTACCAAGATTGCAATGATTATGGCTATGATAACACAGGCATTCAGATACGCTTACGAGCCATTTGTCTTTGGCAAGGCTAAGGACAAGGACAACCGCGACACCTATGCCAAGGCTATGAAGTTCTTCATCATCTTCACCTTGTTGGCATTCCTCGTTGTCATTGCCTACCTCGACATTTTGCGTTTCATAATACCTAACGAGAGCTACTGGCCTGGTTTGCGTGTAGTGCCAATCGTTATGGCTGCCGAGATAATGATGGGCATATACTTCAACCTCTCATTCTGGTACAAGCTCATCGACAAGACAATATATGGCGCATGGTTCTCTGGAGTAGGATGCCTTGTTCTTGTACTTGTCAACGTGTTGTTTGTACCTAAGTACAGCTATATGGCTTGCGCTTGGGGAGGTGTAGCAGGCTATGGCACCGCCATGGTTCTATCCTACCTTGTAGGTCAGAAGAAGTACCCTATCAACTATCCACTTAAGTCGATAATGGTATATGTGGCTATAACAGCCATCTTCTACGTATGCATGAACCTTGCCAACGAACATCTACCGCAGTTATGGGCCTTAGCCGTAAACACTCTGCTGATACTGATGTTCATAGGACATATCGTGTATCACGACCTGCCAATAAAGAAACTATTAAAGAAAGTGTAATCAATAACAATATAAATAAAAACAATGAACAAAAAGAATCTACTTCTCGCAGCCGCCATGTTGTTGCCTGGTGCTGCCGCTCATGCCGATGAAGGCATGTGGACTCTCTACAACTTGCCACAGGCAGTGTACGAGCAAATGAAATCGTACGGATTCTCGGCTCCTTACGACAAGCTCTACAAGGGCGACGATGCCATTATGAAGTCGGTTGTCAACTTCTCTGGCTATTGCTCAGGTGTTGTTGTATCGCCAGACGGACTTGTATTTACCAACCATCACTGTGGCTTTGAGGCTATACGTTCACATTCTACTGTAGAGCACGACTATATGCTCAACGGCTTCTATGCCAAGACATACGCAGAGGAGTTGCCTAACGACGGTATGTTCGTAAGCTTTATGGTGGAGCAGAAGGACATCACTGCCGAACTGGAGAAGCGTGGCATTAAGGAGATGAACAACGAGCAGAGAGAGAAGTTGCTCGATCAGGTAGAGAACGAGATGATAAAAGAGGTACATGCCAAGGACCCAAGTCTTGACCTCGAAATCAAGCCGTTCTACGAGGGCAATAAGTATTATGCCACTACCTACCGTACATTCAACGACTTGCGTCTTGTATTTACCGTACCTAAGTCAATGGGTAAGTTTGGTGGCGAGACCGATAACTGGATGTGGCCACGCCAGACTTGCGACTACTCTGTATTCCGTATCTATGCCGATCCAAAGACAAATGGACCTGCCGCATACTCTAAGGACAACGTACCTTACCGTCCACAACATTGGACAAAGGTATCGTTAGACGGATACAAGGAAGGCGACTTTGCCATGACTATAGGTTATCCTGGTTCTACCGAACGCTACCTTTCAAGCTATGGTATACGTCAGATGCGCGACGCTGAGAACGCTCCTCGAGCTCAGGTGCGTGGCGTTAAGCAGGATGTTATGATTAAGCATATGCGTGCCGATGAGGGCGTACGCATCAAGTACGATTCTAAGTATGCCCAGAGTTCCAACTATTGGAAGAACTCTCTTGGTATGAACAAGTGTATCGACTCTGTTGGCATAATCCGTCAGAAGGCCGACTTTGAGGACCGCATCATGACATACCAGAAGTGGACAGGATACCTCAAAGGCAAACTCGACTTCGACAAGATGGCTCAGCTTTATGCAAAACAGTTTGACGTTACAAAGGACTTTACC
The DNA here is from genome assembly GCF_900290275.1 of Prevotella merdae. GTDB lineage: Bacteria > Bacteroidota > Bacteroidia > Bacteroidales > Bacteroidaceae > Prevotella > Prevotella merdae. Next base: position 744,552 of record NZ_LT985323.1, read on the forward strand.
GCTCTGCGCGAATCGTTCTACCGCACATCAGAGTTTAACTCACGTGCAATACGTCTTGCATCAATGGTTCCTGCAAAGAACAGCAAAGCTGCAAAGAAGGGCAAGAACACCTTTACTTTCGAGAATAACAGCAACGAGTGGGACGAGGCTCTTGACAAGGATGTACAAGCTGTACTTATCGACAACTTCCGCAAGTATGTACCTGCCGACCAGCTTCCTGCTTTCTACAAGACAATTGAGGAGAAATTTGGTGGCGACTCGCACAAGTATGTTGACTGGCTGTATGCTACATCTATCGTGATGAAGAGCGGCAAGAAGATAACACTTACAGAGAAAGCTCTCGCCAAAGATCCAGGTTATCAGTATGGCAAACAGCTCAACGAGATGATGAAAAAATGTCGCGAACAGCTTATGCCTCTACGCGATTCTATATCTGAGCAGGAGCGCTATCTATGCGATGCAAAGATTCGTATGGAGCAAGAATTGCCACACTACTCAGATGCCAACTTCACTATGCGTCTTTCATATGGTCAGGTAGGCGGTTATCTTCTCGGAGGCAATCCTTCAGGCTATTACACAGATGCTTCATCGCTCGTTCGCAAGATGGAATCGGGTGAGAAGGGCAAGATTGATTATCAGGCAGAGCCTATCATGAAGCAGCTTCTCTCTTCTAACGACTTTGGCAAGTACACCGACAAGGGTACTGGCAAGTTGCATCTCTGCTTCCTAACAAGCAACGATATCACTGGTGGCAACTCTGGATCTCCTATGTTCGACGGAAATGGCAACCTTATAGGTCTTGCCTTTGATGGTAACTGGGACTCGCTATCAGGCGACATCTGGTTTGACAAGCGTCTTGCCCGCACCATAGGTGTGGATATCCGCTACATGCTATACCTTATGGACAAGTGGGGCCATGCCGACCGCCTGCTTAAGGAACTGGGCGTTAAGTAACGCATAACACACATTTAATATTCTGTTCGTATAATGGGCGTATAGTTTCTTAAGAAATTAGCGTCTATTATACGAACACTTAAGAATTAACGTCAACGAAATGAAGAAGCTATTATTCTTTTTATCCGTCTTAATCATCACCCCAATCCTCGCCTCAGCGCAGAACACCAGCGACCACAACTTTAGTGTTGCCAAGAATCTCGACGTGTTCAACGCCATATACCGTAATCTCGACCTTATGTATGTGGACACGCTCGATGCCGACAAAGCTGTGGGCACTGCCATTCGTGCAATGCTCGGTTCGTTAGACCCTTATACCGAGTATTATCCTGAAGACAAGGTTGGTGAATATAAGCAGATGATGACGGGCAAGTATGCCGGCATTGGTTCTGTTATCAGCTATAGTTTTACCCGAAAGCGCGTCGTTATCAACGAGCCTTATGAGGGTATGCCGGCTGCAGAAGCTGGACTAAAAAAGGGCGACATCATACTTAGTATTGACGGCGAGTCGATGGAAGACAAGACCACCGCATATGTAAGCGACCACCTGCGTGGCGATGCCGGAACTACTATGGTATTGAAGATACAACGCCCTTCTACTGGCAAGAAACTCACTTTCAAGGTTCAGCGACGTGCCATACAAATGCCATACATACCCTATTACGGTATGCAACCCGACAATATAGGCTACATAGGATATAACCAATATGTTGAAGGCAGCGCCAAGGATGTGCGCCGTGCTTTTATCGACCTGCGTAATAAAGGTATGAAGGGACTGGTGCTCGACCTACGCAACAACGGCGGTGGGTCTGTACAAGAGGCCATTCAGATTCTGAACATGTTCATACCTAAAGGAAAGCAACTGCTTGAGATGCGTGGCAAGGTTAAGGAGTCGCGTCAGGTGTTCAACACTACCGTCGAACCTATCGACACCGTTATGCCTATCGTAGTACTTGTGAACGATGGAACAGCAAGCGCCAGCGAAATAACAAGTGGTGCATTGCAAGACCTCGACCGTGCCGTGATACTTGGAACACGTACCTATGGCAAAGGATTGGTACAGGTGCCTAATGTACCTCTGCCTTACAACGGCAAGCTTAAACTTACAACGGCCAAATACTATATTCCATCAGGACGCTGCATACAAGCTCGCTCTTACAAACATACCGACAACGGATATGTGGCAAAAGAAGTTGCCGACTCGCTTACACACGAATTCCGTACTGCAGCAGGTCGCATAGTGCGCGATGGTGGTGGAATAAAGCCTGATATGGAGGTGCAACCCGACTCGCTGCCTAACATTGCCTTCTATCTCTCAAGAGTAGACACTACCGACATTCTCTTGAACTACGAGATAGACTATATTGCCAAGCATCCTACTATTGCCAAGCCTTCAGAGTTTGAACTATCCGACCAGGACTACGAACAATTCAAGGATCTGGTTATAAAGAGTGGATTCACATACGACCAGGTTAGCGAGAAGTATCTCAAGGACCTTGAGAAGCTTGCACGTTTTGAGGGATATTACGACGATGCCAAGGATGAGTTTGAGGCATTATCAAAGAAGCTGAAGCACAACATAGCCAAAGATCTCGACTATCCATACAACAAGCAGAAGATTAAGGAAATGATTGCTGCCGACATCCTTTCTGCCTACTACTTTGAGCGTGGATCGATAGAAAACGCTCTACGTACAGACAAACAGATGGCTGAGGCTGTAAAACTTCTTAAGAACGAAGCCGAATACCGCAAGCTGCTTGAGCCTAACAAGGAAGATACTAAGACATCGAAGGCGGAAGATAAGCAAGGCAAAGCAGACAAGAAGCAGGGCAAAAACAAGAAGAAGTAAAGCTTTCATCAATAATAAAACTGATTATATGAAGTTCTTAGACAAAAACCTTTCACTCTTGATAGTCGTCATAGTAGCAATGCTTATGCTGCTGCCGTTCCTCGGTCTGAGCGACTTCAACACCAAAGGCGAGCCGCGTGAAGCTGTAGTGGCACTGTCAATGCTTAAGGACGGCAATTGGATTTTGCCCGTAAACAACGGCATGGATATTCCATATAAGCCACCATTCTTCCACTACTGCATAGCCGTGCTGTCGCTATTGACTGGAGGAGTGAACGAGTATACATCGCGTCTGCCATCGGCATTATCGCTAATAGCAATGACTATATGCTGCTTCTGCTTCTACCGCAAACGTATGTCTACCAACGTAGCCGTAGCTTCGGCATTGCTGTTGCTAACATCGTTTGAGGTACATCGTGCCGGAACAAACTGCCGTGTGGATATGATGCTTACAGCATTCACCGTCGGTGCATTGCTGCTGCTCTATCGCTGGTGGGAACATGGAAGCCACGGAGTGCCCGTATTGGCTGTACTATGCATGAGTTGTGCAACCTTGACAAAGGGACCTGTAGGCTTTATTCTGCCTTGCTTTGTTATGGGCGTGTTTATGTTGCTGCGTGGCGAGCACTTCTGGAAAACCTTCTTCAAGTTTGTATGTTTCGGACTTTTGTCGTGCATTCTGCCCCTAATGTGGTATGTTGCGGCATGGATAGAAGGCGGACAACACTTCCTCGACCTTGTATACGAGGAGAACATAGGCCGTATGACAGGCTCAATGAGCTACGAGTCGCACGAGCACTCATTCCCATACAACTTCTTCACGCTGTCTACTGGTTGGTTGCCTTGGACTTTATTGCTGTTCTTCTCGTTATTTGCCAAACCCTGGAAGGGACAGAAGTGTAGAAAGACGGGAGAGAAGCTGCGCATCCGCATTATGCAGATACCACCCGTAAAACTCTTCACATGGCTATCGTTCCTACTCGTATTGTTCTTCTACTGTCTGCCGTCAAGCAAGCGCAGCGTATATCTGTTGCCGTGCTATCCATTTATGGCTGTGCTCATTGCCCAGTACATAGAATGGCTGTGGAACTCTAACCGACGCGGAGTGCTACGTACATATGTATGCGTAATAGCCTCGATTGGCGTTATCATAACATTGGTTTATGGTGCATTACGCTTTGGACTTGTGCCCGATACTATTTTCCACGGCAAGCATGCAGCCCAGAATTTAGCCATGTTGCACGCTTTGCGCGACACCCAGTTAGGCTTTTTGCCATTCATATTGATGCTATTGCCTCTTATAACAGCAGCCGACAGCATATACTTGGCATTCGGCAAGCACACCCGCGACAAGAAGCACATAATGGCCTACTGTCTGTTTATGCCACTTGTTGTGCTGATGATGGCACTCGACGGAATATATCAGCCCACGGTACTCAACACCAAGTCGTTGCGTCCAATGGCCGAATACATACAGCAAACATTCCCAAATGAGCCGTTATACCAATTTGTTAACGACCCGATGATGCACTTCTTCGGTGCCGACTTCTATCTTGGTGACAAGCTCGACCAGTTTGAGAAGCCAGTAAGAACAATGGTTAACAACAAGGTTGTTGTAGAAAAGAAAACCCCAACGAAGGGAGTACTCGTTGTTTCGGAAGACGACTTCAAGGTACTTGCCGAACGTCATCCCGAATACAACTTTGTACATGTATCTACATCAAAGGGTCGTATCTCCGAACTGAAAGAAAATATTAGCTTCTATCGCTTTAGCGTAAAATAGCTAAAGAAACATAAGGGTGTGTAGCGACACACCCTTTTTACTTAACCTAAAAAAATAATTAAAAGTCTTGGCACAGTGCCCGAAATAACCTATCTTTGCAACTTATTAATATATAATATAATGTGTATAAGCGTTCTATATCATCATTTGCAGCCCTATACGGATAACTCAAAAAAACATACAGAACGTGCAAAAAAACAAGAATAAAACAAGCGCTTTAAATGTCAAAACTCAATCTTTTAATATTCGCAGCAGCTTGCTCGCTGCTTACATCGTGCTTTAAGGACGAACCCCTTAACGCCGAATGCGACATCGAAATGGCATATCTGCACGCCGACAACCCACTTGAAATGTTTGTCAAGCCTACAGACAGCATTGCCACAACCAATGAAGCTGCACGCACCGTGATATTCTCTGTGCGCAAAGGCACCGACCTTACTGCCCTTGCACCACAATTCCACATCACAGAAGGAGCAACCATATCGCCTGACAACGGCTCTACACACGACTTCTCGCAAGGTGGCGTAAGCTATACTGTTACATCTGAGGACGGCTCTTGGCAAAAGACATACAACGTGCGATTCGACGAAAAGACATCAGCAGCTACATATTTCAGCTTCGAAAACTTCTTCCTCGAGTCGGGCAAGAAGCGCTACTATATCTGGACCGATAAGACCGAAGACGGAACAGACATGCTCAACTGGGCTTCGGGCAACGGAGGTTTTGCCATAGTGGGCGGAAAAGCCACTCCCGAAGAATATCCTACAGCACCATTCGACAACGGTTACGAGGGCAAGGCTGTTAAGCTTACAACACGCTCTACCGGCGAAGCAGGCAAGATATTCAAGATGCCTATAGCTGCCGGAAACCTATTTACTGGCTCATTCAATACGAATGTCGCTACCAAGCGTCCTCTCGAAGCCACCCACTTTGGCGATGGTCCCTACTGTGTTGTAAGCAAGAAACCTCTTGTCTTAACTGGCTACTACCAGTACACACCTGGCAATACCATAACAAATAAGGCAGGCAAGGTGGTGCCTGGCATCGACCAAGGCGACATATATGCCGTGCTCTTCCGCAACACTAAAGCAGATGGCACACCATTCTATCTCGATGGATCGAACGTAAAGACAAGCGACCAGATTGTGGCTTTAGCCCTTGTCGGACCTTTTGACAAGACTGAAGGCGGTTGGCAAAAGTTTAGCGAGAACTTTAAATACATTGCCAACTTCGACCCTCAGGTGCTTGCCAACGGAGGATATAGCATGGCTGTAGTGTTCACATCAAGCACAGGAGGTGCCGAATTTGTGGGTGCTGTAGGCAGCGAACTGCTTATAGACGAGGTGAAAGTGATAATGGAATAGTAAACAATTATACTGCAACAAAGAAATGAAAAGATACATCCTTTCAGCCCTTATGCTCGCGCTGTGCGCAGTACAGAGCTTTGGCATCGATATATTCGGCAACCTGCACTATCAAGTTCGTCTTGGTTACAACATAGGCGGAACTGCTCCGGTAGGCATGCCTGCCGAAATACGCTCGTTGGACAAGTTCAAGCTTAAGAACAACTGTCTTCTGGGTCTTGACGCTTACAAACCCCTTACCGAACAATGGGGCATAATAGCCGGATTCCATTACGAGAACAAGGGAATGGAGACCGATGCCAAGGTTAAGAACTATCACATGGAGATGCGCTACGGCGACCAGGTAATAGAGGGTATGTTTACTGGCAACGTGGTGACAAAGGTGGAACAGTGGATGGTAACCATGCCCATCCAGGCTGCCTACAACGTGTCGGACAAGTTGCGTCTTAAGGCAGGTCCCTACTTCTCATATGTTATGTCCAACGACTTCTCCGGATACGCCTACGATGGATATCTGCGCGAGGGCGACCCAACTGGACAAAAGGTGGAATTAGGTCATGATGAGGGCGAACGTGGCGACTATGACTTTACCGACAATCTACGCCATTGGCAGTTTGGTGTTGATGTTGGTGCCGACTGGTATTTTTCGCATCGCCTGGGTATGTATGCCGATCTATCTTGGGGACTAAGTGCTATCTTCCAGAAAGACTTTAAGACTATCTCGCAGAAGCTTTATCCTATCTATGGAAGCGTGGGATTAATATACAAACTCAAGTAAGCAACCCAATACAAGCTCCCCATATACATTATATTATACAAGCAAACTTATAACATTTTAAAAACACTACAGTTATGAAGAGATTTTTACTTTCAGCAATTGCATTGGTTGTAGCATTTGCAGCCAACGCAGCAACAGCAGTAGAGACAACAACATTCCAGGGAAAGATAGCAGTAGGCTTTACCGCAGAGATACCTGAAATTGGCGACGATTCAGACGCTGCCACCGTGGTATTCAGCAAGATGGACGATGGCACATACCAGTTTGTGCTTCAACAGTTCTCTTTTAGCGGACTTGTTATTGGCGATGTAACAATAACCAAAGGTCTAAATGCCGAGGAAAAAGACGGTACAATAGTACTGACAACAGACAATGTAGAGGCTCCTGTTACCAATAGTGACATGGCTGCCATGCTCGGTGGTAAGGTGCTCATCACAATGAAAGCCACTATCAAGGAAGGCAAGATGGTTGCCGAACTCAGCAATATTCACGTTTTCCTCGGCGAAGGATTAGACGTTACTGCCAAGTTCGAGTCGTCATCATCTACAACTGGCATCAACTCGGTATCTACTGCCTCTGCCCAGACTTCACGCATCTACGACCTCTCAGGCCGTGAGTTGCCAGCTATGCAGAAAGGCTTGAACATCGTGAAAATGGCTAACGGCGAGACAGTAAAGATAATCAAGTAAGCCAAGAACATTTGACTTATCATGAATGTAAAGATAGAACCTTCGTGGCACCAGCGTCTGCAAGCCGAGTTTGAGCAACCTTACTTTGCCCAGCTTGTAGACTTTGTGCGCCACGAATATTCCACACAGACGTGTTATCCGCCTGCCAAGCTCATCTTCAATGCCTTCAATCTGTGTCCATTCACCGATGTCAAGGTGGTGATAATAGGTCAGGACCCTTACCATGAACCGAGTCAGGCAATGGGATTAAGTTTTTCCGTTGCCGATGGTGTGGCTCTGCCGCCGTCGCTACAGAACATCTTCAAGGAGATACAACAAGATATAGGCACGCCTATACCAGCTTCAGGCGACCTTTCGCGCTGGGCTCGTCAAGGAGTATTATTGCTCAACGCCACCCTTACAGTACGTGCCCACCAGGCTGCATCGCACCAGCGACACGGTTGGGAGCTGTTTACCGATGCCGCCATACGTGCCTTGTCGGCCGAACGCGACCATATTGTGTTTATACTTTGGGGAGGATACGCACGCAGCAAAGCTGCATTGATAGACCGTACAAAGCACCTTATACTCGAGTCGGTTCATCCCTCACCGCTGTCTGCCAATCGTGGTGGATGGTTTGGCAACCACCATTTCTCGCGCTGCAACCAATGGCTTGCAGAACATGGAGAAAAGCCTATAGAGTGGTAGAAGGCCTAAGGCAAGCACCCCTAACGCGATAAAGAGAAAGAACAATAAAAAGAAACAAAGACAATGATAATAGATGTAAACAACATTCTTGTGTCGTCCGACATCTTCACAGAACAATTCTGCTGCGACCTCGACAAGTGTAAAGGCATTTGCTGTGTTGAGGGCGATGCCGGTGCACCCGTAACTCTCGACGAGATTGGCGGCATTGAGGATGCGTTGGACACCGTTTGGGGCGACATGTCAGCACAAGCCCAGTCGGTTGTCGACCGCCAAGGCGTGGCCTACACAGACCGCGACGGCGACCTTGTAACAAGCATTGTTGGCGGCAAGGACTGCGTATTCACATGCTACGATAACGGATGCTGCCTTTGTGCTCTTGAACGTGCCTATCGCCAGGGCAAGACCTCGTTTGTCAAGCCTATTTCGTGCGCGCTCTATCCTATACGCGAGAAGAAGTTTAATGACGGAACTATAGCCCTGAACTATAATCAATGGGATGTGTGCCGCGATGCGGTGACAAAGGGCAAGGAGTTGGGATTGCCCGTATACCGATTCCTTGAAGGTCCGCTTGTTAGACGATTCGGCCAGGAGTGGTACAATGAATTATGTACCGTGGTCGACGAGCTTCGCAAAGAAGGAATTATATAATGCGAAAAGAGAAATTATATAAGCATGAAAAAACGAAGCCAGCCTCATCCGCAGATGAGGCTGGCTTCGTTTTTATATTATATTATCTTACTTGTACTTTTCTTCAGTACCGTTTTCGAGTACCATATAATTGGTACTGCAGTACCATATAACTGGTACTGGAGTTTCATATAACTGGTACTACAGTTTATATTAACTGGTACTGCAGTTTATATTGACTGGTACTGGATTTGATACTGACCAACTCTAAAACTTCAATTAAATGGCATTAAACAGGCGGATATTATAATCCGAATATGCTTATATCCTATGTTCTTCAGTACAACAACCAATGTTCTTCGGTACAATATTCCCTCCAGAGAGATTCAATTAGATTGAGGGTGTGTCAAACCAATATTAGTTGCGCTTGAGCGTAAACTCTACCGGCTGACCATGCTGGCAAATAACCGTCAGTACGGTCTCGTTCTGACCAGTCTTAACCGAAACCTTAGCGTTAGGAGTTGCGATGGTCCAATTGCCCTTCAACACCAACTTCTTCTCAATCGTACGGCTTGGTTCCTTTGTTGTGTATGTCTTCTCGGATATATTGAGGTTAGGGTCGCATACACTCATCAGCACATTCGCGCCCACCTTCTTCTGCATAACCATTGTCTCGGCAGGAATATAGCTAAGGAGCTCGTCGTTCTGCGGATTGTATTTGTCGAAGGCTGCGTATGCTGTGATACCTGTCTGCGTATCGGCAACAACATGAGCCGTATTGTCCTTGTGCAGAACCTGATATGGAGCCTTGCGGCGTGCGGCAGCCACCTCCTCCTTGGTAGGCTGAATGAGTACCAGATACTCGTATGCAGCGTCCTTAGGAGCAACACCGTGGTTGATGTAAGCCGAGGCAAACGAGCCGCGAGTCTGTACACGTGTCTTCTCGTGGCGCGATTCCTGGTTGGCTATTTGCACCTGAACATTCTCGCCCTTAAAGAAGTAATAGTTGTTGTAACCATCCTGAATGAAGTGGGCCTTATTATCATTAAGGTCCTTTTGGAAAGGTTCGTCCTTAATTTTGCCGTCGACATATATGTCGCTCTTGCCCTTGCTGAAGGTGCTTTGGAAAAGTGTAGTCTCTGTAGGATAAGAACTGTTGCTATTGTTGATTCCGGTTCCGAGGCAAACCATGCGGTTGTCGAAGCAGAATACAGACTTGCGTGCAACAAAGTCAGGCGTGAAGTTCTTGAGCTCGCGCTCCATAAGCTTCATGGCAAACATGCCGTTCTTTCCCTCCAGCGAACTTGATCCAGAGAAGTTTTCCTTGCTATGAGCCATTGTTGAACCCGGTAGCGGACTGTCGAGCAGCTCATATGGCAGGTGAATTGTTGTAGTTCCGGGCAGACGGTTCCAGTCCCAACCATTCTCGTCAAAACCACTTGCCTCGCGCGAGGGATAACCCATAATCTGTACCGATCCGTAGCTCTGGTAGCGACCATATCTGTTGTCCTTCTTGTATATCTCGGCCCCCCAAACATCTGTGGTGTAACCCTTGAGCGTAACCATCCAATCGCTGCGGCGGAAGATGCCAGCCGAACCATAGTTGTATACAAAGAATCCCTGTGGAGCCATAGCGGGCTTTATGCCCTTGCTCTTGAAGAATCGGGCCTCCTGAGTTTCTTCCTTGCATAGGCGCAGATAGTCGGCAGCCAAGTGATGGTCGAAATCGTTGCCCTCGCCAGATAGGTCGCCTGCCAAGGCAAGATATGCAAACGAGGCGACGTCCTCGTCGCTCATTGACGATCCAAACGGATGGCGTCCGCTTATACCTACGCCCCACTCGTACTTGTTGCTGTAGTTGCGCATAGAGAGGAACGCTTCCTTAAGTATCTGTCGAGCCTCAACTGTTGGCACATATCGTGTGTGGTTGGTAAGCGATATATATTGGCCCACCATGGCAAGCACGCCTGTGGTATAGGCAGGATAGAATCCGCCGTGATGGAATGTGGTTCCGTCTACCTTGATGCCGCCTATTGTGCCAGGGCTATATTGCAAAGAGCCGCATAACCAACGTGTAAGTCCGGCAAGTGCACGTGCACGTTCGCACTCGTTGGTAAACAATAGAGCCGACACCGTCTTAGCCATTAACAGGGTGTGCCAGCTATCCAACAGCTCGTCTCGACCATACTGATATGGCAGACGTGTCTCTTGCAAAGCCGACCAGAATACAAGTGCCGAAAGAATCTTGTCGCGGTTGGGTGCCTTCCATATTGCATCACGCATGAGCCAGGCAGTTGTATATATCTTGCGCACCTGATAGCCATAATGGTGATTGGTGCCCATACCGCTGCCAAAGGCAAATCCTTGGTCGATAGCATAATCCCATACAAGGAAGTAGTTCTTTGCCGACTGCTCCGAGTGGTTGTAATAGGCATCGTAGGCAAAACCAGCCATCATCTCCTCCAGGTTATTCCACGACATCTCGCCCTTCTTGCGGTCAAGCTCGTCGGGAGCAACAATAGGCGCACCCGTAAAACCTTGGCCTGAAGGGCGTATATTGGCAGCCTCGAATGTGCGGTAAGCTTTGTTCACCCACTTTTTAGGAGCATCGTATATGTCGAGAGCCTCGGTTAGGCGCTTCTCCACAGTTGCAAGATCCTTCTTTTCATCAGCAGTTAGAGATGTGGGCAAAGGCATATCGTACTTGTACTGTTCCCATTGCCACACACGACACCAATGCCATAGATCGCGGTTAGAAAGCGAATTGTTGGTAGGCATCTGCATGTCGGGAGTGGTACGGTCGTTGATCTTCTTTACCGGGAAAGTAAGACGGTCGATGAAGACACGTCCCTTACGGTTAGGTGCCACAATACGATAGCCGGCTATCTTATTGTTCTTATGGTCGCCCTGCATGTGCTTAAAGCTTATCCAACAAGCGCGCCAACCTGCAGACAGCAGATGGAATCCAAACTGATATGACACGCTTCCCGAAGGCGAATAGAACTCGAAGCGCAGCGAATCGGTCTGTGGTTTCTCGTTGTATATCCAGAGTGTAATGCCATTCTCGTCCTTAGGTTGAACGGTTTCTCTCTTGCAACATCGATAACGCTGCCTGGTGTGAAGTTCCACTCCAAGCTCTTGGTGCCTTCCTTATAAAAGGATGTAGACAAGGCCAACTCCTTAACGTTGGCACATTTGAAGTTTTGAGGTATCGCATCCTCAAAACCTACAAACTGTGCAAAGGCTGGAGAGCCTATGAACAGTAAGAGTAACAGTAGTTGAATAAATTTCTTTGTCATAGTAGTATGTTTTTAAATAATAGTAGTATGTTTCTTATATAAGTAGTCAATCTAACGCTCCCACTTTCTTGTCAACAAAATATCGCGGACGGCGCTTAACCTCTGTGTATATCTTGCCAATGTATACACCAGTTATGCCAACACCGGTTGTTATCACACCACCAATAAACCACATCGACACCATAAGCGATGTCCATCCCTCGATGGTCTTGCCCATGAAATGCTCGTATAGTCCGTAGATGATGGTAAGCAACGAGATGAGAGTCATGGTCAATCCGGCAAAGGTTATGAACTTAAGAGGTGCTGTAGAGAACGATGTAATGCCGTCGATAGAGAACGAGAGCATCTTTGTAAGCGGATATTTAGATTCGCCAGCCGTTCGTGCCGTACGGTTGTAATAGACGTAACCCTCGTTAAAACCAAGTTGTCGCACCATGCCGCGCAAGAACATATTGCGTTCGGGATATTCCATCAAGGCTTGCACGGCACGTGAACTCATAAGACGGAAGTCGGCATGATTGTATATTATCTCTGGGTCGGCTGTCTGCATAAGCCTATAGAATGCCTGTGCCGAGGCACGTTTAAACCATGTGTCGGTCTTGCGTTCCTTGCGCACACCATACACAATATCCTTGCCTTCCTTCCATTGCTTAACCATATCTATTATGGCATTCTCGTCGTCTTGCAGGTCGGCATCAATAGAAATCATCGCTCCACATGTTCCAAGGCTTTCCTGCATACCAGCCCAAAGGGCTCCCTGATGGCCTTCGTTGTGGGCAAGCTTAATACCCACAACATTGTTATGTACATTGGCAAACTGCTCTATAAGCTGCCATGTGTTGTCGCGGCTGCCATCGTTTACAAGAACAATCTTGCCATCAACACCGGTAATCTCTTTCAATCGTACCAGCATTTCCTGCAACTTGCCCATCGACCAAGGCAGTACTTCTTCCTCGTTATAACAAGGAATTATGATGTTTACGGTCTTACTCGTCTGCATAATTTGTATAATTGGGATGTTATGTAAATGAATGTCTGTTTGCTATATTAGTTTGGAGCTATTATATGTATGTCTCTCTGCGGGAACGGAATCTCGATGTGGTGCTCGTTGAGCGTATTGTATATGGCCTCCTTCACCTCGCCTGTCTTGCCGAACTTCTCCTCAACAAGCACCCAATAGGTAACAAATAGGTTTACAGAGTTGTCGCCAAACTCATCGAATACCACGCTGATAGGCTTATTTATGTCTATTATGTCGCGTCCGTCGGCAGTTTGCGCCGCTCTCGACTTAACCGCAGCAATAAGCATCTGTCTAACCTCCTCGACATTAGAACCGTAGGCTATGCCCACCGGAACCTTAACCATCTCGTACGAATGGTTCTTTGTTATGTTCTTGAAGTTCTTGCTAAAGAGCGAACTGTTGAGGAAGGCTATCACACAACCGTCGGCTGTAAGCAACTGCGTGCTCTGATAGGTTATGCTGTCTACCTTGCCTCGTATGCCGTCGCACTCGATAAAGTCGCCCACACGCACACGTCCTGTCATAAGCGATATGCCATAGAAGAAGTTCTCGAGCAAGTCCTTCATGGCAAAACCAACACCAGTAGCCAAGCCTGCAGATATAACAGACACCGCTGTAGAAGGTATCTTGAGCATCTTTACAGATATGATGGCATACAGTCCCCAGCAGCATATGGCTATGACATTATTGGCAAGTGTGAAGTTGGGCTTGCCGTTGACTACGATTCTCGACTTGTGATACTTGTGGTAAAGAGCCTTTATCAAGTAGTTGAGATAGCGGAATATGAAGAACTGCGAGCACACCATAACGAGCTTGTCGATTGACAGCTGAACCACACCTGTGACGTTAAGGAAGTTGAACTGGAATATCTTCCACACGGTCTCGGTAAGGTCGAACACGTTGGCAGCCCACCATATAGAGAGCAATACCGAGAACACGCTAAGCACCGGAACAATAGCCATATACACCATATCATAGAACCACGTTACGTTGATGTGCTTCTCGTGACTCACGGTTATTATGCTAAGCAGCGAGCCGCGTTTTGCTTTCTTGGCGTCTTCTTCCGAATGAATCTTATGCGACAGATAGCTCTTCTCGTATCGTCTTAGGAAGTCGTACACACAGGTTATGGTCTGTATGCAGCTAAGCTGGAACATCCACCATATCAGCAACTGAACCGACAACAGCACGTAGCCGTATAGAGCCGACACAGTAGAGAACGTCATAATGACGAGCGATATCCATGTATAAAAGATGTCATGGCGTGGTATGTTGGTGTTGTGGCGTGTTATTACATTCCACTGCCATAAGGTAAACAGCAGCAATATTGGCGGGAATATCAGCGTGACAAGATTGTTAGGTATGAAGATTATACGGAACGTTATCACGATGAATGATATGAGCATGATAGGAGTATAAATGCGAAATCCGCTCTTTATCTGGTCGCCCGACAAGCGTACAAGCAATGAAAAGAAGATGGCACACAACAACCAAGCATACTCGATGAGCAACTTTGACGCCATGAGGAAGAAGTTGTGGTACATAAACGAGCGTGCCACCATTATAGACACAGCAAAGATGAACATTGCTACGAATAGAATGAGGCACACCTTCTTCTTCATGAAGCTATCGGTGCGGAAACGCTTGGGCACAAGCCAACGTACAAGGACATTACTAAGCAAGGCAGCCACAATAATATAGAAAAGTACAAATACAGACAAACCCATAACAATAGGGCCACGCCACTGCGAATAAACATTGCGCTCGGTGCCATCGGCAGTCTTTACCTTCTCGGTGTTGTACTTCTCGCTTACGTCTGCCTTGGCGTTGTGGTAAGATAATGGCATAGACGATATTACCTCCAGATAGTTCTGGTCGCCGTTAACAAAGATGTTGTGCTGTATATCATTGTAGCGATGAAGGGCATAGTCGTTAACCTTCTTAAGTTTCTGCGACATACGCTTATAGTGCTCGCTGTCCTTGACAACCGACTCACGCATATTGATAAGGTTGCGGCTTAAGGCAGATACATACGCAAGACAAGCCTTGCGGTCGACCTGTCCTGCTTCGTCGAGCATGAAAGGCAATCGCAAAGGTTTGCCATCCTTGGTCTTTAAAAATTGGGGATTCTTACCCTTCTGCCCGGCATTATTGCCTTGCGGCATACGGTTGAGCGATGGCGGAATGTTGCTAAGTGTCTCCGTAAGATACTGATAGCGTTGTATCTCGGCATCAAGACGCACAAGGATACGGTCGTAAGGCACACGACGCTTATTGAACTCGCGGTACATCTCTGTTGCCTCATGGCACGCATAAGTCATATCAAACGTAAAGTCTTGCTTCTGAGAATATAGCATAAGAGCTATCTGGTCGCTTCGCTGCATAAGCGATATCATCTCCTTATGCTGAATCTGGTTGTATGCCGAATAGCGTGCAAGGTTCTGTCGCTGCTCGCTGAACGATGTTTCAAGCTCGGCACGCAATACAGAAAGTGTTGATTTAAGATTCTTCTCTTTCAGTACAGCACCAGCATGTAGGCAAACACATAATGTGAAGAGTAGACACACAAGGCGCCTCAATAGTTTCGTGCTCATATAATTATATCTTTTTTGTAATAAGTTGTATGTTCTTGATTTATTATTGTTGCTTAGTGGATTATGCTATACGATTAACTTGCAAATGTATAGTTTTTTTCGGAAAGAAATGATTTATTCGCCATATTTTTCGACCATTGTCATAGCAGCAATCGAAAAATACGGCATATTAAAGGTATTACATTACGCATGTTAAGTTAAGTGTTTGGAGCTTTTATTTTCATAAAAAATAGGAAAAACTTTATTTTTATAGCTTTTTGCTGTTGCTTTTCGTCTTTTTTTGCGTTTAATATTTATAAAAGCACTACCTTTGCATCAGTGTATAATATATAATGTGTGTGTCTTTACTTACTACAAGGGACAGCATGTTTTTACAATCAAAACCTACATTTCATGAAACTAAGAAAACTTTTAGTGGCAGTCCTCGCAGTATTTGCAGGACTTGCTCAGGCACAACAGATGCCACCAATTCCTGCCGATCCAGACGTGCGAGTTGGTAAGCTTGACAATGGTTTGACCTACTACATCCGCCATAACACATGGCCGGAGAACCGTGCCGACTTCTACATAGCGCAGAAGGTGGGTGCAATACAGGAGGAAGAATCACAGCGTGGCTTGGCTCACTTCCTTGAGCATATGTGCTTTAATGGCACCAAGCACTTCCCTGGCAATGGTGTTATTCGCTTCTGCGAGAGCATTGGTGTGCAGTTTGGAGGCGACCTTAACGCCTATACATCTATCGACCAGACTGTATACAATATCTCTAACGTGCCTACAACACGCCAGTCGGCTCTCGACTCTTGCTTGCTCATCCTAAGCGACTGGGCTGGCAACCTGACACTTGACCCTAAGGAGATTGACGAGGAACGTGGTGTTATCCACGAGGAATGGCGTCTGCGTACAAGCGCATCAAGCCGTATGTTTGAGCGTAATCTGCCTAAACTCTATCCTGGATCTAAGTATGGTGTGCGCTACCCTATCGGTCTGATGTCTGTTATAGACAACTTCAAGTATAAGGAGTTGTCCGACTACTACCACAAATGGTATCACCCGAAGAACCAGGCCATCGTTGTTGTGGGCGACGTTGATGTAGACCATACTGAAGCCGAGATAAAGAAACTCTTCAGCGGATTCAAGAGCCCTGAGAATGCAACTCCTGTTGTAGACGAGCAGGTGCCAGACAATGCCGAGCCTATTATCGTTATCGACAAGGACAAAGAGCAGCAGACCAGCGGTGTAGAGCTTATCATCAAGCACGAAACTTATCCCGACTCACTCAAGGGCGATGTTAACTACCTTATATATCAGTATGCCAACCGTGCCGCTATGACTATGCTCAACGAGCGTTTGCAAGAGAAGGCACTCGATGCCAGTTGCCCATTCGTATCGGCTAACGCAAGCGACGGACAGTATATCTTTGCCAAGACAAAAGATGCATTCGACCTATCGGCCGATCCTAAGGACTTGAGCAAGACAGTAGAGAGCCTTAAGACTGCCTACATCGAGGCTTTGCGTGCTGCCAAGTTCGGCTTCACTGCTACAGAGTATGCACGTTTCAAGGACAACTATCTGAGTGTGCTCGACAAGCAATACAGCAACAAGGACAAGCGTCCTAACGGTGCTCTATACCGCGACCTCGTAGACAACTTCCTCGAGAACGAGCCAATGCCTTCTATCGAGTTCACATATCCTGTCATGAAGCAGATTGTGCCGATGATTCCTGTTGAGGCTATCAACCAGATGATGAAGGAGCTTGTACCCGAGAACGACAGCAACATCGTTATCGTAAACTTCAACAACGAGGCAGAGGGCAATGTTTATCCTACAGAAGCTCAGTTCCTTGAGGCTCTTAAGGCAGCACGTGCCGAGAACATCACCGCATATGTGGACAACGTTAAGAACGAGCCTATTATGACCACAATGCCTAAGGCTGGCTCTATTAAGAAGGAAGTGAAGAACGATAAGCTCGGCTATACACAGCTCACATTGTCTAATGGTGCTACTGTTATACTCAAGCACACCGATTTCAAGAAAGACCAGGTAGCGCTTGCTGGTCGTGGTATCGGTGGCAACTCGCTATATGGCAAGGCCGACTTTGCCAACCTGCAGATGTTTGACGATGTGATTGATGCAAGTGGCTTGGGCAATTTCTCTGCTACAGAACTTCAGAAGGCTCTTGCAGGAAAGATTGCCAACGCACGTATGTCACTCAGCCATCTATCTACAAACATTGCCGGTAGCTCTACACCGAAGGACCTTGAGACAATGTTGCAGCTTGTATACCTCTACTTCACCAACATCAACAAGGACCAGAAGTCGATGGATAATCTTATGAGCCAATACGAGGTACAGCTCAAAAACCGCGAGCTTAATCCTGACATCGCATTCAGCGACTCGCTCACAGCTACCATATACAACCACAACCCACGTGTGGCTCCTATGACCGTAGATCGCCTTAAGGACGTAAACTACGACCGTATCCTCCAGATTGCAAAGGAGCGTACAGCAAATGCCAAGGCTTGGACATTCGAGATTGTGGGCAACTTCGACGAGGCTACAATACGTCCACTTATCTGCCAGTATCTTGCTGCTCTGCCAGCAAAGGGCAAGATTGTTAAGGGCAAGCGCGAACTTACTCCTGCAAAGGGCGAGATTAGCAACATCTTCAAGCGCAAGCAGGAGACTCCTAAGTCGACAGCTTATATGACATGGCATAACGAGACAATGCCTTATACACTGAAGAATGCCATCTGCGCCGACATAGCTGGTCAGGTGCTCTCTATGGAATATCTTGACAAGATTCGCGAGAAGGAAAGCGCAGCCTACTCGGTAGGCGCTCAGGGTGCAGCCACATTAGGCGATGACAACTACCATATCTTCCAGCTTATCGCTTACTGTCCGATGAAGCCTGAGAAGAAAGACGTGGCTATAAAGATTATGAATGATGAGATGAAGACTCTTGAGACATCTTGCGACCCAGCCAAGTTCCAGAAGTGCAAGGAGTTTGTACTCAAGCAGAACGGCGACCAGGTTAAGACCAACGGATACTGGCTTAATGTCATTAGCGACAACTATTTCTATGGTTTCGACTCGCACAGCGACTATGTAAAGACCGTTGAGGCTCTTACTCCGCAAGACATCTGCAACTTCGTTAAGGAGTTTAATAAGGCTGGCAACCACGTTACTGTGATGATTTTGCCAGAATAATAGCACAATAGCCTACGGGCTGTAAAAACAATCCGCAAAGCGGTTCCTATACATTATATATATAGTATTGGTTCGGCTTTGCGGATTTTTTGTAGATACATTTTTATGCCAATTGTCATACATATTAGCGCACATAAACACTAAACAACCTTAAAAATACCTCTATTAATCAATAATTTGCATAATTATAGTCCTAAAAGTAGCCTTATTTGCGGATTTCTGTTTAAATTTGCAGCTAAAAACAATAAGTCAGAGTATAATGAAAAGTAAGTTCGCAGCTTTATTCCTGCTGTTTGCAACAGTATTTGTGCTGGCATCTTGCCTCAGCACCGACGACAACTACACATACACCGATGATAGTGCTATAACAAGCTTCTCTATTTCTTCGGGCAAGCAATACTTGCACGTCAAGTCATCAACTGGTGGCGACAGCATCGTTACTAAAGACATAACACTTAGCAGCTATAAGTTCTATATAGATCAGGTAAAAGGCGAGATATACAACCCCGACTCATTGCCTTGCGGTATCGACGCAACTAAGCTTCTGTGCTCGGTTTCAAGTTCCAACTCAGGTGTTGTGGTAATAAAGAATATTGATAGCGACACTCTGAAATATATAACCACCACCGACTCGGTCGACTTCTCGCAACAACGCGAGATTCAGGTATACAGCAACTCGATGACTGGCATACGCAAGTATAAAGTTACGGTAAATGTTCATAAGGAGTTTGCCGACTCGTTTGCTTGGCACGCTATGCCTGTATGCGAGGCACTGAAGTCGCTCAAGGCTGTACGCGCCATAGCCATTAACGGAAAGATGCTTCTATTCGGTAACGATGGCACATATACACGTCTATTTGTAAGCGAAGGCAACGGTTGGAATGAGTCGAACACATTGTTTGATGCCGACACATACCGCAGCGTCGTAGAAAAGGAAGGTGTTGCATATCTGTACAACGGCGGCAACATAATGAGTTCTGCCGACGGTAGCTCATGGACAACAGAGGCAACAGCAACCAGCATAACACGCCTTGTGGCAGCAAGTCGATTCCGTATATATGGATATGCAACAGATGGACGCCTAATGGCTTCGGCAGACAATGGCAAGACATGGAGCGTATCTACCATTGACGATGAACTATCACTTCTGCCAACAGACGAGACAGCATACGTATCCATACCTGTCAAGACCAACAGTCTTACTGATCGTGTTCTGCTTATCGGCTCACGCAACAAGAGCCTTTATCCATCCGACACAACCCCACATATATGGGGCAAGATAGACGAAGGAGCCGACAATAGCAACAACCAGCCATGGAACTATTACACCATAGCAGAGGAGAACAAGCATACCGCCCCATTGCTCAACGGTATATCTGCTATCTACTACGACAGCCAATTGTTGATGATGGGATGTAAGAATGGCGAAAAGCCCACATCATACAAGTCGCTGGACAATGGCATAACATGGAAGGTTGACACTACAACCCTTGTATTGCCAGACCATTTTGCCTTCGGCGAAGTTGCTACAGGTTCGGCTACTGCTTACACCGTAGCTGCTGACAAACAGAATGTGCTGTGGCTCGTTAACGCCAAGAACGGTATGACATGGCGAGGTCGTATCAACCGTTTGGGATGGAAGGACGAGCAGACAAGCTTCTAACATTTTAAAGACAAAGAACAACAACAATAGGTTTACTAAATGAAGAAAAACCTCTACATGGTGCTCTACGCACTGCTACTATCTCTCTTGTCTGTCCACGCAAACGCGCAGACCGACTACGAGTATCGCATGGAGATAGGTGGTGGAGTGGGCATAATGGCTTACGAGGGCGACTTCAATGGCAGCATTCTACATAACATGCAGCCATCGGCATCTATCATGTTGCGACGCATTATCAACCCTTATATGGGCTTGAGACTCGCTGCATCGTACGGCAAACTTAAAGGCTCATCGAAAGATGTCAAGACTTATCTGCCACAATATCAGGAAACGCAGTACGACTTTTCAAGTTCATTGGTCGACCTGAATGCCACATACGAATACAACTTCTGGCCTTATGGCACCGGTCATGACTATCGCGGAGCCCAACGCTTAACGCCATTCGTCTTTGCCGGAATAGGTGGAACTTACGCATCAACACCAGAAGGCAATGTTTTTACAGCAAATATGCCGCTCGGACTAGGCATTAAATATAAGGTGGCACCTCGACTGAACCTCGGCATTGAATGGGCAATACACTTCTCGCTTAGCGACAAGCTCGACGGCATAGCCGACCCTTACGGCATACAGAGCACCGGTATCTTCAAGAACACCGACTGCTACTCGGTACTGCAACTTACTCTGACATACAGCTTCATGCCAAAATGCAGGACTTGCCACAACGACGACGATTAACAAAACATATCCACTCAATATGCAACTCGATACAAACAATATACCGCAGCACATTGCCATCATTATGGACGGCAACGGACGCTGGGCTGCCGAGCGTGGTAAACCGCGCAGCTTTGGCCATCAGGCTGGTGTCGACACAGTACGACGCATAACATCTGAATGTACACGTCTGGGCGTGAAATATCTCACGCTATACACATTCTCTACAGAAAACTGGAACCGTCCGGCTACAGAAGTGGCAGCACTAATGGGACTTGTTCTCACATCGCTCGAGGACGAGATATTCATGAAGAATAATGTGCGATTCCGCGTAATAGGCGACCTTAACCGTCTGCCTATAGAGGTGCAACAAAAACTGCACGAAACCGAGGAGCATACAGCAGGTAATACTGCTATGACTATGGTTGTTGCTCTGAGCTACTCGTCGCGCTGGGAAATAACCGAAGCCACCAGACAAATAGCCAACGAGGCGAAGGAAGGACGCATAAACCCCAAGGATATCAATGAAGATATGCTTACACAACATATGGCAACATCCTTCATGCCCGATCCCGACCTTCTGATACGCACAGGAGGCGAGGAGCGCATAAGCAACTACCTATTATGGCAGATAGCCTACTCGGAATTGTATTTCTGCGATACTTTCTGGCCCGACTTCAACGAGGAAGAGCTAAAGAATGCCATTGCCGACTACCAACACCGCCAACGCCGATTCGGCAAAACAGGCGCACAGATAGAAGAAGGCAAGGAGCATAAGGCATAAAGAGGCCATACATATCGGGAAGACACAGACCTAATAGTACACCCCTAAAACATCAAGAAGAAGAAAAATATAACAATAATATAGACCAATGAACATAACAAAGGTGTTGACAACACTCTGCATCCTTGCATGCAGCATCATAGCTAAGGCGCAGGACAAAATAGTTTATCCGGATATCTCGTATGCCGTCTTCTGCTTGAAAAAAAAAATTGCCGGACTTGCCGTGTCGGGAGCCGATGGCTACGAAGACTATATGCTCACAGGTATTTCTGGACTCACTATAGGTGAGGAGATAGAATTGCCGGGCGACCAGATAACAGACGCCGTAAAACATTACTGGAAATACGGACTGTTCTCGGATGTGTCTATCTCGGTTGACTCGCTTGTGCACGACAAAGCATACCTGCATATACATTTGCAGATGCGCCCGCGTGTGTCAACTATCAACTACGTCGGACTGAAGAAGTCGGAACGTACTGATATGGAGGAAAAGCTTGGACTGCTTAAGGGCGCACAGATAACGCCTAACATGATAGACCGTGCCAAGTTGCTTGCTAAGAAGTACTTCGACGACAAAGGCTTCAAGAACGCTGACATACAGATTGTGCAGCGCGATGACGTGGCACAGAAGAACCAGGTGATTCTTGATGTCATAATCGACAAGAAGGAGAAAATGAAGATTAAAACCATTACTATCGAGGGCAATAAAGCTCTAAGCGATGGTAAAATTAAGGGTGGATTCCTACGTAAGGGTGCTTTTGCCAAGACACACGAGGCTGGTAAGTTAGGCTCGTTCCTTAAGGCCAAGAAGTATACACCCGAACGATGGAAAGCCGACAAGCAGAAGCTCATCGACAAGTACAATGAATACGGCTACCGCGATGCTGTTATTCTAGGCGACTCGGTATGGAATGTCGACAGTAAGCACGTTAGCATACTCATCAAGGTAGACGAAGGCAAGAAATACTTCGTACGCAATATACGCTGGGTGGGCAATACCGTATACAACTCCGACTATCTCTCTGCTGTACTAGGCATGAAGAAGGGAGACGTATACAACCAAAAGCATATGAACAAGCGTCTTACCGAAGACGACGACGCTGTAGGCAACAACTACTGGAACAACGGTTACATGTTCTACTCGCTGCATCCTACTGAAGTAAATATCGTGGGCGACTCTATCGACCTTGAGATGCGTATATTTGAGGGCCCCCAGGCTCACGTCAACCATGTGCGTATCAACGGAAACGACCGTCTATACGAGAATGTTGTACGTCGCGAGCTTCGTACAAAGCCTGGCGATCTATTCTCTAAAGAGTCACTGCAACGCTCTGTTCGTGAGATTGCATCAATGGGCCACTTCGACCCAGAGAAGATAGTACCAGATCCAAAGCCAGATCCAGAGAATGGTACTGTAGACATAAATTACAACCTCGAGCAGAAGTCAAACGACCAGATTGAATTCTCACTCGGTTGGGGACAGACTGGTGTTATTGGTCGCATCGGATTGAAGCTTAACAACTTCTCTATGCGCAACCTCTTCAACAAGAATAAGGAGCATCGTGGCATAATGCCTATCGGCGATGGCGAAGTACTATCGCTTGGAGCACAAACCAATGGTACATACTATCAGTCGTACAACGCTTCTTACTCAACCAACTGGTTTGGAGGCAAACGACCAATACAGTTCTCTGTAGGTGCTTACTTCTCTAAGCAGACCGACGTGTCGAGCAACTACTATAATAGTGGTTACTTCAACAACTACTATAATTATATGTATGGCTACGGCAACTATGGCAGCTACAACAACTATGAGTCGTACTACGACCCCGATAAGTATGTCAAGTTGTTCGGTCTATCACTTGGCTGGGGCAAACAGTTACGCTGGCCTGACGACTACTTCCAGTTGTCACTCTCGCTGTCGTACACTCGCTATATGCTTAAGAACTGGAGTTACTTCCTCATGACAAACGGTAACTCTAACAACCTTAACCTCAGCATCCAGCTATCGCGTACATCTACCGACAACCAACTCTTCCCACGTCGTGGTTCTGAGTTCATGGCATCGGTTACAATTACTCCGCCATGGTCAGCATGGGATGGAAAAGACTATGAGCACCTCGCTACAAACTCTAAGTCGGCTACATATAATAAGGAGCAGCAAGAGAAATATCGTTGGGTAGAGTATCACAAGTGGAAGTTTAAGGGCCGTACCTTCACCGCACTTACAAGCGGACAGAAGTGTCTCGTGCTTATGACACGTCTCGAGTTTGGATTGCTCGGATCTTTCAACAAATGGAAGAAGTCGCCATTTGAAACCTATTATATGGGTGGTGATGGCATGTCTGGCTATTCTACATCATACGCCGAAGAGACCATCGGTCTTAGAGGTTATGAGAATGGATCGCTCACTCCTTACGGCTACGAGGGTTATGCTTACGACCGTATGTCGCTCGAGCTTCGATATCCGTTCCTACTTGGCAACACCACTATCTACGGACTTGGATTTGTTGAGGGTGGTAACGCTTGGACAGATACAAAGAAGTTCAACCCATTCGATATGAAGCGTTCTGCCGGTATCGGTGTGCGCATCTTCCTACCAATGGTGGGTCTTATGGGTATCGACTGGGCTTATGGCTTCGACAAGGTATTCGGCACAAGAGGTGGTGCTCAGTTCCACTTCATCTTGGGACAAGAGTTCTAACAGCCAAGAGCTGTTAGAATTTTGGATTCTGATTTTTGGATGTGGAATTGCTGACTAACAGCTTATGGCTGATAAAGTTTTTGAATGTGGAATTGTCGGTTACAACCGATAAGGAATTATTCAATTTTGAATTAAGAATTAGGTTATGAAGAAATTAATGCTGATATGCCTCTTTACCATTACGGCACTGACGGCAAGCGCACAAAAGTTTGCGCTCCTTGATATGGAGTACATCCTTAAGAACATTCCCGCCTACGAGCGTGCCAATGAGCAGCTCAACCAGGTGTCGAAGAAATGGCAAGCAGAAGTGGAAGCTCTTAATACCGAAGCTTCTACTATGTACAAGAACTATCAGAACGAGATGGTGTTCCTATCTGCCGAACAAAAGAAGACACGCCAGGAAGCCATCATGAAGAAGGAAAAGGAGGCAAGCGACCTTAAGCGCAAATACTTTGGTCCAGAAGGTGAGCTATTCAAAAAGCGCGAAAGCCTTATGTCGCCTATCCAAGAGGAGATATACACTGCTGTAAAGGAGATATCCGAACTACGTGGCTACTCGCTCGTGCTCGACCGAGCATCTGATACTGGCATAATCTTCGGATCTCCAAAGATAGACATCAGCAACGAGGTATTGCAGAAACTTGGATACGCCAATTAAGAATAAATTAATAACAAAATAACAAACAAGAAAACAATGAAAAAGCTTATTTTAATGCTTATGCTGTGCATGCCATTGGCAACATTCGCACAGAAGTTCGGACACGTCAATGCACAGGAAATCATGCAGTCTATGCCTGAGTTCATCAAGGCACGTGGCGAGGTAGAAGCAGCTGCAAAGCAGTACGACAACGACCTCAAGGCTATGCAGGACGAGTTGCAGCGCAAGGCTCAGGACTACGACAAGAATGCCTCTACAATGAACGAGACAAAGAAGAAGGAGACAGAGGAATCGCTCCAGCAGATGTACCAGAAGATACAGCAGACAGCCCAGGACAACCAGCAGGCTCTTGGCAAGTTGCAGCAGGACAAGATAGGTCCTATCACCAACAAGTTGGTAGAGGCTATCAAGGCTGTAGGCAAGGCAGGTGGCTATGTATACATCATGGACGTAACAAGCGGCATTCCTTACATCAGCGATACACTGAGCAAGGACGTTACAGCAGAGGTTAAGGCCCAGCTCAACAAGCCGGCTGCTGCCAAGAAGTAATGACCAAATCAAGTTTATCGAATAATTTCAATAATAATCAGATAGTTTGCAGAGGGGGATGGAGGCAAAGCGTTGCCAGTCCCCCTTTTTGATTTTTAGTAAAAACATCATTATGAAGAAGCTTTTATTTTCATTCCTTATGCTTGCTATCCCACTAATGGCGAGCGCACAAATACGTATGGGCTACTTCAGCTACAACGCCATACTTACCACCATGACCGACTATGAGCTTGCAAAGCGTAGTGTTGACGATCTGCGTCTTAAGTACGATGCCGAGATGAAACGATCAGAAAAGGAATTTAATGATAAGTATGAGGAATTTCTTGAGGTTCAACGCGACCTTGTTCCGTCTATCTTGCGCAAGCGTCAAGCCGAACTTCAGGAGATGATGGAAAAGAATACTGCCTTTAAGAACGATGCCATACGTCTGCTCGAGCAGGCAGAGAACGATGCCTTAGCTCCAGTAAAACGCAAGCTCAACGAAGCTGTGGCTCGCGTTGGTCGTGAACGTGGCTACATACTTGTGCTTAACACCGACAACGATGCATGCCCATATATCGACCCAGAACTGGGCGAGGATGCTACAGAGGCCATTAAAGAGGCAATAAAGTAGAATGAAGGCAGAAGTTAAGGAGTTAAGAAGTTAAGGAGTTAAGAAGTTAAGAAGTTAAGCCATATGTCTTTATGTCAAATATTAAAGTGGTCAAAAGCTAATGGCTTAACTTCTGCCTACTTAACTTCTGCCTACTTAACTTCTGCCTACTTAACTCCTGCCTACTTAACTCCTCCTCTTAACTCCAAAACTAAATAATAACAACAATGAACTTTCCTAAATCCCCAGGGCCAATAGGAGTATTCGACTCTGGTTACGGCGGACTAACCGTATTGCACGGCATCCGACAGTTACTGCCGCAGTACGATTATATGTACCTTGGCGACAATGCGCGTGCACCTTATGGCTCACGCTCGTTTGAGGTGGTATACCAGTTTACACGACAAGCAGTATTAAAACTGTTTGCCATGGGTTGCCATCTTGTTATACTTGGCTGCAACACAGCCTCGGCAAAGGCTCTGCGCACTATTCAGCAGCGCGACCTACCACAACTCGACCCTACACGCCGAGTACTTGGCATCATTCGTCCTACTGCAGAGGTTATAGGTTCGCTAACACGTTCGCGCCACGTGGGTGTGCTTGCTACGGAGGGAACAATTAAGAGCCAGTCTTATTCGTTGGAAATTAAGAAACTATTTCCTGACATTGAGGTATCGGGTGTAGCATGTCCGCTGTGGGCAGCTATAGTAGAAGCTGGCGAGGCCGACTCGCCTGGTGCCGACTATTTTGTAAAGAAGCGCATCGACCAGCTTATGCGTAAGGATCCGGACATCGACACCGTCATACTTGGCTGTACACATTATCCCTTGCTAATGTCGTCTGTTGCCAAGAACATTCCCGATGGAGTG
This sequence comes from Prevotella merdae, assembly GCF_900290275.1. Classification (GTDB taxonomy): domain Bacteria; phylum Bacteroidota; class Bacteroidia; order Bacteroidales; family Bacteroidaceae; genus Prevotella; species Prevotella merdae. The sequence goes on from NZ_LT985323.1 coordinate 771,937, forward strand.
CGCATAATGGCGCAAGGCACCTATGTAGCAGAGTCTTTACAGAACTATCTGGAGCGACATCCCGAAATGGAGCACAACATTACCAAGGGCGGCACTTGCCGATATCTTACTACGGAGAGCGAGGAGAGGTTCAGCGAGACGGCACGCATCTTCCTTCACGAGGACGTAACGGTCAACCATGTAAACCTTACAGAGAACTAATTTTTATCATCCAACAGTGATTTAAATGAATACGTTATCATAGGCCTACGATAACGTATTCATTTAAACATGCATATTTCTGTCCTTTCACATCCCCTTATTTCCGTCAATAATCCATCCCTTTTCGCAAATAACCCCTGTTTAATTTCGCCACGTCATTTTTTTGCAGTACCTTTGCACTCGATTTCATTATAAGTATAACTATGTGGAAGAATTTGGCTGCTTGCAACCACACTAAAAAATGCTAAAACTGCAAGGCATAAGCACGGCTTTCCGTACGTCACGCTACATACATCAGCGTGTCGCAAGCAATGATGGAAGGGCGTCTATGCAGCGGTAATTGGTGTTTTTCCACTAATTTTTTAAATTTAAAAATTGGAAAAAATGAATTATCTTTTTTCATCAGAATCAGTTTCAGAAGGCCATCCTGACAAGATAGCCGACCAAATTTCGGACGCTCTTGTAGATCAGTTCCTTGCTTACGATGCCAACGCACATTGTGCCATCGAGTCGTTTGTAACAACAGGCCAAGTAGTGATTATGGGCGAGGTGCGCTCAGGTGTGTACATCGACCTACAGACCATCGCACGCAAAACAATCAACCAGATTGGCTACAACAAGTCGGAGTATCAGTTTGATGGCAATTCATGTGGTGTGCTTACAGCCATCCATGAGCAGAGTGACGACATTAACCGTGGCGTAAGCCGTGCCGAGGAAGAAGAACAAGGCGCTGGCGACCAAGGAATGATGTTTGGTTATGCCACTAACGAGACAGAAAACTACATGCCTGTTACGCTCGACCTCGCACAACACATTATGCAGGTGCTTGCCGACATACGCAAGGAGGGCAAGGAAATGACCTATCTGCGTCCAGACTCTAAGAGCCAGGTTACAGTAGAATATTCGGAGGAGGGTATACCTCAGCGCATCGACACTATCGTAGTATCCACACAGCACGACGAGTTTGACACCGACGACGAGCGCATGCTTGCTAAGATTAAGAACGATGTGCTCAACATCCTCATGCCACGTGTAAAGGCCGAGATACATAGCGATAAGGTGCTCGCATTGTTCAACGACGACATCAAATACTTTGTCAATCCTACTGGCAAGTTTGTTATTGGTGGCCCTCACGGCGATACAGGTCTTACTGGCCGTAAGATTATCGTAGACACATACGGTGGCAAGGGTGCTCACGGCGGTGGAGCCTTCTCGGGTAAGGACCCATCTAAGGTTGACCGTTCGGCTGCATATGCTACCCGTCACATTGCCAAGAATATGGTAGCAGCAGGCGTTGCCGATGAGATGCTTGTTCAGGTAAGCTATGCCATCGGTGTAGCTGAACCAGTAAACATCTATGTCAATACCTACGGACGCTCTAACGTAAAGATGAGCGACGGCGAGATTGCACAGAAGATAAGCAAGCTGTTCGACCTCCGTCCTAAGGCTATAGAGCGTACACTCAAGTTGCGTCAGCCTATCTACCGCGAGACAGCTGCCTACGGACATATGGGCCGCAAGAACGAGGTGGTTAAGAAGACATTCACATCGCGCTACCACGAAACCAAGGTTATGGAGGTTGAACTCTTTACATGGGAGAAACTCGACCGCGTGGACGACATCAAGAAAGAATTCGGACTGTAATAGAACCAACAATTAATTCAAACAATGAACACTCTCGCTTCTGACTCCATACACACCGAGGAGATTATCCTCAACGAGGACGGACAAGTGATGGGCAAAGCCACCCAAAGGCAACACCATCAGCTTACGCCTGCCCAAGTGTTGTCGTGGTTGCCTAAAAACGCCACACCCGAACAGCAAGATTCGGCTATCCAGGCCCATATCAAGCCGTCGGAAATAACATGGAGTCAGCAGCCTGACACTCTACACCTACCTGGACATACAGCAGGACACTCGTGGCGCGACGTCAACATGCCAAAGTATTACCGCGAGTCTTACTTCACCGGCAAGCCTTGTTTCCACCCCGATATGTTCGGAGGCCGACTTGGTGTTGCCGGCGACCCAGTGCCATACAGTATAGCACGCGACAACGTCATTACTGGCTTGCTGCTGTTCTGCTTCATTATAGCAGCCATAGCCTTTGCCAAATCCAAGAGGTTCATACTAAAACAAGCGCGACACTTCTTCCGTCCACCGCACGACGAGCGCACGTCAGGCATGAGCGAGACATCTGGAGAAGTGCGTGTGCAATTCTTCTTTGTGCTTCAGAGTTGTCTGCTCTTTGCGCTTGTATACTTCTTCCGAGTACAAATACACGTAACCGATACGTTCGTCATCGACCAATATCAGGTGATAGGCATCTTCGCGCTTATTAACCTGGCCTATATACTTGTCAAGTCGGGCTTATACTGGATTACGGGATGGGTGTTCTTTGAAAGGCGGCTCAACGACATATGGATGAAGGCATTTCTGTTCCTGCTGGCAATGGAAGGCGTATGCATATTCCCTGCAGTTGTGCTGCAAGCCTATTTCGAGATGCCTGTCGAAACCACCTTATTATATACTACTGTGGTGCTCGTAACGTTCAAAATACTGGCACTTTACAAGTCGTACATCATCTTTTTCAGACATTCGGGCCATTCTTTGCAGATTTTTTTGTACTTTTGCACGCTTGAACTATTACCCTTCGTAATGCTGCTTGGGGTACTTGCCATAACAGGCAACTGTCTGAAAGTGAATTTCTGACATCGCATAAATACATTCACGATATATATATATTAGATAGACAAATGATTAAGAAAATCTTGATTTCCCAGCCCGAACCATCGAGCGAAAAGTCGCCATACTACGACATTGCCAATGATTTCGGTGTAGAACTCGTTTTCCGCCCCTTCATCAAGGTTGAAGGACTCAGCACAAAAGAGTTCCGCCAGCAGAAAATCGGACTTTTGGATTTCACCGCTGTGGTATTTACATCGCGTCATGCTATAGACAACTATTTTAAGTTGGCTAAAGAGATGCGCATCACCATACCGGAAGACATGAAGTACTTCTGCGTAACCGAGACAATAGCACTCTATATACAGAAATACGTGCAATACCGCAAGCGTAAGGTTTTCTTCGGAACTACTGGCAAGATTGACTCGCTCATCCCTACTATGGTTAAGCACAAGACCGAGAAATATCTCGTGCCACTTAGCTCGGTACACAACGACGACGTGCAGCGACTGCTTGATGCCAAGAAACTCAACCATAAGGAATGCGTGATGTACCGCACCGTCAGCAACGACTTCACTGAAGAGGAAGCAAAGAATTTTGACTGCGATATGCTTGTGTTCTTCAGCCCAACTGGTATAAAAGCATTCACCAAGAACTTCCCTGAATTCAAGCAGGGCGATGTACGCATAGCTACATTTGGTCCAGCTACAGCCAAGGCTGTGGAAGAAGAGGGATTCCGTCTCGACCTTGAGGCACCTACAAAGGAATATCCTTCGATGACAGCTGCGTTGCGCTGGTATCTTGAGAACGACAAATAACAATAAACTCTGTCACATGACCTCACCTACATTCTCACTCCCCCAATCGGAGCGCATCAACAGCAAGAAGCAGATAGACCGACTCTTCCGTGGAGGCGGCTCTAAAGCTATGACAGCATCGCCGCTACGTGTGGTATATATGGCTGAAGAGAGGAGCGGGAACAATGGCGAGGATAAAACATATTTGGACGGATCGGATGTCAAGATTGATGAGCCTGTAGCTCAAATGATGGTAAGCGTGCCTAAGCGTTTCTTTAAGCGAGCTGTAAAACGCAACCGCATCAAACGCCAAGTGCGCGAAGCTTACCGACTGAATAAGCACATACTGACCGACAGTATCGACCTAACGATACACAAAAAGGTTTCTATGTGCTTTATATGGACAACCGACCGCATGTTAGAAACGGCCGAGGTGGAGCAACGCATGAGGAGCCTGCTGAATCGACTTAAGGAGAAATTGGCAAAACATAAGGAGATGTTGATATGAATATAAATATAATTCTGCACAATCTCTCCCGTTTTTTGGCTTGGCTCACCGTGCAACCCATAGTCTTCTATCAGAAGTTTATAACTCCATACACCCCTGCCTCGTGCCGATTTCAGCCCACTTGCTCGGAATATGCACGTCAGGCCTTGCTGAAACACGGATTCTTTAAAGGTATGGCATTATCAATATGGCGCATCCTAAGATGCAATCCATGGGGCGGTTCCGGATACGACCCAGTGCCATAGCAAGGCTTCTCAACACACCTACACACCTACTCCCCTACCACAAACAGAAAACATCAGTTTAAACAAAATAACAACAATGGCAAAAAATTTCGTTGAAGAACTGCGCTGGCGCGGCATGCTCGCGCAGATTATGCCCGGTACTGAGGAATATCTCAATACCCACATGGTGTCTGCGTATCTGGGCACCGACCCTACAGCCGACTCTCTGCACATTGGCCATCTTTGCGGTATCATGATGTTGCGTCATCTGCAGCGTTGCGGACATAAGCCTTACTTGCTTGTTGGAGGCGCAACCGGCATGATTGGCGACCCTTCGGGCAAGAGTCAGGAGCGTAACTTGCTCGACTCTGATACTCTCTACCACAACCAAGAGGCTATTAAGAAGCAGGTGGCTAAGTTCCTCGACTTCGATGGCAACGAGCCTAACAAGGCCGAGCTTGTCAACAACTACGACTGGATGAAAGACTTTACCTTCCTCGACTTTGCTCGTGAGGTTGGCAAGCACATCACCGTAAACTATATGATGGCTAAGGACTCTGTACAGAAGCGTCTCAATGGCGAGGCACGCGACGGATTGTCTTTCACAGAGTTCACATACCAGTTGCTCCAGGGATACGACTTCCTCTATCAATATCAGAAGTACGGCATACGCCTTCAGCTTGGCGGCAACGATCAGTGGGGCAATATGACCACTGGTACCGAGCTTATACACCGTACTCTTGGCAACGACGCCGAAGCCTATTGTCTTACATGCCCGCTCATCACCAAGAGCGACGGCAAGAAGTTTGGCAAGACCGAGAGTGGTAACGTATGGCTCGACCGCAACCGCACCACACCTTATGCCTTCTATCAGTTCTGGCTTAACGTTAGCGACGTAGAGGCCGAGAAGTATATCAAGATATTCACCGACCTTGACAAGGAGACTATCGACGCTCTTATAGCCGAGCACAATGAGGATCCTGGTCGCCGTATACTTCAGAAGCGTTTGGCCGAGGAAGTAACAACAATGGTTCACTCTCGCGAAGACCTTGAGATTGCTCAGGAGGCTTCAAGCATCCTCTTTGGCAAGGGCACAAAGGAAACCTTGCAGAAGTTTGACGAGGCCACACTGCTTTCTATATTCGAGGGTGTGCCTCATTTCACACTTGACAAGGACCAGCTTGGACAGCCTGCTGTAGATATCTTTACTCGTGACGAGGTTAAGATATTTGGCTCTAAGGGCGAGATGCGCAAGCTTGTTCAGGGTGGTGGCGTATCACTCAATAAGGAGAAACTCGCTGCATTCGACCGTGTAGTAACTGCCGACGACCTTATAGACGGCAAGTATCTGCTTGTTCAGCGTGGCAAGAAAAACTATTATCTCATTACTGTTAAGTAAGGAACATACAATACAAATATTGACGTCAATCATCCAGAATTGCATTCTGGATGATTGACGTCTCTTTTTTATACCTACATTAAACTTGATTTAATTTATTTTAACGCTATATTATAATAAAAGAGCATGTTTATGTTTACTTTTGCAAGTAAAATATATTTAGTATGAGAAAATTATTACTTGTAGCACTGTTCGTGCTTAGTTTTGTTACTACAGCAAGCGCACAGCTTCCTAAAGTAACATTAAAGAGCATCGACGGCAAAACCGTCAGTACAGACACCCTTTCTAACAATGGCAAACCATTCATTATCGACTTCTTTGCCACATGGTGTAAGCCTTGCAACCGCGAGCTTTCAGCCATAAGCGAGGTCTATGAGGATTGGCAAGAGGAGACAGGTGTCAAGATTTACGCTATTTCTATCGACCAAGCTCAGAACATTAATAAGGTGAAACCTCTCGTCGATAATCACGGATGGCAATACGAGGTATTGCTCGACCCCAATAGCGACTTCAAGCGCGCGCTTGGCGTGCAGACTATTCCCTACGTGATAGTATGCGACGGCAAGGGCAACATCGTGTCTAAGCACAACGGCTATACCGAGGGTGCCGAGGAGGAACTCATCGAAGAAGTGCGCAAGCTTGTAGGCAAGAAGTAATTACGCAGACTTGTTGGCAAGAATAATGATAATGGTAGGTACGGCTTAATGCCGTACCACACTTTTTTTAATATATCTACTTTTTAAGAAACATAATGCTTCCACGTGGAGCATTCAATACATATATATAATAATGTATCTCAACAGAATTCTATTGCTCGCTCTCACAGCCATGACCGTTGGTTCGGCAAGCGCGCAGAAGATGAAGGTGGCCAAGGACTACGAGGTAACTCTCACCGGAAGCCTTCAGAGCGACATTCTCATTCCGCAAGAGGACAATAACATAGGCACAGGCACCTACAAGGACGATGTGCTTACCAATACTTATGCCGAGCTTCACGCGTTGTCGAAATATGTCGACGCAGGAGCCCGATTCGAATATCTCGACCACCCATTGCCTGGATTCGAGAAGGACTTCAAGGGCTGGGGTGTGCCTTTCTATTATATCAAGGGTAAACTGAAGAACGCCGAACTGACCCTTGGTAATTATTACGAACAGTTTGGCTCTGGTTTTATTCTACGCACATACGAAGAGCGTTCATTGGGCATCGACAACTCATTGCTTGGTGGCCGCCTTGTTTTGCGTCCGGCAAAGGGCGTGCAGCTCAAGGCTCTCAGCGGCAAGCAGCGCCGCTATTGGGACCACAACGATGCTTGGGTGTCGGGTGCTGACGTGGAGCTTGGACTTGCCGAATGGTTCCCAAAGATGCAGCAGAGTGGCACTTACCTCACACTTGGTGGCTCATGGGTCAACAAGCACGAGAAGGCTGACCAGGAAATCTATGCCGACCCAACCCATAAGCTCAACTTGCCTGAGAATGTAAACGCCTTTGACGTGAGAGCCAACTTGCAGAAAGGCAATTTCAGCGTGTTGGCTGAGTATGCCCAGAAGACAGAAGACCCCTCGTTCGACAAGAACTATCCCTACATCTACCGCAAGGGATATGTGGCAATGCTCTCCACCTCTTATTCAAAGAGCGGAATGAGTATCTTGCTTCAGGCAAAACGTTCCGACAATATGTCGTTCCGCTCGAGCCGTGTGGAGAACGGTACTTCGTCTTACATAAACCACTTGCCGGCGTTTGCCATGCAGCAGACTTATGCCTTGGCGGCTCTCTATCCCTATGCCACACAGCCTAATGGTGAGTGGGCTTATCAGGCGGAGTTGGGATATAAGTTCAAGCGCAACACATTCTTTGGTGGTAAGTATGGCACAAGTGTGAAGCTCAACTTCTCGCATATCCACTCACTCGAACAGAATCCACATGATGGTGGAACTCCCGGCACCGACGGCTATGGCTCGGCTTTCTGGAAGTGGGGCGACAAGACCTACTATCAGGACATCAATGTGCAGATTGAGAAGAAGCTCTCCAAGGATTTCAAGCTCAACCTCATGTACATGAACCAATTCTACAATAAGTCGGTTGTTGAGGGCGAGGGAGGTATGATCCACTCCGACATCTATATCGCAGAGGGTAAGTATCGCTTCAACCGCAAGCTCACTCTTCGTGGAGAGGCGCAGTATCTGCATACAAAGGAAGACCAGGGCGACTGGTGGTTCGGACTACTTGAGCTCTCGGTGCTGCCTAACTTCATGTTCACCATTAGCGACCAGTATAATGGCAATGAGCACTACTACACCAAGGATGGCTCTATCGATGCTGAGAAGGGCACACATAGCGAGCATTATATCAACGGTTCTGTGACATTCACAAGCGGAGCCCACCGTCTGCAAATAGGTTATGGCAAGACACGTGCTGGCTACAACTGCTCAGGTGGCGTGTGCCGTTACGTGCCTGCAAGCAAGGGCGTGACAATGTCTTACAACTTTAACTTCTAAAAAAAGAACCTCAAAGATATGAAACTGAAGAATATTATGCTTGGTGCAATGAGCGCCATAATTACTCTCGCGGCCGCTTCGTGCAGCAATATCGACGAGGACGAGCGACTGATTTATGTGAAACCTGCCGATGTGGGACGTGCCGTGCTTATTGAAGACTTCACAGGACAGAAATGTGTGAACTGTCCTACAGGCACAGAGGCTATCAACGCTATGGTCGAGACTTACGGCGAGGAAAATGTCATAGCAGTCGGCATACATAGCGGTCCGCTTGGATACAAGGGCACAAAAAAGAAAGTGGGTCTTATGACTGATACTGGCAATGAGTATTACAATAAGTGGGACTCGGAAAAGAAAATCGGTCAGCCGTGGGCTCTCTTCAACCGTTCCGCAGCTCCGAATGCTAACATCAACACTTGGATTACCTATGTCAAGGACCTCATTTCAAAGAAGGCAAAATTGTCGATCGGTGTAACCAATGCTTATGACGAGGCTTCACGCACACTCACAACCGACATTGAGGCTCGGGGAACCGACGGCACAACAGTTGGCAAGCTTCAGGTGTGGCTCATTGAGGATGGCATTGTTGCATTGCAGATGATGCCGGATGGCTCAAGTAATGATGATTATGTCCACAATCATGTGTTCCGTGCTGCTGTCAATGGCACATGGGGCGAGGACGTTACGGTGAAGGAGGGTGAGGCTACCAACAAGCAGTACACATATACCTTGCCTGAGAACTGGAATGCCGAGAATGTGTCGGTAGTAGCTTTCGTCTACAGCGACAATGGTGTGGAGCAGACTGTTAAGAAAGCCATCGTTGCAAAGCAGAAATAATAACCTTAAAAAAACTTTTGATATGAAGAAAATATTCACTCTCTGCCTTGCGCTCTTCTGCGCAACGGCAACATTCGCCCAGAATGATAATAATTTCAATTCTAAGGGCACTTTCGTGTTCACCGACAAGGATGGCAACGTGTATGAGGACGGTGATATAATCACACGTGATGAGGCTGAGGAAAGTCCGTTTGGAGGCATCCAGATTGCATCGGGCCTTTATGTAAAGCAGACAGTAGCTGACTTTGATGGTGCTCCGTTGCTTTGCGGAATGTCTGCTGATATTAAGAAGATAGACAATGGCGAACTGCAGTTCTGCTTCCCTGGAAGTTGCCGTATAGCCGACAAAGTTGGATTTTATGATGCTACTATAATTAAAAAAATTAAAAGTGGCGCAAGCTTGGTGACAGAATGGACTCCAGGTTGGGATGAGGATGAGGAGAATCAGTTGGAAGGAATGGCTACAGCCACATTCACACTTTATGCATTTCAGAACTTTGGTTCCCCCGAAAAACCTAACTATTACAACTATGGTACAGCCTCTTCTATAACAGTCAACTTTGTGTATAGCACCACCGGTATTAACGGGGTTGTCGACAACTCTAAGGCCACGGTCGATGCTATTTATACTGTCGACGGCACACGTGTGCAGAAGATGCAGAAGGGCTTGAACATTGTGAAGCTTTCCAATGGTAAGACTATGAAGATAGTAAATAAATAATAGTAATTGTTAAAACAAAGAAGAATTATGAAAAAACTTTTACTTTCAGCTTTCGCCATGTTGCTCGCATTGACAGCTGGCGCGCAGAAGTTCCAAGCTTCAAAGTGTGACGTTAAGCTTGACGTTCAGAAAGCTACTGTAGTGAAGTCGGATGCCAAGAAGGCTCCCGCTAAATCAAGTGTAGCTGAAAACCAGCGTCTGGTGGGCTATTACAGCACAGACGACTGTGATGCATATATTGGAGCTACAGGTCTTACAGGCAACAATCCTGTAGGTGCTCTGCTTAGTGCGAGTGACCTTGCTCCTTATTATGGTGCAAAGATTGTCGGCATCCGTTTCAACTTGGCACAGGGTTGCTCGGCATCTAATGTGTTTGTTAAGAATATAACAGCAGATGGCAACATCCAGGATTTCGTAACTGTTGATAAGAACATTACTTCTCCTGCTGGTGATGCGAATACTGGCACATGGCAAACAGTAATGTTTGATGCTGACAAGCAGTTTGAGCTTTCAGACAAGTATACTGGTCTTATGATTGGCTACACCTACAAGCAGACAAGTAATAACTATCCTGTAGGTCTGTACTCAGGTGCTTATGGCGTATTTTATATGTATGCCAACATCCCGGCATCGCAAGGTGGCAATGGTGAGGCTTGGTACAACATGGGTAGCGACTACGGTGCACTCAGCGTTCAGCTCATTGCTGAGAACGACAAATTCTCTCCTAACGCAATCGTTCCTTTCGACTTCGGCAAGTTTAATGTTGTTGTAGGTGAAACAAAGACGGTTGGTGTACGTTTGGCAAACCTTGGTACAAAGTTCGAGAGCCTTGACTTCACTACAACTCTTGAAGGCAAGACAAGCAAGGAGCAGCATGTAGACTTTGGCAAGGACTATGGTATTGGTGGCACATTCACTCTCAATGTTCCGTTTGAGGCTGCTTCAAAGCCTGGCAAGTATGAGGTTACATTCACAGTAACTAAGGTTAACGGTGTTGCCAACGGTGCTACTGTAACATCTGCAAAGGGTCTTAACAACACTCTCGCCCAGAAGCTCAAGAAGGTAGCTGTTGTTGAGGAGTGCACTGGTACTAAATGTGGATGGTGTCCGCGCGGTCATGTGGGCATGCACAATCTGAGCGAGAAGTATGGCGACCAGTTCATCGGTATTGCAATGCATCAGTACAGCTCAGCTGATCCTATGTACATTGAAGACTATTTCCTTGGTTTCTCAGGTGCTCCTTCTGCTGTGGTTGACCGTACCACTTATGGTGATCCTTACTATGACATGCCTGCTGCTGTAGAAGCTGCATTGGCGGATTACCCGGAAGCTACTGTCAGCGTAAGCGGACAGTACAATGCCGACTCAACACAGGTTGAGGCTACAGCAACTGTAACCTCACTCGTTTCAGGACAGTATGAGGTTGCTTATATGCTTGTTGCTGATGGTTTGACAGGTAAGACAAGTTCATGGAAGCAGGCCAACTACTACAGCTCTTCAATGAAGAATCAGACTGGTTTGAATAAGAGTGATATTCCTGCAGATTTGCAGAGTTATTGGAATGAACCCGCGTCATGTAATCTGGTCTACAACGACGTGCTTATTGCCAGCTCTTACTCTGACAACGAGAACCAGGCTGAGTTTGGTGAGTTTGTAGAGAATGGCGTTACAACTGGCAACTATACTCTTACTATGCCTACAAAGAAAATCTTGTTAAAGGCACTCGACAAGAAAAAGGTTTCTGTAGTTGCTGTTATCATCGATCCTGAGACTGGCGCTATCCTGAATGCTGGCAAGGCTCTCGTGGGTGCTGGTTCTACTGGCATCATTACAGTAAACAACTCTACCAATGCTACTGTTGTAGCTCGCTACGCAGTTGATGGTACACAGATCTCAGCTCCTGTTAAGGGTATCAACATCCTCAAGATGTCTGACGGTACAACACGCAAGGTGATGGTTAAGTAAATTCGTCTATTCCTTAAGGGGGAATTAGTTCTGCTTTAAGCAGAGACAATATAATATAAATGGAGTGGCTGCATTCCGCACAGTAAACGTGTGGAGCACAGCCACTCCTTTTTTTTAGTAGTCAAATTATATAAAATTAACATGGATTGTTGTAGGTGTAACTATTCAGCGAATACCATAGCTGTCCGTACACCTCCAAAGGGCACGGATAGCTTTATATGGTGATAAGTCATGCTTTTTTGCTGTTTCTACAATAGAGTGCAGTTCCAAGAAAGCGTCCGCTCCAAGTTCAGACCAGAATGTGCCAGAGTTTTTCAATTTGATTTTCAGTTTTCTAATGCCACGTTCACTGTCGTTGTTGTCAGACGGAATCAAAGGGTCTTCAAGAAAATTGAATATGTAATCTCTGCACTTTATCAATCCGTTCTTCAAACGCTGAAAGTCTTTGCCAAGACTTGTGACACTCTGCTTGGGTGCTTTTAAGCCACGGCTCTTTAGGCATGATGTCTTGCGGATGCTCGTTACGTTCATGTATGGCCTGTTGCAGAATGCTTTCAATGCGCCTTGACCACTGCTGTTTGTCGTCAACCTCATTCAGATATTGCAGTTCTCGCAGAATGTGGCAAAGGTGATGATGAAGGAAAATGAACTGCCGTATTCCATGGCTTCTTTCAAGGAATCATGGCGAGTACATACATCGCTAAATTAATTTTCGACAAGTGTCGGAGTTTACCGAACCGAAAGTTAATTAGTCATACTATCAAAGAACTCTTTGGCTGGCAGCGTAAAGCCGCTTAGCCTTTATCTCAAATTTTAACGAACTATTGATATCAACTTGCTTGTTCATAAATATACATATTATGTAGCGTATGGGCAACAGGATTACTTTCGATGAAATCAGTCAGCAACTCTGTAGCATCTATAGAGAAACGCTCTGCAGCTTCCAAAACGAAGTCCAAAATGATAGCCCATATCTTGTCCGTTACGGACAACTCGAGAGTGTCATTGGTAACCTCTGTAAAGAGACCACCGATGGTTTCATACGCTTCAAATCTCTTCACTGTACACAAGATGTTATACTGCATCATTGTTAAAGTGAAGCTAGCAATTTGAGCGGAAAAAAAGTAGTCATAAAATAGTATATCAGCAATGTTTGGCGACTTGATTGAAATTAAATTGTTGGGATATTTTCAATGCTAAGTCAATATTATTTTGCCATTTTTCTTGCGTACTTCCTTGCATTTTACTATCTTTGCCACCAATAACAATCACTTTTTGCAACCAAAAAACAATATCTCGCTTATGAAAAAGATTTACTCAGCACTATTGTTTGCCGCACTCTTCTCAACAGGAGCCATGGCACAGAACGAGTCGGAACTCATCACACAGCCAGCAGCAGGCAAAACCGTAAACCTATACCGCACCACCACAGGCTATGAGTCGGTCTATTACTATGGCATTCCGCATGAGAGTACCGGCGACTGGCAGCGTCTTGTATTCGGCGATGACGGAGCCGTGTATCTTGAAAACCCAATCAACTCCATCTATACCAAGACATGGATTAAGGGCTACCGTGCCGAGGGCGACACCATTGCCTTCCAGCTTCCGCAGCCCATCTATGCTGAAGAAGACATCTTCAGTGGCGACCTTATATATGGATACCTCAACCGCATGCACCCAGTAGAAGAGGATGACAAAAGCACATTCCGCCCTAACGAGGGAGAGGAAAACCAGGTACTGAAATATGTATGGCGCAACGACTCACTCGTCATGGCACTTCCCGAAGGCGAGATGATAGGCATGTGCCGCGCAAATGGAGCATGGACAAGCTATGCCGAAGGCACCTACAAAGCTGTGCATCTGGACAACAACACCGTGACTCCTCCGACTGGAGCAGACGTATTCGACGGACTGATGCTCTATATGGACACCGAGGGACAGTCGCAGCTATATCCCGTGAAATATGCCTTCAACGGTAGCGATGTGTATCTTGGCGACCTCTCTGCCAATATCAAAGGATTATGGATAAAGGGCGAAAAAGACGGCGAGACCGTCACCTTCCCTGCCACTTCTTACGTAGGCATCGACACCACGACAGCTTGCTATGTATACGCCTCTTCGGCTGTCATGGGCGAAGGCACCGATGAAATGGGCTCAAAATACGAGAAACCTTGTCTCAGCAGCGACCCACTCGTGTTCACCTACGACGCCGAGAACAACTCTCTGAGCACCAAGGGAATGCTGATGATACACAAGAGCAAGGACGACGACCGAAGCACCAACATCTTCGACTCCTACCGCTACGCGATGGTGAATCCCTGGAACAGAGAGCCAGCAGCTCCTATGCCACCGCTGCTCACAGCCTACCAGCCTTACGACCCAAACCCATGGGGAGGTCCTGGCGGTTTGCAGTTCTCTCTGAGCTACTACTCAGCTGACTTCAACTATCTTGACCCATCGCATCTCTACTATAATCTCTACATCGACGGCGAGGTGCAGACATTCTCACCCGACGACTACCAGAACGTGGATACTGAGATGACTGACGTGCCATACTCATTCTACGACCAGTATGAATTCTACAAGTACGACGAGAACGCACGCACCATTTACTTCTATAAGGAGGTGAAGGAGAAGATTGGTATGGAGGCTTTCTATATCGATGGCGACACTCGCCTCGGCTCTGGCGTAGCAGAATACTATCCTTATGGCGACCCAACCGGCGTAAAGATGACCAACGCCAATGTGAAGCAGATTAAGAGTGTGGAATTCTACGACCTCTCAGGTCGCAAGGTCAGCAACCCGACCAAGGGTATATACTTGCGTACTGTCACATATTCTGATGGCACAAAGGCATCAAGAAAGATTGTGAAGTAAATATTTAGCAAAACTCTCAGGCAAAGTGCCACGTAAGAGCAAAAGGCATTGTACTACAGTCTTTGGCCTTACGTGGCACTTTTTTTTCATAGGTTATATTCACACGCCAATCCTCCACCACATTTCTCTATTTTTTGTAAAACCGACATTACAAAATTTGTAGGTTACCTTAAATTAGCAGACAAAGTCTTTCCGTATATTCTTTACTGAGTCCACTTTAAAAAGTAAGGCTTGTTTTAGATGTTTATTTATCACTAAAATAATCTCTGGTTAATGCTGTTATCTGGAATTATTTTCGTATCTTTAAGCTATCAATCAAACAGAAAGACGATGTTTAAAAAGACAGATCCGAATCCACAGTTGGACATGTTCACGGCTCCTTCGATGCAGTTGGGTAGTCGTGCCTCAAAGAAGTATTCTGACCCCAACGCATGGCATAACCAATTCTATAGTCTTGTAACGACCAAGATAGACGAGGATATCTTCAAGCCTCTGTTCCCGGAAGGCAAGAAGAGCGGCCGTCCTAATGCTTCCATCCGCATACTCGTAGCTATGTCGGTCTTAAAGGAAGGATTCGGTTGCAGCGACGAGGATCTGTTTGAGAAGTGCGAGTTTGACCTTCTTACCAGAAAGGCACTCGGCTTGGAACTTCTGACGGATGTAACTCCATCAATAGACACCTATTATCTCTTTCGTCGCCGTATCTGCGATTATCAGGAAAGAACTGGCATAGACCTTATGCAGCTGTGCTTCGAACATATTGCAGGCAATCAGGTACGCCTTCTCAAGATATCCGGCAAGAGTGTCCGTATGGACAGTAAGCTTATCGGCAGCAATATCGCTCGCCAGTCTCGCTATGAACTGATACATACAACTCTGGTCAGGTTCCTAAAGACATGTACGCTTACCAAGCTCTCCTCAGAGCAGGAAGAGCGGAAAGGCATATTTGAAAGAGGATTCCTCAAAGACTGTTTACCGTTCAGACTCTGAATCGCTTCAGAGCAATCTTGCCATAATTGGCAACTTCATCATGGAGATGCTTGCGGTTTTTCCTGAAACCTCGCCTGAGCACAATATTCTTCAACGTCTGTTTGATGAACAGTATGTCGTAAAGGACGGAAAGGCTGTTCTTCGAGACAAGAAGGAGGTAAAGGCAGACAGTCTTCAGAATCCTAACGATCCAGATGCAACCTATCGTGCCAAGAACGACCAGAAGGTGCAAGGCTATGCAACCAACATCACAGAGACTGTAGAGGAAGGCAAGCCAAGCATTATCACTTCCGAAACTGCAGTATTTGCAGACTGCCTTTTTCTTCAAGAGGCGGTGGAAAACAGCGAACGCGTAACGGATTCTGCCATTGAAAAGCTGTATGCGGATGGTGCCTACCAAAGTCCCGACAATAGAGAGTTTGCGAAGAACCACAATGCCATGCAGCTCAAGACTGGCAAAATGCAAGGTGGATGCAGATGGGAACTGATACCTCATGACGAGGATGGTCTTACTGTCAGGGAGATTGCCACGGGCAATACCTACGAAGCCGTCAAAGCCGTCACAAAGCAAGGCAACAGAAAGCGATGGAGAATCCCATGGAACAACAAAACCGGTTGGCGATACTTTGAAGACAAAGACATCAAAGCCTGTCAGCTAAGGAAGCAGATAGAAAGTATTCCTTTGGAGGAACAGCATAAACGGAATAACGTAGAAGCTGCCATGTTTCAATACAGTTTTCATACACATAATGGCAAGACCCGATACAGGGACTTGCTCAAACATCGTATACATGCATATAGCAGATGTATGTGGATGAACCTCAAAAAGATGGTAATATTCCAGATTTCAACATTTCAAAGATCGATATTTGCCCTTTTCGGCCTTTTCGGGCCTATCAGAGAAGTTTTCGGCTATTTCATGGCTATTTCTCGAAAGATATTCACCAGCGGAGCCGATTGCTATGTTTCACTCAGCATGACCACACTGGTCATGCTGGATTCAAAATATGCCCATTTTTAAAGTGGGCTCAGTATTTAAGTAAAGCCCAATAAAGGTACGGCGTCCATATCTACGCCCAATGCCTTTATTGGGCTTTTTATGCATTATGCCAACACCCAACAGCCAATATAAAGCTACTTTCTACCTTTTTCAGTAAAAAAACATCAAAAAGCCGTTCATTATTTGGCTATTTGCCCGTTTTACCTTATATTTGCATATTACAACGTTACACCCTAAATCTTAATATAAACAACAAACTTATTTAGAATATGTCATTCTCAGAACTTTGCAACCACATTTTCAACAAGGCCATCGCCGACTATCACATTAAGGACAACATTGAGACTCCTATCAACAACCCATACGAGCGCGACGAGATAGAAAACCGACTCTATCTGAAGTGCTGGATAGACACTGTACAGTGGCATTTCGAGGACATCATACGCGACCCGCACATCGATCCCGTAGAGGCTTTGTCGTTGAAGCGCCGTATAGACCGTTCTAATCAAGACCGTACCGATCTTGTTGAACAGATCGACTCATACTTCCGCCAGAAATACAGCGACGTTAATATACAGCCCGACGCTCGCCTTAATACAGAAAGTCCGGCATGGGCAGTAGACCGCCTGTCTATTCTTGCCCTTAAGATATATCATATGCGCGAGCAAGCCGAGCGCACCGATGCCACCGAAGAGCACCGTCTAAAGTGCAAGGCTAAACTCGATGTTCTGCTTGAGCAGCAGCGCGACCTCTCGCTTGCCATTGACCAACTATTGGACGACATCGAGGCAGGACGCAAGTACATGAAGGTTTATCGCCAGATGAAGATGTACAACGACCCCTCTACAAACCCAGTGCTCTACAAGAAGTAGAGCACTACATATCAACCTAAACAATGAAAACAGACCATCTCCTCATAATGCGCTTCTCGGCAATGGGCGACGTTGCCATGCTTGTGCCCGTGGTCAGCTCGCTTGCAAAGCAATATCCCGACCTACGTATCACAGTTCTCAGCCGCCCGTTTGCCCGCCCTTTCTTCGATGAGCTTGCACCTAATGTAGGGTTTATGGAAGCCGACTTGAAGGGCGAATATCACGGAGTGTCTGGACTAAACGCTCTATACCGCCGTTTGGTGGCAAAGAACTTTACAGCCATTGCCGATATGCACAACATCTTGCGCTCGTCATACCTGCGCATGAGGTTTAATTTGGCACGCTATCGTGTAGAACACATCAACAAACATCGTCGCGAGCGCCGTCAGCTAATATCCGCAAAGGATAAGATTCTACAGCAATTGCCAACATCGTTTGAAAATTATGCCGACGTGTTGGCACGTTTGGGCTATCCCATTACACTCGACTTCGAATCTATGTTTCCTCCAACCGGCGCCAATTTACGCCCTGTTATCGACAGCATAGGCGAGAAGAAGATGTTTCAGCAATGGATAGGCATAGCCCCGTTTGCTGCCCATAAGGGCAAGATATATCCGGTTGAAAAGATGGAGATGGTTATTGCCGAGATTATACGTCGCCATCCATCGTGCCGTATAATGTTGTTTGGTGGAGGCCAGAACGAGATGGAAGTGCTCAACGATTGGTGCAACCGCTATAAAAACTGTCTTAATGTGTCGGCTCTGCTCGGCTCTCTGCAGCAAGAGATGATTGTGATGAGCCAGCTCGACACTATGGTGTCGATGGACAGCGCTAATATGCATCTTGCGTCTATATGCGGTACCCGCGTGGTTAGTATATGGGGTGCAACCCATCCTTATGCCGGATTCATGGGATGGAATCAGTCTACTGACGATGCCGTACAAATAGACCTTCCTTGCCGACCATGCTCTATCTATGGCAACCGTCCATGTATGCGTGGCGACTATGCTTGCCTCAACAATATCGACCCTATAACTATTGCCGATAGAGTGGAAGTGGCTTTAAAGCATTAAATATTTATTCTTAGTAACGGTTCAGAATTATCATTACATATATAGGAGGGTATGGCATCCCTGCCATACCCACTCTGCCATAATTGTCTTGGCTATTTAGTGGGTATTGCAGGGATGCCATACCCTCCTACATATTGCCGCTCATACATAAGGATAATTATTAATACCTACTTAATCATATTATGTCTTTTTGTAAATATGGTTGACTCCCTAAAATGTAAGTGAAATGAAAAAATCATTAGAAGAGACATTAAAGGAAGTTGAATTAAGCAAGGAGATTTATCGTCTTTATGCTTTAGAACACCTTACAATGATTGAAATTTCTGAAAACGTTGGTATTGCTCCTAGCAGCGTTCACCGTAAAATTCGTACTTTTGAAGCCGAAAACTCAGAATTGGCAGAAAAAATGAGTAAAAAAGGTAAAGAAATCATTCCTGAGGACTATAAGCAACTGCTTCAGGAAATAGCAGAGCTGAAGAAGCAAGTAAAATCGGAGCGCCTTCGTGCAGACTTCTATGAAGAAATGGTAGCCTTTGGCAAGGAAGTCTATGGTATTGACTTAAAAAAAGCTGGCACCAAGTAGCAAACAGGCTTCACACACGAGATGGCAAACTCTATCCAGTCATCTCGATGTGTCGGTTACTTGGTGTAACCAAGCAAGCCTATTACAAACATGGTGACAGTTCCATGTTAAAGGTTGCGCAAGAGGCGTTCGTTGTAGAGTTCATCAAAGGCGTTCGCAAGAAAGACCCAGGTATTGGCGGCAATAAGCTTTGGTTCATGTACCAAAGGCAATTTGGCGTATCCAGAAGTGTTGGCTACAACCGCTTTTATGACATTGTCGAGAAATACAACCTTAAGGTACGAAAGGTAAAACGTAGGGTGAAGACAACAGACTCCGCCCATGACCTTCCATTGTATCCTAATATTGTTAAGGATTTGCTTCCCAGCCGTCCATGCCAACTGATTGTCAGTGACATAACGTATATACCATATTATCTCGACCCCGAGAGCGGTGAGTACAAGTTCTGTTATCTTGCCCTCATTACGGACTATTATACAAAGGAGATAGTCGGGTATAGTGTCGCTCCAACGCTAGAGTCTATTCATGCCATAGAAGCCCTTAAGATGGCTTTGGATTACTACAAAGGAAATGACCTTAGCCAACTGATTCATCATTCTGACCGTGGGGTTCAGTATGCAAGTTACCAATATACTGGTTTGCTCAAGCAATACAACATACAAATCAGCATGACGGAAACAGGCAATCCCAAGGACAATGCCGTTGCAGAAAGAGTCAACAATACTATCAAGAACGAGCTTTTGAAAGGCATGTCGTTTACTTCTATATCAGAGGTCTTGGTGGCAGTAAAGGCTGCCATCCGCTTCTATAACGAAGAACGTCCACATTTGAGTCTTGACGGCTTGACCCCTCGTGAGGCTGCAAAGAAAAGAGGCGAGATTGATAAAAGATGGATAAGTTACAGAGAAAAAGCGATAAAAGCTAAGGTTGCTTAGAATCTTTTTGTATCTTTGCACCACCAAGGAACTACGTGATGGTTTAAGCCACCAACGTAAAAAGTTTGAGTTGGGCATCGAGCCCAACCCAAACTTACCAAGGAAGCTACGCTCAGGATTATCCCCCAACATGTTTCTTTGCGGAGATATGAAGGGTAATTTTATTTGTGACTATAGGCATAAGTAGTCAACTATAAGTATGACTAAAATTAAATAAGTCAACGTGAATTATAAATAAGTAATAACTGAGTCAACTTGTATTATCAATAATACTTAGAGTGGTCAACTAAAATCGTTAAACCACAATNGTAGTCAACTATAAGTATGACTAAAATTAAATAAGTCAACGTGAATTATAAATAAGTAATAACTGAGTCAACTTGTATTATCAATAATACTTAGAGTGGTCAACTAAAATCGTTAAACCACATTATTCTTTACGGTTAATCATATTAAATCTCTGTTCCGTGACACGGAATGGCCATTCGGTGACACGGAACGGACGTTCGGCGACACGGAACAGAGATTTTAATTGTATTTACAACTAATCTAATACATTATTGTATTTAAAGAAACACTACTGCATTTAAAGAATTACACTACTGCAATAAAAGAACTACACTACCATATTAAAAAGAAACCCACAGTTGCATCAAAAAACACACTACTGTATTTAAAAGAAACACCAAATATTCGCTTGAGTGTATGATTTTCATACACTTTTCGGCCAATCTCTCCCCTACTCCTCATTTTCTTCTTTCTTTTCTACCTCTCGCCATCTATTCTCCCTAAATTTGCAATGTCAAAACAAAAGAACAATAAGATGAAGCGAATGATTATAGCCATATCAGCCTTTGCGCTTGGCATACAACTGTATGCTGCCGAACCTTGGACCGTAGACAGTTGCATGCAATATGCAGCCAGCCACAGCCATACGGTCAAGCAACAGCAGTATGCGCTCGACAACAGTCGTGTTGCAAAGACTCAAGCCATTGGCGCTTTCTTGCCAAGCGTATATGGCTCGGTGTCGGGTCAGATGAACTTTGGACGTGCCATCGACCCTGAGACCAATACCTATACCGATGTAAGTACATTGTACAATGGTTACGGTCTGCAAGCATCGCTCAATATATTCGACGGACTGCAAAGCTATAACGAGCTGCGTATGGTTAAGGCCAATGTGGCTATGGGACGAAGCGCCGTACAAGCAGAAAAGGACGATGTGGCCCTTAAGGTTTACAAGGCATATATGGACCTTGTATATTGCCAGGGAGCCGTAGAGCAGACTCTTAAGAAGCGCGACGAGAGCCAGGCTTTGCTCCACCAAACCGAGGTTATGGCCGAAGTTGGACAGAAGAGTGATGCCGATGTGGCACAAATGCGAGCCACGCTTGCTGCCGATGAATACGAGCTGACACACATGCAGAGCCAAACTACCAAGGCCATGCTTGCCCTTAAACAGCTGATGAACTATCCTGCCGACTCTGCGTTGACCATACTTCAACCCACGTTCGAACAAGAGCTGCAGCCTATAGACACCCCATTGCAAATAGCAGCATACGCAGCTACAAGCAACCCCCGAATTCTTAAAGCACAACAAGGAGTAGAAGCTGCACGCTACAGTCTGCGTGCCGCACGTGGTGCTTTACTTCCATCACTATCTCTCTCAGGTGGCGTGTCCACCTCTTTCTATAGAAACATGGACAAAGGAGGACACGCCTCCTTCTCCCAACAGTTCAAGAACAATGCAGGCGAATACATCGGACTGTCGCTATCGATACCTATATTCAACCGTCTCGCCACATCGTCAACCATCCGACGCCGTAAGATTGCTCTCGACCAAGCTCGCGAGAATCTTGAATACGAACAGTCGGAACTGCAACGCATCATTATAGAGGCGGCATCGGATGTGGAGAACAGCACAAAGGAGGTAACTAAGATGCAGGAGCAAGTAGAGGCCGACAGCCTTGCGGCCTATCTCACCACACGCAAGTACGAGGAAGGACTTGCCTCGTCGATAGACGTTAAGACAGCTGCCGTTACATTGTTGCAAAGCAGGGTAAAACTGCTGCAAAGCCAACTGACAATGGCGTACAACAAGAAACTTTTAGCATATTATAAAGGAGAAAAATTATGGAAAACCTTATGAGAAAACTAATTACCCTATCATTCGCTATACTATTGTCTGTGGCATGTATGGGTCAGGAAAAGCTGACTCTCAAGAGTCGCGTGGTAGACTCAAAAACCCGCAACGACGTGCCAGGTGTAACCGTGCAGCTACTTTCATCGGACAGTACGGTTATAGAATCATTCGTGGCAAACAACCATTGGACCCGTGACGACCAGGAAGGCTATTCATCTATATTCCGGTTTGATGTGCCAAGACATAAGGCCAACTATATCATACGTGCCAGTTTTTTGGGCTACAAGACGTCGTATGTCAACATATCCATTGGCGAGCTTAAGAAGAGAGAGTACCTGCGTGAGCTACCACCAATAGTGTTGCGCCCTGACTCGAAGATGCTTCAAGAGGTAAGCGTGGTAGGCAGCAAGGTAAAGTTTTATCATAAGGGAGATACTGTGGTATATAATGCCGATGCCTTTGTGTTGGCAGAAGGCAGTATGCTTGACGCTTTGGTTAGACAGATGCCTGGTGTGGAGATAAAGAAAGACGGACGAATATATCACAACGGACAGTTTGTCGAGAATCTGTTGCTCAACGGCAAGGATTTCTTCAGAGGCAATCAAGAGGTTATGCTTGAGAATCTTCCCTCATATACCGTCAAGCAAGTAAAGATATACAACAAGTATGGCAAGAACAGCGAGTTTCTTGGACAGAAACGCCAGGACGACAAGACGTATGTTATGGATGTAAATCTAAAGAAAGACTATTCCATCGGCTTGTTGGCAAACATGGAGGGCGGAGCAGGCACAAACGACCGTTATCTTGGTCGCCTATTTGCCATGCGCTATACCGACCATTCGCGCATTACCTTCTATGGAAACATTAACAATCTTAACGATAACAGAAAACCGGGTCGCGACTCAGACTGGAATCCCGTTGACATGCCGAAAGGTGATAATAAGGAGAAGTTGGGCGGATTTGACTATGCTGTAAGCGATAGAAACCAAAAGTTTGATATCAATGGCAATGTGCAGGTGAGCCATTCCAATCAGAACCTCATTACCAATACCGACCGTGTGAACTTTCTGCAAAAGGGAAACACATTCGATTATGAGCGCCAGAGAGAAACATTGAAGAACTTTAATCTGACAACCAACAACCAGCTATACCTCGTGTTCAACAAGGCAAACCTGCTGCTACAGCCATCGTTCCAATACGACAAGTTCGACAATTACAGCAATTATATTTCGGGCACATTCTCCTCTATGCAATATGGTGTAAGCCGTGAATTGCTCGACAATATCTATGCTGTAGGTTCGGAGCAGATTATCCGTCAATCTTTGATTAACAGATATAAGAAAGAGAGATTGGGCAAAGGCTATCAGCTCAAGGGAAGCCTTAGTGCCGTAAGCACAATAAAGCTCAAGGGGTCGGACGATTACATCAACCTTACCGGACAAATATCTTACGACAAGCGCAAGGAGGACTTGTTCAACAAGTATGCCATAAACTATGGTGACGAGCAACAGATGCAGACCTACGACAATCAGTACTTCAAGAACCATCCCGACCGCAACTGGTTATATCAAATAGGCGCAGCCTACAACTTTCGCTTAAGTCATGCAGTAGAGTTGTCTATGTACTATGGTTATAGTCATCGCGACAAGAAGCGTCATTCCTCGCTTTATCTATTAGACCAGTTAGATGAAGAGGAGGAGAGCTCCTCTACCATAGGATGGTTGCCGTCTGTAGCTGAATATGAACGCACAAAGGATAGAAGCAACAGTTATGTAAGCCAATATACAGAGGATGCGCATAGTATTATTCCATCCATAACATGGGATAAGGATACAGAGCATGGCAATTGGAGCGCGCAGGCCAAGTTGGGAATTATACCTACCCGACAGAAGCTTGCCTATCAGAGAGGAGAGACTGATACAACCATAGTAAGAAACACGGTACTTCTTACCTTGCCCTTTACCAGACTGAGCTACTGGGTAAAAGATCATACAAAGGGTTTCCAATTACTTTTCAAGGCAACTCCAAAGCTACCCGACCTACTGAATATGGTGAATATTAAGGATGCTACAGACCCTATGAATGTGAAGGAGGGCAACAATGGCTTGAAGAACGAGATGGCTTATGACGTCAACCTTATCTTCAACTCCATAAATATAGCCAAGCAGCGAAGCCAGAGTCTTCGTTTGGGTTACACCTATCGTGCTAATGCCTTGGCTATGGGATACAGTTACGATGCCAATACGGGTGTAAGGCGATATAGGGCAGACAATGTCAACGGCAATTGGAATGCATATGTAGCCTATAATTACGAGCAACCGCTTGACAAGATGAAGCGACTTACATTTGGCACATGGACACGTATGGAATACGCAAACAGCGTAGATTTGATAGGCAAGTCGGAAGGCTCGAATTATCAAGCTATTCGCAGTTCGGTGCAGACAATGTTGCTTGACCAAACCTTGAAGTTGAATTATAAGATAGGCAGCTCTTCAACAATGGGCATAAAAGTGTCGGCAGCCTGGAGAAACATAAACGGCAAGACAATGGACTTCGACCATATCAATGCTGTTGACTTCAACTATGGCGCTACTGCCTCATTCAATCTGCCTTGGCATATTCAGGTGGGTACAGACATTACCATGTACTCTCGCCGTGGCTACGAGGGAAGTAGTATGAATACAAATGATTTGCTTTGGAATGCCCGCATTTCATATACCATGCTCAAGGGAAAGCTTACATGGATGCTTGATGGCTTTGACATCCTGGGCAATATGAACAACATAACCCGCATGGTAAATGCCCAGGGCAGAACCGAGACATTTGTCAACGCCCTGCCACGCTATGCTATATTGCATGTGGCGTACCATTTCAACATGAAACCAAAGAAGCATTAATTTGAGATTATCTCAGAATAAATAAACATTATGGACCGACCAATAGAAAAGAAATCATTCCCGCGCCGCTACATCGGGTACATAGCTGCGGCTGTAGCTGTTGTGGCATTGCTTGTATGGATAGTATTTGGAAGTACAACAAGCACAATGACTATCGACAGCAACGATGTTACGGTTAGTGATGTAACACGTGGCAAGTTCGACGATTATGTAAGGCTTAACGGACAGGTTGTACCTATTCAGGTGGTGCAGATATCGCCTGAGGAAGGTGGTATAGTAAGAGAGAAAGTTGTTGAGGAAGGTACACGCGTGAAGAAAGGCGACGTGATACTGCGACTGAGCAACAGCAATCTCGACTTGCAGATTCTGAACGCCGAGGCTGAACTTGCCGAGAAACAGAACCTGCTACGCAACACACAAGTAACTATGCAACAAGACCGGCTGAACAACCGTACAGAACAAGCCACACTTGATATGGACTGCGACCGCAAGTTGCGTGCCTATCAGCAGAACTCGCGTTTGTACAAGGAGAAACTTATAAGCAAGGAGGTGTTTATGCAAAGCAAAGAAGACTACAATCTTGCATTGCGCAAGCAACGTCTTATAGGTCAACGACTGAAGCAAGACAGCCTATATCGCCATGTACAAATGGCTCAGATGGAGGACAACCTCGATAATATGCGCAAGAATGTACTGCTTGTGCGCGAGCGCAAAAATAAGCTTGAGGTGCGGTCGGCTATAGACGGCGAGCTTGGATTGCTTGATGTTGAACTGGGACAGAATATTCAGGCAGGACAGAATATTGGTCAGATTAACGACCTATCCGACTTTAAGATTGAGGCAAAGATAGATGAGCATTACATAGACCGTGTGCGTCCGGGACTGATAGCCACTATAAACAGAGACGGCAAAGAGTATCAGTTGCGTGTGCGCAAGGTATATCCAGAGGTGCGAGACGGATCATTCCGTACCGACTTTGTGTTTGTAAGCGCGCGTCCTGCACAAATGCGCAGCGGACAGACATATTATATTGAGCTGGCTCTCGGCAAATCGTCGCAAGCCACACTTATTCCACGTGGAACATTCTTCCAGACCACTGGTGGCAACTGGATATTCGTGCTCGACCGCTCGGGCAAAAAGGCTTATCGCCGAAACATAAGCATTGCACGACAGAATCCACAATACTATGAGGTGACAGAAGGTTTGGAACCAGGCGAACGTGTAATAACGAGTGGATACGAGGCATTTAAAGATAATGAAGTATTGATATTAAAATAACACAATTATGATAAAGACAGAAAACCTTACCAAAATCTTCCGCACAGAGGAAGTAGAGACCGTTGCACTAAACGGTGTTAGCATAAACGTAGAAGACGGCGAATTTGTGGCAATAATGGGACCAAGTGGTTGCGGAAAGTCAACTCTCCTTAACATCCTTGGTCTGCTCGACAATCCCAACAGCGGCGAGTATTGGCTCGACAACGAGCCTGTAGGCAAGCTTAAGGAAAAGGAACGCACCAAGTATCGTCGTGGTAGCATAGGCTTTGTATTCCAGAGTTTCAACCTTATAGACGAGCTTACAGTTGAGGAGAATGTAGACCTGCAGTTGCGCTACCTCGGTGTTCCAGCCAAAGAACGTCGCGAACATGTAACCGAGATATTAAGAAAGGTAGGACTTAGCCAACGTGCTAAGCACTATCCACAGCAGCTATCAGGCGGACAGCAACAGCGTGTGGCTATAGCACGTGCCGTGGTAGGAAAGCCTAAGCTGATACTTGCCGACGAGCCTACTGGTAATCTTGACTCTAAGAGCGGACTTGCCGTAATGGAACTGCTATCCCAACTAAATGCCGAGGGAACAACAATCGTTATGGTTACCCACTCACAGCACGACGCTATGATGGCGAATAGAATTATCAATCTGTTTGACGGACAGGTTGTAGACAACAACGAGAGAATCATTTAAGTTGAGAGTTGAGAATTGAGAATTGAGAGTTGAAAGTTGAGAATTGAGAATTATGAATAGCATAGAGAATCGTATAAATAATCCCCACAATACAAATCATAACTCTCAACTTTCAACTCTCAACTCTCAACTATAACAAAACTCTCAACCAGAACATACCTCTCAGATAAAAACAAAACAATACGAACAATATGAAAAGTTTATTATACTTATTCCGTCGCTACCGCGTCGCCACCCTGCTCAATCTCCTGGGCCTGGGTGTAGCCGTAGCTACGTTCTATCTCTTTATGACGCAGGTGATATACAACCGCACCTACAACCACAACATACACAATTACGAGCACATGTATCGTCTGGAGATATATGGCAACTTTGGCGATGTATGGGGAGCTAATGTATGTCGCCCGTTTGTTACAATGCTGAAGGATATACCGCAGATTAAGAACGTTACCTATATCAGTCCGTATGTACACGATTCGGACGTCAAGGTGGGCAACCGCACCATAACTGTTCCTTCGATAACTATGGGCAAACCTGGCATAGAATTCTTTACTGGCAAGCTGCTGTCAGGTTCAAGCAAAACATGTGGAGAAGGATATAATGTTATTGTAAGCCGAAGCACAGCCGAGAAGATGTTCGGCACGGCGAACGCAGCAGGCAAGACGTTTGAGGGTGAAAATGGCGATGGAAGCAAAGCTACCGTTACCGTGGTAGGTGTGAGCGAGGATATGCCCGACAACTGCACCCTGCCAAACGGCGTGTATCTATGCGAGAACGAGAGTGTGATGAATGAGTGGAGCGAATGGAGCTTTAATGTCTATATGCTACTCGACCAAGGTGCCAACCCCAAGAAGGTGGAGCGTGCCATAAAACTCGCCTTTATGAAAGCCAACGGTGTAAGCGAGAAAGACGAGAAGAAGTTTGACAAGGAGGTCAACATGAAATTCCGTATCAATCCAGTTAACGATATCTACTTCTCAGGCATCAGCTTTAAGGATAAGGGCAACCACGGTTTGGTGGATGTATTGACCGTAGCTTCTATATTTGTGCTGTTTATTGCCATGCTCAACCTACTGAACTTCTCGCTGTCAGAAATACCTATACGTATGCGAGGCATCAACACACGCCGCGTTATGGGAGCTTCGGTGGGCAGCTTAAGAATAAAGATGATAATGGAGAACGTGCTCTTCGCCTTTGTAGGATTGGTTATAGGCATACTCCTTATTGTTGCCTTCCAGCGCAGCGAGACTTGCATGAAGCTTGTATCGGGCGACATAAACTTCTCTACACATGGGGTTCTTATGGCTGTAATGGCTATATCGGCACTCGTTGTAGGTGCGTTGTCGGCTGTTGTGCCTGCATTCTATAGCACATCATTTACTCCAGCAATGGTGCTTAAGGGCTCTTTCGGACTCTCGCCACGTGGCAGACGTCTGCGTATGGCTATAATGGCGATACAGTTTTGCTTGGCTTTCGCATTGGCTATATATATAGGTGTGATGTCGAACCAGTCGAGCTACATATTCAATAGCGACTATGGTTTCAACAAGAACGAGGTGTTCTACACATGGTTGTCGGATGAGGCACAGACCAAGAAGGACGCTGTGCGTGCCGAACTAAAGAAGTTGCCATTTGTAGAGAGTGTAGGTTTCGCACAAAATGCTATCGGATCAAGCGACAACTATATGGGTTGGGGACGTGGAGATGGCGAGCATCGCGTTTCGCTTCAGGTATTGCCGTGCGACTATGAATATCTGCGCACAATGCAACTTAAGATTGTTGAGGGACGCGACTTCAAAGAGTCGGACATGAAGACAGGTGCATACGTACTAAACAAGGCAGCTATGGCGCAATACAAATGGCTTGTTGTGGGCGACTCAATAGGACGTCAGACCGATTGGGACGGCCAGTCTAACTACAACATAGTGGGTGTTTGCGAAAACTTCAAGCTTAAGTCGATGCGCAACGACAACAGCAATGTGGCTGTGGCATTCATTATCTTCGGTCCGAGCATGGCAGATTGGGGCGACCGTTGTGTTCAGGTGTTTGTACGAGTAGCCAAGAATCAAGACAAGCTTGAAGCAAAACGTCGCATAGCCGAAGTGCTGAACAAGATGGACGAATCGCAGAAGTATGAGATGAAATTCCTTGACGACGACTTGCAACAAACCTATGTTGACGAGTTCCGCTTTATATCTCAGGTTAAGTTGTTTGCAATTATCTGCATCATAATAACTATAATAGGTGTATTCTCGCTTACGATGTTCGAGACCGAGTATCGCCGCAAGGAGATAGCTATACGCAAGGTTATGGGCTCTTCGGTAGGCGCTGTAGTAAGGTTGTTTGCCATGCGCTACGCCGTGCCTCTTATAGTGGCCTTTGTTGTGGCAGCGCCTATAGGATGGTGGCTAAGCAAGCAATGGCTGCAAAGCTTTGCCGAACACACGCCAATACATTGGTGGCTCTTCCCAATATCATTCGTATTGGTGTCGGCGGTGGTTATTGCTACTGTTATGGTGCAATCGTGGAGAGTGGCTACAGCCAATCCGGTGGAGAGCATCAAGACAGAATAAGAATAAGGTGATATAGACCCCGATATCATATGAACATAAAAACACACACGACAATTGCATGGAATGTTCTATGCAATTGTCGTGTGTTTTTTATTGGTGTAATGTACTTATATTACTGCACAAGGTAACGCGCAAGCTTTTCTACAGCACGTGCCCTATGCGATATACCGTTCTTGATATCCATGCCAAGTTGTGCAAACGACTCATTGTATCCCTCAGGCACAAAGATTGGGTCGTAGCCAAAACCCTCGGTTCCTTGCTTCTCCTTGGCTATTGTACCCTTTACTATGCCTTCGAACAGAGTATAGTCGGCAACATCCTCTTTGCGTGCAAGGCAAATAACTGTGCGGAACTGCGCACGACGGTCGTCCTTATCGGCAAGGCAACGCAGAAGTTTCTGCATATTAGCCTCCGAGTCGTGGTCGGTACCCTCGGCATAACGAGCCGAATGTACACCAGGCTCACCTCCAAGCGACGGTACCTCAAGACCCGTATCATCGGCAAAACAGTCGTAGCCAAAGTTGTCTACAATATATCTTGCCTTCTGTATGGCATTACCCTCAAGTGTGTTGGCTGTTTCGGGTATATCGGCATAGCAGCCAATGTCGTTGAGCGACAATATCTCGAAGCGAGAACCAAGAATAGAGCGTATCTCGTCGAGCTTATGCTTGTTGTTGGTTGCGAATACTATCTTCATTGTTTTCTATTTTTTCCTTTTCCATTTCCTTCTTAACCTTCACCTTTATCTGGTCGAATCCCTCGCCATATACACCTATGACACTACTCTGGCTTACAAAGGCACGTGGGTCAATCATCTTGATTAGTCGGAATATAAGTACCGACTCGCGTTTCTTGGCAAGAAGGCATATAACCTTCATCTCCTTGCCTGTATACCAGCCGTGGCCATCAAGTATGGTTAGAGTGTGGTCGGTCTTCTCGGTTATAGCCTTGGCTATCTTCTGGTATTCCTTCGAGAAAATCATAAACTGCACCGATTGTCGTTGCCAGTTCATGACATAGTCGAGCATGGTACACTCAATAACCATGGTACACAAACCGAATACAACCATCTGACAACGCTGCGGGAACAAACCAAAGGAGTCGATAAATAGACAGCTGCCTATGATAATAAGGTCTACCATGATAAGACCCTTGCCGAGCGATACATTATAGTATTTGTTAACCACAGCAGCTATAATGTCGGTACCACCCGTACTGCCATTGTTAAGGAAGACTATTGCCAACGCGGTGCCAGTGAGCATACATCCAATGATGAGCGACATAAAGTCGTTGCCCTCGCCCATAAGCTTATAGAAGGTACCGTCGGGCATCTCCACTATTTTCTGTGCGAATTCAAGCATTACGGTTATTACCAACGTGGCATAAATGGTCTTGGCAAGGAATCTGATTCCGAGTTCCTTTAGTGCCGCCACAATAAGCAAGGCATTGATGATAAAGAATGTCCACTGGACGGGAAATCCTGTGGCATAGAAAACGATGGCTCCGATACCAGCAATACCTCCAGTTACGATTTCATAAGGTAGTAGGAAAACGGTGAATCCGAAAGTATACAACATAAGACCAAGTGTTATGTTAAAATAGTCCTTCGTTTCTTGCCAAATAATGTTGCGATCAATTGTCATAGGATTTTACAGTTATGCTTTATTTTTTATTGAACTTCGCAAGTTAAGAAGTAATAATTCTTTACTTCTCAACTTGCGAAGTAGAGTATATATCTAATGCCGATAGTATTACTTCACTACGACATTCACAATCTTCTTAGGCACTACAATTACCTTAACCACCTTCTTGTCGCCAATATACTTGGCACTCTGCTCGTTGGCAAGCACAGCCTGCTGTATAGCATCGTTGGTGGCATCGGTAGGGAACTTCATCTGGAAGCGTGCCTTACCATTGAATGATATAGTGAGCTGTACCTCGCTCTCTACAAGATACTCGGCTTTGAACTCAGGCCATTTAGCATCGCATACAGTAGACTCATTGCCAAGTGCGTGCCACAATTCTTCTGCAATGTGCGGAGCAAATGGAGCGATGAGCACTACAAGCTGCTGGAGTACCTGCTTATTGCGACACTTCTGCTGTGCAAGTTCGCCTACTGCAATCATGAAAGCAGAGATAGAAGTGTTGTAAGAGAACTTCTCGATGTCCTCGGTCACCTTCTTGATGAGCTTATGCAATGTCTTCATGCTGTCGGCTGTAGCCTCAGCATCAGCCGAAGGCAAGAACTCGTCGGTACGATTGTCGTAGTAGAGGTTCCAGAACTTCTTAAGGAAGCGGAAGCATCCGTCAATACCATTGGTATCCCAAGGCTTGCTTGCCTCAACTGGACCAAGGAACATCTCGTACAGACGCAGGGTGTCGGCACCATACTTCTCTACTATCATATCAGGGTTGACAACATTGAACATCGACTTAGACATCTTCTCTACTGCCCAACCACATATGTACTTGCCATCCTCAAGTATAAACTCTGCATTCTGATATTCAGGACGCCATGCCTTGAACGCATCTATATCGAGCACATCGGCAGACACAATGTTAACGTCTACGTGGATAGGAGTTACGTCGTAATCCTTCTTAAGTCCGGCGCTAACAAATACCGGAGCCTTAGAATGGTCGTCAGAGTTGATGCGGTATACAAAGTTAGAACGTCCCTGAATCATACCCTGGTTTACAAGCTTTTGGAATGGCTCTTCCTTACAGCTAACTCCGAGGTCGAATAGGAACTTGTTCCAGAAACGAGAGTAGATAAGGTGACCAGTTGCATGCTCGCATCCACCTACATAGAGATCTACGTTCTGCCAATATTCGTCGGCTTCCTTGCTAACAAGACATTCATCGTTGTGCGGATCCATATAGCGCAGGTAGTAGGCCGAAGAGCCCGCGAAACCTGGCATAGTGTTAAGCTCGAGAGGGAACACGGTTTTGTTGTCTACAAGAGCCTTGTCTACAACCTGCTTCTTTTCTACATCCCATGCCCACATCTTAGCACGTCCCAATGGAGGTTCGCCGCTTTCGGTAGGCTTGTAGGTTTCAATCTCAGGCAGTTCGAGTGGCAAGCACTCTTCGGGAACCATCTGAGGCATACCGTCTTTATAATATACTGGGAATGGCTCGCCCCAATAACGCTGACGCGAGAAGATGGCATCGCGCAAACGATAGTTAATCTTAACACGTCCAAGACCCTTCTCGGTAACAAACTTCTTGGTAGCTGCAATAGCCTCCTTTACGGTCAATCCGTTCAATGAGAAACCATCAAGAGTCTCCTTGCCTGCAACAGGCGAGTTCTGCACAATACCTTCCTTGGCATCGAAGCTCTCCTCTGACACATCTGCACCCTCAATAAGTGGTATGATAGGCAGGTTGAAGTGCTTGGCAAAGGCATAGTCGCGCGAATCGTGAGCCGGAACAGCCATGATTGCACCAGTGCCATATCCTGCAAGCACGTATTCTGAAATCCAGATAGGAATGTTCTCGCCAGTAAACGGATTAACGGCATAAGAGCCAGAGAACACGCCTGTTACAGAATGGTTTGCCATACGGTCGAGCTCGGTGCGCTTCTTCACGTAAGCAAGATATTCCTCTACCTCGGCCTTCTGCTCGGCAGTGGTAAGCTTCTCTACGAGTTCGCTCTCAGGAGCCAATACCATGAATGTTACACCAAAGATAGTGTCGGCACGTGTGGTAAAGATGGTAAAGTCAAAATCCTGACCAGCCACCTTAAACTGCATCTCGGTACCCTCAGAGCGTCCTATCCAGTTCTTTTGTGTTTCCTTTATAGAGTCGCTCCAGTTTATTGTCTCAAGTCCGTCGAGCAAACGCTGCGAGTAAGCCGATGTACGCAAGCACCACTGCTGCATCTTCTTCTGTACAACTGGATAGCCACCACGCTCGCTCACGCCATTAACAACCTCGTCGTTGGCAAGTACGGTACCAAGACCTGGACACCAGTTAACCATTGTCTCGCCAAGATAGGCAATACGATAGTTCATCAATGTCTTCTGCTTCTCCACGTCGCTCATTGCCTTCCACTCATCAGCAGTAAACTCCAAGTGCTCGCTTTCAGCCACATTAAGACCTTCTGTACCCTTCTGCTCGAAATGAGCCACAAGTTTCTCTATTGGTTGTGCCTTCTGGCAAGAGTTGCAGAAGAAAGACTGGAACATCTTTTGGAATGCCCACTGTGTCCAATGATAGTATTTAGGGTCGCATGTGCGCACCTCGCGGTCCCAATCAAAAGAGAATCCGATGTTGTCCAACTGCTGGCGATAGCGTGCTATATTGGCAACGGTAGTAACCTCTGGGTGCTGACCAGTCTGGATGGCATACTGTTCTGCAGGCAATCCATAGGCATCGTAGCCCATAGGATTGAGCACATTGTAGCCCTCAAGTCGCTTGAAGCGTGCATAGATATCAGATGCGATATATCCAAGTGGATGACCCACATGAAGACCAGCACCCGATGGATAGGGGAACATGTTGAGTACGTAGAACTTCTTTTTCTGCTCATCCTCAGTAATGTGATAGGTCTTGTCCTTCACCCACTGAGATTGCCATTTCTTCTCGATTTCTCTGAAATTGTATTCCATTGTATCTATTTTGTTATAATTTTCAGTTTTATGCAAAGTTACGACTTTTACTTTATAATGATGTGTAATAAAGCCGAAAAAAGTAAAAATTAAGGACTAATGTTACAGAAATAATTGCTAACTTCGCACTCTGTAACTGACATGGTGATGAAAAAACGCACGTTGATACATATATCTACTCCACAGACAACAAGTGCAGAGCACAAAACCAACGCCAAAGAGATGGAACGGTACAACAATGCGCTGCTTGACATTGTTGGAGAAGTGCTGAATAAAATACAGCGTTAATGTCTTGTTTGTATAATTAACCTCATTATACGAACAAGACATTAACGCTTATTAGACTACCCAAAATACTATGCTAATTAATAGTTTTACGTGTAGTTCCGTCCGAATATTTCACAATGTTTATGCCCTTTTCGGGTTTTGCAAGACGTCGTCCGTCAATGCTTAGTCGCATTATCTCGTGTCGTGGTCTATCTGTTATACCATTGATGCTTGTAGGACGCTGGCGTGGAGTTATTACGATAGGATTGTCGTCGTATCCTGGTATAAGGTGCAGGTTCTCCATGCTTAGAACCTCGGTAGATGTTTCGCCCGTCCAACCACAATGCTGCAATACACCAGTCTGTATGCGTATAAAGTCGGCATGAGACAGCTTTACGGGATTGCCATCATTGTCTACTGCCCAGTCAAGGTCGAATGTTGTATATACCTTATCCGAGTTTAGCGCTGCATCAACATATCCATACGAATCGACTGCATATCTGTAGCTAATCCAGTTTTGAGGATTATCCGCCTCACTGCCATCGCCACCATAATTGATAGCGTTATTGGGCAATCTACCTCCATAGAATGTTATCTCGTCCTTGTCCTCCCACATAGGCCAATAGGTCTGTGCATGGAACGTATTCTTCATAAGATATCCTGTTGTGTCTCGCTCTGTTCCGTCGGGTTCGTTCCACTTGGCATAAAAGCGAATGTATTGGTCGAAGGATGAATAAGGAATGTTATGTTCTCCCACCTCAGCAGTAGGCTTATGATAGGTTATGCTGAAGTTGTGTCGCTGTGTGGTATAATACTCCGAGCCTGCAAGTTCGTACCACTTGGCTGTCTCTGGCGACGATCCTACTCCTGCATAAACAATACCAGGCTCTATGCTTCCGCCTATTGTAGCATCACCATATACAGGATCGTTTATGGCATACATTGCATTGCCAAGAATGCGTAGGTCGGAACCCTTACCATTCTTTATAGGTTGGTCGAGAGCAAGGGTTATGTAGCCACCCGCGGCTCCAAGACTTATCAGATTGCCATCTTGCAGTTGTTGCTCACAAGCTTGCAATCGTTCTGCCTTAGACATTGTAGCGTCAATATCAGGTAATGTATTGGTGAATTGACCTGGAGCAGGACAGAACTCAAGCACTCTTATTACTTGCTGCGATTGGGCATTGGCAGATGTGAGGATGCACAAGAGGGCGGTGAACAAAAATGTTATAAGTTTCATTTCTCTTTTTCTTTATTTTGCAAATTTACTCAATATTGTTTGAATACCCAAGAAACGGGGGCTGCATTTTATTCCTTCTCTTTTCACTCTGCAATCGCCACAAATCCCGAAGGGTTAACTCCTCTCAGCAAGTATCTGCCAACCAGCATGCCATCACGTCCGAACTCGTATACATAGCCATTTGTGGCGTATGCTCGGGCATCGCTTGAATAGAGATGACCGGTATAGGGTGATATATATAGAGCATATGGCGACTGCATCTGAAGGATTGTTTCTTCGGCTTTGCTATACTCGGCAAGTCCATCTTCTACCTCCATCGAAGGCAACGATATGTTATGCATTGAATATGTATAAGTGCTGGTTAGATGCGAGAAGGCAGAGCCTATCATATAGAAGCGGTTATGATAGGCACAATTGTAAGTGGCAGGAAAATTGAACACACGGAACTCGTCGTTAGCCATATTCAGCACAATGCAACGTGGAGCTATAGTATACATATCGCCAGCAGAATTGATGCAAGCATACTGTCCGCTAACAGAAATCTTGCCATATAGATTTGGACATCCCGTATCTATGCGTCTAAGCTCGCGCATGGTCTGAGCATCTACCACACTTATTGTTCGCTCGTAGCCATGATCTTGCGTCTGGGTAGAGTAGCCACCCGTATTGGCAACATACAGTCTGCCATCATAATAGGCAATGCCTTCAGGCTCATAACCCACATGACATGTGTCTACCACCTGCTTTGTATTGATGTCTATCTTAGCCACATAACCCTTGTCGGCATACGATGTTACATACAGATAGCCTTTATGGTCGGTGGCAAGTCGTCGATTGTTAGGGATGTTCTCTGTTGCAGCAATAGCCGTACCGTCAGGATGTATATACTGTATAATGTTCGACCAATTGACAGATATTGCTATCAGCGTGTCATTAACCTGCAATATATCGTTACCGGTATCGCCAAGATGACGTCCTGGGTTCTGCTGCTGAAACCATCGGTTGGTCAATACTCCATGGTCGAGCAATGCAAGCGATGAGTTGTCCATACCCCATAGTCCTTCACATAGAATAATAATACGGTCGGAGTCGGCAGTAGGCTCGGATGGTGTTGGATATGAGGCAGGCTCAAGCGAGCACGCTGTTAGGAGCCATATAAGGCATATATATAATGTATTCTTGTATGACATTGTTGGGTAATGGGAGAAAAAATTAATTGTTACACGCCACTAAATTATAAATAAAAGTGGAATGTTGCAACGGTTTCTGTATTTTTTATGGTGTATTGCAGAATAACAATAGAAAGAAGAAAGGCAAACCACTAAAACAACAGCAGTGAGAAAGAACGCTTTTGGTCCTCTCTCACTGCTATAGTAAAAGTAACAGAAATACTATACTGTGTTTATATTGTTTACTCGCCGAAAGCAGCTGCCTCTGCAGCAGCAATAATATCCTCGCGGCTTTGCTCGCGTGCCGATATATGACTGAGGTCAAACTCCTTGTCGTCAAGATTGAGTTTGTCGTCAACATTATCATTAGCAGGTGTATCAACCTTGTCATTAGCTTTAGAAGCAATATCCTCTGCAGAAGAATTGTCGTTGCGGTACATAGGCGAGCGACGCTCGCGCTTCTTATTCTTACGATTCAATACCTCTACGGCAGCTTCAGCGTGTGCCTCCACCTCAGGACTAAGTACAATAAAGTCGTCGGCTGTCTGTTCTATTACCGGAACATTCTCTACGGGCTCTTCCTCCATCTTTGTACGATTGGTCTTTGCGGCAAATACAAGGTCTATAAACTGTGGCTCCTTGCGCAGCTTCTCAAGTGTAAGCTTTGACGCAAGCTGCTGACTCTCCTTCTTACTATAGCCCTCTCCTGAGCATCCTTCCACATCCTCAAGCAATACCTGATACTTGAATACGGGCGAACCAGTCTTGTCCTTCTCTTGCTTCAATATCTTGAAGTCTATGCGCACACGATTCTTCTGGCTCCATTCGATGAGCTTGCTCTTGAAGTTTACCTCCTTATAAGCAACCTTGTCGATGTTTATCATTTGTGCCAGTATGCGCTTGCGCATGAACTCCATGCAAGCATCGTAGCCTCTGTCGAGATATATAGCTCCTACAAGAGCCTCGAAGGCATTGCCGCCCATATACGAGTTGTGCGACGAGGAACGTCCGTTTGAAAGAATTAGTTGGTTGATACCCATCTCCTGGGCAAGTCGGTTTAGAGTGTCGCGTTGCACAAGCTTAGAGCGGGTGTTTGTCAAGAATCCCTCTCTTTTGCCAGGAAAGTGTCGGTAAACGATGTCGCCCACAGTGGCATCTAAAATGGCATCGCCCAAGAACTCAAGTCGCTCGTTATTAACAGGACGTCCCTTGGCATTGCGCTTGTACATACTTTTGTGCATGAGCGCAAGCTTATAGTAGCTTATGTCGTGCGGATAAAAGCCAATTATTTGGCGTAAAGACAAATAAAGCTCCTTGTCCTTGCGGAAAGGGAGCTTCATTCTGTCTATGAGATTACTCAGCATATTTCTTGAATATTACACATGCGTTGTGGCCTCCGAAACCGAATGTGTTGCTCAATGCAGCACGAATCTCACGTTTCTGCGCCTTATTGAAGGTGTAGTTGAGATTATAGTCGATTTCTGGATCCTGGTCGTCTTCCTCGTGGTTGATAGTTGGTGGAACGATATCGTTCTTTACTGCAAGCACTGAAGCAAGAGCCTCTACTGCACCAGCTGCACCAAGAAGGTGACCAGTCATTGACTTTGTAGAGCTGATGTTGAGCTTGTATGCAGCCTCACCAAACACCTGCTTGATGGCCTTAGCCTCAGAGATGTCACCTACGTGGGTAGATGTGCCGTGTACGTTGATATAGTCGATGTCCTCTGGCTTCAAACCAGCGTCCTCAAGTGCGTTCTCCATTACGAGACGTGCTCCAAGACCCTCTGGGTGAGAAGCTGTAATATGATGTGCGTCGGCAGACATGCCTTCGCCAACCATTTCTGCGTATATTTTAGCTCCGCGTGCCTTGGCATGCTCAAGTTCCTCAAGTATGAGGCAGCCAGCACCTTCGCCCATAATAAATCCGTCGCGACTTGCACTAAACGGACGTGATGCATGCTCGGGATCGTCATTGCGTGTAGAGAGAGCGTGCATAGCATTAAAGCCGCCTACACCAGCAGCTGTGATAGCTGCCTCTGCACCACCACTAACGATGACATTAGCCTTGCCCAAGCGAATGAGGTTGAAAGCATCAGCAAGAGC
Source organism: Prevotella merdae (assembly GCF_900290275.1). Lineage (GTDB taxonomy): Bacteria > Bacteroidota > Bacteroidia > Bacteroidales > Bacteroidaceae > Prevotella > Prevotella merdae. The sequence goes on from NZ_LT985323.1 coordinate 811,065, forward strand.
GTTTGTTGAAGAAGCACAAGCCGATGTTGTTGTATAGTTAGGACCGTGGAATCCGTACTGTATAGAGATCAAGCCCGAAGCGATGTCGGCAATCATCTTAGGGATGAAGAAAGGATTGAACTTAGGACCTGCATCCTGGTGCTGTGCATAATAGCCTACTTCTTCCTCGAATGTCTTGATACCACCGATACCTACACCGAAGATAACACCAATACGGTTCTTGTCTTCTGCCTCAAGGTCCATACCCGAATCCTGTACAGCCTGCATAGCTGATATCATGGCCAACTGTGCATAGCGGTCCATCTTGCGTGCTTCCTTGCGATCGATGAAATCGTTAACCTTAAGATTCTTAACCTCGCAAGCAAACTGGGTCTTAAACTGTGAAGCGTCAAATTGTGTGATAGGGGCTGCGCCGCTTACACCGGCGACAAGGTTGTTCCAGGTATCCTCAACGTTGTTGCCCAATGGGGTAACAGCACCAAGACCTGTAACTACTACTCTTTTTAATTCCATTTAAATATAAAATCAGTTCATGGTTAAAAAAATGGTTTATGGTTTATGTGGCACAAGTGGAATTTTTTAAACAAATAAAATGCTTGTTGCCATCATGCGCACCATAAACTATAAACCATAAACCTTATTTATTTTGCGTTCTCCTCGATGTATGCGATAGCGTCGCCTACAGTGCCGATCTTCTCAGCCTTGTCATCAGGGATAGAGATACCAAACTCCTTCTCGAACTCCATGATGAGCTCTACAGTGTCAAGAGAGTCTGCACCAAGGTCGTTTGTGAAGCTTGCTTCAGCCTTAACGTCTGCCTCGTCTACACCGAGTTTGTCAACGATGATAGCCTTTACTTTTGATTCGATTTCTGACATAATTCTTAATTTAAAGTGTTTATAATATTAATTTCAAGTTTAAAAACTGGATGCAAAGGAACACATTTTTATTTAATTGGGCAAATATTTTACTATAAAAAGGCACATTGTGTGCACAAACACCCTATAAATGTGCATATATTTGGGTTATTTTCTTTCTATTTCAAAGAATTACAGGGACTTTATCATGTAAAATTAGTACCTTTGCAAGGTTGTATAAGCCTTGTCTGTCAATGGATATGCACACCCGTACGAAATAAATACAAAACAATATAAACAATGGAAGAAAACAAGTTTAAACGCACCACCGTAACGGCTGCCTTGCCATATGCAAATGGTGGTGTACACATTGGCCATTTGGCTGGTGTGTATGTGCCTGCCGACATCTATGTTCGCTACCTACGCCTTAAGAAGCAAAAGGTAATGTTTATAGGTGGTAGCGACGAGCACGGTGTACCAGTTACCATCCGCGCACGCAAGGAGGGTATTACAGTTCAGGAGGTAGTAGACCGCTACCACAATCTTATTAAGAAGTCGTTTGAGGACTTCGGTATATCATTCGACATTTACAGTCGCACAACCTCGAAGATTCATCACAAGTTTGCATCCGACTTCTTCCGCACTCTCTACGACAAGCACGAGCTTGTAGAGAAAACAGAGGAACAGTTCTGCGACGAGGTTACTGGCGAGTTCCTTACCGACCGTAATATCGTTGGCACATGTCCGCGTTGTGGTGCCGAGGGAGCCTATGGTGACCAATGCGAGAAGTGTGGTGCCACACTCTCTCCTGAGGAGCTTATCAACCCTACCAACAAGAACAATCCTGGTCACGGATTGATTAAAAAGGCAACAAAGAACTGGTATTTGCCACTTAACAACTATCAGGAATGGTTGAAGCAATGGATTCTTGAGGACCACAAAGAGTGGCGTCCTAACGTATATGGCCAATGCAAGTCGTGGCTCGATATGGATTTGCAGCCACGCGCAATGACACGCGACCTCGATTGGGGTATTCCAGTTCCAGTAGAGGGAGCTGATGGCAAAGTGCTCTATGTTTGGTTTGATGCGCCTATCGGATATATATCTAACACTAAGGAGTTGTGCGATGCTCAACCTGAAAAGTGGGGCACATGGCAAACATGGTGGCAAGATCCTTCATCACGCCTTATCCACTTCATCGGCAAGGACAACATCGTGTTCCACTGCATTGTATTCCCTACAATGCTCAAGGCACATGGCGACTATATCCTTCCTGACAATGTGCCAGCCAATGAGTTCCTTAATCTTGAGAATGATAAGATTTCTACATCACGCAATTGGGCTGTATGGCTCCACGAATATCTTGTAGACTTCCCTGGCAAGCAGGATGTTCTGCGTTATGTGCTTACAGCCAATGCACCAGAGACTAAGGACAACAACTTTACATGGAAAGATTTCCAGGACCGCAACAACAATGAGCTTGTAGCTGTATACGGCAACTTTGTTAACCGTGCATTGCAGCTTACCAAGAAATACTTTGGTGGCGTAGTACCCGAATGCGGCGAACTTCAGGACGTAGACCGCAAGGCTATTGAGGAATTCAAGGATGTTAAGCAGAAGGTAGAGGCATTGTTGGATACATTCAAGTTCCGTGATGCTCAGAAGGAGGCTATGAATCTTGCTCGTATTGGCAACAAATACATAACCGATTGCGAGCCTTGGCACGTAGCAAAGACAGATATGGAGCGTGTTAAGACTATTCTTTATATATCGCTTCAGCTTGTTGCTAACCTCGAGATTGCCTTCGAACCGTTCCTACCATTTAGCTCTGCAAAGTTGCGCGAAATGCTCAACGTATCTGAGACAGAATGGGATCAGCTTGGAAGCACAGAATTGCTTAAGCCAGGACACCAACTTGGTACTCCTGCTCTGCTATTCGAGAAGATTGAAGACGATGCCATAAACGCTCAGCTCCAGAAACTCGAAGACACTAAGAAGGCTAACGAAGCCGCATCGTATGTGGCTGCTCCTATAAAGGAAAATGTAGACTTTGAGACTTTCGAGAAGATGGACATACGTGTTGGTCATATCAAGGACTGCCAGAAGGTGAAGAAGAGCAAGAAGCTCCTTCAGTTTACTATAGACGATGGTTCGGGTGTAGACCGTACTATCCTCAGTGGTATAGCTGCCTACTACGAGCCAGAACAGCTCATTGGCAAAGACGTTCTGTTTGTTGCCAACTTTGCTCCTCGCAAGATGATGGGCATTGAGAGTCAGGGTATGATTCTATCGGCTGTAAACTTCGATGGAACTCTTAATGTAACATCTGTACTCGGAAACGTTAAGCCGGGTTCGCAGGTGGGATAATGTTGCAATAAATACACATTATTATATATAGGCAATTGCGCGGCTCCTTACTAAGAGCCATGCAATTGCCTTTTTTGTTCTATACAACAAGGCAAAGACCCATAATACACATGATATATTTGTTTTAAGCAGTCTCCTTAATGCAAAATAGTTCTTAGTATTATACTAATATTATACTAATATAATGCTATTTTAATACACATAAAACTAAGATAATTATACGCGTCGCCACTAAACGTCATCGTATCTACAAACTGTAATTCAGTTAGTTATATTAACTGCGCAATCGTTTACATTGCATTTTCCCTCCTTTTTGCATTGTTCATACATATTACCACAGAAAAACGTATTAATTTTGGGGCAAGAAATAATATTACCTAAACTTATAAACTAAAAAATTACCGATTGCGACTATGCAAAAAAATTACTTGTTTCTCAATTTATTGGTCATGCTCATAAGCTTGACATTTGGGGGATTTGCAGTCCAACCATCAATGGCGGCAAACGATTACAATCCAACAGTTACGGAAGACGAAATATCTGTCTTCCTTGAAACCTCATTCGACAATGCTAAGGTTTGGGCGTGGAACAACGAAAATCCACAGCTAACCAATGCTGGATGGCCTGGCGATGCTATGACTCTTATGGGCAAAACAGCCAATGGCAAGAACGTATTCAAGTGGACATATACTGGCGACAAGGGCGCACCAACAGCCATAATCTTTACTCATGATGGCGAAAAGAAGCTAAATGGAGGCGACCAGGAATACGTAAACCACGGTTATTATGTTGAAGGCAAATACACCAAGACTATTGAGGTAGCTACCGGCAAGGTGATGGTTTTCTTCGACAATAGTACAGCCAATCTTAAGGATGTTTACTGCTACATTTACAATGGTACTACTGCAGCGCAGGAATGGCCAGGTATGAAAATGTCACTTGACAACGAAACTGAGTATAATGGCAAAAAAGGTTATTATACAGTAGAAGTTCCTCAAGCATTCCTTACTGGTTATTTCGTTATTAATAATGGAGCAGCTGCTTCTAATCTTGCAGGTGAAACCGTTTATGTGAATGGTACTGTAACGGCTATTGAGACTACAACCATGACTGATGTTAAGAAGGCAACAAATGATGCCTGGTACACCATCTCTGGTATCCGCATCAAGAAGCCTACTCAAGCTGGACTCTATATTCACAATGGTAAGAAAGTAATCATCAGAAAATAATAGCAGATTATGAAAAAGACAATCAATTATGGTCTTCTGATGTTGGTGATGCTGTTCACCATGGCATCCAACATCTTCGCAGACAACAAATATGGTCTTAAAGACAATATTCAGGATGGTGTCATCCTTCATTGTTTCGACTGGACGTTGGCAGATATCCAGGAAGAAATTCCTAATATCGCCAAGGCAGGCTTTACTGCAGTTCAGACTTCTCCTGTTCACGAAAGAGCAGGTAAAGGATCCGTTTGGTATGATGTTTATCGTCCATACGATTTTAAAATAGGTAATGGTCTTGGTACTGAAGCTGACCTGAAGGCTCTCTGCGCTAAGGCTCATGAGTATGGTGTCAAGGTGATTGTGGATGTGGTTGCCAACCATACCGACCATCCTAACGTGGCTGAACGCTTGAAGGACGAGAGCCTTTATCATGAACGATTTGGTGTGGGTAACTGGAATGACCGCCATCAGGTTACATTTGGTATGATTGGAATGTGGGACCTCGATACCAACAATCCTACTGTGCAAGCCATCATCAAACAATACATCCAGGATTTGAAGGCCTGTGGTGTGGATGGTATCCGTTGGGATGCTATCAAGCACATCGGTTTGCCTTCTGAGGGTGACTCTTTTATGAAGAATGTGGTGGATCAGACCATGTACAACTATGGTGAGATTCTTGATGGTACTGGTGGTAATGATAATGTCCTTTTCCCAGAGTATCAGACATACATGAGTATTACTGATAATGGTTATGGTAACGGATTTGCCAATTCATTTGCCGGTGGTTCTATCAACGAGTCTGTAGGTAATTTCAATCAGAGAAAGGCAAAGACAGAAAAGTTGGTTTATTGGGGTGAAAGCCATGATACTTATGCCAACGATGGTGGTGAATCAAAGAATAAAAGTCAGAATGTTATCGACCGTGCTTATGCAGTTGTAGCAGGAAACAATGGAGCTACCGCTCTTTATTTCTCCCGTCCTGCTCAGAAGGGAAAGAATGATATCAAATTTGGTGATAAGGGAAGCGTTCACTTCAAAGATGCTGAAGTAGCTCAGGTAAACCACATGCACAATGTTTGTGCCGGCGAGCCAAACTATTATGTAAAAGGTAATGGCGTTTGTGCTCAGGTTCGTAAGAGTGGCGCTATTATCGTATTGGGAAGTGGTTCTGATCGTGACGTAACTGTAGCCAATGGTGCTGGCGACGGCAAGTGGCTTAAGTCTGGTACTTATAAGGATATGGTAGGCGGTGGTGCTTTCACCGTCAATGCTTCTACAATCTCTGGTCATGTTGGCGAGTCAGGTATTGCTGTCATCTATAATGCTGGCCCTATCGTGCTGACTCCTGAAGTTGTTTTCAATCCAGTTGATGGCACAGCCTTCTCAGATGAGTCTCTCACTGTGACTGCTACTCCTTTGAATGCTGTTTCTGCCTGGATTCAGGTGAACGGCGGTGAGAAGCAGACTTTTACTGCAGCCAAGCAGTTTACTGTAGGTGCTGATGTTGCCTATGGTAAGAATGTTACTATCACTTGGGGTGCAACCGACAAGGACGGCAAGACGGAAACAGGTTCGGTAACTTACAAGAAAGTGAAGGCTTATGTTCCTGAATTGGGCAAGGCTGATGAAATCTCCTGTTTCTTGGAGACATCTAATGCGGCAGCAGCCGTATATGTATGGAATGACAAGGTTAAGCCTGTAATTAAGTATGCTGGTGAATGGAATGATGCTATCAATAAAAAGTTGCCTCTTGTAGGTAAGAGTGTTTCTGGAAAGAATGTCTTCAAGTGGACTTATGATGGCACCGAGACAAGTGCTCCTACTCAAATAATTTTCTTGGATGGTAATGGAAATAAGATAACTGCTGACGTGGAGTTTGTCAACCACGGCTACTATGTTGACGGAACATACAGCACTACTGTGACCAAGGTACATGAAGATGAGATCGTTGATCCTGAGTATGTTTACTTCGATAACGCTTCCAACTGGGAGAATGTTTATTGCTACTTCTATAATGGAACAACTTCTTCTTCTGTATGGCCAGGTGTTAAGATGACTTACGATGCTTCTGCTTCTCATAATGGTAAGACAGGATGGTATAAGGCAACGATTCCTACAGCTTACCTCAATGCTAAGTTCTTCATCAACGATGGTACTGCTGGTACTCCTATCAATGGTGCAAATGCTTCTGCTGAAAAGGTAGTAAACGAAGGTGCTGTAGTGGCACCAACTCCAAACCCAGAGCCAGAGCCAACTCCAGAACCTGAGCCAGAGCCAACTCCAGAACCTGAACCTGAGCCAACTCCAACACCTACCCCTAATCCACAGAATCTGGATGCTCAGTATCAGACCAATCCAAATGGTGCAGGTATTAAGAAAACCATTACTGTAGATGGTGACATTAGCGATTGGGATGCAAGTATGATTATAGCACAGGGTGCTGCCAATGACGACCCACGTGTATATATGGATGCTGCCATGCACGAGAATCCTGTCGATCTCTATGCACTTTATGGTTGCTATGACGATAATAACCTCTATCTGATGTGGGAGATGACCAACGTTCAAGATGTGGTAGCTCCAGAAGCAGATTTTCCACTCAGTAATGGTGTGCTGTTCAAAAATTACAATATGCCATTCTTTATCGGCATCAACACCAATAATGCCTCTACAAGAATAGGCAATCATTGTAAGACTACAGCAGGTGGAACTCTATGGGATAGTGGCATTACTTGCGAAAGCCCAGTCAACAAGGTAGTGGTATTCTCAACCAATAACACCAATGGTCCATTCATTTATGGTGGAAGCAGCGCAGGATTAAATGCTTTAGAAGAGGTTGCCTATAAAGAGACAGGTGTTGTTGTGAAGTATGGTATGGGTATTCTCAGCAAAACGATAAAGGGTATTAAAGAATGTTATGGAGAGTCACAGAACCGTCTTGTAGGTGATATGACAAAGGGTACATCTACTTATGTAGATTTCAATACCTTAGGACACAAGTCTTCCCAATACGATTTCCATTACGAAATCTCGATTCCTTTAGCTAAGCTTGGTGTTACAGCTGCCGATGTGGCAAGCAAGGGATTGGGTGTGATGTTAGTAGCTACCTTTGGTACAAGTGGTATGGACTGTCTGCCTTACGACACAAGTATGAGCGACAATGCCGATCAGTCTTATTCAAGAGATCCTTCTACTACACACGAGAAGGAAGATGACGACAATATCACCGTTCCTTTCGCTTATATTGGCAAGCAGAACTAAGAATAGAATATACTAAGGAAAAACATACAGAATATTAATAAGGTTCATCTGGCATTTAGAGTGAAACTAACAGAATTCTAACATTCTATTACTCTAAATACCTGATGAACCTTTTTTATTTTGCAAACAATCCCAGTACCGATTTTAGTACCGCATAACTGGTACTGCAGTACCAGTTATGCGGTACTGGAGTTTCATATAGCTGGTACTGCAGTTTATACTAACTGGTACTGGCAATTATATTATATTACTTGTCCTCCAATACAAACCTCTACAATAATCGATATCACACTAATAGCTGAAAGAACCTTTTATACCGCCACTTCCAGAACAAATGTAGTATGAAATCCGGCTACGGGCGTATCGGCAAGCCACAAATTGCCACCGCAAGCCATCATCATTTGCCGGGCGATAGCCAAGCCTATGCCCTGCCCCGTCTTCTTGGTTGTGAAGAACGGGATAAATATCTCTCTTGCCACTTCTGTCGCTATTGGTTGCCCGTCGTTGCTTACAAGCATCTGCATTGTAGAGGCATTGTCTTGCTTGCCGCCATTGCCTGAAGCTTCGACCATGCGTATGTCAACAGAGCGTGCTCCAGCCTCAACGGCATTCTTTATTATATTGGTCAACACTTGCCGCAGCATACCTTGGTCGGTATCTACCGATGTCGGGGCATCAAGCCCGATGTGCCATTGCAGGTCGGGATAAAGTGTCGGGATGGTCCTGACAAACTGCCTTAGGTCGAGAGGTTGTATATCGGCAGGTTGCAATAGGGTTAGTTTGCGGTAGCTGTCTACAAAGGTCGACAGACCAAGACTGGTGTCGTATATGGCGCGCATACCTTCTTCGAGAGGGGTGCCCTTAACCATAGGCGACGATATATATGCCTGTGTGATGCTCTGTATAGGTGCCACCGAATTCATAATCTCATGGGTAAGCACACGTGTCAGTCGTCGCCACGACTCCACCTCGCTTCGTGCAAGCAGTCGGTTTATCTCGCTACCCATATCATTTAGGGCTTCCTGCAAGTCGCGCTCACCTGGAAAGAGCCTGTCTGTAGGCAGACGAAAGGTGAAGTCGTGATTGTGCAGAGCTTCGCGCATAAGATGGGCACGAAGGGAAAGAAGGCGTTGATGGCGGATGAAAAGGAATAACAGTATGACAAGAACAATAGCCACAAGCACCCACCCACCTATAGGGAGTAGAGCCATATATGATGACAGGGGATATATATATAATAAGGTGTGGTATAACATAGATTTATTTTATCAGGAAAACATTAACAACAATTACACGATTGTCAATTTTTCTCATTCCTCCTTATCCGCTTGGCCACGAGGGGGCAAGGCCTTAAGCTTCTTGTAGAGCGTCTGTCTCGTAATACCCAACATCTCTGCAGCCTTGCTCATATTGCCACGACAATGCTCAACAGCACGCTGCACGTGCTCCTGCTCCATTTGTTCGAGTGGCATCACCTCACGGTTCTTGTCTATTGCATCATGTAGGGTAGCTATTAGCTTGTCGTTATCCCATGGCTTGGTAACAAAGTCGGCTGCTCCATACTTAAGTCCCTTAACAGCCAACTGCACATCTGCGTATGCAGTAATAAGCACAACGGGCGTATTGGGATGCAGCTTCTTTATTGTTCGCAACCAGAACAATCCGTCTTGCCCCGTATTTACGCCGAGCGAGAAGTTCATATCGAGCAACACAGCATCCACATTCTGTTCATTTGAAAGAGTAGGCACAAGATTATCGGGCGACGTCATAGTAATGATGTGCTCAAACTCTGTGGCAAGACATATCTTAAGTGCCGTAAGAATGGCAGCATTGTCGTCGACAACTATAAGAGTGTTGTAAGAATAAGTCATATTTTTTGCTTGCAAATGTAAATAAAAATAGTCGCTATTCAAATGATTTATTCGGATTTAACATTGGTTAGTGCCATACTTATGAGAAAGCAGTTTTTGCGGCAGAGATTAAATACTATAGGCAAGAAGCATAAAATCAAGATATTTATTAGGTTAAATGGATTAAAAAGTATAAATTTGTAAGCGAATTAGACAACGATTGCTATTTTAAACACAGATTTATGAGAAAGTCTATTACACTTACAATTGCATTTTTACTTGCATCTATGTCATCAATTCTGATGGCCAACCCAGTGCAAAAGAAAAACAATGCAACCACAGTAAGTCGTGCCTATGCACTACGTGTATATGACGACAGTTGGGGAAAGAACAACTCTCAAACGGAGCTTGTTTCGTTCGATGTTGACAATCCAAATGAGATGACCGTCGAACAAAAGTTTGAGAATAAGCTGGCTCGTGCTGCCACTTATGTTGATGGAACATACTATATGTTGGAAAGCGATGATGGCTATGTGGCATACCGTTTTTCTTCGTATGATGTAAACACTAAAGAATACAAGGTAATAAAGGAATATAAGACATCCGACTTAGAGAATGCATTAATGATACAATGTATGACCTATGACCCTACCACAAAGAAAATATTCCTCTATGCATTCGACATTCTAAATTCTACTGGTGGAGAGGAAGAAGGTGGAGAGCTTGACATTCCTTTTGAATTGCTGACAATAGACCCAGCTACTGGTAAAGCCACTGTTGTAGGCGAAAATACTATGCAGCAAATTCTAACTCTTGCTGTATCGGCTGATGGATATATGTATGGCATTGACACCAATGGTACACTTTGGGGTATCAATAAGACCAATGGTTCGCTCTTATACGAGGAGGGTTATGCATCAGTACAACCAAAGAGTTTGCAATCAATGGCATTCGACACAAAGAACAATCTGCTTTATTGGGCAGGATTCACCACAACCTCAATAGGTAGTGGTTCTGGTTTCTTTGGCAAATTCAGTTTCTCTGAAGATGAAGGTTGGATGTATTCCAATTTAAGCAATCTCAACAGCAATTCAGAATTGGTAGGGTTGTATATCGATAGCGACCCAGCACCTAAGGGATCGCCATCAGCAGTAAGCAATCTTGCATTGAAGGCTGCCGACAATGGCAAACTGCAAGCAACCCTAACATGGACCAACCCACAATTCACTACAGGTGGCGAGCCTTTATCTGGTACGCACACTGTAAAGGTATATCGTGACGACCAGCTTCTTGCTACTGTTGACAATCAGACAGCTGGCAGTAATGGTAGTGTTGTAATTACAGAAACAACATCAGGCATAAAGGGATACACAGTAGGCGTTTCAAACGCTTATGGTGATGGACGTACTGCATACGTTGAAGGTTTTGTTGGTAGAGACACTCCGGGAGATATAGTAAACCTCAAGCTCACAAAAGATGCAGACAATCAACTTTCGGTTAGTTGGGACGCACCTGCTACGGGTATGCATGGCGGATGGTATGACACAAGCACATTGAAATATAATGTTGTTCGCCTACCTGATAATGCAGAATTGGCTACTGGCATCACAGACAAAAAGTATACCGATGCCAATATTGAAAAGATGGGCGGCTATAGCTATAGCGTGACCGCTACAAATGTTGATGGTAATGGAGCTACAGTTGAATCGGGACAAGAGTTTGCCGGTAATCCGATAGAGATGCCATTTAGCTGCAACTTCTCTACTTCTGAACTTGTACGTCTGTGGAAGGTATATGATGCCGATAAAGACGGACAGACATGGTATTCGGCAAAGAACAATGTTGAATCGTTTATGAAATATTTCCCTGACCAAGAGTTGTCACCTGACTTAAAGTCGAACGATTGGTTGATTTCTGCTCCAATGCGCTTTGAAGCTGGAAAGACATATACATTGCAATATTGGGAGCGTACGCAAGGCCAGTTGTTCCCAGTAAACTATAACATAACAATAGGTAAAGGTACTACTCCTGAGGCTCAAACCACAATACTCAGCAACGAACGCGACATTGTAAATCAGAGTATGGAGCAAAAGACTGTTGTTATAACTGTTCCTGAGACTGGTGTATATAGCATCGGATTCCAGGTTCTTAATCGCGTGTCATTCCATCTGAAGGATGTTGTAATTGAACAGCGCAATGCTGTGGAACTTGCAGCAGAAGCATTCAGCGGAAGCAATGCTCCAGTAGTAGGCGAAGCATCTGAATATACTGTTAAGGTAAAGAACAATGGTTACGAACAGCAAAGCAACTTTGAGGTACAATTACTTGACAGCGATGACAATGTGCTTGCATCCAACTCAACTGGTGTGGTAGAACCATTTGAAAGCAAAGACATTGTTGTGGCATGGACTCCACAAGCAGAAGGCAAATTCAAGATTCACGCTCGCGTAGTGGCAGATGGTGATGCAGATGCGACAAATAACGATACCGAGGAGAAAACCGTTACAGTACTTGCCAATGGTTCATGGGTAGACGTTGCTATAAATCATCAATCAGAGAATAGCATGTCGCCATTTAATGTAATGAAGAAGTATAGTATTGCCCAGACTATCTACGATTCTGACAGCTTGAATTGTGGCAATGTTATCATTAAAGGCTTGATGTTCTATTACAAAGCAACTACAGAGAACAACGATTTCCCAGTAGAGATTTATCTTGCCAATACTGATAAAGAGAACTTCAACGACATGGAGGCTGTACCTGAAAACGAATTTACCCTTGTTTATGATGGCAAACTGGCTATACCAGTTGACCAGACAACAACAATGGTACTATTTGACAAACCATTTGCATATGACGGGCAGAAGAATCTGGCTATGATGACACGTGGCAATGCCGGCAGTCTGCTTAAAGGCATATACTTTATGTCACAATACATAAGTGCTGACAAAGATAAACATATGTGGTATGACTTTAGCGCAACAGAACGAGTTCCATTCCCTTCTAACGTGCTAAGAACAACCAAAGACCGTGCAAGCGTGTCGTTCTTTACCACAAAGCAAACCGACGGTATAAACAGCGTAAATGCTACAGAATACGATATTGATGTAAAGATGGTTGGCAATATCCTGACTGTAAATGGCGAATACGACAATATGCGCATTTATAGTGTAGCAGGCCAGCTTGTTGGTGAAAATGCTCATCATGATAATTATATCAATATGAGCAAATACCAGACAGGCGTTTACCTTCTTGAATTTGTTAAGGGCAACGCTAAAACAGTTAAGCGTGTTATAGTGAAATAATTGTATAGGGCGTATCAAAAGTTTTCTACTTTGATACGCCTTTTTTTTAGTTATATACAGAATCATACAAACAACAATAGCCTTATACCCAGCTATTCGGCATCCTTTCAGTTAAAATAACTAAAAAACGGCAGTTCTCTCGCTTGTTTTGGGTAATTTTGCAGTTTACAGATTTCATAAGAATTAACGAGTAACCAATGAGCTTAACAGGCATCATACGCAATGCGTTCATTCCCCGACAGCATAAGCTGGAACGCCACTTCACAGAACCAGAATCTCTGCAACATGAGGTTCTGCAACACTTGCTGCAAAGTGCAGCCAACACCGAATACGGACGCAGCCATCTATTTGGCTCAACACGTACATACGAAGACTTTGTACGCAACGTGCCGGTAAACACATACGAAGAGCTTAAGGCCGATATCGACAGAATGAGACATGGCGAAGCTAACATACTTTGGCCAGGAACCGTTAAATGGTATGCCAAGTCGTCGGGCACAACCAACGACAAGAGCAAGTTTATACCCGTGTCTTACGAGGGTCTTAAGCGTATACACTATCAAGGAGGCACAGATGTTGTGGCTTTGTATCTGCAGAACAACCCGAAAAGCCGCATGTTTGATGGTAAGGGACTTATACTTGGAGGATCACACTCGCCCAACTATAATCTCGCCGACTCGCTTGTGGGTGACCTAAGTGCTATACTTATCGAGAATATCAATCCGCTTGTAAACCTGATACGTGTGCCTAAGAAGCAGACGGCTTTGCTGTCTGACTTTGAATTGAAGCGCGACCGTATTGCCCACGAGTGTCTTAATAAGAATGTAACCAATCTGTCTGGTGTGCCTTCATGGATGCTTAGCGTACTGGTGCGTGTGCTTGAGATATCGGGAAAGGAGAGCATTGACGAAGTATGGCCTAACCTTGAGGTATTCTTCCACGGAGGTATTGCCTTTACACCATACCGTCCACAATACGAGCACATCATCAAGTCGGCCAACATGCACTATATGGAGACATATAACGCATCCGAGGGTTTCTTCGGCATACAGAACGACCCAACCGACAAATCGATGCTGCTGATGCTTGACTATGGTGTATACTACGAGTTTTTGCCTATGGACGAGTTTGACTCGCCCAACCCTAATATCGTACCACTCGAAGGTGTGGAGACGGGACGCAACTATGCTATGCTCATTAGTACGTCTTGCGGATTATGGCGATATATGATTGGCGATACTGTGAAGTTTACATCCAAACGTCCGTACAAGTTTGTTATTACCGGACGTACCAAATACTTTATCAACGCCTTTGGCGAGGAACTTATTCAGGACAACGCCGAGAAAGGACTGGCATATGCTTGCGAGAAGACGGGAGCCGAGGTAAAGGAATATACTGCAGCGCCTGTATTTATGGACCAAAATGCAAAGTGCCGCCATCAATGGCTTATAGAGTTTGCCAAGAAGCCAGCCAATCTTACCGAGTTTGCCGACCTTCTTGACAAACGTCTTCAGGAAATCAATTCCGACTACGAGGCCAAGCGATTCCATGACATAACCCTACAACATCTCGAAGTAGTGGAGGCACGACCTGGACAATTTGACGACTGGTTGCGCTCAAAAGGCAAGTTAGGAGGCCAGCACAAGATTCCAAGACTGTCTAACAACAGACAGTATATTGAGGAGATAATGGGGTAAGCACATAATTGTACTGTCATATATGAAGAATATACTTATATATATATATCATAACATTCTACACTACCCTCATACGGGAAGGAGAGAAACCGCTTTGCGGTTATGGATGGGACTATTATGCCTTATCCTTCTTGCCTCTTGTGCCCGTATGGGACGTCCTGATGGAGGATGGTATGACGAGACACCTCCACATGTTGTGGCTGCATATCCAGAGGATGGAGGCACAAACGTTACAGCCAAGAAGGTGCGCATACTATTCGATGAATTCATCAAGATAGAGAATGCTACAGAGAAGGTTGTGGTATCGCCACCACAAATGGAGCAAGCCGAGATTAAGTCTACTGGAAAACGTATTGAGGTGCAGCTTAAAGACTCGCTGTTGCCTAATACAACCTACACAATCGACTTCTCGGATGCTATCAGCGACAATAACGAGGGCAATCCATTAGGCAATTATACATATAGCTTTGCTACGGGCGACCATATAGACACATTGGAGGTAGCTGGATGTGTGCTGCAAGCTGACAATCTGGAACCAGTAAAGGGAATACTTGTTGGTTTGTATGGCGAGATGGAAGACTCGTGCTTTATAAAGAAACCTATGTTGCGTGTGGCTCGTGCCGACTCGCGCGGACATTTCATAATACGTGGTGTAGCACCAGGCAATTACCGCATATATGCTTTGCAAGACCAGGACGGCGACTATCGTTTCTCGCAAAAGAGTGAGCAGATTGCATTCTCATGCGATACTATCACTCCATCGTTCTGTGACGCTGTACGACAGGACACTACATGGATTGACTCGCTGCATATCAAGGACATAACACGTGTGGGATATACAAGGTTTACCCCGGACAATATTGTGCTGCGTGCATTCAACGAGACTCTTACAGACAGGTTCTTCCTTAAAGCCGAACGTCAGGAGCCCGATCACTTTACGCTGTTCTTTAGTTATGGAGACAAGAGTCTGCCTGAATTGCGCGGACTAAACTTTGATGACAGCAACGCATTCATAATAGAGCCAACGGTACGTCGCGACACTATAACTTATTGGTTGCGCGACACTACGCTTGTAAACCAAGACACGCTGAGCATTGAGCTTAAGTATATGGCTACAGACACCCTTGGATGTCTGCAACCACAAACAGATACTCTGCAGATATTATCGAAGTTGCCATATGCCAAACGACTTAAGGATGCGCAGAAAGAGTACAACGACTGGCACAAGAAGCAAGAAAAGAAACGCAAACGAGGCGAACCTTACGACTCGGTTATGCCACCACGCTTGCTGACACCACAGATACAGATAAACTCCACACTCGATCCTGACCGTGATGTGCGATTGACGTTCAAGTGTCCACTCGCCTTGGTTGACTCGTCAAAGATACATCTTTATGCCAAACGTGACACTCTGTGGTACGACACTCCGCTACGCATAAGCCCCGTAATAGAACGTATACCTGGCGACACAGCCACTGCTGATATAGCCAAGTCGCTGAGGATGTATGACATACAAGCCGCTTGGCAACCAGATACAGAATATAGTTTGGAGATGGACTCATTGGCATTTGCCGACATATACGGTCTGCATTCGCCTAAGCTGAAGCAAGGATTCAAGGTGAAATCGCTCGACGAATACAGCTCATTGGTATTTACCATTCCTCAGGCTAAGGGCGAGAACATCGTTGTTGAGCTTCTTAATCAGCAGGATGCAGCTGTAAAGCGTACCAATGTAGTGGATGGAACAGCACAGTTCTTCTACATTACACCAGGCATATATTATGCCCGACTCTTCTACGACGACAATAACAACGGCGTATGGGATACAGGCGAATATGCAACAGGACGACAGCCTGAACTTACGTGCTACTATCCTGATGAGATAGAATGCAAAGCTAAGTGGGACGTAACACTCAACTGGAATCCGAAGGAGCGTACTGCCGAACAGCAGAAGCCGGCAAAGATAACCAAGCAGAAGGCGGAGCAGCAACGCAAGATACAGCAACGCAACATAGAAAGAGCAAGAAAAATGGGTATACCATACCCGTTCTAACAAGAACGGGACTTACACACAATCACCTTTAAACTGAATAAGGATGAACAAGATGAAACAGCTTTTGGTAACAATGGCAATGCTCCTTGTGGGCATAACCACAACTAACGCACAATGCAAGTTTCAGAACACAGCGTTCAAGTCGGGCGAGTTTCTTACCTACAACCTCTACTTCAATTGGAAGTTTGTTTGGGTTAAGGTGGGCAACGCATCGATGTCGACTGTAGAGAGCAAGTATCACGGCAAGCCGGCATACCGATCGTCGCTTATAACACGCACATCGCATAATGCCGACAAGTTCTTCGTTATGCGCGACACACTTTTGTGTTACAACTCTACACATCTCGAACCTCTATACTTCCGCAAGGGAGCACAAGAGGGCAAACGCTATACCGTGGACGAGGCTTTCTTCAGTTATCCTAATAATAAGGTGCATATCAAGCAACACCGTTTGCGCCATAATGGCGAGAACGTATACAAGGAATGGCACCGTAACGACTGCACCTATGACATGCTGAGCATATTCTTGCGTGCACGCTCGTTCAACCCTGAAGGATGGAAAAAAGGCACACGCGTTAATTTCCCTATAACCGACGGCACAAAGATTATTACAGCCATGCTCGAATACAAGGGAAAGACAACTGTTAAGGCCGATAATGGTGTGAAGTATCGCTGTCTGCAACTATCGTATATGGAACACGAAGACGGCAAGTACAAGGAGATTGTGCGTTTTTATGTAAGCGATGATGCCAACCACGTGCCTGTACGTCTTGACATGTTCCTTAAGTTTGGTTCTGCAAAGGCTTTCCTTGTAGGAGCAAAGGGCGTAAAGAGCAAGATGACATCAATTGTGAAGTAGGCTCGTTGAGCAACAATAAAAAAGACAAAACAATATGTCCAAGCACAAAGTATATACATTATATATTATCGTAGGCGTGACGATGTTGCTCGCCGCATGCACCATGCCTGCCAAACAGCAAACAGTAGGCAATAAGGCGAGGCATCAGTTCACTAACGAGATATTGCTTGGCTATACACCTGTTAAGAACCAAGGACGCAATCCACTATGTTGGGCCTACTCTATGCTTGCCACAATAGAGACCGAACATATAATGATGGGCGACTCGGTAAACTTGTCAGTAGACTACGTAGCACGCAATATGCTTATGGAACAAACCCGACGCCACTTTTTGGCTAACGGTAAATTTCGTATAAATATGCGTGGTACCATGCCGCTGCTGCTAAGACTTCTGAACGAATACGGCGCAATGCCATACGACTCGTACAACAACAGGGACATAAACTACAAGAGTCTTGCCAAGCGTATGTCAACGCTATCCGAAGCTTCGGCTAACATGAGTCTACTCGAAGAACGTGCAGAAAGAGTGCTCGACGACCATATCGGCGCCTTGCCACCACACGTCTTTATGTTAGGAGCTGAATATACACCACAAGAGTTTGCCCATAGCGTGTGTATGCGAAACGAGTACATGGCCATGACAAGCTTTACACATCACCCGTTCGACGAGATGTTTGTGCTTGAGATACCCGACAACTACAACAACGATCCCTTCTATAATGTGCCTATAGATGTGTTGATGAACCGTATAGAGAAGTCTATACGTGCTGGACACCCAGTGTGTTGGGAGGGTGACATAACAGAAAAAGGTTTCTCTTTCAAGGATGGTGTAGCAATGCTTGGCAAAGAACAGCCGTGCACACAGCAACAGCGACAGACAGCTTTTGAGAACCGTAGTACAACAGACGACCATTGTATGGCACTTATAGGATTGGCACACGACAAGCAAGGACACCGCTTCTATATAGCAAAGAATTCATGGGGAACAGACAATCCTTATGGCGGCTTGATGTACCTATCGGAAAACTATATAAGGATGAAGACAGTTGCGGTAGTAGTAAAGAACATGTAAAAAAAGGGAAGGTTTCTCGGCTGAGAAACCTTCCCTTTATATTATTGTGGTTTGCACAAAAGCGCCGAAGCACCCATATGCAAGTCTTGCCACTGATTAGTTGAGAGCATCTGCAAACTCAGCGCCAGCCTTAAACTTGGCTACCTTCTTAGCTGCGATGGCAATCTTCTCCTTAGTTGCAGGGTTGATACCCTCACGAGCAGGACGCTCATTTACGCTGAATGTGCCGAAGCCGATAAGCTGAACCTTGTCGCCTTCAACAAGAGCATTCTTAATTGCCTCTATTGTAGCCTCAAGAGCCTTCTTGGCATCACCCTTGCTAAGATCAGCAGCTACTGCTATCTTCTCGATCAATTCTGTCTTGTTCATAATTTTTGAATGTATTAAAGTGTTTATAAATTGAATATCACGTAATTATACCTATTAGGGCACACAAATTTAGATTATTCCTTTCATAAAACAAACAAAAAACAGAAAAAAGTTCATAAAAACCCGAAAAAAAGCGTCATAACCCCCTATTTAATAGGCTATAACGGGATTTTTTCGTACTTTTGTGCTTTAAAACCAACGTTTATATACAGAATCTTAATATGCAAAACATTCCAACGGTTACACGTAGCCTACTTATAGCCAATGTTGTTGTATTTCTTGCCACAATGTTGCTGTCGTATGTAGGTCTCGACCTTAACAGAGTGCTTGGACTGCACTTTATCCTTGCACCCAACTTCCAGGCTTATCAGCTGCTGACATATATGTTTGCACACGGAGGCTGGAGCCACATTTTCTTCAACATGTTTGCTTTATGGATGTTTGGAGGTATAGTGGAACGCACATGGGGACCGCGCAAGTTTCTCTTCTATTATATGGTATGCGGCATTGGTGCCGGACTCTTTCAAGAGCTTGCACAGCTTGGCGAATTCTACTATATAGCTTCAAACAACCTTGCCAACTTCAACATATCGCAAACCATGCTTGTAGCCGAAGCCAACGCTCCTATGCTAAACTCATGGACTACGGTAGGAGCCTCGGGTGCTATATATGGCATTCTGCTTGCATTTGGCATGCTTTATCCAGAAGAGCGCATGTTTATCTTCCCGCTTCCGGTGCCCATCAAGGCTAAATGGTTTGTTGTAGGATATGCAGCCATTGAGTTGTTCATGGCTTTCTCTACAGCTAACGACGGTGTCGCACACATTGCCCACCTCGGAGGTATGGTGTTCGGATTCTTCCTAATACGTTATTGGCGCCGACATCCAAGCATAGGTTATGGCAGACGTGGCGGACAGCAATTCTTCGATTCCTTGCGCTCGTCATGGGAACGACGTACCAACAAACACGCTAACGGCTTTAATTCATCAACACGCCAGTCAAACAGTTCTGCCAACACACGCAGCGAGAGTGACTGGGACTATAATGCACGACGTAAAGCCCAGCAAGAAGAGGTAGACCGCATACTTGATAAGATTCGTCGCTCTGGCTACGACAGCCTTACACGCGAGGAAAAACAGCGTCTGTTTGATAACAGTCGCAAATAGAAACCCCCAACACTATGTAAATGAACACTCTTACAAGCTATACATTACGCATAATAGCCGGCGCAAACGTGGCTACAATAATAGCCATGCTTGCTGTCGGATTCAGCGACCATATCAATCCCGCCAGCCACCCGTTGATAGCCAACGTGGGACTGGCGTTTCCCATATTTCTGCTTATCAACATAGCATTCTTGGTGTTTTGGCTATGTGTTAAGAAACGCTGGGCTCTTATACCTATAGGCGGACTGATTATAGGCTTTCTGCCCATACGCATCTATTCGCCACTAAACTTACGTGCCGACGCCCCTGAGGGCTGCATAAAGGTTATACAGTACAATGTATTTGGCTTTAATGAATGGAAAGACACTAACGACCAATCGGAAATTATAAACTACATTCTACGCGAAAAACCAGACATACTGTGTATGGAGGAATCACCTGTAGGCACTAAGAAAGATTTGGTCGACTCGGCACTTATATCCATTCTGCAATATAGCGACACTATCGACAACGGCTCTATATCCATATACTCCAAATATCCCATTGTAGGACATGAACGCATAAACTATCACAGCGACAACAAAAACTCTTCTGGAGCATTCTTCGTATTAACCGCTCCAAAAGACACAACCATAGTGATAGCCAACCACTTTGAAATTACTGGCCTATCGCTTGAGCAACGTGCCCAATTTAAGGCCATACTCAAGGGAAAAGTAGAGAAAGACTCTATGGAGATAGAGTCGAAAGCCATATGGCGTAGACTTGCTGAATCGGCTAAGGTAAGAGCACCACAAGCCGATGCTGTGGCCGAATACATACAACAGCATAAGGACAAGAGCATCATACTGATGGGCGATTTCAACGATTCGCCTATATCATACGTCAGAAGGCGAATTGCACAAGAGCTTACCGACTGCTATGTGTCAACAGCAAACGGTCCTGGCATAAGCTATCATTACAGTGGTTTCTACGTGCGAATAGACAATATCTTCTGCTCAGACCACTGGATGCCATACGATTGCCACGTGGACAATTCCATTAAAGCATCCGACCATTATCCCGTTGTTTGCCTCCTGAAACGCCGAGGAACATAAGATAGAACACGCAAAACAAGCTAAAACATTCTGAAACAGAAGAAAAAAAGCTATAAATTTCGCAAAACGTGAAAAAATAACTAACTTTGCACGCTATCTATACCTTATAAGACCGACAAGGCAAAATAAGGCAAGAAAGCAAACCAAATAACGGAAACAGAAAAAACAATAATAACAAAAATAAAATCAAAAAAATGCAGAACAAAGGTATTGTAATTGTAACAGCCGCCCTGTTGACACTTGCAAGCATCTTCTATCTATCGTTCACGGCTGCCACAAAATACTATGACAGCCAGGCTGCGAAGATAAAGGATCCAATTGCACAGCAGGATTACAAGGACTCGGTAAAGTTCCTCGGGCTCTACTCCTACCAGAAGTGTCTTGAGACTCAAATTGGTTTGGGTCTTGACCTTAAGGGTGGTATGAACGTCATCCTCGAAGTGAGTGTTCCAGATGTAGTGGAGAACCTCGCCGACCACAAAACAGACGTTGCTTTCACAAAGTCGATGAAGGAAGCTCGTGCTCAGCATGAGGTGTCACAAGACGATTTCATCACTCTATTTATCAACGCTTACAAGAAGAATGCTCCTGGACATCATCTCTCTGAGATATTCGCTACACAGCAGCTCCAGGGTAAAGTATCGCCTAACTCAAGCGACAAGGATGTAGAGAAGGTATTGCGTGAAGAGGTACAGTCGGCTATCGACAACTCATTCCTCGTAGTACGTACACGTATCGACAAGTTCGGTGTTGTACAGCCTAACATCCAGAAACTTGAAGGCCAGCAGGGACGTATCATGGTAGAAATGCCTGGTATCAACGAGCCTGAGCGTGTGCGCAAGTTGCTTCAGGGTAGCGCTAACCTTGAGTTCTGGGAGACATACAACTCTGATGAGATTATACCATATCTCCAGCAACTCGACGCTCGTGAAGCTGCTGCCTTATCAGGCAAGAAGGAAGTAGCCGATACTACAGCTGCTGATACAGCTGCTGCAGCTAAGGTTACAGCAGAAGCTAACAATGCTGCTAAGCTCCAGCTTAAGAAAAGCGATGACAGCAAAGCTACAAAAGAAAGCAACGCTCAGCTTGAGCAGGCTAAGAAGGAGCATCCGCTCTTATCTATATTCCAGCCTACTGGCAATGGTGCTTTGAGTCTTGTTGGTTATGCTTCAGCTCGCGACACAGCTGCCGTTAACAAGATTATCTACTCGGCTCTTGCCAAGCAGGTTCTGCCTTCTGACCTTCGTTTGCTTTGGAGTGCTAAGCCAGCTGATGGTGTTCAGGCTAAGAACATATACGAGTTGTACGCTATTAAGGTGACAACATCTAACGGACGCGCTCCTATCGAGGGTGACGTTATAACAGATGCAAAAGATCAGTTCAACAACGTTTCTGGTCAGCCTGAGGTTAGCATGTCGATGAACTCTGACGGTGCACGCCGTTGGGCTGCCCTTACAAAGGCTAACGTTGGCAAGGCTATCGCTATTGTGCTCGATGGTACCGTATACTCGGCTCCTCGTGTTAACGGTGAGATTTCTGGTGGTCAGTCGTCTATCACTGGCAACTTCACTATCGAGGATACAAAGGACTTGGCAAATACATTGAAGTCTGGTCGTATGCCTGCTCCTGCCCACATCGTTCAGGAGGAAGTTGTAGGTCCTACACTTGGTGCTCAGTCAATCCAGCAGGGCTTCATCTCATTCATCATTGCCTTCATCATCCTGATGATATACATGGTTGTGATGTACGACTTTATCCCAGGTATGGTTGCCAACGGTGCTCTCTTGCTCAACCTCTTCTTCACAATGGGTATTATGGCATCGTTCCAGGCAGCATTAACAATGCCAGGTATCGCAGGTATCGTGCTTGCCCTCGGTATGGCTGTGGATGCCAACGTGCTTATATACGAGCGCACCAAGGAGGAACTTAAGAAGGGTCTTGGCACAAAGCAGGCTTTGGCTCAGGGCTACAGCAACGCTTTCTCTGCCATCTTCGACTCTAACTTGACATCAATCATCACAGGTATCATCCTTTATGTGTTCGGTACAGGTCCTATCCGCGGCTTCGCTACCACACTTATCATCGGTATCTGTTGCTCGTTCTTTACTGCTGTGTTCCTCACACGCTTGGTTTACGAGAATCGTCTGGCTCACGACAAGTGGACAAAGCAGACCTTCTCTACCAAGATTTCGCGCAACTTTATGGCGAACAAGAACTATGGCTTCATGTCAAACTGCAAGATATCGTTCATCATCTTTGGTGCGGTCATTCTTGTTATGATAGGCAGCTTCTTCGAACGCGGCTTGAGCAAGGGTATCGACTTTACCGGTGGCCGCAACTATGTTGTTGTACTTGAGAAGCAGGTAGAACCAGAGCAGGTAACTGCTGCTTTGCGTCCTCTCTTCAACGGTGCAAACGTTAATGCACTTGCACTTGGTACTGACGGCAAGACTATCCGTATCTCAACCAACTACAAGATTGAGTCGAACAACCCAGCTATCGACAACGAGGTGGAGAACATCCTCTATAAGGGTCTGCATGGTGCCAACCTCGTAACACAGAGCAGTGTTGAGGCATTCAAGAACCCTGACGTACGTGCTGGTGGTTCTATCGTATCATCTACAAAGGTAGGTCCGGCTGTGGCTAAGGACATCACTCATGGTGCTATCATCTCTGTGTTTATCGCCCTTGCAGCTATCTTCCTTTACATCTTGATACGTTTCCGCAACGTAGCATTCTCTTTCGGTTCTACCATAGCTCTTGCTATCGATGCTACAATCGTTATCGGTTTCTTCTCATTGCTTTGGGACTTCGTTCCATTCTCGCTTGAGGTAGACCAGACGTTCATTGGTGCAATCCTTACGGTTATCGGTTACTCTATCAACGATAAGGTGGTGGTATTCGACCGTATACGTGAGAACCTCCAGTTGCACAAGAAGATGGACTTGCAGGAACTCTTCAACAAGTCATTGAATGAGACACTTGCTCGTACAATCAATACATCATTGTCAACACTCATCGTGCTGCTCTGTATCTTCTGCTTCGGTGGTGAGAGCACTCGCAGCTTCTCGTTCGCAATGTTGCTTGGTGTAATCTTCGGTACACTGTCTTCTATCTTCATTGCCGCTCCTCTGGCATACGTCATCCTCGGTCGCAAGATCAAGAAGGAAGAGGCTGCAATGGCAGAGGCAGAGGCTGTTGAGGTTAAGTAAGCAATAGGCTAACACGACTATAAACATCTAAAAAGGCGCAATCCCGTGATTGGGGATTGCGCCTTTCTTGTATATGTATTTTATTACATATAAATAAAAAAAGATGTGTCAAAAGATTAATGACACACCTTATATTATATTGGGATATTATACTGTTATTACTCCTCTTTTCTGTGACTCTTGTCCTTACCGTTGAAGCTCTTAACCTTCATGCCGAGCTGGTCGGGAAGTATAGCATTAAGGAATATGCCCACAAGAGCAGCAAGAGCCAAACCTGATATTGAAACAGAACCTATCTGCACACCGCCATCAGTGCCATACTGTACGCCTATAGACACAACCATTATAAGAGCTGCTACAAACACATTGCGCGAAGACGAGAAGTCGACCGGGGTTTCTACAAGATTGCGCACACCAACAGCCGATATCATACCATAAAGTATAAGACTAACACCACCAATTGTAGCAGCAGGCATCAATCCTATAAGGCAAGCAAACTTAAGGCAGAAGCTCAACAATATGGCAAAACATGCTGCAAGTCGAATAACAGCAGGATCAAACACCTTTGTAAGGTTAAGCACACCGGTGTTCTCGCCATATGTAGTATTGGCAGGAGCGCCAAAGATAGAAGCAAGGAATGTGGCAAGACCGTCGCCACAGAGTGTTCGATGCAAACCTGGGTCCTTTATAAAGTTCTTGCCAACGGTGCTCTGAATGGCACACATATCACCGATATGCTCCATTATAGTGGCAAAGGCAATAGGGAAAATAGCAATAATAGAAGTTAAGATAAGGTCGAAGTTAGGGTCTTTCATCACCGAGAATGTTGTGCGTTCCATATCAACAGGCCAACCTATCCATGCTGCCTCACCCAGTTTAGTGAAGTCAACCTCGCCCATAGCTGCTGCCAAAATATACGAACCAAGCACTCCAAGTAGTATTGGCACAATCTTTATAATGCCCTTACCCCAAATTGATGTGCCTATAACTATTGCAATAGCAGTAACGGCAAGAAGCCAGTTCTGCTGGCAGTTGCTTATGGCAGAGCCCGATAGGGTAAGTCCGATAGCAATAACCATAGGTCCGGTAACCACTGGAGGGAAGAATCGCATTACCTTCTCCGTACCAAACATCTTAAGCAAGAAAGCCATTACGAAATACAGCAACGATGCTGCCGCCACTCCAATACAGGCATAATTTAGTGCCATCACGTCTGTAAGACCTTGGGTTACACACAACTGTTTTACAGAAGCGTAACCTCCAAGAAAGGCAAAGCTTGAGCCAAGGAATGCCGGAACCTTAAGCTTAGACACGAAATGAAAGATAAGTGTGCCTATACCGGCAAACAACAGTGTTGCACTCACATCGAGTCCGGTGATAAGTGGAACAAGAATTGTGGCACCAAACATAGCAAACAGATGTTGGATACCAAGAAGTACGAATTTAGGTTTACCCAATTCGCGGGCGTTGTATACACCCTGATTGTCAGTGTTCATTGTGTTATAATTGATTTGTTATGGATAATACATATTTAATATCATAACGTTAATAAGTTCTTTTTATTGTATTTAAGTTTTTTTGTGCATGTAATGGTGAGAGCAATGAAGAGGCTATGAACAAAGAAAAAAGAACGTCTTAGAATGTAAAAAAGCCGACTTCACAGCCGGCTCCTTTGCTCTTTATACAATAACATTATGAATTTTAATAGTGGCTATTAAACGTTGTGAGAATCACTACATGTTTATATAGCGTTCCCACTATTGGTTTACGCTTGCAAAGTTACTCATACTTAGCTACTTGCGCAATACCTAATAATCGGTAAACTTTACAGATGGAAGAGAATAGGCACACAGCCTACTCCACCCAATAAGTCACCCTATCATAATATAAGCCACCATCTTTCACGGTTATTTTAAGCGAACCTTTCTGCTTTGGCGTTACCTTCATCGACATAACTCCATCCTTGCCAACAGTCCAGTTTTGCATAAAGTCGTCGTTGTTAAAAACAGCATATACCAAACCCTTACGCGGTCTTATCTGGAACACATACGTCTTGCCGACCTTTAGGTTTCTGTTCATCGGAATGTTTTTTACTCTGAACGGTGTACCATTATCATCGTCATCATAAAAGATAGGCAATTCTTTCAATTTGCCTGCAAGGAAACCCTTGAACACCTTCTCGCCATTAAGTCCATAGTGTCGCAACGGATGAATTCGTGGCAGTTTATCAAAGTCTTGTTCCGAATATGTTACATCTGTTAGTTGCCACTTAGCATCATCTGGATAATGGGTAAACAGCATCCAATAAGGGTCTACATTCCACCAAACGTCATGTCGCTTTCTACGTGTAAAGTCCTTGCCTGATACATAACCAGCACCCCATGTAGCATCAAGCAAAATCCACTTACCATCTACCTTGACACTATTCCACGCATGGTTAACCTTCATGCCTACCACCAGTTCGGCTTCCAGTCCAATAGACGTGGCCATTAGATAGAACAGTTCGCTATAAGCATTGCACACACCTTTCTTCTTCTCCCAGCACTCGTCTGCATAATATATCTTATAGTCGGTGTCGTAGGAAATGTTGTTGCAAAGATACCGGTATATAGCATGAGCCTTCTGGCGTTCGGTTCGGCAATTGGCAGTAATTCGCTGTGTAATACCCTTCCATTCATACTTGGAAGTAACAGCTTTAACCATACCCAGTTTGTGCGGGTCGATGTTCTTGTCGTATGTAACGTACATACTGTTCTGGGCAAAGCAGCATGTAGAGAGCATCATAAGAAGAGTTATCAGAAATGTTTTCATATTTAGTATGTGTTTGGTTTTTTGCAAATTTAGGAAAAATTGCTGACATGACAATGTTTCAATTACATTTTAAATCCCGTAAAAGTCTTTTTTTTCGTCCCATTGTTTGCCAATCCCATTTTTTTTTATTTCTTTTGTAATTCTCGGCATTCATTGCCACAATGAACAACGATAAACAATAATACACATTATAATATATATAATTATATGGCTCAGAAAAAGACCGACGACGGACTTACGCCGATGATGCGTCAGTTTTACAATTTCAAGCACGAGTATCCTGATGCGTTGCTGCTCTTCCGCTGTGGCGACTTCTACGAGACTTATGCCG
Organism: Prevotella merdae; assembly: GCF_900290275.1. Taxonomy (GTDB): domain Bacteria; phylum Bacteroidota; class Bacteroidia; order Bacteroidales; family Bacteroidaceae; genus Prevotella; species Prevotella merdae. The sequence continues at coordinate 838,598 of NZ_LT985323.1, forward strand.
ATGATGCCGTAGAGGCAGCTAAGATTCTTGGCATAACTCTAACACGTCGCTCTAATGGCAAGAACGCTAACGGGGCTGCAACCGAGATGGCAGGATTTCCACATCATGCCCTCGACACTTATCTTCCAAAGCTTATTCGTGCAGGAAAACGTGTGGCTATCTGCGACCAGCTTGAAGACCCTAAGCTTACAAAGACTCTCGTAAAGCGTGGCATTACCGAGCTTGTAACTCCGGGCGTGGCTATGAGCGACAATGTGCTTAATTATAAGGAGAACAACTTCCTTGCTGCGGTCTTTATGTCTAAGGCTATGTGTGGCGTGGCTTTCCTCGACATTTCTACCGGAGAATTCCTTACTGGCGAAGGTACATTTGATTATGTAGAGAAGCTTCTTGCATCCTTCCAACCTAAGGAGGTGCTGCACGACCGCCAGATGAAGAAAGAGTTTGAAGAGCATTTCGGCAATAAGTGGTGCACATTCCAGTTGGACGACTGGATGCTTACCGAACAAAGCTCACGTCAGAAACTACTTACCCACTTTGGAACCAAGTCGCTTAAAGGCTTCGGTGTAGAACACCTTAAGCTTGGCATTATTTCGGCAGGAGCCATATTGCAGTATCTTGAAATGACCCAGCACACTCATTTGGGTCATATAACATCGTTGCGCCGTATCGAGGAAGACAGATATGTACGATTAGACAAGTTCACAATACGCTCTCTTGAACTATTGCAGTCGATGCAAGACGATGGCGTATCGCTGCTTGATGTTATCGACCGCACAGTTACGGCAATGGGAGCACGCATGCTTAAGCGCTGGACAGTATTTCCACTTATGGATGTGGCAAGCATCAACAAGCGTCTGGATGTGGTAGAGACATTCTTCCGCAAGCCCGACTTCAGACAAACCATTGACGACAATCTGCATCGCATAAGCGATATTGAACGTATTATATCCAAGGTTGCCGTAGGCAGAGTGTCGCCCAGAGAGGTTGTTCAGCTAAAGCTTGCATTACAGTCCATAGTTCCTATTAAGACCGCATGCCTGTACAGCGATAATAATGAGATTCACTCTATAGGCGAACGGCTCAACCTATGCGAATCGCTGCGCGACCGAATAGAACGTGAGATACAGTCGGATCCACCACTACTTGTAAACAAAGGTGATGTTATTGCCGCAGGTTTCTCTTCCGAACTCGACGAACTGCGTGCCATATCACGTGGAGGAAGAGACTATCTGCTAAAGATTCAGGAAGAAGAAGCTCAGAAGACAGGCATACAGAGCCTTAAGGTAGGATATAATAATGTGTTTGGCTATTACCTCGAAGTGCGCAACACATACAAAGACCAGGTGCCACAAGAGTGGATACGCAAGCAGACACTTGCCAATGCCGAGCGCTACATCACCCAAGAGCTTAAGGAATATGAGGAGAAGATAATGGGAGCCGACGAGAAGATTCTCTCGCTTGAGACACGTCTCTTCATGGAACTCGTTACTGATATGGCCGAGTTTATTCCTCAAATACAGATAAATGCCAACATCATAGCCCGTCTCGACTGTATGCTCTCCTTTGCCAAAGCAGCCGAGGAGCATCGCTATGTGCGCCCTGTAGTAAGCGACGATTGTGTGCTGGAGATAAAGGCAGGACGTCATCCTGTTATAGAGACCCAATTGCCAGTAGGCGAGGAGTATGTGCCAAATGATATTGAGCTCGATACCGAGCAACAGCAGATAATGATAATAACGGGTCCAAACATGGCTGGTAAGTCTGCCCTATTGCGACAGACTGCCCTCATAACGCTTATGGCACAGATGGGATGCTTTGTTCCGGCTGAGTCTGCACACGTTGGTTTGGTAGACAAGATATTCACACGTGTGGGAGCGTCGGACAATATATCCTTGGGCGAATCAACCTTTATGGTAGAGATGACCGAGGCATCCGACATTCTAAACAATGTAACTCCGCGCTCGCTCGTACTATTCGACGAGCTTGGACGAGGCACATCCACCTACGACGGCATTTCTATTGCCTGGGCTATAGTGGAATATCTGCATGAGCATCAAGGTGCTCAGGCGCGCACGCTATTTGCCACCCACTATCACGAGCTTAACGAGATGGAGAAGAACTTCTCGCGTATCAAGAACTACAACGTTAGTGTAAAGGAACTTAACGGTAAGGTGATATTCCTTCGCAAGCTTATGCGTGGCGGCTCCGAGCACTCATTTGGTATTCATGTGGCAGAGATAGCCGGTATGCCTAAGTCTATCGTTAGCCGTGCCAACCTTATATTGAAGCAGCTTGAAGCCGATAATGCCAGCGTTGGAGTAGACCAGCCTGCAACGTCACGTATAGCAAATTCGGCAAGTAATAATGGTATGCAACTCTCTTTCTTCCAGCTTGACGACCCTGTACTTTGCCAAATACGCGACGAGATACTTGGTCTTGACATCAACAACCTAACCCCGGTTGAGGCACTCAACAAACTCAACGAGATAAAGAAAATCGTTACGGGAAGGTCGTAACGATAGAAGTTTGTATGCTATAAGGTAAATTTCATTTCTCTGCAAGCATATACATTTTTGATAGCAAGCAAAAGTTCATTTGATAGCAAGCAAATGTTCGTTTGATAGTAAGCATAGATACATTTGATAGCAAGCATAGATACATTTATCATATACAAAAAATCTAATTTATATACTATCTGCGTCAGATTAGGTCAATAGAAACGCTGCAATAATATAAGTTCAAGGATTCAATCACAATTATATGTAAGTACACTTTTAAATAATTCAGAATCTTTACAAAGTATACTTACATATAATTCTCTTTATACAAGTAGGCTTAGTACATTTATTTCTGTTTTTATTATCCCTATTACGGATAATGCGGTGCCGTGGTTGCACATCTCGCCTTTCTTTTGTAACTTCGCAGAAGAAATATAATTTATGAAGATAAACAAACAAAAAGACCAACTACTATGCATGATACGCAATAACAAGCCGATGACTCTCGGCCAGCAGGCGCGTCTCGTGCTGAGCTTAGCCACGCCTGCCATCTTGGCGCAACTAACAACCACGATGATGCAATATATCGACGCGTCGATGGTGGGCAGTCTTGGTGCAGAGGCGTCGGCATCAATAGGCTTGATAGAAACAACAACATGGCTTATGGGAAGTATCTGCTCGGCGGCGGCAGCAGGCTTTTATGTGCAGGTGAGCCATCAGCTTGGTGCCAACGACCCTGGGCAGGCACGTTCCACATTACGTCAGGGTATCATGTCGGTATTAATAGTAAGTATGCTGATAGGTTTGACAGCTCTCTGTATAAGTCCGTTTCTGCCCTCGTGGCTTGGCGGTGGAGCCGACATCTGTCCTACATCATCTGCCTATTTCGCCATAATAGCCATGGCCATGCCAGCCTTCCAATTCTCCATGTTTGGAAGCGGTATGCTTAGAAGTTCAGGCAATATGGTGGTGCCAAGCATTATGAGTGTTGTGATGATGACACTCGATGTCATCTTCAACTACTTCCTTATATTCGACACCCATACGGTAGATGTCCTTGGCATAAACTTTGCCATTCCAGGAGCAGGACTGGGTGTTGTTGGAGCAGCCATAGGTACAGCCTCAGCCGAGCTCGTAGCTGCATCGATAACGATGTACATACTATGTTTCCGTAGCAAGGAACTTAGTCTGAAGATAGACCACGGACGCTTTTTGCCCACATGGCAGGTGGTGCGTCGCGCCTTACATATTGGTTTGCCTATGGGCATACAACAAACCATCATGACATCGGCATATATCGTTACAACCATCATCATTGCGCCGTTGGGCACCTTTGCCATTGCAGCCAACTCATTCGGCATCATCGTTGAGAGCTTATGCTATATGCCAGGCTATGGCGTGAGCGATGCAGCAACAACACTTGTAGGCCAAAGCATGGGAGCTGGGCGCAACGAACTGATGAAGCGTTTTGCATGGCTGTCCGTAGCATTAGGCATGGGCATTATGACGCTTATGGGTATCGTGATGTATGTAGGAGCGCCGTTTGCAATGGCTATGATGACACCGTCTGAGGAAGTAAGACAGCTTGGTGTAGAAGTACTTCGCATAGAAGCCTTTGCCGAACCAATGTTCGGTGCGGCCATAATATGCTATGGTGTGTTTGTAGGTGCTGCCAAGACCGTAGCGCCAAGCGTAATGAACCTCATATCGATGTGGGGCGTGCGCATAACGCTTGCCGCCTTGCTTGCACCAAGCATGGGACTCAAGGGCGTATGGCTCGCCATGTGCCTGGAGCTGACATTTAGAGGAGTGATTTTCTTAGTAAAATTGAAATTATGGAAAAGATAACTAACAAGGTTTTCGGTGGAGAGCGTCCTCTATTCGAAATACACAACGTGGAGCTCGACCACGTTCGCATCACCTTTGGTGAATCGGGCATTAAAGAGTGTAGCAACATCGTTTGCCGCAACTGCTACTTCGAGGGAAAGTATCCGCTGTGGCATGTCAAGAAGTCGGACATACGCAACTGCTATTTTGCACCTGGCTCACGTTCAGCCATATGGTATTCGGACGACATGCACATGGAGGATTGCGTTATCAACGGTCCAAAGTTCTTCCGCGAGATGAAGAATCTCTCTTTGAAGAATGTAACTATCAACGATGCCGACGAGACTTTCTGGGGTATCGACGGTTTGACATTGGAGAATGTTGTGCTGCACGAGGGCACTTATCCCTTTATGCATTGCCGCAATATTAAGGTAGACGGACTTGAGTCGGATGCCAAGTATGTATTCCAATACTCGCGCGACATAGAGATTCGCAATGCCAAGATTGATACAAAGGATTCGTTCTGGGAGGTAGACAATGTTACGGTGTACGACTCAGAGCTTAACGGCGAGTTCCTTGGCTGGCATTCGCGTGGACTTCGTCTTGTAAACTGTCATATATCTGGTGAGCAACCATTGTGCTATGCCAAGGACCTTGTGTTGGAGAACTGTACCTTCGACCCCGAGTGCGACCGTGCCTTTGAATACTCAACTGTTCAGGCCGACATCCGCGGACATATAAAGAGCATCAAGAACCCTGCTTCGGGCAAGATTGTTGCCGACAGCATAGGCGAGATTATACTCGACGAGAACATCAAGCAGCCAGCCAACTGCGAAATAACAACTCGCAAGTAATATGACAAACTTCTCTTTCTCTACTCTCACCAATCGCCGTGGCACCAACTCATACAAGTGGGATTCTGCACCTAACGAGGACATAATACCCTTATGGGTGGCAGATATGGACTTTGAAACTTATCCTGCCATAACTGAGGCTTTGCAGCGTCGCGTGGCACATGGAATATTTGGCTATACACGTGTGCCAGACGCTTATTATGATGCTGTGTGCCAATGGTTCGGCAAACATCATGGATGGACCATATGTAAAGACCATATAATCTACACATCTGGAGTGGTGCCTGCAATATCAGCCATTATCAAGGCGCTCACACTACCAGGCGACCAGGTAATAGTGCAAGGCCCTGTATACAACTGTTTCTATTCGTCAATACGCAACAACGGTTGCGAGATGGTGTCCAACTCGCTTGTATATAACAATGTTGCGATGCGCTACGAGATTGACTTTGATGACCTTAACCGCAAGCTGTCGCATGAACGTGCACGACTATTCTTATTATGCAATCCGCACAACCCAGGCGGACGTGTATGGACAACAGAAGAACTTATACATATAGCCGAATTGTGCAAGAAGCATAACGTGCGAGTTGTGTCCGACGAGATTCATTGCGAGCTAACGCTTCACGACAACCAATATACTCCCTTTGGCTCATTGCCCGACAATCTGTCGTATGGCAGCATAACATGCTGCTCACCATCAAAGGCATTCAATATTGCCGGACTGCAGATAGCCAACATTATATGTCGCGACACCTTAGTGCGCGAACGCATCGACCGTGCCATAAACATAAATGAGGTATGCGATGTAAATCCATTCGGCGTAGAAGCCTTGCAAGTGGCTTATACAGACGGTGGTGCCGAGTGGCTTAAAGAACTTAGACAGTATATATCGTCCAACTACGATAAGCTGCTTGATTTCTTTGGCAAGCATTTGCCTCAACTGCCCGTAATGCGCATGGAAGGTACATATCTTGCCTGGATAGACTGCTCGGCACTAAAAGAGACATCAGAAGAGATAGAAGAACGACTGATGAAGGAACACAAAGTGTGGGTAAATGCCGGCAGCATGTATGGCAAGGAGGGCGAGCACTTTATACGCATCAATATGGCTTGTCCATGGCAGCGACTGGAAGAAGGATTGCACCGTGTGGCAAATGGCATTAATGGCTATCAAGAATAGAGGGCATTCGGGCTGCCTATACTTGAGCAAAACATTAATACGTTATCTTCGACTTACGAATACGTTATCACAAGCCGATGATAACGTATTATTTTTTTTTAAGAGGTAATAGCCTACCCTATGCATTAGCATTATGCAGTAATAAGACAAATGTTTTGTTTCTGTTTGTTGGTTTTATCCAAGACTTTCAGTAACTTTGCATAAAATAACAATGCTTCATCACTATGGCAAATCATCCTCTTTGGTCGGACGACTACTGGTTGCTACTAATGCAACTATATCAGAAGAAACCCGTAGGTGTGAAATCAGAATACTCACACCCGGTAGTGGAACTGGGCATAGAGTTACATATTCCGCCCAAAACACTATACGAGCAGATGCGCGTGCTTGAACAACACAACACGCCTTCGCTACAACGACTGTGGGACAACTATGCCAATAACCCAAGACGTCTGACACGCGATGTTAAGCGACTAAGACAAATGACTGGATTCGGCGACTCGGGATTGTTCTACGAGGGAGTGGAAATGGCGCAACCTTTCGAACGCAACTACCGCCCCGTAGACCCGCAAAGCGACATTACACCAGCTATGCTTGTTATCATACTAAACCTCTACTTCACGCTTACTCCAAACACTATGGTGAGCGAGACACCCGAGGTGCTGGAAATGGCAAGCACGCTTGGCATAAAGCCTGAGGAAATTGTAAATATTCTCGATATATACCAGACATTCGACCCCATACTGAAACGCCAACCTCTCGATAGCTCTCCACTTGTGGACGAGGCTCATCACACATGGCAAAGCTACTACAATCAGCCCGAAATGCTGCAGGATAGTGCCGACAAACTGATAGAATACTTCTCGTAGTGGACAGCAACTTGCCGTACCTTCTAAATTAAACAAAACAATAAAACAATGTCTCAGAAACTAATACAAACCCAAGAGCAAAAGCTTCAGCAGGTGCAACGTCTGTCGCAACAGCAAATGTTGCAAGTACATCTGCTTGAAATGCCGCTTACAGAACTTGAGCAGAACGTCAATGCCGAACTTGATGACAATCCTGCTCTTGAGACATCGTCGCCAGATGACGTGTTTGAAGGCGGACATGTAGAAGGCTCCGACTCGGCTGCATCATATGATGACGACTCTCGTACGGACGGTAAGGGCGACTCGGCATCCAACGAAGCTGACGAATTCTCATCACAGAATGAGCGAGAGGAACGCGATGATGCACTAACAGCAGCTCTTGAACGTATTGGTGGAGGCGATGATGATATGCCTACGGCAGGATATACAGGCGCATCGGGTGCCGACTCGGCCGACTACGAGGAAATGGTATACGGTGATACCACCTCGTTCTACGACAAACTGAAGGAACAAATGGGTGAGACCGAACTGTCGGAAAAGGACCAAGAGATTATGGAGTATGTCATTGGGTCATTAGACAGCGACGGACTGCTGCGAAAAGACAGCGAGTCGATTGGCGACGAACTTGCAATATATCATGGTATCGACTGCACTACCGAGGACATAGACCGTGTAATAGGCATACTTCAGACCTTCGATCCTGCAGGAATAGGAGCCCACTCGCTGCAAGAGTGTCTGTTGTTGCAGATAAAACGACGTCCCAACGACCCTATAAAACCGTTGATGCAAAAGGTAATAACCGACTGCTTTGACGAGTTTACAAAGAAACATTTCGACAAGATTCGATTGGCACTTGGTGTAGATGCCGACACTGCCGAACGTGTGTACAACGAGCTGCGACGCCTTAATCCTAAACCAGGATCGTCGTTAGGCGAGACCGAAGGACGAAACATACAACAGATAACACCCGACTTTATTGTAGACACCGACGACAATGGCAACGTGACATTCACACTTAATGGTGGCAACATTCCTGAGCTTAAGGTGTCGCCATCGTTTGCCGACATGATGGAGGCTTATAAGAACAACAAGGCATCGATGTCTAAACGCGAGAAGGAAGCCTTGCTATATGCCAAGGAGAAGGTGGAACGAGCACGCGGATATATAGAAGCGATAAAGGTTAGACGCCGCACTCTTACTGTTACAATGCAGGCGATAATCGACTGGCAGAAAAAGTTTTTCCTCGATGGCGACGAGGCTGATCTCAAACCAATGATTCTTAAGAACATTGCAGACAAGACAGGACTCGACATTTCTACTATATCGCGCGTAAGCAACATTAAGTATGCACAAACCAATTGGGGTACTTTCCCATTGCGCTTCTTCTTCTCCGACGGATATACAACGGGCGATGGCGAGGAGCTTTCAACACGCAAGATAAAACTCGCACTTAAAGAACTCATTGGTAAGGAGGACAAGAAGAAACCTATGAGCGACGATGCCCTGACAAAGGCCCTTGCCAAGTTGGGCTATCCTATAGCAAGACGAACTGTGGCTAAGTATCGCGAACAGTTGGGATTGCCAGTGGCAAGACTTAGGAAGAGTTAGGAATTAAGAGTTACGAGTTAGGAGTTACGAGTTAGGAATTAAGAGTTAGGAATTGTCAGACAAAATATGAAAGAAAAGAATATAATCTTAGCAGCCCGAGTGCTTAGCATGGTATTTACACCATTCTATCTATCGCTTGTGGGTTTGATAGCTCTATTCACATTCAGCTATCTCAGTCTGATGCCGTGGGCATACAAGCTCACGGTGCTCATACTTGTCTATCTGTTCACAATACTCATCCCTACCCTACTAATACATTTCTATCGCAACTATCACGGTTGGACGCTGATAGAACTGGGCAAGAAGGAAAGGCGTGTCGTGCCTTACCTGCTGTCTATAGTTAGCTACTTTGTGTGCTACTATGTTATGCACCGATTCAACATACCCCACTTTATGAGCAACATCCTTATGGCTGCTCTGATAATACAGATACTATGCGCCCTGATAAACGTGTGGTGGAAAATATCTACACATACGGCTGCCATTGGAGGCGTAACGGGAGCACTGCAAGCATTTGCCGTTATATTCGGATTCAACCCTATAGGTTGGACTTGTCTGGTACTGATACTTGCCGGTATGGTTGGCACAAGCCGAATGATATTAAGACAGCACTCGCTTAGACAAGTATGCTACGGATTCATGTTAGGATTGATAGTGGCATATGGAGTTATATTGGGGTTATAAACCCCTTCCCCTCCACGTAGGTGAGGGGAATAATATACTGTGAAGGTAAGGTAATATACTAAAATAAAATAATAAACTAAAGCCCTACACATCACTCCCCTCTCCTTTGGTGATGGGAAGAGCCGCTATGCGGATCGTGGGTGGGGCCGCATTAATCATTTTTCATTATGTCTCCATTAATCAGCATCATTATGGGCAGCACATCCGACCTGCCCGTTATGGAAAAGGCATGCAAATTCTTGAACGACATGCAGATTCCTTTCGAAGTAAACGCTCTCTCGGCACATCGTACACCTGCTGCTGTAGAAAGTTTCGCTAAGAATGCCAAAGGCCGTGGCATAAAGGTTATCATAGCTGCAGCTGGTATGGCTGCCGCCTTGCCTGGAGTTATAGCAGCCAATACTCCATTGCCTGTTATTGGTGTACCTATTAAGGGTATGCTCGATGGTTTGGACGCCATGCTATCTATCATACAGATGCCTCCAGGAATTCCTACTGCTACAGTAGGTGTAAACGGTGCTATGAACGCTGCCATCCTTGCTTGCGAGATGATTTCGCTATGCGACGAAGAAGTGGCTAAGAAGATGGAAGATTACAAGGCAGGACTGGGTGCCAAGATAGAAAAGGCTAACCAAGACCTCGCTGAAATAAAGTACGACTTCAAGACCAACTAAATGATAGACCTATTTAATTATCGCCGCCGTGCTGCGTCTGCCGTTAAGGTAGGCAATATACAGTTAGGTGGCGACGCCCCAATTCGCGTACAGTCAATGACTACCACCAACACTAATGATACTGCTGCATGTGTGGAACAGGCAGAACGTATTATTAAGGCAGGTGGCGAACTTGTACGTCTCACTACACAAGGCAGACGCGAAGCCGAGAATCTGAAGAACATCAATGTACAATTGCGTGCCGATGGCTTCGATACTCCTCTTGTGGCCGATGTACACTTCAATGCTAATGTGGCTGATGTTGCTGCTCTGTATGCCGAGAAGGTGCGTGTAAATCCAGGCAACTATGTTGACCCTGCACGTGTATTCAAAAAGATTGAATATACTGATGAGGAGTATGCCGAAGAACTGAAGAAACTTGAGGAGCGCTTTGTACCTTTCCTCAATATATGCAAGGAGCACAACACAGCTGTACGCATTGGCGTGAACCATGGCTCGCTATCCGACCGTATTATGTCGCGTTATGGCGATACTCCTGAGGGAATTGTTGAAAGTTGCATGGAGTTTCTGCGCATATGCAAGAAGGAAGACTTTAACAATGTTGTCATCTCTATCAAGGCATCTAACACAGTTATCATGGTGCGCACAGTGCGTCTACTCGTAACAGAAATGGACAAGGCAGACATGCACTATCCTTTACATCTTGGCGTTACAGAGGCTGGCGAAGGAGAAGATGGCCGTATTAAGAGTGCCGTAGGCATAGGAGCGTTGCTATGCGATGGTATTGGCGACACTATACGTGTAAGTCTTAGCGAGGAGCCGGAAGCAGAAATACCAGTGGCTCGCCATCTTGTAGACTATATTACAAAGCGTGAGGGACATACTATGGTACCTGCTACAGAGTCGGCTGACTTTGATTGGGTGCGTCCTGAACGCCGCAAGACACGTGCTGCAGGTGGCATAGGTGGTTCGAACACGCCAGTTGTTATAGCATCATTGCCTAATGGCAAGGCTGATAACGATATAGACTTCAACCCAGATATGACTCCCGACTACATATATTGCGGCTCTAAATTGCCAGAGAATCGTGTAGAAGGACAGAAGTATATAGTAGACTTTAACGCCTACACTGGTGAGAAAGACACCTACCCTATCTTCCCATACAACGCCACACCGTTTATCTCTGGTGTGAAAGCCGAGGTTAAGTTCCTTGTGCTTCAGCTCGGTGCCCCGTCAGAGGAATATATAGCTTGCCTTAAGGCACACCCAGAAGTAGTGGTAGTAGCTGTAAGCAACCAGCAGAACAAACTTGGCGAACAGCGTGCATTAACGCACGAGCTATGGACAAACGGACTGTTCAACCCCGTTGTTTTCGCTCAGATGTATCGTCATAAGGCAGAAGAGAAGGCCGACTTCCAGCTTGAGGCTGCTGCCGATATGGGTGCATTGATGATAGACGGACTGACAGACGGCATATGGCTTATGAACGATGGCAACATAAGCATGCGAGATATTGCTGATACCTCGTTTGCCATTCTTCAGGCTGCACGTCTGCGTACATCAAAGACCGAGTATATATCTTGTCCTGGATGCGGCAGAACGCTATACGACCTGCGCTCTACTATTGCCAAGATTAAGGCTGCAACGGCGCATATGAAGGGCTTGAAGATAGGTATTATGGGTTGTATAGTGAATGGACCTGGCGAAATGGCCGATGCCGACTACGGATACGTAGGCGCAGGACCAGGAAAGATATCGCTATACAAACAGAAGATGTGTGTGGAAAAGGCAATCCCTGAAAGCGAGGCAGTGGAACATCTGCTGAGATTTATAGAGGAGGATAGAAAGAAATAAATGAAATGCCCCGAGCCTCTTTTAGGCTCGGGGCTTAACTGTATATTTATGAAAAAACTAATAATTCTTGACTTCGACGGCACTATAGCCGACACACGTCCAGTGATACTAAACACGTTTCATCGAACACTCGACGCTATGGACATGCCACAACACAGCGACGAAGAGATAGCTGCCACTATTGGACTGCCTCTTTTAAAGGCATTTCCGGTGCTTGAGCCTATGGACGAGGAAAAGGCAGCATTGTGTACAGAGACATACAGACGTATATTCGAGGATGTAAATGCCGAAATTGGCGTGCCTATGTTTCAGCATGTTGCCGATACATTACGACTGCTACACAGCAAGGGTTGCACGCTGACAATTGCCACAAGCCGTGGATATAAGTCGGTTGTGGACTTTATAAAGGGATTCAATCTCGACGATATCATCAACTTTATCATAGCTGCAGAGGATGTTAAGCATGCCAAACCAGATGCCGAACCCGTAACCAAAACCCTAAAGCATTATGGATTGAAAGCCAATGATGCCGTGGTTATAGGCGACACCCACTTTGATATACTAATGGGACGCAATGCCGGTTGTATGACCATAGGTGTGACATACGGCAACGGAACACGCGAGAGCTTGATAGAAGCAGGCGCCGATGCCGTTGTAGACGACTTCGCCGCCATTGCCAATTACATTCTATTATAAAGTTCCACCACTCTTCTTGCCGTATCGTTGTTCTCGAATCGTTGAACATAGATACGGCTTTTTTCTATTCGTTCGGCACGACCGGCAGCTCCCTTAAGCGTTTGCTTAATGGATAAAGCAAGCATCTTGGGATCGTCTGGCGATACATAGAGACAATCGGGACCACCAGCCTCCTCAAGACAAGAACCAGTGCAAGCCACAACGGGCAACGAACTCTGTATGGCCTCTATAATAGGAATACCGAAACCTTCATAACGCGAAGGATAGACAAAGGTCTCTGCAAGATTGTAAATAGCTTGCAAGTCGTCGTCGCCTATGCCCGAAAGCACATGCAGACGATTGGCAACACCAAGCTTCCGTGCTGCCTTCTCCACCTTATCAGTATACTTGGTACGGCGTCCTACAGCAACAAGATGAATGTCGTTAGGCAACATTGGCAACGACTCTACAGCAAGCAATAGATTCTTGCGCTCCTCAAGGGTGCCCACATTAAGTAAGAAACGTTGTGGAAGTTGCAGCTTTTGACGAGTATATTCAATACGTTCGGGTGTCAACGAGGTAGCAAAACGCTTGCCGCAACTCTGGTATATTACCTCGATGCGGCTCTCCTCCACTCCACCATATTCCATAATGTCGCGCTTGGTACACTCGCTTATGGCAATAATACGGTCGGCTTCACGGCATGTAAGCAGAAACTTAGCCTTATACATTGCCACGTCTATAGGATTGTAGTATTCGGGATGACGCAAGAATATGAGGTCGTGAATAGTTACAACCGATTTTATGCCTGCCGCCTTAATGCCGATAGGCAGTTCGCCGGACAAGCCATGAAACAGTTCTACCTTATCACGCTTAAGATCCTTTACAATGCCCCAAGAGCGCCATACAGCCTTAGCCAATCCACTTCTCGCCTTTGCCGGATAGACATAATGCAGACGGTCTGACTCGGCAACCTGCGAGCGTAAATCATCGCTACCTCGGTCAGGTGCATAAAGAAGCATCTTATAACTTTGCGGAAGCAGTTGGGCAAGGTCTGCCACAAGTGTGCGTGAGTAATTGCCAAGACCTGTGCGATTGCGCACAAGTCGTTTGGCGTCGTATGCTATTGTTGTCATTTTATACCGTACCTTCTATTATATTCCTCGTGAGTGCGTTTCCATCTATTATGTGTCCACAGATAGTATGCTGGCTCACGTTGTATGGTCTGTTCGAGCATTTGGAAGAACTTGGTTGTAAGTTCGTTCTCTGCAACATTTGCAGCGTTGTCTGTTATAAGACGGAACGTAGCAGTGTAGTAGCCACGACGTGGACGAGCCATATCTACATAGAACACAGCGTTCTTCATCTTGCGCATGATACGCTCCGAACCAGTAAACACACCAGTATCATGATTGAGAAACGGCAACCACAAATGAATGTTGTTGTAGCGTGGACCTTGGTCGGCTATATATCCAAATAACGAGCGAATATTATCTCGACGCAGCTTGACAAGTTCGCGCAATATATCATTCTTTGGAACTACAATGCTTGACGGTTGCGATGAACGTATACGACGGAACAAATTGTCGAACTGTTTTGAGCGCAAAGGCTTGTATACAAGTCCAATTTTGCGCCCTTCGGGGAAAGCCATACCAGTGCATGATAACCACTCCCAATTACAATAATGACCAAGCAAGGCTGCACAGTCTTGTCCTGCCTTAAAACATTCTTCCACCTTGTCAGCCCCTATTATATTGAAACGTCTACGCAATTCTTTATCACTGATACTAAGCAACTTTATTGTTTCGACAAAATAGTCGCAAAGCCAATGATAGAACTTCCGTTCAATGCGTACTATCTCAGCCTCGCTCTTGTCAGGGAACGAGGTGCTGAGATTATGTCGTACAATATCGCGACGATATCGCACGACATAATACATTATATAATATGCCAAGTCGCTCAATACATACAATATGCAGAACGGCAAGAGCGAAAGGATGAATATGGGGTAGTACATTTTTATGTATTATTATCGTTTTTACTTCTGCATATCATGCAGCTTCTTGTAGTAGCCACCAAGAGCAATAAGCTCGTCGTGTGTACCACGCTCCACAATATGTCCATCGTGCAACACACATATCTCGTCGGCATTCTTAATAGTAGACAGTCGGTGGGCAATTGCAACAGTTGTACGTGTCTTCATAAGTCGCTCCAATGCATCCTGCACAAGACGCTCGCTCTCGGTATCAAGAGCAGATGTAGCCTCATCAAGAATAAGTATAGGTGGATTCTTAAGTATGGCACGCGCAATACTTACACGCTGGCGCTGTCCACCAGACAGACGTCCACCACGATCGCCTATACATGTATCATATCCTTGCTCGGTCTGCATTATAAACTCATGTGCATTGGCTATTCGGGCAGCCTGCTCCACTTGCTCCTGTGTTGCACTGTCAACACCAAAGGTAATATTGTTGCGGAACGAGTCGTTAAAGAGAATAGCTTCCTGATTGACATTGCCTATAAGCTGACGTAGGTCGTGTATGCCAAGATCCTTGACATTAACGCCATCGATAAGTATCTCGCCCTCCTGAACATCATAATAGCGCGGGATAAGGTCGACAAGAGTTGACTTACCCGAACCACTCTGTCCAACAAGAGCTACTGTCTTGCCTTTCTCTATAATGAGATTAATGTCCTTAAGCACCCACTGCTCGCCATAGCGGAACGATACATGACGGAACTCTATCTGATGTTCAAAAGCCTTGATATGTACAGGATTCTGCTTCTCTTTGATGCTGTCCTCAGCCTTCAATATCTTGTCTACACGCTCCATTGAGGCAAGACCCTTAGGTATGTTGTAGGCAGCCTTTGACACCTCTTTAAGAGGGTTGATGATAGAATAAAGCATCACGAGATAGTAAATGAATGTTGGTCCTGAGAGCATCTGCTGATTGAGAACAAGCACACCGCCTACCCACAACACTATGACTATCATCACCGTACCAAGAAACTCGCTCATAGGATGAGCCATCTGCTGACGTATATTAACTCGCTGTACAGATGTGCGATAGTCGTTGTTGATACGTTCAAAGCGGTTATTCATCTTCTCCTCCGCACAGAAAGCCTTAATAATACGCAGTCCACCAAGTGTTTCCTCAACAATGCTCATTGTGTCACTCCACAGCGTCTGAGCCTCAATCGACTTGCGCTTGAGTTTTCGTCCAACCAATCCCATCATCCATCCGAACACTGGTACAAAAAGCAGCGTAAAGACGGTAAGCTGCCACGATATAAATATTAGTGCCGCAAAGTAGCTTATGATGAGTATAGGGTTCTTGAAAAGCATGTCCAAGGATGCCATTATACTGTTCTCCACCTCCTGAACGTCGCCAGTCATACGGGCTATGATATCGCCCTTGCGTTCTTCAGAGAAGAATCCCAATGGCAATGATGTTATCTTGCGGTAAAGCAAGTTGCGTATGTCACGCACAATACCGGTACGTATAGGAATAATAGACGCCGATGACAGGAAGTAGGCAGCAGTCTTGAGCATTGTCATGAATGCAAGCAAGAGTCCGATGATGAGCAGTGTTGTTGCTGGGTCTACCTTATCTATAAGCTCGCGCACATAGTAGTCGGTATTGTTGGCAAGCACATCCTTAACGTTGCTCCAATCCCATTCCATAAGGTGAGTAGCTGTAGCCGTGCCCTGAGTACGGAAAAGAATCTGCAATATAGGTATAAGTGCCGCAAACGAGAATACGTTGAGCACTGCCGATAACAGGTTGAACACCACTGCCATTGTGATGTATCGCTTGTATGGAGGTACAAAGCGTTGGAATATCAGGAGGAATTCTTTCATTGAATAAATAATGTTAGATCCGTGTTCAAGATAATATTCGGGTGCATCCTAATCGATGCATTCGCCTAACAATGTAGCTGATGTAGAGTCGGTTATCTTTACCATAACACGTTCGCCTATATGATGACCGTTCTTGTCGAACACTACAGCCTTGTTCTGCTCAGTACGTCCCATGAGTTGCTCACGAGAACGCTTAGAGAATCCTTCTACTAATACCTCGAATGTCTTGCCTACATCCTTGCGGTTTTGCTCGGCAGACACCTCTGTCTGAAGCTTAATAAGCTCGTTAAGACGTTCTATCTTAACCTCTTCTGACACATTGTCGGGCAGATGCTTGGCAGCATAAGTGCCTGGACGCTCGCTATACTTGAACATAAAGGCAGAATCGAACATGCACTCACGCACCAATGATAAAGTCTCGGCATGATCCTCAGGTGTCTCGTCATGATAGCCTACAAAGATATCGGTAGTAAGTCCACAGCCTGGAATAATACGGCGAATAGCCTCAACACGCTCAAGATACTGCTCTCTTGTGTACTTACGGTTCATCAGTTTGAGTATCTTGCTTGAGCCACTCTGTGCTGGAAAATGTATGTGCTTGCAGAGATTTGGTTCCTCGGCAATGGCATAGAGAATGTCGTCGGTCATATCCTCTGGGTTGGATGTGGTGAAACGCACACGCATATCTGGTACACTCTGTGCCACCTTGCGCAGCAATTCGGCAAACGAGCATCCACCTTCAATACGCTTTCCTGCAGGAGTGAGTCCATAACTGTTTACATTCTGACCAAGAAGCGTTACCTCCTTGAACCCACGGTCGTGCAAGTCCTTAACCTCACGCAGTATGCTATCTACGTCGCGCGAACGTTCACGACCACGTGTGTAAGGCACGATGCAGTAGTGGCAGAAGTTGTTGCAACCACGCATAATGCTAACAAAACCACTTACACGATTGGCACCAATGCGTTGTGGTATAACGTCGCGATAGGTCTCGGTAGTAGACAACTCTATGTTGCAAGCGTTAGTTCCATTCTCGCACTGTGCAATCATATCTGGCAGATTAAGATAAGAGTCGGGACCGCACACCAGATTGGCATGATGATTATTGATTAAGTCCTCGCGCACACGCTCGGCCATACAACCAAGCACACCAAGGATAAGCTGTCTACCCTTCTTTTGTTCGGCGTGCAATGTCTCAAGACGATTGTATATCTTGTTCTCCGCATTCTCACGAATGGAGCATGTATTAAGGAATATAGCCTGGGCATCATCCTCGTTTTCGCACAGTTCATAGCCTGCCATCTGCATGATGGAAGCCACTACTTCTGAGTCTGCCACGTTCATCTGGCAGCCGTATGTCTCGATAAAAAGTTTCTTCATTTATATAATAATGTAAGTTTCAATTGGATACACCAATATATGATTAAAATGCAAAGTTACGAAAATTTGGATAAATGAGGAGTAAAAAAACGGCATAAAGATGAATAAGAGTCCAACAAGCTATATAACAAACCTAAAAAGACGACCATTACACGATGCTTGCTGTCTACATGCGTGTAATGGTCGCCAATAAATATATTAGTAATAATATATGTCTAAAACGATTTCGTTACTTTACCACAACCTTCTTTCCGTCCTTAATATACAGACCCTTTGCAGGCTTCTTTGTACCGAGGTTGCGACCAGTGAGGTCGTAGTAATTTGTAATGTTGTCGGATGCTGATGTGATGTTGGTGATAGATATTCCAACAAGACCACTAAACTTTATCTTCATCTCATTAGTGTCGACAGTAACGACATATTCACCCTCATTACCTGTTTCTATTTGGAATGAGCTACTATAATTACCTCTATTCTTAAAGATTGGGCTTTCACTGTATGCGCCTATAGGCTCTCCATCTGCTTGCGAACTGAAGCGATGCGCGTTGAATGTATCCCAATCGTTTCTAGTATTGCCGAGCTTTGTACCTATGGCAAAGTAGCCTACCTCAAACTTAACCTGACCCTCGTATACACCATCACTTACTTCTGGTATCTTTCCAAAATATGTGTTTATAGCCCAATTGTTGCCTTCGCCTATAAAGTAAATATGCCTTTCTGTCTCAGGCTCAGGTACGTATGTTGCATCATACAACATAGCCGTATTATTGCAGTAGTCGAATGTTACCTCGTACGTACCTAAACGGTTTATATACGAACTGCTTTTGTCAAGTACTTTTACAAGAGACAGTTCTGTGTTTGGAAGCACCTCGCCTTTAACTATCCAACGGTTCAATTCCTGTTCTTCCCAAGTGTCTGCCATTTGTTTGAAAAACGCAAAGTAGTTAGCAGTAAATTCCACCTTTGCCTTATAAATGTTTGTACCTTCAACATGGTTGAGTGTAGCCGACGGTACACCAAGAGTCCATTCGCCATCTGTTCCCATCATATATATATGCTCGGGAAAGGTGCCGTCAACTGTCACGGTCATAGCATTAAAGTCTACACGTATCTTGTGTGTACCAAGATCTGCCACCATATATGATGAATTGGTAGATTCCATGGCAGGTGTTAGTTTTGATGGTTTGTTGTATACAATTGAAATTTCCTCTGTGGTTCCAGGATAATAACTATATGGAAGCAATTCATCCCAATCATAAGCACCATCCATCAATTTCGTACATACAAAAAAGTACTGACTGTCATCAAACACTACATCGCCCTCGTAAACACCATCTTCTGTCGTAGGTTGCAGCTCGGCTCCAGCCTCATTGGTTAGCCATTTGCCATCATTGCCAATAATGTAGCATTGTGCCTGTGCGGCAATGGCTGTAAATACCAATGCGAGTGTTACGAATAATGATTTAAGTAAATTTCTGTTCATAGGAATAAGGTTTTAGTTTTGTTTGTTATTTATGTTTAATATTACTTGTTATTAGGCTTGTATATTTTCGCTGCTAATATACAAAAAGTTTATTTAACAACAGTTATCTTCCGCAATTTATTAAATAAAAAAGACTACTGCAAACGTTTGTATGAAATAAAAAGATGTACGGCATATAGTAACATCACACAAGAGACAATATTATCACTTGTATGTAGCGTCTACATGCCGCACCACCTATTTATATATATATTACCTAAGATGGATTATATATATATTATTTAGCTCCCTTTTTCATCTCGAGCTTATACAAGTCGCCACGACGGTCGCGCAGATTACGCACAGCACCATATGTATGCAACTCATTAAGCAGCGATAGATCTACATCCGACACGAGTATCATCTCGGTATTAGGTGTAGCCTCTGCTCGTTTGCCATCATTAGGGAAGGCAAAATCGCAAGGAGTAAATACAGCCGACTGTGCATACTGTATATCCATATTGTGTACACGAGGCAAGTTGCCTACACTTCCTGCTATCGCAACATAACACTCGTTCTCTATGGCACGGGCCTGAGCACACACACGAACACGCGAATAAGCATTCTGGGTGTCAGTCATAAATGGCACAAAGAGAATCTTCATACCATCGTCTGCCATTAGTCGCGACAGTTCTGGGAATTCCACATCGTAGCAGATAACAATACCTATCTTGCCACAATCGGTATCAAATGTCTGTATATGCGAGCCACCAGATAGTCCCCAACACTTCTGTTCATCGGGAGTTACGTGTATCTTCTCATACATATCCACCGTTCCGTCGCGTCGGCAGAGGAATCCCACATTATATAATGAGTTGTCTTCCTTAAGATACGGCATTGAGCCGGTTATGATATTGATATTATACGAGATGGCAAGTTCGCGGAAACGGTCGCGTATAAGCTCGGTGTACTGTGCCATGGCACGTATCGACTGAGCCTCGCCCATATCATTAAACTTAGCCATAAGTGGCGCATTGAAGTATTCGGGGAAGAGGATAAAGTCGCTCTTATAGTCGCTCACCGAATCGACAAAGAACTCAACCTGTTCGAAAAGGTCATCCAAAGATCCATATGGACGCATCTGCCATTGTACAAGACCTATACGCACGGTAGGTCGCTTTTCCACATACGAGTCTGTTGGTGGCTGATAGTATATATTATCCCATTGCAGCAATGTTGCGCAATGCTTCGACTCCTCGTCGTTTGGCAGATAGTTGCGCATTACACGGCGCACATGGAAGTCATTTGAGAGTTGGAATGTCAGCACTGGGTCGTATATCTCGCGAGAGCGTACACGCTCAATATATTCCTTCGGTCGCATCTTGTCGGCATACTTATGATAGTTTGGAATACGTCCGCCAAACATGATAGCCTTAAGATTAAGCTTCTCACAGAGTTCTTTGCGATACTCGTACATACGTCGTGCAAGTCGCAGACCTCGATAGTCGGGATGTATAAACACCTCTATACCGTATAGGATATTTCCAGTCGACTTGTGTGTGTTAAAGGTTTCATTGCCCGTAACCTGAGCATATGTGTGGTCGCCCTTAACCATATCATAATCAACAATGATAGATAGAGCACAACCCACAATCTTGTCGTCTACAATAATAACTACCTGTCCTTCGGGAAAGATAGTTATAAGTTTCTTGATTTGGGCCTTCGTCCAAAACACATCCTCGTCACCATAGATGCGCTTGAACGAACGCGCGAGCTGGTCGTAGTCTTCCATCTGAAGGTTGCGGAGCTCGACTTTGCTGATGTTGTGAGATTCCATAGTTATTCTGAAAATTTATTTATAAACTGCTTTGCCACTTCCCATATTACCATTCCCGCCGTCACACTAACGTTAAGAGAGTGCTTTGTACCAAACTGTGGTATCTCAAGACATCCGTCCGACATATCCACCACTTCCTGATGAACACCCTTTACCTCATTGCCAAGCACAACAGCATAACGTTTGTCTGTATCAAGCTGTAGGTTCTGCAACTTTGTTGAACCTTCCACCTGTTCTATACTATATACAGTCACACCATCATCGTGCAGCGACTGTACTGCTTCGGTAGCTGTATTAAAGTAGCGCCAAGCCACTGAGTCTTCGCCACCAAGTGCTGTCTTGTGTATCTCTGGATGTGGAGGTGTAGCTGTAATACCACACAAGTATACGGCCTCAACACGGAAGGCATCGCTCGAACGAAACACAGAGCCTACATTATATAACGAACGCACATCGTCGAGAACTACGGTAAGTGGCAACTTCTTTGCCTCATGAAACTCATCTATCGAGAGACGCTGCATTTCTATTGTACGTAATTTGCGCATATATTGTCGTTTAATTTAAACGTTTGTTTACTCAGCATTAATAACGAAGTTCATAACATTTGCCGGTGGTCGCTGGGCAGCCAACTCACCCTTCATGAAGTCCATGTAAGGCTTGACATGCTCAAAAAACTGGCGATATCCCTTACACAGATAATTAAGACCCGGATTGCCATACTTGTCGCGCACAAAACGGTTCTTAGGACATTCGCCATGACAGGCAAACTGCCATTGACACTCACGGCATTGTTGTGGCAGACAATCGTGCTTAAGACGCGAGAAAGCTTTTTGCTTCTCACCGTACATCATCTCTGTTATTGTCTTGTTCTGTATGTTGCCAAGCAAGTGTTCGGGATATACAAAGTGGTCGCACGAATATACATCGCCGTTAAACTCCATCACTCCAGCATGACCGCATTCCTTGGCAAGAGTACATAATCCAGGCTGAACACCAACCCAATTGGCAAGCGTTGCATCGAATATCTGTATATAATATTGACCTACATCTTTACGCACCCACTCGTCAAAGATGGTGCAAAGAAAGTTGCCCCACTGTTCGGGTGTAACAGAGAAGTCTATAAGCTCGCCTCCCTCCTCCATACCAGGAGCAAGCGACAATCCGTCATTACGGCTTATCTTTCGCTCTACGATAGGTGTGAACTGTATGTAATGGCAGCCTATCTCCTTAAAGAAGTGATAGAAGTCGAGTGGATAATCGGCATTAAAGTCGTTTACCACAGCAAGAGCATTCCATTCCACTCCATGCTTATTTAGCAAGCGTATACCTTGCATCACCTTATGAAAGGTAGGCTTGCCAGTAGCTGTGCGGCGATATTCATCATGAAACTCTTGTGGTCCGTCAATAGAAACACCTACAAGGAAATTATTCTCGCGAAAGAACTCGCACCACTCATCTGTAAGAAGTGTGGCATTGGTCTGTATAGAGTTATCTATACGTCGGCCTCTTGCATAAGTACGTTGCAATTCAAGTGCCTTACGATAGAATGATATTGGGCGCATAAGGGTTTCGCCGCCGTGCCAGCAGAAGAGAACGTCGGGTGTAGTTTGCGATTCGATATATTCTTTAATAAACTTCTCGAGCATCTGGTCGGATATAACGTGACTCTTCTGCTCTTGATACAGATTGTTCTTCTCAAGATAGTAGCAGTACTTGCAACGTAGGTTGCATAGCGAGCCTGCAGGTTTAAGCATCACGTATAGCGGACGTGCAAATGGATTTATTGTTGACATATATATATTAATGTATAGATGATATGGCAAAGGTAATACTAAAAATTGAATCTCCCAACTGATATGTATCATATTAGTAATATGATAGCATAAATAAGATAAAAAGACTTGTTCTATATCAAATATATAAGAAATAGTATTCATATTTTCCATTTAGTTGTTCTAAATAGGAAAAATATTATTCCGTTTCAATTTTAAGTTATACATTTGCACCAGTCAAAACGAAAAGTTGACTACAAAGATTGGGACAGCAACCCTCGTGGTTAATGTCTTAGGATAATAAAAGAAACACTAATTAAAAAAAAGGAAATTATGAAAAAGTTTTTTATGTCAATGGCTGCTATGGTTGTAGCAATTAGCGCAAGCGCTCAGGTTTATGTAGGTGGCGGTATGGGTCTCGCTTCTCAGAAGGTAGGCGATGGTGACTCAAAGCTTAGCTACAAGCTCGTTCCTGAGATTGGTTATCAGTTCAATAAGCAGTGGGAAGCTGGTCTTTCTGTAGGATGGGAAGGCGTTGAGGATGGCGCTCACACTTTTGAGATTGCTCCTTATGCTCGTTACAACTTCTGCACAACTAAGCTTGTTGACCTCTTCCTTGAGGGTACTGTAGGTTACAAGCACTATGAGCACGATGTTGACGGATACGAGTTCGGTATCAAGCCAGGTATCAAGGTAAACCTCTCTGACAACGTTGCTTTCGTAACAAAGGTTGGTTTCCTCGGCTATCAGCAGAAGGGTACAGACAACTTCAAGGTTAAGAAGTTTGGTTTCGACCTCGATGGTACAAACATCCAGTTTGGTGTAAACTACAAGTTCTAATCTTAGAAATATATAATAACATAGTAGGAGGTAAATTTCAATAAATGGTTTTTACCTCCTACTTTTTTTTATTTACATACATCTCAAGACAAAAAAGGCTTTCAATCCTTTACCGGATTGAAAGCCTTTTTTCATATAACCTTATTTCTTCAATATCTCGCACAGCTGCCTCATTCCCTCGCTTGCTCCACATTGCAGATGTGTAAACTTCTCTCTGCCAACACCTAAAGAGGGTTCTGGGTCGATAAGATAAACGGGAACAGACGGGCGAACATAATGAATAAGTCCGGCAGCAGGATAAACATTGAGAGATGTACCTATTATTACAAAGATATCGGCTTCTTGGGCTTGCTCGGCTGCCACACTAATCATTGGTACCGATTCGCCAAAGAACACAATAAATGGACGCTCTAAAGAGCCGTCAGCTGACTTTGTACCAGGCTTAACCTCACAATTATCCTCAGTAAGCTCGCGTATATAACGTGGATCATCAGGATTACGCGACGAGCAAACCTTAGTCAATTCTCCATGCAGATGTATCACGTTTGTAGAACCTGCCTTCTCGTGCAGGTTGTCAACGTTCTGCGTAATAACCGTAACCTTATATTCCTTCTCAAGCTCGTGTATAAGGCGGTGTCCCTCATTAGGTTGTGCCTTATAGAGTTTGTGGCGTAGCATGTTATAGAAATTAGTAACGAGTGTTGGGTCCTTAAGCCAACCCTCATGCGATGCTACTTGATCTACTGGATAGTTCTCCCACAATCCATCATTACCACGGAATGTCTTGAAACCCGACTCAACGGACATGCCGGCGCCGGTTAGAAATACTATGTGTTTCATACTTATATAAGTTGACTAGTTGACAAATATGCGAGCTTTTTTAGTTGATGAGTTGGCAAGTGGAAAAGTAACAGTAAAGGCTTACTGCTTCTTCAATGTAAGCACAGTCTTGCCACGACCGTTGGTCAAGTCAACAAGTCCTTCGCCTCCATCCTTATAGGCCTTAACCTTGTGCAATGCGTCAAGTATCTGCTGCTCGTACTCCATATTGGCGCATAGCATCAGCGTTGATCCTATCTCTGAGAAGTCGATAGTTTGCTTGTCCTTATTTACACGTGCGGTACCCATTATAGAGTTGCATCCGGCACAGCCAAACACATTGTTCTTGGCTGTCTCGAAACCAAGAGTAGGACGAAACTCTGTCTTTGTTGTATCTATTGCCTTGCCGTCCACCTCAACAATGTCCCATTCGCCGTTTAGGTCGGCTACCGGACCAATAGTTTTAGTAGCCGAGCAGCTGCAAAGAAGTATTGCAGCTGCGGCTATTAGTTGTATATTCTTCATTGATTTTTGACTAAGCCTTTCAAAGTCTCTTTAAGCCTTTCTCAGCCTTAGCGAAACTCTTAATTGAATAATTCCTAATTGAACAATTCTTAATTGCAGCACAGCCGCAACTAATTCCTAATTCAAAATTCCTAATTTCTAATTCTATTTAAGTTTCCAGGTTGCACCATCCTTAGTATCCTTAACCTCGAAACCAAGTTCAGCCAGTTCGTCGCGTATGCGGTCGCTGGTAGCCCAATCCTTAGAAGCCTTAGCCTTAGAGCGAAGGTCGAGCACCATATCAACAACCTTGCCGAAAGCTTCCTCGCGATGAGAAGAAGAACCAGCATTGTCTGGACGCAAGCCAAGAAGATCGAAGGCAAACAGACGCATTGTCTCGGCCAATTCCTTAAGATCTGTCTCTGAGATAGTTGCCTTATGGTCAACAAGCTTGTTCACTACCGAGCAAGCCTCAAACAAATGAGCAATGACAAGCGGAGTAGCAAAGTCGTCGTTCATAGCATCATAGCACTTCTGACGCAATTCGCTTACAAGTTTCTTTGTAGCTGCATCGCTCTCGGCAGATACATTTATACGGTCGAGATCAGAAATACCGTTCATCAACTTCTCAAGTCCTTTCTGCGAAGCTTGCAATGCCTCGTTGCTGAAGTCTACAGTTCCACGGTAGTGGGCAGATAGGATAAAGAAGCGGATAGTCATTGGCGAGTAAGGCTGCTCAAGATTCTTGTTGTTGCCTGTAAAGAACTCCTCAAGAGTGATAAAGTTGCCAAGCGACTTGCCCATCTTCTGTCCGTTGATGGTAATCATGTTGTTGTGCATCCAATAATGCACCATTTGGTCGCCCTGTGACGCTACAGCCTGTGCTATCTCACATTCATGATGAGGGAATACCAAATCCATACCTCCACCATGAATATCGAAATGGGCACCAAGATACTTGCGTCCCATAGCTGTACACTCGCAATGCCAACCAGGGAAACCGTCGCTCCATGGACTTGGCCAACGCATAATATGCTCAGGCGAAGCCTTCTTCCAAAGAGCAAAATCGGCCTGATTGCGTTTCTCGCCTACTCCATCAAGAGCACGCGACGCATCCTTAACGTCGTCGAGATTGCGTCCCGACAGAATGCCATAATGATACTTCTCGTTATATTTCTTTACATCAAAGTAGATAGAACCATTGCTCTCGTAGGCAAACCCATTGTCCAATATCTGCTGAACCAGCTGCTCCTGTTCGATGATATGACCTGTTGCATGCGGCTCAATACTTGGTGGCAGAACATTCAAAGCCTCCATAGCCGCATGATAGCGATTGGTATAGAACTGAGCTATCTCCATTGGCTCAAGCTGCTCCAAACGTGCCTTCTTCTCTATCTTATCATCTCCCTCATCAGCATCGTGCTCCAAGTGGCCCACATCGGTTATGTTGCGCACATAGCGCACCTTATAACCAAGATGTTTAAGATAACGGAATAGGATATCGAAGGTTATGGCAGGACGAGCATGTCCAAGATGTGGGTCGCCATAGACGGTAGGTCCACAAACATACATGCCTACGTTAGGGGCATGCAGCGGTTTGAACACTTCCTTTCTACGCGACAGCGTATTGTAAATCCAAAGTACTTGTTCCATAATGTATATATATATTATTATCGTTTAATTTATTCTACTGCAAAATTAGCAATTTAAAATGAATTAAAGGAGAGTTAGCTTTACAGTTTGATTTTTCTGTTCTCAAACTTCTCCAATAGTCTCAATGCTTTTTCTACAGTTTCCTCCTCATTCCAGCCTCGCTCGTGAGCATACCTACTTATAAAGTAGCGGTACAGATCGCGACGGTGTGTGAAACGTTTAAGGTTTTCAAGGCACACATCATCCGACGGCATACCGTCGCAAAAATGAGATCGGTTGGTATCTATAACATCAAACCTGTAGTCGCCATCTGCTGTATTCTCAAACAGGAAGTTGGCCGAGTTGAGGTCGCCATGCAGCACTCCCCTACTGTGCATAAACACTACATAGCGTGCTATAGCATCAGCAAGCGGACGGCAAAACTCCTCTGGGTCGACAAGAAGCGTGAATGCCTCAGTGCCCATACTTTGCTCACAGACGAAGTAACCGACGCTAAACAGTCCACACCTCGTCTGCTCCATATATGCAATCTCACGTGGCGTGGAAATGCCTCTACGGCGCATTTCCGTAGCAAACCTATATGCACGTTCGGCCTTTGTAGGTCGATACAGGGTATAAGCTACCGACTGCAACAGGTTTACGCGCTTGAAACGCTTAACAACAAAAGCCTTGCCGTCATGATGAAACACCTTAACGCTGTTGCGCTTGTTTTTTAACGTCTCGCCTTCCAAACTGTCAAACGTCTGCGGTATTCGTTCTATAAAGTCTTTATACTGTATGTATTCGTCGGATATTATTACCTTCATCTCTATATTTATAGTGTGCTTACGATAGCGAGAGCATCTTCTCTATAGGCTTTACAGCCTCGCGGGCTATATCGGGGTCTACCTCTACGCTTGGCCAACCATACTTCAGCGTGTTGTATATCTTCTGTAGAGTGTTCTTCTTCATATACTCGCACTCGTTGCATGAGCACCCTACCCCACCCTCTGATACTTCAGGCGGAACTGGATAGAACTTAACATCAGGACAACAACGCTCAAGCTCGTGCAGTATACCAGCCTCTGTGGCTATGATATACTCCTTGAGCTCAGGATGAGCCTTAGCATAGTTTAGCATGGTTGCAGTAGAGCCTTTCACATCGGCTACGGCAAGCACAGGAGCCTTGCATTCCAGATGTGCCATAACAAGAGCTCCGGGATGCTCTTGCTTAAGTTTTACGATAGCCTCTACCGAGAACTTCTCGTGCACATGGCATCCTCCATTCCACAGCAACATATTTCTGCCCGACACACTATTGATATAGTTGCCAAGATTATAGTCAGGTCCGAAGATTATCTTCTCGTCTTTCGGGAATGAGGCCATCACCTTCTCGGCGTTGCCCGATGTAACTACACAGTCGGTCAAAGCCTTTACAGCAGCAGTGGTATTGACGTAGCTCACCACCTTATATCCAGGATGCTCGTCCTTAAACTTCTTAAGATCCTCTGCCTTACATGAGTCGGCAAGCGAGCAACCAGCGGTGAGGTCTGGACATAAAACTGTCTTGTCTGGCGACAGGAGCTTACAGGTTTCGGCCATAAAGTGAACACCACACATTACCATAACCTTGGCATCAGTCTCAGCAGCCTTGCGAGCCAATGCAAGCGAGTCGCCTACAAAGTCGGCAATGTCCTGGATGTCGCCCACAGTATAATAGTGTGCCAGAATTATAGCGTCTTTCTCCTTGCAGAGCTGACGTATCTCCTTCTTCAAATCCAAGGATGCGTCTACCTGTTCGTCGACATATCCTTTCTCAATCCACTCTTTTTTCATATTTATATTGTTACTTGTTTTTGTTTTCCCCAACACCTATTCTTTATATTTCTTTTTATTTTTAAAGAAAAAAAGAAAAAGTATGAGTATGATGTACTGTTAATATGTTGATAATATTTTCGTTATCAACAGGTCTTTTACAGTATCCACACAACAGGCCCTGTTATCAACAGGTTTATTTAACATCTTCTGTCTGATTATTAGATAGATATGTGGGTTATCCACAGTTTATACATTCATCTTGCAAAGTTAATAAGTTTATATCTTTTTCCGTTATTTATTTGTGGAAAACTTTTGTATAATGATTTTATAACTATGTTGGTTATCCACACCTGTCCCTGTCCTTATACTTGCCTGTTGATAACTCTATAGTTACTAACAATTCTACTAACAGGTTATCAACAGGTTTACAGAGGTTATAAACAGGGTAGGGTAGAAGTGTTATTTATATCTCAAAATATTAATGTTTATAGTGCAAACAATGATATCTTGGGATATTATATGGTACAAAAAACACACCTGTATGCCATTATCTGTGTTATTAGCTTCAATATTTATTATTGACCGCAACTGTCTTACCCGCTACCTGTCACAGTACCTGTTACCTGTTTACAACACTTATAACAGGCACTCAACAGGTTATCAACAGTTATTTTAAAAAGTTATCCACACATCACTCCTACTTCTCAACACTTTTCCTGTGGTTTATTCGGCATTTATCCACAGGATTTGTTAATATTGTATAGTTGATTATCAGTATATTACATAGTTATCCACACTTTTATGTTGTTTAGTATATGTTGGTAATATCTGTGTTCGATTATATATGTTTTCCTTTTATAGTTTATCCTGTCGTATTAATAATGTTAGTTGTTATGGATAAACCTGTTGATAACTGTGTTAGTAACTACCAAACCAACATTTATTGTTAATAATATTCCACTGAAATACAATTAATTACAAAGTTATCCACAGGTTGTGTGTAATATGTGGATAACCTGTATATTACAGGATATGGAGTAGGGTATAAGTGCTATATTATCAGGATGTATTACACAGGCATAATAGATTATATGTTGTGGTATTTACTGTTTAAGGCTATCTGCCTGTAGTTTGTCCTGTATATTAGTGAAAATAATGTCTATAAACACAAAATTGTGGATAACTATTGATTGATAATCAATTGATTACCGAGTTATCAACAGTTATCCACAATTTATGTGTATAATGATAATATGGAGTAGGGTGTTAGTCAAAGTAATACCTGTCTGACGCTTTTTTGTTTACTTTCAGCACCTTTTCCATCTTCAGGTAGTTTATAAACAGGGATGTGTTGCGCATAAGGAGGTGATATAGTAGCTTGTCCTTAGTCTTTAGTTTGCCCGCATATTTTGGTGCATATTCTTTAAGTATAGGCTTTATACGTTCCATATATTCCAGAATAACTTTACGGCTGGTGTTTATACGTGCAATATGCTTGGCGGCATGTATTGCTCTCAACGTTATGTATGCAGATGCAAGAGGCTTGAATTTGGAATTGCCGTAGTATTCTAAGCGCTGTTTCTCGGCTTCAAGAAATGCAAACTTCTGTTGCGGATTGATGTTATGTACAATGCTGCTGCGTCGCATTCTGTAATGATAAAGCGGACGCATTGCGCGCACCACACGGTTTGCCTTTTCAAACCAGTAGGGCAGAACTGCATAGTCCTCAAAGCATACATGTTCTGGCATGCGATAGTTTAGGCAAGAGCGTCTGAACACCATCTGCCATATATAACTTGGTATTTGGTCCTTAATAATAAGTTCTGTTGCTTGGTCGTGGTTTAGCACCTCAATATTATAGTCGGGATGCTTGCACAGGCTACCCATAGTGGTGTAGTTGTAGTGGTTGCATATGGCAATATCGGCATTGTTTTCTTTTATAGTTTTCAGCAAGAACGAGTACATGTTAGGTTCAATTCTATCGTCGCTGTCCACAAATCCCACGTACTCTGCTGTAGACATATCAATAGCCACGTTGCGCGAGTCGGCTTGTCCCGAGTTTGGCTTATGAACCACAGTTATGCGTTTGTCGCTATTAGCCCAACTGTCGCATATTTCAGGCGAAGCGTCTGTAGATCCATCGTCAATAATTATAAGGTGCCAGTCCTTCAGCTCTTGGTCTACAATCGACTGTATACATTGGTCGAGATATCTCTCCGTGTTGTATACGGGCAGTATTATGTCTAATATAGGTGTGTGGGTATCTGGTGTTGTCATAATTTCTTTATTCCGTTTTTGCACATAGTTCGTGTAAGGTTGTTTTGCAGCAGCGGTCGGTTGCTCTCTACAAAACTCTTCTCCTTGTGATACAGATGATATTCTATGGCTTGAAATTTAGCCCATTTGCGTTTTAGCCCGAGGTTTATAAGGCGTACTATGATGTCGGTATCCTCCAGTCCATAGCCTACCATGTCGGAGTCGAATCCGTTTACGGCCTTAAGGTCGCTCATAAACATAGACATATTGGCTCCACGTCCTTTATTCCAATTCTTTTTATACATATTTTTTGTATAGAACGAGAGCCAAGGCATATATATAGAATTGAATCTGCTTTTAACTCCACGCGAGTACCAATGTCGTTGTATGCTCTTTCGTTTAATAAGGTGGTGAGATATATCCGATTTCAGTTTGGAGCGGCTACCCATTACAAAGTATCCTTTCTCGGCCAATTTCTTGTGGTCTTTTATAAAATGGCGTTCCATAATAATGTCGCCATCTACAAACACCACGTAGTCGCCTTCGCACATTCTAAGTGCGTTGTTGCGCGATTCTGCAAGTCTGAACCCACGGTCTTCCTGCCATGCGTGTTTTACATTACATGGCAATATACTTGTAAATTCTTCTATCAGTTCTCTTGTTTCTTCAGTAGATCCGTCATCAGCTATAATCACCTCGTCGGGCATAATAATCTGCTTGGCAACGCTCATCAGACAAAGTCGTAGCATGCCTGGAGAGTTGTAGGTTGATATTATGAGTGAAACTTTCATACCTGTGTTTTTTGTCTAATGATTATACAATCCTTTACAATTTACTTTATCTGTGTATTTGATAGTTGGTTTTGCATTGACTGCATTCTACATATAAATCGCAAATTTATATAATACTTGTATCCTTATAGAACATTTTATATGTGTAATAGTATATTTTTTGATGTATATCAAGAAAATAAGGGCATATACATCGATAAATATAATAAAACAGGGTTCATCCGGCATTCTATGTGCCAGAAGCTTATGCTTAAGTTTGCACAACATTGAATGCCTGATGAACCTTGTTTATATGTCTTTATAATTTATCCCAGTACCGTTTTCAGTACCATATAACTGGTACTGGAGTTTCATATAACTGGTACTGGAGTACCAATTATATGGTACTGCAGTTTAAACTAACTGGTACTGGGGAGTTGATTATATTATTCAAGTTTAGAAGTTATAGAATTTAAAGAAGTTATAGAATTAAAAGCCGTATGCTTTACAGATGAATATTCAGCAAAAAGAGTAATGGCTATAAATTCTAGCGACTGAAGGGAGCGCTAACTTCTTTAACTTCTGAATTCTATGAACTTGCTAAAGTTCAGTTATATTACTTTTAAGCAACAGTAAAACAACTTATAATCATCAGTTGTATGCTCTGTCGCTCGCTATCATATTGTTTGATTCTATTGCTTCTTCAGCATAAACTGCGCAGTCTGTATCATTGCGAAAACATATTGCTTCAAAGGCTCAAATTCGGCTGTAAATTTAGCTTGCTGCAATTGGTTGCCCTTGATGTTGTAGCAGAATGCGCGGTTGGTTTTAGGCTCGTATATATAGCAACGATTAGCTGTTCGTGCCACAATTTGATTGTCGGCAGAGTAGAACACAAGCGGGCGCTCGTCCTTGGTCTGGTCTATTCCGAAGCCGTCGTACTGATAGCTTATGCCGAGTATAGACATAAGTGTAGGCATGATGTCTACCTGATTGGCAAGCTTGTCTACACGCTTGTTCTGCACACCAGGACCAAATATAATGAGAGGTATATGATTATACGACTCGGGCAATTCGCCGGATACCTTACCCACCAGTTTGCCATGGTCGGCAAGTATCACAAATACCGTGTTGTTGTACCATGACTGCTTGCGTGCCTTGTTAAGGAAGTTGCCTATAGCCCAGTCGGCATATTCCACAATCTGTGTTTCGGGCTCCTTGGTCTTAGGCTTGAACCATTCTGGAATGATATAAGGCGGATGGTTGCTTATGGTGAGCAATGTGGCAAAGAAAGGCTTGTTTGTGGCAGCCTGGCTGTTTATCTTGTTAAGGGCGTAATCGAAGAGGAAATGGTCGGACACGCCAAACGAGTTGACAACCTCCTCCTTTGGATAATCCTCTTGCGCATATATGTCGTCGTAGCCATTTGTGGCAAAGAAAGCCTTCATATTGTCGTATTGTGCCTCGTGTGTCATGAAGAACATGTTGTGATAGCCATTCTGCTTTAGTACGGTAGGTATTCCGTCGCGTCGTGGCGTAACTGTGCCCTTCATCAGATTGCGGAACATCATGGCCGGAAACGAATAGAGCGATGCCGTCATACCATGATTGGTATGTATTCCGGCAGAATAGCAATGAGTAAAAGCCATTGAGTGGTTGTACAGCGAGTCGAGTGTTGGGGTAAGTCGTTGTTGCTGTCCAAAGGTTTGCAGCAAATTGGCCGACATCGACTCCATAAGTATCACCACAACATTCTTCTTATGTGCTGTTGCTGTGTTGTTGGCAACGGTATTTGTAGAGTTGTCTATGTATCTGCGCAATACATGCATCGAGTCGCACTTGCCGGTAATGCCCAGGCTTTCTCGTGCCAAGCTTACGGCAGTAGGGTAGGGCATAAGGTGCAGGTCGCGGTTCTCCTTGCGCATGTCATCAAGGGCAGATGTAAGTAGATTAAAGGCTGGGTTGATGCCGAGCTGATTAAGGAAGGCGTCGTCGCAATAATAGGCTTGCGAAATTTTTATAGGATTGTAGCCAGTACGTCCGCGTATTCCGAACACGCACAGGGCTATTGTAATGGCCGACAGGAAGAAGTACATGGCATGAGTGGTTGCCACTCTTAGCCAAGATTGCTGTGCATGCTTGGCTTGGTTGAATGTGTTGATAAAGGCATTCAAACCGCTATTGTTCTCGCCAGACAGAGCTATATGGCGGTCGAACCAGCGGCGCAATCGCACCATAATATATATGTAAAGTGCCATGCAAATGAAAAACATGGCAATGTACAGGAAGTAGGATTTCTCTCCAGTAACCATGCCTGCTGTTGTTCCGGCATATCCAAACCACTCGAATATAGACGAGTTGATGTTCTTGAAGAAATAGGCAAAGTAGGGAATATTGGCTGCCGATGCCATAAAGGCAATAGAGCCAAGCACGCCGTACCACCACACGGTGGCTTTACGCATCCATCGGCATGTGATTAACACCGATGCCGGAAGCAACGTAAGGGTAAGTGGCACAACGCTAATATAACAGGCTATAACGTTGTCGAACCATATACCACGTATAAATGCCGGCACAACGCTTGCAGATGTGTCGGATACCATGCTGCCTAACGCCATATATTCTACAAGGCGAAACAGCGACAGGAATAAGAGTGTGAGTATGTGTAGGGACATAACCCACGCTGCTGAGAGTAAGAATCGTTTGTTGTTTTGCATGGTGCAAAGGTACATAAGAAAATTCAGACATAGGAAGAAATTATTTAAATACTAAACAAATAAACCGAGTTATCGGGATTATCATTATCTTTGCATATATTGATAATAAAGTGGAGGTAATAGAATGGAGACACGCATAACGGAGCAATCGTCGCACTACGACCATTTGGAGCAGATGACTGTAGAGCAGATAACCGAAGGAATAAACAATGAGAGCATGTTGGTTGCTGTAGCTGTGGGCAAGGCTCTGCCGTGCCTTAACAGGCTTATATCGGCTATAGAGAACAGGCTGCGCGATGGTGGCAGACTGTTTTATGTGGGATGTGGCACAGGCGGTCGACTTGCTACGCTTGATACTATTGAGGTGCAAAACACTTATGGTACGGATGGAACACAGATTCAGGCTATATTTCCGGGTGGCACATGTTGTCTTACACAGACAAGAGAGTCGCGTGAGGACGACTTGCATAATGGTTGGCAGCAACTAATGGAACGTGGCATAAACGGTAAGGATATTGTAGTAGGCTTCTCGGCAAGTGGCACAACTCCCTTTGTTCTTGCCACATTAAGGCATTGCCGTGAGCAAGGTATATTGACAGGCTGCATAGTTAACAAT
Organism: Prevotella merdae; assembly: GCF_900290275.1. Classification (GTDB taxonomy): domain Bacteria; phylum Bacteroidota; class Bacteroidia; order Bacteroidales; family Bacteroidaceae; genus Prevotella; species Prevotella merdae. Next base: position 873,615 of record NZ_LT985323.1, read on the forward strand.
CCCAATTCGCCTATAGCAAGTGTTGCCGACTATTCTGTTGAGGTAGTAACAGGTCCAGAGTTTGTAACAGGTTCTACGCGCATGAAGGCAGGCACATCTCAGAAGATGTGTCTCGACATGATAAGCACAACGATAATGATAAGGCTTGGTAGGGTAGAGGGCAACAAGATGGTGAATGCCAAACTGATAAATGCCAAGCTCATTGATCGTGCCGTACGCATCTTTATGGAGCGCAATCCACAGATAAAGAACGCAGACGAGGCAAGAAGACTGATAATGGAGGCGGGAAGCGTGAAGAAGGCAGAAGCAAGGCTGTGAGCAGAGTTTGAACGTTCATAAAAATGTATAAATGTAGCAGTTGAACGTTCATAAAAATGTAGAAATACATAGTTTGAACGTTCATAAAAATGTGTTTCGCTTGTGTATATAGCTGATTATTAGTAACTTTGCATACAATCAAAAAAATATACATTATGAAACGTCATATTTTAAGTAATCTTAAGGAATGGAAGGATTCGCCAAATCGGAAACCATTAATATTATTAGGTGCCCGTCAGGTGGGTAAGACTTATATCCTAAAGCAATTCGGTAGAGAGGAATTTGATAATATGGTATATGTAAATTGCCATAATAACCCCTTTGTTGAGTCGCTCTTTGTGGATTTTGATATTGACCGTATATTGTATCAAATAGAACTTCAGTATGAGCAACGTATAACGGTTGGCAAAACTTTACTCTTCTTCGATGAGATACAGGAAGTAAAGAATGGCATCCCGTCGCTGAAATATTTTTGTGAGAATAAGCGAGACTTGCATGTTGTTGTAGCTGGCTCGCTCTTGGGTATATCTTTGCGTGAAGAGGAAAGTTTTCCTGTTGGCAAGGTGGATAACCTCCGAATGTATCCAATGACATTTGACGAGTTCCTTATTGCTAATGGTCGTGATATGCTTGCCGATTGTCTTAAAGCTCTTGATAAGGAAATGCTTGCTCCTCATCATGAAACTCTTGTAGAATATTTAAGACAATACTATTTTGTTGGAGGTATGCCAGAGGCTGTCTTAACATGGATAGAAACACATGACCCCAGTGCCACAAGAAAGGTGCAACAGTCAATATTGAGTACATATAATCGTGATTTTGGTAAGCATACAAAGACGGAAGCAGAACGAATACGTATGGTTTGGAATAGTATTCCTGCACAATTAGCAAAAGAGAATAAGAAGTTTGTATTTGGAGTGGTAAAGAAAGGTGCCAGAGCTGTAGAGTACGAGAAGGCTATTCAGTGGCTTGTGGATGCTGGTCTTATATACAAGATTTGTCGCATATCAAAGCCCGAAGAGCCTCTACAATTCTATGTTGATTCAATGTGTTACAAGGTATTTATGATGGACGTTGGATTGTTGGCATGTATGTGTGGAGCACGTTCTAAAGTTATGCTTCTTGGTATGGATGTTTTTTCTGAGTTTAAGGGTGCGTTTACAGAGAATTATGTGATGTCGCAAATTAAAGCATTGGAGATATGTGACGGAATGGATAATAATATATTCTACTACAGCAAAGACAGTTCGCCATTAGAGGTAGATTTCATAATACAAGGCAGAGACAGGGTTATCCCCGTAGAGGTTAAGGCTGAGCACAATGTGAGGTCCAAGTCGCTCTCTACATTTATAAATCAAGAATTCAGTGGTTATGCTCTTAAAGGTTTGCGTTGTTCAATGATGCCTTTTGTTACGCAAGATTGGATGGAGAATATTCCTTTATATGCTGCTGAAGCATACTTTAACGAGGAGGGATTAGGATCAAGCGAATAAATAAACAAATTGAAAAAGTCCGACATTGTCGGACATATTCAAAGCTTCTGATGTTCTTCTCTCTGCGCACGCAATGGCAAGAAGACTGATAATGGAGGCGGGAAGCGTGAAGAAGGCAGAAGCAAGGCTGCACCAATGATGCACCTTTTTATATATAATGAGGGTGTGTCAAAATAGGAGTTAGAGGAAGTTAAGAAGAAGTTAATCCATCTACGATGGATGGGAGTTCTTGCTAAAGCAAGCGGCAAAGCCGAGCGAACAGACAAATGCTTTATTTTCAGCAATTTATACATATGTCCGCTCGCTCGGCTTTGCCGCTTGCCTTAGCAAGAACTTCCGTTAACTTCGGGCGAAGCCCAAACTTCCGTTAACTCCTATTTTGACACACCCTCATTTTTTAAAACTAAGTATGAATGTTGTTACATTACATAAACAAGTCTTTTAGGACAAAGCGTATGGAGTTGCGCAGAATTTTCAAATCGCGTTTTAGGCCGTTCTTTCTCATAGCACGTTCTAATTTATATGCCACCTTTGCTGTCAGTAGCTCTTGCTTCTGCTCTTTTGTTTCTTTCTCCTTAGGCAAACCGTTAGGGAATAGACGCTTCAACACGAGGTTGAACTCTGTTCTTACCTGCTTGGGCTGATTAAAGCTGATACCGTCGAGATAGAAAACGGCAACCACTATATCCATCGACTTGTATGAATGATGTCTTACATATCGGTTTTCAACAAAATGCGCCCAGTCAGCAACTATCTTAAGGCTTTCGTCGTATGGATGCTCCTTAAGCAACTTGGTCTTGATAAATGTAGATTGATGTTGCAAAGCGTTATCAGAGAGGAAGCGCAATGTGGGACTCTTGGGCGGCATGCGTAGTGAAGCATATTGCTCATCCATAACAATAGTGCGTCCTACACAATAGTCGGTACCATCGAGCTCTGGCGCAGCCTTCTCTAATACCATAGCAGATAAGAAATGGTCGCCTGAGTTCATGAATATGCAGTATTCGCCAGTAGCCATGGCAATACCCTTGTTCATGGCATTATATATACCTTTATCAGGCTCGCTTACCCAACGGGTAATTTGGGCAGATTTGCTCTCTAAGTATTCCTTGCTACCATCGTTAGAGCCGCCGTCTACCACAATGTATTCATAGTCATTGTACGTTTGCGACAAAACCGAAGGTACTGTGCGTTTTAGTCCCTCTAAGTTGTTGTAACTTATTGTTATAATTGATATCTTTGCCATATTCTTTTTTGAGTGAATGAATTACTATTTTGCAAAGTTAAGAAATATCTTTATGATAAAAATCAATTTATTATAAAAAATATAATAGTGTTAGCTTGCCCATTCAAAATCTTGTTTATATCTTTGTCACCACTAACAAAACTATAAAATACTAAAACTACTTATAAATTTATGAAACTATGTTTAGCTTTACTCCCCGCCTTGTTTTGTGTGTCTTTGTCAGCCTTTGCTGATGACGATAAACCTACAATAAATGTTGATTTGCAGACTCGTGTTAGTTATCTCAACGACCGTGTGGATAATGAGATACGACATGATGCTTCGGGTTTTAAGGGCGATTATCTTTTGCTGATGGTAAGCGGACAGATAAACGACCGTATATCCTACTCGTGGAGACAGCGACTTAACAAGAAGATAGACAAGAATGACAAGTTTAACGCTACCGACTGGGTGTACGTTAACTATAAGGCAGACGCTAATTGGAGCTTTGCTGCGGGTAAGCAAGTGGCTATGGTAGGCGGATATGAGTACGACCGTTCGCCAATAGACATATATCTTGCTTCTGAGTTCTGGAACAATGTGGCGCCTTTCCAGTTTGGTGCAAGTGCCTCTTATACCACAAATAACGGTAAAAGCAGTTTTACGGCACAAGTAACGCAAAGCTTGTTCCATATGCCATCCCGCAACGATATGCTTGCCTATCATTTGCATTGGGCAGGCAATTATGGCTGGTTCAATTCGCTCTACTCGCTCAATATGATAGAGTATTCCCCCAAACACTTCATCTCGTACATAGTTCTTGGCAATAAGTTTAATGTAGGCAACGCATCCCTGGAACTTGACCTGATGAACCGTGCAGCCAGTCATCAGACATTCTTCCTAAAAGACTGCTCGGTTATGGCACGTCTCGACTATCGTCCGATATCGCATCTTGGATTGTTCGGCAAGTTTACATACGATGTAAACCGCACGAATACAGATGCCGATATGTGTGTGCATTCGGGTACAGAACTTACAGCCTTTGGAGGAGGAGTGGAGTATTATCCCACTAAGGGCAATCCTGATGTGCGTCTTGGTCTTAGTGTGTCGCATGCTACGGGCACCAACAGCAATCCTTCGGGAACAATGTTAAGCAATCAAACAATAGTGCGCCTGGGTTTTATAGCCAAGCTGCATCTGTTGTCGTGGAAAAGCAAATAACTAAAACTATAGCCTTATGGAAAAGAACAAATCCAATCGCAAGTCGCTTGTTCCGAGTGGCGTATGGTGTATCACATCGGTAGTAGTGCTCTTCGGTTATCTTGGCATGGTGATGGGAGTGCCCAACATGCTCAATACAATAATGAGGACTGCCCACGACCTATTGCTCAACACGGTGTTCTACTTGATGAGTATATGCGTGATAACGGGTGCTATAGGCAAGGTGTTTGTAGAGTTTGGCGTGGTAGCATTGCTTGAGCGCACACTAAGACCATTGATGCGCCCTATATTCAATCTGCCAGGCGTAACGTCGTTGGGAGCCGTAATGACATTCCTTTCAGACAACCCAGCCATTATCTCGCTCGCACACGACAAGCGTTTTGCAAGCTACTTCAAGAAATACCAATTCATATCGCTCACCAACTTCGGTACAGCCTTCGGCATGGGCTTGCTCGTGATAGTGTTTATGGCAAGTCAAGGCTATTATGCCGCCCCACTTATCGGATTGATAGGTGCTTGTTGCGGATGCGTGTGCTCCACTCGACTGATGCAACGATTTGTATTGAAAGCCTATCCGCAGTATGCTACCGAGGATGCCGTGTCGGCAGAGGATATAGAAGAAGAAAAGGAAGAAGACGAGAAGAGCGAAAAGACAGTCTTCATACGCTTGCTCAACGCCATGCTCGATGGTGGACGAAGTGGTGTGGAAGTGGGCGTTGCCATTATCCCCGGTGTGCTTATCATCTCTACTTTTGTGATGATATTCACCTTCGGAGCCGGAGCCGACGGAACATATAATGGCTCAGCCTATCAAGGTGTGGAACTGCTGCCTTGGCTTGCTAACAAGGTAGACTTTGTGTTTGAATGGCTCTTTGGTTTCCACGACCCACATCTCGTAGCCTTCCCTATCACGGCTCTTGGTGCCGTTGGTGCAGCCTTAAGTCTTATACCGGGCTTTATCGCCCATGGTTGGATAGATGGCAACGCCATCGCTGTGTTTACAGCCATAGGTATGTGCTGGAGTGGATTCCTTAGCACCCATACTGCCATGCTCGACTCCATAGGCTATCGCGACCTCACACCCAAAGCCATCATGGCGCACTTCTGCGGAGGTCTGGTTGCTGCCATCAGCGCCCATTGGATGTTCGCTCTGTATACACTAATAGTGGCATAAGATAAAAATAAGGTTCATCCGATATTTGGAGTGATACAAGCTGGAGTTTATCGTGGAGGTTGGCGTCTTGATGTTCGTATAATGAACGTATAATTTTACTTGTAGTTCTTTTGTATGTAGTTCCCACAGAACGCACAGATCACACTCTAAGTTTGCAGAAGAAAGCAATTAGGCTAAATAATCAAGGTAAAACTATGATTGCTAAAGACAGTTTCGTACCTTTGTTGTAAAAAGGTAGAATCGGTCTGTCGAAGAGGTAAACCAAAGATCGCACAAGTCTGAAGACTATGTTCTGTTTCGGACCTCATCGACATAGTTGCAAAGACCAGATAGAAAGTTATCGGCTCTGAGCCTTGTTAGAGTGTTAGTCCATACAACTATTGACCAATTCTACATAACTAAAATCGTACAAAGATATGAAGAATTTATTTATTGGAGTTGATTTTTCGAAAGAAAAAGTTGATGTGGCTATCATTTTTGCAGATGGACTGACAGAAACAGCTGCACGAATGTTTAACGAGTTCAAGACAACTGTGTCTGGCTACAAGCAACTGGTCAAGTGGGTGGAGCAGAATTCCTACGGCATCGACTCTTCCCTGTGGCTCTTCTGTGGAGAGAATACGGGCGACTACAGCAAGGGACTGTGCAACTTTCTCTATGGTAAAGGCTACGACATGTGGCTTGAGAATGCCAAGAGCATCAAGGATGCATCAGGTCTCAGACGATTGAAGTCGGACCGCGCCGACGCCTCGATGATTGCCGAATACGCAATGAGGAATTACGACAGAGCCATTATGTACGAGCCACTTAGCGAGTCACTTGCACAACTGCGCGAACTGTTTCTGTATCGTCAGATGGTTATAAGACACAGATGCAGCTTTCAAGTGCGCAGAGGCGAGAAGAAACTCACAATGGAGAAGTCTCCTGTCAAGACAATGATCTCGCAGAGCGGAAGGCATATCGTGTCTGAACTCAACAAGGAAGTAGAGAAAATAGACAAGCGAATCGCCGAGCTCATCAAGTCAGACGAGGAACTCACCGAGGTGTTCACCATCGTGACCTCGGTGCCTGGTATAGGAACGCAGAATGCTGTCTGTCTGATGGTATACACCGACAACTTCCGTCGTTTCAACTACGATTCAAGGAAGATTGCCTGCTACTACGGCATAGCCCCATTCGGCAAGGATTCGGGCACCAGCGTGCATTCAGATCCTCGTGTGCACTATATGGCGAACCGTCAGATAAAGTCCATGCTGACGCAGGCTGCACTGGCTGCCGTGAACTTCAATCCTGTTATTGCAAGGTACTATATGCGTCTCGTGGAACGTGGAAAGAAGAAGCAGGTTGCACTGAACAATGTGAAGAACAAACTCGTGCATTTGGTCACTGCCATGGCCAGAAACCGCCAGCTTTATACCCCAGAATATAAAATCTCAGCTTAAAATGAAAATAATGGTCAAAACATTTGGATTTTAACATAGAAAGCAGAAGCCTACGGGCTTAATGTTTTGGAATACACAGAGCGTATAGACGCTGCGCGTCATACGACAGAAGGCACAGAATTGATAGTTTGTGTAGCGTCGCCGAGGTTAAATATAGTTCGCCGCCTTGGCGGCGCAAGCAATCATTTCTGTGGATTCTTGCCTCGCGAAGCGTAGGCCATTCTGTGGATTCCATAAGCTTATCCCCGTAGGCTTCTGCTTTCTATGTTAAAATCCAAATGTTTTGACCATTATTTTCATTTTAAGCTGAGATTTTATATTCTGGGGTATAAAGCTGGCGGTTTCTGGCCATGGCAGTGACCAAATGCACGAGTTTGTTCTTCACATTGTTCAGTGCAACCTGCTTCTTCTTTCCACGTTCCACGAGACGCATATAGTACCTTGCAATAACAGGATTGAAGTTCACGGCAGCCAGTGCAGCCTGCGTCAGCATGGACTTTATCTGACGGTTCGCCATATAGTGCACACGAGGATCTGAATGCACGCTGGTGCCCGAATCCTTGCCGAATGGGGCTATGCCGTAGTAGCAGGCAATCTTCCTTGAATCGTAGTTGAAACGACGGAAGTTGTCGGTGTATACCATCAGACAGACAGCATTCTGCGTTCCTATACCAGGCACCGAGGTCACGATGGTGAACACCTCGGTGAGTTCCTCGTCTGACTTGATGAGCTCGGCGATTCGCTTGTCTATTTTCTCTACTTCCTTGTTGAGTTCAGACACGATATGCCTTCCGCTCTGCGAGATCATTGTCTTGACAGGAGACTTCTCCATTGTGAGTTTCTTCTCGCCTCTGCGCACTTGAAAGCTGCATCTGTGTCTTATAACCATCTGACGATACAGAAACAGTTCGCGCAGTTGTGCAAGTGACTCGCTAAGTGGCTCGTACATAATGGCTCTGTCGTAATTCCTCATTGCGTATTCGGCAATCATCGAGGCGTCGGCGCGGTCCGACTTCAATCGTCTGAGACCTGATGCATCCTTGATGCTCTTGGCATTCTCAAGCCACATGTCGTAGCCTTTACCATAGAGAAAGTTGCACAGTCCCTTGCTGTAGTCGCCCGTATTCTCTCCACAGAAGAGCCACAGGGAAGAGTCGATGCCGTAGGAATTCTGCTCCACCCACTTGACCAGTTGCTTGTAGCCAGACACAGTTGTCTTGAACTCGTTAAACATTCGTGCAGCTGTTTCTGTCAGTCCATCTGCAAAAATGATAGCCACATCAACTTTTTCTTTTGAAAAATCAACTCCAATAAATAAATTCTTCATATCTTTGTACGATTTTAATTATGTAGAATTGGTCAATAGTTGTATGGACTAACACTCTAACAAGGCTCAGAGCCGATAACTTTCTATCTGGTCTTTGCAACTATGTCGATGAGGTCCGAAACAGAACATAGTCTTCAGACTTGTGCGATCTTTGGTTTACCTCTTCGACAGACCGATTCTACCTTTTTACAACAAAGGTACGAAACTGTCTTTAGCAATCATAGTTTTACCTTGATTATTTAGCCTAATTGCTTTCTTCTGCAAACTTAGAGTGTGNCTTGTGCGATCTTTGGTTTACCTCTTCGACAGACCGATTCTACCTTTTTACAACAAAGGTACGAAACTGTCTTTAGCAATCATAGTTTTACCTTGATTATTTAGCCTAATTGCTTTCTTCTGCAAACTTAGAGTGTGGTCTGTGCGTTCTGTGGGAACTACAAGCAAAGGAGATACAAGTACAAGAGCTTCTCCCCGGTAAACTGCAATTTACAATTCTATCACTCCAAATTCCGGATGAACCAAAAATAAGCGGAGGTTTTTGCCTCCGCTTATTTTATCTTGAATTTTTCATTATCTCTCCAGCCTCCGACTTCTCGCTGTCGAATGTCAATACGTTGTATATGACGATGGCATTCTTTTATCATGTCTTTGCCCTTAATATTTAATCTTAAAGTAATCGAGCAATATCTTGAAATTGTCTTGCGCTGTGAGACATGTATCAGTCAGATATTCAGGAATATGGTTCCATTCATGTAAGCCACGATAATAAAACATTTTCAATTCATCAGTTACAATGAAAGGCACAATAGCATGATTGAGACATTCCTTAAACATTATAAGTCGTCCAACACGTCCGTTACCATCTTGGAAAGGGTGGATAGTTTCAAAACGATGGTGGAAGTCAAGAATATCCTCAAAAGCTATCATTTTCTTGCTTTTATAATTCCTCAGCAATTCACGAATAGTCTTGCCTACCAATTTAGGCTCTATTGTCTCAATGCCACCCACCTCATTTGGAAATCGTTTGTATTCGCCAACAGCAAACCACGACTTCGAAGCGTCTGACGTACCAGCTTTCAACAACGCATGCAGTTGTTTTATCATAGCTTCCGTCAACGGTTCTTTTGCCTTGTCAATTATATAGTCGATACACCTAAAATGATTTGTAGTCTCAATAATATCATCAACTTTGACTGCTTCGTCAGAAATTCCTATAGTATTAGTTTCAAAAATATATCGAGTCTGTTCTTTTGTAAGTCGACTACCCTCAATATGATTAGAGTTGTAAGTCATATCTATTTGTATACGATGATAGATGCCACCCTTCACCCCTCCTTCTTTTTGTTCTCTTAATGACTGAAGGAGTGGCGAAACACTGGTCCGTGAATTCTTTCTTTGAGGCAATGGCGCATCATTAGGAACGCTCCATGTCTTACCTATCAGTTGCGCACCCGAAATTTTTCCCTGCACACAATAGTTGCGCACGGTTCTTTCTGACAATCCATGCAAGTCGGCATATTCCTTCGTAGAGATGTATTCCATATATTTTATCGGCATAAAAAGTGAGTAATAATATGCAAAAATAGCAGTTTTCTTGCCGATATCGGCAAGAAAACTGCTATTTTTACTAAAAAATCTCTGCGTTACTTATTGAGTCTTGAATTTCTTATAATCTCTCCAGCTTCCGACTTCTCACTATCGAATGTCAATACATTGTATATATCCGTAGCGTTATGCGGGTCGACAATATGTGGAGCCATCATACGGAGCACTTTTAGTTGCTTATCGCCAAAGGTGAATATCCTCATCATGCGGGCAGTCTGGGCACATGAATAGTAACAGCCGAGACTTGCCACTTGCAGCAAGTCGAACTTGTTGTCGTCGAAGCTTGCATTCTTCACCTTATTATATAATATTGAGAAAGAGGCATCGTCGAGACAATAGCCATAGCCTATTGGCACTTTAGGACCAACTAATACTCCTGCTCCTGCACCACAAGAAGGATGAGATGGAGGAGCAGGTTGTTGAATGTTGTCATCCACATAGCTCATATTATATGCAACAACCTTTCCGTTCAGGTCAAAGCCTACAACTATACGCTTGCTCTCGCCTGTTAAGACATTCATCTTGTAGAACTCCCATCTGTCGCCGTAAGCGTCGAAGCTTGTAAGCTTAGGCTGCCCCATTATTTCAATCACTTCTTGCTTGGTCATACCACGCTCTACTATCTTCTTAGTCTTTGCCGAAGCCGAGAGACATACGGCAAACATCATAAAGCTTGTGACAATAAGTGCCATCCATTCATTTCTCTTCATAAGCAATATTCGTTTTATTGAAAGTTATTATTTGCTTTATTTTTTTTATGCTTGCAAAAGTAGCTTATTCATTTCGGACGGAATGGAGAAAATTCCCTATTAGTTGAGGGGAAAATCCCTAAAAACTATAATAGCTGTCACAAAAATAGATTTCACACGTTATATATATGAAGACACTTTTTAAAGTGGACTCAATTTATAAATGACTTAAGTTTCGCAAGCGAAAGTAGTTATAGGAAGATAACTTGCTTCGCTCGTGAAGTTAATGGACAAATGTCCTATTATTTAAGCAATAAAGCTATTCATTAAAAATATTAAACAATGAACAACTCGTTAAAAAATAAGATTGTCTACGAAACCATAGATTTCGTAATCTTTTTAGTTGTCTTCTGCATAACAGAGGCTATCATCGACCTCGTTATGGGTTGGGACTTATGGAACCTTTCAAGCAGAACCACAAGTCAAGTAATGACTGTTATCTGCATAGCATGTGGCGTAAATGGCTTGGTGTTTACTTTTATAGGACGCTATCGCAGCAAGCGAAACCAAAAGAAGATTGACGAACAATACGGCAAGCTTTTTGACGAAGCTGGAATATAAATCCCGTGGATGTTTTAATAACGACATGAATGAACAATGAAAAAGGACAACGTTCTAACAATATTCACCCGTATACGCCAACGTTTGCATAGCACAGCACGCAACATAGCCGGACAGAACAATGCTGACGACGTGTTGCAGGATGCGTTTTGCAAGCTATGGACGCTTAAGAAATATCCAAACGACCAACAGCAAACCGAAAACATCACTAATTCCATAGTGAGAAATCTTAGTATCGACTATAGAAGGGCTGCCAACAGAAGCGTACAGTCGGACATTGACACCAACGACACAGACAACTCAAAAGAGCAGGACATTCGTGAGCTTTTTGATTCGGTGAAGAAAATCATAGATATTAAACTGAATGACACTCAACGCAATGTGCTGTGGCTGCGCGACTATGAAGGCTATTCGTTTGAGGAGATAGCCAAAAAGACTGGCAGGACAGAGGCAAATGTGAGACAGATATTGTCAAGAGCACGCAAAGTTATTCGTGAAACATATAAAACAATTAACTAATGGCAAATAAAGATATACATAGCTTGATTGAGGGGTATTTTGACGCTACTCTCAGCATAAAGGAGGAGGCCCTACTAAAACAATTGCTTGCCGAAACCCAAGAGGACACGGAGGATATACGCGAAGCAAAAGCCACAATGGGACTGTTTGCCACAAAACGAAAGATTAGCAACAAGGTCCTTGCTGCCAAAACACCAAAGAAGAAATGGAATAAGCTGAAATATGCTGCCGCGATTGTTTTGGGAGTTTTACTTGACTTGTTTCTCGACATTGACGATTCTTCCAAGAAAATATAGGAACCTTTCTTTTAAAAACATAGGAGGTTGCGCGGTTTCCGCTCAACACGAGAGTAAAAACATAAAATAATAATGGAAAAGGAACTGTATAAACATGAAATCCACATGGCTGTAGCCTTACTGCTCTGCCTGTGGTTCAAACTTGACGCTGTAATAGAATATGGAATTGTGAACTCCTCATCTTTCCTTATTGCCAGTTGTATATTGCTGCTTGCAATCATATTAGGTAGAACATTATGGCTACTGCTTACCAACCACAAAAGGCTATGGGCAATAATGAAAGGTGTCTTCATGTCAAAAACATTCGACGCCATATCATCAGTAGCTTTCCTTATGCCACTGATATGCATAGAGAAATACAACGTCTACTTTGCATGTGCGTCGTGGGTGTTGGGAGATATTGTGTTGGTAGGGGCACTAGCCGTCATTCGGAGTTCCTTCAGTTAAATCCCAAAAGGAAAATTATTGTGGATTGTAAATAATTTTCTATAACTTTGTGGGCATCTATATAAAACGAAGGAAGAATAAATGATGACAAAGAAATATAACACCACACCACCCTCTGCGACTTCCGTAGGTCTTGTTCTTGAAGGCGGAGGTTTAAGAGCCATGTTCACAAGTGGAGTGCTTGATGTCTTTATGCAGAACGGCATCAAGTTTGATGCTGCTGTAGGCGTTTCGGCTGGAGTATTGTTCGGCTGCAACTACAAGTCCAACCAGCCTGGCAGAGCGTTAAGATATAATATCAGATACAAGGACAATCCGGAGTATATGAGCTGGAGGTCGTTGTTCCGTACAGGCAATTATGTCAATGAGCATTTCTCCTATCATCTGCTGCCATACAAGTACGACCCAGTGGATTTCCTTGCTTACCGAGAGAATCCAATGAGGTTCTATGCCGTATGTACGGATATAGACGAGGGTCGGCCCGTATATCATGAGATAGATGATGCTGAAGGAATAGGATTGAGATGGATGCAGGCTTCTGCCTCAATGCCAGTGTTTGCACGTCCGGTGGAGATTGACGGGCGGCATTATCTTGACGGAGGAATAACCGACAGCATACCCTTGAAGTTTATTCAATCTAAAGGTTATAGAAGGAATGTGGTTATCCTGACACAGCCAGCCTACTACTACAAAAAGAAGGCGCATGTAGGACTGGCAATGAAGATGTTCTTGAAGGATTATCCCAAAGTGGCGGAACTGATGTCAATACGACATATCATGTACAACAACCAACTGGATTATATCCACTCTGAATTTAAGAAGGGCGACACATTCATCATCTGTCCAGACGAAAAACTTGATATTGGCAGACTTAGTCTTAAAGAGGACAAGATGAGGAGGGTGTATGAAGCGGGAGTTAAAAAAGCCATGTCACTACTTCCACAGATAAAGGATTTTTTGGATATATAGATCTGCAATAGTATGCCCTATTAGAAAAAATTTATACCTTTGTAGCGTTTTGTAATATATTAACGACTAAATACCCAAAATCATGAAACACATTTGTTTCACAACCTTTACATTATGCTTGCTTGCCATCATTATGCTGACATCATGCAGCGACGACCAAGCATTTACAGCACCTAAAGTATCACCCGATATAAATGTGCCAATTACTGGTTATTGGCAGATAGCAGGTGAAGACATTAATGGCGACGGTGCCATTCAAGGCATCGTAGTACATAATGACAATACTGTGACAGAATGGATGTATACCGACGTCCCAGACAATCCTTATAAATTGGGATACAAGACGGGCAAGTGGAGTGTGAACGGCAACCACTATGAGATGCAACTACTCAAAGACTACGGCAAATACTACAACGTGACCGTGGCAGGAAACGACAACCAAAAGATGTATCTCGCATATAACGGCAAGACATCTGTGGTGCCTTTCTACAGAGTCACGTCGCTGCCTGGCGATGGCGATAAGATGATAAACGAACTTGAGGGCATGAAGATGTCGGGATTCAACATGACCGACTTCACGGGCTATTGGGAACAGGACAACGAGACTGGCTATGGATTCTACGTCGATAAGGAAGGCAACATCTCCGACATATCACAGATATTGTCTGATACAAAGCATCATTACGTGCAATATCATTCGGCTGAGATTGAACTGGACGACAACAACTGCACAATTCTCTCATCAGGAATCAATTGGAATGTGTATGCCGTGAACAACAACTCATTGCTTGTCTTTGACAACGGCGACAACAATAATAGTGTGGAACACTTTGTGAAGAAAGACGTGCCCGAAGAGATGCTGAGGGCAGACGAGATAATGAAGACACCTGTGGCCGAATACATCTTGGGCAAGTGGGTAACCACACACTATGCTTACATTGTGGATGGCAACAGCATCACGGATATTGACATCCAGAATGATGACAGCTGGAACTCGCAGTTCTACCACACTCTTGCTTTCATGGAAAACCATAAAACGTATGAATGGGACAGATTTGGAAGTGTTGTTTTTGACCAATGGTTCACAATGGACGGTGACAACATAACTAAAACAGGAGACTTCAATGCACTCATTATACCTGGATACGGTTATACAGAAACCTGGACCATAAGCGACAAGGCAGAAGACAGCATGAAGCTCACACGCAAGCAGGGTAATACCACTGAAATATATACTTACAACAGAAAATGAACACTATGAAAAATATCATATCAGCCGTTGTCATGTTGCTGCTGCCTATGTGGGCATCGGCTCAGAACGAAGGTCGCCGTGTGTCCATAATCCCACATGCAGGCGTAACTATATCCAAGATGGATGGCTCTGCACTTACGGCATCAAAGGAGTGGAAAGCAGGATACACGTTTGGAGTAAGCATGGAGATTCCTTTGTCTAAGTATTACTCATTGACAACGGGAGCCGACTTCAGTCTTATAGGCACTGGATTTAAGGAGCAGAAAGAGAAATACGCATCTGCAAATGAAAAGCTTGACGTTACTTACGTATCCGTGCCTCTGCAAATAAAGGCTTACTTCCCGAGCGTGAAAGGACTGGCTGCCCATATAGGTGTGCAGGCAGGCTTGCTCGTCTCGGCAAAGGACAAGATTACCATACAAAGCATACGCACCATGAATCTCGGCGACGGCACATCATCGATGTATCTATGGGAGACGTACAAGGAGAAGAAGTCGGAGAATGTAAGCAGCAGCTTCCGCAACATCGTGGCAGGCATTCCCTTTGGTTTGAGTTATGAGTGGAGACACATAACTCTTGATGCCTCATATTGCTTCGAATTCAGAAAGGCCATTAACCTAAAGTCAAACGACCCTTGGGTCAATATATCCGAATCTCCTTCGGCACGCAACCATGCTGTGTATATTACAGCAGGATATAAATTTACGCTATAAGAGGAAGACGAACTTCATTCATTCATCTCGCGGTCGAGTCGGTCGCGCCACAGATACTTGCGAGTCTCATGTACGATGACACCATTAAGGAATATCAGCGAGAGGAGATTAGGGATTGCCATGAGGGCATTCATGCAGTCGGCTATGTTCCACACTATAGTAAGATTGGCAACACTGCCGGCAAAGACGGCCAATATATAGAGCAAGCGGTAGGCGTGGGTCCATCGCTTGCCCTTGATATATTCCATCGCACGCTCACCATAATATCCCCATCCGAGAATGGTGCTGAAGGCGAAAGTGAGCAGACCGAAACTTAATATGAATGGGCCAATGACGGGAATCTTTGAGAATGCCATCTTCGTTAGTTCGGCACCATTGCTGTAGTCGATGTCAGGATAGGCTATGATGCTGCTTACGATTACAAGTCCGGTAAGCGCGCATATCACTACTGTATCCCAAAATGTGCCGGTTGAAGAAACCAAAGCTTGGCGTACTGGATTCTTTGTGCGTGCAGCTGCTGCAACGATAGGTGCCGAACCAAGGCCCGACTCATTGCTGAACAGACCACGTGCTATGCCATAGCGTGCAGCCATGATGACAGATGCTCCTGCAAAACCTCCGCCTGCTGCATTTGGTGAAAATGCCGAACATACTATCAGATTAAGTGCCGGAGCTACATAGCTGGCATTGATACATAATATATATATACATCCTACCACGTAAAGCAATGCCATAAAGGGGACGAGCATACTGCATACTTTAGAGATGCTTCGCCCGCCACCTATGATTACCGCCGCTGCAAGAAGCATCAGTACACCACCAGACACCTCGGTGCTTATACCATACGAAGCGTGCATTATTGTGGATATGGCATTGGCCTGTACCGTACAACCTATGCCAAATGCGGCAATAGCTGTAAATGCGGCAAATAGAATTCCCATCTTGCGCCAACCTAATCCACGCTCCAAAGTGTACATAGGGCCACCTTGCATCGTTCCTCTTTTTGATTTAACCCTATATTTTATAGCAAGCAATGCCTCGGAATATTTAGTTGAAATGCCGAACACGCCAGTAAGCCAACACCAAAACACAGCTCCTGGACCGCCTAACGCCACAGCTGTAGCTACACCTATAATGTTTCCTGTACCAATAGTGGCTGCAAGAGCAGTGGCAAGAGCGCCAAACTGAGACACGTCACCCTTCTGTGACTTGTCGCGCTGTACGGAAAGACGTATAGCTGTAATAATCTTACGTTGCGGGAAACGCAGGCGTATGGTAAGAAAAATGTGGGTGCCAAGTAACAATATTATCATTGGCCAGCCCCATAGACACGAGCTGAGCGTGGCAAAGAAATCGTTGACGTTATCCATATTGATGTGTTTGTGTTACTGTTCTGCGATTTTCAAAATATTACAATATGTTGTAAAACTACTACAAAATGTTTAATAAAACACTGCAAAGGTAATAATTTTAAACCAATAAGATAAATAATAGGGCAAGAATATGTTTTAATATTGTTGATATAAACATATAAAGATGGCATATACGGCATTTGAAACAAATAAAATGTTAAAAACAGTACCTTTTTTAAAATACAGCACATAAATTTCTTGTATATGGATTGTTCTTTGTATTTTTGAAAAAATATAGAAGACCTAATAATATAAAACATCAATTTATGAAAACTCGAGGACGCAATATTTGTGATACGCTCAAGGCAATACGCAAACAAATAGCAGATGCCAATGGGATAGACTATTCACCTGAAGAATGTAATTATAAGGGCGAATGTATGGGAACTTGCCCTAAATGTGAGCAAGATTTAAGAGACTTGGAATATGAGCTGCACCTCAGACAAATGGCTGGAAAAGCTATTAAAGTAGCAGGCATAGCAGCAGGACTTGTCGCTATGACAGCTTGTTCGGATGGAAAGGTACAAAGTATATCTCCGGATGCTACTAAAAGTGAACTTAATATAGTGAAAAAAAAAGAGCCTAAATCTGGAGACGGACAATTGGAAGGAGATATATCGCTTAGTGATGAGGCTAAACATGCAGAAGACCAAAATATAATACTAGGAAAGATTCCAAGCAATCCTCGAATGGAAATAACAAAAGAGCGAACTTCAAATGATAGGAAAGGTACCACATCCAAGAAATCCAAAAAAGGCAATACCGCTTTAATGCAATCAGCTGTTGATACTGACTCCATAGAAAACAGCAATATATTTGGTGGTGTAGAGGAGATGCCTTCATTCCCAGGTGGTATGGCTGCATTGATGAAATACATCAAGGATAATCTACGCTATCCAGAAATTTGTAGGGAAGGTGCTGCTATGGGCAGAGTTAATGTTGTCTTTATTGTAAACGAGGACGGAAGTCTGAGTGATGTAAAGGTAATTAGAAGCATTATCCCTGAACTTGACAAGGAGGCCATTAGGGTTGTGAAAAGTATGCCAAAATGGAATCCTGCAAAACAAAATGGCAAAGCTGTGAAAATGAAATATGTTGTTCCTGTAAATTTCAGACCTGAATAAGATGAATACAGCTCCACTTATCTGTATCGACCGTCATCGCCTTACAATTGACGGTGAGGGGGTTACTACGCTCGTAGCATTTCATGGTTGTCCTCTTCATTGCAAGTACTGTCTCAATTCACAATGTCTTGAAGCTGACGGCATATGGCAAGAGATTGATACAGAACTGTTGATGATAAATGTGGAGATGGACAATCTCTACTTCCTTGCTACGGGAGGAGGCATATGCTTTGGTGGAGGCGAACCACTCTTGCATAGTTTGTTCATAAAGGAGTTTTGCGAACAATGTCCTGATGGATGGCAGTTTACGATGGAGACAAGTCTGAACGTACCTCGCTACTACTTAGAAGAGGTAGTCCCTTTCATCGACTCCTTTATCATCGACATCAAGGACATGAATCCTAACATCTACAAAGCCTATACAGGCAAGAGCAACCAGCATGTAATTGATAATCTTGTCTGGCTATGCGCACATGCCAAGCACAAAGAAAGAATCATTATCCGTCTACCACTCATACCTGAGTTCAATACTATAGAGGACAGGAAACGCAGTAGGCAAGTATTAAGAGAAATGGGATTTGAGCGATTTGACGAATTTGAGTATGTTGTTAGATAATGATTTTATACCAAATATTTATTAATGTCTGTGCGGACTGCCCACTGTTCAGCGATTCTTCATAACCACATCCTCAACAATATGCTTCACGAGGTCGCCCAATGGCAGTTCGATGGTTACTTTATTTGATATCTTGAACGCAGGAGAAATGATAGGCACAGTCTCCATTTTGTGTTCGAACGTATTATAGCGGCGTTCAACGCCGAGGTTCATATAGAAACTGTTGTTGCCAACGGTCATATATCCACCATAACTTGTTGTCGGCACGAATGGGAATGCTGCCATACTTATGAATGGATTGGTATTATAATAGGTGCCAAAGATGGTGGCTGAAAGATTTGGGTTGAAGCTATAGACTATCTGCCCCGATATGCCGTATTGCGAGATGATGCCCCTATGGTAGTGATAGCGGTTGGCAATAAGCCCACCCTGCATATTAATAGCTCCAAAGCTATATTGCATGTTGCCACTTACCGACTGCACATCCATCAGTCCTATGTAACTGCGGTATGTTCCAACGGCAGTAAACTTCAAGTCTTTTGAAATCTTTGTCGACATCGCCCCTGAATGGCTTGCGTCATATTCGTAGGCAAGCGGTGGCTCTGTAGCGAACGGCATAGGCGTAAGTGGTGTTATAGGCATGGCAAGAAGTTCGGAAGAAGATAAAGCCTTCATCATTAGAATGTCCGAGTAGGAAGGTGCGACAGGAAGAAACTCCGTATTTTTATAGTCATCAGCTAAAGGCAATGGTATCTGTTGCCCCGACACTTCCTGCGCCGTTGCTCCATGCATTGCTGCCAACAATAACATTATAAAAGCCGTCAGTTTTTTCATATTGCTCCAGTGTTTTATTGTCTGTTGCAAATTTACTAAAAAATCTTTGGCTGTTAATAAAGAGTTGCTATCTTTGCGAAAGTTTTCTCAAAATAATTTAGAACACATACTTATTATAAAAATGAAGCGAACAATTTTTCCGTATGATTTCTCTCCATACTATCCGGTTGGAATTCAGCCATGTCCCATGTATGTGGATGTAGCAAATCGTATTTATGATAGAATAAAGAATATGGACATCAGTTTGCCTGATGCAGATAAACTGAAGAAAGAGATTGCCATTAATGTGGCAATCTACTATGAGGACAAGATGTCTGATATCGGGTTATGGAACGCCTTTGTACATAAGCACTCGCTCGCATATGCACACCATTTGCCCTTCTATGATGATTCTCACGTTCTTGATAAGAAAGATGTGAATGCCAAAGAAGTAGAACTGTTGGTATGGCTTGTGTTGTCCAGAAATTTTGACGACCGCTTTCTCAATCCTTTAGCTATGGGTGAGGATGCGGCAAATATTATTATGGATATACTTACCGAGGATGATGAGGTTGATGTGAACGATTCTTTGTATGATTTTATATACAACTCAGATACGGCCAATGATTATTTCAAGTTGAAGCATGTGCTAATATGGCTTCGTCGCTCCTACCTGCTCTGCTCTCCTTTATCTGAAGATAGGTTTGAGGAATATTTGGATTTGTATTTAGGACAGTTTAGTAAAGGTGAATCTATGTACTATGCTGAAACGGCTTTCTCTATGAATTGCGAGATTGGACCAATGGCAGAGATGCCTCATCTGTGGCTGGCAGATATGTATTTAGAAAATGGCATGCAAGAGGAGTCTGAAAAACTGAGAAATCTTAAGTATTGTCAGCAGGATATATTTGAGGTTTCTGATGTGGATTCGGGAAATGCTGTGCTGAAGAGCTCGAAGGACGAAGTGTACAAATTGAAGAATGTTTATCCTGATGTTTTCATTAAAGGTTCATATATTTGTACAGCACTTGTGAAGTATGCTGATAATGATTGGGAAATCAATGGTGTATTGTTAAACTCGAAGAAAGAGGTGTATGACAAGATGCACGAGCGTCAAGCAGAATTAAGAAACTCTTACGAACATGCCTATCCTTTATATATGAAACGGGCGGAAGGGAAGCGTCTTGCATTCTTTAAGGACACTAATGAACTGAAAGAATGGTTGACTAAGATTTCGCCAGAATTGGATATGACAGAGGTTTGCCATCATTTGCCAAGTGGTCCACAAGTAGGCTTTATATCTGAGAAAGCAGGAATTATTTTTGCACCTAATATTATTCATGTGATAAAATGCAGTTACAACCCATACTATAGAAAATGTGACGCACGTACATTGCAAAAGGAAACTATGGATGCATTAATCAATACGGGGGCCATGCACCCTGAGTTTCTCCATTATCTGCTTGAGAACAACATGTTGCAGGATGGTGATCTAAGTGGTAACTATCCCAGTGAATTGGGTAAGTTTATTTTTACACGTAATATAGACTTTATTGCTCGTCATCATCGCAGACACCTTTATTGGGACCATGATTATTGACAAGAAGTTTAAAACTGCAATGTATAGGAAGTTTCTTTGTAAGCGTGCTCGCAAAGATGCTTATAGACTCCACTAAAGACAGAACTAGTGATTTACATCCTGTAAAAACAATCGTATCATGCCTTGATACGATTGTTTCAAGACACGCGACAGATTGTATAAATTGTAACAACGGCAAATGTAGATGGACAAATATTTTGAACCGATAAACAGGCTCTATCTTTCACAACCTTTTGCCGAAAGGGGAAATGAGGGTGAACTTGACAGATGCCTGCATATAGCCGAAGCGTATGCTTTGGCTGAGAACGCCATTGTGTCTATGGGTGATTTCGTCAGGAACTGTAGCTACTGTTTTTTTGGTGGGTTAGCGGATTTGCTTGGCCTTTCGGATGAAGAGCGTTGTCCTACTATTCCATCACTTTATGAGGAGTTTATCTTCAGTAGAGCAAATCAGGATGATCTTATGCTGCGCCATGCCCATGAGCTTGCGTACATACACCTTACTGAAAAGATGACACCCGATGAAAGACGGAATTATATCCTAAGTGACAATCTCCGTATGCGTGACAAGGACGGCGTTTGGCGGTCGGTACGGCACCGTATGTTATCGCTGGAAGGAACGAGTGACGGCTGTTATTGGCTGAATATGTGTATATATACACTATGTCATGACAATCAGGATACACCAAAAATCGTCAATACACGCACTGGAGAGTGCCGCATATTGACGACTGATGATTATGTGAACATTCTTTCTTCTCGTGAAATTGCGGTATTGAGATTGATTGGCAACGGCCTACAGAGCAAGGAAATTGCCGACAATCTGTGTATCAGTGTCAATACTGTTCATAGGCACCGCCAGAACATTTTACAGAAACTGAAAGTCGGCAATGCCATAGAAGCCTGCAAGGTTGCCAAAGCAATGGGGTTAATTCCCTAAACGGAAATCACCTACATTGTCTGTTGACAACGAAAGTTCGCTGAACTCGCTGACACATTCTCCCTTGACCGGAGCCTGTGAGCATATACCTATATATAATTCCTTGGGATAATTGTTTTTATACAGGCGTACCATTTGCCACTCTTTGCCATCAAGAGAGAAATAGCTTGCTATGGTATGAGTATCGGATGATATTTTGTAATATATGTTGTCCTGTTCGATAACCTCATGGTTATTGTCGTCTGATGTGCCGACAGTCCTCACGGTCACCACACGATGTTTGCCACGCTCGTCCTGCTCAAAACAGAATTTCTGCCAAAGGGTGTCGTTTGCTACGACCATCAAATTGGCCGCATTGTATAGACCGTCTTTCGTGAATCCCGGCTTGAGACGTCCTGAGAATGTGAACGGCTTTGTGTTGTCTATTGTCGTCAACAGAATCTTTGCGGTCGATTTTGTCAGTTTGCCGTCATTCGGATCGATGAAAAGGTCTGTGCCTTCTGGTGCGATGAAGCGTATTATTGTATCGGTCTGGCTTACTTGTTTGTCTGCACCGTTAATCATTTTTGTGAAATGGATACCACCAAGTTTCACATCACAGTCCTGAATCTGGAAGGTCGGCTTGTATGTGTCTTTTTTTGCCTTCTTAGATGATGGCGAACAGGCCGTTAGACTAAAAATAGCCAAGGCTGAAGCCAAGAGTGTTTTTGTATTCATAATGAAACATTTTTATAGTTATTTTGATGGTGCAAAGTTACAGGCATTAAGTCATGTCCGCAATAGTCAATTTTAACCAAAATGAAGGCCTGATTGTTATCACAAGTGGGTTATTCAACCCCGTTAAAACTGTCAACGATTTGCTCAGAGAACTATAGCGAGATTTAAATCTCATTATACATATAAATTCATTAGTGTCCCGTTAAAATCGGGACCAGTTAAATATTAATCAAATAACCCCGGAAAGAGGGGACAATCGAGTTCTTTGACATTATTGAAATCAGTCCTTTCGAAGAGATCTACGAGTGGTGTCTTATCCATAAGAGAAATGCTTAGAATCTGAAGAACCTCATAAGTTGATCGTTTAAGTTGCAAATCATGTTGTACGATAGCAGCGAGGTAATAGGCTATAATTGCCGATGAGATTTGGATTCTGACAGCATTCTCTGTACAGCCTTTAAGCGGAAATATGGTGTAAGTCCTATTGAATATAGAGCTATGCAGCATGCTTCAAGTTGTTTTACTCAGCATAATGAATAATTTTATTCAGTCGGCTGAGTAATTTTACTCAACGGACTGAGTAAAAAATAGCATATACACGGAATTTTTGGCAGTATTGCCACTTTTCCCTTGTAATAGATGGTGTATGACTCGTTTTCAAGTTTAATTATCAATGTGATTCTTGTGAAAAATCTTAAAAAGGTGTATAATATGACAGTTCTAAAATCTCAAAAAGGTGCAAACAATTGTTTTCCCGTAAACCAAAAACAGCGGCCTACGCCGAAGCGTAAGTCGCTGTAATAGAAGCGTGGACCAGCCTGGGCTTGAACCAGGGACCTCCAGATTATGAGTCTGTTGCTCTAACCAACTGAGCTACAAGTCCGACTTATGCCCTTATGGGATAAGTTTGCGGGTGCAAAGATAGTGTTTTTTGAGGAAAACGCCAAATTTTTAGAATAAAAATGTGAGGAAACGTTTATTTTCTGTACTTTTGCAAGTATATTGTCAAGAAAGAAACAATTAGAATAAAGAAAGAAACCAAGAAAAGAAACAATTAGAGACAAAGAAAAGAAACAAAGTGAAACAGCGAAACGAACAATCAGAAATAAATGTATAAACGGCAATAGAAGAACAAACGACTGCAAGATATTGAGACAACGTCTATATAACATATTGGTTTGGACTTGCGTTATGGTTGTGGCTTTATGTGCCGCAACTCCTGCTTTAGGGGCAAGCCGGCGATACACGCTTCAGACTATGAAGCGTGTGTTTGGTTATGCGGCTTCGGTTGACACTACCGGTATGGGCAAAGGCGGGAGCTATGCTTACGTTAAATACGACATACGAACCAATAAACGCAATGCCATATTGCTTGCTATTCCTACGATGTTTGCTGTGGCTCACGGAGGCGACCGCGAGCATGTAGGCGAGACTTATAGCCGTGTGAACAACGCGCATCCTGACAAATTTGATGCAACCCGATTGCTTGAACGTTCTACTGTGCCACATGAGATGCGCACTATGCCTACGGTACTTAAGTATCTTACGCCCTTTATCTACGACGAGATGTTGATAGACGGCCGTATTGTGTCGCCATTCCATTATCGCAACCGTCGTTTCTATCGTTATCGTATAACAATGTTCTCACCAGGTGTGGCTCTTGTAAGCTTCAGACCAAGACTTAACAATACAAAGCTTGTGCAAGGTTGGGCACGTGTGGAGACTAAGACAGGACGTGTGATAGAGACGGCTTTTGATGGTGAATATGATATGGTGAGGTTTCATCTTGCAGTTACTATGGGCGATGAGGGCAAGGCATCGTTGTTTCCACGCGACTGTACTCTTAACTCACGTTTCTTATTTATGGGCAATGACATTACTGCCGAATATACAGGTGTGTATGGATTGCCCAAGATAATATCAGACACTATAACAAATAGGCGAGATACGGCACTTATAAACCGTATACGCCCGATACCACTAAATAGCCACGAGCAGTATCTCTTTGATAGATATTATGCCCGCCGCAACCGTGCTTCTGCCGACACAATATCCCAAAAGGACAGCAAGGGCATACTTGGCAGACGCATGTGGTATGCTTTGGCACGCAATATGGTTCAGCGTACCAACCAGCGCTTTGGCTCAAAAGACCAGGGACACTTCCGTGTTAGTCCGCTGCTTAATCCGCTTTACTTCAGTTATAGTTCGCAGCGTGGACTGACTTATCGTCTTGACATTCGTGGCAATTATTACTTCAGCAACAACCAGATGTTGGAGACTCGCTTTAAGTTGGGTTATGCCTTCAAGCAGAAACAGTTCTACTTCGACTTTCCATTCACCTTCTATATTGACCGCAAGCATGATGCCTATATACGCACAGAATGGGCGAGTGGCAGGCATATAACCAATTCGGAGGTAGTGGATGCGATAAAGAACGAGCGTGGCGACAGTATCGACTGGGACAAGCTGAACCTTAAATACTTTCGCGACCATATGTTCCGTCTGTCAGCACATTATGATCCATCGCCTAAATGGGGCTTGGAGACGGGTTTGCTTGTACACAAGCGCACAGCAATAGACCGTAGTGCGTTTGATGTGGCAGGTCGTCCGGCAGCTTATACATCAGTAGCGCCTATCTTTGAGCTTACATATCGCCCTATAGGATATAACGGACCAATCTTTACAGCCGATTACGAGCGTAGCATAAAAGGCTTTTGGGGCTCAAACCTTGCATACGAGCGAGTGGAGATAGACGGGCAATACAAGTATAAATTGTCTGCACTTAGCTATTTGCAGATGCGTGCCGGAACGGGTTTTTACACGCATAAGGGCAAGGACAGCTACTTTCTTGACTATAGAAACTTTAGAGAGGAGAACATACCAGGTGGATGGAATGACGACTGGGCTTGCTCCTTTGAGCTTCTGAATAGTGGATGGTACAATGCCTCAGAGTATTATGTGCGAGCCAATGTGGCATATGAATCGCCTTTGCTATTGCTGTCGTGGGTGCCTATAGCCGGACGTCTTGTGGAGAAGGAACGCCTATACGTCAATGCTCTTAGTGTTAGACATCTGCATCCATACGTAGAGTATGGTTACGGATTCTCGTGCCGTGCCTTCTCGTTGGCAGCCTTCTTAGGACAACGCAATTGGCGTGTTGATGGATTTACCGTACGTGTAGGTTTTGAGCTATTCCGTCATTGGTAAGGCAAATAATAAGCAAAACATATTGTACATCCAACAATTTGTATTAACTTTACAGCCGTATAAATACAATATGTCACAACAATACTAACATCTAAACCCAAAACTTATGAAAATCAAGCATCTTAAAGTGTCGGCTCTCTTTATGACAGCAGCCTTGTTGACATCGTCTTGCGTCGGCTCTTTCTCATTGTTCAACCGCGTGGCAAAGTGGAACATGCGCGCAACCAACTGTAAATTCCTCAACGAAATCATCTTCTTGCTTATATCTCCAGCATATGCAGTGTGTACAGTTGTCGATGCTCTTGTACTCAATACCATCGAATTCTGGACAGGCAATAACCCATTGGCGCAAAAGGTAGGCACAACACAGGACATTATGGGTCAGGACGGACGCTATTATGCCGTTACTACATTGAAGGACGGATATGAGATAAAGAATCCTGAGGGTGAGATAATACGCTTTGTATACGACAAGAAGAACAATTCGTGGTCGCAGATTCAGGATGGCAAGAAGACTGAGGTTTTCCGTTTTAATGACGATGGAACCATTCAGGCTCATCTAAACGATGGCAGCACTATACGTGTTACACCAGACGCAGCTGGCTTGTTTGAGACTCGTATGGCTGTAAGCGGAGCTTGCTTCTATGCTACACGCTAATAAACAAACGTTTATACAACATAAGGCACAAATATAAGGGGGTACGGTCTACAAACCGTACCCCCTTATAATTTAACCCATATCATGGATGAACAATATAGCTTTGTTCTACCAACTCCATTGCACGCTAAGCTTCCAGTTGCGTCCCGGCATAGGGTAGCGTTTTACCACTTCGTGTCTTGAATTGGTGATGTTGTTGCATTCGATAGTAGTCTGTAGCGACTGACGGCCTATACAGAACCTTTTGTTCAGCTTAAGGTCAACGGTTTGCCATGCACCGAGCATATCCTCTTTATTATTAGAAATAAGCGCAAAACGGTTGCCGGTGTACAGCCACGACGTACAGAGCGAGTAGCCATCGTAGCCAAGGTCAACTATCAAGGATGCTGAATGTAGGGGCGAGTAGGGTATAGTGTTCTTATATTCTGGGTCCAATGGCGACGAATAGTCGCGGTCTTGCTGACAAGTGTAGTTGGCATTGGCTGATAGAGCGAATTTGCCCCACGTTCGGTCGTAGCCAGCTGTGGTGCTTAAACCAATAGACTTAACCAATCCGAAGTTGACCATCGACCATCTAAACTGGCATTTCATAGGTATAGCCACAATCTTGTCTTCTATCCTATTGTAGTAGAGGTCGAGAGCCAGATGCAGATGACGATCTTTATAGTCGGCTCCCAAGTCCCATTGTGATGTATACTCGGGTTTAAGTTGCGTGTTGCCCACAAGCGTATAATACAGGTCGTTGATTGTAGGAGCACGGAATATGCGTTTATGAAAGGCACGTACCGTCCACGGTCCGCCATGCCATGAAGCAAGATACATAGGTGTAAGTTGGCTTAAAGGTGCGGCAGCCGAGCGTGTATGGTCGGCTATATGGGTGTATAGAAGGGCTACATTGGCCTCGAATCCACGATATGAGGCAATGGCAGACAGCAGGGATTTGGAGTCGATACGATAGACATAAGCAAACTTGTAGACATCGGCCCTTAGGTCGGTCCAGCGCAGGTCGGTGCTTGCCGTTAATGACAGATAGCGTGTGTTCCATGCTCCAGCTACCGATCCGTATATATCTTGCTGTGCATAGTGATTGTTGCAGTACATTGTCGAGGCATTGGTCTGCGGGTCTTGTAGGTAGTGCAGATAGTCGTACGCATACTTTAGGTTGGCCTTAAGACCAAAGTGTTGCCATGAGTGCTTATACGACGATTGTACAAAGAAGTTCTGGTCCCATTGACGGTCGGTAGAATCCCATTGGTCGGACAGTCTTCGGATAACGGGTCCTGGCAGTCCGCGCTCAGAGTTGTAATAGTAGATGTGTGTAGACAAACCTTTATAGAATGCGGCAGCCTCAATTCGGTAGAATGTAATATCAGAGTTGTGCCGGGTGCCGGTAGTATCCTCTTGTTCCGAATGGAAGCTGAAACTGTAGTTGCCTTTGGTATGCTGGTATTCGGCGTCAATAAAGAGCATATTCTTCAAGGCAAAGTATCCCTTTAGCTTGTTGAGGCCGAAGGAACCATTGCCGTATTCAAGCATGTACGTTGTCTCTGTAGGGCGTTTAGTCTGCATGTACACGGTGGCAGCCGAGGCATACTCGGAAGCCGACTGCAAGCGCTCGTTGCGGTTGGCATTGTATAGCGACACCGACTCCATATTAGACAGCGAGTAGCGTCCTAAGTCAATCTGCCCGTTCTGCGCATTGTTTATGCGTATACCGTCAAGATACACGCCCACGTGTTGTGAGCCTAATGAGCGCACATTAATAGTCTTAAGTCCGCCAAGTCCGCCATAGTCCTTAATCTGTACGCCAGAGAAATACTTAAGAGCATCGGCTACGGAGGTGGTGGATAGATTCTGCAACATCGATCCTTTAAGAGTTTGGGATGGTGTGAGATAATGAGGGCGCACGCCTACTACGGCTACATCCTTAAGAGTATGGATGGAGTCGAGACGCTGTGCAAATGTGGAGTGGGGGAGCAACATTGCTATGGCGAGGGCTGTAAATGGGCGTAGAATGTTCATATCGTGTATGGGGTGTCAGTATAATGTTTGTTTAATATATAAACGTGTAATTAACGCTAATATTATAGCATGTGTTATTGCGGTGTTTCTATTGTATTTGTATGCCGTAGATAATATATGCGTTGGCTCTTTGCTTGCTATCAAATGTATCTATGCTTGCTATCAAATGTACGTTTGCTTGCTATCAAATGAACTTTTGCTTGCTATCAAATGTATTTTTGCCTGTATTTACAGGCTAAAAACAAAGCGGCTATGCGCTCACGCGTACAGCCGCTTAATAGAATCTAACCTATTATATTTGGATTGGATGATAATATACGTATATTATTCTACCACAACCTTTTTAACCGAACCATCCGAGAACTTGACGATGTTCAAGCCCTTTTGCGGCTGGTTGATGCGTCTGCCGTCGATAGAGTAGCGAGCTACCTCGTGGAGGTTTGTAGAAATAGAAGATATAGATGTGGCAGAACTCTTGAGCGAGAACACTGGCATCTCTGGGAACCAATAGTTCTTCTCCATAGGATATACAGACTTCAGTGTGGCGTCTGTAGAGTCGTATACACGCAGTTCCGACTCGTCGCCCCATGCGCTACCCTTAGTCACGCTCAGATAGAGGTCGCCATTGTCTGGATTGACACGGCATGCTGCGCCATATACGTATGGCTTAGGGTCGGCATCGGCAGTGAAGTCGAGAAAGAGCTTAGTCTCATGTGTGTCGACATCAAACTTGTAGATGTGCTGTCCGTTTGACCACGCTCCTGTTGCACCATTCCAGAAGAGAACGTTCTCTGTTGTAGAAGCCGTAAAACAGTCGGGATTCCAAGCGCCCCAGTTGTTGGTAGGTTGTTTTACGTCTTCGGGCAAAGCGATATTCTCAGTTGTTTCGGTTTCGGGGTCGAACTTTACGAGGTGGTCGGCAGTTTCGCCGTTTGCACCTTTTCCAGCTGTTAGCCATATAGAGCCGTCTTTAGCCTCGACGATAGAGCAGTAGGTGTAACCCTCTTTCTCGTTGTTAATGGCTTTAAGTAGTTCGTCTTTCTCGGCATCAATAACGAGCAATCCACGCTTAAGATCTACGGCATATACCTTACCGTTACGGTATATCATATTGCCAGTTTGGTTGTTGGCAATACCGTCAGTACCCTTGATGTGCGACAACATCGAATAGCCCTGAAGGCTTATTACGTATACACCATTAGTAGTGCTGAGATAGCCCTTATTCAGATCGGCTACAGGCAAGAAAGCGCGTCCATCGGCAGCACCATATTCGGTCTTAATGGAGTTGATAGTAGCATAAGCCTCCAATGTCTTGGCATTGCATACAACAAGTGTTGGGTCGAAAGTGTCAAGGTCGTTGACTTTATGCTTTTTGCTTACAATGTACATATTCTCGCCGCAGATAGTGGCATAGCATCCAGTGGTTCCAAGCTCTATAGTCTTGTTGTTCATGGTGATAGGCAGACGATATTCCCACTTGCCGTTTTGGTCGAGAAAGTTGATAGTGGCGCGTTGTGTGCCGAATTGACCCTCGTTCAGCATAAATACACCATTGGTATATTGCTTTTGCTGTGCAAAGGCAGATGTAGTGACGAACAGGCCGGCAATAAGAAGTACTGCCGACAGAATGTTAGAGAAGTTAAAATGTCTCATAAGCTTTATATAAATGTTATGTAAGTTTTTTTTGCTTACCTGCAAAACGTGTGTAATAAACATGTTTTGGTATACGTTTGCCATACGCGCCCAATCCACGAGGCGCCTATCGATGACGTTCTTTCAGCAAGCATCCCCATGCAGGATGTTTTCGGCAGGTCTTCTGACTCGTCGCCCAGACGCAAACGCCTTCCCAGCTTAGGGCTGTTAATAATGCTTGGCTTAACAACCTTGGGCAAGTGGCTATATTGTTTGCGCCCGATATAAGGGCGGCTTACAGCTGCGGGACAGTTGGAGACTTCCACTCCATTCCCTTTTAATCGCCTCTCGCACATAATGATACGTGAAGGCGAACCGTTGCGGTTGCAAAGGTAACTAATTTATTTGAAACTAAAGAGTTGATAATTGAAATTTATGCTTACCTTTGTGCACAGCAAGCTATAACTTGGATATGTGGCATAAAGACCATGATATCCGTATTTTTTAAATCAGAAAAAAACTGTGTATGAAAATCTACTTTAATCATAAGGAAGAAATTTGGAACTCGTGGTCGCATGGTGCCGGTATAATTCTTGGCCTTGTTGTAGGTACCGCTTTCCTTGTTTGGTGTGGCTGGGCCCGCAATGGTTGGGCAACGGCAGGTATCATATTATATCTCTTCGGTATGCTGTCGAGCTACATAGCATCCACCGTATATCATGCTTTATCGGCATGGTCGCCTTGGAAGGAGAGATTGCGCAAGTGGGACCATGCTGCTATCTATTGGCACATAGCCGGATCGTATTCGCCCATAACGCTTGTTGCCCTGCGTGAATATGGCTATTGGGGATGGGCGCTCTTTATCTTTATATGGCTTGCGGCGATAGCCGGAACCGTAAAGAGTTTCATGGGACTTAAGGAGCATAGTTATGTAGAGACGGTGTGCTATGTAGTTATGGGCTTAAGTGTGCTTGTGGCTTTCGGTCCGCTGCTTCATAGTGTGGGTCCGTCTGCCGTAATATGGATAATTGCCGAGGGTGTGTGCTATATCACCGGTGCCTTGTTTTACTGTCTACGCAAGCGTCGCTTCATGCATACAGTTTTCCATTTCTTCGTACTCGCCGGCTCGGTATGCCATATCGTAGCCGTGTGGGATATACTGATGAAATGGTTGTAATATAGAATTGGTGGAGATAATGAAAGAATGGCTTTATAGCTGTCTTGTTTAAATAGAAATGAACGCTCGTTTCGATTGATATTTGGATTAGTATCAATTGAAACGAGCGTTCATTTTATATATAGCAACCTATCAATTCAGAACTGAAAAATTCAAAATCGCAGGCGAAGCCGAGAATAACTCCTAATTCAAAATTCAAAACTCCTAATTCTGACTGCGTCAGATTAGTGTGCCTCTAGCCAATTATTTCCCCAACCTGAGTCTGCCACGAGCGGAACCTGAAGTGTGTAGGCATTCTGCATTTCCTCAAGCACAATCTTTTCAACTTGCTCTTTCTCTTCGGGCAGAACAGAGAAGTTGAGTTCGTCGTGTACCTGAAGAATCATCTTCGACTTGATGCCCTCGCGACGGAAACGCTCGTATATTCTAATCATAGCAATCTTGATGATATCGGCTGCAGAGCCTTGTATAGGAGCGTTTATGGCGTTGCGCTCGGCAAAGTTGCGCACGGTAGCATTGTGCGAGGTAATGTCGGGCAGATAGCGTCGACGATGGAAGAAGGTTTCGGCATAGCCGTGTTCACGTGCCAGCTGCTTGGCCTTCTCCATATAGTCGTGCACTTGCGGGAATGTCTCGAAATAGCCATCGATGAGCTGTTTAGCCTCGTCGCGGCTTATCTCCAGACGTTCGGCAAGACCAAAGACAGTAATGCCGTAGATTATACCGAAATTGGCACGTTTGGCCTTGGTGCGCTGGTCGCGTGTCACATCATTTATATCTTCTTTGTATATGCGTGCTGCTGTTGCGGCATGTATGTCATAACCCTCGCGGAAGGCTTCAATCATGTTCTTGTCGCCAGAGAGATGTGCCATAACGCGAAGCTCAATCTGCGAGTAGTCGGCAGAGAAGAACAGGCATCCAGGCTCGGGGATAAAGCACTTGCGTATCTCTTTACCGTCCTCACCGCGAACAGGGATGTTCTGTAGGTTTGGGTCGGAAGAGGAGAGGCGTCCGGTGGCTGTAACCGCTTGATTGAAAGAGGTGTGTATATGTCCGGTATGCGGGTTGATAAGCTTGGGTAGGGCATCTACGTAGGTGCCGAGGAGTTTCTTAAGACCGCGGTGTTCGAGGATATGGTCTACGATAGGAGCCTTAGAGCGAAGCTGTTGGAGAACCTCCTCGGAAGTGACGTACTGGCCAGTCTTTGTCTTTTTGGGTTTGTCGACAATCTTCATTTCGCCAAAGAGCACCTCGCCAACTTGTTTGGGCGACGCTATATTGAACTGGTGTCCGGCAAGTTCGTAGATGTTCTTCTCAATCTGCGTCATTCTATCGGTAAACACCTTGGATGTCTCGGCGAGAGCATTCGTATCGAGCAGCACTCCGTTCATCTCCATCTCGGCAAGCACGGGTACAAGGGGCATCTCGATATTGTAGAACAAATCCTCGACATCGGCTTCCTTGAGCCGTGGTTTCAGTACATTATACAGACGCAGCGTAATGTCGGCATCCTCGGCTGCATAATCGCAGATGTCGGCAGGGGAGATGTCGCGCATGGTCTTTTGCGCTTTTCCCTTGGGGCCGATGAGTTCGTCGATGTGTATAGTCTGATAGTTGAGCAATGTCTCTGCAAGTATGTCCATGTTGTGTTTCTGCTCAGGTTGCAGCACATAGTGGGCAAGCATGGTGTCGAACATAGGAGCGGCGAGTCGCACACCGTAGTTCATCAGCACCTCCATGTCGTATTTGATGTTCTGTCCTATTTTTAGGATTTTGGAGCTCTCGTATAGAGGTTTAAATATATTAACAATTCTTTCCGCTTTTTCACGTTCTGCTGGAATAGCTACATAAAATGCCTTGCCTTCTTCAACAGAGAAGCTCAAACCTACCAATTCAGCATCAATTGGATTGATAGAAGTAGTCTCTGTATCTAAACAAAGAATTTGTTTTGTAATAAAAAAGTCAAATAATTTGCGCGCATCTTCCTCTGTTTCAATGAGTTTGTATTCGTGAGAAGTGGTTTTTAGGCTCTCAAAACTCGAAAAATCTGCATTAACCGCATCATTGGTCGGATTTTCGGCAAAGAGATCGAGTTGCATATTGGCCACTTTGGGTTGTTGTTGAGGCTTTTTGATAAACTTGTCTAAAAGCGACTTGAATTCTAACTCTGTGAATATTTCGGCGAGTTGGGTGAAGTCGGGTTCCTCTACTTTAAGTTCATCAAGATTAAGGTCGATAGGTACATCTGTACGAATAGTAGCGAGGAATTTAGACATACGTATGTCGTCTACAGCACTCTCTACTTTCTCCCGCAACTTGCCCTTGATCTTAGACGAATTGGCAAGCATGTTGTCAATGCTTCCAAATTCGGCTATAAGTTTAGCGGCAGTCTTTGGACCAACACCAGGACAACCAGGGAAGTTGTCGGCAGAGTCACCCATAAGTGCAAGAAGGTCGATAACCTGAGAAGTAGAAGAGAGATCATATTTCTCGCATACTTCAGATGGTCCCATGGTTTCGTATCCGCCACCATGTCGGGGGCGGAACATAAAGACATTGTCGGATACTAATTGACCGTAGTCCTTGTCAGGTGTAAGCATATATGTTGTAATGCCAACTTTGCCAGCTTTGGTTGCAAGTGTACCAATAACATCGTCGGCCTCGAATCCATCAACCTGAAGCACGGGTATGTGCATGGCCTTTATTATCTGCTTGATGATAGGCACCGAGGCGCGTATATCCTCTGGTGTCTCCTCACGTTGTGCTTTATATGAAGGGAAAGCTTCGTCGCGGAATGTCTTTCCATGATCGAAAGCAACACCTATGTGAGTAGGTTGCTCTTTGGTAAGAATCTCGTTAAGGGTATTAACAAAGCCCATAATGGCAGATGTGTTCATACCCTTTGAGTTTATACGTGGGTTCTTTATGAACGCATAGTATGCGCGGTAGATAAGCGCATAGGCGTCGAGAAGAAATAGCTTGTTCATTGTATTTAATATTGTTTTGGTGTAAAATTACAAAAAAAATGTCACTAATACCGGCAAAATAAGTAACTTTGTACGAAATATTATAATACAATGGATTATCTGTCAATCATAAAGCAACCCATAGAGGCGGAGCTCGCCGATTTTATCAGTCTTTTTAATAAGTCGCTATCGCATGAGGACGGCTTGCTAGGTTCAGCGCTTGAGCATATATGCAAGCGTGCTGGTAAGCGTATGCGTCCTATGCTGATACTACTAATGGCTAAGAACTTTGGGCAGATAAATTATGCCACGCAGAACGCAGCTGTGGGTTTGGAATTGTTGCATACAGCCTCGCTTGTGCATGACGATGTAGTAGATGAGAGTGGTGAACGACGTGGTCAAGCTTCGGTTAATGCTACGTACGATAATAAGGTGGCTGTGTTGGTGGGCGATTATATACTATCAACAGCTCTGTTGTGTGTGGCTCGCACACATTCGGAAGAGATTGTGACTTATTTGGCTGAGTTAGGACGCACGTTGTCGGACGGCGAGATTCTGCAGCTGTCTAACATCGGACGCAAGGACATATCTGAAGATGTGTATTATAACGTTATTAAGCAGAAGACTGCTGCGCTGTTTGAAGCTTGTTCGGGTATTGGTGCATTGTCATCAGGAGCCTCGGAGGAGGATGTCAAGGCGGCAAAGTTGTTCGGTCAGAACCTTGGTATAATCTTCCAAATACGCGACGATATATTCGATTATTACGACTCTACAGAGATAGGCAAACCTACCGGTAACGATATGGCTGAGGGAAAGCTTACTTTACCCGTGATATATGCTGTGAATAATGGTGGCAATGAATCGATGAGAGAGCTCGCGCTTAAGGTAAAGGAGCATGCGGTGTCGGCTGAGGAGATAGCCAAGCTTGTTGAATATACCAAGGAGAAGGGTGGTATTGAATATGCTGAGAGCCGTATGTGGGAGTTTCATGCGGAGGCGCAGCGTTTCTTGGATGATAAGGTGCAGCAGCCGGATGTTAAGGCGGCATTGCAGGCTTATCTGGACTATGTGATTAAGAGAACGAAGTAAGAGGGAGAGGGAGCCTCTCTCTATATATAAGAGCTAAGCCTCTTTAAGCCTTTCTGAGCCATAGGGCATAGGAAGGCTTAAAGAGGCTTAGCTCTTTTTTTTTTATATTGTCTATAGTGTTTCTAGTATATCTAGTGTTTATAGTATATCTTTTATCTCTTAGAAGAACTTTATCTGCTCGCCCTTAAGCTCGCTAAGCAGCATATTTGCAAGACGTGATGTTCCGAGACGAAGCCACTTGTTGGTGAGCCATTTCTCGCCGAGAACCTCCTTAACGATGGTGTAGTAGATAAGTGCATCCATAACACTATTGATGCCGCCAGCGGGCTTGAAACCTATCTGTATGCCAGTCTTGTCGTAGTACTCCTTAATGGCTTGGCACATAACGTAGGCAGCCTCTGGGGTGGCAGCGGGCTCAAGCTTGCCAGTAGAGGTCTTTATGTAATCAGCCCCAGCATACATAGAAAGGATGGATGCTTTCTTGATGTTAGATGCTGTCTTGAGGGCACCAGTTTCAAGTATAACCTTCATGGCAACATCCTCGCCGCAGGCAGCCTTAAGCTCTGCAATATCGTCGCATACACCTTCGTAGTCGCCAGAGAGGAACTTGCCTACTGGCATAACGATATCAATCTCTGTAGCACCGTCGGCAACAGCAAGCGATGTCTCAGCTACCTTTACCTCGATACGAGCCTGAGAAGAAGGGAATGAGCCTGATACGCAAGCAATTTCTACACCGTCTACCTCAAGCGACTCTGCTACAGTCTTGGCAAAGCAAGGATATACGCATATTGTAGCTACATGGGGTAGATCGGGATATTCGTTGTCGAAGTCGTTTACACGTTCGGTGAATGCCAATACGCTTGTGTCGCTATCGGTAGTCTTGAGGGTTGTAAGCTCAATGCTGCCGAAAAGAAAACGCTTAACGTCCATGTTATCATTTTCGGGTACTTTCTCGGCGATAATCTTGCGTACGGCATCGCGTACTTCTTGGTCGTCGATATTAGTGTTGTACTTGGCAAGCGCCTCTTCATACTTGCTCGGGGTTTGCTGAGCATTCTGGTTCTCCAGATCGTTCAGGATAATGTCTTTAATAATTCCCATTTCTGTTTTTATTTGGTTTGTTGTTTACTTC
This sequence comes from Prevotella merdae, assembly GCF_900290275.1. GTDB lineage: Bacteria > Bacteroidota > Bacteroidia > Bacteroidales > Bacteroidaceae > Prevotella > Prevotella merdae. Next base: position 910,034 of record NZ_LT985323.1, read on the forward strand.
GCTTTCTATATATTATAGATTCTATTCTTTATATAGTTTGGGGTTGTTTTTATGGCGTTCTTTGTCGCGTTTTGTTTTCTTGTCGAAGCTCTTTTGCAGGGCTTCGGTAAGGTCGACACCGGTTTGGTTGGCAAGGCAGATGAGCACCCAAAGGATGTCTGCCATCTCCTCAGACGGGTCGTGCGATTCGCCCTCCTTAAAACTCTGGTCGCCATAGCGGCGAGCCATAATGCGGGCAAGTTCGCCCACTTCCTCTGTAAGGCAAGCCATATTGGTAAGCTCGGAGAAATAGCGCACGCCATACTCCTTTATCCAACGGTCTACCGCCTCTTGCGCTTCCTTTATTGTCATATCTTTATTGTGCTATTTATATCTCCATCGAATATCCCATAAGTTTCATAAATAGGATGTATACAAGCCATATGGCGAACGTCGCAATGAAACAAATACGGAATATAGTCCTTATCTTTTTAGACCTCTTGGCTGCACGGAAAGGGTGGGGAAAATCAATGTAGGTATTAATACTGAAACCTATCATTATCAACATACATCCCGTAAATTTATACCATGCAATCTCTGCTCCCCACGACTTAGAAGTGCTTAACATTACTAAGCCTATAAAGTTCAGGATGTATGCGATTACAGATATATAATCCTTTGTACTATCCTTCATTGCTTACTCCTTGTTTTTGGTGTCCATGCAGATTGTTACCGGACCATCGTTGAGTAGCTCTACCTTCATGTCGGCTCCGAATTCTCCAGTGCCCACTTCTTTGCTGAGGGCTGCTGAAAGTTTGTTACAAAACTCCTCGTATAGCGGAACAGAAATATCGTGGCTTGCAGCACGGAACCATGATGGGCGGTTGCCCTTTTTATATGATGCGTATAGCGTAAACTGGCTAACCACTAATGCCTCGCCCTGAACGTCGATGATAGAGCGGTTCATAACGCCGTTCTCGTCGTCGAATACGCGTAGGGCAGACACTTTCTTCACAAGCCAGTCAACGTCCTCGGATGTGTCGGTAGCCTCGATGCCGAGGAGCAGAAGGAAGCCATTGCCAATGCTCGACTTAATAGAACCGTTTATGGTGACAGATGCGTGCTGCACACGCTGTATAACTGTTCTCATATATCAGTTTTGGTTTTTTATATTTTGGTTGTTTTATATGTGTTTTGGAGGCTTGGCGCCTTTTATCACTTTACTATACAAAGATATTATAAAATTCCGATACGGGCAAGTAATAATTAAAAATCATATAAAATACTATCCATTTGTTATCGATTTTATTAGTTTTCCTTTGAAATCTCATAGGAATTTGATAAATTTGCAAAGTGAAACAGAATAGTAATTTTACGTATAATATAAAGTATGAACTACAGATTAGGTAAAGACTTTTAGTTTTTAGTATAATTTGATATAAGGATTGGCTTGTTTGTGGCTCGTGAGAGTCGTAGCAGGCAAGGAAGATTTACATAATCTTCTCTGTGTGTGCGCTACGGTCGTGAGATCTTGGCGCATTTTTATATCTTTCTGTTTGGGCTCTTTTGTCTGTTTTATGGTCTGTTTCAACCTTTATTCTGTCTTTTTTAATGCTTCTTTTATCTTTGTAGCTTTTGCTGCTCCCACAACTTTTTCTATATCTTCTATAGATGCCTCTTGTATGCGTTTGACGCTTTTGAAGGCTTTGATTAGACGGTCGCGTGTGACGGGTCCAATTCCTGCTATATCATCGAGTGCACTGTGTAAGGCATGCTTCGATCGCTTGTCACGGTGGAAGGTTATGGCATAGCGGTGCACCTCATCTTGAATCTGCGTCAATACATGGAACAGTTCTGAGTCGGTTTTAATAGCTATGGTCATAGGAGGATTGCCAAAGAGCAGCTCGTTGGTGCGGTGATGGTCGTTCTTGGCGAGTCCAGCGATAGGAATGTTAAGGTGTAGCTCGCCTTCGACAACCTGTTTCACTACGTTCATTTGTCCTTGTCCACCGTCGGTAATGATGAGGTCGGGCAGGGTAGTGCCTTCTTCTATCATTCGTGAATAGCGTCGGCGTACAACCTCCTGCATTGAGGCGTAGTCGTCGGGGCCAGCAACTGTTTTGATATTGTACTTGCGATAGTCTTTCTTCGATGGTTTCATGCTCTTGAATACGACGCATCCTGCCACGGCATCGGTACCAGATATATTGGAGTTGTCGAAACATTCTATATGATACGGCAGCTTTTGAAGTTGCAGTTTTTGTTGTAGCTCCTTCATCAGACGGGTTTGTTTCTGCTCGGGGTTAAGCTTTTCAGTCTGCTTTAATCGGTCGAACTTGTATTGCTTGCAGTTCATCTCGCCAAGTTCTAAAAGGTGCTTTTTGTCGCCACGCTGCGGAACTATGAATGTAACCTTGGAAAGTTGCCAGTCCATTTCAAACGGAACAATTATTTCCTTAGCTTTACTTTGGAATCTATCGCGTATTTCGGGTATTGCGGTAAGCAATAATTCGCGGTCGGTTTCATATAGTTTACGTTTGTACTCGAATGTGAAGCTTTGGTTTACAGAGCCATTCTTGACGTGTATGTAGTTGATGAAAGCTGTGTTACTAATTGTGTCGTCGACAATAGTGAAAACGTCGACGTCGGTTATTGTGTGACTAACAACCTCGCTCTTGGCACAGAATCCTTCGATGAGAAGGTACTTTTGTTTCAACTCTTCGGCTTCTTCAAACTTCAAGTCTTCGGCTTTTTGTAGCATTTCCTCGTATACGTGTTGCGATAGTTGGCGCGTGTTGCCTTTCAATATTTCACGAGCCTGTGCGATGGAAGCTTGATAATCTTCCAACGATTGCTTGCCACAACATGGGGCTTTGCAGTTGTGTATGTGGTATTCGAGACACGGTTTATACTTTCCCTTTTCGATGCCTTCCTTTGTTATAGGAATACGGCAAGTGCGAGGCTTATAAAGTTTGTGTATAAGTTCGAGCACGGCAAACATACTGCCTGTGTTGGAGTATGGTCCGAAGAAGGTTCCATATTTCTTATTAATATGTCGTGTTTTGAAGACTCGAGGTAGATATTCGTTAGTAACACAGATGCTTGGGTAGGTCTTGCCGTCTTTAAGAAGAACGTTGTAGCGTGGGCTGTACTTCTTTATAAGACAGTTTTCCAGTAGTAGGGCATCCTCCTCTGTATTGACGACGGTGTAGCTGATGTCCTCAATCTTTGATACCAGCACCTTTGTTTTAAACCTGTCTACCTCTTTGTGGAAGTAGCTTGAGACGCGCTGTTTAAGACGTTTAGCCTTGCCTACATATATTATAGTGTGGCTTGCATCGTAGAATTGGTAACTGCCCGGTTTTTCTGGCATGTTGAGTACGATGTTCTTAAGACGTTCTATGCGCTTTGCGTTTTCTTCCTTTGTCATGGTTGCCTGTTGTTTATATGATGAGCTACCTACTGTTGTGGTGTTCGACTGCCTGTTGTTGGTACAGTGTTGTCTGATGTTTGTTTTGCCTGTTCTATCTGTAAGTGCTTTGAAACTAAGAGGTTTGATAATTGTTGTTTCACGTGGAACTGTAAGGTATGTAACGGTAGAGTATATCTCTTCTGTTATCTTGCTCTTATACAAAGGCGCGGCAGGCTTGTAGCCTGTCGCGCCTGTTTTTTGTTTCAAAGCATGTACAGCTCTTTCCTGTTGATTGTCAGTGTTGATGCTAGTCGTTAGCCAGCAAGACTCCTGTTCCTGTTAAATCTGTATCAGCGATGAAATTTCGATATCCTCGTCAAAACCTTCGCGTCCGTTAAGACCTTCGTTTACAAGCTCGATGATGAAGTTGGCGTATACCTTCTTAGGGTGAAACTTCTTAACGAGGTTGCAAGCAGCCTTCATTGTGCCGCCTGTTGCAAGAAGGTCGTCGTGCAGAAGGATAACGTCGTTTTCATCGATGGCATCCTTATGAATCTCTATAGTATCCTTGCCATACTCCTTGGCATAGCTTTCCTGTACTGTATCGCAAGGTAGTTTGCCAGGCTTGCGGCAAAGAACAACACCTGCACCCAGACGAAGGGCGAGGGCAGACGACATAACGAAGCCGCGCGACTCGATGCCGACAATCTTGGTTATGCCTTTGTCCTTGTAGAGATCGTACATTTCATCGCAAATCTCTTGCAGACATTTGTTGTTTTTGAAGAGTGTGGTAACGTCACGGAAGTTGACTCCCTTCTTTGGCCAATCTGGTATGCAACGCAGATTGTCAAGCAATAGTTTGTTGTTCATTTTCAGCTGTTTATTATATGTTTGTTATTCTTTTTGTTTCACGTGAAACTTTACCTGTGCATCAGTACAAGCAGTACGTTGATGTCGCTTGGCGATACACCAGGAATGCGCGATGCCTGTCCGAGAGTTTCAGGGTTTATGCGTATAAGCTTCTGTCTACCCTCTGTTGATATCTCGTGAAGTTGCTCGTAGTTGAAATGTCCCTTTATGCGGATGTCTTCCAACCGGTGCATCTTGTCGGCAATCTGTCGTTCGCGCTTTATGTAACCGTCGTACTTTATCAATACTTCGGCTTCTTCCACAATCTCCTCCTGTCTTGCGTCGTCTGTATCGAGCGCCGCCTTGAGGGAAGGAAGGACAGAGGCGAGTTGTTTGATGCTTAGTTGTGGACGAGCCACAAGGCTTGCTATTGTAGCGCCAAACTGCATTGGTGTGGTGCCGAACGATTCGAGAGCCGCGTTTATGTCGCGAGGCTTAACGTTGGTAGAGTTGCAGAAGTTGATGATACGTTCGGTTTCTGCCTTCTTCTTAAGCCATAGGTCGTAGCGTTCTCGAGAAGCTAGACCTAAGTTATAAGCACGTTCTGTGAGTCGTGCGTCGGCATTGTCTTGTCGTAGAAGTATGCGATACTCGGCTCTAGAGGTGAACATGCGGTAAGGCTCGTCAACACCCTTCGTCGTAAGGTCGTCTATCAAGACTCCTATATAACCCTCGTCGCGTTTCATGATGAACGGTTCAGAGCCACCGCAGAGTAGGGCGGCATTAATACCTGCCATAGTACCTTGCCCGCCAGCTTCCTCATATCCTGTGGTTCCGTTTACCTGTCCAGCAAAGAAGAGGCCCTTTATTTTCTTCGACTCCAATGAAGGCTTAAGTTGTGTAGGATCGAAGTAATCGTATTCTATAGCATAGCCCGGTCGGTAAACCTTGATATCTCTGAAAGCTTTAATCTTCTTTAAAGCGGCAAGCTGTACGTCCATAGGCATAGACGAGGAGAATCCGTTAAGGTACATTTCGTTGGTATTCTCGCCTTCAGGTTCTAGAAACAGCGGGTGCTGGTCCTTGTCGGGGAACGTTACGAGTTTTGTCTCAATAGACGGACAATAGCGAGGTCCGGTAGACTTTATCTGTCCGTTGTAGAGTGGGGATTCGGCAATGGCGTCGCGCAGTGTGTCGTGCACCTCTTTGTTGGTGTATGTTGTCCAACACGGAAGCTGTTTCAAGTGTTTCGGAGCCGTCATGTACGAAAATCCGTGGTAGTCGGTCTCGCCTGGCTGACACTCCATATCCTCGAAGTGAACCGATCGACGATCTATACGCACGGGAGTTCCCGTCTTCATTCTTGCCGATGTTATGCCGTGACGTGTAATGCTCTCAGTGAATTGTAGTACGGCTGGTTCGGCACATCGTCCTCCTGGCACCTTACGTCTGCCAACGTGCATCAGTCCGTTGAGAAAGGTGCCGGCTGTTATGACTACAGCCTTGGCGTGGAACGTTACCCCCCAGACCGTCTCGACCCCCACTGCCTCGCAATTCTTCACAAGCAACTCGCAGGCTTCGTCTTGCCAAATATCTAGCCCGTCTATACGGTCGAGACGTGAGCGCCATTCCCAAATAAACTTGCCGCGGTCGCATTGTGCTCTCGGGCTCCATACTGCAGGACCCTTGCCTCGGTTGAGCATGCGAAACTGTATGGATGTGGCATCGGTCACAAGACCCATCTCGCCGCCTAAGGCATCAATCTCGCGCACTATCTGTCCCTTGGCAATACCGCCAACGGCTGGGTTGCAACTCATCTGTCCTATTTTGTTCATGTCCATCGTTATTAGGCACGTCTTGGCACCCATTCGGGCTGCCGCTGCTGCAGCCTCACAACCGGCGTGTCCGCCGCCTATAACGATAACGTCGTAATTAAAATTCATATATTGATTGTCAATAATATTTTGTATGGTACGGCTCAATTTAGTATCTACTAAGTTTCCCTTCGCAAAATTAAGAATAAAAAATGATTTTTGAAGAGAAATAGTTTGATTTATCATCAAATTTCAGTATTTTTGCAGTCTGTAAGGACACGGCATATACCTATTATATAGTATAGCACAAAATTACGTGTTATGTTATATGTTCCATAACCGGATTCTCTTCATTAAGAAAGTAAGCCGCAACCTTATTATGGCACCGCCGCGACGGCGAGGCCTCCAAATATTGGAATCAATAATTCTAACATTTAATAATTTTTTTAATTCAAATCATTTATGTGGTTAATCAATTCATCCATCGGTAGAAAGGTGGTGATGTCCTTGACTGGTATCGCCCTTGTTCTATTCTTGACATTCCACATGTCAATGAATGTTGCAGCTCTCTTCTCTGGAGACGCTTACAACATGATCTGTGAGTTCCTCGGCGCCAACTGGTATGCCGTAGTAGCGACAATGGGCTTGGCTGCCCTCGCAGTAATCCACATCGTTTATGCCTTCTGGCTCACGATGCAGAACCGCGCAGCCCGTGGCAACTCTCGTTACGAGGTAACAGCAAAGCCTAAGGGTGTTGAGTGGGCATCTCAGAACATGCTCGTTCTTGGCATCATCATCGTTCTCGGTCTGTTGCTCCACCTCTTCAACTTCTGGTACAACATGATGTTTGCCGAGCTTATGGGCTTCGAGGGCGTATGTGCACCTGCAGACGGTTTCGGCTGGATCAAGGAGACATTTGCCAACCCGGTTTACGTTGTTCTCTACATCGTATGGCTCGTAGCTCTCTGGTTGCACCTCACACACGGTTTCTGGAGCGCAATGCAGACATTCGGCTGGAATGGTAAGGTATGGTTCAACCGTTGGAAGGTTATCGGTCAGGTTTACTCAACCCTCCTCGTCCTCGGTTTCCTCGTAGTAGTAATTGCTTTCGCACTTGGTTGCGCACCAAGCCTCTGCTGCTAATTAAAAACTAAAAAATCAAAATTCATAATTCACATTATGGCTAAGACTATTAATTCAAGAATCCCTGAAGGCCCAGTGGCCGAGAAGTGGACCAACTATAAAGCTCACCAGCGTCTGGTGAACCCAAAGAACAAACTTAAGCTCGACATTATCGTTGTAGGTACAGGTCTTGCAGGTGCTTCTGCAGCAGCCAGCCTCGGCGAGATGGGTTTCCGTGTGCTTAACTTCTGCATCCAGGACTCTCCGCGTCGCGCTCACTCTATCGCAGCCCAGGGTGGTATCAATGCTGCCAAGAACTATCAGAACGACGGCGACTCTGTATACCGTCTGTTCTACGATACAGTAAAGGGTGGCGACTATCGTGCTCGTGAGGCTAACGTATACCGTCTTGCCGAGGTGTCAAACGACATCATTGACCAGTGCGTTGCCCAGGGTGTTCCTTTCGCTCGTGAGTACGGCGGTATGCTCGCCAACCGTTCGTTCGGTGGTGCTCAGGTATCACGTACATTCTACGCAAAGGGCCAGACCGGTCAGCAGCTTTTGCTCGGTGCCTACTCTGCACTCTCTAAGCAGGTGAGCACAGGCCGCGTATTGCTCTACACTCGTTACGAGATGGAGGATGTGGTTATCGTTGACGGCCGCGCTCGTGGTATCATCGCCAAGAACCTCATTTCAGGCAAGCTCGAGCGTTTCTCTGCTAACGCAGTGGTAATCGCTACTGGTGGTTACGGCAACACCTACTTCCTCTCTACCAACGCTATGGGTTGCAACTGTACAGCAGCTATCCAGTGCTATCGTAAGGGTGCTTACTTCGCAAATCCTTGCTACGTGCAGATCCACCCGACATGTATCCCTGTACACGGCGACAAGCAGTCTAAGCTTACTCTTATGTCAGAGTCTCTGCGTAACGACGGCCGTATCTGGGTACCAAAGAATATTGAGGATGCCAAGGCTCTTCAGGCAGGCACCAAGAAGGGCAGCGATATTCCTGAGGAAGACCGCGACTACTACTTGGAGCGTCGCTATCCGGCATTCGGCAACCTCGTTCCTCGTGACGTTGCCTCACGTGCAGCCAAGGAGCGTTGCGACAAGGGCTTCGGCGTAAACAACACCGGTCTTGCCGTATACCTCGACTTCTCTGAGTCAATCAACCGTCTCGGCATCGACGTTATCCGTCAGCGCTACGGCAACCTCTTCGACATGTACGAGGAGATCACCGACGTTAACCCGGGTGAGCTTGCCAACGAAATCAACGGCGTGAAGTACTACAACCCGATGATGATTTATCCTGCTATCCACTACACAATGGGTGGTATCTGGGTAGACTACGAGCTCCAGACTTCAATCACTGGTCTGTTCGCTATCGGTGAGTGTAACTTCTCTGACCACGGTGCCAACCGTCTTGGTGCTTCTGCTCTTATGCAGGGCTTGGCTGATGGTTACTTCGTATTGCCTTACACCATCCAGAACTACCTCGCCGACCAGGCTATCTGGCCGCACCTTTCTACCGATCTGCCAGAGTTTGCTGAGGCAGAGAAGGGTGTTCAGGCTGAGATCGACCGCCTCATGAACATCAAGGGTAAGCGTTCTGTTGACTCTATCCACAAGGAGCTTGGCCACATTATGTGGGAGCACGTAGGTATGGGTCGTACAAAGGAGGGTCTTGAGCAGGGTATTGAGCTCATCAAGAAGATCCGCAAGGAGTTCAACACCAACCTCTTCATCCCTGGATCGAAGGAAGGCTTGAACGTAGAGCTTGACAAGGCTATCCACCTCCGTGACTTCATCCTCATGGGTGAGCTTATCGCACACGACGCCCTCTCACGCGAGGAGTCTTGCGGTGGTCACTTCCGCGAGGAGCACCAGACTCCAGAGGGCGAGGCACAGCGCGACGACGAGAACTTCTTCTATGTAGGTTGCTGGGAGTACAAGAACAACGACGAGACCGCTCCTGAGCTCATCAAGGAGCCGCTCGAGTACGAGGCAATCAAGGTACAGACACGTAACTATAAGAACTAATAAAGATTATGGCAAATATATCATTCACACTGAAATATTGGCGTCAGAACGGTCCTCAGGACAAGGGCCACTTCGACACACGCGAGATGAAGGATATCCCTACGGATACCTCATTCCTTGAGATGCTCGACATCCTTAACGAGCAGCTCATCGAGGAAGGCAACGAGCCTTTCGTATTCGACCACGACTGCCGCGAGGGCATCTGCGGTATGTGTTCACTCTACATCAACGGTCATCCCCACGGACCTAACCAGGGTGCCACAACCTGCCAGCTCTACATGCGTAAGTTCAACGATGGCGACGTTATCACTGTTGAGCCTTGGCGTTCGGCTGCTTTCCCAGTTATCAAGGACTGCATGGTCGACCGTTCTGCATTCGACAAAATCATGCAGGCAGGTGGTTATGTAAGCGTTCGTACTGGCCAGCCCCAGGACGCTAACGCCATCCTCATCCCGAAGGAAGACGCTGACGAGGCAATGGACTGTGCTACATGTATCGGTTGCGGTTGCTGCGTAGCTGCATGTAAGAACGGTTCTGCAATGCTATTCGTAAGCTCTAAGGTTAGCCAGCTCGCTCTCCTTCCTCAGGGTCGTCCTGAGGCTGCTAAGCGTGCTAAGGCAATGATCGCTAAGATGGAGGAGCTTGGCTTCGGTAACTGCACCAACACCCGCGCTTGCGAGGCTGAGTGCCCGAAGAACGAGTCTATCGCCAACATCGCTCGCCTCAACCGCGAGTTCATTAAGGCAAAGCTCGCTGACTAATTCAGTCAACAACAAATATACAAAGCGGATGCGAAGCACTCTCAGAAGTGCGGCGCATCCGCTTTGTTTGTATCCCCAAACGTCTCATTCCATCTTCTTTTATGTCCTAATAGAGTAAATTATTTCTCTTTTATTATCTTACGCATATATTAATATGTACGTATGTTCCTATTTATACATAAAATCGTTGCTTTTGCAACATAGTTGCATTGCTTATTCCTTATCTTTGCACCTGACTTTTTTAGCTTAATTATAAACACTTAATGAAATATGCTTAGACGAATTACTTATTACTTATTATCAGTAGTCTTCGTGGCGGGAATGGTCGCTTGCGGAGGCAAGTCCCATGACCATCTCGATCACGACCATGACCATGAGCATGCCGAGGAAAACGAGCACCACGACCACGATTCCGAAGAGGAAGGGCATGAGGCTAAAGGCGCCCATACCGACGAGATTATCCTCTCGCCTGAGAAGGCTCGTGCTGCCGGGGGGAAGGTGGAGGAAGTGAAGCCAGGCATGTTTCATGGCGTCATCCACACCAGTGGCAAGGTGATGTCGGCATCATGCGACGAGACAGCCGTTGTTGCCACCATCAGCGGACGTGTGCAGTATAAGAACCACGTGAGTGAAGGACTAAAGGTGGCTGCCGGAACCACGCTCTTCTCCATCACTTCCGCAGGTATGCAGATGGCTGACGGCGACCCCGTACAGCGTGCCCGTATCGACTTTGAGCGTGCCGAGCGCGACTATACACGTGCGAAGACACTCATCAAGGACAAGATAATAAGCGAGAAAGACCTCGCCGTTGCCAAGGCGGAATATGAGGCTGCCAAGCTCACCTACACCAGCATGCAGCGCACACGCAGCGCCGGCGGTGTGACGGTCACAGCTCCTCGTGGCGGCTATATCAAGCAATCTATGGTCAATGGCGGCGACTATGTGGAAGCTGGTCAGCCCCTTGCCGTTATTACCCAGAACAAGCACCTCTATCTGCGTGCCGAGATACCGGAGCGTCACTTCAACGAGCTTAACAAGATACGCTGTGCCAAGTTCCGCACCAGCTACAGCAAGCATCTATACGACATCACCGATATGGGCGGACATATCCAGTCTTACGGTCGTTCGGCTGAGGTCAACAACTCGTACATCCCCGTTATATTCGAGTTCAACAACACAGGCGATGTTGTGCAAGGCTCGTATGCCGAGATATATCTCATCACTCAGGATCGTCCTAACGTTATAAGCTTACCGCTTACAGCCATTACCGAAGAGCAGGGCATCCACTTTGTGTACATTCAGGTGGACGCTGAGGGCTATCGCAAGCAGGAGGTTACACTCGGCGAGAGCGACGGCGAGCGTGTGGAGATACTTACGGGAGTGAAGCAGGGCGACCGCGTCGTGACTAAGGGTGCCATGCAAGTAAAGTTGGCTTCGGCTGCTAACGCTATTCCTGCACATAATCATAATCACTAAAAATCTATGCTAAATAAGATAATACGTTTCTCGCTTGAGAACAGAATACTTGTGTTGGTGGCGTCGGTGCTGCTGGTCATCGCCGGCTTATACTCCACCAGCAAGACCGATGTCGACGTGTTCCCTGACCTCAACGCCCCTACCGTAGTCATCATGACCGAAGCTGGTGGCATGGCAACTGAGGAAGTGGAACAGCTTGTGACATTCCCTATTGAGACCGCCGTCAATGGCAGTACCGGTGTGCGTCGTGTCCGCTCTCAGTCCACCAATGGTTTCTCTGTAGTGTGGGTAGAGTTTGATTGGGGCACCGACATATATCTCGATCGCCAGATAGTAAGTGAGAAACTTGCTGCTATAGGCGATCAGATGCCAGATGGAGTGAGTGCCCCGGTGCTCGGTCCGCAGTCGTCCATACTCGGCGAAGTGCTCATTGTGAGCCTCACCAGTAAGCACACTTCGCAGCAAGACCTTCGTACTTATGCCGATTGGGTAATACGTCCGCGCCTGCTTTCTACCGGAGGCGTGGCTCAGGTCAGCGTGCATGGCGGCGACATCAAGGAGTATCAGATACTCGTAAGCCCGGGCAAGATGAAGCACTTCGGTGTTTCGCTCTCCGACGTAATGGCGAGTACTCGTGGCATGAACGTCAACACCAACGGTGGCGTGCGCTACAAGTACGGCAACGAGTATATAATCCGTGGCATCACTTCTACCAACGACGTAGAGAAGTTGGGCACATGTATCGTCAAGAAGAACGGCGAGAGTGTCATAACCCTCGCCGACGTAGCCGATATAAAGGTGGGCAATCAGTCGCCCAAGCTCGGTGTGGCAAGCGAGCGAGCCCAGTCAGCCGTACTCCTCACCGTAACCAAGCAGCCCAATACCAGTACTATCGACCTTACCAAGCACCTCGACCTTGCTCTGGAAGACCTTCACAAGACTCTTCCTGAGGATGTGCATATATCAACAGACATCTTCCGTCAGGCCGACTTCATCGAGAGCAGTATCGACAACGTACAGAAGTCGCTCATCGAGGGCGCCATCTTCGTTGTGATAATCTTGATGCTCTTCCTCGCCAACGTGCGCACCACGGTCATCTCGCTTGTCACCATACCCATCTCGTTCCTCGTAGCGATGATAGTGCTCAATGCTCTTGGCATCAGCATCAACACCATGACCCTCGGCGGTCTTGCCATTGCCATCGGTTCGCTTGTCGACGACGCCATTGTGGATGTGGAGAATGTGTACAAACATATACGCCAAAACCGCGAATTGCCCGAGTCAGAGCGTATGCCAATAATAGAGCTTGTGTATAACGCATCACGCGAAGTGCGTATGCCTATACTCAATTCTACATTGATAATAGTAGTAAGCTTTGCGCCGCTGTTCTTCCTCAGCGGCATGGAAGGCCGTATGCTCATACCCCTTGGCATAGCCTTCGTCACCGCCCTCTTTGCGTCAACCATTGTAGCCCTCACGCTCACTCCCGTGCTATGTAGCTACCTGCTTGGCAAGAGCAAGGGCGAGATGCCTAAGGAAGCCTTCTTGGCAGTATGGCTCAAGACATATTACGAGCGCGCATTGCAGTGGGTGCTTGCCAACACACGCAAGGTAATCGTAGGCACCGCTACGCTGTTTGTAGTGGCTGTAGGCGTGTTCTTCTGCCTTGGCAGTAGCTTCTTGCCCAAGTTCAACGAAGGCTCGTTCACCATCAATATTTCGTCGCTTCCAGGTATTTCGCTCGAAGAGAGCGATTCTATCGGTGCACGTGCCGAACGCTTGCTGCTTCAGGTGCCCGAGATTAAGACCGTGGCGCGCAAGACCGGACGTGCCGAACTCGACGAACATGCCCTTGGCGTAAACGTCAGCGAGATAGAAGCCCCATTTGCATTAAAAGACCGCAGTCATGAAGAAGTTCTCAACGACGTACGCAAGCGTCTCTCTGTACTCGCAGGAGCTAACATCGAGATAGGTCAGCCCATCTCTCACCGTATCGACGCTATGCTCTCTGGAACCCAGGCGAGCATAGCCATCAAGCTGTTCGGCACCGACCTCAACCGAATGTTCACCATAGGCAATCAGATAAAGAATGCCTGTCAGGACATAGAGGGCATAGCCGACCTCAACGTCGAGCAGCAGATAGAACGTCCCGAGCTTAAGATTGTGCCACGTCGCGAGCTACTTGTACGCAACGGTATCACCCTTCCTGAGTTTAACGAGTTCCTTGCTGTCAACCTTGCAGGCGAAACTGTTTCTCAGGTATACGAGGCAGGACGTGCCTTCAACCTTGTTGTTAAGGCCGCCAACTACGACGAGATAAACGATCTTGTTATCGACACCCAGGATGGACGTAAGGTTCCGCTTAGCGATGTGGCAGATATAATATCGAGTGCCGGTCCCAACACCATCAACCGCGAGAACGTACAGCGCAAGATTGTAATATCTGCCAATACCAGCGGCAGAGCTTTGAGCGATGTAGTGGCAGACATCAAGGAAGCCGTATCAGAGGAGGTGCAGCTGCCCGAAGGCTATCATGTAGAATATGGCGGTCAGTTTGAGAGTCAGGAGAGTGCCAGCCGTGTGCTCTATCTCACCTGCATCCTTGCCATTATCGTAATCTTCTGTCTCCTCTTCATGCAGTTCCGCAACGCTATGGAAGCCGGAGTTATACTTCTAAACCTCCCATTGGCTCTCATTGGCGGCATCTTTGCAATAGTGTTCACCACGGGCGAGATAAGCATCCCAGCTGTCATAGGCTTCATATCGCTATTCGGCATCGCCACACGCAATGGTATGCTGCTTATCACCGAGTACAAACGCCTGCGCACAGAGGAAGGCAAGAGCATCCGCCAAGCCATCATCGAAGGTTCGCTCTCTCGTCTTAATCCTATCCTCATGACCGCTCTTACCTCAGCTCTCGCCCTCGTGCCGTTGGCACTTGGAGGCGATTTGCCTGGCAACGAGATACAGTCGCCAATGGCAAAGGTTATACTCGGCGGACTTATAAGTTCCACATTACTCAATGCATTCATCGTACCTATTATATATGAAAAGATATCTAATCGCCACAATCGTGGCATTCAGCACGTATAGCATAGCCCTCGCCGACAACATCGGCGACGTGCTCAAGCAAGTTGCATCCAACAACCTCACCCTCCAGGCTCTCGCCCACGACAATCAAGCCGACGTGCTCGACATTAAGGCGTCCAACAGTATTGGCGGCCCGTCTGTAGAGTATAGTCCGTTCTTTACCAAAGGCTACTCAGGCGTGGCAGAGAGCGAACTCGTGGTAAGTCAGGAAATCGACTTTCCCACAAAGTATGCCGCACGCAACAAGCAGGCAAAGATGCAGAACATCGTAGGAGAGCAACTTCTTATCAAGCAACGTCGCGACATATTGCTCCAGGCACAGCTCCTTTGCATCGACCTTATACGTCTCAACCAGACACTGTCCATGCTCCACGAGCGACTTGCCAACAGCGAGACTTTGTTGCAGATGTATCAGAAGCGTATGGATGCAGGTGATGCCAACGCCCTTGAGCTTAACAAGGTAAAGCTTGATTGTATGGAGGTGCGCACCCTTGTTAACGAGGCGCAGGGTGAGCGCACATCTCTTCTGCAGCAACTTAGGCAGCTCAATGGCGGCAAGCCAATAGACGTTATAGATACCGTGCTGCCCGAATATCCGCAGATAACCAACTTTGAATCGTATCGTGCTCTTGCACTTGCCTCTGATGCAGATGTGGCTGTGGCGCAGACGGCACTACGCGCAGCCGATATGAACTTAAAGTTGCAAAAGAACGAGTGGTTGCCCAATATCTCCTTTGGCTATCGTCGCAATACCGAGCATGGCGAAGGCATCAACGGCTTTCTCGTTGGTGTAAGCTTCCCACTGTATAGCAACAGCAACAATGTCAAGGCTGCCAGGCAGCGCCGTGAGAGTGCCGAGTTGCAGGTTATGCAGGCACAGAACGAGGCTGAGGCTACCCTGCGCACCAACTACGAGCAGTTGCAGGGCTTGCAGCAGGTTATCGACCACAGCGATGTAAAGCTTCTGCAAGAGTCGCTCACGCTCTTTGCCAAGGCTTTGCAGCAGGGCGAAATAACCGCCCTTGTCTATTATGTCGAGATAAACAGCATCTACGAAAAGCTGCAACGACACATCGACCTGCATTGCCAAAGCGTTAAGCTGTTGGCTGAGTTGCATAAAGCAGAGCTATAATAAATAAACAAGTAAATGTTTGCAACCATATAAAACCCTAACTCAATGGTAATTAATTTCAAAGCAAACAACCTAACCCCTGCTTTTCCAACACATCCAGGTTCAATACTTAAGGATGAGATAGAGTATAGAGGTATTTCTCAATGTCAGTTGGCAAAGGATATGGGTATAGCATATTCTGCGCTCAATGAGATTCTTAATGAGCGTCGTCCACTTACGGAGAAAACAGCCTTGTTATTTGAGGCTGCGCTTGGTGTTAATGCAGAACCTTTGTTGAAGCTTCAGATGCGATATAATATGCAGAAAGTGCGTAAGGATAGTGCATTTATGGAGAAACTTGCAAATGTGCGTAGAATAGCAGCTGTTTTATAATATTCAAACCATTCAAGATAATATGAAGCAGAAAAATACTTTTATTCAGAAGCTTATGTCGCTATTCTTTATTGTGTGCATGCTTTCTATTGCCGCAATCAATCGCGACAACAAGTTGTTTGGATACGATCTTGGCGAGGCTGATAAGCAATCTACTGCGGTTGCCTCCAATAACGACACGCTCAGCGTGCAGCCCGATGGCTCCTTTATAGTCAATACCAAGTTGCTTGACAAGGATGTGCAAGGCTATGGTGGCCCCGTGCCGCTCCGTATACACGTAAGCAAGGATGGGGTAGTGGCAGCGATAGAAGCTGAGCCTAATGCCGAGACACCCGACTTCTTCAACCAAGCAAAGTCGTTGCTTACCCGCTGGCAAGGCAAGACCATTGACAAGGCAATGGCAGAGACTGATAATGTGGATGCCGTGTCGGGCGCAACCTTCTCGTCAAAGGCCATTATAGCCAATATGCAGCGTGGTCTGACCTATGCCAAAAGACATGCTGCTCAAAGCAAAGCCACCGCTGATGTGTCAGAAGCTAATGCCGAAGGCTCAGCCTCCTTATCTGCGAGCGTATTGACCATTGGTGGCATTGCAGCCATTGTCGTGGTTCTTTTGGGCGCTATTGTGCCTTTGTTCTATAATAGTAGACGTTGGCATACTGTGCAACTCGTGCTCAACATCGTTGTGCTTGGCTTATGGACGGGTACCTTCGTGTCTTTTACCATTCTTATGCGACTCTTTTCGGGAGGTATAAGTCTTGCTACACTTGCCACGCTTGCAGCTCCGTTACTTATGTTAGTAGTGGCTCTGTTCTATCCTTTGTTAGGTAAGCCCGGACACTATTGTGCCCATATCTGTCCATTTGGTTCGGCACAAGAGCTTGCCGGAAAGCTTGCACACCGCAAACTTCGTGTTCCCGTGCGATTGAACAAGGCTTTAAATATATTTCGCACCGTTCTTTGGGCTGTGCTTATGATATTGTTGCTTACCGGCACGTGGACAGCGTGGATCGACTACGAGCTCTTTACAGCCTTCCTCTACTCGTCAGCATCCGTATGGGTTATAGTGCTTGCTGTACTGGTCCTTGTCTTGTCGGTTTTTGTCCCGCGTCCTTATTGCAGGTATGTATGCCCAACGGGCACATTGCTTAGAGGCTTCAAGCGTTGATGGTGTAGGCTATTAAAATCGTCCTAATCCCAAAATTCCTACTAACTTTTAGGATTGTAATCCCAAAAGTTAGTAGGAATTTTGGGATTATCCCATTTTTTCTTTATCTTTGCCCCAACTAATTAAACATACACCAATGATAGAACGACAGCTTCAGAGAAAGATAGAATCGCGTATGTTTGCCGGTAAGGCAATTATCGTTATAGGAGCGCGGCAGGTTGGCAAGAGTACGCTTTTCAGGATGATACTTGAAAAGCAGGACTGCAAAACACTGCACTTGAATTGTGACGAGCCAGAGGTAAGAGATATGCTAACTAATATCAATACCTCCGAACTACGTCTTTTAATAGCCGATAACAAGATTGTTGTCATTGATGAGGCGCAGCGAGTGGAGAATATAGGTATGACCTTAAAGCTTATTACCGATAATTTTCCTACGGTGCAGTTGCTTGTTACGGGGTCTTCGTCGTTTGAATTGCAAGACAAGCTCAATGAGCCTCTTACCGGGCGCAAGTTCGAGTATCATTTATATCCGATATCAACAGCAGAGCTATTTAATAGCCAGGGATTGTTAGGAGTGAGGCAAACTCTTGAGCAACGACTTATATATGGCTCATATCCAGACATTATAAACCATGCCGATGACGCAAAAGAGTTGCTTGCAAACCTTGCCGGTAGCTATCTTTATAAGGATTTGCTATCGCTTGAGAGTGTACGCCGACCGGTATTGCTTGGCAAGTTGCTCACGGCTCTTGCGCTACAGGTATGTAGCGAGGTATCTTATAATGAACTTGCACAGACCGTTGGCACCGACAATAAGACGGTAGAGAAATACATTGATTTGCTTGAGAAGTGCTATATTGTGTTCAGATTAAATGGTTTCAACCGCAACCTGCGCACCGAACTGAAGAAGGGTAAGAAGATATACTTTTATGACAATGGTATACGCAACGCCATTCTTCAGAATTTCGCCCCCTTGTCATTACGTCAAGATACTGGAGCTTTGTGGGAGAACTTCATCATAAGCGAGCGCATTAAGACTAATCAATATTCGGGTCGTTATGCTAATAGTTATTTCTGGCGCACTACACAACAGCAGGAGATAGATTATATAGAAGAGTGTGATGGGCAGTTCACTGTCTTTGAGATGAAGTGGAATCCGCGTCGCGCCAATACTCAGTTTCCATCATCATTCCTTAATGCGTATGATGTTAAGGAGACAGCTGTTATTACGCCAGATAATTGGATAGACTGGGTTATGTAAGTATATACTGACAAATTATCACTGTTTTCTGTCTGTTTGGCTCGCTGTGTGCCATATTTGCTTACTATTTAACACTTCTTGCCTTCTATTGCCACTTGGCATGTAAGTTGTATTATCATTAGTGCAAGCCGAGAGCGACAAGCTCGGGGCAAGCAAAACGATAAATAAACAACTAAAATATAATTGGAGGTTTTTGATATGTTACCAGTAATGAGAAATTCTTGGATGCCTGAAGTTTTCAACGACTTTTTCGACACTGACTTTATGCCACGTACAAATGCTACGGCACCGGCAATCAACGTTAAGGAGACCGAACACGAGTATACAGTAGAGCTTGCAGCTCCTGGCATGAAGAAGGACGACTTCAATATCAATATAGATAACGATGGCAATCTGCACATCAAGATGGAGCAGAAGAACGAGAAGAAGGACGAGAACAAGAAGGAGCATTATCTTCGTCGCGAGTTCTCTTATTCAAAGTTTGAGCAGACTCTTATCTTGCCTGACGATGTCGACAAGGAGCACATTGCAGCCAATGTTAACGATGGTGTCTTGACTGTTGCCCTTCCTAAGGTTGAGAAGAAAGAAGAAAAGACAACACGCCAGATTGAGGTCAAATAACTTAGTTAGTGTGTTGTGAAATTTTGTCACAAACATATAATTTTAAGGAAGAATGAAAGCCATATTTGCTTCATTCTTCCTTTTTTTGTTATTTTTATCCGGCAGAACATCCGCAGCCCAAGGACAAGTTTAAGGAAGAGAATAAATCGTACAACGTCCACAAAAAGTAAAACTATTTCTGCATTACTTCCAGCAAAGCCTCTCTCAGGTCTTTACCAGCAGCAAGCCCCAGCTTCTTGCGTATATGTATACGTACAGAGCTTATGTTGTTGGCGTTTTTGTGTAGGATTGAGGCAATCTCTATTATAGTCTTTCCACCGATAATCAGTCGGCATACTTCCTGCTCTGTGGGCGTTAGGGTAGGGAGTATAGCCGATATGTCGGCATGTTGCATCTTGCGCTGAGCCACACGTTGTTCCACAGCCCTTATAAGGTTAGCCTCCGTACGCTCGTCAAGATGGTCGAAGAAGTCGTTTATGTCCTTTTCGCTCTGTCCTCCACGTCCTAATTGTATATAAGCCAACAGCTCGGTCTTGGTCATGTGGAAGGTCGATAGCACTCGGTTAAGTGTAGAGTGATAGTCGGCATTTTCCCGTTGCATACTTCTTATTCCCCGCCTTATCATTTCGCCAAGAATACATGTAAAAATCTCCACAATAACGAATATCACCACAATCTGTCTGTTTATTTCCCCGTCGGTGTATAGGTAAGCCGATGTTATCGTTGCGATGCTCATTAGGGCTAATATGGTTGGCATATGTCTTACGGCAGCCATTACCATATAGATTATCAGGGCGAGTGATAAAACCAGGTTAAACACAATAGTCTCCTCAAACCCATCCAGACGCTCCATTGCTACGTATACTATACGGGCACTTTCTGCCAACTGTGTCAATAATCCGAACGATGATATCGCCACAGTCAGCCTCATACGCTGCGTAAGGTACATAATCAGTATAGCAAGTGTTGCAGCCCACGACATTGCCGATATGGTATATAATATGGTGTCGCAGCGACCTATCATTCCTATGATGTGCATAGGCACACCCAATACCACCGACAGACTGAGCATAAGGAACGTTATAAGGCACATTCGTTGTTGCCAGTTGTGGCTACGACGGTCAAGAAATATGGTTAGTCGTTGTATTAGTTTCGATTTCATTGTTTTCGAATTTTGTCGTACAAAGTTAGTCCCTTTTTGTGGATTTTACCCCTTTTTACCCCTCTTTTTTCACTCTTTTACGTTATTTTACGGTAGTTGTTTTTTGGTTGTATTGATTATTTGGTCTAATTTCGTGCCAAATAGTACTAAACTTTACAACAATCATGATGAAATTCTTACTCTCTAAACACTCTCGCAGCATATTTATATTTGCGTTGCTCTCGCTATTTATGTGTATGGCTGCTGGCAAGGCGTCAGCCGCAGAACTCAACCCAGTTGTCAAAATCGACAATACGTCCTATACAAGCAGTGGCACGGAGGTGACGCTTAGGTTATGGATGTTCAACTGGAAATATGCGGTTCCGAACACAAAAAAATACAACGCCCGCTTTACTGGCGATGTGTATCTCTACATCGACGACAAAGAGGTAGGCAAGCTTAACAGCATGTGGAGTTTTATATCTGGTTCAAGCTACACTTTTCTTAATGACAGACCTGGTACTGTCGGCAAGTCTTCGGATATTAATCTTGATGGCACAAACGTAGGCACGGCACAATTCCAAGATCTTAAGAGTGGACAGACATACCCATACAACAGCAACACGACAGATAAGTCATGGTCTACCGTCGACCTTAAGCTCTCCTTCAACAAGTCATTCTCCTATTATGGTCATAAGATTACGGTGAAGGGCAAATGGCAAGACCAGAGCAGCGGAACTTTAGTAGAAAAGGACGTGGCTCTTAAACAACACACCGACGGATACGTTCGTCCTATCTATTTTAAGGTGCAGCCTTCTGGCGATAAGATGATGTTCACCTGGGCGCAGCAAGGCTATTCAACGAAAGCATCTACTGAGGGCAAGTGGATAGTATTCAAGCGCGAAGGCGACAATAATGTCAAGTTGGGCGAAGTGGCTGCTAATGAGCACTCACTCAGCATTGAGAAGAAACAGTACAGCTGCTCGAATGATTACATTATGACATTCCTCCCCAATGTATGTAAGGGGGAAGAGACTGTTTGCGGTCTTACCACTACGTTTACTGCCACTGGACACCAACTTAAAGATGACATCTGCCAAATGTGTGGACATAGCTACTTCCGTTATCATACATCCGACGGGAATAAGGTGGATATATCACGCAGAGATTTTGGTGCCAATGTTGTGTCGCATGAAGTTGTTGATGGTGAGTGCGTGATAGAGTTTGACGCTCCGATTACGCGAATTCCCCAGTATGCATTTAAAACAACAAAATTGGTAGGCGAACTTCGTATACCGAATACTGTGACATCAATCCAGGATTATGCATTCAATCTCTGTACTGGTCTTACTGGAAATCTTGTAATTCCAAATTCGGTAACAGAGATTGGCAATAATGCTTTTTACAAATGCACAGGATTCAATGGCACTCTAACGCTGTCAAGCAACCTAAAAACGATAGGGGACAACGCTTTCTACGAATGTTCGGGATTTACGGGATCTTTGACATTACCCAACTCAGTAACAACTATCGGAAGGTCGGCGTTCATATTTTGTAATAGTTTTACAAATCTTGAGCTGCCAAAAGCTCTGAGCGCAATCTCTTATCAGGCTTTTCGGAATTGTTCCGGTCTTTCAGGAAACTTGGTCATACCTGATGGAGTAACAGAGATTGGCGAGTATGCTTTTTACGGTTGCCCAGGATTCAAAGGCACTCTAAAACTGTCAAGCAACCTAAAAACAATAGGGGTATCTGTTATTAGTTGATTATCAGTATTATACGCTCTAAACGGTAGAAAAGTGGCAATATGGATTCTGTTTAGATACGGAATGATGAATATTTAACGTATTTAACCTTTGCTTACACAAATAGTCACGAAAATAACAAGTTCTGGGATTGTTTGGAACAACCCCATAATGGGACTATACAATATTACATGCACACCTTTTCGTGGCATTAATGGCATTTAAAATGCGGAACTCTGACGATTATGAAAAAATGTAAGTTTTTTCAGAGCGCATTGCAAGACCTGCGGCAGTAGAATGACATGTAACGGTTGTTCCAACTGCGGGGCATGTGACAACAGATAACGGAATAGCTTCTGCACTACTGGTAATTCTTTCCGAATTAGAGGTATAAAGAAATATAGATAATGTGTGTATCTTTGCACCCAAGAAATTTAAAAGCAATAGGATTATGAAGGAATTTTTCTTTAATACCATACAGGAGTTCAACGACTTCATAGGGGTGGAAACGCTTCATCCCCTGGTAAGCGTTGTGCGTGTGGAAAAGGCCTCTCCTATACAGGAGGCTGTGCTTCACTACGGACTTTATGCCCTCTTTCTGAAGGAGAACAAGGGCTGCAAATTGTCATACGGCAGAACAGAATATGATTTTGACGAGATGACCGTAACCTCGTTTGCTCCGGGACAGTCGATTAAGGTGGAACCCATTCCTGGAGTTCCGTTTGCCAAATATACGGTATTGGCTTTCCATCCCGATCTGCTCAACCGCACCCAGCTCGGCAAGAACATCTCCCGATACGAGTTCTTCGACTATACGAGCAACGAAGCATTACACCTGTCCGCTGCCGAGGTCAATATCTTCCGTGATGTGCTCACAATGATCAAGCAGGAACTGCAGCATCCTATAGATAAGCATTCGCGTGAACTCATCGTTTCAAACATCGAGTTGCTGCTGAACTACTGTCTGCGCTTCTACGACCGCCAGTTTATCACACGCGAGGAGATTAATCATTCGGTGGTAAAGAAGTTCATCTATCTGCTCGATGAATACATTGCCCGGAAAGCGGAGCGTGAGGGGCTTCCTACCGTAGCCTACTTTGCCGACAAATGCTGCTATTCTACCAAATATTTCGGCGAATTGGTCAAGACAGAAACTGGCAAAACTGCCAAGAGTATGATAAACGACCGATTGCTTACGGCATCCCGCCAATTGCTTACAGATGAAGCCCTCAGCATCACGCAAGTAAGCCAGCGCCTCGGCTTTGAATATCCTCAGCACTTCGTCCGCTTTTTCAAGGCACAGACGGGCAAGACACCGAGCGAATATCGCAAGACTGCATAAATATAAGGAAGCATGTTTTGATAGAAACGGAATAACGGTAATGTCTTCAGAAAACCAGGTATAAGCTCTTTAGAAGAATGTGCGTATCTTTGCACCAGTTTTTTAATCATCAAACAAAAAGGTTTAATATGAAAAGATTGGTTTTGCACATTTACATCATGTTCATGGCGCTGACGGCTATGGCTTGCCAAAGCAATGAGGTAGAAGCTACGCCATCTGACAAATCAGCAAACACAATGAACATTACGATCAATGGAAAGACGGTTTCGTGCCAGCTCGTTGACAATTCATCAACAAGAGCACTTCTGGCACAGTTGGAAAAGGGAGACATCACCTACGAGGCTGATGACTATGGCAACTTCGAGAAAGTGGGCTACATAGGTTTCAGCCTGCCACAAAACAACGAGAGCATCACCACAACTGCTGGCGATGTGATTCTGTATCAGGGCAATAACATCTGCCTTTATTATGGCACAAATTCCTGGTCATTTACCCGTCTGGGGAAGATTGAGGGATTGAGCAAGGATGAAATCAAGACGTTTCTCAATGCCGGAGGTGGCAGCGTAAAAGTTAAACTTTCATCAGGTTCTACTACCGGAATAAAGCAAACGCTTGCTGACCGGAAGGCTCCAAGCGGAAAATATTCGCTTGACGGGAGAAAGTTGAAACAGATTCCTAATAAGGGTGTCTATATTGAAAACGGAAAGAAAATTGTAAAGAAATAGAATCATGAACAGATTATTCACATTTATAGCAACAGCCCTCATCTGTTGTGCAGGAATTCAGACAAAAGTAAAAGCAGAAACTATGGATAAAGAGATAAAATTAGTACAGGATTGGGACAAGACCTTTCCTGAAAGTGAGAAGGTAAATCATGAGAAAGTGACATTCAAGACCCAATATGGTCTTACTCTTGCTGCAGACCTCTATATTCCGAAGAACGCTGAAGGAAAGTTGCCAGCCATTGCCGTGAGCGGTCCTTTCGGAGCCGTCAAGGAGCAATGTTCAGGTCTCTATGCGCAGACCATGGCAGAGCGTGGATTCATCACCATCGCTTTCGACCCTTCGTTTACAGGCGAATCTACTGGCGAGCCTCGCCGTACGGCTTCTCCCGACATCAATACGGAAGACTTTCTGGCTGCTGTAGATTATCTCAGCATGCGAGATGATGTAGATGCAGGGCGAATCGCCATCATCGGCATTTGTGGCTGGGGCGGAATCGCTCTGAATGCTGCAGCTCAGGACCCTCGCATCAAGGCTACTGCGGCAATAACCATGTATGACATGAGTAGAGTAAGCGGTAATGGATACTTTGACGCAGATGACAGCGAAGAAAGCCGATATTCGGCACGAAAGGCATGGGCAGAAGCTCGCACTGCCGACCTCAGGAACAAATCGTTCACTCAGGCAGGAGGCGTGGTTGACCCATTGCCGGAGAACGCACCGCAGTTTGTAAAAGACTATTACGCCTATTACAAAACGCCACGAGGCTACCATAAGCGTTCGGGCAATTCTAATGACGGCTGGCGCACCACCGGCTGCCAGGCTTACGCCAACACCCGTTTCCTCTATTACATCAACGAAATCCGTTCTGCTGTCCTCATTGTGCATGGAGAGAAAGCGCATTCCCGTTACTTCGGAGAAAGTGCCTTCAGATAGTACGCTCGGCATGAGCATTGTCTAACGGGTGAAAGTCCCGAGCAAGCCCTAATAGCGGGAATTGCATAGTCAAAGGCAAGGGTGTTCATCGCGAGATGAAATCTGAAGGAAGCCCAAGACAAACATCTGACCTAACGGACAGAAACTTCATATAAGGCATGTGACCGTGGGTGAGGTTGCTATTCAAACCAAAGCCCAATAGCTATTCGGAACGGTCGGTGTAAATGAAGTAGGTATAAGATGGAAAGACAACGCCCTTATCCGAGGAGGTCTCACGGACGCTTCAAATAGTTGTTTTTACGAAAGAAGTGGAGTAAAGCTTGCCGTGAGAAGTCAGCAGACGTCATAGTAGTGCAACAATCGATAACGTTGCACGAAGGGCTGAACCTAACAATTAAACGATAGTAATTGAAACATACCTTATGAAGGAAAGAATGCAGAAAACATTATCCCAAGTTAATGGCTGCCCCCAAAGAAATAGGTCGGAAACCGAATGGTATGGGGGAGTGCAGACCTTCATGTGGATGTGTGAAGACAACATCGTGGAAGTACCATTCGACAAGGAACACCTTTTCGAGCAAATTCTTAGTCCCACAAATCTCAATCGAGCATACAAAGCAGTTATGAGAAACAAGGGCTGTGGTGGTATCGACAAGATGTCGTGCGAGCAATTGTTCCCATGGCTCCTGACCAATAAGGATGAACTCACCCGTTCCTTGATGGACGGTTCTTACCGTCCGAACCCAGTAAAAAGGGTAGAAATACCCAAGGACAATGGCAAGATGCGCCTGTTGGGAATACCTACAGTAGTAGACCGTCTGGTGCAACAAGCCATCAACCAAGTATTGACTCCCATCTATGAGAACCAATTCTCCAAGACGAGCTACGGCTTCCGTCCGAGAAGAGGATGCCATGACGCACTACGAGGAGCGCGAAGGATAGTCAACGAAGGCTACATATATGTAGTCGACCTTGACCTTGAACGCTTCTTCGACACGGTGAGCCATAGCAAACTCATAGAAATCCTCAGCCGTACGATAAAAGACGGCAGAGTGGTCAGTCTTATACACAAATATCTCCGAAGTGGTGTAATGAACAAAGGTTTGTTTGAAGCGAGCGAGGAAGGAACTCCCCAAGGCGGTCCGCTAAGTCCATTGTTGAGTAACATAATGCTCAACGAATTGGACAAGGAACTTGAACGCAGAGAACTCCCCTTTGTGCGCTATGCCGATGACTCGATGATATTCTGCAAGTCCAAAAGGGCTGCAATGCGAGTGAAGGAGTCTATAACCCGATTTATAGAGAATACTCTATATCTCAAAGTCAACAAGGAAAAGACCGTAGTGTCGTATGTGCGCGGAGTGAAATACCTCGGCTACTCCTTTTATGTGATGAAAGGCGAATGCCAACTCACGGTGCACCCAAAGTCCAAAGCCAAGATGAAGTCAAGGTTGAAAGAACTGACAAACCGCAGCAATGGATGGGGATATGCCAAGAGAAAGCAGAAGCTGAAAGAATACATACGAGGTTGGGTCGGCTATTATCACTTTGCCAATATGAAGCGTCTCTTGCTTGTAACAGACGAATGGTTAAGACGTAGAATACGCATGTGTATATGGAAAGCTTGGAAGAAAGTCAAGACAAAAGTGGCAAACCTCATTAGATGCGGTATCAATAAATACCAAGCATACGAATGGGGTAACACTCGCAAGGGCTATTGGCGAATAGCTGACAGCCCTGTTCTAAAAAGGGCGATAGATAACAATAAACTACGCTCCGCAGGGTATGCTACTTTAATGGAGGCGTATCTCGAATGGTATCCAAAATAGGAACCGCCGTATGCGGAACCGCACGTACGGTGGTGTGAGAGGTCGGAAAACGAAAGTAGGAAGAAAACTGCTTCGTTTTCCTCCTACTCGATTATGATGGATGGAAAGGCGGAAGGCTACGACTTCGCACGAAAGCCCAACCCAGTTCCAGCCAATAAACAACTGCTCATTATCCCAGGAGCCTCTCATTGCGACCTATACGATGGTGGTGAGAAAGGATTGATTCCTTGGGACAACATCGAAGAGTTCCTGAAGAAGAATTTAAAAAGATAATACAATGAAGAAAGTTATCGTAATCTCTACCAGTCTGCGTACTGGTTCAAACAGCGACATGCTCGCTGATCAGTTTATCGAAGGAGCCAAGGCTGTAGGTCATGATGTGGAAAAAATTTCTCTTGCAGGAAAGGACATCAGGTTCTGCAAAGGCTGTCTGGCTTGTCAGAAGTTGGGCAAGTGTGTCATCAAGGATGATGTGAACGACATCATGCAGAAAGTGCTGAATGCCGATGTGGTTTGCTGGGCTACACCTATATATTATTATGAGATGAGCGGACAGATGAAGACGCTCATCGACCGCATGAACGCCATGTTCTCGCTTGATTACAAGTTCCGTGATATTTACATGCTCTCTACTGCTGCCGAAAATGAACCGGAAGTGCCGAAACGTGCTGAAGCCGGACTGACAGGCTGGATAGACTGCTATCCTGAGAGCCATCTTGCCGGCACTCTGTTCTGCGGAGGCGTTGACGCTCCACGCACTATTGAGGGCAACAGGAAATTGCAGGAAGCATACGAGTTAGGTAAATCTGTTAAAGAATAAACTCTTAAGGTGGCTTTTATGAAAGTTTTTGCAACATTCATCATATTAACGACTATTTCACTCAACATCATGGCACAACAGAAAATAGTACAGACAGCAGGGCGCACCCAACTGGGTGAGTTCGCCCCTGAGTTCGCCCACCTCAACGACGACATTCTCTTCGGAGAAGTATGGAGCCGCAATGACCTGCTTTCATTGCGTGACCGCAGTTTGGTAACAATCACTTCGCTCATCAGCCAAGGAATCACCGACAGTTCGCTGAAATATCACCTGCAGTCGGCAAAAAATAACGGAATTACTCGCACGGAAGCGGCAGAAATCATCACTCACATCGCCTTCTACGCCGGCTGGCCAAAAGCCTGGGCTGCCTTCAATCTGGCAAAGGAGGTATGGAGCGAAGATGTGAAAGGAGAAGACGCCAAGGCTGCTTTCCAGCGCGAGATGATCTTCCCTATCGGCGAGCCTAACACCGCTTACGCCAAATACTTCAAGGGAAACAGTTATCTGGCACAAATATCTGACAGTCAGATACCTTTCTTCAACGTAACCTTTGAGCCAGGTTGCCGCAACAACTGGCACACGCATCACGCCACAAAGGGCGGCGGACAGATGCTGGTAGGCGTAGCCGGACGTGGCTGGTACCAGGAAGAAGGCAAACCTGCGCAGGAGATTCTCCCAGGCACAGTCATCCACATTCCAGCCAACGTGAAGCATTGGCACGGTGCTGCAAAAGACAACTGGTTTGCTCACCTCGCCTTTGAAATTCCTGGTGAGAACAGCTCAAACGAGTGGCTGGAGCCTGTGAGTGATGAGGAATATAACAAGTTAAAATAATAAGTAACTGTTCAAAATTAATTTTATAAATATGAATAATTCACGAATAAGTTCGTACCCACAGACGCCAAGGCCATGTTCGTACAATAGAAAAGCGAGTCCGTAGTCTCGTAATCTATCGGTCTTATCCATTTACCCTTAAGTATACGCCAAAGAATCTCGGCAGGATTGAGTTCCGGAGAATAAGGTGGAAGATAGAAGAGGTACAATCCTCTTTTCTCCCAAATTTTCCTCAGTTCTTTCACTTTCCGATTTCTATGAACAGAAGCATTGTCCAAGACAATTACAGTCTTCTTCGTGACATTGAAAGAGAATCTATCAAGATAGTCCACAATCTTGTCTGCGTTGATGGACTCTTTTGTGGTAAAGCCTTTATATTGGTTCCTTTTGGTAATCATGCCAAAGATATTAAGCCGGGCAGCTTTCTCGGATGAGATGTAAACATCCTCATTCTTGAATTGCCAGCCATATGGAACATATCCGTTTGTACAGACATGGCTTTCGTCGGCATAATATAGCACAAGTTCTCCTTTGGAATCAAGTTCTTCAAGTTCTTGCAACTTCTCTTTCTTGTATGCGTAGAGCTGCGGTGAGGGTTTGCCCCTTGGGCGTTTTCTTATACGCTTATATCTTGCACCAATGTTTCTAAAAAACGTTTGAAGGTAATGTCACTGGCTTTTTTACCAGTCGCATTCTGCCATGCCTCACGTGCTTTGGACACACTCTGACGGTCTTCCTCAATTGCCTTGCGGACAGCTTCTTCATCAGAACAATCCATAATAGGCTTTCGCCCCTGACCAGGACGTGTCTCCAAGCCTTTGATGCCATTTTCTTCATAACGTTTTACCCATGTGTAGACAGTAGGTACTGTTACCTCAAGCATTTCTGCTATTTGGGGAGCTGATTTACCTTCTGACTTCAGCAATATGGATTTGCATCTGATACGAAAACTATGAGTAGGGCCATTATGATAGCCTTTCTCTAATTTGAGGCGATCAACCTCTGATAATTCAAGTACTTTTATTGGTTTCATAATTCTATTTTTTCTATAAAACGGAAAATGAACCATATTAGTACTGATATATATAAATAATTTAGATCACTTACTTAATAATAAACTTTTACAATTATGAAGAAGATAAAGTTAAGCAATGGCGTGGAAATGCCACAACTGGGTTATGGTGTTTATCAGGTAGAACCTGATGAGTGTGAGCGTTGTGTGCTGGATGCTCTCAGCGTGGGCTATCGGATGATAGATACTGCACAGGCTTATAAAAACGAGGAAGCCGTGGGCAGCGCATGGAAGAAAAGTGGTGTCAGCCGTGATGAGCTTTTCCTCGTGTCAAAGGTATGGATTTCTAACTATGGCGAAGGACAGACCATGAAGAGTATTGACGAAAGTCTGCGCAAACTGCAGACCGATCACATCGACCTGATGCTCCTCCACCAGCCTTTCTGCGACCGCTATGGAGCCTACCGCGACTTGGAGAAAGCTTACAAGGCAGGAAAGATTCGTGCCATCGGAGTGAGCAATTTCTTCCCAGATCATCTCATAGACCTTGCTTCAAACATGGAGATTGCGCCAATGGTAAACCAGGTGGAGACACATGTGTTCGACCAGCAACTTAAGGCACGCAAATTCATGGATGAGTTCGGCACGCATATCATGGCGTGGGCTCCTCTGGCAGAAGGTCTGAACGGACTGTTCACCAACCCTACCCTCACCCAGATTGGCGAAAAGCACGGCAAGACTGCAGCACAAGTGGCATTACGATGGCTGTTGCAAAGCGATGTAATCATCATCCCAAAGACCGTCCACAAGGAGCGTATGAAAGAGAATCTGAACCTCTTTGATTTCGAACTTGATGCTGATGACATGAAGGCTATTGCAGCACTTGATACTGCCCACAGCCTATTCTTCGACCACCACGACGGACAGGTTGCCAAGCAGTTTATGGAGTGGAGAGCTTTGGTTAAGCCTGCGGAATAAATATTAACCCAAAAGGAGAAATTATGAAATAAGATAATGTCACAATGGTCAACAGACTATGAATATTGACCATAGAAAGGGCAAAAGCATATGGAGGGTGACTGTAAACGAAAGCTTTGGGTCCTTTCAATGGTGATGAAACAGCGATGAGAATATTGGAGAAGTGTCATGTTAAAGCCAATGGAAATAGATGCATCTACACTTCCTTGACTAAAAAGCATAATGACTTGCTTTGTTGAACTTCAAACAAAGCAAGTTCTTATGCTCATTATCTTAAACTATAGCGAGAAACCTCTTTCCTTTTTTCTTTGAACTGCTCCCAATCCCACTTTTTGTGTTCCATCCCAATTCGTAAGTTGGTCTGCACAGCCATTTGAGCCACCAAGTGAAACGTATGTGTCTGCACTACATGACATATAGTCAACAAAAGTGAGAAAGTTGTCAATGGCGTTGTCTGTGAATTGAACTTCATTTGTGGCGAAGAGTTTTGTCCAGTTGGTGACACATTCCTGCTTGAAGTCTGTAAAACCATGCCAAGACATATCAGACAAGAACCTCTTTGCTGCCGATTCTATACTGGCTTTAGAGTCCAATCCAATATTATGCTTTACAGCAGATGCCATAATGCCATAGTATATGGAAGCCGATTCTTTCTCGTTGAAGTTGACTCTATCTGTTTTTGCAAAGGATGATAAAGCTTCATGTCCCTCATGGATGAACTTGTCAAGCACTCCTATGTATCTATTTTGCCGAGCCATGCTTTCACGTTTGGCTTCGGCTTCTTGCCGAGCCTTTTCTTTTGTTTCTTTCTCCTTACGTGCTTCCACTCGTCTCCATGCGTCTGTCATTTCTGGCTCTTGCCAAATGGCATTCCAACGAGCCTTCAAATCATTATACCTTTCTGCAAGCGCGGCATTGTAACTTTTGGCACTGGCAAGTTCCTCTTTTGCATATCCAAGTTGTGTTGCCACTCGTTCCACCGCTTTCTCGTCAAGCTGTGATATACGTTGTTTAACCTTGGCATTCTCATCCTTTAGCGCATCATTCTCAAAACGAAGTGCCTTGTTCTCCTCTATCTGCTTATTGAGATTCTGCATATAGTAAGTGTATGTCTTGTTGACAGACTTGCGTACATCTTCATTCTGCTTGTCACGTTCTGCATTGATGGCTGCTACAAGAGCCTTGATTGCAGCGTTGATATTAGCCACACGCTCCTCACGCCACGCCTTTTGTCCGATAATAGTAGGAATCGGGATGGCAAGCTCTTTCTTTACGGCATTCATCGCTTCTTGAACTGGAGCCTTGATGTTGAGTAAAGGAATGGTCAGCTCCTTCTTGTCGATTGTGGCAAGCACTGCATATTTCTCCACTTTGTCAAGAGCGACTTTCGCCTGACGTTCAGCTTCAAGCACCACCTTGTTCTTATGCTTGCGTCCTCGCTTTTCTTCCTCTGAAAGTTCATCATAGGAGAAGCCTCTTGCCAAGCCATACTTATGCCCTACCTTGTTGTAATAGTCAGTATGCAGTTGGGAAAGGTATTGTGATTTGTCCTTTGCTCGCTCTCCCCACACTTTGGCATAAGAGACCCTTTCAACAACACCCTTTGCCGCTTCCGATTTTGTGTAGTTGTCACGTTCTTCTTTTGGAAGTGCTCTCCATTCCTTGGTAGAGAGAACATTTTCTGGATTATCCTTGTGAATGTACTTGCTTCCGATGCGCCCATGTTTCTTTACTTGTTCAACAGGCACGGTCTGCACATGGGCATGGATGCTTGTCTCGTCACAATGCACATCAAAGCCGATGACATTCTCTTCTCCCCATTTCTCACATGCAAAGCGGTAGGTGTCCAATGCCCAGTCATAGATGCCTTTTTGCAATACAACCTTGCTGTGGTCAGCATTTGGATCTGATGTGTTGAGTTTCTGTTCACCAAAGGCAAGCCTGTTAAGCACATCATGGTCACCACTGAAGATGATGCCGACAGTGCTGTTCGGACTGTTCCTTGAAACTTGGTCGGGACGCTTGGCATCCATATACGGCTTGAAGCCAAGTTCATCAAGTCGATGCTGCAAGCGTTCATGCAACGGCACAGACTGGGAACCAAGAGGCACTATCTTTCCACCCTTGACTATCTCAAAGTTGAGTCTCTTGCGTGAGTAGTTATAATGGTTGTTCTTGTCTATGTCCGCGTTTTTTAGTTGGTAACGCTTCTCGTCCCAACCTCTGCGTTCCGCCTCGTTGCCCACTTGGGACGAGTACGATTTCTTGTCTGTGCCTACATGGATGGCGGCACGTGGTATGTTTCTTTCCATTGGAATTTCATTTGAGTTTGTAATATAGTTATTGTATAACTGGTGGCCGGTCTCGGGCGGAGCCTGAGCATAATAGAAGGACTTTTTAAGTGAACAGCGTCAGCATGTGAATCTAAAAGTCCCTATTATGTTTAGGACTTTTTTGAAAGTCCGTCACGCAAGCGTGCCCGCAGACCCTTACCCATTCTGCTATCGCTCTTCCACCAACACCAACCCAAGACTGTCTATTAGATGCTGGAGTGGCGGATGTTGCTTTATCAGCCTTTGTAGCGCCATCTGCGGTGTTTCCGTCATCAGAAGGAAGTCGGCAATGTCAAGACCATTGGCTTTCTGTTCATCGGTGGCATTGTCTTCCAAGATACTGCTGACAAGAACTTGCTTGCATATTGATTGCAGCAATGGAAGTTTGCTTTTCCACTTATCCATTGCCCCAAGGTCTGGAACCAAAACAACCTCCCGACCGCTTAGGACTTCGACTGCATCTTTATTGAAGCATCCGTTCATGCCTCCAGTAGCCAACCATACGAAATCAGATATGAAGTGGGTGGCAATGATGGCTGTCTTTTCGCTCTCCACGATGGCTATTGTCTTAGTCGTGGTTTTATCTGTCAACAGATGTTCGCCAAAGAAGCACTGCCGAAGTGTAAAGTCTGGCAGTTTCAGTTCCGAGTGTACCCAAGTCACCAGGC
This sequence comes from Prevotella merdae, assembly GCF_900290275.1. Classification (GTDB taxonomy): domain Bacteria; phylum Bacteroidota; class Bacteroidia; order Bacteroidales; family Bacteroidaceae; genus Prevotella; species Prevotella merdae. The sequence goes on from NZ_LT985323.1 coordinate 943,495, forward strand.
TGTGGGGTTCCTTGATGCGGTGTCCTGTCTTGTCATCATACTTCATTATCTTGCCAGTGCGCACATTCCCATTGACATCTATCTGCCAAAAAATAGTTGAACCGCCCCATTTCTTTGAAGTGCCGACCTTGTACAAGGCAAACAGCCGTTCTGTCTCCTCTTTGCCAAAGACCGTTGAAATGTATCGGTACAAAGGATTGACAGAATAGCCATGCAGTGTTTGCTCCATCAACTTATTTTCAATGAAAGTTGGAAGAGGTTTCTCTTTCCTGCACTCTTTGATTGGTGTTTTATATCTCCAATCATCATTGCAGTTGGTATCGGGATTGTCCTTGAAATAATCAGACGGAGAATAATGGTAGCCACAACTCTGTTCATGGTCACAACGCCCCACATTGTCAGGGAATACAATTTGTCCTTCCTCGTCAATATATCTTGCAAAGCAACGCTTACGCCCACATTGAGGGCAAGCATATCGATTGCCCAGCTTGTATTTCTGTAGATGGAATCTATACTCACTCATAGGGCTCTGCACTTGTTGCACCTTGCACTTTCTGCACTTTTGCACTTGTTTGGCACAAAATGCAGCATCTGTTGTGCAAGAGTGCAAGAAGTGCAAAGTGCAAACGGTGCAAGGTGGTGGTTCTACTTCTGAACTTTCTCATAATTGCCTTGCTTGTCTTTGATGATAAAGTTTCTCTGACAGAAGTCTTTGAGCATATACATGACAGTACGTCTTGCAAAACCGAAATCCGCTCCAGCCTTTACTGCTTCAGCAGTTACGAACTTGTTTCCCAACGAGTCAAGTACCTGTTTCTTCACAGGGTCGGTAGCCTCGGTTAAAACGAGGTCATCCATCCTTTTGTATGACTTCTCAAAGTAATCGCTCATCCGTATGGCTGCATTCACGGACTCCGCATCAACAAAATCCTTGTGAGACTCATCACAAGCCCATCGGAACAGTTGGAATATCAAGGCAAGCCGAGCCGTGTTCAAAGGAACTTTTGCAGCACGTGAGTCTATCATTTTTTCATCCGTAATGGCATTCTGCCGTTCTATGTCCTCATTCTGCCAATCATAGAATATATCAATGGCTTCATCAGAGAAGTCAAGAACATTGAAGATGCCTTCCGTAAAAGGAAGAGCCACAGCCTTGTCTATGATCTCTTTCCATACACGGAATGGTCTTTCAATGATTGCAGCATCTTGTTTTGGAACCTTAACCCAAGGAGCTATCTTCAAACCTTTTGGGCATGTGATCAGGAAACGGTCAAGAAAACCATTCTTCTTGAATCCCATATCATAAAGTTCATGCACAATACCAGTCTGGATAGTTCCTACAATCTGTATGCAAGGATAGTCAATGCGTAAAGGACAATCAAGATTACAACGAGATACATCTACAGGCAAGCCATTGTGAGCCGACAGCATCTGTTGTACAAAAGAACTGTTGTTGTATCGGTTGATGGTGTTGAACAGTCCCATTATCTCATCCACCACAACTGCCACACCTCTGAGGTTGGCATCGTGATTGCGCATCAGAATCTCTGGCGTGAAGTCATTCATGATATTCTTATGCAGGACTGGTACTGGAGGTAACGATTCCCATTCCGTCCGCTTTTTGCCCTTGTTTCTCTCCACAATGGCTGCATACTCATTCTTTAGAACCTTGAACTTATGGTGCTCTTCTGTATCAATGTCGTGCAACGGCTTGTAGGCAAAGTTCAATGGTGGCGTCTTGCCGACTCCTGGTCTGCCAACAAGAATGACATATAGGATAGGTGAAGTAATCCAATTGCCTTTAATCCGGATATAGCAGGAGTTGCCGATTGCTGCTGCCATAGCGGATATTAGGGAAGTAGCGGTAAACTCAATGGAATAGTTCTCCGTCCTTGCCAAATCAAGAATCATCTGCTGCATCTTCTGGGGGAATACGTCAAGCGGAATTCCAGAAGTGGCTACGCCCGAAGCCTCCGAGCGTAGCTTGTTACAAATTTCAAGCGCATCCATGACATTACCAGTTTAAGGGTTTCGGCTTGCGCTTGTTTCCTGCAAGAATGGCTGCATTCTCTTCCTCTGCCGTAAGAGGTACAGGATTCTTGCGGTTAGTCTCCAGCCACTTGTCAAGTTCATCCTGATAAAGGCAGTAACGCTTGCCCGGCTTGGTGGCAGGAATGCTGCCGTTTCCAAGTTTCATGTAGAGAGTAGCCATCGGCATTTTCAGGTATGCCGATGCTTCCTCCACACTCATAGGTATGTGCGTGTTCGCCTTGTGTGGCTTGTTCTGTGATTGCAGACTGATGATCATCTGCTTCATGCCCACCACTTCATCTCGAAGCTGGGCAACGACCATTGGAAGGTCGTTGAAAGTTAATGGTTCACTCATATTGCTTTGATATTAAAAACTGGGGCAAAGGAACAGAATGATGCCTCCGTTACAGCGTTTCATGACCGTCATTTGTCATTCACGAAGGAATAACTCTAACAATTGGGAATATTGGAAAATTACATATCAGAGACAACACAAAGCGATTGGAGTGTTAAAAATGAGACGGATAGAGATGAAATCATACAAAAACATGGCAAGAGGACAAGAATACGTTAAAATATCATATCAAATTCTTTATTGCAGCTAATTTCTATTATCTTTGCAATCGCATTCGTAATGTGAACCATACTTTTACATTATGTTTGCAAGTTCACGGATTGTTAAACTAAAAATAAAATAAGTAAGAAACAGACATTACACAAGAATGAAACGCTAAGGACTGAGCCATTCCAAGAATAGCCATTCCTCTACAGAGATTTAAAACGAGGTGCTAAGCCTCAATCTTTAACCTAAGCGTTTCCGTTCTATACTTTTGGGATATTGAGCTTTAATGCTCTTGTTCTCTAATCATGAATACCGCCAAACATTCAACGCATGAGAACAAGTAGTAGGAAGGTTCACGCTCTAAGGCGTGGACTGTTCCTCGCTTGTTATGCGTGCAGGTCACTTGGCGGTAACCTATGATTAGACAAGCTGTGGAACGGTTGCACGCCTTTTTATCAATTTAAGAATGAAGAAATTCAAAACAATTCTATTTTTCCTCATGGCATTTTTTTGCGTGGGAAATTTTTCATCATGCAGTAGCAGTGATGATAATGATGGGGAGGGTCAGTTAGATACTCCTCAGTATGCTGCCGATGCCGCCAAATATGAAATAACAGATGAAAGTTCAGAAGTAAAGTCCATTGAGCTTACTGAGAGTGGTCAGTATATCGTTATTATGAACAATGCAGGCAGAAATTCCAAGCAGGCTGTTGGTTTGCACAAGATACCTGCAACCTTAACACGTGCCACATCTGAATATGTAGGCATGTACTACGGCAATTATACAAAGGATGCCAATGGTTATTACATTTTGGAAGATTTTGGTACTGTTAGAATAAATAAGGATGATAACGGAAGTGTTGCTTCTGTAACAATACATTCTAACAAAAGTGGAAATGAGTGGACTTGTCCCGCACGTCTTTATCCTAAGACAAATGAAAACAACCCATTGACTGATAAAATATGCCGTACTTGGAATTTCAAGAGCGTTAGATATTGCGTCAAGCTGAATGGAAAAACTTATTTTGATTATACAGCAAGCAATTACAAAGACTTGGCTATAAAGATAAAGGAATGGGCAAAGAGCCATCCCGATGAGGAAGATGGTTGGACAGATAAAGACGAGCAGGAATACAATCAAATGATAGAGCAAGCCGATGCTTATAAGTTGAAGCAGTTCATTTTCTCAAAGTCTGGTACTATACTTATTAAAAGAGATGGTACAGAATCGCTTGGCGGTATGGTTTGGAGATGGGCAAGCAACAACTCTAATGAGATTCAGACTTGGTTTGTAGACTATGATTACAACGGAAATGACAAGCCTGATGAAAACGAATGGTCTCACGAGTTATTCTTTGGAGCAGACAGTGATGTGCAAGTTGGAGGAAAGACCACAGCCACATTCAACAAACAAGGTCAGCTTGTATTGGAGGAGTCTGAAAAAGAATCTGACGAAGGTGAATCGTATGAGCAAATAATGACTCTAACTTTTGATGAAGCCAAATAAGATGAGAAAGTTTCTTTTAACACTGTCACTGTCGTTAACAGTAGGACTTACATTTGCCCAAACAGAAACGACCAATGCGTCCGTTATCGCAAAAGTAGACTCTCTGCAACAGCAATTGAATGTACTTCAAACAAAAGAAGAAAAAAGAAGTCAAGCAGAGTATGACGACAAAATATGGGTCCGAAAGAAATACTTTACGATTGGCTATGTGTCGCAAAAACTAACAAACAAAGACTTGGGGTATGACAGGAAAAGCCAATTTGGAGCATCTCTCGCTTATGGTCGAACTTATTATCTCCATAAGTCTGCAATTGCGCACATCTTAAAAATTGGTTTAGATTGGACTCGACTGAGTGCAACTTTTGTGAAGTACAAGACGGATGACCTTGCAGAGGTGAGCACATTGGAAAGTGACTATGGAGATTACGACGATGACAATGCCTCTGGCAAGGACAATGTCTACCAGCTTGATTTAGGTATGGGCATAGGTCCTTCGTTGAACTTTGCCCCATTCTATTCTGTCGGACATGGATTGCAGCACTTAAAACTGCATACTTATTTCCACGTCACACCATCTTACTCTCTTCTTATAGAAAATACTGATGGAGATACGGAATGCCATCATGGTTATACCACTTTTTACAATTTTGGTATAGATGTCGCTTACAAAGCTATATCTTTAGGCTATGAATACCGATGGGGAAACTCTAAGTTCAACTCTCTCTCCCTTGCATATGACGAAGAAGAAGGTGAAGGCATAAAAACAGGCAAACAGAAATTTAAATTTGGAACATCAACAGTATATCTACGCTTTAATTTCTGATATATAAGGAAATCCGTGGGCACGCATTTAAAAACCGCCCACGGATTTTTTTTGCTCTTTGGACAAACTTTAGCAATTAATATTCTTACCTTATGAGCGGTTTTATTTCATCTCTTGTTATCATTCCATTAACAACCGAAATTCATTTATTTCAACAGGTTTCTACCTCCAGTGTCTTCAAGAATCTTCATCTGCTGAATGGCTATCTGATTGAGTTTGATTAGTCGTTCAGACTGAGCCATGCCATCATTGATGAATACAGCGTTGAGGTTTTCCATATTGGAGAGGCAGATAAGCTCGTTGATGCTGGCGTAATCACGAATGTTGCCTTTCTTGTCGGGATTCTGCTCACGCCATTGTCTTGCCGTCATACCAAACATTGCCATGTTCAAGACATCGGCTTCATCGGCATACTTCATGGCAGCTTGCTCACGGGTCACCTCTGCAGGAATGAGATTCGCCTTGATGGCATCCGTGTGGATGCGATAGTTTATCTTAGAAAGTTCTCGCTTGGCAGACCATGCCAACTGTTCTTGCTCATCTGCTTTGAGGCGTTGGAATTCACGAACGAGATATAGCTTAAACTCTACAGAAACCCATGACGCAAATTCAAATGCAATATCAGATATAGCATAAGTTCCGCCATATCGTCCAGACACAGCCTTTATCCCAATAGCACGAGTTGATTCTACCCATTTTGTCGGCGACATCGTGAAAGCATTCAATCCTGCTTCCTTTCTAAACCCCTCGAATTCGATGGGGTTGAAATTTGGATTGTATAAACTTTCCCATATACCAAGGAATTCTATCGTGTTGCGATTCCGCATCCAATTTCCTATCACGCCATTAGGATCCTCACCATTTTTCTGTTTGGCGATGTCGGTTATGCAGATATAATCAATTCCATCCTTATTGATAGTCTTGATGGTTCGGTCTTTGACTATGATTTTTGCCATGACTTTACTTGTAATCAACGATTAAACATATATTGATTTTTTAATTCTTGGCTAAGATAATAAAATTACAGAGAAAAGCATAACAGAAATGCAAAAAAGTAGTTCTGTTATAGCGAAAAAACAGAAACCTGCCTGATTTCTCATAGAAAGTTGCCTAATTTCCATGAGAAAGTTGCCAACTTTCTAAAAATAGTCTGTTGAAAGTTTGGCGGAATGGATAACTTTCACTATATTTGTAGCACTACAATTTCACACATATTGGGAACGCAGGAAACAAAGCAAAGGAAAGGGATTCTTTGCGCCTGTAATGGTTGAGCAAAAGGAAGTTTTTGTTTAACAATCTAAATATGTGTCTTATGAACTATTTACTCACGAACCATCGTTTGAACCGATGCAAGCCAGTTCAAGTAAAGTCCGCTGATTTTAGCAAGCTGACAATAAAAACAATCCAAGTAAAGTTTCTTGATGACAGCAAGACATCAAGAAAGTTCCCTTTTATAAATCCACGCTATGGACTGCCCACAAACGCAGAAGTCCGCATTGTGACCAAGGCAGAAATAACGAAGTTGCGCAAAAATGGTTATGTGGTTAAAGTTTTGCAAAGGTTGCTAAACCTTTATCCAAGCAAACTTTTTGATGCCTTTGCTCCAACGGTTAAGCCGATTGGTACACATGGCATTGAAACCACAACATTTGGTGTTCCCAATGATATTGCCGGCTTTGGCGGTCCTTCAGTGTGCTGCACAGGTAGCGGCAAGTCCAAAGGAAACGGCAGCTTGCGCCCGACAACTGGCAATGGCATACATGCGAGAGCATCGGGCATAGCCATTCCCCAAAGCAGAACACAGCAACTGCTGGAGAGATATATAGTTTTGGTAGAATTGCAAGAAGAAATAGCAAAGAAACAGGCAGAAATTGCAAGAGAGATGAATGAAATACGCGCTGAACTCGTTGACATTTTGCCTAAAAGCAATGAGAATACTCATGTTTATAATATCTTTCGCCCTTATGTAGACGAAAATAAGCTCTCGATGTGTTTCTGTGAAATCTTCCAAAAGTTCTTTGGCGCATTGCCGACAGAAAGACTTGAGGGAGACTACAATAAGCCTATCGACCTTATCGCCTATTTCTTTATTCTTGTGGAATGGGAGAAATTGGGCATTTTCGTTTTTGGAGATAAATGCAAGAAACCGTTTTTTGAGTATGTTAAAGAAAAGAATGTTACGGACGGTATCGGAAAGACCGAGCGCACATTCCAAAACCGACTCACATGCACTATGGGTGATTTTCGCAAGAAACTTGCAGAGGAACCTCTTTCAAGCAAGTTCAAAAACGAGTGCTGGAAGAATGATTTCTTCATTAAGGATTTTCTAAAGGTGCTTAGAATTTTCCACGGAACAAAATATTATAAGGAACTGGAGCTGCGCAAACATGCTTGACAGAATCCTTTTTGTAACAGCATATTGAGGTGGGCTGCATTGACTGTGCGGTTCACTTGTGTTTTTCCACGCCATTTTCCACTTTTTCCATACGTTTTGCAGACGGTCTTTAGCGTTGTACTTTTGCATCAGACATCCGGCAAAACGGTTGTCCGCTTGCAAGCAAAGCTGTCTATGGCAGCAAAGAGAATCGTAAACATGTACAACATCTAAAAATCAAGCGTTATGGCAAAGTTAATCACAAAGAAGTACAAGAACAACAACAAGAGTTCTGCTGCATACGGCAGATGGTATGGACGCTTCGTCTACACGGAAACACTCTCCACTGAGGAGTTCGCACAGCACATCAGCAACCACGGCTCGCCTTTCGACCGCGCAACTATCCTTGGCGTGTTGATGGCAGCCTGTGATTGCCTCGTAGAGTTGGTGAAGGATTCCAAGCGTGTACGTTTCGGAGACCTCGGCACATTCTACCTTAGCCCAGAGACCTACGGCAGTCCTACGGAAAAGGAGTTCACGGCAGACAACGTGATGAAGGTACACCTCCGTTTCTGGCCGAACCAAAAACGTTCGTATGCGTTGGATTCTGTTTCCATGCGCAAGGTGTCATCGTTCGTTGACATCAACCAACTGAACGACAAACCTGTTGACACAGACAGCAAGGACTGATTGAAACACATTGACTGACATTTTCGGTAGCCACCTTATTATATATTGTGGCTACTGTAATTAAAAGCAACATTTATGGCAATCAAGAAATACAGACATACGAATTTGCACCTTGCAGCTTCATTCATATTAGCTGTGCTTGGTGTCGGGTTAATAATCTCCGCCATGTTCATTCCTCCAAAGGGTTATATCGACCCAACGGTATTGACAGCCTTTGGCGAACTTCTCACTTTCTGTGCTGCATTGGCAGGATTGGACTATCACAGCGGAAAAGTATCTAACAACAAAAACGAAGAATCATGAGAACAGTAACACTTATCATCATTCATTGCTCGGCAGTACGTCCGAATCAACAGAGTTCGGCAAAGGATATAACGCAATGGCACAAGGCTCGCGGTTGGCGTACCATTGGCTATCACTATGTAGTACGCCGTGACGGAACTGTTGAAAACGGCAGACCGATAGAACAAATCGGTGCCCATTGTGTGAACCACAACAAGTATTCCATCGGCATTTGTTATGAGGGAGGTTTGAATGCTGACGGAAAGCCCAAAGACACAAGAACAGATGCTCAGAAAATAGCCTTGAGGCAGTTGATTATGCGCCTAAAGAAAACATATCCACTGGCTGTTATCGTAGGCCATTGCGACTTGAACCCACAAAAAACTTGCCCATGTTTCAATGCGGTTTCTGAATACAGAGATTTGCAGCCGTAATAAAAAAGTTGCAAAACTATTGTTGTAAAATTTTTGTTGAAATGGAATACATTTTTCTATATTATTTTTTTGTATTCATGAATTTTGCGTAAATTTGTACGCACATTATTAAGGAGGTGCACCACGATTTTATAGCCAAAATTATGGGTCGCACCAACTTATAATTGTGTAAGTTTACTAATTTTAAATTTTAAATGAATTAATTTATGAAGAAACAATTTCTACTTTTGTTGCTTTGCCTGTTTTCCTTGTTGGGGGGGTAAAAGCAGAGACAAAGACTGGTTCGTGCGGCGAAGCAGCATTTTGGTCGCTTGATGACGAAGGAACGCTAAAGGTATGGGGTTCTGGAGAAATGAGTAACTACAGTGCTAATACTGTACCTTGGAAAGATTGCAGATCTAAGATTAAAAACATTATAATCGGTGAAGGCATTACACAGATAGGTTCTTATGCTTTCTCTAACTGTGAAAAAATAGAAACAGTTTCCTTGCCACAATCACTTGAAGTAATCAACACTCGTGCATTTTATACTCCTACCGACAACAAAGGAACCATCATTCTCCCACCAAATATCAGCTTTATAGGTATTGACGCACTCTGTTGGAAAGACATAAAGGCTGAGTTCGGAAGAACCGTCATAGAATTATGGCGAGCAGGTTACGACAATGCTGTAGATGCAAAGACTGGCACTTCGCTCAGCAAAAGTACGCTCTGCCCTCTGAGTTTATCATACGATGAGACTAAATATACCGTAAAAATTAAAGCTAAAGGAAAACCTGACGACAGATTAACATGCACCCTTAACGGAACGGAAATTACAAGTAACGAAACAGTAGTAACGGAAACTGCTCTTCCTGGAACGGAAGTTGATGCTGTCATCAAGGCAAAAATAAAAGGTGACGACAAGATTCATGAATGTAAAGTTATGTCCGGCTATGCTTATACTTCCGGTTACGCTCCCACTGTTGATGCTATAGCAACGGCAACCTCTTTGTCAATCGAATATTCTCATCCTGACGTGGATACGAAATACGCCAAGGTATACAGGAAAGAATTCTATGTCTATCAAGGTACAAAGCAAATCAAACATATTGAAGGTAAGGACAACGGCAAAATCAAATTAAGCGGACTTGACCCAAATTCAAACTTTACGGTAAAATATTTGGTTCAACTTTCAGCGAAAGGCCATTATGAATATAAGGAATATACGACAACAAAAAATATATCTACAGAAAAATTATTGCTTGTCACCCAGCAGCCAAAAGTAATCTCTGTCGGCAATGTCATCATAGCAGCAGAATCAAATGTTGCCGATGACGAACAGAACGTTGGCTTTGAGTGGCGACGCACAGACTGGTCAAAAGACTTTGCTTCAAACACTGCCTCTGCTTGTATTTACAAGGGAAAGATTGAAGGATACATCCGTAATCTGAACAGTACCGTGCTCTGGAAATATCGCCCTTATTATCTTGCAAATTCTGGAACATACTATTATGGCGACTGGGTAGGACTTGACCCTTCCAACACTTCTTATTTTGAGCCGACAGTGCATACATATGATGAGATAACAATAGAGGGCAACACTGCATTGGTAAAGGGTTACGCACTGCGTGGTACTGACGGAATAAAAGTACAGGGCTTCAAATATTGGAAGAAAGCTGGTACTTCGGTTCATGGGATGGCAAAAACTAATGCTCCGTCAAATGCTTTGACTGTAGAGGCAACAGGACAGGTGATGACTGCTACTTTACCGGACCTTGCCTATAATTCGGACTATGAATACCAAGCATTTGTCACAACAGACGAGGGTACTTACTATGGTGAAGTAATGACGTTCAGCACAGGTGCAGATCCGACAGGCATCAAAAATGTTACTACATCATCAAATCATGTCTCTGCTGGTATCTATAATGTATCTGGCTACAAAATGCAGCACTTACAGAAAGGGTTTAACATTATTGTATATAAAGACGGATCAAGAAAGAAAGTATATATAAAATAATACGGAACAATCAAGAATGGATTGCAAAATTCTTTCTTAAATAAAAACGGAATAGAGGGAATGTCTGAAACAAAGGACATTCCCTCTATTCCATTTTGTATGCTCGGCACGAGCATACCGAAAGTAGGAAGAAAACTACTTCGTTTTCCTCCTACTCGATTTCCTTTCCTGTATGGAATGAACCGTCTGCCGTATTTGGTTCATCAATAGGAATGACATCATTGGAACATGGTGCTTTCATGTTCTTCAATGTGCTGTAGTCCAAGCCTTCAAACGGCTTTGGAAACAGTGCCTTGACAAAGGCTATTCGCATTGCCATTGTGTAATCACGTTTACCCAAACGCTCTGCGATATTCCACACGAAGTGCCTTAAAGGAATATTCTCAACCGTCTCCTTGAAACGGTTTATTGCTGTCGGGGTATAGTTGGTGTCGTTGCTCCATTCCTTGACAGCCTCAATTACCTTGTACAAATCTTCCTCATACAGAAACCTTGACATGGTACGGTGCACATAGTCAAGTACAGCTCTCGTTCGTTTTTCCTTTTCCTCCTGCGCATCTTTTTCTTGTGCCTCTACACACTTGGCATAGTCTTCATGGCTGTATTTTACAGACGCTGTTTGTGGTAAGGTTTGCTTTGGCTGTTCTTGTTCTGTTGCTGGCTCTGCTTCTACAACGTTATTCTTTGTCTTGCTGTTGCTACCAATGGTCATCAGTTCATAGGGATAATTCACCATAGAAATGAATATCGCCCAAAGCAGGATGTTGCTTCCTACAAAGATGATTGACTCGACAAACAGACTTTGGTGAAAGTCATTGCCTACATACATCGCCACGACAAGAGAGATGGCGAGAATTGCTGTACCAACAAAAGCGTAGATGGTACAATCTGAAGTTGTCTTGTTTACTGTCATTATCGTATTCGTTTTATTGTTATTCGTTCAAAAACTTCCACAAAGTTAGACGCAGAAGCATGTAAAAACCGCATTTACGTTCACTGGCACTCTTTCTTTTACGCTTTATTAGCGTTCTAATATGATATCATACTCTGAATTATACTTTAAACTGCTCGTTAGTGCCAGTTGCCGCTAATTGCTGACTACAAAGGTAAGGGCAAAGAAAAGGGAAATTTGCAGTTCCTCTTCAATATCTATAGAAATTAGGATGTATTTGTCGGATTGGTTCTATCCACGACAGCAAATAGAACCAACAAAACGAGAAAAGGACTATTGGAACTCAATTATTCCAACAGTCCTTTTCTGCGTGTTATTGTCAAATGGTTACTTCTTCAACGTAATGCAGCCAACCGAAGCACGTTTCTGAGCATCGGAAATCTTGGCATACACCTCTGTCGTTGCCACATTCTTGTGACCGAGATAACGCTGCACTACGGCAATACTGGTTCCTGCGTCCAACTGGAGACAGGCAAAGCTGTGGCGTGAGCAATGATAGGAGATATGCTTGGTAATCCCTGCATCTTTCAGCCAGTTCTTCAATGGTGCCTGTGTCATGGAGTCTTTGAAATCGGGGAACACCTTGCCTCGTTTATCTGGTGAATAGCCTATCAGTTCCAAGGCTTCCTCACTGATGGGGTTATGCACGATGTCCTTTGTCTTCTGCATTCGTGTGGTGACATACATCACACCATCGCTGCCGTATGGCTGTATCTCCTCCCAAGTAAGTTTCTTGATGTCGCTCTTTCTTAAAGCCGTTAGGCAAGAGAACAGGAAGGCTCGCTTCAATGCTGGGGCGGAGCAAGGTGTGGATGCCAAGCGGATAACCTCGTCTTGTGAAAGATGCTCCTTGTCTGTCGGGATTGTCTCGATACGTTCCAAGAAACCGTTCGGGTTCTCCTTTATCTTGCGGTCACGATAGGCAGTGTGGATTGAAGCACGGAAAGTAGACCAGTAGTTGGCTGCTGAGTTTATATGTAGCTTTCTGTTCTTATGCAGTCCCTGTGGTGCTGTCAGCAGATACTCACGAAATCTGTTGCACAAATCCACGTTTATCTCCCCGAAGGTACACTTGCCTTGCGTGAAGTTACGAAAGTGCATATAGACGTGTTGCCACTTGGAGTTCTTCTTGTCTGCCAGTCTCTTGAAGTAGGCAAGGAAATCTCCTTTCATCTTCTCCTTGTCGAAGAAGTCGTAACGCTCGTTGACGATAGCCTCGAAGCGACGGCAGCGTATCGCCTCGGCTCTTGCCGTAAGGTTGAGGTTGTACTTCTGTTCCGTCTGGTTCTTCGGCTTGGCATAGATGTAGATGCCAAGAGACTCATGGCGGATGACTTTCATCGTGCTCTCGTCACGATAGCCTGGATAATAGTCAAGATAATAGGACAGCATGTGTCCGTCCTTGATTTTGCGTGTACGCAATGATACGGTCTTACAAATGTTGCTCATAACTGATATGTATTATTGATGATTATTCGTGGTGAAGTGTCTCTTCACAGCTGCAAAGGAATAAAATGATGCATCCGTGACTCCAATTATTCATAGTAACTGATGGATAATGCTGAAATCACTTGCTTTCACAGTCCTTTAGCAGCCCTTTCTGCCATTGCTCGCTCCACATCCGTCCTCAAAAGCAGGTTTTTCACTCCAACTTTTACCTTGTTGATATGGTGAACTCTCACTATATGGCAGATGTTTGCACTTGTCAGACCATACAACTGCTGCACTTGTTCGGTGGTATAATAGTTGTCATCGTTCATGAGGTCAGTCCTGCGCAGTTCTTCAAGATGCTCCTTGGAATAATAGGTACGTCCGTATTCTCGCTTGGTCGGTATCTTATGGCGGTAGGTGTATGCCCTGAGTGCCGACTTGCTCATGCTGAAAGCATCCTCTACATCATCAGCAGTCACCCATTCCGTGATACTGTTGAGGTCAACGGCAGTACCGAAGAACTCATCAATATGCCGTTTGCTGTAATAGTTCTTGCCAGCGATACGGCACATCGGTATCTGGTTGCGCTTGGCGGAAGTGTAGAGCCAAGACTTCTTGACCTTATAAATGGACATCACTTCTTCACCCGAATAATAGTCAAGCACCTCATTCTCCTCTTTCCCTTTTGTTGATTCCAGGTTTTGTGTTGGCTTTTCTGCTTTTGGCTTTTTACAGGGCTTGCTCTTGCTGGCAGGAATCACACGCTTGTAGGGATTACCCTCAAACATCTTCTCTATATCAGATTTTCTCACGAATGCCATTCGGCTGCTCAATCTTGATGCCTTCAGCTTGCCGTTAGCCACAAGTTTGTAGATATACTGTCGGGTGCATCCCATCAGAATGGCAGCTTTGGAGAAGGTAAGATACTCCTGATGTTGCAGATCCATGATTGGCTCAATGCCGTTAATCAAGTCCTGCTGTCTTTTCTTCCTAAGACGTTTTGCCTCTGCCTGGCATTCCTCGGAACAGTATTTCTGCATACCGCTCCTTGGCACGAATGTCTTGCCACAAAATTCACATTTTCTTGTCGGTCTCATACTCTATGATATTGCTATGTTCTACATACTTTGAGTATTCCACCGATGGAGTAAACGGAAGTGAACCATTGACAACCTTTGTCAACCCAGTCCACGATATAACGCTTTTTGCCTATCAGCTTCAAATCTGTCCTCCATTGTAACCACTCGTAAACCCTTGTCAACTACGTTCACGATATGACAAAATAAAAGCTCCGCAAATTCTCCACGGTAGAAATACGCTGCAAAAATATGTGGAAAATCGGGAACTGCCAAAAAGCACTTAGAAAGTGTTAAAAATCAAAGAATATTGAAAATCAAGACTTTACGTTTAGTTAATCATAGTAAGTTATGGTTAGTTATAAGGCTCTAAATACATGAAGAAAATATGCTTTCTATAGTTGTTCAGGATTTACAAAAATTGAGTTTCCAGAGACAATGTCTCTGAATGTAATCCCTGAATGGACTTTTTGGGGTTGTACAAGTCTTTCAGGAAATCTTGTCATACCTAATTCGGTAACAAAGATTGGCGATAATGCTTTTTACAATTGCAAAGGATTCAATGGTACTCTTACATTATCAAATAACCTGAAAGTGATAGGAGAATATGCCTTTGAACGATGTTCTGGATTTACGGGGAATTTGACATTACCCAACTCTGTAACAACTATTGGAAGTTCGGCTTTCTATAATTGCTATGGATTCACGGGAAATTTGACATTATCCAACTCTGTAACAACTATTGGAAATTTTGCTTTCTATTATTGTGATGGATTCACGGGAGATTTGACTATACCAAACTCTGTAACGACTATTGGAAGTTCGGCTTTCTATAATTGTAAAGGATTCACTGGAAATTTGACTATACCAAACTCTGTAACAACTATTGGAAGTTCGGCTTTCAAAAAATGTTATGGATTCACGGGAGATTTGACTATACCAAACTCAGTAACAACTATTGGAGAGTCGGCTTTCTCTGATTGCTATGGATTCACGGGAAATTTGACTATACCAAACTTAGTAACAAATATTGAAAATTTTGCTTTCTATAATTGCTATGGATTCACGGGAAATTTGACTATACCAAATTCAGTAACAACTATTGGAAATTCGGCTTTCTATGGATGTACTGGATTCACGGGAAATTTGACTATACCAAATTCTGTAACAACTATTGGAGAGTCGGCTTTCTCTATATGTACTGGATTCACGGGAAATTTGACTATACCAAATTCGGTAACGACTATTGGAAATAGTGCTTTCGAAAATTGTTATGGATTCACGGGATATTTGTCATTTCCTAAATCACTGAAAAAAATTGGTACTGGAGTTTTTCGTTCATCTAATAATATTCACACTGTTAATTTCCAGTCATTACCAGAAGGTATATCGGGAAACTTAGGTTGGCAGAGTATGATATTCAATCTGACGGATGACTCATATATTAGCGACTTGGCAACTGGCACAGTTGATGCCATATCCTACACTCGCATGATGACGAGCAACTGGGGCACACTCGTGTTACCTTACCCCTTGACGCTGACTGGTGACGAGCCTTACCGCCTCTATGCCATCGACAATATGACTGGCGACGAGCTTGTATTGAAACAACTCTATGGCGAAGTGGCTGCCGGAACTCCATGCGTGGTAAAGCGCAACGGCACAGAATCAGAGCTGACGTTTGGCCATCACTATACCGAGTTGAATATGGCAATAAATGATCAACCTATGGACGGCATGAAATTCAGCGGCACTTACTGGACTAAGGACGTTACCGACGGTTATATCATTGCCAAAGACTGCTTCTGGAATGTAGAGAAATTGAAAGGGGTGGGTTCGGTTACAGCCGTCAAGGTTCGTCCGTTCCGTGCTTGGCTCAGCGGCACTTCTGCCAACGCCCCTGCCCAACTCAGCATGCGCATCGACGGTTCTACCACTGGCATCAACGCTGCGGAGGCTCTCGACGCATTGAATGATGCCGAGGCAGAATACTACGACCTCAGCGGCAAGCGTCTCGACGAACCACAAAAGGGCGTAAACATCGTGCGCATGAAGTCGGGAAAGACTAAGAAGATAATCATCAAATAACAAAAGACAATGCATAATACACCCAATACCACCCGACAGACTGAGCATAAGGAACGTTATAAGGCACATTCTCCGTGTTTCCCTTAAATTTGCACCATATCGAATAAAATAAAATTAAATAACTATTATGGAAACATTCAAATTCAAACACCCACGCAGAGTATATCTCTACGCTTTGCTTTCATTCCTGATGTGCATGTTAGGAGCAAGCACTATGTCTGCTGGTAGCAGGACACCTCGCAATCCGATTGTGAAACTTATCTCCGGTCCGACCTATTCAAACAATGGCACCGAGGTTACGCTTAAATTATGGATGTATAACTACGATGGCGACAACGCTTACTTTACAGGTAATGTCATGCTTCGTATAGACGACAAAGATGCATGCACTCTTAACAATATGTGGAGTCTGATTTCCAATGTCTATCACAAAGACGAGGATAAAATCAAGAATTACGAGAATAGAGGCAATGTGGGTTCGCAAGGCATTATAAAGCTTGATGGCGTAAACGTAGGCACAGCGCAGTTTTGCAACGCCCAAAGAAACCAGAAGTGTCCCTATAATAGCAATACAGGGGAGACGAAGTGGACCACTATTGAGCTTAAACTCTCTTTCAACAATTCGTTTTCTTATCGTAGACATACTGTAAGCGTGAATGGTAATTGGCGTGACAGATGCGACGATAGTAAGTATAATGATAAAATCTGGGACCTCCAGAACACTCTCCACGGCTTCGTTTACCCCACCAATTTAGAAATTTCTAAGTTTCGTAATGATGTATTATTCACATGGGGAATGTCTGGTTGGCAAGATAGCGAGAACATCAAAGGCAAGTGGGTATTATACAAAAAAGAGAACGGCACAAGTGTCAAACAGGCGGAAGTCACAGATCCAACGACACAAGGAAGTATTACTATCGCCGCTAAAAATTTCAGATGTTTGGCAACCTATTATTTTACCTTCCTGCCCAATGGCTTTAGCGAAACAGCAACCATCAGCGGTCTGACAGTTTCCAAATCCCGAGGAAGTCATACCACACTTGATGGAGTGTGCCGATATTGCCAGCATGGTATATTTTCTTACACCACAGCCGACGGCAAGATTGTGAATAACATAAGTAATCCAGATCAATTTGGTGCAAACATCGTGGCGCATAGTGTTGTTGATGGCAAGTGCGTGATAGAGTTTGACGCTCCGATTACGAAAATTCCTGCAAATGCATTCTATAACAAAAATAGTCTTACAGGAGACCTTGTCATACCTAATTCGGTAACAGAGATAGGTGAACATGCTTTTCACGGTTGCACTGGATTAAATGGCACTCTAACGCTGTCAAGTAAACTGGGAAAAATAGGGCAATATGCTTTCTACGGATGTACTGGATTTACGGGATCTTTGAAATTGCCCAGCTCAGTAACAAATATTGGAAGTTCGGCTTTCTCGGGCTGTAAGAGTTTTACAAAACTTGAGTTGTCAAATGCTCTGAGTGCAATCCCCGAATATGCTTTTAGAGGTTGTGAGGGTCTTTCAGGAAGCCTTGTCATACCTGATGGGGTAAAAGAGATTGGTGCCAGTGCTTTTTCAGGTTGTACTGGATTCAATGGCACTCTAACGCTGTCAAGTAAACTGGGAAAAATAGGGGAAAATGCTTTCTACGGATGTACTGGATTTACGGGATCTTTGAAATTGCCCAGCTCATTAACAGATATCGGAATTGCAGCTTTCATGAATTGTAAGTATTTTACAAAACTTGAGTTGTCAAATGCTCTGAGTGCAATCCCCGAGTCTGCTTTTAAAGGTTGTGAGGGTCTTTCAGGAAGCCTTGTCATACCTAATTCGGTAACAGAGATTGGCAACCATGCTTTTAACAATTGCACTGGATTCAATGGCACTCTAACGCTGTCAAATAAACTGGAAACAATAGGGGAATCAGCTTTCAACGGATGTTCTGGATTTAGGGGATCTTTGACATTGCCCAGCTCAGTAACAACTATCGGAAAATCGGCTTTCCGTACTTGTTGCAGTTTTACAAAACTTGAGTTGCCAAATACTCTGAGTGTAATTCCTACTCAAGCTTTTATGCTTTGTAGAAGTCTATCAGGAGAACTTGTAATTCCTGCCTCGGTGACGGAAATTGGAAATAATGCATTTTCTGATTGCCTAAATCTAAATGCAGTAACAGGACAAGTGACGCTGCCTAAATCATTGGAAAAAATTGGTTATTATGTTTTTGGTAATACTAATAATATTAAGACTGTTAATTTCCAGTCATTACCAGAAGGTATATCGGGATTCTTAGGTCAGAAGAAGAAGGCAGTCAGTCTGAGCGACGACTCATATATTAGCGACAAGGCAAGTGGCACAGTTAATGAAATATCCTACACCCGCCAGATGTCGAACAACTGGGGCACACTCGTGTTGCCTTACTCATTGACGCTGACTGGCAGCGAGCCTTACCATCTGTATTCCATCGACAATATGACTGGCGAGGAACTTGTATTGAAACAACTTGAAGGAACAGTGGCAGCCGGAACTCCATGCGTGGTAAAGCGCAAAGGCAGCGAAGCAGAGCTGACATTTGGCTCTAACATTGCAAAGTTGAATATGGAAAGAGTGGCTCAAGACGTGGGCGGCATGAAATTCCGCGGCACTTACTGGACAGAGGATGTCAACAGCGGATATGTAATATCAAAGAACAGTTTCTGGAATGTAGAGGAACTGAAAGGCTCGACTTCGGTTAATGGCGTCAAGGTTAATCCGTTCCGCGCTTGGCTCGACGGCACTTCTGCCAATGCTCCTGCCCAACTCAGCATGCGCATCGACGGCTCTACTACTGGCATCGACGCTATTGATGCATTGAACGATGCCGAGGCTGAATACTACGACCTCAGCGGCAAGCGTCTCAACGAACCACAAAAGGGCGTAAACATCGTGCGCATGAAGTCGGGAAAGACTAAGAAGATAATTATCAAATAACAAAAGACAATGCATAATATTAGACAACTTTATCGTAAACATTTCGGCAGAGCAGTAGTCTACACACTGCTCTCGCTGTTCTTGTGTATGGCTGGTGCGGGAAAGGCGGCAGCCGTAGAATTCACCTACAAGCCTCAGGTGAAAGTTATCAGCACAAACTACACAAACAGTGGCACAGAAGTAACGCTCAAATTATGGATGTACAACCTTGCAGGTCGCTCGTCACGCTTCATTAAGAATAGAACTGTTGAATTATATATTGACGACCAACCACAATCATCACTTTTACTCAATAATTTGTGGCAAAAGATAAGCAATGCTGAAGAATACGAGATGAGAAATTCTTTAACCCCTGGTCCAGTAGGCAACAAAATAAATATTTCGTTCAACTATAAATATATTGGCACAGCACAATTCTCCAATCTGCAAATTTATCAATATAGCGAAAATGACGGTAAAGGCACCCAATCGCAACGGTGGTGCACTATCGAATTGAAGCTTTCCTTTGACAATTCTTTCTCCTACTACGGCCATAAAATAAGCGTGAGAGGCTTATGGCAAGACTATAGTGGAGCACATCCTATAACCGAATACGTGTCACTCGACAACACCATCGGTGGATACGTTCGTCCTACTAAAATGATAGTGAGGTCTTATGACAGCAGAAAAATGAGGTTGTCGTGGGAGATTCAGGACTATAATGGGTTGGCATCTAAAGAAGGCAACTGGATTATATACAAGTGCGAAAATGGCAAACGCGAGAAAGTTGGTTCCAAGAGGTATAATTATTACTTTAGTTATGATATATATAAGGAAAAGTATAATTGCTCGGCTACCTATGATGTGACATTCCAACCCATACAATTCACTGCATCCGACACTATTTGCGGCCTTACCACTTCTGTTGCTGCCACTGGACATCAGCCTAACGCCGATGATGTCTGCCAAATCTGTAATCATAGTTTCTTCCGTTACACGACTTCCGACGGCAAGATTGTGAATAACATAGATAATCCAGATCAATTTGGTGCAAACATCGTGGCGCATAGTGTTGTTGATGGCAAGTGCGTGATAGAGTTTGACGCTCCGATTACAAAAATTCCTGCATATGCATTCTATAAATGTAAAAATCTTACAGGAGACCTTGTCATACCTAATTCGGTCAAAGAGATTGGCGAAAAGGCGTTTTACGATTGCACTGGATTCAATGGCACTCTAACGCTGTCAAATGCTCTGAGTGTAATCCCCGAGGATGCTTTTAGATATTGTTCCAGTCTTACAGGAGACCTTGTCATACCTAATTCGGTCAAAGAGATTGGCAACAGTGCTTTTGGCTATTGCACTGGATTCAATGGCACTCTAACGCTGTCAAATAAACTGGAAACAATAGGGAGAAGCGCTTTCTTAGGATGTTCAGGATTTAAGGGATCTCTGATATTGCCCAACTCATTAACAACTATCGGGGAATTGGCTTTCCAAGAATGTGAGGGATTTACAGAACTTACGTTGCCAAATGCTCTGAGTGTAATCCCCGACCAGGCTTTCTATGGATGTATTTATAACCATAGAACAACCAAAACTAATCAGAAATATCCGAGTGTAAATCTTTAATTACCAGCATATTCTAAAATTTAACACTTTTCGGTTGCCATTTGTCGCTTCCCAAATTTCCACATATTTTTGAGACGTATTTCTGACGTGGAGAATTTGCGGGGCTTGTTTTTTGTCACACCGTGCAGACAGTTGACAAGGGTTTACAACCGTTTACGACAAGCGACAATAACCGCCCCGATATGCGGAAACAGTCACACTGTGTAGAAAAGCGACAATGGTTGACTTCCGTTCACATCCGTTTACCATTTCAGAGATATAGGATTGAAGAAATGAACCATTAAACGATAAAACGGTATGAAAGCAACCAGAAAATGCAGTTTTTGCGGCAAGTCCTTTGTAACCCGAAGCGGTATGCAAAGATATTGCAGTGAGGCTTGTCAGGCAGAAGCCAAACGAGCCAGAGTGATGCAGAAGAACAACCTCTTCAAAGTCGCCCAACCCTTGATGGAGATACAGCATCAGGAGTATCTCACCTTTTCCAAAGCAGCCATCCTCATGGGCTGTTCCCGACAGTACATTTACAAACTTGTAGCCATCGGCAAGCTGAAAGCCTCACGCATCAGCAACCGCATGGCATTCATCCGCAGAGCCGACATCGAGCAGATGTTGGAGGGCAATCCCTATCACCGCATCCTGCCCGGCAACACCTCCACACCAAGGAAATCATCTTCATCTTCCTTACCTGCCAAAAGAGAAAAAAGGGAAAAGGAAAGCGAAGAAGTGTTGGACTTCTATTCGGGCGAGGAGGTGATGTCCCTTTTTAAGGTAAAGCAGTCATGGCTTTACACTTCCGCCAAGCGTAACCATATCCCCATCTGCCGTATCGCAGGAAAGAACTATTACAGCAAGAAGCATATTGACGAGTTTTTCGGTGTGGCAGTTGATATTAGCGAAATTACCGACTGGCTACTGACCGAGGAGGTGGAGGAACTGTTCGGCATGAAGCCGACCGCACTCCGTGCCTACACCTATCGCCATAAGATACCCACTAAAAGAGAGTACGGGCGTACCTATTACTCCAAATCACATTTGAACGAACTCCGCAGAACTGACCTTGTGAACGATGAACGCTACTATACCGTTGAGCAGGTGCAGCAAATCTATGGTCTTTCGTCAGCCAANGGTATGGCATCCTTGCCATACCCACTAAATTGGCTGTACAATCATGGCAGAGTGGGTATGGCAGGGATGCCATACCCTCCTACTGATTGCCGCTCATATATAAAGATAAATATGAACACATACTTAATAAAACAAATTAATATTAAATATGCAAAACGCGAAAAACAAAAACTTTATTCCTGCTCTGCTATCGCTTGTGGTTGTAGTGCTGATACTTTCGGCTGCGGCAATAGTGCGCGACGGCAGGATATTCGGTATCGACATGCGCCACGCACATATCACTACTGATGCCGTGGCATTAGGCAACGACACCATGTCGGTGCATCCTGATGGCACAATGGTTGTGAATACACGCCTGCTTGCCAAAGACGTGCAGGGATATGGCGGACCGGTTCCGCTGCGCATTCATGTAAGCAAGAGTGGGGTGGTGGACAGCATCGTGGCAGAGCCTAATGCCGAAACGCCCGACTTCTTCAATCATGCTTCTGCTATCCTTGCTCAATGGCAGGGCAAGACCGTTGATGAGGCTACGGCAATGGAGGTGGATGGTGTGACGGGAGCTACGTTCTCGTCGCGTGCCATCATAGCCAATGTGCAGCGTGGACTTGCCTATGCCAAGCAACATGCAGCACTCGGCAATGCGCCCGATGCCACTGGTTCTGTAGATGTGTCGGGGTCTTCTGTCTCGTCTGGTGGGTTTACTCTTGGTGGCATCGTGGCTTTGATAGTGGTGTTGATGGGTGCTGTGGTTCCGCTGTTTGTCAAGAATCGCCGTTGGCATTATGTGCAGTTGGTTCTCAACGTCATCGTTCTCGGCTTGTGGACCGGCACATTCGTTTCTTACACCCTGCTCATGCGACTCTTCTCGGGAGGCATAAACCTCGCCATACTCGCCACGCTCGCAGCCCCATTGCTGATGGTAGTGGTGGCTATGCTTTATCCTTTGGCAGGTCGACCAGGACACTACTGTGCCCACATGTGTCCGTTTGGTTCGGCTCAGGAACTTGCTGGCAAACTCACTCGACGCAAACCCCGAATCTCGCCCCGCTTGAACAGAGCGCTCAACATGTTCCGCAACGTTCTGTGGGGAGTGCTTATGGTGCTCATGCTAACCGCAACGTGGACCGCATGGATGGACTACGAGCTGTTCACGGCGTTTCTATACTCCTCGGCTTCGGTGTGGGTAATAGTGTTTGCCGTATTGTTTCTCGTCCTTTCGGTATGGGTGCCGCGGCCATATTGCAGATTCGTATGCCCAACGGGAAGCCTGTTGAGGAGTTAGGAATTTTGAATTTTGAGTTTTGAATTGGTTGCCTACGGCGATTTTGAATTGTTCAATTATGAATTGTTAGGCTGCGCTTTGAGATTTTGAATTGTTGCCGTTGGCGATTATAAGGTTTTTAGTTTTATAATTTTTGAGTTATGAATTTACAGAACAAATCGATAGTATTAAATATTGTGCTCGCCTTGGTTGTAGTAGTGCTTGGCGTGCGCTTGGTGTCTGGTGAATCCTCTACCGAGAAGTCGGCAAGCGAAGGTGAAACAGTAAATGCAGAGCAGGCGGTGCTCGACAACATCGCCACTCGCACCAGTATACGCGACTATGAGGCGCGACCCGTAGAGAAGGAGAAAATAGAAAAAATGCTGCGTGCTGCTATGGCAGCTCCCACGGCAATGAACAAACAACCCTGGCACTTCGTTGTTGTCGACCAGCGTGACTTGCTCGACGCTCTCGCCGATGCCAACCCCTACGCCAAGATGATAAAGAAGGCACCCCTCGCCATTGTGGTTTGTGGCGATACCGAGAAAATGATAGAGGGTGGCGGTCGCGACTTCTGGATTCAGGATGCTTCGGCTGCTACTGAGAATATGCTTCTTGCTGCCCACGCCATGGGGCTTGGTGCTGTGTGGACAGGTGCCTATCCGTCAGAAGAGCGTTGCCAAGCAATAGGCAAAGCATTGTCGTTGTCGAGCAATCTTATTCCACTCAACATGGTGGTAATTGGATATCCGGCAGAACATCCACAACCAAAGGCGAAATTCAAGGAAGAGAATATATCGTATAAATAAGGAGCGGGGACGCCCTCGTCCCCGAATTGAGAGCAAGGCATCTCCGAATTGAGAGCAAGGCAGCAATATATATTCAACGGCAAAGTAATATATATTAAATGAGCAAATAATATATATTAAATGGGCAAGTAATATATATTAAACGGGGACGGTTGGGAGCGGGGACGCCCTCGTCCCCGAATAATTAGAGAATTTGTTTGCTTTATCGGGGGACGAGGGCGTCCCCTCTCCCAGAGAATTTGTTTGCTTTATCAGGGGACGATGGCGTCCCCTCTCCCAGAGAGTTTGTTTGCTTTATCGGGGACGATGGCGTCCCCGCTCCCAGAGGATGTATTCAGAAGGAGAGCAATGGGAAGGGTTTTGTCTTATATAATTGATGACCCGATTGTAATGGTCTTCGTTTCTAATAATACGGTCAAAATATTCCTTTTGCCAGATAGAACCCGTTTGGTTGGTGTAACTGTTGATTTTATGTGCAGAAACAGATTTTATAGTTTTTATTATCTGTTGAATAGTAGCTTGTTCTTTTGGTTCTATAAGTAAGTGAATATGGTTTGGCATAATGACATAACAATGCAATTCATACATGAGGTTATTGTCGTGTTCAAGTGTTTGTATAATGATATCTTGATATAGTTTATTTTTTAATATGCATGAACCATAGCCTTTATCAAGATATTTCTCCAGTTGGTTATGTTTTTTCACTTTTAAAAATTCGAGTTCTTTTAGATAACCTTCTTTTAATAATTGCTGTTTGATGGATTCATATTCGGTTTTGATGTTGTCAATGATGTATTGGGGAAGGGAGTCGGCAAGACGAAATGTGACGAAAGTAATCTTTCCGTATTGTGTCCAATGGGGTAGGTTGCCTGTTGTTTCGTATATAGGTTCGTGTTTGTTGAGAAATTTATTCATGTATGAGTGCTTTTTTAGGAGCGGGGACGCCCTCGTCCCCGAATAGTTAGGGAATTTGTTTGCTTTATCGGGGGACGAGGGCGTCCCCGCTCCCATTTATTTGTATTCGTGTATAGGCAGCTCCCCGTTTAGCGCCCCGAGGGCATTAAAGGCAAGCGATTCCATTTCGCCCTCGCCAGGCAGTACCACAACGGGAGCAAGGAAGTCAACTTGTTTCTTTATTTCCTCTACACAGTATTTGCTGTAGGCAATACCTCCCGTAAGAATAATGGCTTCTGCCTTGCCCCAAAGCGCCACAGCCATGGCGCCTATCTGCTTGGATATGGTGTAGAGCATAGCTTCAAGCACCTCGTGGTAAGGCTCCTCGCCAGCCTCGGCGCGGCTCGATATCTCCTTCATATCCTTTATGCCCAACAAGGCCTGGCAACCACCGTAGCCTGCAAGCATCTTCATCACTTGGCTTTCCTTGTATTTACCCGAGAAGCATAGGCGCACAAGTTGGTCGGCAGGCAATGTTCCCGAGCGTTCGGGAGCAATAGGACCGTCGCCGTTAAGGGCATTGTTCACGTCGATAACCTTGCCAAGATGATGAGCCGACACACATATGCCGCCTCCAAGATGTGCCACAATGATGTCCATATTCTCGTATACCTTGCCGCAGGTCTTGGCATATCGGCGTGCTGCAGCCTTGGCATTGAGGGCGTGGAATATAGACTCGCGCTTCATGAAAGGCAGTCCGGTGTAGCGTGCGCGTGTCATCATCTCGTCCACAACAACGGGGTCGGCCATAAATGCTGGGCATCCACACTCGCGTGCAATATCGTCGGCAATAAGCGAGCCGAGGTTGCACACGTGCTGATGATGGGCATGGTGCAAGTCGTACTTCATCTGCTCGTTAACAGCATACACGCCGCCATGCAATGGCTTAAGCAAACCGCCACGACCTATTACGGCATCAAACTTCAGTGGAATGCCTGCCTCGCGCAGTAGATTCAGCACAAAGTCCTTGCGGTATTCGTACTGGTCGTCTACGGTCATAAACTTGTCTATCTCTTCTTGCGGGTGCAGACCGTCTGATGTCCACACCGCCTTGTCGTCCTCGTATACAGCCACCTTGGTAGATGTGCATCCGGGATTTATGACGAATATTCTTTTCATAGCAATTTGATTTTCACTCTTCACTTTTCACTCTTCCCTTAACAAATGGATTCTTCACTCTTCACTCTTCACTTTTCACTTATCTAATCGCTCTCATGCACGCTACAGCAAGCGAGTAGAACTTGGATTCGGCAGAGTCGGCACGCGATGTAACCACCACTGGGGCGGTAGTTCCGGCAAGCATGCCAGTAACTGTGGCATGGGCAAAATAAGTGATAGTTTTATAGAAAGTGTTGCCAGCCTCGATATCCGGGAACAGCAAGATGTCTGCATTGCCTACAACAGGCGACGCAATACCCTTAATTGCACCGCTCTCGGCATCGCAAGCCGTCTTAACGTCCATTGGTCCATCTATGCAAACATCGCCGTATCGTCCCTGGGCGGCATATTGCTTGATATCCTGATAAGACAGCGTAATGGGGAATTTCTCGCTTATCTTCTCGGTGCAATGAGTAAGTGCCACGCGTGGTTTATCACCACCAGTAATGCTGCGCCAAGTTTGTGTTATGTATGTGGTGACTGCATCCAGCTGCTCGGTAGTAGGGAAGGGAATGACGGCAGCATCCGAGAAGAACAGCAATCTGTTCATGCCCTGTATCTGTGCAACTGCTATATGTGTAAGCACGCTGCCTTTAACCAGTATGCCATGTTCTTTGTTGAGCACGGCACGCAGCAAATTGTCGGTGTTTAGCGAGCCCTTCATCAGCACGTGGGCTCTATCCTCGCGCACCTCTTTAACGGCAAGCCTTGCGGCATCGTCGTCGTCGGCAGCCATTATTATGTTAACATGTTCGGGATAGTCAGCGGCAAGGCGGCAGGCAATGGTCTGCTTGCCTTCCACGGCAACGAGTGTAAACTGTGCGAAGTTTTCGCTGATGCTACGCTCAATCACCTCCTCTGTATGCGAGTCGGCAGGAGATGCCACGGCAACTATGACACGCTTTCCGGCAGAGCGTATGCGTTCGGGCAAGGCTTTAAAGTCAACAATAGGATTCATATAGATTGTTTGAGTTAAATTAGTCGGCAGTTGTTGATTGCTCAAATATTTACCGAATGTGCAATATTCTTTGGCAAAGATAGTGCAACTTAGTTGATTGGCAAAGTATTTCGTGTGGTTTTTTTACATAAATATCAAGATTTCATTAACTTTGCATTTAAAACCACTCAAACCACATCATCCACATATGACCACATCCGAATTTATCCTTCAGCATCGTTTGTCCAATCCTCGCGACCTTGCCCTTCAGGCTCGTCGCTATCCAGATGTAGACATGCCTTATGCCCTAAATCAGATACAGGGTTGGCAGACTGCACGTCAGAAGTTGCCATCATGGGCATCGTGCGATGGTGTGGTCTATCCTCCGCATCTCAATATGGAGCAATGCTCGTCTGAGCCTACTGCCCGTTACAAGCAAGAGGTGGCGCTTCGTTGGCTCAACAAGCTTGGTGTAGGGCATGGTGGAGCAACGACAAGCATGGCCGATCTTACGGGTGGATTTGGTGTAGACTTCTCCTTTACCTCCCGATGTTTTGCCTCGGCCACCTATGTAGAGCGCAATTCATACCTATGCGATGTTGTAAGCGGCAATCTGCCACGGCTTGGTATTAGCAACGCCAATGTGGTTTGTGCCGAGGCCGAAGACAGTCTTGCCACGATGCCACAGCAGACAATGTTGTTTCTTGACCCAGCTCGACGCGACGAGCATGGCGCCAAGACTGTGCTCATGGCCGACTGTACTCCAGATGTGTGCCGTCTATTGCCACAGCTTATGTCGAAGGCACGCTTTGTAATGCTTAAGCTCTCGCCTATGCTCGATTGGCATAAGGCCATAGCCGACCTTAAAGGAACGGTGGACGAGGTGCATATAGTGTCGGTAGGTGGCGAGTGTAAGGAGCTGTTGCTTGTGCTTGCAGGCAAGGTTTCTGTTTCCTCGGTCGATAGTGGCAGCTTAGAGAATGGGGTGCGTGTATACTGTGTCGACATTATGCCTAAGGCAGAGGCTGATGGCGAGTATAAGCGCAGCGAGTTTTGTTATACCATCGGAGGTGCAGCCGACAATCCCCCAACCCTCAACCCTCAACCCTCAACCCTCAACTCTCAACTCTCAACTCTCAACTCTCAATTCCTCTTCGAGCCCAACGCCTCAATAATGAAGGCAGGATGCTTTGCCGAACTGTCGCAAGCATATGGTGTTGAGGCTATAGGCCCTAACAGTCATCTGTTTGTTTCATCGGGTAGGGTAGAGCAGTTTCCAGGCAGAAAGTTTGCAATAGAAGCTGTATGCACGCTCAACAAACGTCAGCTAAAGCAGACACTTGGTACCTTGAAGCAAGCCAATATAGCTGTGCGCAATTTTCCAATGTCTGTAGCCGAGCTTCGCAAGCGCCTTAAGTTGCGCGATGGTGGCGATACATACATCTTTGCCACAACAACAATGGAGGGCGAGCACGTGCTGATAATCTGCCGCAAGTAGATAAAGCCTTTGTTTAATACGGCTAAAATCTTTAATTAAACATAAAATTAGCCAAGGTTTGTACCTCCTTACAATTTGTATCAGTAACTTTGCAACTTAAAGTAAAACTAAAAACAATTCGTAACAATAAACAAATTAATAACATTCATAATAAAACATGCAGAAGAAAAGCTTATTTATTCTATCAGCAGCCTCTGTGCTGATGATGTCGTCATGTTCGAAGCTCGGCGCTCTGTCAGCCGACAACTTCACCGTGACACCTAACCCTCTCGAGACTCAAGCAGGTCAGGTGCCTGCTACAATCAACGGTACATTCCCTGAGAAGTATATGAAGAAGAAGGCCGTTGTAACCGTAACTCCTGAGCTGCGCTATGCAGACGGCCAGGTTGCTAAGGGCAACAGCGCCACATTCCAGGGCGAGAAGGTTATGGGTAATGACCAGACTATCTCTTACAAGGTAGGTGGACGCTACACAATGAAGACAGCGTTCAACTATGTTCCTGATATGCAGAAGAGCGAGATGTACCTTACATTCGACGCCCGCATAGGCAAGAAGCAGCAGAAGGTTCCTGCCGTTAAGGTGGCCAACGGCGTTATCGCAACTTCTGAGCTTTACAAGAAGACTCTTGCTTCGGAGAGCGGCATCATCGCTCCTGACACATTCCAGCGTGTAAACGAGAAGAAGCAGGAAGCCAACATCAAGTTCCTTATCAACCAGGCCAACATCCGCAAGAGCGAGCTCAAGAACAACTCTGTACAGGAGTTTGTACAGATGCTTAAGAAGATTAATGCCGACCGCGAGGGCTTCAACATCCAGAATGTTGAGATTCAGGCTTACGCTTCGCCAGAGGGTGGCGTTAAGTTTAACGACCAGCTTGCAGGCAAGCGTCAGAACGAGTCGGAGAAGTATGTTAAGGGTACTTTGAAGCAGAATAAGGTAAATGCCGATATCGATGCTCACTATACAGCACAGGACTGGGATGGTTTCCAGAAGCTCGTTGCAGCATCTAACCTCCAGGACAAGGACGTTATCCTTCGTGTTCTCTCTATGTACGAGGATCCTCAGGAGCGCGAGCAGCAGATTCGCAACATGTCTGCAGGCTTCCGCGAGCTTGCCGACGGCATCCTTCCTGAGTTGCGTCGTTCACGCCTTATCATCAATTACGAGACAATTGGCCGCTCAGACGAGCAAATCGAGCAGCAGTATAAGGACGATGCAGCTAAGTTGAGCGCCGACGAGTTGCTCTATCTTGCTACATTCGACAAGACACCTGCCGAGCAGGAGGCTATCTACACCAAGACTACACAGATTTACGACAAGGACTATCGTGCATACAACAACCTCGCAGCCTTGGCTCTTGCAAAGGGCGATAAGGCTGCCGCACAGAAGTATGCCGAGAAGGCAGCTTCGCTTGGTAGCGATACACCAGAGGCTCAGGCTAATATGGGCTTGCTCGCTCTTGTTAACGGCAACGTTCAGGATGCAGAGCGCGCTATATCTAAGTCGGCCAATTCGGAGAACGTAAAGGCTGCTCTTGGTGCTCTTAACATAGCAAAGGGCAACTACGCTCAGGCTGAGCAGTACTTCGGCAAGACCAACAGCAATACAGCTGCCTTGGCACAGCTCCTTAACAAGAACTATGCTGCTGCCGCCAAGACTCTTGACAAGGTTCAGAACCCGAACGCCATGACCGACTACTTGCATGCTGTTGTAGCTGCTCGTCGTGGCAACAAGTTTGCTGCTTCTTCTTACCTCAAGGAGGCTCTGCAGAAGGATCCTTCGCTCAAGCAGTATGCTGAGAACGACTTGGAGCTCTCGCTTCTGAAGTAATAAAACTATAACTATAAAAACTAACGGCAATTACACGAGGCATATCGTATAATTGCCGTTAATTATATTAGGAATGTTGTAATTGCCGGACATCCTCTGCTGTAAGCGGAAAGAGCGACACCCATTACATCTACCCTTAAATGCCCAACAATATGAAGAAATATTCTCTTGTTTCGTTACTGAGTTTTCTCACACTTCTTCTTGCCTCATGCGGTACCGACAGCCACCACTTCAAGATAGACGGTCATTTGCTGAACCTCAACCAAGGCGAGTTCTACGTCTATTCGCCTGATGGAAGCGTTACGCATGGCATGGACACTATAAAGGTGCAGGCAGGACGATTCAGTTATCTTGTAGAGTGCGACCGTCCTATGACCTTGATGATAGTGTTCCCCAACTTCACCGAGCAGCCTGTCTTTGCCGAACCAGGCAAGAGTGTAGACATCAAGGGCAACGCTTCGCACCTTAAGGAACTTACTGTCAAGGGCACCAAGGCCAACAAATTGATGAATGCATTTCGCGAGCAGATACTATCGGCGTCGCCTGCCGAGATAAAGAAGTGTGCCATACAGATGGCCGAGGACAATCCAGAGAGTGCCGTAGCCGTTTATCTGGTGCGCCGTTATCTTGTAGCTGTCGACCGTCCCGATTATACTACAGCCGCTCGTCTGCTAAAGCTTATTGTCGAGAAGCAGCCCGACAACCAGTTTGCAGCCAGTCTGCTTGCTTCGTGCAATGGCAAGACAACCATCAACAATGGGGCAAAGCTTCCACGTTTCTCTGCCAATGACATCAATGGCAAGGTTGTGAACAACGCTACGCTTGCCTCTGTTCCTAATGTGGTGTTCTACGTATGGGCAACATGGAACTACAGTTCTACATCACAGCTACGCCAGTTGGCCGACAAGGAACGCCAGTCGGATGGCAAGCTTAAGGTTGTAAGCATCTGTCTTAATCCCGACAAGAACTCGTGCCAGCGTACGTTGAAACAGTATGGTGCCGATAATATTACTACCATATGCGATGGCCGTATGGTGAATGGCGACTTGTTCAACAAGCTGGGATTGTACAATCTGCCCGACAATATATTGATAAAGAATGGGGCGATAGCCGAGCAGCATATCGAATTCAGCAGACTCATAGGCATGCTTTAAAGCGCATGCCTATCTTATAATCAGTCTTGTAAGACACTCTTCTGCGAACGTCTCCCTTGCCACTTTCAGCAAGTCGTCTGTTGTCAAGGCGTCTATATGCTTGCACAGCCTTGTTATATCCTTCTGCCATCCATAGTGCAGATAACCTTTGGCAAAGTCGAGTGCAAACGATTCGCGCGAGTCGCAAGCTATGCCTATTTGGCCCTTTATCTGTTTCTTGGCAGCTCTTAGAGCCGCCTCGCTTATAGGTTTCTCCATAACCTTGTCAAGCTCTCGTCTTATTAGGCGCAAGCAACGGTTAACGTTGCGTGGATCGCAACCGAAGTAAACGGCCCATAATCCCGTGTCCGAGTAGCTCTGAAGCATACTTTCCACCGTATACACAAGAGCATGGCGCTCGCGTAGCGATACATTAAGACGGGCATTCATGCCAGGTCCACCAAGTATGTTGTTAAGCAGATACAAGGCTATGCGGCGATTGTCGTGCACGTTGTAGGCACGTGTACCAATCATCACATGTGCCAGATGCGTGTCCATGTGGTGTTCTATGTGCTGTGCCTTATACGGCGGAAGTGGTGTGGCTGGGGCTGTTATTGGCAAAGCCATATCCGTTGATGACGAAATCGATGTTATAGATGCAGCCGAAGCCTTCTCAAGCAATCTTACAAGTTTCTCAAACTTAACATCTCCATAAGCAAAGAACACGCAGTTGTCCGGTCTGTAATATCTACGTGTAAAGCGCAGGGCATCCTCGGTCTTGTATGTGCGCAACTGTTGGGCAGTACCAAGAATGTTGTGCCCGAGCGGATGGCCCTTAAATATGGCATTCTCGAAGAGGTCGTACACAAGTTCGGATGGAGAGTCGTTGTAGCTCTCAATCTCGTCTACAATAACCTCTACCTCCTTGTCTATCTCTGCCTGAGGATAAGTGCTGTTAAACACAATGTCGGTAAGCAAGTCCACAGCGCGGTCTATGTTGCCCTTCAGTACGGCAGCATGATATACCGTCTCCTCCTTGTTGGTAAAGGCGTTTAGGTCGCCGCCAACGCTCTCCAAATAGCCAAGTATGTTCATCGAAGTGCGTCGGCTTGTGCCCTTGAAGGTGGTATGCTCACAAAAGTGTGCCATACCTTCTTCCTTGCCCTTTTCCTCGTTGCGTGTTCCGGCAGCCACGGCATAGCCACAATAAACCACCGGCGATGCCGACGGCAGATGAATAACGCGCAGACCGTTGGTCAGCGTATGTGTATTATAATTCATTTCAGTTGCTTTTTGTTTCGTTTTTCTTTACTATCTGCAAAGGTACACTTTTTTCGTATGTATATCGTTCATTCTTTGCCGTTTATAGTTCATTCTTTGTCGCTTATCATTCATTAACACACAAGCCGACACAATAATCGGTTATTTTCTGTAATTTTGTAGTCGTTATAATCTTATTTAATTACACCCACCTTACAAACCGATATATTTTATTAACAACATAACGTCTATGAAACATCTATTACTGACTTTGGCTGTAGCCGGCATGTCGCCATGCCTTATCTATGCAGCCGACACAACCGATAAGGTTCAACAGCCCACCTTTACCGAGTGGCACGACTTGTCGGTGAACAATGTCAACCGTTTCCCTTCGCGCACATCGTTCTTTGCTTACGAGAACCGTGATGCAGCCTTGAAGGGCAACCGCGAATCGTCCTCAAATTATCTTTCTATCGAGGGCGATTGGAAATTCAATTGGGTAGAGAATGCCGACCAGCGTCCTACCGACTTCTTCAATCCCTCTTTCAACGACGCTACGTGGAAGACCATGCGTGTTCCTGGCATTTGGGAACTCAACGGATATGGTGACCCAGAATATGTAAACATAGGTTTTGCTTGGCGCGGACACTTTAAGGACAATCCGCCTGAGGTGCCTACAAAGGATAATCATGTGGGCTCTTATCGCCGCACAATCCACATACCTGATTCATGGGACGGACGTCAGGTTATTGCCCATTTCGGTTCGGTTACATCCAACATCTACCTATGGGTAAACGGCCACTTTGTAGGTTATGCCGAGGACTCTAAGTCGGCATCCGAGTTCGATCTAACTCCTTTCCTTAAGAAGGGCGACAACCTCATAGCCTTTCAGACATTCCGCTGGTGCGACGGCTCTTATAGCGAGGACCAGGATTTCTGGCGCTTATCGGGTGTGGCACGCAACTGTTTCCTTTACTCGCGTTCTAAAACAGCACATGTAGACGATGTACGCGTAACACCAGACCTCGATGCTCAATATAAGAACGGATCGCTTGCCGTAAACCTCAAGGCAAAGGGCAACGCTCGCTTCCTTGTTGACCTTATTGCTCCTAACGGCGACATCGTGAGCCGCAAGATTCTCAACACCACAAAGGTAAAGAAGAAGGCTGGCAAGAGCATTGCCGAGATTAACGCTACCGTTAAGTTCGACGTAGAGAATCCGCTTAAGTGGACAGCCGAGACACCTAACCTATACAAGGTGGTTGTAACGGTTCAGCAGAACGACAAGGA
Source organism: Prevotella merdae (assembly GCF_900290275.1). Classification (GTDB taxonomy): domain Bacteria; phylum Bacteroidota; class Bacteroidia; order Bacteroidales; family Bacteroidaceae; genus Prevotella; species Prevotella merdae. The sequence goes on from NZ_LT985323.1 coordinate 977,591, forward strand.
TGTGGAGTCGGTTCCGGTGCGCACAGGTTTCCGCAAGATTGAGATCAAGAACGCACAGTTGCTTGTAAACGGTCAGCCTGTATATATCAAGGGTGCCAATCGCCACGAAATTGATCCCGATGGTGGCTACGTTGTGTCTCGCGAGCGCATGATTGAGGACATAAAACTTATGAAGCAGTTTAATGTCAACGCCGTGCGTACATGTCATTATCCTGACGATCCCGAGTTCTACGACTTATGCGACGAGTATGGTCTATACGTCTGCGCCGAGGCAAACCAGGAGAGCCATGGATTCTACTACGGCGAGGATGCCATCACCACAAAGGAGATATTCGCCCTACCTATACTTGAGCGCAACCAGCACAACGTGCAGAACCAGTTCAACCATCCGTCGGTTATCTATTGGTCGTTGGGCAACGAGACAGCCGACTCGAAGAACTTTACCGCCGCTAAGAATTGGATAAACCAGTACGATCCTTCGCGTCCCGTACATTGGGAACGTGCCATCGAGGGTCCAAATACCGATATCTTTGCCGTGATGTACAACACACCAGAGGGTGTGGAACAGTATTGCAAGGACCCATCTAAGAAGAAACCACTCATCATGTGCGAGTATGCTCACGCCATGGGCAATTCCGGAGGTTCTATGCATGAGTATTGGGACCTCGTACGCAAGTATCCTACCAACCAAGGCGGCTTTATCTGGGATTTTGTAGACCAGGGTTTGCGCGGCAAGGATGACAAGGGCAACACCATATATAAGTATGGTGGCGACTACAACTCGTACGATCCATCGGACAACAATTTCTGCTGCAATGGCTTTATCTATGCCGACCGCACACCTACTCCTCAGGCTTACGAGATAGGTTACTGGTATCAGAACTATTGGGTGGAGCCCGAGAACCTTCAAGACGGATGGGTTATTGTTAAGAATGAGAACTTCTTCCGCCCAGCCGACAATGTTTCGTTGTCGTGGGCTATCGTGGCCGACGGCATAGAATATCAGAACGGAACCATTGCCGACATCTCTATGCTCTCTCCGCAGAAGAAGATGAGATTGGTGCTGCCATACAAGTTGGACAATTACAAGGGCCAGAAGGATGTTATGCTCAACATCGAATTCCGTCTGAAGAAGGACGAGGGACTGCTTAAGGCGGGCGACATCGTGGCTCATCAGCAGTTGCCTATACGCGAGTTTGCTGGCTCCGACCTTGCCGTAAATCCTGCCAAGACCAAGGCTGTTAAACTTACCGACAAGAAGAAGCAGCCGCAGATAACGCTTGCTGCCGAGAACTTCGAGGTGCAGTTCGACCGTCAGACCGGATTCATGTCTAAGTATATGGTTGGTGGCAAGTCGCTCCTTGGCGAGGGTGGCTCGCTTAAGCCAAACTTCTGGCGTGCCGTAACCGATAACGACATGGGTGCCCAGTCGCAGAAGGAGCTAAAGGCTTGGCGCACACCTGAGCTAAACCTACGCTCTATCTCTGCCGACAAGAAGGCCAAGACCGTTACTGCCGTATACGATATGCCTACAGTTAAGTCGACCCTCACACTTGTCTATCAGACCGAGGAGAATGGCGCTCTTACCGTTACACAGCAGCTAAAGACCACTCCAGGTGCCAAGGTTTCTGATATGTTGCGCTTCGGCATGATTATGAATCTGCCTTACAATATGGACCAATGCCAGTGGAACGGACGCGGACCGGTGGAGAACTACTCTGACCGCAAGCTATCCCAGAACGTTGGTATCTACAAATCTACTGCCGACAAGTTGTTCTTCCCCTATGTACGTCCTCAGGAGACAGGTACTATGAGCGACCTTCGTTGGTGGAACCAGACAGATGGAGGCGGATTCGGATTCCGTGTTGAGAGCGACAAGATGTTCTCGGCTTCTGCCCTGCATTACGATCTACTATCGTTGGATGAGGGCGAGGAGAAGCACCAGCGCCACTCGCAGTCGGTTGAGAAGTCAAAGTACACCAACCTCTTTATCGACCTTCTTCAGCAGGGCGTAGGTGGTGTAAACAGCTGGGATGCCGACGGACGAGCACGCAAGGGACACCGTGTGGAATATAAGGACTATACCTTCAAGTTCAGACTGTCGCCAAAGACTGTTTATTAATAAGTACATTGGCGTATGCCAAACAAAAATCAAACAGCACGCTCCTATTGGGGTGTGCTGTTTGATTTAACCTTGTTTATTCTTAATTTAAGCCTAACTAACCTATATTGCATTATTATGGAACAACTACTCCATTACATCTGGAAACACCGCATACTGCCATTGCACGAGATGCACACTACCGATGGACGCACGGTGGAGGTGATTGACCCTGGATTGCACAACACACATGCAGGTCCCGACTTTTTTAATGCCAAACTGCGCATCGGCGGCACGTTGTGGGTGGGCAATGTGGAGATACACGAACGCTCGGCCGACTGGGTGCTGCATCAGCACGACCAAGATCCTGCCTACAACAATGTGGTGTTGCATGTGGCGTCGGTAATAGATGCCGATGTGCAGACCATGGACGGGACGCATCCGCCACAGATGGAGCTAAAGGTTCCTAAATATGTGCTCAACAACTACCGCCGTCTGTTGGCTGCCGATCGTTATCCGCCGTGCCGCGACACAGTTATGCAGTTGCCTAAACTTACTATACATTCGTGGATGAGTGTGCTTGGCGCCGAGCGTCTTGCCGACAAGTGCGAAGCCATAAACCAACGTGTGAAGATGGCTGGCGGCTCTTGGGAACAGGCTTTCTTTGCCACCATAGCACGCAGCTTTGGGTTTGGAGTCAACAGCGAGGCATTTGAGCAATGGGCTGCACGCTTGCCGTTTATGCAGGTGGCTCATCATCGCGACGATCCTTTTCAGGTTGAGGCTCTGTTTATAGGCTCTGCCGGATTGCTCGACACCACGACCATGAACGAGCGTCAACGGACAGCAGCTACAGCCGATGCCTACTTTAAGAGACTGCAAACCGAGTGGAATTATCTTGCGCATAAGTTTAACCTTTCTGCCATGCCTCGGCAGACGTGGCGCTTCCTACGTCTGCGTCCGCAGAACTTCCCGTACATCAGATTGTCGCAACTGGCTCAGCTCTATTGCTCGCGACGTGCCGAACTGGCCAACATCACCACGTGTCAAAATATAGACGACATACGCAAAAGACTGCGAACGGAGACTTCCGAATATTGGCGGACACATTACACCTTCGGTAATGAGAGCCGCGATTGTGCCAAACATCTGTCTGCCGCTTCCATCGACATCCTCATCGTTAATGCCGTGGTGCCTATGCTGCATGCCTATGGCTGCCATCGGCAGGACGAGCTGCTTGTTAAGCGTGCCGCAGATATACTCGAATCGTTGCCTCCCGAGGATAACACACATATACGCCTTTGGCAAGAGTGTGGCATAACAGCTGACAATGCTGCCGACACACAGGCGCTTATACAGCTGCACACACGCTACTGCGAGCGTAAAGACTGCCTAAGGTGCAGGTTTGGATACCATAGCATGAAGAGAGAAAAATAAAAACAATTAACGGCAATCACACGAACCATATCCGTGTAATTGCCGTTAATTGTTTATTGTGCTATTACGTTTTGCCGTTAGTTGTTTATTGTTGCGTTACGCTTTACTTGCGCTCCCAAATATACAGATGTGATGTAGAGCCATGCTCGGGTGCATCCTCCTTGCGGTCGCCGAAGAGGGCTGTATTGGCAGGAGTTACGAAGCAGTCGTTAGGATTAACTGTCTGCGTATCCTTAAGCACGCCGAAGGCATTGAGGTAGAACGCTGGTGTATTGGTGAACGAGATGGTTGTGCGGTTGAGCATAGCCTGTAGCTCCTCACCTGTCACAGCTACCGTATTGCCGTTGGCATCCACGCGCTTGGTGTTGAAGTAGCTTGTTATCTCGAATGTAAGACCGTCGTTGTACGTATTGCGCAGATACTTCAATACGTCGGCGTTGATGCCGCTTGTAGATATTGTAATGCCCGTCTGCGAGTAGGTTGTGGTAAGGCGCACAATGTTGCCGTTGATGCTCATCTCCATTGTAGATGAGGGGCTGTTACCTTTTTCTTGTGAATATAAAAGTGGTTGTTTTATAGATAATGTTAAAAATAGGTCGCAAAGATATGAATAAAAATTGAAAACAAACGCAAATATACAGGAAAAATTAGCTAATCGGGTAGATGGAATTATAGAAGGTTTTGTGCGACTATCCGCTTCTGCTGTTTCGATTAGCCTCGTGATGTCTTTCGATTAGCCTCGTGATGTATATCGATTAGCCTCGTTATGTCTTTCGATTACTCTCGTGAGCCTATTATATAAGGTTCATCCAGAATATGGAGCGATACAATTATGAACTTATAAGTAGCGGAGGTCTCCGGCCTCCGCAGCACCAAGTCGAATACAAATCATCATCATTACTAATAATAGAGTTTGTATCATTGATTGGTGCGGAGGCCGGAGACCTCCGCTACTATATAATCTCTTGTGACGCCTTTTGATTGTTCCAATTAGTCTATTCGAGCAATCGATTTTTAGGCTTTCTGCTGTTTAAATCAGCTCGTTGTCTGCCAGTTTCCTTTCAAATCTGATAGAGAAGCTTCTATTTTGCGCTACTAACGTGTGCGTCAAGTATAAGTAAAGTTAAAGTAAAATGGTTTTACTAATGCCTTTTTATGCTTACGAGAGCAAAATCAAGCACGTTTTATGTGAATTTTGCGGCTTTTTGCGTCTTTATAGATGTGTTTTTGGCTGATATTATATATGTATTCTGTAATCGTTGTAACTGTAAGTTGTTGATAATTAGCCGTTTAGATAAAGATGGCGTGTTCCAGTTCCAGTTGTTCCAGTTGTTCCAATTATTGTTTTCTACATTCCAATCCTCTTTCTTTATATATATAACTACTTAATAATCAATTAATTATATAGTCTATAGAAAAGGGTGTTACATGTGGATACTCTATTTGGAATAACTGGAAGAACTGGAATAACTGGAACATCATGCCCCCAAAAGAATATTATTTGTAGAGGTACAGCCTTTCTACTTGATGCCATACATTACCAAGGGCACAGCATGGTTATGGTCGTTGAGGTAATGGCGTGTGCCAAGACGATAACGTGGGTTGGTGAGCGAGAGGCTGTCGACACGTGCACGGGTCTCAATACCTGCCAAACCAAGCAGCGTTGGGAATACGGAGGCATTGCTCTGTACACCCTTCTTTCGGTTGCCAAGCATGGCCCTAAACTCTATAGGGTGCTGCGTGGCATACGTCTTTGATGTCCACACAATCAGCGGCACGTCGGTGTCGTATTGCGACGGACGTGGCGAGGCGTGTAGGAACAAGCGGCGATGGTCGTCAAAGATGTTCTCGCCGTGGTCGGATGTGTACATCAAGGTAGAGGCACAACCCTGCTTGCGAAGCATGCCTATAAGCTTGGCAAGTATGCGGTCGGTTTGCAATATGGTGTTGTCGTAAGCGTTGAGCAGCTGCGGTCGGTTCTTTGCCTTTGCCTCTGTAGGTATGTCGGGCAGAAAGCGGGCATTGCTTTGGGCATATCGGTCGCGATAGTTGAAGTGGGAACCGTATGTGTGCAACACCACGAGCAGCTTGTTGTGGCGCTCGTCCAGCACTCGTTGTACGTACGGCAGCAACAGCTCGTCGCTGTATTTATCGTCCTCATTATCGCCAGCATAGTCGTCGCGTATAAAGTGGCAATAGTTGGCTTCGCTGCCAAGGAAGTCGATATACGAGTGGTTGCGGCGCTGATTAGACAAGAATACGGTGTGGAACCCAGCCTCTCTGAAGGCGGCTATCAATCCCTTCTCGCTGTACAGACGGTCGTGGTCCTCGGCTGTGGCGGCAGATAGGAGCATTGGCACACTCTTGTGTGTGGTGTTCGACTGCGACCTCACGTTCTTGAACACAATAAGTCCAGGCGTCTTCATCAGCTGCGGATTGGTGGGGCGATGGTATCCGTAAAGCTGAAAATTGGCAGAGCGGGCAGTTTCGCCTATTACCAGCACATACACCTCGGCAGAATCCTTGGCGTGTGTAGGACGGGCATTGAACTTGAAGCCAGCCACATTCTGCTGATAGTGTGCCGACCGCCAACTCTCCTTTACGGCAAGACCAAGATTGTAGAACACGTTGATGGGGTACATATTGTCCGACAGACGATACTCAAACTTGCCCTCCTTCTCATTGCCTTCGGGATACTGATAGTAGCACAGCTTGGTAAGGGTGGCAAAAACGAGGATGCCTATAAGCGACAGGCGGCGTGCCGTATGCCTGAACTTATCGTCCAACATGATGTGTTTGGTCCACTGAATGGCGGCTATCACGAGCAGCGGTAGATACAGTATGAACACTCCGGCTACTGCTGGCACAAGATTGTCAAGCAGCTCCATTGCCTCACCAGGATTGGTGGTGAGCAGGTTGAGGAACATATCCACAGCTATTACTCCGCTGCCATACAGATATATCAGCACCATCTGGAAGGCAGCGAAGAACACCAACAAGAAGAGTATCCATACCTGACGTCCTGCCTTTGCCGACATAGACATCAACAACGAATAGGCAAACAAGGGCAAAAAGACATTGGCTACGCATGCCGTCAACGGCATTTGCTCGGTAAAGCAAAGGGCTACGTTGGGCACAAGCAGACCAAGGATGGTGTAGAAGTAAAGGAAGCGGGGTGAAAGCAGATTGCGCATAAATTCTTTAATAGACATCCCCATCTGCACAAAGGCGGATGGGGATGCGGGTTAATAACCTTCGTTTTGTTTCCAGTTCTTATTCTCTTGCATTATAGCCTTAGGCACGGGGAGGATGCGGCACGACTTGTCGAAGCGTGCGCCAGGGAATCCCTTGCGGTGGAATCCGTACTCGTTCTCGAATGTTCCGAAACGTATCATGTCGTTGCGACGCCAGTTTTCGTCTACAAACTCGCGGCCACGCTCGTCGAGAATGTCCTGTAATGTAGGTGTGCCAATAAACTGCGGAGCGTGCACATAGCTGCGTATCTGGTTGAGAAGCGACTGAGGTGTGTCCTCGTTGGTTTGCTGTGCGCCACGCAGCAGAGCCTCTGCCTTGGTAAGGATGATGTCGGCATAGCGGAAGATTGGCACGTCGTTGCTCTGGTTGCGCTCGTAAGAGGCATACTCGTTTGGGTTGGGATAGAACTTCAACGAACGGTAACCTTGGCTCCAACCCTTAGGTGTTGCGCCGCAGTCGAGCTGTTGGCGGGCTGTCTCGCTGGCGTCCTTAAGTTGTATCTTCTTAGAGAGCACCAGCTGCTCGCCCTTGTATATATACGGATTGGCAGTAGGCTCGCCGGTAAGAGCGTCGTGAATGAACACCTTGCCGTCGGTTGTGGCACCAAGGATTATGTCGTTGCGGTCGTCGCCGGGTAGAGTAAAGAGGTTGGCAAACTCTTCGTTCATGGCACATATACCAGCACACGACTTGTTCATCTTGCCGCCAAGATAGCCCATAGAGTCGCCGCCATCCACCTTGCGGAAGGTGCGATATTGGCCGTACTTCAGTCCCTGTGCGCTTACCTTATCGTATGGCATGGCATAGATAAAGTCCTTGATGTGTACTCCGTTGTTGTAGAGGAACTTCTTGCGGTAGGCATCGTCAAGATTAAACAGATGGCTCTTGATGATGTCGTCGCACATAGCCACACACTCGTCGAGCTTGTTGTTGACGGAAGTTGCAGCATCATAGTCGGCTACCTTGGCGCATGTGTACACACCCCAGTTGATGTATAGCTTCACCAGCAGAGCCTCAGCCATCCAGCGGTTGGGCTTGCCGTAGGTTGCAGCGTTGTTCTTGTCGGACAGTATTGGCAAGCACTCCTTAAGCTCCTTCTCTATGAAGGCAGCCACCTCGGCACGTGGCTTACGCTCTACAGCCTCGCCATCGTCGGGCACACGGTCGAGCACGGGTACGTCGCCGAAGCTGTCCATAAGAATGAAGTGGTAGAAGGCACGCATGGTGCGCGCCTGCGCTATCTGCATAGCCTTGCTGTTGTTGCCGGCAAGGTCGTCTATAAACTGGTTGCACTTGGTTATGCCCGAGGCAAGGTCGGCCCAATAGTTTAGTGGCTTGTTCTCGGGGTTGAAGTTGTGCAAGGTTGGGTTTACGTTCTCGGCGCTGTCGTAGTAGTCGCCGTCAAAGCTTATGCCTGCTGCCTCGTCTGATGCAAAGGTCTGCGTGCGATTGTAGTTGTTGCCCAACTGTGTGCGGAAGGCATAGTAGACGTCGGACATCTTAGCCTCAAGCGCTATCTCCGACTCGGTGGGGTATTCGGTATATTTCGACTTTACGTCTACATCAAGGTCGGTACAGCTTGTGGCAAGCACAAGTGCCGATGATGCCAACGCGTATATTATTGACTTATTCATTGCTTTTAATCTGTTTAGGGTTTTATTAGAAACTAACCTTCATGCCGAACATGAATGTGCGTGTGTGTGGATAGTAATCCTTACGCCAGTCGATGCCTGGGGTAAGTCCGCCAAGAGACACCTCAGGGTCGGCACCCTTGTAAGAGGTAAGCGTAAACACGTTGTTGCATGTGGCATATACAGAGAGATTGTCTACCCAACCCTTAAGCTTGCCGAAGTTGTAACTCAGAGTCATAGACGAAAGGCGCATAAACGAGCCGTTCTCGATATAGCGGTCAGAGGGCGACTGCGAGTTGACGTCGCCGTAGTTTTGGTTTGTAAGAGCCTCGCGTAGCACGTTCTTGCCTTGTTTTATCAATGTAACGCTGTTGTACTGGGCACGCAGAGCGTTGAATATCTTGTTGCCGAACATACCCTGGAAGAAAAGGTTGAGTGTCCAGTTCTTGTACGATAGGTTATTGGTCCAACCTAATGTAAGCTTTGGCTGAGCCGACCCCGTCTTGGTACGGTCGGTATCTTCGGGCTTGATTGTTTTCTCGCCGGTACGCTTGCCAGTTGCGGGATCGTGTACCCAGAATTGCGAGATGCCGTTCTCGTCGTGTCCGGCAAACTCGTATGTATAGAACTGGCCTATCGGGCAGCCCTCCATAAGGCGCTGTACAGCCACATTGGTGTTGCCAGCAATCCAAGGATAGCCAAGGTCTTGATACTTAACCGAGAAGGCTGCGTTAGACAGTTTCTCAACACGGTTGCGGTTGTGCGAGAGGTTAAGGGTTGTAGTCCATTGCCAGTCATCGTTCTGTACGGGTATGGCGTTAATGGTAAGCTCTATGCCTCGGTTGGAGATGTCGCCCACATTGGCCGTCATAGTGCCATAGGGATAGCGGTTGGTCGACACGGGATAATAGTAGATAAGGTCGGATGTGCGCTTGTCGTAATACTCGATAGTACCCGTAAGGCGTGAGTTGAAGAAACCAAAGTCTACGCCGATGTTGAACATTCCGGTACGCTCCCACTTCAGGTCGGGGTTGGCGTTGTTGGTAGCGGCAAGCGTGTGCTTGTCGGTTGTAACGCCGTTTTCGTCGGTATACTGGAACCATCCAGACACTCCGTAGGTACGTCGTGCCGAGTAGGCGTCAAAGCCGAGCGAGTTGCCCGATACGCCATAGCCCACACGCAGCTTAAGGTCGGAGAAGATGCCGAGGTTGCGAATGAACTCTTCCTCGCCTATACGCCATGCTGCTGATACTGACGGGAATGTAGCCCAGCGGTTGTTCTTGCCGAATGCTGATGAGCCGTCACGGCGCAGCGTGGCTTGGAAGTTATAGCGTGAGGCATAAGAGTAGTTTAGACGACCATAGAACGAAATCATACGGAGGGTAGATTCGGCTCCGCTCTCCACACCGTCCATGCCGTCAATCTTGTTGGCATACGAAAGGTTGTAGTACTTAACGGCATCGTTGTAGAAATCCTTGACCGTCAAGCCGAAGCCGTCGTCCTGGTTAGTCTGCTCCCACGAATAGCCTATCATGGCGCCCACACGGTGGTATCCGGGGAAACTGTGGTTGTAGTTGGCAAAAGTCTCAAACACCTCTTTATTGTTCATGTATGTAGAGCGTGTTGCCTGGCCGTTGTTCTTAACAATCTGCGACTTTGTAGAATGATATTCGGAGAGCACATTCTGGTCGTACATATACGAGTACTGGGCGGTCCATGTAAGGTCCTTAAGCAGGTTGAGGTCGGCCTTACCCGTGAGTTGCATACGTCGGTATACGGTCTGTCGGGTGTCCTCGTTTATCATCGACAGCGGGTTGTAGTATTGGGTGGTGCTTGTAGATTCGGTCCATGTGCCGTCGTCGTTGCGTACAGCCTGGCATGGCGAATAGTAAACCATAGCGTCGGTAACGCTAATGCCTTGCTCCTGAGCCTCGATGCCCTTCTTTGTTGTCTGGCTTGCATTTACACCCAACGACAGTTGCAAGTGGTCTTTAAGCACCTTTGAGTGGGCAAGAGCACGTGCTCCGAATCGCTCCATCTCTGACGAGCGTATTATACCCTCGTGGTTGAGATAGTTGAGCGACACGTTATATCCCGAGCGGGCGTTGCCACCCGACACGGCAAGGTTGTGGTTGTGGGAAATACCGGTGCGCTGTACCTCCTTCTGCCAATCGACATTGGCTCCCATATCGTTGGTAAGCTCAAAGCCGTTGTTTGCGGCATAGGTACGCAGGTCGGCAGCCGATGCAAGGTCGAGGTTCTTAGATACCGACTCTACAGCCATGTAGCCGTTGTAGGTTACACGGGCTGTGCCAGCATGTCCGTGCTTTGTGGTTACGATTATAACGCCGTTGGCAGCCTTCGAACCGTAGATGGCTGTGGCTGTGGCATCACGCAGAATGTCTATCGACTCGATGTCGTCGGTAGCTACAAGAGAGAGGTCGACGCCTGGAACACCGTCGACTATATAGTAAGGCTCCATGGCTGCACCGGTGCGCAAGGTAGACGCGCCACGTAGTGTAATGCTTGGAGCGGCATTGGGGTCGCCACTATTCGATACAGTTAGACCCGGTACCTTGCCCTGCAACAGCTGTGCCGGCGAGGTGTAGACACCCTGATTGAGGTCTGACGACTGGATGGTGGTTATCGAACTGGTGATGTCCTTGCGGCGCATCTTGCCGTAACCCACTACCACAATCTCGCTAAGCTTGAGCGTGTCGCGGCGTGTTTCAACAGATTCAGGGTTTGTAGAATCGTTGGCTGCAAATGTGTTTGCACTTATGCCCGTCGCGAGCATTGCCACGATTAGGTTCTTGTTTAGTTCCATATTTATATAGTTAGTTTATTCTTATTATTGTTGACGAGTCCACTCGTCTGCTTGTCCACTTGTCTACTCGAATATCAGAATGCCTCGTTGATAATATCAGAAAGCCTCGTTGATATTGAATATAAAGCTACTCTGTCCGGCTTTGCCGAATCCATAGTCGAGGCGTACGTTTACGTTCTTCTTGAATTCCCAGCGGTAGCCCAGTCCGTAGTTGGGCAGAATGTGGCTCATACGCATCTCCGAGAACTTAGGAAATACGGTTCCGGCTCCTGCCCAAAGCACGATACCGTTGCGTCGCCATATATGTTGGCGCAGCTCTATTTGTGTCTCAATTTTGTTTTTGTCGCGATAGCGGCCCTCGTAGTACGCTCGCATCGAGTAGCTGTCGCCAAGCAACGCCATCATTGCCCACGATGGATTGCCAAAGTTGAGCAGCGTGCGGAAGTCGGCAGCAAGGGTTGCTCCCTTCCACAAGGGTACGTATCCGCTTGTGTGCAGGTCGGTTGTGCTGAAGGCATACTTGTTGCCCATAAATCGGGGTCTAAATAGTTGCTGCAACGATAGATATACGCCACGCTTTGGTGCTGTAAGGTTGTCGCGGGTGTCGTACAACAAAGTAAAACCAGCACCTATGTTATATGTTGTAGCACGCTGCCCATTAAGCAGTTCTGGACGCTCTATCTGGCTGCCGTGTATATAGTCGAAGGTAATGGTTGGACCGATAAAGAGGTCGTTGGCAGTGGCAAACAGCCAGCTCGCCTTCATCTGCGCCTGCCAGTCCTTCATCTCACTCTTGTTGTCGTTGTTGTTGCCCATGTCGTAGCCCATGCCCCAATAGTAGCACGGAAAGGAGTAGAAGTAGGTGGTATAGTCGATGCGTTGGCGGTCGCCGGGGAAGATATGCGTGCCCGACACGCCAAGCATATAGAAGCCTACTGTCGACACATCGCCGAAGAGCGACACGTTGCTGGGCGGCTGCAGGGTGTCGTTGGGGTCGGAACGGTACAGTCCGGCAGCCACCAAGCCTAATCCGAGCTTGGTGTCGGTGCTGTAGTGGGGTCCGCCTATGATGCTGAAGTCGAACCGCTTGTCCTTCTTCTCCTTGTTGGCATCGTTAAAGTAGTCGAGCAGTCGGGTTATAAAACCGTGGCGTCTGATGGTATCGGCTTTTTCTACGGCGCTTATGTGTAGAAAGACGAATAACATGCCGACAAGTAGTATGGGGCGAAGTTTCATATTGTATATTATATTACTCAGTTATTAAAATCAACTGTATTGTATGGCTTTTAATGTTTATTTTTTAATAAACCAATCCTACATTATCAACCCACAACGTATTTCCTACTGTCCCAACATAGGCCCCGCCATGACTTGACGAGAACTGCAATAGAATGTGTGTAGGCACGGCATCTGCTGAGGCCCATCCCGTCTCGTGCACAATTACGCTTTGTCCCTTGGAGTTGCGGGCATAGTCGGTAGAGCGCAAGCCCATTGTCGCAGCATCGTAGAATGGTTGGTGGGTGATGTTGCCGTAATGAATTTCGTAAGTGGCGCCGTTGACCCATCCGTTGGTAGATGCGCCATATTTTACAACCATGGTGCCTACACGTTGCGCCGTTATGTGGCCGGCTGCATCCTCGTGTCGTCGTTGCAGATAGAGTACGGCTATGCAGTAGTCGGGACCTGCAACTGTGGTGGCTTTTGAAAATCCGTTCTGTCGTATGCGGTTCTTGTTGCCCGGCACTTGCACACGATAGTCGAAGCGCAGAGCCTTTGGACGATGCGTGAAGGGTATGCCCCAGTTAAGGGCTTTGGGTCCTTCCTTAGTTCCAGTTATAGGTTCCTTCATGTCGCCGAGGAAGATGCTGCCTGCCGCAAGCACCTTGATGTTCATCATACCAAGCACCTTGCAGGTCTCGATATGTGTAGTCATCTTTACACAATGGCCCGAGCCGCGGTTGTCGCGGTATACCGAGTTGTTGGTCTTCACAATGCCCATGACCTTTGCCATGACATTGCTGGTACCCCAAGGCGAACCTCCAAGATTGGTGTAGGGATTGTTGCCTTTGAGCGCGCGGTTAGGACCTATCTCGTAGAGGGTCTTGGTCTTGCCTCCAATTACAGCCGATTCGTGTATCTGACGTGTTACCCAGGTATCGAAATTGCCATATTTAAAAGGAACAAACTTGCCATCGCCGTTGGCGATGACGGGAACACTTAAACCGAGCACGGCAGCCAATGCCACCCAGCGCAATTTTCTACTTACATACATCATATTCTTTATTGTTTATCCTATAAACAACACTTATTTCTTTCTTACTATCAGATAGATAGCCTAAAGTTTGCATTACTAAAAGTGCAAAGATATATAAAAAAGCCCAAAGCGGAAACTATTTATACGTTAAAAGTTTCCGCTTTGGGCTAAATAGGATATTTATAAGGATAATATGGAGGGTGTATTGGGTATGGATGTGGCTCTACTTGCCGGCAATCTCTACAGCCTTCGCCACGATGCGGTTGCTCTCGTTCATGATTCGATAGTACTCGTTCATATCCCAGATGTCGCGTGCTATCAAAGCCTTGAGCTGCAAGGTAAGCATAGGCAGCGTCTTGTCGCGTTCCTCCTTTGTGCATGGCTTGAGCTTAAGGCGCTCCGCCTCGGCAAAGATACTGTCTGTCATAGCCTGCGGCACATGGTAGTTGGCAAGGTAGTCGTCAAAGTTTGTGTAACGACTCTTGAGCTCTGTACGATGCTGGTCTACATAACGCAAGGTGGCGTTGATGATGAGCGAGCGTGCCACAATCTGTCGGTGGAGCTTTGTAAACTGTGTGGTGTCTAATGGTACAAACTCGTCGGGCATGATGCCGCCACCTCCATATACTGTGCGATGACGTCGCAGAGTTTGGTATTTCAGCGAGTCGGCAAAGTGGATAGAGTCGGCCGAATATAACTCGCCATTTTTAAAGCGCTTCTCTATGTCCATGGCATAGTCCTCGCGGTCGCCTTTGGCATATGGCTTCTGAATACATCTGCCTGATGGTGTGTAGTAGTGGGCTATGGTAAGACGAATCATTGAGCCATCATCAAACTCGATGGGGCGTTGAACGAGTCCTTTACCAAAGGAGCGCCGGCCTATGACTGTGGCACGGTCTTGGTCCTGCAAGGCACCTGTAAGAATTTCGGCAGCCGATGCTGAATACTCGTTGATAAGCACGTAAACTTTGCCTTTGCGCAGACTTCCGTTGCCGTCAGCACGGTAGTTGCGTCTGTTCTGAGCCCTACCTTCTGTATATACAATAAGGTCGTTCTTCTGCAGAAATTCTTCTGTTATCTTGGCAGCAGCTTGTAGAAATCCTCCTCCGTTATCTTGCAGGTCGATGATGATATCGTGCATCCCAATACGGCGAAGCGAATCGACAGCTTGCATAAACTCGCCATAAGTTGTTGCGCCGAATGATCCAATACGGATATACCCGAGATGTGGTCGAATCATATAATAGGCATCAAGTGTGTGTACGGGTATCTTGCCACGTGTAACTGTAAAGTATAGCAGTTCGTTGACATCGCGGCGTTTTATGCCGAGTTTTACCTTTGTACCACGTCGTCCGCGTAGACGCTGCATTATGTCGGAGCGTTGCATTTTGACACCAGCAATGGTTGTGTCGTTGACGGTAATGATGCGGTCGCCGGCAAGTATGCCTACTTTTTCGGATGGACCTTTGGATACAGGCTGTATGATGAGTAGTGTATCTTCCACCATGTTAAATTGCACGCCTATGCCGTCGAACGAGCCTTCAAGCGGTTCGTTCATAGCCTTTGTCTCTTTGGCTGTGGTGTAGGTAGAGTGGGGATCGAGAGACTTGAGCATCCCTCTTATTCCTTCTTCTGCCAGTTTCTGTTGGTCAACTGTGTCGACATATAGTTGTGAAATGGCCATTTCGGCTATTTGCAGCTTGCGTAGAGGGTTGCTCCTTTGAGCAAAGAGGATGCAGGCAACAAATAGTAAGGGGACTATTAGACTGATTTTTTTCATTGATTTCTTTGGTTTTTATGGTGGTGTGGTAGGTTTTGTAGGTGTGGTTGTTTTGTAGGAATGCCAAGCAAATCAACCACATCTACTTACTACTCTTCTATTACATTCTCCTCTGGCAAATCTTCCTCCACCACCAGATTGTCTATGATGAAGTTTTGACGCTCCATGGTATTCTTTCCCATGTAGTATTCAAGAAGTTTTTGCACCTGGTCGTTCTTGTGTAGTGTTACCTGTTCGAGGCGCATGTCTGGACCTATAAAGTGGACAAACTCGTCTGGCGAAATTTCGCCAAGACCTTTGAATCGGGTAATCTCAGGGTCAGGACCGAGGTCTTTGATAGCCTTTAGACGTTCGTCTTCGCTATAACAGTAGCGAGTAATAAAGTCGCTCTTTTTCTCCTTTCCCGTAAGACGTTCGTCTGCAGCGGCTATAACAGCCTTGTTGCGTATTTTGGTACGGCGATTGCGTACACGGAACAGAGGTGTCTGCAACACAAAGACGTGACCCTTCTTTATGAGGTCGGGGAAGAATTGTAGAAAGAAGGTTATGATGAGCAAGCGTATGTGCATGCCATCTACATCGGCATCTGTTGCCACGATAACCTTGTTGTAACGCAGCGTATCGAGGCCTTCCTCTATATCAAGGGCCGCTTGTAGCAGATTGAATTCCTCATTCTCGTAAACGACCTTCTTTGTAAGACCATACGAGTTGAGCGGCTTGCCTCGTAGCGAGAAAACCGCTTGAGTATTAACATCTCTACTCTTTGTGATAGAACCACTCGCCGAGTCGCCCTCAGTTATAAATATTGATGATTCTTCCTTGCGGTCGTTCTTTGTGTCAGAGTAGTGTATGCGGCAATCACGCAACTTGCGGTTGTGAAGGTTTGCCTTCTTGGCACGCTCGCGAGCTAGCTTAGTTACGCCAGCCATGGCCTTGCGTTCGCGCTCACTCTCTGTTATCTTTTGTTGCATAACCTCAGCCACATCGGCATGTATATGCAAGAAATTGTCAACCTCAAGTTTTACAAAGTCGCCAACATATTTGTTGATGCTTTCGCCGCCCGGAGACATCTGCAAAGAGCCGAGCTTAATCTTGGTCTGACTCTCAAACATTGGTTCCTCCACGTTAATGGCAATGGCAGCCACAAGTCCATTACGTATATCGGTGAACTCGTAGTTCTTGCCGAAAAACTCCTTTATGGTGCGTGCTATGTGTTCTTTAAAGGCGCTTTGGTGTGTGCCACCCTGAGTGGTGTGCTGACCGTTGACAAACGAATGATACTCCTCGCCATACTGGTTGGTATGTGTAAAGGCAATTTCGATGTCCTCGCCCTTAACGTGTATGATGGGGTAGAGCGGGTCGGTGGTCATAGTGTCAGTCAGCAAGTCGGCAAGACCGTTGCGTGAGAGTATACGATGACCGTTATACATGATTGTGAGCCCCGTATTAAGATAGGTGTAATTACGGAGCATCGTTTCTACAATGTCATCGTGGAACGAGTAGCCTATGAACAGAGTAGGGTCTGGTTCAAAGAATATGTATGTACCGTTCTCGTCTTCTGTATTAGTAGTTTGGTCGTCTGTAAGGTTGCCTTTTTCAAACTTCAACGCCCTAACCTTGCCGTCTCTGTATGACTTTACTTCGAAGTGGGCGGATAGAGCGTTTACAGCCTTAACACCAACACCGTTCAGACCGACACTTTTCTTGAATGCCTTGGAGTCGTACTTGCCGCCTGTGTTGAGCACGGATACAGCCTCAACGAGTTTGCCTTGAGGTATGCCGCGTCCGTAATCACGCACAGACACGCGTAGACGCTCGTCGATGTCGACCTCTATGCGGCGTCCGGCATTCATCTTAAACTCGTCGATAGAGTTGTCGATTACCTCCTTAAGCAGCACGTAAATGCCGTCCTCGGGCAAGTTTCCATCACCCAAACGACCAATGTACATACCAGGACGGGTACGCACATGCTCCATGTCGGACAGGTGGCGAATGTTGTCGTCGGTGTATTGGACTGTGGGTTGAATGTTTTGTTCTTCCATTTTTACTTAATGTTCTTTTTGTAACAGCGGCGGCGCTTGTGACACTCTCGCTCAAGATACTGCCATTGCCCTTGCACCTTCTCGTTGGTCTCCATCTCAACATGGGTTTCGCCCCATTCGAAGCCGTACTTCTGATAGCGCGGTATGAGGTCGTAGAAGAGTAGAGCGTTGGCACCCTTTGGACGATACTCGGGCAGGATGCCCACAAGCAGCAGGTCTACGATGTTGGTTTTATGACGCTTCAAAGCACGCAGGATATGAACCCATCCAAAGGGGAAGAGTCGACCCTTGCGACACTTCTGCAAAGCGCGCGTAAGCGAAGGTAGCGTTATGCCCACGCCGATAAGCTTGTGGTCGGGCGTATTCCAATCCTCGATGAGCGACACGAGGCTTAGATCTACCATAGGCAGATACATCTTGACGTATTGGTCGATTTGTCGTTGCGTAAGCGTTGAGTATCCGTATAGATGACCGAAGGTGGCATTGATAACCTCGAATATCTTCTGACCATATCCGTTCTCGCCGAAAATCTCGTCTTTCTTAATCTTCTTGATGTGCAGGTTGTAACGCTTCTGAATCATCTGAGCTACCTTAGCATACTTCTCGGGAATCTGCTCTGGCACATAGAGCTTGTACTCCACGTAGTCGTTATCTTTTTCCCAACCACCAAGGCTCTCCATATGCTTGGGATAGTATGGATAGTTGTAGATAGTAGCCTGTGTACCAAGCTGATCAAATCCAGCGGTAAGCATACCTTCGGGATCCATATCGGTGAATCCAAGTGGACCGATTATTTCTGTCATACCCTTCGAACGTCCATAGTCTTCTACAGCGTTGAACAGAGCTCTTGACACCTCGATATCATCGATGAAGTCAATCCAGCCAAAGCGAACAGCCTTGCGTTGCCATTTTTCGTTCGCACTATTATTTATGATGGCTGCTACACGCCCCACCACCTTGCCATCCTTATAGGCAATGAAGTATTCGGCCTCGCAGAAGTCGAATGCGGCATTTTTGTCTTTGCGTAGGGTGTTCACCTCGTCGGTATAGAGGTTTGGAGCGTCGTATTCGTTGCCTTCGTAAAGGTCGTAATGAAACTCTATGAAGGTGCGCAGGTCGCTGCGCGATTCCACTTTGCGTATTTCTATTGCTGACATCTATTCTAATTCTTGCTTGTTTGATGTTTCTTAAAATTGCAAAAGTAATGAAAAAAGGCTAAATTAAAGAATATCAAGCCGATATTTAAATTTATTTTGTAGCAACTTATGTGTGCTGGCCTTTATTGTGTATCAATCGAACAATGTTGGTTCGGCGGTATTATTGCACATCATTGGTCTGCCGAGATGCTGGTAGGCAAGGGGTGTTACCATGCGTCCACGTGGTGTGCGCTTGATGAATCCCTCCATTATGAGGTAAGGTTCGTATACCTCTTCCACTGTGCCCGTGTCTTCGCCGATGGCTGTGGCAATAGTGCTGACACCAACAGGACCACCATGAAACTTGTCTATAATAGTTAGCAGAATCTTGTTGTCAATCTCGTCAAGACCGTATTGGTCGATGTTGAGAGCTGATAGCGAGAGTCGTGCTATGTCGCGGTCTATATGTCCGTTGCCCTTCACTTGAGCAAAGTCGCGTACACGTCGTAGTAAGGCATTGGCTATACGGGGCGTGCCACGCGAGCGTCGGGCTATCTCAATAGCTGCATCGTCGTCTATTGGCACCTTCATTATCATAGCCGATCGCTTTATAATCTTCTGTAGCATCTCTGGTCCGTAGTATTCGAGGTGCAAGTTAATGCCGAAACGAGCTCGCAATGGAGCTGTGAGCAGTCCGCTTCGGGTAGTGGCGCCAACCAGTGTGAATGGGTTGAGGTCTATCTGTATAGATCTTGCCGACGGTCCTTTATCAATCATTATGTCTATGCGATAATCCTCCATAGCCGAATAGAGATACTCTTCCACGAGTGGAGATAATCGGTGAATTTCGTCTATGAATAGTACATCGCGAGGCTCTAGCGAGGTAAGAATGCCTGCAAGGTCGCCTGGTTTGTCTAGTACAGGTCCACTTGTTATCTTGAATCCTACGCCAAGTTCGTTGGCAATAATATTGCTAAGTGTTGTCTTGCCAAGGCCTGGAGGTCCATGCAAGAGAGTGTGGTCGAGCGGTTCGCCACGATACTTGGCTGCTTCTACAAAAACCTCAAGGTTGTCTACAACCTTTTGCTGTCCGCTGAAGTCGCCGAATCGTAGAGGACGGAGGGCATTCTCAAAATCCTTTTCGCCCTTCGCCATCCGCTCCTGTCGTATGTCGAAATCTTCTTCCATTTTCTTTTGTTATTTTTTGCAAAGATAATTATTTTTATTCATAAATGCCCCAACTACAAGATGTATATCTTTGTTGAGGTTCTTTAAGTGGAGGTTTGCTGATATTATTTCAGTCGCAACATTCTCCCAATAATTAGTCGCTTGTACTGCCGTTTAAAATCATCTGGCAGAAAAGAATCATCTATTAGTGCAACCCATTTTATTAGAGCTTTGCGGAATTTCTTGGCAATATTGTCAAGAACCTTATCGTTAACTCCTGATGCTATTATCGACCTTTCAAAGTCGCTGCGTTTCAATCGAGCTTTCTTGCCGTTGAGCGTCAACGCAAGTTCCTCTTTATCTTCCGGCATGACTATAGCTGTAGATAGTAGGTCGTAAGCAGGGGTGAGAGTGTAGCCGAGCGGTGTCTTGTAAAGCGAAAAGTTCTTTAGGTGCATGTCCGAATTGCCCGTAATCCATGAGAATACAACCACCTCCCAATAGTTTACAAGGTCGAGTTGTGGTGTGGCAGAATACTTCTTTATCAGTTTTGCAATCTGCTCATACGAACCTTTATATTTGTATTCTGTAAGGCGTTCTGACAGTTGGCACATGTCCTCCATTGCTATTTTATAACCATTGCGGTCGCGGTCTATACGTCGTGTAATATAGCAGAGCTCGCCATCGGCAAAGCGTATAAGCGAGTGGGGCACCACAGCTATCTTGGCTGCCTCAGCCATATGCATAGTAAGGTCTTCCAGTTCTGGCAAAGCTCGATATGCATCGGTTTGTGGTTTGAGGATATAGCGTCCCCATAGTCCTACTATGGTAAACCGGTCTGGCTCGTTACGTCCACCAGGATTTACATCGAGCGATAGTTTTGCTTGTACACCCGTAAGTGTGGTTTGTGCACGTACCACCTGCTTGGCTAAATCGGATATTTGACTGCGGCAATAGGGTAAAGTGGGAGCTTCTTTCACGCCAAATAACTTGCGTGCGCATGCAGGATGAAAGTCGGTTTGCCCGTCTTTCAATGGCTTATAGCAGTATAGGCATTTATTCATAGTTGAGGCTTTTTATATTTCTTCTTCAGGTACAACGCTCACAGCGCCGATACAGTCTTTGCAACATGCAAGGAGTAGCGACATGCGGTCACGTTGGTTTATCTTCCAACTACGCTCTGCAATATTGAGTAGCCAACCTTCTGGAATTAATCCGTCGAAGAAAGGAAACAGAACCTTGTCCTCATAAGGCTCCTTACGCAGAGGCATACTTAGGCTTATTGGTTCAGCGTCTGGTTGTTGCAGATAGCTGGGATCGTATACAAACGAAAAACCATTCTCGTCCTCTTTCAGCATTCCGGCATATCTTTCGTACATGTATATCTTGGCACTCTTCATAATTATTCTGTCTCCTTTGTTTGTGGTCAACACGTTTCTTTGTTAACAAGTATATTTGTTACCGGTACTGCTCCTACTTCATGTCCGAACAATGCCAGCACTTGATTCACTTTATCAAGACGCAGAGTGGGTTTGCCTTGCTCCAGTTCGCGTACAAACCTTAAACCTACCCCCGACTTCTCTGCAAGGTCGATTTGTGTAAGGTTGAACATTTTGCGACGCTCCTTTACGAATGATGCTATAGGTGAGTCCATTTCTAAATAGTTATATTTAATTTATACCCTTTCGGGTGCAAATATACTAAAAATATTTCATATTGCACCCGAAAGGGTATAAAATATATATTCAATTATATGTTTTTTGCGATTTTGTTGTTATTTTCAAGCAAAAATATTACTTTTGTCTTTATATACTAACCTTTAAAACCATATACTATCATGCTCGTAAAAACTTATTCTGCTGCTGTTAACGGCCTAGACGTTACGACTGTTACGGTTGAGGTGAACATTGTGCCTGGTGTAATGTATCGTATGACTGGACTGGGCGATACTGCTGTTAGGGAAGGACGCGACCGTATAGCGTCGGCTGTGCAGTTCAATGGCTATAAGTTTCCGCATGGCGATATAACTATCAATCTTGCTCCTGCCGACTTAAGAAAGGAAGGCAGTTCGTTTGACTTGCCATTGGCCATAGGTATATTGGCGGCTAGTGGTGGCATTGTGAGCGAAGTATTGGGCGACTATATGATGGTGGGTGAGTTGAGTCTTGATGGAACGCTGCAACCAATTAAAGGCGCACTTCCAATTGCCATAAAGGCAAGGGCAGAGAAGTATAAAGGCCTTATCGTTCCAAAGCAGAACGAGCGCGAGGCTGCTGTTGTGAACAACCTTGACGTATATGGCATGGAAAACATTATAGATGTCATTAAACTTCTTTCTGGTACAGAAAAATACGAACCTACATTTGTTGATACACGTCGCGAGTTTTACGAAAAACAATATAAGTACGAACTCGATTTTGCCGACGTTCGTGGTCAGGAATCTGTAAAACGCGCATTAGAGGTTGCTGCTGCTGGTGGTCACAATCTCATCATGGTAGGCCCTCCTGGTTCTGGCAAGTCGATGATGGCAAAGCGTCTTCCATCAATATTGCCTCCTCTATCGCTTTCCGAGAGTTTAGAGACAACGCAGATACATAGTGTTGCCGGCAAACTGCAACGTGGCACATCGCTTATATCGCAGCGTCCGTTCAGGGCTCCACATCATACTATTAGTGAGGTTGCGCTTGTTGGTGGTGGTTTCAATCCTCAGCCAGGCGAAATATCTTTGGCACATAATGGAGTTCTTTTTGCAGATGAGTTGCCAGAGTTTAATAAGCAAACATTGGAAGTGTTACGCCAACCGCTCGAAGACCATAAGATAACAATATCACGTGCCAAATACACAGTTGAGTTTCCATGCTCCTTCATGTTCATTGCCTCAATGAATCCGTGTCCGTGTGGCTATTACAATGACCCTACCCATAATTGTTGCTGCACACCTGGGCAGATACAACGATATATGAATAAGATTTCGGGTCCGTTGCTCGACCGCATTGACATCCAATGCGAGATAACTCCCGTGCCGTTTAAGGATATATCGCAGGCGCAGCCAGGCGAATCAAGTTCAGTTATTCGCGAACGTGTTATTAAGGCACGCGACATACAGACCGAACGTTTCAAGGACTTTAAAGGCATCCACTGCAATGCTCAAATGACAGAACGTATGATACATCAGTTTGCCGAACCTGATGAGGCTTCTATCAACCAGTTGCGTATGGCAATGGAGAGGTTCTCTCTCTCGGCACGTGCATACAACCGTATACTAAAAGTTGCACGTACCATTGCTGATCTCGATGGATCGGAATGTGTGCAGGTGCAGCATATAAGCGAGGCTATTGGATATAGAAATCTGGATAGAGGCGATTGGGCGGAAAGGAGAATGTATTAAACCCAAATTGGTCATATCTCTAATATATTTAAAGAGGGAGAATTGGATGAAGGTTTGGTATGTGCAAGAAATGCACACACCAAGAATTATGGACGTAGAAGTGGGTTTACGCAAGTGAAAGAAATCACTTGTCATATTGTTTAAGCAAAAACTATCCTACAAACCCCTTCAATTTATCCACCAAATACAGCGGCATATTCAGCAGGTCGTTGTCCTTGCGCATGTTTAGTGTCGACAGGCGGACGGCCAGTCGTGGCGAATAGGTCTTGCGGTAGAGGGCAAGGCTCTTGGCGGTGATGTTGCGGTTGGCTTTTACCTCAATAGGGATTATCTCGCCTTCGTGTTGCAGAATAAACTCCACTTCGGCAGTGTTGCCCGATGTCCAGTAGTATTGCCCGTTGCCAAACTGCCTCACAAGCGACTGCAGCACATAGTTCTCGGCAAGCACTCCTTTGAACTCGGTGAACATCGTGCTGCCTTGGATGGCTGTGCGAGGGTCGAGTCCGAACTTGCGGCACAGTAGTCCAACGTCGTTGAGATACAGTTTGAAAGCATTGCTTTTCTTATAGGCTGAGAGTGGCAGACGCGGGGTTTCTACAGCCGATACACGGTGTACTAGCCCTGCGAGGCACAGCCATTCTATTGCCCCCTCATATTCACGCGCCCTTGCTCCTTGTTTTATGTCGGCATAACGGAATTTCTTGTCTTCGCGTGCCAGTTGGTCCTGAAGATTGGCCCATACCTGAAATACTCGTGGAATGTCCTTGTTGCTGATGTGCTTTGCGAAATCAAGCGAGTAGGATTGCAGTATGCCATCTTGTATGGTTGCCACGTCGCTCCATTGTCGGCTGTCAAGATAGGCACTTACGGCTTCGGGCATACCGCCGAGTGGCAGATATTCTATGTAGGCATCAGTAAGTTGCTCATGCAGCACTTCTGGTACGGTCATCACTTCGTCAATCATTTCGTATGAGGCATAGAGTTTGGCATCGGTTGCACGTAGATACTCAGCGAATGATACTGGCTGTAGTCGCATGAAGTCAACCTTGCCCACAGGAAACGATGCTCCCGAACGGTTAAGGGCAACGCCCAGTAATGATCCGGCGCACACGATACAGTATTCGCGAGCGTCCTCGCAAAAATATTTCAGGCTGTTTAGCGCGTCGTTACATTCTTGTATCTCGTCAAAAATTATTAGTGTGGAGTCTGGGTTGATGGCTTGCCCCATGGTCATCTCAAGTATTTTCAGAAGTTTTCGCGGTTCCTTTGTCCTTGCGAAATCCTCCTTTATGGTAGGCATAGTGTCGAAGTTAATGTATACGGTGCTTTCAAAACACATTTTACCAAACTTTTTCAACGCCCACGATTTGCCTACTTGACGTGCTCCTTGAAGCACCAGTGGCTTTCTTCGCGTGCTTGTCTTCCACTCTTTCAGATGGTCTATTATGTCTCTCTTTATTTCCATATCTATGAATTTGTGGCAAAGTTACACATTTCTCCTATGAAAAAGTGGCAGGATTGCACATTTTTAATACTTATTAATGTAGTTAGTTATCCTTGACCATCGCCGTGGACATCATCACCGAAATTTGTTATCGTGTAATGGCGTAGAATTTGTTTCGTGTAGTTTATTTAAATTTTGTTTGATTTTTTGTACCTTTGTCCCCACATTCACAACATTCATAAACGCAATGAAAAATTCTATTGAGAATCTCTACCAACTTGACGGTAGAGTGCCATTGGGAAAAGCTCTCCCATTCGGTTTACAACACGTGCTGGCAATGTTCGTCAGCAACATCACTCCAATCATGATTCTTGCCGCAGCCGTTGGGCTGGATAGTGCAGTAAGTGCCGCTCTCGTACAGAACTGTATGGTGATAGCCGGTATCGGAACATTGGTGCAGTTGTTCCCAGTATGGCGTGTGGGCTCGCGTTTGCCAATTGTTATGGGCATCTCGTTCACCTTCCTTTCGCTCGCCATCGGCATTGCCGGAACATATGGTATGGGCACACTTATCGGTGCCGTTATTATAGGCGGCCTTGTTGAGGGATTGCTCGGACTTTTTGTCAAGTATTGGATTAAGCTTATCCCGCATGTTGTGTCGGCCACTGTTGTTACTGCTATAGGTTTCTCTCTTTTGCCTATTGGTGCCAACTCGTTTGCAGGTGGTATGGGTGCACCCGATTTTGGTAGCATGAGTAATTGGATTGTAGGCTCTGTTACACTTCTTGCCTGCCTCCTTTGCCAGGTCTTTGCAAAGGGATTCCTTCGTTCGCTCTCAGTACTTGTAGGTCTTGTTGTGGGCTATGTGTTGGCTTGTTTTATGGGAATGGTCAATTTCGATAGCTTGTCGGGTCAGTCAATCATCGCTCTTCCACGTTTGCTCCCGTTCACACCAGAGTTTAATATAGGTGCCATATTGTCTGTAGTGGCTGTATATCTTGTATCGGCAACCGAGACAATAGGCGATACTTCTGCCCTTTGCAATAGTGCATTGAAGCGCGACCCAGAAACAAAGGAGATGGGCTCAGCTATTTGTTGCGATGGTTTCGTAAGTTCAGTTTCTGGTTTGTTCGGTTGTACCCCAATCACATCGTTCAGTCAGAATGTAGGTCTTGCAGCCATATCAGGTGTTGTAAACCGCTTTACCATTGGCGTTGGAGCAGTTGTTATGATTATTGGTGGTGTGTTCCCAGTTATTGGTGCCGCTCTTACCACTATTCCTCAAGCAGTTCTTGGCGGTTGTACAATAATGATGTTCGGCAGCATTCTCTTTGCTGGATTTGGTATGATGTCGCGTGCTGGATTCTCTCAGCGCAATATGGTTATTGTTAGCTTGTCGCTTAGTGTTGGTCTTGGCTTTACCCAGGCAACAGGTATGTTTGCCATTTTCCCTGAGATAGTACGCACAGTGTTTGCCGAAAACTGCGTGGCAGTGGTATTCCTTCTTGCCGTAATTCTTAATCTTGTTTTGCCTAAGAAGATGGTGGTTGAATAACAACAGAATATAATAATTAGCTAATACAGCTAAACCCTATATAAAAAAGTAGCGGAGGCCATAAGGTCCCCGCTACTTTTTTAGTAGTACGCTCGGCATGAGCATTGTCTAACGGGTGAAAGTCCCGAGCAAGCCCTAATAGCGGGAATTGCATAGTCAAAGGCAAGGGTGTTCATCGCGAGATGAAATCTGAAGGAAGCCCAAGACAAACATCTGACCTAACGGACAGAAACTTCATATAAGGCATGTGACCGTGGGTGAGGTTGCTATTCAAACCAAAGCCCAATAGCTATTCGGAACGGTCGGTGTAAATGAAGTAGGTATAAGATGGAAAGACAACGCCCTTATCCGAGGAGGTCTCACGGACGCTTCAAATAGTTGTTTTTACGAAAGAAGTGGAGTAAAGCTTGCCGTGAGAAGTCAGCAGACGTCATAGTAGTGCAACAATCGATAACGTTGCACGAAGGGCTGAACCTAACAATTAAACGATAGTAATTGAAACATACCTTATGAAGGAAAGAATGCAGAAAACATTATCCCAAGTTAATGGCTGCCCCCAAAGAAATAGGTCGGAAACCGAATGGTATGGGGGAGTGCAGACCTTCATGTGGATGTGTGAAGACAACATCGTGGAAGTACCATTCGACAAGGAACACCTTTTCGAGCAAATTCTTAGTCCCACAAATCTCAATCGAGCATACAAAGCAGTTATGAGAAACAAGGGCTGTGGTGGTATCGACAAGATGTCGTGCGAGCAATTGTTCCCATGGCTCCTGACCAATAAGGATGAACTCACCCGTTCCTTGATGGACGGTTCTTACCGTCCGAACCCAGTAAAAAGGGTAGAAATACCCAAGGACAATGGCAAGATGCGCCTGTTGGGAATACCTACAGTAGTAGACCGTCTGGTGCAACAAGCCATCAACCAAGTATTGACTCCCATCTATGAGAACCAATTCTCCAAGACGAGCTACGGCTTCCGTCCGAGAAGAGGATGCCATGACGCACTACGAGGAGCGCGAAGGATAGTCAACGAAGGCTACATATATGTAGTCGACCTTGACCTTGAACGCTTCTTCGACACGGTGAGCCATAGCAAACTCATAGAAATCCTCAGCCGTACGATAAAAGACGGCAGAGTGGTCAGTCTTATACACAAATATCTCCGAAGTGGTGTAATGAACAAAGGTTTGTTTGAAGCGAGCGAGGAAGGAACTCCCCAAGGCGGTCCGCTAAGTCCATTGTTGAGTAACATAATGCTCAACGAATTGGACAAGGAACTTGAACGCAGAGAACTCCCCTTTGTGCGCTATGCCGATGACTCGATGATATTCTGCAAGTCCAAAAGGGCTGCAATGCGAGTGAAGGAGTCTATAACCCGATTTATAGAGAATACTCTATATCTCAAAGTCAACAAGGAAAAGACCGTAGTGTCGTATGTGCGCGGAGTGAAATACCTCGGCTACTCCTTTTATGTGATGAAAGGCGAATGCCAACTCACGGTGCACCCAAAGTCCAAAGCCAAGATGAAGTCAAGGTTGAAAGAACTGACAAACCGCAGCAATGGATGGGGATATGCCAAGAGAAAGCAGAAGCTGAAAGAATACATACGAGGTTGGGTCGGCTATTATCACTTTGCCAATATGAAGCGTCTCTTGCTTGTAACAGACGAATGGTTAAGACGTAGAATACGCATGTGTATATGGAAAGCTTGGAAGAAAGTCAAGACAAAAGTGGCAAACCTCATTAGATGCGGTATCAATAAATACCAAGCATACGAATGGGGTAACACTCGCAAGGGCTATTGGCGAATAGCTGACAGCCCTGTTCTAAAAAGGGCGATAGATAACAATAAACTACGCTCCGCAGGGTATGCTACTTTAATGGAGGCGTATCTCGAATGGTATCCAAAATAGGAACCGCCGTATGCGGAACCGCACGTACGGTGGTGTGAGAGGTCGGAAAACGAAAGTAGGAAGAAAACTGCTTCGTTTTCCTCCTACTCGATTGCTCGGCACGAGCATTGTCTAACGGGTGCAAGTCCCGAGTAAGCCCTAATAGCGGGAATTACATAGCCAAGGGCAAGGGTGTTCATCGTGAGGTGAAATCTGAAAGAAGCCGGCGGCAAACATCTGACCTAACGGACAGAAACTTCATATAAGGCATTTGACCATGGATGAGATTGCTAAACAAATCAAAGTCCCATAGCTATTCGGAATGGTTGGTGTAAATGGAGTAGGTATAAGATGGAAAGACAAAG
The DNA here is from genome assembly GCF_900290275.1 of Prevotella merdae. Taxonomy (GTDB): domain Bacteria; phylum Bacteroidota; class Bacteroidia; order Bacteroidales; family Bacteroidaceae; genus Prevotella; species Prevotella merdae. Next base: position 1,005,868 of record NZ_LT985323.1, read on the forward strand.
CCCTTATCCGAGGAGGTCTCACGGACGCTTCAAATAGTTTTTTTTTTACGAAAGAAGCGGAGTAAAGCTTGTCGTGAGAAGTCAGCAGACGCCATAGTAGTGCAATCGTCGATAATGTTGCACGAAGGGCTGAACCTAACAATTAAACGATAGTAATTGAAACATACCTCATGAAGGAAAGAATGCAGAAAACATTATCCCAAGTTAATGGCTGCCCCCAAAGAGATAGGTCGGAAACCGAATGGTATGGGGGAGTGCAGACCTTCATGTGGATGTGTGAAGACAACATCGTGGAAGTACCATTCGACAAGGAACACCTTTTCGAGCAAATCCTTAGTCCTGCGAATCTCAACCGAGCCTACAAGGCTGTTATGAGAAACAAAGGCTGTGGTGGTATCGACAAGATGTCGTGCGAGCAGTTGCTCCCATGGCTCTTGACCAATAAGGACTTGCTCATCCGTTCCTTGATGGACGGCTCTTACCGTCCGAACCCAGTGAAAAGGGTAGAAATACCCAAAGACAATGGCAAGATGCGCCTGTTGGGAATACCTACAGTAGTAGACCGTTTGGTGCAGCAAGCCATCAACCAAGTACTGACTCCCATCTATGAGAACCAATTCTCCAAGACGAGCTACGGCTTCCGACCGAGAAGAGGATGCCATGACGCACTACGAGGGGCGCAAAAGATAGTTAACGAAGGCTACATATATGTAGTAGACCTTGACCTTGAACGCTTCTTCGACACCGTGAGCCATAGCAAACTCATAGAAATCCTCAGCCGTACGATAAAAGATGGCAGAGTGGTCAGTCTTATACACAAGTATCTCCGAAGTGGTGTAATGGACAAAGGCTTGTTTGAAGCGAGCGAAGAGGGAACTCCCCAAGGAGGACCGCTAAGTCCGTTGTTGAGTAATATAATGCTCAACGAATTGGACAAAGAACTCGACCGCAGAGGACTCCCCTTTGTGCGCTATGCCGATGACTCGATGATATTCTGCAAGTCCAAAAGAGCAGCAAGGCGAGTAAAGGAGTCTATAACCCGATTTATAGAAAATGTTCTATATCTCAAAGTCAACAAGGAAAAGACTGTAGTGTCGTATGTGCGCGGAGTGAAATACCTCGGCTATTCCTTTTATGTAATGAAGGGCAAATGTCAACTCATGGTGCACCCAAAGTCCAAAGCCAAGATGAAGTCAAAGCTAAAAGAACTGACAAGTCGCAGCAACGGATGGGGATATGCCAAGAGGAAGCAAAAGCTGAAAGAATACATAAGAGGGTGGGTCGGTTATTATCACCTTGCCAACATGAAGCGTCTCTTGCTGGAGACAGACGAATGGTTAAGACGTAGAATACGCATGTGTATATGGAAAGCTTGGAAGAAAGTCAAGACAAAAGTGGCAAACCTTATCAGATGTGGTATTAATAAATACCAAGCATACGAATGGGGTAATACTCGTAAGGGTTATTGGCGAATAGCTGATAGTCCTGTTCTAAAAAGGGCGATAGATAACAATAAGCTACGCTCCGCAGGGTATGCTACTTTAATGGGGACATATCTCGAATGGCACCAAAAATAGGAACCGCCGTATGCGGAACCGCATGTACGGTGGTGTGAGAGGTCGGAAAACGAAAGTAGGAAGAAAACTACTTCGTTTTCCTCCTACTCGATTAGGTATATCATACATTTAATTGTTCTGTTTTACCTCAGAGTACGTTGCTTTACATTATATCCCGTCATCTCCACAAACGGAACCTTCTGTCTTGCATCTGCCTTATTCCATTCTATGTTGACAAAGCATTCCTCGCCAGGCATAAGGTGGAAGTAGTTGTCCGAGTAATCAACCGGAAGTACCTGCTCGCCGTCATCCGTTTTAAGGTTCAGTCTTATCATCATTGCTGGTGTGTCGCAAGCATTCTTTAAGAACACAGTAAGTGTATTGTCCGAGTATCGTTCGGTTGAAACGGTAAGGTTTACCTCGGGTAGAGATGCAAGTTGTTGTAGGTTTCCCTCGTTGGCAGACAGCACGTAGAAGTTGGTAGATAGTGTCTCTCCCTTACTGTCTGCAAGCTTCAATCGTATGTAGTACACATCTCCGTCTATACCATCCGGCACAGAGTCGGTGGCAAGTGCAGGCAATTCAATAGTCGATACTCCTTTTATGTCGGTGGTATTGCTGTCCATACATATAAGGTTGCCGTTTATGTCGAGCAACTCACGTGTAGCAACAAGCCCCTTATGATTTACGTCTATGCGGTTTACTATCTCTATGTTTCGTGTCAAGGCGTTGCGTTGTATGTGCAATGGTTCGCAAGCCTTGCGTGCTCCATAGAAGGCAGCTGTAGGCTCGAAGTAATAGTCGTAGCATTGCCATGTGTAACTTGGCCAGCAAGCATGGCTCATCCATATGAGCAAGCCTTGCAGATACTTAGAGTCAGCCTCGTACATAGCACGATATCCTTCATAGTTCTGCCACTGGGCAAGGCGTGTAAATTCGTCGGCAGATGTAATCTTGCCGAACATCTTCTCTACAATAGCCATGAACGATGCGCCGCGCTGAGCGCCTGCCTGCGTAAAGTCGTGTTGTCCCCAAGCATCTCCTGGTCTCCATTCAACTGTGTTGCCAAGTGTTTTATGTGTGCCTTCGGGTGTCATTATGTTAGGCATTCCACGTTCGGTATGCAATTTCCCGCTTTGTTTTGCAAAGTAAGTGCGAGCAGGCTCTGCCCAATATGGTCCGTGTCCACTTACTCCCTCGTCTGCCGAAGACGATATGTATAGCATATTTGGGTTCATTTCTGCCACGGTTTTACGCAAAGCATCGTCAAGAGTCTTAGGTGGATATCCCTCGTTACGTCCGCAGTATAGGGCAATGGATGGATGACGTCGCATACGACTTGTAAAGTCGCGTGCATTGCGCATAAACATTTCCTCGTCATCTGGGTCGGGTCCGTCGGCAGGATTGGCAAGCCAGAAGTCTTGCCACACCATAATGCCATACTTGTCGCAAGCATCATAAAATTCCTCGTCGCCCGTCATTCCAACCCAGTTGCGTATCATGTTGAAGTTCATGTCACGGTGTAGACGCACGGCAATGTCGTATTCGCGTTGGCGATAGTTGAGGTTCGACTCTGAGAACCCCCAGTTACCTCCCAATGGAACAAGGCATTTGCCGTTAACATATAGTTTAAGCTGTGTCTTTGCATCGGCGTATCGTACCTCTCTTATACCTGCCTTGTAGCCTATACGAGCATTGGTTGTGTTGTTCTGTTTATCGTTTGCTACGAACTCAAATCCAGCTTCGTGTAGATATGGCTCGCCGTATCCGTTAGGCCACCAAAGGCGTATGCGCTGGTCGTTAAGTGTGGGGTATTGTTCGGGATTAAATACTACCTCGCATTGTTCGCCAGCTTTTAGCGTAAGCTTTTTCTCGAACTTGAGGTTGCCAATCCATCCTTTCAGCGTTCCGCTTACATCTTTATTTAGCCAGTTGTGTGCTATGACACGTGGTGTAATGCAAGCCAGTGTGTCTGGCAGATTGTCAAGATGGGTGCTTACTACGGGATCTGAAAGTGTTACAGAGGCTGTCGACGTAAGGTATACATCGTTCCATATACCGATATCACGACCTCTAATGGTTGATATCCAGTCCCAACCGGTTGTTGCATGAAATGTAGGGTTGTCGGCGCCAAGTATGCCTCCGTTGAAGTCGGTGTTAAGATGGTTCTTTTCTTTTATAGACCCTGGGTGCGCATTTTTGTGTATTAGCACAGCCATGGTGTTCACCCCATTATTAATATAAGGTGTAATGTCGACCGTAGAGCGTGTAAATGCGCCCTCTATGCGGTCTATCTTCTTGCCATTGAGCCATACATCGGCTTTCCAATTTATACCGTCGAAGTTTAGCAGTACGCGTTGTCCTCTCATCTCCTGCGGTATAACGAAGGTGCGTCTATACCAAAAGTTGGAGCAGAAGTAGGCATCGCTTATGCTGAACATATTATCAGCGTAGTTGGGATTGGCTATGGCACCATAGTTTACGAAGCTTGTTAGTACTGTTCCCGGAACTGTTGCTGCTATCCAACCATTATCTGTAGTAAACTTGTCTGTAGATAAAGTTTCGCCACCCACTGTTACTTGCGAGGCTCGGCACACCTTCCAGTCGCCAGCATTTAGCATCATTCGGTTGTTGGCGTATGTGTCTTTGGTGTTAGGCATAGTGCGATTGATTCCCTTGCCCTCCACTTTAAGTTCGCTCAATATATAAGTCTTTGTTGGTATATCGCCCGTCTTGGCCACGTCTATGCTGCCCCCTTCCATATTAACACGTACGTAACGACAGTCTATATGATTTAGGCTGATGCGGTCGTAGTTGCGCTTGCTATTGTTTGGCAATTCTGCCACACGTTGCCATTGCTGTGCATCGTCGCTCACTTCTATATATCCGTGTCGTGGTCGGCGTATCCATGAAAGGTTTATGCTCGAAACAGTACACTTTCCTGCAAGGTCCACTTGTGCCCACTCATTTCCTTCGCCGGCACTCATCCAAGCACTGCCAAAGTGCGAGTTTGGTATAACGTCTGCCAGCACTCGTTCTCCGTTATTGTAGAAGTCGATGTTGAATACTGTCCAGTATGCAGCTCCCTCCATGCTGAACTCTATACGTATGTTGTTGATATCTTGGCAGTCTTTAGGCAAGTCTAATTGTATATTTATGTCACGCTGTGGCAATAGCGATGTTCCTGTTTGCTTGTTTGGGTCGCTGTTTACTTTGTGTTTGGATAAAGCTCTGGGTAGTCCGTCGCCTTTGCTTTCTGCTACCACGTGCCATTCTTTCTTGTTTCTGCGTCCATTAGGCATCAACACACGTATGCTATAGCCCTTGTTGGCCTTGCTCTCGTCGTAAGCCACGTTGCATCTTAGGCTTATGCGGTTTGCCTTTACCGACATAGCGGTCCACTGATATTGTAGATAGTTGCTGTAGCCCATAAGTGTGTTGCGTGTCCACTCGCCTCCATCTATAGCCCATTCTCGTTCGCGTCTTGGCAGAGGTCCGTCGGCATTGCTAACGGTTAGGGTAGGGGGCATGGTTTTATATACTATGCCGTCTGTAATAAGTTGTCCTGTAAGATTGTAGTCAAAGCACGACGATGTGCGCACCTGACGCATTAACGATAAGTTGTCTGTATTGTCGGGTGTGGCGGCAATAGTTGCCGTTGCAAATAATGATGATGCAATGATGATGTTGGCTATTTTCATAGGATAGGTCATATTAAAAGTAGGTTTTGTAGGTTCGGTGGCTTAGGATGTTTTGCTAAAAAGCGATAAGTCTATGCGAAGTTAACAAAAGAATTTTAAATGAACAAGCAATTTATATATGTAAAGATGTTTTACTCAGATTTTTACATTACCTTTGCACAACATTTAGATAAAGTAGAATCTTAAATAGAAAACAAGGTACTTATACTAACGAAATGGAATGGATTGAAAGTCTTTTCACGATACACTCTGCCGTGCAGACTATAGTGTTGCTCTCGCTTATTGTGTCTACCGGACTTGCTCTTGGCAAGATGCATGTCAAAGGTATTTCGCTTGGAGTGGCGTTTGTGTTCTTTATAGGTATAGTTGCAGGTAGTCTGCATTTCTCGGCCGATGAGCAGATGCTTCATTTTGCCGAGACGCTTGGCTTGTCTCTTTTTGTGTATGCACTTGGCTTGCATGTGGGTCCCAACTTCATTGGTATGATGCGCAATGAGGGTGTGTCGCTCAATATGTGGGGCTTGGGCGTCATAGCTCTTGGCACCGTTATGGCGCTTGCCCTATGTCTTGTGTTGCCTATATCTATACCCGACATGGTTGGTATACTGTGTGGTGCCACTACCAATACACCTGCTCTTGGTGCAGCCCAGCAAGCTCTTGCCACTGCTCATCTATCAAGTAGCGGTGCAGCCCTTGGTTGTGCTGTTACCTATCCGCTTGGTGTTGTAGGTGTTATTGTTGCCATGATATTGTTGCGTAAGTTTATTGTGCGCCCAGACGACCTTTCGCCCAACAAGTCGGATGATGACGACCAGACCTTTGTTGGACAGTTTGTTGTTGTCAACCCAGCTATATCGTGTAAGACCATTGCCGAGATATCGCAGAAAACCCATCGCCACTTCATTATCTCCCGTATTTGGCGAGGCGACAATGTAATTGTCCCGCTTGCCTCTACCGAGATGCAGATAGGCGACAATGTGCTTGTTGTTACCAATCGTGATGAGGTGCCTGCCATGGACATTCTTTTTGGCAAGCGTGTGGAGAAGGATTGGAACCGCGACCATATTGATTGGAACTCCATCGATTCGTCTATGGAGAGCCGTGTGATAGTTATGACGCGTACCAAACTAAATGGTAAGACTCTTGGATCGCTGCGTGTACGCCAGACCTATGGTGTTAATGTTTCGCGTGTAATGCGTGGCGATATCAAGTTGCTTGCTGTCGACTCTTTGCATCTGCAATATGGCGATCGTCTTACGGTTGTTGGCACTCACGAGGACATCAGTCATGCAGAGGCTTTCCTCGGCAATGCTGTTCAGGTGCTTAATGAGCCCAATCTCGGTGCCATTTTCTTTGGTCTCTTACTTGGTTTGGCTGTAGGTATGATACCTATTTCTATTCCTGGAATGAGTGCTCCAGTTAAGCTTGGCATAGCCGGCGGCCCAATTATAATGGGTATTCTTATCGGAGCCTTAGGCTCACGAGTTCACTTTATAAGCTATACCACACGTTCTGCGTCGCTCATGCTTCGCAAGCTTGGTTTGTCGCTATATCTTGCTTGTCTTGGTTTGGCAGCCGGTAAGGACTTCCTTACTACCATAATACGTCCTGAGGGATTGTTGTGGGTTGGCATTGGTGTTGTGCTTACAATACTCCCGCTACTCATTATCGGAGCGGTTGCATTGAAGACTAAGAAGTTCGATTTTGGCACAGTCTGTGGATTGTTATGTGGCTCTATGGCAAATCCTATGGCTCTAAGCTATGCCAACGAAACAATACCAGGCGATCGCGCAGCTGTGGCTTACACATCGGTTTATCCACTTGGTATGTTCATACGCGTGATAATAGCGCAAGTGATAATAATGTTTATGGTTTGATGAATTAGTAACTCATAATTCGTAATTCCTAACTCCTAACTCGTAACTCAATATGCAAAACCCTCCCGATTATCGTCACGATACAGTTCTGCCCCTTCCGTTAGAAGTTACTGCCAATGCATGGGCAGTAGATGCTGCTTGCTCAGGCAATCCAGGCCCGATGGAATATCAAGCCATTGACCTTGCCACCGGAGCTCAAGTATTTCATTTCGGTCCAGTGCATGGCACCAATAATATAGGCGAGTTTCTTGCTATCGTGCACGCTCTTGCTCTGCTCGACAAGCAGGGCATAACGGGCAAGACTATATATAGCGATTCGCACAATGCTATATTGTGGGTGCAGAAACGACAATGCAAGACAAAGCTTCTGCGTACACCGCAGACCGAACAATTGTATCAAATCATAGCAAGAGCAGAGGCTTGGTTGCGCACGCATCAGATAAAGAACCCTATATTGAAGTGGGAAACAAAGAAATGGGGAGAAGTGCCGGCTGACTTTGGCCGCAAGTAGAGTCTATTTCTTTTCTGTTGCGCCAGCTCGCCATGCCGTTGGCGTGCAGTCGGCTTTTTGTTTGAATACCCTATACAAATGGGTACGCGACGAGAATCCACATTCGGTAGATATTATTTCGTTGTTGTATTCAGGATATTTTATCATCATCTCTTTGGCTGCGTTAAATCGGATATCGCTTAGCCATATCCTGAATGTAGAGTCAAGACATTGGTCGAAGTATAGCGAAAGGTCGTCTTTGGATATGCCTATTGCAAGCGACAACATCAGCATATTTACCGAACAATCCTTATAGCCTTTCTTGCCGCACCACTCGTCAAGCCTTTTCTTTATCAAGTCTATGCGTTCTTCGGTCAAGATATTTTGCTTGCCCGATGTGTTGCGCATGTTGTTTGTCGCACCCTGTTGACTGTTGTCAACAATGTCGTCATTTTCTACTTTCTTACTTAACTCCTTGTCTCCTTCCAAGTCAAGCAGTTCGTCTGTAGGCATATAACTATAGCCAAGTGCCACGAAGGTAATGCAGAATACAAGGAAGGCAATGAGCACCAATGGCGCAACTATACATGTTAATGGGGTGTGTATAATAGCGAATGGCACAGTAGAGACAGATATCAGTAGCATAGCTACGCAGGCGTGGGCATAGCGCATAAATGGCAGCATGTCCGAGGCTGTCATTGCTTCTAACATCATACGGTGTCTTTTTATAGCAATGACAATCTTGGTGATACAGTATATTACATTGATCAAGTGCAGTAACATCATTACGTACAGCCATCCGCCTATATACATACTGCCGGTATTGCAATAGCCTGCCACAACAGCTCCTATGGTGGCAGCATATATACTGCCACATACTATGTACATCTGTTTGAAGTGGGCGTGTGGTGCCTCAATGTTGTATATGCCCAATGCTGTTAACGTGAAGCAAGGAATATAGAATATAATGTTGATTAAGGCGCCCAATTCGGTGCTTGTGGCTCGGAATCCAAACTTCATCTGTACAAAAAACTGCGATGCAAAACCTATCATAGCCACGAAAAATAGCCAACGCGACTGCTCGTATCGCTTGTTTTTCCAGCGTACATGTATAGAGCTTATACCTAATATCATGGCGTTTATCACCATGAATATAAAGCAAGTGTATTGTGTGATGAATAAAAGGTCCATAATTAGCTAAGATTAGTTATATGCAAAAATACAACTTTTATTGGAAATGACCATGATAAAGGACCGATTTTTAAATAAAAAATAGCAGCGGAGGCAATGACCATCCGCTGCATCTTCAAGCGGCGCTCCGCTTTAGTCTCCTTATAAAACCTTAAGAGACTATCTTCTTATAACAACCTTGTGACTTATATTCTTAAAACAATTTTATGTCTTAAAAACTTAATGCAAAAATATAAAAATATAATTAGATGAAGTGTCGCATTCCTCGACTTTTGTGTCGCATTGCGTGTTTTTTTGTGTCGCATTGGTACCAATGCGACACCTGTATATAAAAATTGTTACATGCATCCTTGTTTATGTTATGATGAATAGCCCACAAAAACACAATTCTCGTGTCATACTTAGCAAATTATTTTATAACTTTGCATCTTGAAACTCCACATTATTATATATTACCCATTATAAGCAAGAATAAAACAGTATAATTATGACAATAGAACAGCAAATCATCACTTCTGCTCAGGCAGCGGTGAAAGAACTTTATGGTCAAGAAGTACCCGAGAATTTGGTGCAACTTCAAAAGACCAGAAGCGGATTTGAGGGTAATCTTACCCTCGTAGTATTCCCGTTCCTCAAGATTTCTCATAAGAAACCAGAGGATACTGCACAAGATCTTGGTGCATACATCAAGCAGAATTGCGAGGCTATAGCCGACTTTAATGTGGTTAAGGGATTCCTCAATCTTGTTATCGACAAGAAGGCTTGGCTCTCTCTGCTCAACGAAATGAACCAAAACGAGAAGTTTGGCGAGAAGCCTGTTACAGAAAACTCGCCACTCGTTATGATTGAATACTCTTCGCCTAACACCAACAAGCCTCTACACCTTGGACACGTGCGCAACAACCTTCTTGGTTGGTCGCTTGCTCAAATTATGGAGGCTAACGGCAACAAGGTGGTTAAGACCAACATCGTTAACGACCGTGGTATCCACATCTGCAAGTCAATGCTTGCTTGGCTTAAGTACGGCAATGGCGAGACACCAGAGACATCTGGCAAGAAGGGCGACCACCTTATAGGCGACTATTATGTAGCTTTCGACTGGCACTATCGTGCAGAAGTTGCCGAACTTAAGGCTAAGTACATTGCCGAGGGCATGGATGAAGAGTCGGCTGAAAAGAAGGCTAAGGAAGAATCGCCCCTTATCAAGGAGGCTCACGAGATGCTTGTAAAGTGGGAGCAGAACGACCCTGAGGTACGTGCTCTTTGGAAGAAGATGAACGACTGGGTATATGCCGGCTTCGACGAGACTTACAAGGCTCTTGGTGTTGGCTTTGATAAGATTTACTATGAGTCGAATACCTATCTCGTAGGTAAGAAGAAGGTTGAGGAAGGCTTGGCTAAGGGTCTCTTCTTCCGCAAGGATGACAACTCTGTTTGGGCCGACCTTACTGACGAGGGTCTTGACCAGAAGCTCTTGCTACGTTCGGATGGCACCAGCGTATATATGACTCAGGACATTGGTACTGCCGAGATGCGTTTCAACGACTTCCCTATCGACAAGATGATTTATGTTGTTGGCAACGAGCAGAACTATCACTTCCAGGTGCTCTCAATCCTGCTCGACCGTCTTGGCTTTAAGTGGGGCAAGGAGCTTGTACATTTCTCTTATGGTATGGTAGAGCTTCCTAACGGCAAGATGAAGAGCCGTGAGGGAACTGTTGTTGATGCCGACGACCTGATTGCAGCCATGATTGCCGATGCAAAGCAGACAAGTGAGGAGCTTGGCAAGTTTAAGGATATGAGCGAGGAAGAACGCAACGAGATTGCCCGCATCGTGGGTCTCGGTGCCTTGAAGTACTTCATCCTTAAGGTTGATGCCCGTAAGAATATGCTCTTCAACCCAGAGGAATCTATCGACTTTAACGGCAACACCGGTCCGTTCATACAGTATACCTACGCTCGTATACGCTCTATCTTGCGTAAGGCAGCTGCAGAGGGCATTACAATCCCGACAACTTTGTCGGACGAGATGCCTCTTAACGAGAAGGAGATAGAGCTTATCCAGAAGCTCAACGAGTTTGGTGCTGCTGTAGAGCAGGCTGGTAAGGACTACTCGCCATCGGGCATTGCCAACTACTGTTACGAGCTTACCAAGGCTTTCAATCAGTTCTATCACGACTATTCTATCCTTGGTGCCGACACCGAGAACGAGAAAGTGGTGCGCCTTGTACTTGCACAGAACGTGGGCAAGACATTGAAGAACGGTATGGCGCTGTTGGGCATTGAGGTGCCTGAGCGTATGTAATATAATATTATATACATGAGGGCGCGTCAAAAAAATCAAAAGAAGCGGGCTGAAAGCCCAATTTGCGCCTAGCCCAAGGCAGCGCCTTGGGTAATTATAGTGAACAAAAAGCGCCCTGTAAGGGCAAAAGCGTTGATAATAAATGCTTTTGCTCTTACAGGGCGTACTTTTTTGGGCTTTTTACATACACTCTCTGTTATGTATTATTGCCGTTATTGTTCCGTGTTCGTGTAATTATTGTTGTTGGTATCTTGGCTATGTTTTCAGGTATGCCAGATGCTGTCTCAAAGTAATATATATTAAATGGCAAAGTAATATAATTTAAATGGCAAAGTAATATAATTTAAATGCCCAAGTAATATATATTCCCCAAGACGTGTTACTTTACAATCTTCACTCTTCCCTCTTTGCGCGGAGCTGCAGGGCGAGCTTCTCTCGATGCATATCCCAAAGACAGTGCGCCGATACCTATATATTTCTCGTCCACTCCAAGGGTTTTCATCAGCTCTTTGCCCTCCTCGGTTTGGAACATCTGATATTCGCGGTTAATCCTGCAAGTACCGAGCCCCAAGGCATGTGCGGCAAGCATCATGTTCTCCAATACGCAAGAGCCGTCTTGGAAAGCATTGGGGTTGTCCTTAGTTGAGAAAACAAGCAGATAGGTAGGAGCGTCATAGTAGGGATTGCTGTCTACACCCATAATTTGAGCGTTAAGATGTGCAAGTTGTGCCTTGATATCGTTGTTCTGTACCGCAACTATTATAGGGTCTTGCAGTCCGTGCCCCGTAGGTGCATATTCGCCTGCTTCAAGCACAGCATTTAATTCTTTGTCGCTTACCTGCTCTGCTTTGTAGTGGCGGCATGAGCGGCGAGTCTTTATCAGTTCTAACAATTTGTTTTCCATACGTTGTATACCTTTATTTAATTATTGAACTTTCGCAAGTTCAGAAGTTAGCGGAATTAAAGAAGTTAGCACTCCCTTCGGTCGTTTTGGAAGTTAACGGACAATAGCTTTATAGCTTAAACTATATGGGCATTGTCCATTAAATTCACGAGCGAAGCGAGTTATCTTCCAATAACTTCCAATAACTTCTTTCGCTTGCGAAACTTGAATTTAATTATTATTATCGCTAACCGAAATCTTTATTCTGAAGTCTTTGTCCACGCTCACTCCCTTCTGCCCAATATATCTATCCACGTCGCCATTGGCAACCAGCAGCTTAGGTTCTCCCTCGTGTATGCCATCCTTGTCAAGCATCCACAGCCTGTCGGCTGTTTGTAGTGCAGCTTCAAGGTCGTGTGTAGACAACAGTATAGTCTTGCCCTCGTTGTGTGCCAGCCTACGTAGTAGCGTAAGCAATTCAACCTTGCCGTGAAAGTCGAGGAAGGCCGTAGGCTCGTCAAGCAATATGATAGGGGTGCCCTGAGCAAGCGACTTGGCTATCATTACCTTCTGGCATTCGCCGTCGCTAAGGCTACACACGCGTCGCCTACTCATATTCTGCATTCCCACCATATACAATGCATGGTCTACAATCTTGCGGTCTTCGTCGCTCAATCTGCCCCAGAAACCCGTGTAAGGCGTACGTCCAAGCGCCACCAACTCGTATACCGTCATACTCTGAGCGTCGGGTCTCGACGTAAGCACAATGCTTAGCAAGCGTGCAAACTCGTCTTGTGCATAGCTGTCAATGCTATGTCCGTTGAGTAGAATATCGCCCCCAAGCCTATTCTGAAGCCGTGCGATGGAGCGCAGAAGTGTGGATTTGCCCGTTCCGTTGCGACCTATTATGCAAGTCATAGTGCCCTTCGGGGCTGTGGCTTGCATATTAGAGCCTATGACATGGTGGCAATGGTGTCGGGCGGGGTAGCCTATAGTGACGTCTTGCAGTGATATGGCATTGTTTGACATTTGCTTATATTTAGATGTTTGCAAAATTAGCAATTATTTCTCAAAATATTGTACCTTTGCATCACTAAGTAGCCGAGAATAAATAACAATGAACAATTCGATATTGCAGTTGCAACAGCAGCGCATGTTGTTGCAGATAGAATACAACCACGAGAAGGAGGAGTTTCGCAAGCAAACCGAGACAATGGGCGTGGAACGTAAGGTGCGCCGAGGCGATGCATGGTTCCCAGTGTCGTTGGGGCGCAGTTACTACAACTCGCTCAATCAGATGGTGGTGGAAGTATCACGGCATGAAGGCTCTGACATAGAGCATAACTTTGAGTCGGGACGTCCGGTTTGTTTCTTCACGATGCGACGTGACCCCAAGACGGGTAATGACAGCATTCAGTATATGTCCTTTACTGCTACCGTGAGTTATGCCGAAGCCGACCGCATGGTAGTGGCATTGCCTGATGCCGGAAGGCTTGTTGACCTTCAGCGTCAGGATGCTATAGGTGTGCAACTATTCTTTGATGAAACCAGTTACCGCCTTATGTTTGATGCGCTCGATCGTGTGATGCGTGCCACATCAGGCCGACTTGCCGACCTACGCGAGATGTTTTACACCAAGGCACCAGCCCGTAAGCTAAGCTTTGAACCAATACGTTTTCCGTGGCTCAATCCTTCGCAAGAGCAGGCTGTAAACGAGGTTCTGCGTGCAAAAGATGTAGCTGTGGTGCACGGACCTCCTGGAACTGGCAAGACCACAACCCTTGTTGAGGCTATATACGAGACGTTGCGCCGTGAGAGTCAGGTATTAGTGTGTGCACAGAGCAATATGGCTGTCGATTGGATTTCAGAGAAGCTTGTGGATAGGGGAGTGGCGGTGTTGCGTATAGGCAACCCAACACGTGTCAACGACAAAATGCTGTCGTTTACCTACGAGCGCCGCTTCGAGGCCCATCCCGACTATCCTCAATTGTGGAGCATACGCAAAGCCATACGCGAGTTGCGTGGTCAACGCAAGCGTGCAGATTCATGGCATCAGAAGATGGATAGACTTAAAAGTCGTGCTACAGAGCTTGAACTGCGCATACGTTCCTCGCTCTTTGGCGAGGCGAGAGTAATAGCATGCACGCTTACTGGTGCTGCCAATAGAGTGTTAGAGGGCGAGAAATACTCAACTCTCTTTATTGACGAGGCTGCCCAAGCTCTTGAGGCTGCCTGCTGGATAGCTATACGCAAGGCAGGTAGAGTGGTATTGGCTGGCGACCATTGTCAATTGCCGCCTACAGTAAAGAGCATTGCCGCCTTGAAGGGAGGTTTAGGCAAGACATTGATGGAGCGCATTGTTGAGCAGAAACCCGATGTGGTGACGTTGCTTACTATGCAGTATCGTATGAACGAGCGTATAATGCAGTTCTCAAGCGATTACTTCTACAATGGTGCCGTGACTACGGCTCCCGAGGTAAGTCATAGAGGTATACTCGACTACGATCGTCCGATGGTATGGGTAGACACCGCGGATGTAGACGGCAAGGAAGAGTTTGTGGGCGAGAGTTTTGGTCGTATCAATCGTGCCGAAGCCGAACTTACGCTTGCCACATTGCAAGAATACTTCGATAAAATCGGCAAAAATCGCATATTCGAAGAATCAATTGACGTTGGCATCATCTCTCCTTACCGTGCCCAGGTACAATTGCTGCGCAAGATGATAAAGCAGAAAGAATACTTCCGTCCATATCGTAGACTGATAACGGTAAATACGGTTGACGGGTTCCAGGGCCAGGAGCGCGACATCATCCTAATATCATTGGTTAGGTCGAACGATGGAGGTGACATAGGATTTTTGCGCGACTTGCGCCGTATGAATGTTGCGATAACTCGTGCCAGAATGAAACTTATTATTCTTGGGTCGGCACAAACCATGACGTCGCATCCATTTTATAAAAGGTTGTATGAATTTGTGGAGGGTGTGTCAAAAAGAAGTTAAAGGAAGTTTGGGCTTCGCCCGAAGTTAACAGAAGTTAGCGGACGTATGTATGATTTGCTGAAAACAAAGCATTTGTCCGTTAACTTCCATCCATCGTAGATGGATTAACTTCTTCTTAAATTCCGATAACTCCCATTTTGACACATCCTCTTTTTGTTTTTCTCCTTTTTATCTGCTACCAGCAATTATACATTTCTTTCTCTCCTGTTATCCTGTATTTCCCGATGAAACCGCGGTTTTTGCATTTCCTGTCCTTTATCCTTTCGTGGTTCAGGTTTCGCTTACGGTGCTGTTTTTTAGTATCCTTATGGTTGTTTTCTTAACGCCACGCCTTGCTTGGGACAAGTATAACAACGCACGCAAGGAGAAATTTTACGCCAAACTGCGTAATCGCTATGGCAACTCTTGTCTTTGATGTTAATGTGGTGCCGCCATCCGATAATGACCTCGACTACGAGGAAGTGTTCAAACAACAGAAGGATGCTGAAGGTGGAGTGGAAGAGCTTGTAAATGGCAAGCCAAGCGAGAAGGGCTATTATGTGGATGAGAACGCAAAGACCGACAGCAGGTCGCATGCCAAGTATCCATGGCGTGAGTAGCTATTCTTTTTACACCTTATTATATATCATAATAATAACGTTCATTACACACGACTAAGTATTTTGTCCGTGTAATGAACGTTATTCTGTATGTACTAATTTTTGTTTAGGCTATTACTTGCTCATCACCTCTCTTCGCCATACCGTAGGTGACATACCCTCATGTGATGCGAACACCTTAGAGAAGTAGGATGGTGATGAGAATCCAACTGTATAGGCTATGTCTTCCATTTTGCGTTCTGAGTTGGCTGTCATCAGTTGCTTAGCCTCATTGATGCGTAGACCTGATACCCATACACTAAAGTTGGTGCCAAAATGCTCGTTTATGAAGAAGGATAGATAGCCTTTGTTGGTTCCGAGTTTTGTCGCAAGCTCGTCAATGGTAAATTGAGAGCCAACATACTCTTTAGCCTCCATCCATGTATTGATGCGATGTTCCAGTGTTTGTACCTCAATAGTTTGGCTGTCGGTTTCTTTTGGTTTTATAATAATGTCTTCAGGATCTTCTCCTGCAGGTAGATAGGTACGTGCTATGTCGCCGTATTTGGTGCAGAAGTTGGTATAGTTGATGGCAATATAAAAGTTTAGCGTAACCATGTAAGCCTGGAACACAAGATTGACGTATACGTTGGTAAACAGTGTAACTACTGCAAAAACCCATGAAATGATAAGCAATGTAATGCTTCGGCTGGTCCAGCGCACAAAGTAGTGCATATCGTTGGAGAAGTAGTTGTCGAGCATTTCGCCGTTGAGCTTATATTGCTTGCGAAAGAGGAAAGCCAGTTCGGAGATGTTGACCACCATAATTATCAGCGCAGCTAAAAAGAAATACTGGGTGAAATGTTGCAAACCTGGTATCAATGGCAATAGCACTAATACGGTGGCAACTAAAATATGAGTAACATCCTTTGTTATTCGCCTACGAGTAAGGAAACTATTGTTGAGGATATGGCAGAACGAGTAGCACATCATAAGCTCCTCAAAGTAGAACAGTACGACATCAAGAATTGCTATGCCATAGTTGAACTTGCTCCAATCGCCCGTAGTAAGTATACGCCACATGATAAGATTTATAGCCATAGATGCTAATGCCGCTGTCAGCATGCGCTTAGACTGACGGTATGGACGATATAACTCGTCCTTAGGTGCTTTGAAGAAACCTATGCATATACATATAGTAAGGTATATTGAAGCAACGCACAAGGCAATAACCTCAAAACATTCTTGAAGTTGAAAAGACGTCATAATTGGTAGTGTTTGTTGAATGCAGATTGTAGGTTGCAAATGTACTAATTTTTCCGACATATATATTTATTTCTTGTGTTATTTTATTGAAATTGTAATATTATCTTCTTTTTTTACAAGCTATTTCTCCTACCTTTTCACGATTTTGATAGCCCTTAGCCAATTTTTATCCTACCTTTGCAACATCAAAAACTATAAGAGAATAGTCATAGACAAGACTAAGTAGTACCAATACAGAAACGCATGATAATATAGAATAATCCCAGGTCGGAGGTTTGTCGCAAGCAGCCTCGGCTTGGGATTTTAAATTTTTATTAATGTATTATTTCTTAAATCCGAAAAAAATCAATAATTTTGCAGTCACAATCCGATCTTTTTGTCAGATTGTTAATAAAAGTATCAGGCTGCTCCTATAGTTCAATGGATAGAACGGAGGTTTCCTAAACCTTTGATCCGGGTTCGATTCCCGGTGGGAGTACGCACTTTTTTCTAACCAATATCCGTATACAGATTATGAGAAAAGCGATGTCATTAGCGTTGCTCCTTTTGGTGGCAATGTTTTGCAATGCGCAGATGGCTGACCCCGTGAAGTTTAAGTCGCACCTGAAGACAGGCAGCACGGCTGAGGCAGAGATTGTGTTCGACGGTAAGATAGCTCACGGTTGGCACGTTTATTCAACCAATCTCGGTAGTGATGGTCCTATCGAGGCGTCTTTCCATGTAGACAAGAAAGATGGTGTAGAACTTGTTGGCAAGCTGACACCACGTGGACACGAGATTTCAATGATGGACAATATGTTCGGCATGAAACTGCGATTCTTTGAGAACAGCGTGCAGTTTGTGCAGAAGGTGAAGTTCACTAAACCCACTTATACTATTAAGGCATATCTGGAGTATGGTGCATGCAACGACGAGATGTGTATGCCGCCAACTCAAGTGAATGCCCACTTTTCAGGAAAGTCGCCCGCTATTGATGGCAAAGCAGCTGCTGATGAAAAGTCTGCTGAGACTGATGATGTTGCCGAAACTTTGAAAGCTGGTGGACTCGACTCTTCTATGGTAAAGGCAGGTGCAGTCGACTCGGTAGCTATTGCAGATAGTGCAGCAGCTCCTCAACTCGATAATGCCGAGGTGCAGAAGCTATGGACACCGGTGATAAAGGAACTTGCAAAGTTTGACAAGCCAGTAAGCAATTCGCTTCTTTATATATTCCTTGCCGGACTGGTTGGCGGTTTCCTTGCACTCTTTACCCCATGTGTATGGCCAATTATTCCAATGACCGTGAGCTTCTTCCTAAAACGTAACAAGGATCGCAAGAAAGCCATTCGCGAGGCAATTACTTATGGCGTGTCTATTGTAGTGATATATGTGGCATTGGGCTTGATAGTGTCGTTGCTCTTTGGCGCAAGCGCACTCAACGCACTCTCTACAAACGCTATATTCAATATCCTTTTCTGTTTGTTGCTTGTGGTGTTCGCAGCTTCGTTCTTTGGAGCATTCGAGATAACATTGCCTTCATCGTGGAGCAATAAGATAGATCAGAAGAGCGATGAGACCAGTGGAGTGCTTAGCATCTTCCTCATGGCATTCACATTGTCGCTTGTTAGCTTCTCATGTACAGGTCCTATCATCGGCTTCTTGCTCGTGGCTGTAGCATCCGAAGGCAGTATTGTAGCACCAACAATCGGTATGTTGGGCTTTGCAGTAGCATTGGCTATACCTTTTGCCTTGTTTGCAATGTTCCCTACTTTGCTTAAGTCGGCACCTAAGTCGGGTGGCTGGATGAACGTGCTTAAGGTTGTACTTGGCTTTATAGAGTTGGCATTTGCGTTGAAGTTCCTCTCTGTAGCCGACCTTGCTTATGGTTGGCATATCCTTGACCGCGAGACTTTCCTTGCCCTTTGGATAGCCATATTCTCGCTGTTGGGTCTGTATTTGCTTGGTATATTCAACTTTCCGCACGACGATGAGAACCGCCGCACCAATGTACCACAGTTCTTCCTCGCCCTTGGTTCGTTGGCATTTGCCTTTTATATGATTCCTGGCTTGTGGGGTGCTCCGCTAAAGGCAGTGTCTGCATTTGCACCTCCAATGAATACCCAGGACTTTAACCTATACAAGAATGAGGTACATCCACGCTTCAAAGATTTCGAGGCAGGTATGGCAGCAGCACGTCTTGAAGGTAAGCCAGTAATGATCGATTTTACTGGATTCGGTTGTGTAAACTGTCGAAAGATGGAGGCTGCCGTATGGACAGATGCAAAGGTGGCAGATATGCTTAATAATAAATATGTGCTTATCTCGCTTTATGTGGACGACAAGACTCCATTGCCCGAGCAGATAACCGTGACTGATACCGACGGCACACAGCGTACCTTACGCACCGTAGGTGACAAGTGGAGCTATTTGCAGCGCCATAAATTCGGCTCTAATACCCAGCCTATGTATATCCTACTCGACAATGAGGGCAAACCGCTTACTGGTAGCCGCTCGTACGACGAAGATATAAACGAATATATGGACTTCCTGAAGGTGGGATTGGACAATTATAATAAATAATGGTAAGCCCTACCCCAGCTCCTCCCTTTGGGGGTGGGGCTGGGATAGGGCTTCTTTTAATACCTTAAATATATGCTTGACAAACAAATCCGTGAACAGATTATTGCCCTCATCAATCGTGAGGTGGTTCCAGCTGTAGGCTGTACCGAACCTATGTGTGTTTCGCTCTGTGTGGCTCGTGCTACTGAGACTTTAGGGTTTTGTCCTGAGAAGATAACAGTCTTGCTTTCTTCAAATATTCTGAAGAACGCTATGGGTGTGGGCATTCCTGGTACTGGTATGATAGGACTGCCTATAGCCGTGGCTTTAGGAGCGCTTGTAGGCAAGTCGGAATATCAACTTGAGGTACTTAAGGACCTTACTCCCGAAACCCTCGAAAAGGGCAAGCAGTATATCAATGGAAATCATATCGACATACGCTTAAAGAGTGGCATAACAGAGAAACTGTATGTAGAGGTGCGTTGTGAGGCCGAAGGACATGTGGCAACTGCAATTATAGCTCATGCGCATACCAACTTTGTGTTTGTCGAGCGTGATGGAGTTGCCAGGCTTGATAATCGTAAGCCAGCAGGTAAGGAGGCTGATAACGACGATATTATTCTGGATATGCGTATGGTCCACGATTTTTCAACGACAACTCCGTTAGACGAGCTTAGATTTATTCTCAAGACACGCGAATATAATATGCGTGCTGCCGCCGAATCAAAGAAAGGTAACTACGGTCATTGCTTAGGCAAAACAATAGACCGTCCGATGAGTCATGGCATATTTGGCAATTCTATTTTTTCGCACATAATATCTGCTACAGCGCTTGCTTGCGATGCTCGTATGGGTGGAGCAATGATTCCAGTTATGAGCAATTCGGGATCGGGCAACCAAGGTATCTGTGCTACTAATCCAGTTGTGGTTTATGCAGAAGAAAACGAGAATACGGAGGAAGAGCTGATACGTGCCCTTACTCTCAGTCATCTCACCGCTATATATATCAAGCAGAATCTTGGAAAGCTGTCGGCCCTATGCGGTTGTGTGGTGGCAAGTATAGGTTCGAGTTGCGGCATAACCTATCTAATGGGAGGTGACTATTGCCGTATATGCAACTCTGTTAAGAACATGATTGCTAATATCACGGGTATGATATGTGATGGCGCCAAGCCATCGTGTGCCTTGAAGATATCGTCGGGTGTGTCTACAGCCCTACTTTCTGCTCTGCTCTCTATCGAGGGCAAGTGCGTAAGTTCGGTAGAAGGCATCATCGACGATGATGTTGATAAATCGATAAAAAATCTTACCAGCATTGGTGCTGAGGCTATGAACAAGACCGACGAAATGGTGCTGGAGATAATGACACATAAAGGATAGTGTGCTATAACGTAGCCCCTCGCTCGCTAAAGTCGAGCGAGGGGCTACGTTTTGTATATATAATTACTTTTCTGTTGCGTTTGATAATTCGTAGATAATTATTACCTTTGCATAATAAACTGAAATTATTATTAAATAATTATATATTTTTTATCATTTAAACACAATCGTATGCAAAAGATTAAACTTTTAGGTCTTTGTGGTGTAATGTTCCTTTCGGGCACCGCCACAGCAGGCGCACAGAAGCTTTCTTCCGCATCCGAGGCGTCATTTAAGGAGGGTGTAGTACGTGTAAAGCTTCAGCCGGAGATTGCATCGTTATTACAGAAGACAACCTTGCCTGATGGCTCGTTGCAGCGTAAGGCTAAAGCTCAGTACGTTACGACCGGAGTGACACAGTTAGACCGTGTTGCTCAGAAAGTGAAGGCTGTAAGCATGAAGCGTGTGTTCCCGTATGCGGGCAAGGATGAGGCCAAGCACAAGGATGCAGGTCTCGACCTCTGGTACGACGTAACATACGCAGCCGATGGCATGACACCGGCACAGGCACGCAACCTTTACAAGTCAACAGCTGGTGTTCAGTATGCACAGCGCATACCTATCTACAAGCCTTATGGCGGCGAAAAGTTCCGTCCCATATCGCCTGCCGATATTGCTCGTGCACAGAAGGCGGCTTCAACAATGCCGCTCAACGACCCATTGTTGCCCGACCAGTGGCATTACCACAACGATGGAAGCATACAGGGCAGTGTTGCCGGCAATGACATCAACCTCTTCAAGGCATGGGAGACAGGCGTTACAGGCTCTAAGGATGTTGTTGTAGCTATTATTGACGGTGGTTTCCAAATAGACCATCCAGACCTTAAGGACAACCTTTGGATAAATGAGGCCGAGCTTAACGGCAAGCCTGGTGTTGATGATGATGGTGATGGATTTGTTGATGACGTATATGGTTACAACTTTGTAATCAACTCTTCCAACATCAATGCCCATTCTCATGGTACACATGTGGCAGGTACTGTAGGTGCCACTAATGGCAATGGTATCGGTGTTGCAGGTGTTGCCGGTGGTAAAGATGGTACTGGTGGTGTAAAGATGATGGTATGTCAGGTATTCGATTCGCGTGCCAGCAGTTCGGCTGAAGCCGACTTTGGTGCTGCCCTTGTCTATGCAGCCGACCGTGGTGCAAGCATTGCCCAATGTTCATGGGGTATGGGTATGCCTGATGATGAGGACAAATCGGTAACCGAAGCCGTTAAGTACTTTACCAAGAACGGTGGTGGCGACAAGATGAATGGCGGTTTATGTATATTTGCTGCCGGAAACAACGGCGAGGAAGGTCGCTTCTTCCCAGGTTGTCTCGACGAGGTAGTGGCTGTTGGTTCTATGGGTGCCGATGGTTATGTAACCAGCTATTCCAATTACGGCACATGGGTAGACGTTACAGCTCCTGGCGGTCTTATGGATTATGGACAGAAGCTTGGTGTTCTCTCTACATTGCCTAACAGTACATATGGATACAATGAGGGCACATCAATGGCATGTCCACATGTATCTGGTATCGCTGCCCTTATTCTATCTAAGTATGGCAACAAGAACTTCTCTAACGAGACACTCCGCACATTGCTTACTACATCCGTAAACGACCTATACACCCTTAACCCCAACTATGTTGGAAAGATGGGTTCGGGCTTTATCGATGCTTATAAGGCATTGCAGGGTAAGGAAGGTACTGTGCCTTCTGCCGTTGCCGACTTTACTGTCACTCCTTCGCACGATAATGCCCTCATCGAGTGGATTATCCCAGAGAGTGAGGAGAAGAGCATCGACCACCATGTTATATATTATAGCAAAGAGCCGTTTACTGCAGAAGACAATCTTAATAAGCTCAACTCGGTTTCGGTTGACACCAAGTTTAAGCTCTCTGGTGACGCTATGTCTTACGAGCTTCAGAACTTGGAGGCTTCTACAAAATATTACTTTGCTATCGTTGCTTACAACCGTTGGGGCAAGGCTTCGGCTGTATCGCCTATTAAGGAGGCAACGACCAACGAAGGTCCTAAGGTTAAGCTCGACAAGACTTCACTCTCTATGACTGTGGATGCTGCAAAGAATCCTACAGCCAATACTTCGTTTAATATTACCAATGCAGGCAAGGGTATGCTTAAGTATGAGCTTACAGCTGCCACCACCAAAGCAACTATGTCTACCCAGGTGCGTGCCGAGAAGCCGTCACCGGGTCAGGTAGTTCCGTTCAGCGGTATAGTGGCTCCTACACTTGCAAAGAGCAATGCTGTTGCTACTTCTGACTATCAAGCAAAGGATTGGCCAAGCACACTCACCTATTCAGAGCAGCTGTACAGCTACTTGGGCGAGAGTGATACCAAGTTGCCTAACGCGCTTGCACAGTACTTCTATGTAGACAAGAAGCTGTATCCTAACGGTTTTAACCTCACTGCTTTGAAGATTCAAGGTCAGAACGGTGTAGACCCTGTTGTCGAGATATACGACGGTTCACGTTCTATATCTACAGCAAGTCTCATTCAGAATGTAAAATATCAGTTCTGGGCTTACAACTACAATCTTGCTTTGACAGAACAAATCTATTTCGCTCCTGGTTCAAGCTTTTGGGTTGTGGCTAAGTTCCCTGCAGGTGCCAAGAATCCTCTTGGTGCAGGCAAGACAAGTCAGGACAATGTGGCTCAGTATAGCTTCTACAGTTCTAACAACGGTGCAACATGGACACAGCTTACAGAGGTGCTCAAGGGTTCAAGCTTCGAGGCTGTTTCCGATCATCTTACATGGGCTGTCCAGGCTATAAGTCAGAACCCCGACTGGAGTCAGGTGCTTAATCCTGAGCCTATAAGTGGCGAGGTTCGTCCAGGCGAAAGCCAGGCTGTAACACTCAAGAATGATGGACAGAAACTCGTAAACGGCACATACAAGTTTAATATACATGTTAAGTCGAACGAGGCTAAAGACTCTAAGCAGCAGGTGGCTTTAACTATGAATGTTAAAGGCTATCAGCCCGAACTGCACAGCCAGCAGCTCGTCGACTTTGGCAATCTGCTTGTTGGCGAACAGAAGACTATTGATGTAGAGCTTACCAACAGCGGCTACGGCGTGTTTGGTGGATCGTATGGCTACTTGCAGGCGCCTAAAAACGTCACATCTTCTTCCGACCAGTTCGATGTATCTAAGGGTACACAGAACATAGCAGCCCGTTCTACTGGTACATTGCCGGTAACGTTCAAGCCAACAAAGGCAGGCAACTTTACCAGCAACATCACATTGATAGACAAGAACAACATCAAGCACACCTTTGTAGTGCGCGGTGTGGCTTCGGCAACATCAAATCTGGAGCTTAACAAGAGTGAGTTCGACCTTGGCGACCTCAAGGTAGGTGGCGAGACTAAGACTGCTACCGTTACGCTTAAGAATACGGGCGAGTATCCGTTGCAGTATGTATTCCCGAAGTTCTCTTCGGCTACTATAGACGGTTCTACCACACGTGTACACAAGTTCGGCTACACACTCAAGTCGAATGTTGCTGGTGACGATACATTTGAGTATGAGCCAGCTCCTGAGCTTGCCGACGAGACCGACATCACTTCACAGTTCAACAGCAACAACTGGCAGTCGGGTCCTGTAAAGGTTGGCTTCAAGTTCCCATTCTATGGCAAGGAATACGATCAGGTATACATCTCGTCTTATGGTGGACTGAGCATGCTTCCTATCGACGGTCGCATCTCTTGTATGGTTCCTACAGGCGACTGTGTAGAGGGTCTTGGTTATGTTTCTGCCTATACCAACTCTGGTTGGATGGATATGGGCGGCAACAGTAAGATAACCTACGGACATAAGGACGGTAAGTTCTATGTCAAGTTCAAGGATGTTGTAACACCTGCAACAGCAGGTGGCGGCGAGACCACAACTCTTAGCTTCCATATGGCACTATGTCCTGACGGCAGTGTAGAGGTATTCTACGACGATTACAATCCTGCTGGCGTATTTGGTAGCGGTGGTAACAACTTCGTTGGTGTGAGCGATATCGCGGCAAAGGATGCTTGCGTCTTTACCGATGCATCAAAGGTTCACTCGTCAAGTAGTGGCTACGATGCTCCTTACTACGACATAGAGACTGGCAGTGCAATAAAGATTGTGGCTCCTGCCAAGTCGATGATAAAGAGTCTTTCAAGTACCGATGGCTACATTGGCAACGGCGATAGTAAGGACATCACTATAACTCTTGAGGCTGGTGACAACCTCTATGCAGGCGAGCTTACCAACTATCTCACAGTGCTTACTAATGACCCTGCACATGCAAGCAGCAACATTGCGCTTAAGGCAAATATCACAGGCGACAACCTAAAGGCTGATGCCAAGACCGATGTCGAGAGCGTAGACTTTGGCAATGTATTCCAGACATCTGTACAGAATCACAACGTGCTTCTAAGCAATAATGGTAAGGACGTGCTCCATGTTAGTGGCGTAAGCGTTAAGAACGGCAAGTTCACTGTAGCTGATGATGTTAAGAGTGCGTTTGATGTACCTGCTGGTCAGGGCAAGGACATTACTGTTACGCTGCCTACAGAACAGAAGGGTGCTGTAGAGGACGTTCTCGTTATCAATTATGCAGATGGTACATCAAACGAGGTTGCTCTTAAGGGTACCGTAATAGGTACACCGGTATGGAATGCAACACCAGATGCTGTTGAGCTTGAAACTGCATACGGCGTTAATGCAAAGCAGGACATCAAGGTTACCAATACTGGTGACGAGCCTCTTAACTTCTATGCCGAACCTGAAACTTGGTATCGTACACTTGATGTTGCAGAGGAAGGCGACTCTAAGGTTGACTATGTATTCCGCTCTAAGAGCGACGGCTTCGACGTTCCGTTCAATTGGGTGGATATTACAGAAGACTATACCGAGCACATGCCGTACTCTTACTACATCGACAAGACCGACTTCAAGAAGGTAACATTGCCGTTCGAGTTCCCGTTCTATGGCAAGAAGTACAAGGAGATGTACATCTACAACACTGGTTTCGTATCATTCGACGAGCCGGTTGAAGACTACAAGCAGTTCCCCGAGCCGCCTGCAAGTCTGCCTACAACAGAGACATTCTACAGCAATATCATCTGTCCGTTCTGGGGCAACCACTCTATGAACACTCCTTCAGCTGACGGTGTATACTATAAGGCTAACGAGGACAACGTAGTGGTATCTTACAAGAACTATGGCAACACCATGATGCAGGGCATGAACTTCCAGGTTATCCTGCGCAAGGATGGTTCGTTCAAGTTCCAGTACGACCTCGATCCTAACGGTATGCAGATAGGCGTATTCGGTCTCTGTGGTATCATGGACCATAGCGAGACACGCGGTATCACTCCGTCGGATATGTACATCAACCCAGGCAATGCCCTTGAGTTTACTCCGTACAAGAATTATGTAGTAGCTCCAGGCGAGACTGCAACTATGCCTATTGAGCTCTTTGCCGACAAGCTTGCCGACGTATACAACTACGAGCTGAACCTTAAGACTAACGCTCCTGCCAACGAGAGTGTCAAGCTCCCAGTTGCTCTCAACATCACCGGTGCTGCCGAGCCAGTATTCCCGACTGACATCAACGTAGAGCAGGTGGTAAATCCGTATCCAATGGAGCCTGTATACCACGAGTTCCAGATAGAGAACAAGGGCAGCAAGGCCTTCACTATCGACGATGTGGCTTCTGAGCTGTTCGCTGTATCCGATCCTGACGACCTATATGCCACACCAGAGGCTTTGCTTGAGGTATATACCGATGCTAATAGCGGTGGTGGCGAGCCAGGATTCCCAGACGAACCTTGGGGCGTAAAACCTGCTGATGTCAATACTACAATGGCTTGGATGCCTTACCAGCAAGGTATGATGGCTCCTATCACAGTAGGCAAGGATCCGGTTAAGTTCCGTATCTCTCTCTACGACGTAAGCAAAGTGCGTCAGAAGGATTATCCTATCCTCTTTGCTGTAAGCGGACTTGAGGACGAGGAAATCCAGGGCACAATCAAGGTTAATATTACAAAGGCTCCTGTCGTATCGTTCGACCAGGACGAGCTGCATATTAATAATGTGTCAAGCGACTATACCGGCGAGTCTTCTGTAAAGATGCTCAACGAAGGCGGATATAAGCTTAAGTACTCTCTACGTCTTGAACCTTCAGGACGCGATGATGCAGAAGGCGACTACGAGGGTGGCAACGATCCTTCTCCTACATTCAATGTTATTGCTCATCCTTCTAAGGATGTAGCTAAGCAGTTCACCGAGGCATGCGTAGCACGTCTCCATGGCAAGAACATCTTTAAGGCTCTCGGCATAAAGAAGGTTAAGGACGACCAGAAGTTCATTTACGACGTGCCAACGGGTGTTGAGGACAACATGCTCTACTACCCGGTACTCAATCCGGTAAGTAATGCTCAGGCAGCCATTATGGGTACTGGAGCAAGCGCACTCGACGAGAACTTCTATGCAGCCACACGTTTCGAAGCACCTGCCGAAGGCTTCAACCTTACCCACCTCTATTTCGTGGGAACAGTGGGCAATCTTGAGAATGTGGACATTGAGGCTTCTGTAATCCTCGGCAATGATGTTACAGCCGACAACCGTACTATTGGCCACGGCAAGCTTCACGTCGATTATGAGGAGCCTACAGATAATGGATATATGGGCGAACCGCGAATGCTTGAGTTCGATAATCCTGTATACATCAACCCTGCCGATACATTCTATGTAGTGCTTAAGTATCCTGCTGGTTATAGGTCATCTGCTCTTATGGCTACAAAGGATGGCACTATGGAGACCAACCGCTATATGGCTCACCTCAAGTCGCTCGGCGGCTGGGTAGACATTGAGGCTCTGTACGACAATGCTTACAGTTACGGAGCATTTGGCTACTTCATGACATGTATCGAGCACGAGAAGGGCGAACCTTGGATCAAGTTACTCAATGAGCAGAAGGAGGGTGTGTTGGAGGCAAATGCATCATTGCCAATCAACTTCCAGATCAATGCCAAGAGTGCTTACTTTGCCAAGAACAACAAGGCTACTCTTGTTGTAAAGAGCAACGATCCGGCTAACCCTACTGTTAACTATCACATCTATCTCGACCGCAATGCAGCTCCTGAAATTGAGGTTCCAGAAGGTATCGTAGCTGCCAACCAAGGTGAGTCTACTAAGATAGCATTTAACGTAGCCGATGCCGAGAACGAGGCATTCAGCGTATCGTTCGAGGACAGCAAGTCTTACACTTCTGTTGAATCTTACAACGAGGCTGATGGTGTAACATTCGAGAATGGTGTGTTTGGTGTGCCAGAGGGCAAGCAGCTCAAGGCTACATTGAATATTATTCCTGAGTATGGTTATAATAAGGTGGGCAGTGGCGTTATTACTGTTTCTGCTACCGATGCAAGTGGCAATGCTTCAAATGCAAATGTCAACTACAATGTAGTATTCAAGAACCGTGCTCCAGAGTTCATCGGACAGACTGAGATGACGTATGGCGTGGGTGAACAGTCGTCTATCATTAACTATTCATCGCTCTTCAGCGACCCAGATGGCGACCAGCTTACATACACTGCAACATCTGCAAATAGCAATGTGGCTGCTGTATTCACCTCAGAGGATGGCTTCATTATCAGTGCCAAGATGATAGGCAAGACCTCTGTTAATGTGGTTGCTACCGATGCTAACGGTGCTTCTACCGAGCAGAAGATAACTGTCAACGTTATCAATGCTACTGGTATTGGCAGCATCAACTCTGACAACGGCAATATCACTGTTGATACAAATGGCGACAATGGTTCGGTAGGTGTCAAGGTTAATGGTAATGTAGCCAAGGCTGTCATCTGCGTATACGATGCAGCTGGTCAGCTTCTTGCCAAGAAGACCGTTAATAACCTGCATGCAGGCGATACTGTTACTCTCGACATTGCCAACAACGGTCAGGGTGTTTACACCCTCAATGCTGTGCTCGATGGTGAGACTACAACAGTAAAGTTTGTTAAGTAAGGTATAGCCTATTGTAATAAAGACATCCGCAGGTTGGTAGTATAGCTTGCAGGATAAAACAAAGAGGGGAGAGTGCTTGGTTTGAAAGCCAGGTGCTCTCCCTTTTTCGTGTTGTGTGGGCATGTTGAGGTACGATAATAAGTCGTAACTTCAAATTTTTTGTTTATATAATTAAAATTTATCGCCAAAACTGTTGGCGTTACAAAATATTTTTGTAACTTTGCACCCGCAATAAAGCGATATGCGGCAATAGCTCAGTTGGTAGAGCACAACCTTGCCAAGGTTGGGGTCGCGAGTTCAAGTCTCGTTTGCCGCTCTTTTCATATTGGTAATGGTTTTTAGATAGGTGGCAGAGATGCTGCCGTTTTTTATTTAAGCCAAATTTTTATCAATGTAACAAGAATAAGGTCGCCGCAATGGTGGAATTGGTAGACACGAGGGACTTAAAATCCCTTGGCCAGTAATGGCTGTGCGGGTTCGAGTCCCGCTCGCGGCACATATATATATTAATAATGTAGAGTGGACATTCAATGGATGTTCACTTTTTTTGTATACATACGTTTATGACTTACGAAGAAATATGGCATCGACTTGCTGTTGCCCATGGTATGGGCGAGGCTAAGGCTTTAACAAGGATGCTGCTTGAGGAGAAGTTTGATATGTCGTTTGCCGACATATTGTGCGGTGGTATAGAGCAGTTGTCTGCGGTTGATGCCGCGTGGCTTGATTGTGCCGTAAGTAGACTTGAGCGTCAAGAGCCTATACAATATGTGCTTGGTTGGGCTTGGTTCTGCGGACATCGTTTTGATGTTCAGCCTGGTGTGCTCATTCCACGTCCCGAGACCGAATGGATAGTGGATAGGGTGGTGGATATAGTCAACACCATTGGTAGTAGCCAACTGCGCATCCTTGATATCGGTACTGGTAGTGGTTGCATAGCTATCAGCATCAAGAAGGCATTGCCTGAGGCTTATGTTGAGGCTTGGGATATATCTGACGATGCACTTGCTATTGCCTCTGCCAATGCCCAAAAGCTTGAGGCAGATGTAAGCTTCTGTTGTCATGATGCTTTGTCGGTTGAGGCTGATGCCACGCATTGGGATATAATAGTAAGCAATCCTCCGTATATCTGCGATAGCGAGCGTGTGGATATGGATGCCAATGTTCTCGACCACGAACCCTCTACAGCCCTATTTGTTCCCGACTCTGATCCGCTCTTGTTTTATCGTGCCATAACACGTTATGCCTTATGCACGTTGCAAAAGGGTGGACATCTGCTCTTTGAGTGCAATACCAAGTATGCTGTGGATACGGCAGCCATGATGAAGAAAGAGGGAATGGGTTGTGCCGATGTGGCGGACGATTGCTTTGGGTTGCCAAGATTCGTGGATGCTAAACTCTAAACTAACATATACAACATGTTTCAGAAATCAAAAAAGCAAGTATCAGAGCAAGAAGCCTTGCTTAAACTCTCCGCATTATGCTCCCAGTCAGAACACTCTTCTGGTGAGATGATGGAGAAGATGCGACGTTGGTCTATGCCTCAAGACGAGGCAGAGCGTGTGCTCGACCGTCTTATAGACGAACGCTTTGTAGATGACGAGCGCTTTGCAGAATTCTTTGTTCGTGACAAGATAAGATTCGATCGTTGGGGACGTAGAAAGATAGAGCAAGCTCTTTATCGCAAGGGAGTGGCTCGCGACATTATAGCCAGAGTGCTTGACGAGGTACCTGCCGAAGACTATGAGGAGGCATTGCGCCCGCTACTTGCCTCGAAAAAGCGTTCGGTAAAGGCAGATAGCGAGTATGAGTTGAACGGTAAACTTATACGTTTTGCTCTTGGTAGAGGATTTGGTATGGACATCATACGCCGTTGTATAGGTGGCGCCGACGAGTATGATGTGGACGAAACATGTGACGAAGATATATGATAAGACGTCTGTTGAAATCGCTGTTGTCTCTTGTCTCACCACAACAATGTGCATGCTGTGGTTGTAGATTGGGCATTGATGAGTATGCCATTTGTACTATTTGTGATATTAATATGCCTCGCCGACAAGACCACCTTAATCCGATGGATAATTCTACCGCACGCCTCTTTTGGGGTATTGCAAAGATAGAACGTTGTGCCTCGTGGATAGACTATGAGTCGCATACCTCATGTGCCAAGGCAATATATGCCTTGAAGTATGGCAACCGTCCGGATATTGGCTTTGCTCTTGGCCAGTTGGTTGCCGATGAATTGCAGCCAACTGGTTTCTTTGACGGAATCGACTGTATTGTTCCGTTGCCTTTGCATCGCAAACGCCAGCGTGAGCGTGGCTATAACCAGAGTAGGGAATTTGCCTTGGGCTTGTGTTCGGTGTTGCATATTGACCTATGTGATGATGCAGTAGAGCGTCTGCGCAATACCAAGAGTCAAGCATCGCTTGTGCATGGCGAGCGATCAACAAATATAAAAGATGCTTTTGGTGTGGTGCGCCCAGAAGCATTAAATGGCAAGCATGTGCTGATGGTGGATGATATTGTTAC
This sequence comes from Prevotella merdae, assembly GCF_900290275.1. Classification (GTDB taxonomy): domain Bacteria; phylum Bacteroidota; class Bacteroidia; order Bacteroidales; family Bacteroidaceae; genus Prevotella; species Prevotella merdae. Next base: position 1,037,218 of record NZ_LT985323.1, read on the forward strand.
GACGGGAGCCACGCTTTCCGAGTGTATTAAGGCGATAAACAAAGATACGGATGCAAGGGTGAGCGTCCTTACAATTGGGCGTGCCAAGCATTAACTAAGACAATTGTTTAGTTATTGATGCTCAGTATGCCCAATTGCCCCGTGCAGTTAGCCCTATACTTATCTAACTTTCTGCCATTGGCGCAAAGTCCGTTGTTGTTAAGGTCGTACTTTCGCTTGCACTTTGGACAAGTGGCTATGCCGTTGGCACTCATATTAAGTTTGTATGCCATCATGTTGGTCTCGCGGTAGCAGTTAGGACACTGCGAGTCGTAGGCATACAACACAGCAGGCGACGACAGATTGCCATAGCCAACAATTATGCCCGTCTTGTTGTACAGTCCAAGCATTCTCGATCGCTTGGCTTCATCGGCAGTAAGTTTTGCCGGTTTCGGTTCGCCACCTTGATTGCTCTCGAAATATATGTATACCGTCTTTCCTTCAGTAACCTCGTATATGCGACAGAACACACCGGGCGATAAAGGGTTTACAGCACTTTGCAATACCGAGTTCTGGTGTATACTGTTGTCAAAGACAAAGTAGGCATGGTATGGCGAGAAGTCGAACGAATCCTTTGAGCACGATGGCGTAAATAAAAGGAGTAGTGCGGTGAGGATGAACGTTAGTTTATATCGAGTCATAGGGCGTTTAATCTCGTTTATTTATCGTTAATGTAATTCCAGCAGCGAGCGCTCGGCTTCGTCTACCTTTTCGAATCCGAACTCGGCAAGGGTCTTATCCATAATCTCTGCAATCTTGTCGTTGCACAGATTACCAATAGAGCCTTCGTGTGTGTGGTGTATGTTACGGTCGGCATGGAATGTGCCGTTCTCTATCTCCATACCTACTTGCTTATAGGCATCGCGGAAAGGTGTGCCCGAAGCGGCAAGTCGGTTTACTTCCTCTACAGAGAATATAGGGTCGTACATCGGATTGTCGAGTATATGCTCATTAACTTCTATGCGCTCTATTATGTAGGCAGCCATAGCCAGGCAGTCCTTAAGTTCGGCAAAAGCCGGGATAAACACTTCCTTGATAATCTGAAGGTCGCGGAAGTAGCCCGTAGGCAGGTTGTTCATTATAAGCTGAATCTGTGTAGGCAGACTCTGCAATTTGTTCGACTTGGCGCGTATAAGCTCAAAGACATCAGGATTCTTCTTGTGCGGCATAATAGACGAGCCAGTAGTACACTCCTTAGGCAACTTTACGAACGAGAAGTTCTGGCTGTTGAACATACAAGCGTCAAATGCCAGCTTTGCCACAGTGCCAGCAACAGATGCAAGGGCAAATGCCACGTTGCGCTCCATCTTTCCACGCCCCATCTGGGCATAAACAACGTTGTAATCCATAGAGTCGAAGCCAAGCAGACGTGTTGTCATCTCTCTATTCAATGGAAACGACGAGCCATAACCAGCAGCCGAACCTAAAGGATTACGGTTGGTCATGCGATAGGCAGCAAGCAAGAACAGCATATCATCGGCAAGCGACTCGGCATGAGCACCAAACCACAATCCGAATGAGCTGGGCATGGCTATCTGCAAATGTGTGTAGCCAGGCATAAGCACATTCTTATACTGCTCGCTCTTCTTCTGTAGCTCACGGAACAAAGCGTCGGTAGCCTCTACAACCTCACGCAGTTCGTGACGTGTAAAGAGTTTTAGATCGACAAGCACTTGGTCGTTTCTTGAGCGACCCGAGTGAATCTTCTTACCCATATCTCCAAGGCGGCGGGTAAGCATAAGTTCTACTTGCGAGTGTACATCCTCTACACCTTCTTCTATTACAAATGTGCCTTGCACACACTCGTTATAGATGTTCTTAAGTTCTACCAGAAGCTGTTGCAGTTCGTCTTTCTGCATTAGTCCTATTGACTCCAGCATTGTGATATGAGCCATAGAGCCAAGCACGTCATACTTGGCGAGGTAGATATCGAGTTCACGGTCGCGTCCAACGGTAAAACGTTCTATTTCTTCGTTGACAGAAAAGTTTTTTTCCCAAAGTTTGCTTGCCATAATTATTATAAAGGTTTTAAAAGAAAAGCCTCACATCCTGTTCCTTCCCCGCATGGAGGGGTAGGGTGTGAGGCTTTTACATTAGTTATACTGAATCATTTGCAGTACATCGGCAATCTTCTCGATACCTTCCTGCAATGGTTTCTTCACCATTTGCTTGATGAAGATGTTTAGCTCGGCCTTGATGGTAAGCTTCATCTTGCATGTTGTAGATGTAACGGGCAGAAGCTGAATCCAGAAGTTAAAGGGGATAGGGCTTTGCTCGGTCTCAAATTTAATGCATTTCGGTTCCTCACGGTTTACCACACGCAGCTTGATGCTACCCACTGGTGGCACATTTACCGACAGTGAGTCCTGGTCAAACTCCAGGTCTTGTATCTTCTCAGCTTGTTTGCGAGCCTCCTCAGGCATGGTGTCCTTCATCATTGCATAGCGCTCCTTGAGCTTCTGCAAGTTGTTAAGGTCGCTCAGCTTTTCGTATACATTCTGCTGTGGAAATGGAATTTGTCGTATTGAACTTTCGAATGTTGTCATATTCTATTCTTACTCAGTTTTATCTTTACTTCATCCAGTTGGCTGGATCCTTGCGCCATTCTGCCAGCACCTCGAGGTCTTCCTTCTTAATGTAGCCAGTCTCGGCAGCAATAGCTGTTGTATGCTCGTAATCAGAAAGAGTAACAAGGCGTACATTAGCGGCCTTGAAAGCTTCCTCGGCAACAGGGAAACCATAGGTGTAGCTTGCAACCATACCTACTACCTCAAATCCTGCCTTGCGCAAAGCATCAACTGCCTTGAGCGAAGAACCGCCAGTTGAGATAAGGTCTTCTACAACTACAACCTTTGCCCCCTCAGGAATAGTGCCTTCAATTTGGTTGCCCATACCATGATCCTTAGGCTTTGGACGAACATAGCAGTAAGGCAACAGCAACTCGTCGGCAACAAGAGCGCCTTGTGCAATAGCGCCAGTAGCAACACCTGCAACGGCATTAGCCTCAGGGAACTCTTCGTGTATTAGGTGTACCAACTCTTGCTTAACGAAAGAGCGTAGCTCTGGATAAGCCAACGTCTTGCGGTTGTCGGTATAGATAGGCGATTTCCAGCCAGATGCCCATGTGAAAGGATCGTTAGGCTGAAGCTTAATAGCCTTTACTTCAAGAAGTTTAGATGCGAAGCTTTTTTTCAGTGTACTCATAGTTGTATCTGTTTTTTGTTGATTTTCAGATGCAAATGTAGGCAAAAAAACCGAGAAAACGTATTTTTGTGCCTACAAATGATAGCTGTACAATATATATACGCGAAAAACAGGCCACCTGCCTTTCATGCTTCACCCTTAAAGAAGGGTGGTAGCATGTTGGGCGAGTGGCCTGTTTCCACTTTAAAACTATTATGATATATAATCAAACTTTACTTTACAACCATCTTTGTAGTGTGGCGTGAGCCGTCCTTACCGGTAACGGTCTTAAGGTAAACACCATGTGTTGGTTTGTTTACTGTGCGTCCGCTAAGGTCGAAGTATGTTGCTGAGCCATCTGCATCATCTGTAACTATCTCTATGCCGGTTTCGTCTTTCTTAAGCTTTGCAGTTACGCGGTGCGAGCGATACTCGTTGCCGTCTTCGTCGCGATAGAAGCACTGAACACCAACAGTCTTCCAATCTGCTCCGTTGAAGTATAGGTTGCGCTGTGTGCCGAATATAAAGATGTTCCACTTGTCGGTGAATGTATAAGGGATGTCTGTTATGTCGTAAGGCAATTTCTGATACTCATCAGCCTTGTATGTATACTTCTCGCCATCGAGGAACACGTTGTAGTAGCAGTTGGCTTCGTTAAGATAGCAGCCGTCTTCTGAATAGTTAGAAAGGCGGAACATGAAGTTGCCTGTTCCCCAATCGTCTGGATTATAGTCGTAAAGCTCTGTGAATACAGGGTCTTTAGGAGCTGATATCTGCTGATCCCAGAACGAGAAGTATGCGTTAGGATACTCTTTGTCGGTATTGATGGTGTAATGACCATAGTTGGTAGAGAGAATCTTGTCGCTCCTGAATGTCTGGTCGTCGGCATTGAAGGTGAAGGCAATTTCGTCGGCAACGTAGATGCTGTCGCCAGTTGTGCCGTCCTCGTTGGTATACTCCTTGTAGTAGATAGGCTCAAAATATATGTAGCGTCCGTTCTTTTTGTCGTAGCCTATGTACTGCTGACCCTTAAATACGAACTGTCCATCCTTGTTGAGTGTACCCTTTGCCCAACCGTCTGTCGGGTTCTTGCTTAAGCCATTGATGTAGACATCATCGCCATCAAACAGCACCTTGCACGGGTAACGCAGACGCTCATCGGTCTCCATATACGAGTCGTGGTAGTCGTACTCGATAGTGTATGGCTGTGCTGTCTCAACCGATTCGGGTGTAACAATCTTGTCTGTCATAGGTCCTATGGCTGTCTTCCAGTCGGCATATCCGTACCAATCGCCATAATCGCCACAAAGTCCAATGAGTGAGTAGTCTTCGTCTACCTTAATCAACGAGTCGCCACGTAGAACATATTGGATTCGCTGACAGTCGTTGTCGTAAATACCACTATTGCCCGCATACTTCATACGCACGGCATAAGCGGTGAGCTCAGCTGGGTTTCCGAAGAAGTCGGTATAATTCTCATGGTATATTGCTTGTGGAAGGTCTACGTTGAGTGTGTCGCCCTGTCCGCGTGTGGCGGTAAGCCATGTATTTGTAGGGTAGGTACTGAACGGATTCTTGAGATATACTTTGCCGTCATCGCCCTCAACCCACGATGCCTTCTGTCCGTCAACATCTGTTAGCCAATGGCCAAAGTTGGCATCATAGTAGATACCATAAGACAGACGGTAGGTTTCGTCGTGCAACTTACCTGCAGGCTGATCGTAGATAGGAGTCTTTACAGTAGGAGTACCAATTCTTTTTTGTGCGGCACGTTTCTGTAAATGATTAGCCTTTTTAAGCTCGCTTAGTTTAGGCAGATTGTTCAACGAGAATTTAGCCGTTGGTTTCTGGTTCTCGGCAAACTGTCTTGAGGCAACGCTTGACTGTGCATAGACTGCTGTACACATGGCAGCCATAGCAAAAATAGAGTAGAATTTCTTCATAAAGATCATTTTAGTTGTGTGGTTATGTCGCAAAAGTATACAAAATGTTGATACCAACAAAATATTTATGACAAAATGTGGTATAAATAATCGGTTAATTATACGTTTTGTTGTTAATTGTGGCCGATAACAGGGGGTATACCTTAATATAATGCGAATTTTTATAACGAATCATTTGTTATTTACATGAATATTTATAACTTTGCAACCGGTAGTAAGTAATAAGTGATAAATTGTAACTAACCAATAACTAACAATATGAATATACTTTACAATTTAAGGCTAATGGCTGTTGGTGTCGTGGCTTTGTTTTTTGCCAGTACGGCATGTGCCGATAACGGAACAATAGTGTTCAGTGGCAGTAATGGTGTATCAGCTAATGCAACGTTTGGAACAGCAAAAAACGAACGCTATGATGTTGCAATGCACGTGGAGGCAACTTCGCTTAAAGGTACAACCATAAGTGCTATACGCTTGCACCTTGGCAATGTACCCAACATCGCAACCTTGAATGTATGGCTTTCGAAGACGCTAAATGCCGAGAAGAATGGTTCGCGCTCGGAGAATAAGCCAGATATCTTGCAAGTGGAAGCCACTCCTACTAAAGACGGCGAGGTGCGTGTAGAGCTTGAGACTCCTTATACAATAGGCGAGGAGGGTGTATATGTTGGTTACTCAATGACATTTTCTCAGCTTACAGATGCAGAGAAGTATCCCGTGGCTTACTTTAAGAATTCGGAAATAAGCAACTTCTACTTGCATACGAGCATGATATATACCAAGTGGAACGACATGTCAGTACGTGGTGGTGTGCCTATTGAGGTGGAACTTACGGGCGGTGTCGATGCCGACGCTATAGCTTTGCCTCTCGAAGATCGCCTTTATGGTCAGTTCGACAAGTCAACTCCAGTATCTGTTACGCTGCGCAACCTTGGTTACGAAGGCGTAAGCACAATAGGCTACACTTATACCGTAGGCACCCAGACTGGTAGTGCAACAGTAAAACTAGACGAACCGTTGCCTGCTATCTATAATTATGAGCAGAATGTTACACTATCATTGCCACCTACATCTGCTAAGGGCGACTATCCCGTAAGCCTTACTCTTACTACTATAAACGGTAAGCCAAATCCTTCGGCTACCTTGCTTAATAGTCACCTTACTTCGTACAAGCGTCTGCCAAAGCATCGTCCATTGTTTGAGGAGTATACCGGCACTTGGTGCCGCAACTGTCCGCGTGGCTTTGTGGGACTCGAAATAATGAACAAACTATATCCCGACGATTTCATTGGTTTGTCTTATCATAACAAGGACGCTATGGAGATAATGCAGCGTACCGATTTCCCAAGCGAGATATCAGGATTTCCTGATGGCTATTTCGACCGCATATACAAGACTGATGCCTATTTTGGTTTTGGCACCGAGAAGTTTGGACTCGACAAGGCTTGGCTTCGTGTTTGCGACGAACTTGCTCCTGCCGATATAGAGGCAAAGGCCAATCTGTCTGCCGATGCTTCTGAGGTAGAGGTCAATGGATATGCTTATTTCCCAACCGATTTAGATAATGCTTCGTATACAATAGAGGTGGTTCTTACCGCCGACGACCTTTATGGTACAGGTGCTGCTTGGGACCAGAAGAACGATTATAACACCAATCGCCCGGAAGACTATCCTGAACCAGAGTTCGAACAATTCCTTAAAGGTTCGGGCTCAGTAAGCGGCTTGCATTACAACGATGTTGTTGTTGCCACATCACTACGCAATGGAGGCGAGCCGGTATTGCCTTCTACACTTGTTGCCGATACCGAATATCCATTCAGCTATAAGTTCAAGATAGCCGATATAGTCAATACGTCAGGCGAGTCGCTTGTGCAGAACAAGGAGAAACTTAACGCCGTTGTGATGATCAAGAATGCTGAGGGCAAGGTAGAAAATGCTTTCAAGACAAAGGTAAGCACATCAACAGACACTGGCATATCATCTGCAACATCCGATAATGTCAATGGTGAAGCTGTTTATTATAGCGTGTCAGGCATTCGCCTTTCATCGCCATGTCGCGGCATAAACATTGTGCGTCTTGCCGATGGCTCTGTTAAGAAAATAATGCGCAAATAAAAATAATAACAAATAGATAAAGAATATGAACTTCAAACGTATTTTCCTCGGACTGTTTGCCGCTCTTTGCTTAGCCGAGAGTGCATCGGCAGCTCCGGCAGATCAACGTCCACGTAAAGTGCGCCAGGCAGACGGTACTTACATTACTGTTATTAAAAGAGGCGACGAGTTTGGACATGTAACCATGACAACTGATGGCTATCCACTCTTTTATAATGAGTCTACTGGCAACTACGAATATGCTAAGATGTCGTCGTCTACTCTTGAGTCGTCTGGCATTATTGCCGCAGATGCCGCAGACCGCAATGTAAAGGCTGTAGACTATCTTAAGAGTGTAAGTCCAAAGGCCATGCTTTCCAAACTTGAGGTTCAGCGTGCAGCCAAGGCAAGCGTCATGCGATATCGTCCGCGTCATATGTCGACTAAGCCAGGTGCAAAGCGTGGTATGCTTATCAACGACTATCCTTCTATAGGTTCGCCAAATGTGCTCATTATTCTTGTACAGTTCAGCGACATGACATTCGATTGTGAGGATGGCGATCCGTTGGGCTTCTATAAGAATATGTTCACACAGCCAGGTTTCAAGTACAAGAATGGTGCTAACGGCAGTGTGCTCGACTACTTTACCACCTCGTCAAATGGTTTGTTCAACCCTAAGTTTGATATTGTTGGCCCGGTAACTCTGCCAAAATCATATTCTTATTATGGTGCCAATTATAGTGGCAACGACCGTATGGACCGCCTTCAGGAATTTGTAAAAGGTGCTTGCGAGGCTGCATCCAATGTTGTAGACTTCTCAAAATACGACAACAACGGCGATGGATATGTAGATAATGTATATCTGTACTATGCCGGATTTGGCGAGGCCGACAGTGAGTACAAGGAGTCGATATGGCCACATGCCTACAACTACAACCAGTTTATGATGGGTTCGCTTAAGTTTAACGGTGTGTCTATTGGCAGCTATACATGTAGTCCGGAGCGTAGTGGTACCTATCCCGAATTGCCTACTGGTATTGGCACCTTCTGTCATGAGTTTAGTCATGTATTGGGATTGCCCGACCATTACACTACTGTATACAATGACGCCTTTACGCCAGGCGAGTTTGATGTTATGGACATGGGTACATACAACAACGAACAGAACACTCCGCCTACCCATAGTGCTTATGAACGTGCCGAACTTGGTTGGCTGGAATATCAGGAACTTACAACTGGAGCCGATACAATAAGTGTGCTTCCTGAACTGCAAGCCTCAAACAAGGCATATATAGTGCCGGTAGAAGGAACAAATGGAAGAGAGTTCTTTGTGCTTGAAAACCGCCAGAAAACAGGTTGGGACAAGTATCTCCCTGGTAATGGCATGTTGATGTGGCACATCGACCAGGACGCTAATGTATGGGCAAATAATACTGTAAACAACGATCCAAACCATCAGCGTGTGGACCTTATAGAGGCTGATGGCAAGTTGACAGCCTTTACACTTGCAGGCGATCCATTCCCTGGTACTGCCAATGTTAAGTCTTACACAATGACAGCATGGGACAATCGCGACATTTTACGTCTTGACAATATCGACGAGGTTAACGGTGAGATACAGTTGCTTGTAGCTAACACCAAGTTTGCAATCTCTGCTCCCGAACTATCTTATAGCGAAGTTGCCGACAGCAGTTTTGTAGTGTCATGGAAGGCCACCGGCAAGGCTTCGCGTTATGTCCTTAATATATATAAGGTGGTGGGCAGCACACGCGAGGCTGTATCTAAGTATACCAATATTGAGTTTGCTGCTCCTGATACTTTTGTAGTAGAAGGTCTGGAGCCAGACACCCAGTATGATGTAGAGCTTACTGCTTGCATAGGCAGCTACACATCCGAGCCTGCCACTGCTACTATAAGCACATTGCCGTTGGCATTTGCCAAGCGTATGCCGGTGAATCTTGCAGCTAAGGAAGTGGGTACTGACCACTTTACCGTAGCATGGGACGAGGTACCTACAGCCGATGATTATATTGTGGAACTTAACATGCAGAATTATAGCACCGAGAGTGTTGACCGTGGTTACGACTTTGCACAGCGTGGTGTAGGTATGCCAGCGTTATGGAAGTACAGTGGAGCATGGATGAATGTTAAGCAATATTGTGGTAAGGCTGCACCTGCTCTGCAGATGAGCAAGGCAGGCCACTTCCTTATGGTGGCTTATCCAGACGCTCAGATAGAGTCTTTGTCGTTCTTCCTTTCGGCTACAAAGGGAGCTTCGGGCAATGTAAGTGTAGAACGTTACGAGGATGGCAAGTGGTTGCCAATAGAGACAGTAGCTGTAGGCGACGGCTTTACAGCTGATACACACAGTATGAAGTTTGCTGCTTCCGATTCGGTTCGCATAGTATTCAACCGTACACTTGGTTCGGTATTTGTGGATGATGTTGATGTTGTATGTCATGACATCGTGCGCACAGCAGTGCCTGGATATGAGTCGGTATCAACTGGTGGAGTAGCTGAGTGCAAGTTTGCTGGTTTGAATCCAACCACAAGATATGGCATTGTTGTTACAGCCAAGAATGGTGAGGAGAAGTCAATACGTTCATCAGAGCTTATAGTAACCACTTCTGCTCTATCAGGCATTAAGGGTGTTTCGATGGACAACGGCTCGCAAACCACTGTTTACGACCTTAATGGTTGTCGTGTAAATAATGCTGACGCAACTCATGGCGTATATATCGTGCGCAAGGGCGGCAAGGCATACAAGGTTGTTAAGTAGGCAAGACTATTAAAAGCCAAAGGTAGTAAACCTCATTTTTATAATATCTGATGGGAGGTACAGCTCTATGCTGTACCTCCCATTATTTTTGATTTTACCCACTTATTTTTTGTTGTTCAGATTATTCTTGCTAACTTAGCGTCATATTATTCAGAAACGAGTAACGACAAAGATAATGACAGAAGTATTGCATCCGTTGCATTGTGAAGCACAACCGCCCCGCCAATTTACTTACCCCTTTTGCTACGAACCGCATCCGCTATGTATTGCTGCCGCCAAAGAGGTGCAGCGATATATAGAGGAAAGTGGTGTGTGGGCCGAAGAGAAAGGTTCTGGAAAGATGTTCGGAGTGCTATGTGTAAGAGTAAGTGAAAAGGGAAAAGTTAAAAGTGAAAAGGGAAAAGAGAAAAGTGAAAAATATGAGGAAGGTGAAAAGGAGAAAATAGGTTTCCTTGCAGCCTACTCAGGGCTTCTTGCTGGACGTAATGACTGGGATTATTTTGTGCCTCCAGTGTTTGATGCACAGCAGCCGGATGGATACTTCAAGACAGAGGAGAGGGCGATATCGGCCATTAACAAGGAGATAGAGGCAATTCTGAAATCGGATACATATATTACACAACGTTCGTTATACGAGAGCACTAAGCAGACTGTAGACCTTGCTTTGCAGCAGATGCGCTGTCGTGTAGCTGAGGCTAAACAGAAACGAGATACACGCAGACGTGAGGCTGAACATGATGGTAGGCCTTTGACTGTTGAAGAACAGGCAGAGATGGTGCACGAGAGTCAGCACCTAAAGGCAGAACAACGCCGACTGAAGCAGCAATGCTCCACAATGCTTGAAGAGTTGCATCGTCCGGTGGTAGAGCATGAGGAACGTGTGGCAATCTTGCGTCGCCAACGTCGCGATAAGAGCGATGCCTTGCAACAATGGTTATTCCGTCAATATCGTATGCTTAATGCCAATGGTGAGGAACGTGATCTAATCGACATATTTGGCGAAACTATTAATGCAATGCCACCGGCTGGATCGGGCGATTGTTGTGCACCAAAACTGTTGCAGTATGCCTATGCCAATGGCTTGGAACCTGTATGTATGGCTGAATTTTGGTGGGGCGATTCGCCAAAGCAGGAGATACGCCACCATCTTCATTATTATCCGGCATGCCGCTCCAAGTGTTTGCCTATACTTACACATATGCTTTGCGGACTGGATGTGGAGCCTAACCCATTGGCAAAACCCAAGACAAAGGATGTGCCAAGCATAGTGTACGAGGATGATACTATAATAGTGGTAGACAAGCCTGCAGGCATGTTGTCGGTTCCTGGCAAAGCTGTTGCCACCGATGATGCTGCATCGTGTGAGTTAGATGATGCAACGCACGATGGGGACAACATGCCTATATATAATAATGTAGAGGAATATGTACGTCATTATCTCGCTAAAAACTCCCAACTCCCCAAAGCTGTCCACCGTCTTGATATGGATACAAGCGGACTACTTGTGCTTGCCCTTAACGATGAGGCTTACGTAGAGTTGCAACGACAGTTTGCCTCGCGTGAGGTTAGCAAGCGTTACGAGGCTGTGCTTGATGGCAAACCATCGGTGTTATGTGACGCTCCCGGCTCTAATTGGCTCACTATATCGGCTAATGGCAGGGAAGGCAGAATATCGTTGCCCATAATAGCCGACATAATGGACCGTCCACGTCAGCGGGTAGACTTTGACAATGGCAAGACAGCCGTTACCGATTATCGCATAGAACGTGTATTGCCTAACGGACACACACTTGTATCGCTGTATCCGCTTACTGGCAGAACGCATCAGTTGCGTGTGCATTGTGCCCATAACTATGGATTGGGATGCCCAATTCTTGGCGATCCTCTATATGGTCATGGCTGTCATACGTCGCGAATGTACCTGCATGCGGCAATGGTAGAGCTAAGGCATCCGGTGACTGGAGAGAAGATGATGTTTCAGACGAAGAGCGGATTCTGACATGCTTCTGTCTTTATGTATCGTTAAAGAATTTTATTCTTTTTGCCATGTTGCTAATTTTCAGTAACTTTACAAATTAAAATTGTATATACAAAAGAAACAGATGAAAGATATTTGCTGCATAGGCCACATTACTAAAGACAAGATTATAACGCCGCGCCAAACCGTTTATATGGCTGGCGGTACATCGTTCTATTTCTCTTATGCGTTCAGTCATCTGCCTCAGAATGTCTCATTCCAGCTTGTGACAAAGTTGGGTGAGGGCGAGATGAAGTCGGTTGAAGACATGCGTCAGGCAGGCATCGATGTACAGGTATATCCAAGTAGTCATACTGTATATTTTGAGAACAAGTATGGTGATAACCAGAACGACCGCACACAGCGCGTATTAGAGCGTGCCGATCCTTTCACCGTTGACGAAATGCGTGAAGTTAATGCCGGTGTTTATCACCTTGGATCGCTTCTTAGCGACGACTTCTCTACAGAGGTAGTGAAGTATCTGTCAACAAAAGGTAGAATTTCTATAGATGCCCAAGGCTATCTACGCGAGGTGCGTGGCGAGAAGGTTTATCCAATCGATTGGGCTGAGAAGCGCGAGATACTTGCACATACCGACATCATTAAGGTAAACGAACACGAGATGGAGGTGATAACCGGACTTACCGACCCGCGTGCTGCGGCCAAGTGTCTGGCAGAATGGGGCGTAAAGGAAGTTTGTGTTACGCTTGGAAGCGAGGGTAGCATAATACTTGCCGAAGGTAAATTCTATGACATTCCGGCTTATGAGCCTAAGGAGATAGTAGATGCCACGGGATGTGGCGATACTTACTCGGCTGGCTATCTATGGTGCCGTGCCCAGGGTATGGGTTTTGAGGAATCGGGCAAGTTTGCAGCGGCTATGTGTACGCTTAAGCTTGAACACAGCGGACCGTTTGATGGCAGCATCGATGATGTTAGACGTGTAATGGCCGAATAAAACATGTTGATACTGGCGAAGGTATCCCCGTGGGACAGGCTAAGGAGATATTCCAGCGCTACAAGAAGGCAAACAATCTTGTACAAGGTTCTGGACTCGGATTGCATATCTGTTGCACCATTGCTAAAAAGCTTGGAGCAGAGATAAAACTCGATGAGAATTATAAGGAAGGCGCACGCTTCCTTATGATATTATAGATGGACTCAATAATTAATATATATTACTTTGCCATTTAATATAATTTACTTTGCCATTTAAATTATATTACTTTGCCATTTAAATATAATTTACTTTGCCATTTAATATATATTGCTTGTCCATCTCAGATTATACCCTTTAGATGGCATAAGACAATACCTTATGGATATCATAAGATAAAGCTATAACAAAACAACGGGACCTCCGCCTCAATCGGCGTTGGTCCCGTCCACGTATGGCTGCCATTGCCTTTCGTGATAGAAAGGAAAGGCAAATGAAAAGAAAATTACTTCGATAGGAACTTGTCTACTTCGGCAGCCGTCTTCTTGCCGCTTGCCATTGCACGTACAACCAACGAAGCACCACTTGCGGCATCGCCAGCCACGAACACATTAGAGGCAAACTTAGGTTGCTCGGGCTTTAGGAAGCCCATTGCGAGCAAAACCATCTCACACTTTATTATCTCTGGCTTGCCTACCGGCTCCATAAGCGGACGACCGCCTTCGGGGTTGGGCTTCCATGTTATTTCTTGAACGCGCACACCGGTAAGCTTGCCGTTCTTGTCGCCAATGAACTCAAGCGAGTTGATATTCCATCGACGTGTACATCCTTCCTCGTGCGACGAAGTGGTTTTAAGGGTGCGTGGCCAATTAGGCCATGGATTCTTGGGGTCGTCGGGTCCGTCGACTGGGCGTGGCATAATTTCAATCTGTGTAACCGACTTGCAACCCTGACGATGGGCTGTACCTATACAGTCGCTACCGGTATCGCCACCACCGATAACAAGTACGTCCTTGCCCTTGGCATTTACAAGCTCGTCCTTCTTGAACTCCATGCCAGCAAGCACTCTATTCTGTTGTGAGAGCATTTCAAGGGCAAAGTATACACCCTTAAGCTCGCGTCCAGGTATAGGCAGGTCGCGTGCGGTAGGTGTACCAGTAGATACAACGTATGCGTCGAAGCCGTCAGGCAGATGCTCTACATCTACAGGAGAGTTGTACTTAAACACTATGCCTTCCTCTTCGAGCAAAGCAATACGGCGGTCGATGACAGCCTTGTTGAGCTTGAAGTTAGGAATGCCGAAACGCAGCAGTCCGCCTGCGCTCTCGTTTTTCTCCATCACCGTGACAGAGTAGCCCATATGGTTGAGTCGGTTGGCCGCAACAAGTCCGGCAGGTCCAGCGCCGATAACGCATACTTTCTTACCGTTGCGTTCGGGCTGTTCTACACGTACATAATCCTCTTGAAATGCATGTTCGGTAATGGCACATTCATCTTCGCGGTTGGTTGTAGGTTCGTGCTCAACAAGGTTTAATACGCAAGCCTTCTCGCAGAGAGCAGGGCAAATACGTCCGGTGAATTCGGGAAAGTCGTTGGTAGAGTTAAGTAATCTGTATGCCAGTTCCCAATCTCCTTTATATAGAGCGTCGTTCCATTCGGGAGCCTTATTGCCAAGAGGGCAAGCCCAATGGCAGAAAGGAACTCCACAATCCATACAACGTGACGCCTGCAGACGGCGGTCGTTGCTGTTAAGTGTTTGTTCTACTTCGCCAAAATCGTGAATACGGTCGTGTATCGGGCGATAGCCCGCTTCCTTGCGATGTATAGTGAGGAATGCTTTTGGATTTCCCATAATTTAAGTGAAAAGTGAAGAGGGAAGAGTGAAGAATCCAATACTATTGTAAATATAGTAGGATTGCAATGACATCATTCTTTCCCTTGGTTGTTGTTATGTTTAATTTTATAGTTTGAAGAAGAGGCAAGACAGAAGAATCATTGTTTACTGTATGATTCTTCACTCTTTCCTCTTCGTTCTTCACTTTAATAATCGCGTTGCATGTCCGCAATTTTCTGTTGCAGCTTGCGTACCTGCTCTTCCTGTAGTACTCGCTTATATTCAATCGGGACTATCTGTATGAAGTCCTCGACATAGCGGTTCCAGTCGTCGAGCATTGTGCGTGCAAGCTTAGATCCAGTGTATAGATAGTGCTGGCGTATCAACTCGTGCAGCTCCTTGCGGTAGTTGCTGTCCTCAACGAGATTAATCTCCACCATATCCATATTACAGAAGTAATCGAAGTTGTGGTTTTTATCCCATACGTATGCAACGCCACCCGACATACCTGCAGCAAAGTTGCGGCCAGTCTCGCCAAGCACAACAACACGTCCGCCAGTCATATACTCGCAGCAATGATCGCCTGCGCCCTCGATTACAGCTGTGGCTCCAGAGTTGCGCACACCAAAACGTTCGCCAACCTTACCATTGATATACAGCTCGCCACTTGTGGCTCCATAGAGTCCGGTATTGCCTGCAATGATATTGTCTTCGGCAGAGAAGTTGCTTCGGATAGGAGGTAGTATGGATATGCGACCACCTGAGAGGCCCTTGGCAAAATAGTCGTTTGCCTCGCCCTCAAGCTTGAAATCGACACCCTTTACAAGGAAAGCGCCAAAGCTTTGTCCGGCTGAGCCTTTAAACTTAACGTTGATAGTTTTGTCGGGCAAACCTGCCTCGCCATATTTTAGGGCAATCATACCGCTGAGCATAGCGCCAACGGCACGGTCGGTATTCTTTATAGCAAAGTCGAGCGACACTTCATCCTGACGTTCAATTGAATTTTGCGCGCCACGTATTATATGCTGGTCGAGCACGTCGCCAAGCTCATGGCGTTGCTGTGCTGTATGATACAATGAGCAACCATTAGGCTCCTTGAACAGAAGACGACGGAAGTCGAGCAAGGCCGACTTAGGATTCTTCTCGTCCTGCTTAGTGATTATAAGCTCGGTATGGCCCACTATGTCGTTAAGACTGCGGTATCCCATCTGTGCCAAATACTCGCGCACCTCTTGGGCAACAAATGTGAAGTAGTTGACCAAATATTCTGCCTTGCCGCGGAACAGTTTGCGAAGCTCAGGATTCTGTGTGGCTACACCCATAGGACATGTGTTTAGATTGCATTTGCGCATCATAACACAGCCAAGAACAATAAGTGCTGCTGTACCAAAACCAAACTCCTCGGCGCCAAGTAAAGCCATAAGCACTACGTCGCGACCAGTCTTAAGCTGACCGTCAACCTGCAGACGCACCTGACCACGTAATCCGTTCTTAACAAGAGTCTGCTGTGTCTCCGAGAGTCCAATCTCAGGAGAAATGCCCGCAAAGCGCATACTTGATGCAGGTGATGCACCAGTACCACCCTCGGCACCAGATATTACAATAAGGTCGGCCTTAGCCTTGGCAACACCTGCAGCAATGGTACCAACACCACTTTCGGCAACCAACTTAACGCTGATGGCAGCCTTAGGATTGACGTTCTTAAGGTCGAAGATGAGCTGAGCCAAATCCTCGATAGAGTAGATATCGTGATGAGGAGGAGGCGAGATAAGCGAGATGCCAGGTATAGAGTGACGAGTCTTGGCAATCACTTCATTAACCTTGAATCCAGGAAGCTGTCCGCCCTCACCTGGTTTTGCACCCTGGGCTACCTTAATTTGAATTTCCTCGGCATTGACAAGGTATTCTGTTGTAACACCAAAGCGGCCTGAAGCTACCTGTTTTGTTTTGCTCGAAAGCGATACGCCATCCACAGTTTCATGGAAGCGTTCGCTTAGTTCGCCACCCTCACCAGTATTAGAGCGTGCGCCGAGCTTGTTCATGGCAAGAGCCATCGCCTCGTGAGCCTCCTTAGACAAGGCTCCGAACGACATGGCACCCGTCACGAAGTGTTTTACAATGTTTTCGACGGGCTCTACCTCGTCGACTGGTATCGGATTATGTTTGAAGTCGAAGAAGTCGCGAATGAAGATAGGATCTTCCTTTTCATCGACAAACTTCGTGAATTCCTTATATTTAGCATAGTTGCCAGTGCGTGTGGCAAGCTGCAATGTTGCGATAGTCTCTGGGTTCCATGCGTGGCGTATACCATCCTTGCGCCAATGGAACTGTCCGAGGTTAGGCAAGAAATCGAGCTTCTTCTTGTTGTTGAATGCCTTGTCGTGCATGGCTATGGCATCGCGAGCAATCGTTTCCAAACCTACACCGCCAATGGTACTTACCTCTGTTCCGAAATATGCTTTCAAAAGAGCTTCGGACAGACCAATGCTCTCGAATATCTTGGCACCGCGGTATGAGCGAATGGTAGATATACCCATCTTAGCCATAATCTTAAGCAAACCTTTCTTTACGGCCTTGATATAATTTGCCTCAGCTGTGGTATAGTTTTCTTGAATCTTTCCACGCTTAACAAGGTCGTCGAGAATGGCGTATGTCATATATGGACAAAGGGCAGATGCACCGTAGCCAAGAAGCAATGCGGCGTGCATAACCTCACGAATCTCGCCACTCTCAACAATAAGGGCTGTCTGTACACGCTTGCCTACAGATATAAGATAATGGTGTACGGCGCTGACGGCGAGCAATGAAGGAATGGCTGCATGTTCCTTGTCAACGTCGCGGTCGCTGAGTATAATGTAATTGTAGCCTTCGTCTACGCTGCGCTCGGCTTCTTTGCAGAGCGCTTCAAGCGATTCGCGCAGTCCTTCTTCACCTTTGCTGCACTCGAAGAGCATAGGAAGCTTGACGGTGTTGAATCCCTTATAACGAATGTTGCAGAGAATATCAAGCTGCGTATTTGTAAGGATAGGGTGGGGCAGACGCACCATCTTGCAGTTAGATTCGTCGGGCGAAAGGATTCCAGAACCAACACGACCGATATATTCGGACAAAGACATTACCAACGATTCGCGGATAGAGTCGATGGCAGGGTTGGTTACTTGGGCAAACTGCTGGCGGAAATAGTTGAAGAATACCTGAGCATGGCCAGAGAGTACAGCCAATGGAGTGTCGTTACCCATTGATGCTGTAGGTTCTTGACCATTTGTAGCCATTGGTACTATTGTGCCGTCGACATCCTCCTCGCCAAAGCCAAACATAAGTTCCTTGCGAGTAAGGTCGTCAACAGAGTTGTCCACTTTACGACCCGAGTGTAATTTCTCGAGCTGTATACGGTTTGTAGATAGCCACTGACGGTAAGGATGCGCATTGGCAAGGCGCTCCTTGATTTCTCCGTCGTAGTAGATTTTACCCTCCTGAGTGTCGATAAGGAGAATCTTGCCTGGCTGCAGGCGTCCCTTTTCGGCAATCTCAGTTGGGTCAAAGTCCATGACACCCACCTCGGATGCCACGACCATGGTGTCGTTCTTGGTAATAGTATATCGTGCAGGGCGCAGACCATTGCGGTCGAGCATACCTCCGGCGTAACGTCCATCGCTGAAGAGAAGAGCTGCAGGTCCGTCCCATGGTTCCATAAGGATAGAATGATACTCGTAGAAAGCCTTGAGGTCTTCGGGTATAGGGTTCTTGTCGTTGAAGCTCTCTGGCACCATAACGGCCATGGCATGTGGCAATGAAAGCCCACTCATTACGAAGAACTCGAACACATTGTCAAGACTTGCCGAGTCGGACATATTGGGCTGAATGATAGGAGATATATTTCGAATGTCACCCAATGCGTCGCTTGAGAGCACCGATTCGCGAGCTTTGAACCACGAACGGTTGCCACGAATAGTGTTTATCTCGCCGTTGTGGGCAAGAAGACGGAACGGCTGAGCAAGACTCCATGTAGGGAATGTGTTGGTAGAGAAACGAGAATGGACGAGAGCCAAACCCGATGTGAAATAGTTGTTTGTAAGGTCAGGATAATACTGACGTACCTGCATAGACGAGAGCATACCCTTATATACAATGTTGCGGCTCGAAAGTGAACAGATATAGAAATCCTTATCCTTGACGCGGTTCTCTATCTTCTTGCGTATTATATATAAGGTACGTTCGAAGGTTGATACTTTGTCATCGGTAACGCCAGTGATAAACACCTGCTTAATAGTAGGCTCTGTCTCTAATGCCGACTCGCCAAGGCAGTCGGGATTAGTTGGCACGGCACGAAGGTGCATAAGAGATAAACCCTCGCGCTCTATCTCTTCAATCATAATAGATAGAATGGCCTGCTGTTTTTTCTCGTCTTTTGGAAGAAAAACGAGACCGGTGCCGTATTTGCCTTTTTCCGGTACAGGTATGCCTTGCAACAATATGAACTCGTGAGGTATCTGAAGCATGATACCTGCACCATCGCCTGTCTTGTTGTCGGCACCTTCGGCTCCGCGGTGACGCATGTTCTCAAGTACGCGCAGGGCATTGTCTACTAATTCGTGGCTCTTATTACCATGAATATTCACTACCATACCTACACCGCACGCATCGTGCTCATAGGCGGCATTGTAAAGTCCTGAAAATCTCTTGCCTGCCAACGCATGGCTGGCTTGATGGTCTTGTGTTTTTCCCATCTTGCATTACGTTTAATTAGTAAACTATTAAAATTCCTATCAAAGTGCTTGCAAATATACTAATTATGTTTCAAAAAGTAACATGTTATATAGCTTAAATTGATTATTTTTTGATGTAGGACAAGTATTTGATTACAATATAGCGCAATAATATCCAATATTGTGTTATATTGTAATCAAATATTGATATATTGCTTTTGAATCGTAAATTATTGAATGTACAAAATAAAAAATATTCAATTATCCACTATAAATGCTTTCTGGTTTCAATCTATTTGCCTAATTTAGCTGTTTTCTGTGCTTCCCATATCTCCCAGCTGTTTATGATATTCTGCCATAGAATGTAGCAGCCGGGACCAACAGACGATAATGGAGATAGGTAGGTAGAGGCAATCCATATGGCAAAGGCTGTGTTCTTCTGGCCTAATGCCTGCCCGGCGTTGACTGTTTGGTTGAAGCGTGAGCCTATGGCTCGTCCGCATCCAAACTGAAACAGGCACAGTATCAATGAGCTTACGGCTATAATGAGGAGGAATGTAATGCTTGTGTCGGCATGCAATATGTTCTTCATTGTAGTGCCTGATACAATCAGTAGCGAGCATCCCCAAAGATAATAAGATAAATCTTTAATGGAAGTAATGCGTTGGCATATGCTCTTGGCGTAATGTTTGACAATGTAGGCAAGAATCATCGGCACAACAAGCACGGTGAACACCTTATATAATATAAGGGCAAAGGCTTCAAAGAAATGAATGTCGGCTGCCTTGTCTATCATAGGAAAGCAGATAGGGATGAGTAGGGCGGTGATGAAGTTGGAGATAAATGTGTATGTGGTCATCTCCTCAAGATTACCTCCAAGTTTCTGTGTTACAACAGCTGCGGCCGAGGCACATGGACAGATAATACAGGTGAGCACGGCTTCGGCAAGTATAAGGCTTTCGCCAGTAAGGTTAAAGCAAATTATAAGAGCCATTATTGCTCCAACGGTAAGAACTTGGAAAAGGCCTATCCACCAATGCCATGCTACAGGGCGTAACTTATGAAAGTCTACCTTGCAGAAGGTGACAAATAGCACCAAAAACATAAATACCGGTAGCAATTGCTGAAATACAGGGTTGGCAGCAGTTGCAAATCCGTCAAGCACAGGGATGAGGGCAAATACCAGATAAATTATTATGCCCGTGGCTATAGCAACGGGTAGAGTCCAATCTTTTATGAAGCGTAATATCTGCATAACATAATCTTTTGAAACATTACGAAGACAAAATTACAAATTTTTGTTTGTATAATTTGCAGATTTCCATATAATATGTTATCTTTGTAACACAATTAAGAGGCATTAACGGCGGAAAGGCAATCTAAATCATTGTCTACCAATGTATGCCAACCTTTTTTAATATAAACCTAAACATTAAATAAAAATGGCAGAAAACAACAACCAACAGCCCCAAGGACTTCAGATTGAACTGAAGCCGGAAATCGGAGTAGGCGTTTACGCTAACCTCGCACTTATTACTCACTCTTCGAGCGACTTTATCCTCGACTTTACATGTATGCTTCCTGGCATGCAGCAACCTCAGGTTCGTAGTCGCGTAGTTATGGCTCCTGAGCACGCTAAGCGTCTTCTTATGGCTTTGAACGACAATATTCAAAAGTATGAGCAGCAGTTTGGTAAGATTAATCTTCCTGAACAGCAGCAGCCACGTACTGCTACTCCGTTTGATCATCCGGCAGAGGCTTAATATAGAATTTCAAATACATAATTATAAGGCAGGCAGATCGCATAGATTTGTCTGCCTTTTGTTTGTTGTGGGTTAACTGTATTACAGCTAAGTTCTGGACTTTAGGTGTTGTATTTATAGTAAACAAGTGTTAAAACTTCCTGTTTTTTAATAAATTGGGCTTCTTGGGAAAATAATAGTTTTTATATGTTAGGTAGTTTCAAGAAAAGTTTGTACCTTTGCACCCCGAAAACGGCTTGTAATTAAGCTGTTTTATTGGATACGACAATTAAAAAATAAAATATATAAATTAAAAAGTAAAATTATGCCTACAATTTCTCAATTGGTAAGAAAAGGCAGAAAGGTGCTCGTAGACAAGAGCAAGTCACCGGCTTTGGATTCATGTCCTCAGCGTCGTGGTGTTTGTGTTCGTGTTTACACAACTACACCTAAGAAGCCTAACTCGGCAATGCGTAAGGTTGCCCGTGTACGTTTGACAAACTCTAAGGAGGTTAACTCCTATATCCCGGGAGAAGGTCATAACCTTCAGGAGCACTCAATCGTGCTTGTTCGCGGTGGTCGTGTAAAGGACCTTCCAGGTGTTCGTTATCACATCGTTCGCGGAACACTCGATACAGCAGGTGTTGCCAACCGTACACAGCGTCGTTCTAAGTATGGTGCTAAGCGTCCTAAGGCAAAGAAGTAATCAATATTAAAATTTGATTGTCGGACGAAAATTTTTTAAACGTTTTGCTGGAGAATTGTTAATAGACAGGTTGAGTAAATGCCCAAGAGAGGGCGTTGAAGAACAGTAAGAGACAACCCCACGCAGACACTTTTTTTCAAAAAACAACATGAGAAAAGCAAAACCAAAGAAGCGCGTGATCCTTCCGGATCCGAAATTCAACGACCAGAAGGTCTCTAAGTTTGTAAACCACTTGATGTATGATGGTAAGAAGAATACCTCATACGAAATCTTCTACAAAGCACTTGATACTGTTCAGGAGAAGATGTCTAAGGAAGAGAAGACTGCTCTTGAGATTTGGAAGCAGGCTCTCGATAACATCACTCCTCAGGTTGAGGTAAAGAGCCGCCGTATCGGTGGTGCTACTTTCCAGGTTCCTACAGAGATTCGTGCAGAGCGTAAGGAGAGTATCTCAATGAAGAATCTTATTGCTTTCGCTCGCAAGCGTGGCGGTAAGACAATGGCTGATAAGCTCGCTGCTGAGATTATGGATGCCTACAACAATCAGGGTGGTGCTTTCAAGCGTAAGGAGGATATGCACCGTATGGCCGAGGCTAACCGCGCATTCGCTCACTTCAGATTCTAATATAATAATAAGGTAAAAGGAAAAATGGCAAATCGCGATTTACATTTGACTCGTAACATCGGCATTATGGCTCACATCGATGCCGGTAAGACCACTACTTCTGAGCGTATTCTGTTCTATACAGGTAAGACTCATAAGATTGGTGAGGTTCACGACGGCGCTGCCACAATGGACTGGATGGCTCAGGAGCAGGAGCGTGGTATCACTATCACATCAGCTGCTACTACTTGTAATTGGAACTATCTTGGCAAGTCGTACAAGATTAACTTGATCGACACTCCGGGACACGTTGACTTTACTGCTGAGGTAGAGCGTTCATTGCGCGTTCTCGACGGAGCTGTTGCTACATACTCTGCTGCTGACGGTGTTCAGCCACAGTCTGAAACTGTATGGCGTCAGGCTGATAAGTACAACGTACCTCGTATCGGTTACGTAAACAAGATGGACCGCTCAGGTGCTGACTTCTTTGAGACAGTACAGCAGATGAAGGACATTCTTGGTGCAAATCCTTGTCCAATTCAGATTCCTATCGGAGCTGAGGAGAACTTTAAGGGTGTTGTAGACCTTCTCAAGATGAAGGCTATCCTTTGGCACGACGAGACAATGGGTGCAGAGTACGATGTTGAGGATATTCCCGCCGACCTCGTTGACGAGGCTAATGAGTGGCGCGAGAAGATGGTTGAGTCTGCAGCCAACTACGATGACGCTCTTATGGAGAAGTATCTTGAAGGTCAAGAAATCTCAGAGGAGGAACTTATCGCTGCTATCCGCAAGGGTACAATCGCAATGGAGCTTACTCCTATGCTCCTTGGTTCTTCATACAAGAACAAGGGTGTACAACCGCTTCTCGACTACGTTTGCGCATTCCTTCCTTCACCACTCGATACAGCTGCTATCGTTGGTACCAACCCTGAGACAGAGGAAGAGGAGGATCGCAAGCCTTCTGAGGACGAGCCTACTTCAGCTCTCGCATTTAAGATTGCTACCGACCCATTCATGGGCCGCTTGGTATTCTTCCGCGTTTACTCAGGTAAGGTTGTTGCCGGTTCTTACGTTTACAACCCACGTTCACGCAAGAAGGAGCGCATCTCTCGTCTGTTCCAGATGAACTCAAATAAGGAAATTCCTATGGAGTCGATCGACGCTGGTGATATCGGCGCTGGTGTAGGTTTCAAGGATATCCGCACAGGTGATACTCTTTGCGACGAGGCACACCCAATCGTGCTCGAGTCAATGACATTCCCTGATACTGTAATCTCTATCGCAGTTGAGCCTAAGAGCCAGGCTGACATCGCCAAGCTCGATAATGGTCTCGCCAAGCTTGCTGAAGAGGACCCAACATTCACCGTTCGTACCGACGAGCAGAGTGGTCAGACCATTATCTCTGGTATGGGTGAGCTTCACCTCGATATTATTATCGATCGTCTGAAGCGTGAGTTTAAGGTTGAATGTAACCAGGGTAAGCCACAGGTTAACTATAAGGAGGCAATCACTAAGCCAGTTCAGCTCCGCGAGGTTTACAAGAAGCAGTCTGGTGGTCGTGGTAAGTTCGCTGACATCATTGTTACAATTGGTCCTAAGGACGAGGATTACAAGGAAGGCGACTTGCAGTTTGTTAACGAGGTTAAGGGTGGTAACATTCCTAAGGAATTCATCCCCTCAGTTCAGAAGGGCTTCGAGAACGCCATGAAGAACGGTATCCTCGGTGGCTATCCTATGACTGGTATGAAGGTTGTCCTCACCGATGGTTCATTCCACCCGGTTGACTCTGACCAGTTGTCATTCGAGCTTGCTGCCCTCAATGCTTACAAGAACGGTTGCCCGAAGGCAGGTCCGGTTCTTATGGAGCCTATCATGAAGGTAGAGGTTGTTACTCCTGAGGAGAACATGGGTGACGTAATTGGCGACTTGAACAAGCGTCGTGGTCAGGTCGAAGGCATGGAAGAGGCTCGCTCTGGCGCCCGTATCGTTAAGGCTATGGTGCCACTGTCAGAGATGTTCGGTTATGTAACCGCTCTCCGTACTATCACTTCAGGTCGTGCTACAAGCTCTATGGAGTACGATCATCACGCTCCTCTGTCAAGCGCTATCGCTAAGGCAGTGCTCGAGGAGGTTAAGGGTCGCGCAGACCTCGTGTAATCAGCACGTTAAACGAGAAGATTCCAGAATTGTAGAATATAGAAGTTAAGCCAAATGTTTGGCAAACCAAGCAAATGGCTTAACTCCTGACACCTATCTCCTGGTTTATCTCACTAGATAAAAAATTAAAGGGACATGGGGCGTCGCTTAGCGAATGACTCTTAAGTGACGTACCCCACCTCCTTTTTTCGGCTGTTCAGCACTCCAAGTTGAGACCATAATCACGCTGAATGTGCCATCTAAGAATTGCATTATAAACTTTAAATACAATTATGAGTCAGAAAATTCGTATCAAGCTGAAGAGCTACGACCACAAGCTCGTAGACAAGTCGGCTGAAAAGATCGTGAAGGCTGTAAAGGCTACAGGTGCTATCGTTAGCGGTCCTATTCCATTGCCTACACACAAGCGTATCTACACTGTAAACCGCAGTACTTTCGTTAACAAGAAATCACGTGAGCAGTTCCAGCTCTCAGACTTCAAGCGTCTTATCGACATCTATAGCTCAACAGCTAAGACTGTTGACGCTCTTATGAAGCTCGAACTCCCAAGCGGTGTAGAAGTAGAAATCAAAGTATAGTAATTTTCATTTTTAATATTCATTGAAATGCCAGGATTAATTGGAAAAAAAATCGGAATGACATCCGTTTTCAGTGCCGACGGTAAGAATGTTCCGTGCACTGTTATCGAAGCTGGTCCATGTGTTGTAACACAGGTCAAGACCGTTGAAACAGACGGTTATAAGGCAGTTCAGCTGGGTTATGGTGAGGCTAAGGAAAAGAATACCACCAAGCCTATGATGGGCACCTTCAAGAAGGCAGGTACAACACCTAAGAAGCACTTGGCCGAGTTCAAGTTTGACGAGGAGTACAATCTCGGTGACGTTATCACCGTAGATCTCTTTGCCAATACAGAATACGTTGACATTGTAGGCACATCTAAGGGAAAAGGTTTCCAGGGTGTTGTTAAGCGTCATGGATTCGGTGGTGTAGGTCAGAGCACACACGGTCAGGACGACCGCGCTCGCAAGCCGGGTTCTATCGGTGCTTGTTCTTACCCAGCAAAGGTATTCAAGGGCATGCGCATGGGCGGCCAGATGGGCGGCGACCGCGTAACAACCCAGAATCTCAAAGTGTTAAAGGTAATCTCGGACAAGAACCTTATTATCGTTAAGGGTTCTGTAGCCGGATGCAATGGTTCAACCGTATTAATCAAGAAATAATGGAAGTTAGCGTATTAAATATCAACGGTCAGGAGACCGGAAGAAAGGTTCAGTTGAACGACGCAATCTTCGGAATTGAGCCTAACGATCACGTTCTTTATCTCGACGTTAAGCAGTATCTCGCTAACCAGCGTCAGGGTACAGCAAAGTCAAAGGAACGCAGCGAGGTTAGCGGTTCTACCCGTAAGCTTGGTCGCCAGAAGGGCGGCGGCGGTGCTCGCCGTGGTGATATCAACTCACCAGTGCTCGTAGGTGGTGGTCGCGTATTCGGTCCGAAGCCACGCAACTATAGCTTCAAGCTCAACAAGAAGGTTAAGTCTCTCGCCCGTAAGTCTGCTCTGTCTTATAAGGCTCAGGAGGCTGCTATCGTAGTAGTAGAAGACTTCAACATGGAGGCTCCAAAGACTAAAGATTTTGTAAATATTACTAAAAATCTTAAAGTTGAGGGCAAAAAGCTTTTGCTTCTTTTGCCAGAAGTAAATAAAAATGTATATTTGTCGACCCGTAACTTGCAGCGCGCTGAGGTTATGACAGCATCAGCTCTCAATGCCTACAAGGTTTTGAACTCTGATGTGCTCGTAATCACTGAGAACTCGCTCAAGGCTATCGACTCAATCTTAACAAAATAATAGGAGGCAACAGACATGACATTCATCGTAAAACCATTGGTTACCGAGAAGATGACCAAGCTCACAGACAAGTCTTCTGTAGCCAAAACATATAAAGTTAAGGGTCAGGAGCGCACAAAGAAGGCCGAGACAAAGTATGGCTTCATCGTGCTTCCTGAGGCAAACAAGCTTGAGATAAAGAAAGAGATCGAGGCACGCTACAACGTTACCGTTCTTGATGTGAACACAATGGTTTATGCTGGCAAGCGCCAGAGCCGTTACACACGCAAGGGTCTCGTTCGCGGACAGAAGAACTCGTTCAAGAAAGCTATCGTTACTCTTAAGGAGGGCGATGTAATTGATTTTTACAGCAATATCTAAAATAAAAAATGGCAGTACGTAAATTTAAACCGGTTACTCCGGGACAAAGACACAAGGTTATTGGCACGTTCGAGGAGATTACTGCATCCGTGCCAGAGAAGTCTCTCGTTTTCGGTAAGCGCTCTACTGGTGGCCGTAACAACACTGGTAAGATGACAGTTCGCTACATGGGCGGTGGTCACAAGCGTAAGTATCGTCTCATCGACTTCAAACGAGAGAAAGATGGTGTTCCAGCTGTAGTAAAGACTATCGAGTATGATCCGAACCGTTCGGCTCGAATCGCTCTGTTGTTCTATGCAGATGGTGAAAAACGTTACATTATTGCTCCTAACGGACTGGAAGTTGGCGCAACTTTGATGTCAGGCGCAGAAGCTGCTCCTGAGATTGGCAACGCTCTTCCACTCGCAAACATTCCCGTTGGTACTGTGATCCACAACATTGAGTTGCGTCCAGGCCAGGGTGCTCTGCTCGTTCGTTCGGCTGGTAATTTCGCTCAGTTGACTTCTCGTGAAGGCAGTTACTGTGTTATTAAGCTCCCTTCTGGCGAGACTCGCCAGGTGTTGAGTGCTTGTAAGGCAACCGTAGGTAGTGTTGGCAACTCTGACCACGCTCTTGAGCAGTCTGGTAAGGCTGGTCGTTCACGCTGGTTGGGACGTCGTCCTCACAACCGTGGTGTAGTTATGAACCCTGTCGATCACCCAATGGGTGGTGGCGAAGGTCGTCAGTCTGGTGGACACCCACGTTCACGCAAGGGCTTGTATGCTAAGGGTCTCAAGACACGTGCACCTAAGAAGCAGTCTAACAAGTATATCATCGAAAGAGCTAACAAATAATCAAACAAGAGTAAATTATGAGTCGTTCATTAAAAAAAGGTCCATATATCAACGTGTCGCTTGAGAAGAAGATTCTCGCCATGAACGAGAGTGGCAAGAAGACAGTTGTCAAGACTTGGGCCAGAGCATCAATGATCTCACCTGATTTCGTGGGACACACTGTTGCAGTTCATAACGGAAACAAATTTATCCCTGTTTACATTACTGAGAACATGGTAGGTCACAAGCTCGGTGAGTTCTCTCCGACACGTCGTTTCGGCGGCCACTCAGGTAACAGAAAGTAAGCGGGTTTAAACCATTTTAAATCAAGAAATAAATAATGGGAGCAAGAAAACATATATCGGCTGAAAAAAGAAAAGAAGCCCGTAAGAACTTGTACTTCGCAAAGCTCAACGGCGTTCCTTCTTCACCACGTAAAATGCGCTACGTAGTAGACATGGTTCGTGGCATGGAGGTTAACCGCGCGCTCGGTGTTCTGCGTTTCTCTAAGAAGCAGGCTGCCGCTGACGTTGAAAAGTTGTTGCGTTCGGCTATTGCAAACTGGGAAGCTAAGAATGACCGCAAGGCAGAGGATGGCGAACTCTTTATCTCTAAGGTGTTCGTTGACGAGGGTGTAACAATGAAGCGCATGCGTCCTGCACCTCAGGGTCGTGGCTACCGCATCCGCAAGCGCAGCAATCACGTGACTCTGTTTGTTGATACCAAAACTAATGACGAAAAATAATAAGTAGAATGGGACAGAAAGTTAATCCAATAAGCAACCGCCTTGGTATTATCCGCGGCTGGGATTCAAATTGGTTCGGTGGAAAGAGCTTCGGTGACAACCTCGTTGAGGACAAGAACATCCGTACTTACCTCAACAAGCGCCTTGAGAAGGCAAGCGTTTCACGTATCGTTATTGAGCGTACACTGAAACTCATCACTATCACAATCTGCACAGCCCGTCCGGGTATCGTCATTGGTAAGGGTGGTCAGGATGTAGACAAGTTGAAGGAAGAGCTCAAGAAGCTCTACAAGAAGGACATCCAGATCAACATCTTCGAGGTAAAGAAGCCTGATCTCGACGCTACTATCGTGGGCAACAATATCGCTCGCCAGGTAGAGGGCAAGATCGCTTATCGTCGCGCTATCAAGATGGCTATCCAGAATGTTATGCGCGCTGGTGCTGAGGGTGTTAAAATACAGATCACTGGCCGTCTGAACGGTGCAGAAATGGCTCGCAAGGAAATGTACAAGGAGGGTCGTACTCCGTTGCACACATTCCGTGCAGATATCGATTACTGCCAGGCAGAAGCCCTTACTAAGGTAGGTCTTCTTGGCATCAAGGTTTGGATTTGCCGTGGCGAGGTTTACGGTGATCGCGACCTCACTCCTAACTTTGCTCAGGAGAAGCAGAACGGTGGCTCTAACAATGGCCGTGGTAACCGTGGTAATCGTAAGAGAAACAATAACCGTTAAAAGTAAGAGACTACAATGTTACAGCCAAAAAGAGTAAAATATAGAAGACCTCAAGATGGACGCGGCAACAAAGGCAACGCTCACAGAGGCACACAGTTGGCTTTTGGTTCTTTCGGTATCAAGACTCTTGAGCCGAAGTGGATTGATAGCCGTCAGATTGAGGCTGCCCGTGTAGCTGTTAATCGCTACATGCAGCGTCAGGGCCAGGTATGGATCCGTATTTTCCCAGACAAACCTATCACACGTAAGCCTGCTGACGTACGTATGGGTAAGGGTAAGGGTGATCCCGCAGGATGGGTAGCACCGGTTACTCCGGGTCGCATCCTCTTCGAGGTAGAAGGCGTAAGCTTCGATATCGCTAAGGAGGCTCTCCGCCTCGCTGCTCAGAAGCTGCCGGTTAAGACTAAGTTTGTTGTAAGACGTGACTACGATAAAAACGCTTAATTAAAGTATGAAGATCAAAGAAGTAAGAGAAATGGATGCCAATACTTTGGCAGAAACAAAGGTGAATCTCCAGGCTAAGCTCGCACAGTTGAAGCTCAACCATACAGTTACTCCACTTGAGAATCCATCAGAGATTAAGGCTGTTCGTCGTGACATCGCACGTCTGAATACTGAAATTCGCCAGAGAGAACTTAACAAATAACAATGGTCCAGATGGAAACAAGAAATTTAAGAAAAACAAGACAGGGTGTCGTAATTAGCAACAAGATGGATAAAACCATTGTTATCGCAGCTAAGTTCAAGGAGATGCACCCTATTTATGGTAAGTTCGTCCAGAAGACAAAGAAGTACCATGCTCATGACGAGAAGAACGAGGCCAACATCGGTGATACAGTGCTTATCATGGAGACTCGTCCTTTGAGCAAGACCAAGAGATGGAGATTAGTACAAATCGTAGAAAAAGCTAAGTAAAATATGATACAGGCAGAATCAAGACTTACAGTATGTGATAACAGCGGCGCACGCGAGGCTCTCTGCATTCGTGTACTCGGTGGCACACGCCGTCGTTACGCAAGTGTTGGTGACGTTATTGTCGTAGCAGTCAAGAACGTTATCCCATCAAGTGATTTGAAGAAAGGTGCGGTATCTAAGGCTTTGATCGTTCGCACAAAGAAGGAAATCCGTCGTGCTGACGGCTCATACATCCGCTTTGACGACAACGCATGCGTACTGCTTAACAACGCTGGTGAGCTCCGCGGTAGCCGTATCTTCGGCCCAGTTGCTCGTGAGCTGCGTGCCGTAAACATGAAGGTCGTTTCTTTGGCACCTGAGGTTCTTTAATCGTTAAAATCGAATTCAAGTAATGAGTAAGTTACATATTAAGAAAAATGATACAGTCGTTGTCCTTGCCGGTGAGGATAAGGGCAAGACTGGTAAGGTGCTCAAAGTGCTGGTTGAAAAGAACCGCGCACTTGTTGAAGGTGTGAACATGGTTTCAAAGAGCACCAAGCCTTCTGCTAAGAACCCTCAGGGTGGCATCGTTAAGCAGGAAGCTCCGATTCACATCTCTAACCTGAGCCTTATCGACCCGAAGAGTGGCAAGGCTACTCGCGTAGGCATCAAGGTTACCGAAGATGGTAAGAAAGTACGCATCGCTAAAAAGTCAGGGGAGGAAATCAAATAATGGATACAGCACAGTTAAAGAAGTTCTATGCTGAGAGCATCGCTCCAGCACTGAAGGAGCAGTTCAACTACTCTTCAGCAATGCAGATCCCAGTTCTGAAGAAGATTGTCATCAACCAGGGTCTTGGCGACGCTACACAGGACAAGAAGATCATCGACGTAGCCATCAACGAGATTTCGACAATCGCTGGCCAGAAGGCAGTTGCTACATATTCTAAGAAGGATATCGCCAACTTCAAGCTTCGTAAGAAGATGCCTATCGGCGTTATGGTGACTCTCCGTCGCGAGCGCATGTACGAATTCCTTGAGAAGCTCGTTCGTATCGCTCTTCCTCGTATCCGCGACTTCAAGGGTATCGAGAGCAAGTTCGACGGCCGTGGTAACTATACACTGGGTATTCAGGAGCAGATCATCTTCCCTGAAATCAACATCGACCAGATCGACCGCATTCAGGGTATGAACATCACATTCGTGACCTCTGCCAACACTGACGAAGAGGGCTACGCTCTCCTCAAGGCATTCGGTCTTCCATTTAAAAACGCTAAAAACGATTAAGCAATATGGCAAAAGAATCAATGAAGGCTCGTGAGGTAAAGCGTGCCAAGCTCGTTGCTCGCTATGCTGAGAAGCGTGCCGCTCTGAAGAAGGTCATCGCTACATCTGAGGATCCTGCAGAAGCTTACGAGGCTGCTCGCAAGCTTCAGGCTATCCCTAAGAATGCCAACCCTATCCGTCTGCACAACCGTTGCAAGATCACCGGTCGTCCAAAGGGTTACATCCGCCAGTTCGGCCTTTCTCGTATTCAGTTCCGTGAGATGGCTTCACAGGGCCTTATCCCGGGCGTTAAGAAGGCAAGCTGGTAAACCACGCGCCACAATTAAAAGCTGGTAATTATATTTTTTCACTTTAATATTGTCGGGGTAGTCCCGATTAATTAAACATTTTTTTAAAATGACAGATCCAATAGCAGATTTTCTGACAAGACTCAGAAACGCAATCATGGCTCATCACCGTGTTGTAGAGGTGCCTGCATCTAACTTGAAGAAAGAGATCACCAAGATCCTCTTCGAGAAGGGTTACATCCTCAACTACAAGTTCGTTGAGGACGGTCCTCAGGGTACAATCAAGGTAGCTCTCAAGTACAACGCTGCCACAAAGACCAACGCTATCACTTCTTTGAAGCGTGTGTCTACTCCTGGTCTCCGCAAGTATGTCGGTTACAAGGACATGCCGAGAGTAATTAACGGATTGGGTATCGCAATCCTCTCAACTTCTAAGGGCGTTATGACCGATAAGGAAGCAGCTGCCCAGAAGATAGGTGGTGAGGTTCTTTGCTATGTTTATTAATTGGAGGATTTAGAATATGTCAAGAATAGGAAAATTACCAATTAGTATCCCTGCTAACGTAAATGTAACATTCGCTGGTGGCGTTGTTACCGTTAAAGGTCCTAAGGGCGAGATGTCACAGAAGATTGACCCGTCTATCATCACCAAAATTGAGGATAATACTATCACATTCGAGGTAGATGAGAACAGCCCTGTAAACTATAAGCAGAAGTCGGCTTTCCATGGTCTTTATCGTTCACTCGTTAACAATATGGTTATCGGTGTAAGCGAGGGCTATAAGAAGGTTCTTGAGCTTGTCGGAGTCGGTTATCGTGTTTCAAACCAGGGCAACCTCATCGAGTTCTCCCTCGGTTATACTCACCCTATCTTCCTCGAGCTTCCGGCAGAGGTTAAGGTAGAGTCGAAGAGCGAGCGTAACCAGAACCCAATTCTCACTCTGGAGTCTTGCGACAAGCAGTTGCTCGGTCTCATTTGTGCAAAAATTCGTTCTTTCCGCAAGCCTGAACCTTACAAGGGCAAGGGTATCTTGTTCAAGGGAGAAGTCATCCGCAGAAAGTCTGGTAAGTCAGCTTCAGCTAAGTAACATTTTAAATTTTACGATCATGACAACAAAGAAAGTAGAAAGACGAATCAAAATCAAATATAGAGTTCGTAAGCGCATCAGCGGTACTGCTGAGCGTCCACGTCTGAGCGTGTTCCGCAGCAACAAGCAGATTTATGCTCAGGTTATCAACGACCTTACCGGCACAACACTTGCTTCTGCTTCTTCACTTGGCCTCGAGAAGATGCCTAAGAAGGAACAGGCTGCAAAGGTAGGCGAGCTTGTAGCTGCAAACGCTATCGCAGCTGGCATCTCTTCTGTAGTGTTCGACCGTAACGGTTATCTTTATCACGGACGTGTAAAGGAGCTTGCTGACGCAGCTCGTAACGGCGGTCTCAAATTCTAAACGATTATGGCAATGAATAAAGTAAAAAATTTTAATGACGCTGAGTTGAAGGACCGCCTCGTGGCTATCAACCGCGTAACTAAGGTTACAAAGGGTGGTCGTACATTCACATTCGCTGCTATCGTCGTTGTTGGTGACGGCAAGGGCGTTATCGGCTACGGTCTGGGTAAGGCCGGCGAAGTAACTGCTGCCATCGCTAAGGGTGTAGAGGCAGCCAAGAAGAACCTCGTTAAGGTTCCTGTACTCAAGGGTACAATTCCTCATGAGGTAGAGGCTCGCTTTGGCGGTGCCCAGGTGTTTATGCGTCCGGCTGCTGCCGGTACCGGTCTTGTTGCCGGAGGTGCTATGCGTGCCGTTCTCGACAGCGTAGGCGTAACAGACATCCTTGCTAAGTCAAAGGGTTCTTCTAACCCTCACAACCTCGTTAAGGCTACAATCGAGGCTCTTTCACAGCTTCGTGATGCTTACACAGTAGCAGGCCAGCGCGGTATCACCATGGACAAAGTGTTTAACGGTTAATAGGAGATTCATACAATGGCAACAATAAAAATACAGCAGATTAAGAGCAAAATCGGTTATCCAAAGGATCAGAAGGCTACTCTTCAGGCTCTTGGACTCCGCAAGATCTCTCAGATTGTTGAGGTTGAGGACACTCCGAGCACACGTGGTATGATTCGCAAGGTTCATCACTTGGTGACTGTAGTTGATTAATTAAATCTTTAAAGGAACAGATTATGAAATTAAATAGTTTAAAGCCTGCTGCAGGTTCTACCCACTCACGTCGTCGTATCGGTCGCGGTCCTGGTTCAGGACTCGGTGGTACTTCTACCCGTG
Organism: Prevotella merdae; assembly: GCF_900290275.1. GTDB lineage: Bacteria > Bacteroidota > Bacteroidia > Bacteroidales > Bacteroidaceae > Prevotella > Prevotella merdae. The sequence goes on from NZ_LT985323.1 coordinate 1,071,216, forward strand.
GTCACAAGGGTGCCAAGGCACGTTCAGGTTACAAGAGAAAGATCGGTTTCGAGGGTGGTCAGATGCCTTTGCAGCGTCGAGTACCGAAGGCTGGTTTCAAGAACATCAACCACAAGGAGTACTTCGCTGTGAACCTCTCTACACTTCAGAAGCTTGCTGAGGCAAAGAACCTCACCAAGATCGGAATAGAGGAACTCAAGGCAGCTCACCTTACCAATGGCAAGGAGCTTGTTAAGGTTCTCGGCAACGGCGAACTCACAGCTAAGCTTGAGGTAGAGGCTCATGCTTTCTCTAAGACTGCTGAAGAGGCTATCAAGGCAGTTGGAGGTAACACAACTATTATCTAATAAAAGTAGATGAAAAAGTTTATTGAGACACTAAAGAACTGTTGGAGAATTGAGGATTTGCGTCAGCGACTCCTCATTACTCTCCTGTTTACGGCTATTTACCGTTTCGGCTCGTTCGTTGTGCTTCCAGGCATTAACCCGGGCAAGTTGGATCAACTTCAGTCGCAAACAGCGGGTGGTCTTATGTCACTGCTCGACATGTTCTCTGGTGGTGCATTTTCCAATGCGTCTATCTTTGCGCTTGGAATTATGCCATACATCTCAGCTTCCATCGTAATGCAACTTCTGGCGGTGGCTGTGCCTTACTTCCAGAAGATGCAGCGCGAAGGCGAGAGCGGCCGTAAGAAGATCAACTGGTACACGAGAATCCTGACTGTGTTCATCCTTCTCTTCCAGGCCCCTTCTTACTTGCTCAACCTTAAGGCTCAGGCTGCTTCAGCCCTCGCCTCAGGTTTGTCATGGGCATCGTTCATGATTCCTGCAACGATTATCCTCGCTGCAGGTTCAATGTTCATTCTATGGCTCGGCGAGCGCATCACTGACAAGGGAGTTGGAAATGGTATCTCAATGATCATCATGATTGGTATTATTGCACGTCTGCCCCAGGCTTTCGTGCAGGAACTGGGCTCACGATTCACAGCCATCTCTGGCGGTGGAATCGTGATGTTCATCATCGAGATCCTCGTTCTGTATTTCGTAATTTTAGCTTCAATCATGCTTGTTCAGGGTACCCGCAAAATACCTGTACAGTACGCAAAGCGTCTTGTAGGTAATAAGCAGTATGGCGGCGCCCGCCAGTACATACCTTTGAAGTTGTTTGCTGCAAACGTAATGCCTATCATCTTCGCACAGGCGTTGATGTTTATCCCTCTCGCCTTTGTGCGCTACAGCAGTGATGGAGCTTCGTCTTGGGCATCTGCCCTTATGGACAACCGTAGCTTGCCTTACAACTGCATCTATGTATTCTTGATCATAGCCTTTACGTATTTCTATACGGCTATCACCTTGAACCCAACTCAGATGGCTGAGGATATGAAACGCAATAACGGCTTCATACCGGGCATCAAGCCAGGTAAGGATACTGCCGATTACATCGACACTATCATGACCCGCATTACATTCCCAGGTTCATTGTTCATAGCATTTATCGCTGTGATGCCGGCACTCGCCGGTCTGCTCAATGTGCAGCAGGCATTCTCGCAGTTCTTTGGTGGTACGTCACTCCTCATCCTTGTAGGTGTTGTGATAGACACTATACAGCAGATAGAGAGTCACATGCTCATGCGCCACTATGACGGCCTTCTCAATTCTGGTCGTACTCGCGGTGCAGGTGTTTCTGCTTATTGATTTTATCTTGCTAATGAAGATATTTCTAAAGACAGAAGACGAAATAGAGCTAATGCGCAAGGCTAACCGACTTGTCGGCGCAACCCTTGCAGAATTGGCCAAGCATATTAAACCCGGTGTAACGACCCTTCAGTTGGATAAGGTGGCTGAGGAATTCATCCGAGATAATGGAGCAGTTCCGACGTTTAAGAATTTCCCCAATCCATTTGGAGGGCCGTTTCCCGCAAGTATTTGTACATCGGTTAACGATGTCGTAGTACACGGAATCCCCGACGACAAGACAGTTCTCAAGGATGGAGATATTATTTCTATCGATTGTGGCACACTTCTTGCTGGTTATAATGGAGACTCCGCTTACACGTTCTGTGTCGGTGAAGTAAGCCAAGATGTCAGAGATTTACTGACAGTGACATGTCAGTCACTGACAAAAGGTATAGAAATGGCAGTGGCAGGAAATCATGTCGGCGATATAGGCGATGCAGTACAATCTTTTTGTGAATCGCATGGTTATGGCGTGGTGAGGGAACTTACCGGTCATGGCATAGGAAAGCAAATGCATGAGGATCCCCCGGTTCCCAATTATGGTAGTCGAGGTAATGGTGTCATGCTTAAGGAAGGTATGTGCATAGCCATTGAACCTATGATAACAATGGGCGACCGCAAGATATGGCTTATGCCCGACCGCTGGGGAATATGCACCCGTGACGGAATGCCCGCCGCTCACTTCGAGCATACCATTGTTGTAAGACGCGGTAAAGCGGAAATCTTGTCAACGTTCGAAGAAATAGAACATTCCTAATTAAAGAAGCAAATATAAATTTATGGCAAAACAATCCGCAATTGAGCAAGACGGCACAATCGTTGAGTCGTTGTCCAATGCAATGTTCAGAGTCGAGCTTGAGAACGGCGTACAGATTATCGCCCACATCTCAGGCAAGATGCGAATGCACTACATAAAAATCCTTCCCGGCGACAAGGTTAAGGTCGAGATGAGTCCTTACGACCTGACAAAGGGCAGAATCGTTTTCAGATACAAGTAACATTTTAAATATATGAAAACAAGAGCATCATTAAAGAAACGTACACCCGACTGCAAGATCGTTCGTCGTAAGGGTCGTCTGTTCGTTATCAACAAGAAGAACCCTAAGTTTAAAATGCGTCAGGGTTAAAAAACAAACACCCGAGAGAAGGCAAGACTTGTGAAAAGTTCTTCCAGTTCTCACACTAACTAAAATTATTAATTTATCAATTTTTTATTTTAACAAATGGCAATAAGAATTGTTGGAGTAGATTTGCCCCAGAACAAGCGTGGCGAAATCGCATTGACCTATATCTATGGTATCGGTCGAAGTAGTTCAGCAAAGATATTGGATAAAGCCGGCGTTAGCCGCGACCTGAAGGTTTGCGATTGGAACGACGAGCAGGCTGCCAAGATCCGCGAAATTATCGGCGCTGAATTCAAAGTAGAAGGTGATCTCCGTTCTGAGATCCAGATGAATATCAAGCGACTGATGGATATTGGTTGCTATCGTGGAGTTCGTCATCGTAACGGTCTTCCTGTTCGCGGTCAGAGCACAAAGAACAATGCCCGCACTCGCAAGGGAAAGAAGAAGACTGTTGCTAACAAGAAGAAGGCTACTAAGTAAAATTTAGTTGAAAGCAAAGCCGTCGTTCGGTCAGTGATGATCACGTGTGGCTTTTAACTTTTAACTTTTAACTAAACAAAATCATGGCAAAGAAAACAGCAACATCTAAGAAAAGAAATGTAAAGGTTGACGCTATTGGACAGCTCCATGTTCACAGCTCATTCAACAACATCATTGTATCTTTAGCAAATAGCGAGGGACAGGTAATTTCATGGTCATCTGCAGGAAAGATGGGCTTCCGTGGTTCTAAGAAGAACACACCGTACGCAGCCCAGACAGCAGCAGAGGATTGCGGCAAGATCGCTTTCGATCTTGGTCTGCGCAAGGTAAAGGCATACGTTAAGGGTCCGGGTAACGGTCGTGAGTCTGCAATTCGTGGCGTACACAGCTGCGGTATCGAGGTAACAGAGATTGTTGACGTAACTCCGCTTCCACACAACGGTTGCCGTCCTCCGAAGCGTCGTAAGGTCTAAATTTCCCTTTGCAGGCCCTTTTTATCATCCTTGAGCCTGCATACATATAAAGATACAAACAACAATAAAGCATATTATTTATTATGGCTAGATATATAGGTCCGAAATCTAAAATTGCACGCCGTTTTGGTGAACCCATCTTCGGCGCTGACAAAGTTTTGTCCAAGAGAAACTTCCCTCCTGGACAGCATGGCAACAACCGTCGCAGAAAGCAGTCTGAGTATGCTGTCATGTTGGCAGAGAAGCAGAAAGCAAAGTACACATACGGTGTTCTCGAGCGTCAGTTCCGCAACATGTTCGAGAAGGCAGCTAAGGCTGACGGCATCACCGGTGAGGTATTGCTTCAGAATCTTGAGAGCCGTTTGGACAACGTAGTATTCCGTTTGGGTATTGCTCCGACACGTGCCGCTGCTCGTCAGCTTGTAGGTCACAAGCATATCACTGTTGACGGCAAGGTAGTGAACATTCCTTCATTCTCAGTTAAGCCAGGTATGGTAGTTGGCGTTCGCGAGAAGTCAAAGTCGCTCGAGGTTATCGAGGCTGCACTCGCTGGCTACAACCACAGCAAGTTCCCATGGATTGAGTGGGATCAGACCACTAAGTGTGGTAAGTTCCTCCACAAGCCGGAGCGTGCTGACATTCCAGAGAACATTAAGGAACAGTTAATCGTTGAGTTGTACTCTAAATAATCATTAAATTAATGGCGATATTAGCATTTCAAAAACCTGACAAAGTTGTAATGTTGGATTCCAACGACAAATTCGGCAAGTTCGAATTCCGTCCATTGGAGCCAGGATTCGGTGTTACTATCGGTAATGCCCTCCGCCGCATTCTGCTTTCGTCGCTGGAGGGTTACGCCATCAACACCATCAAGATTTCTGGTGTTGAGCACGAATTCTCTTCAGTTCCCGGCGTCAAGGAGGATGTAACTAACATTATCTTGAATTTGAAGCAAGTAAGATTCAAGCAAGTAGTAGAAGAATTCGAGAACGAAAAAGTTAGTATCACCGTAGAGAACTCTACCGAGTTCAAGGCTGGTGATATAGGCAAGTATCTGACTGGATTTGAAGTGTTAAACCCTGATTTGGTGATTTGTCATTTAGATGCCAAAGCTTCGATGCAGATAGACCTCACAATCAATAAGGGTCGTGGCTACGTCACAGCAGACGAAAACCGCGCATTCTGCACCGACGTCAACGTAATTCCAATCGATTCTATCTACACCCCAATCCGTAACGTGAAATACGCAGTGGAGCCTTATCGTGTCGAGATGAAGACCGACTACGACAAGCTCGTGCTCGAAGTCACAACGGACGGTTCCATTCACCCGAAGGACGCACTTAAGGAAGCTGCCAAGATCCTCATCCAGCACTTCATGCTCTTCAGCGACGAGAAGATCACTCTCGAGAGCCCAGAGCACGAGGGCAACCAGGAGTTCGACGAGGAAGTTCTGCACATGCGTCAGCTCTTGAAGACCAAGTTGGTAGACATGAACCTCTCGGTTCGTGCGCTTAACTGCCTTAAGGCTGCCGATGTCGAGACACTCGGCGACTTGGTACAGTACAACAAGACTGACCTCCTCAAGTTCCGCAACTTCGGTAAGAAATCGCTTTCAGAGCTTGATGATTTGCTCGAGAGTCTGAATCTGTCGTTTGGTACCGACATTTCTCAATACAAATTAGATAAAGAATAAAACAAAATGAGACACAATAAGAAATTCAACCACCTGGGTCGTACTGCATCTCACCGTAACGCTATGCTCGCTAACATGGCTATCTCGTTGATCATGCACAAAAGAATCACTACGACTCTCGCCAAGGCTAAGGCCTTGAAGATGTATGTAGAGCCGCTGATCACACGCTGCAAGGACGACAGCACTAACTCTCGTCGTGTAGTTTTCAGCTACCTCCAAAACAAGTATGCTATCAAGGAGCTTTTCAGCACTGTTGCTGAGAAGGTAGGCGATCGTCCTGGTGGCTATACTCGTGTTATCAAGCTCGGCACTCGTAAGGGTGACGCTGCTCAGATTGCATTCATCGAGCTCGTTGACTTCGACGAGAACATGGCTAAGACAGCTAAGGCTGGCAAGAAGACTCGCCGTAGCCGCAAGTCTACTGCAGAGGCAACAGAGGCTCCTGCTACTGAGGCACCTGCAACAGAGGCTACAGAAGAGGCAAAGGCTGAATAATTCGATTTTATCGACTTTATCTCAATACATAGAAGGTCTGACTGAATTTTCAGTCAGACCTTCTATTTTTAGTATGCTCGGCATGAGCATTGTCTAACGGGTGCAAGTCCCGAATAAGCCCTAATAGCGGGAATTACATAGCCAAAGGCAAGGGTGTTCATCGTGAGGTGAAATCAGAAAGAAGCTGGCGGCAAACATCTGACCTAATGGACAGAAACTTCGTATAAGGCATATGACCGTGGGTAAGGCTGCTAAACAAACCAAAGCCCGATAGCTATTCGGAACGGTCGGTGGAGTTTCCTTGAGCTTGCGAACAAATGAAGTGGGTATAAGATGGAAAGCCAATGTACTTATCCGAGGAGGTCTCACGGACCCTTCAAATATATATATTTTTTTTCTTTCCGAAAGAAGCGGAGTACAGCTTGCCGTGAGAAGTCAGCAGATGCCATATATTGCAACAGTCGATAATGTTGCACGAAGGGCTGAACCTAACAATCAAGCGATAGTAATTGAAACATATTATTAAGGAAAGAATGCAGAAAACATTATCCCATGTTAATGGCTGCCCCCAAAGAGATAGGTCGGAAACCGATTGGTATGGGGGAGTGCAGACCTTCATGTGGATGTGTGAAGACAACATCGTGTCAAATGTTCTGATTGTGGCATTCATGCCCTATTCATTTTTTCATTAATTTTATAGTGGAGTTTCCTCCAATGATTTATTAACAGGCCTTTAATCCCAATGTTTAACTAAATCTTCAATGTATATAAGATATGTCTGTGGTCTTGATCTTAATAAAGATAATGTATTTCGTTTAAACACGCACTGTAATCCTCGATGTATGTTAATGTGTGAAATATCTTCAACGGCATACAAAGTTTACTTCATAGTAGATTGAAATAAACTTTGTATGCCATTGAAGATTACTTTATAAATATAAGATACAATAAACTACTTTTTAAGCATTGCTCTAATTACAAACCAAATGTGCATACCTATGGTGGTTATTGGTCCATAGTGGCGACGCATAACACGGAAGCGTTCTATTAGTGAGGCGCGATGGTTCTTGTTAGTCATACCTCCATCCAAGTAATTTACTACCACTTCGGGTATCTGTAGCAGAGGTAGCCCCTCTTTTTCCGCATGCTTCATAACTCTGATGCACCAGTCTACGTCTGCAGAGAATCTGTATCTTAGGTCATATGGCTCTGCTTTGGCTATATCGGTGCGTACGTAGAAAGCCTGATGACAAACAAGCATGCCATGACGGAATGAGCGCCAGTTAAGATTTTCTGGGGGAGATAGACGTCGCGGTCGCAGTAAATTGCCATCGTTGTCTACGATATTAGTGTTTCCGTAGAGAACCGCAGGCAGTAAACCGTCCGAACGTTCATTTACATCATTTGATATGTCTTCTAGTGTTTTTTCGTTTGGCAGAACATCGCCAGCATTTAGGAATACCACGTAATCACCAGTAGCTTTCTTTAGAGCCTTGTTCATGGCATCGTACAGTCCGCGGTCAGGTTCCGAGCTTACTACTATGTCGTGCTGTGTATCTTCCTCAGTATTGCGTTGTCGATATGCGTTGACAAGAGCCATTGTGTTGTCCTTTGATGCCCCGTCTACGATAATATGTTCTATCTGTACCCACGTTTGATTCAGAATGCTGTCAAGTGTGCGTTGAAGCACGCTGCCAGCATTGTAAGTACAGGTTAAAATCGAGAATCTAATCATATATATATTGTCGTGTAATTGACGTTTTAATACTTTATGTCTTATAATTGCGTTAATACTTTATGGAGTAACGTTTTCTTGTCAACATTAGATAATGTAGCGTTTCAGAGCAATCAACTCGTTGTACACCTCGATGTAGCGCATAGCCACACTCTGCTGCGAGTAGTTGTGCGCCACCTTCTTTATGCAAGCAGCAGATAGTGCATTCTTATCGGCATCGTTTAGTGTCCAACGAATACCCTCCGCCAGATCAGTAGCGTCCTTGAAGTTAGCAAGATATCCCGTGCGTTTATGGTCAATCATCTCTGGTATGCCTCCCACTCTGAAAGCCACGCTTGGCACACCACATGCTGTTGCTTCCATTATCGTGTTAGGCAGATTATCCTCGAGTGAAGGCAACACATACACGTCTGCCGAGTTGTATATGCTCACAATCTTGCTGTCGTCGCTAACGTAGCCAAGAGGGTAGGAGGGCATTTGAAGTTGCTGGCATACTTCCTCCGAACATCCTCCAAGCACAGCCACAGCCGTGTTTTCCTTCATTTCAGGATGTTCCTCGGCAAGGCGGTTGAGTGCATCTATAAAATATACCACACCCTTTCTCTCGTCTGTAACCTTTTGCGATACAAATAGAATTATACGTCCCTCTGCAGGCAGTCCGGCCTTAAGTCTGGCTTCCTTTTTGTCGATAGGGCAGAAAATGCGGGTGTCTATAGTATTTGGAATGGCAGAGATGCGTTGTCCAGATAGCAGTGCACTTTGCTTAGCCTGATCCTCAAGCCATCTGCTGCAAGTCACGAAGTGGATATTACTGCCTTGATACAGGCGTTTCTTGCGCTCCCATATTTGTCGTGATAGGTCATTTGCTGAACCGTGCAAAGGCAATAGCGTACAGTTGTGGCATCCAGTTCTAAACGAAGGACATGTGCGAGCATAGTGGCATATGCCCGTAGCAGCCCACAGGTCGTGCATGGTCCACACTACAGGTTTGCCGCTTTTCACAATTTTGCGTATGTTGTTCAGCGACAGCATACCTTGGTTTATCCAATTAAGGTGTATTACGTCAGCCTCTTTAAATTCAGGCAAACGTGTGATGTCGCTGCCCGAGTTGGCAATGTCTATCTCGAACAGATGTTTCTTCTGCAGATGAAGTCGCAGGAATATCGATAGCCTTTCTCTAAGAAAATGCCACTTCACAGCCCATTTGTGTGGTAGTGGCACAACACTTATCTCGTCGGTTTGTTTATCTCCGACAAGCATCTTGGCTTTCACACCATTGTTCATCAGTGCTTCCATAAGGCGATTGGCTGCAACAGCGGCTCCGCCAGTCTTTTCGCTTGTATTTACGATGAGTACTCTCATAGTTGTTCTTTATATTTCGCAAACTTACTCATTTTTTCTCGATTAACGTTCTGTTGTCGCCATAATTTTGTATTAATAGGGTAAATATGGTATGAGTCTGGATTGTTAGCCAAATCCATTAACAAACTTACAGATTATAACCATAATGATTAAATAAAAGTTAATCAAATAGTTGTGTCCGAACACACAGTTTTGATGTAAATCAATAAAAGGCATATTTAATGAATATTAGTATGATTATTGTTTGTAGGGTGCCGGAAAGTTTGTACCTTTGCATCGTCAAAAGGTTAATAGATTGTTTAGGTTAGTAGTAATAGATTTAGGTTTTTAGTTATTAGGTTTAAGGTAAATTGAACGATTGTTTAACAGGTAGCTATGAGGATTCGTGAGGATCTTCATTAATTACGAAAAGGATTTTTAGTTAAACATAGGCTTTACGGTACTGCTCGTTGAGAGTGGTGCCGTAATTTTTTTGTCCATATTCGTGCCAAAGGCATTGGCTATTTGTATTATTCCAATGTCAGATGGCGTTATTCCAATAATTTTGACTAAATTTGCACATCACACAACATAAATACACATCCCACAACAATAATATACATCCCGCAACAATAACATACATCTCACAACAAAACAATATATTATGACACAAGAAGATAAAACAAAGTTGGAAGAGCGCATCGTTGACGTGCTTAAAACAGTATACGACCCCGAAATCCCCGTTAATATATACGACCTTGGTCTTATCTATAAGATAGATGTGGCTAACGATGGCAATGTGGATATTGATATGACGTTCACCGCTCCGTCGTGTCCGGCAGCCGACTTTATCCTTGAGGATGTACGCCAGAAGGTCGACTCCCTGGAAGGAGTTAAGTCGTCTAATGTCAATCTCGTGTTCGAACCAGTTTGGGATCAGAGCATGATGACAGAAGAGGCACGTGTAGAGTTGGGCTTCGATTAATGTCGGGCGTTATACCTTTTATTTTACTAATACAATAAATTTATCAATCGCTATGAAGAACGTCTATTTCCTCTCCGATGCCCATCTTGGCTCATGGGCCATCGACCACAGTCGCACGCAGGAGCGCCGACTGGTAAGGTTTCTTGATTCGATAAAGACAAAGGCACGTGCCATATATCTGCTTGGCGATATGTTCGACTTCTGGTGCGAGTGGCGCTACGTGGTGCCCAAGGGCTATACACGTTTCCTGGGCAAGTTGTCCGAACTTACAGATATGGGTGTCGAGGTACATTTCTTTACCGGCAACCACGACATCTGGACATATGGATATCTTGAGGAAGAATGTGGCATGACGGTGCATACAAAGCCAGAGACAGTAGAGATATACGACCGTGTGTTCTATATAGCACATGGCGACGGACTGGGCGATCCTGACCGTAAGTTCAAGTTTCTTAGCCGTATGTTCCACAACCATACGTGTCAGCGTCTCTTCGCAATGTTGCATCCGCGCTGGTCTATGTGGTTTGGTATGACGTGGGCTAAGCATTCAAGGCTTAAGCGAGCCGACGGCAAGGAGCCTCCGTATATGGGCGAGCATCGCGAGTTTCTTGTGCAATATGCCAAGCAGTATATGAATACCCACCCAAATGTAGACTATTTCATGTTTGGGCATCGTCATATCGAGCTCGACCTCTTCCTATCTAAGAAGACGCGCATGATGATATTGGGCGACTGGATATCCCAGTTCACCTACGCCGTGTTTGATGGTGAGCACATGTTCCTTGAGGAATATGTTGAGGGCGAGAGCCAGCCTTAACACTTTGGCTCATATAGTGGGAGGTGCGGCATGTTGACGTACCTCCAGCTTGTTCTTACGCTATATTCTATTTGGCTCAGGCTATGTAAAAAGTAATATATATTACTTTGCCATTTAATATATATATGGATATTATTACGTATCTTTGGGCATATTAAGAAGTCATGAATAACAAGATTCCCATATTTCTATTAGTATTAATAGTACTTCTGATTACGGGTTGTAAGGAGAGGCACTGCCAGGCTATTGATGCGGCTTACAAATTGTCATCGATAGCGTCCGACTCCGCTTTGTTGATACTTGATAATATAAATCAGGTTCATCCGGAATATGGAGTGACAGAAGTGTAAATTGCAGTTTATCGGGGAGAGGCTCTTGTACTTGTATCTCTTTTGCTTGTAGTTCCCACAGAATGCACAGACCACACAGAAGCCTACGGGATTAAGGTTTTGGAATCCACAGAGCTTATAGACGCTACGCGTCATACGACAGAAGGCACAGAATTGATTGCTTGTGTAGCGTCACCGAGGTTAAGCATGGTTCGCCGCCTATGGCGGCGCAAGCGATCATTTCTGTGGATTCTTGTCTCGCGAAGCGTAGACCATTCTGTGGATTCGAAAAGCTTAAGCCCGTAGGCTTCTGTGTGGTCTGTGCATTCTGTGGGAACTACATACAAAAGAACTACAAGTAAAATTATACGTTCATTATACGAGCTATAAATTATACGTCTATTATACGAACATCAAGACGCCAACCTCCACGATAACCTCCAGCTTGTGTCACTCCAAATATCGGATGAACCCCAAAAAATGTATTATTGCAGCGTTTTAAATGACAGTATAAGACGTTGATAACATATAAATTCGATCTATGCTTGCTATCAAACGAACCTTTGCTTGCTGTCAAACGTATCTTTGCTTGCTATCAAACGTATCTATGCTTGCTAGCAAACGAACCTTTGCTTGCTGTCAATAACACCCAACCCTTAACACTCCATCTTACACCTTATTTACAACACGGTAAACCTTCCATTATATAATATGCGTAGTCACTGGCTATAAACAAAAAAAACGACTGAAGCTCAATGAGCTGTCAGTCGTTTCTTTGTACCCAGACCCGGGATCGAACCGGGATGGATTGCTCCACTGGTGTTTGAGACCAGCGCGTCTACCGATTCCGCCATCTGGGCGTTGGCGTTTTGCGAGTGCAAAGGTACAATAATTTTTCAGTTCTGCAAAATTTTTGGGCATAAAATCCTAATAAATGTTCTTTTAGGATAATTTCATTTTAAAATAATGCCAATACCTTGGCAAATTCGCAAGAAATAGCTAACTTCGTAGATGTCTAAACGACATGTTTAATCTATTCCAGTAAATCTATAATGACATGAAGAAAAACCAAAACAACTACTGTGTCATCCTTGCCGGTGGCAAAGGCCGCCGTCTATGGCCTTGCAGCCGTGAGGAACGTCCTAAGCAGTTTGTCGACTTCTTCGGCACCGGGCGCACACAGCTGCAGCAAACCTATGACAGGTTTGCAAAAATTCTTCCACCCGAGAATATATATGTCAACACCAATGAGTTGTATGCCGACATTGTGCGCGAGCAGTTGCCCGAGCTCAGTGCCATACAATTGCTTGCCGAACCTATCCACCGCAATACCGCGCCCAGCGTGGCATGGTGTACCCATCGTATTGTGAATATCAACCCCGATGCCAATATCATCGTAGTGCCTTCCGACCAAACGGTAATAGGCGAGCAGAAGTTTGCTGATGCCGTAGAGCGTGGCTTCCAGTTTGTAAGCAACAAGCAACATATGCTCACTATGGGCGTAAAGCCAACACGTCCTGAGCCAGGCTATGGCTACATACAGATGGGTGAGCGTGTAACGGATGGTGTATATCATGTAAAGTCGTTCACGGAGAAACCCGAGCGTGACTTTGCCCGTATGTTTATGGAGAGTGGCGAGTTCTATTGGAACACCGGTATGTTCCTTGCCAATGCCCGACATCTGCTCGACTCTTTCCGTGCATTATTGCCGCCAGTATTGCGCAACTTCGACAATGATTGCTGTCCGAATGGTTATAATTTTGAGGAGGAGAACCGATACATACACGAGAACTTCCCTTCCTATCCCAATTTGTCTATCGATTACGGCATATTGGAGAAGTCGCCTGACGTATGCGTAATGTGTTGCGACTTTGGATGGGCCGACCTTGGTACATGGCACAGCATATACGAAGCCCGACAGAAGGGCGATGGTGATAACGTAGTGGTAGATACAGACGTTGTGCTCGACAATGCACGCGACAACGTTATTAAGTTGCCAAAGGGCCGACTTGCCGTTCTTTCAGGCCTCGAAGGCTTTATCGTAGCCGAGGAAGGCAACGTATTGCTGATATGCAAAAAGGAAGACTCATCGTCGAATATCCGGCGCCTTATCAACGAGATTCAACTAAAGAAAGGCAACGAGTTTATTTAAAATAAAAAAAGCAGCAACATCCAACCTAAGTTGGAATGTTGCTGCTTTTTGTCGTCATCTGATAGATGAGCGGCACGACAAACCGTTCTGTATGTACAGAAACGATTACTTTCCGTGGTGCTCGTCAGATACTGTCAACTTCTTGCGGCCATGAGCGCGGCGAGAAGCCAATACGCGACGACCATTCTTTGTAGCCATACGCTCACGGAAACCGTGCTTGTTTACGCGACGACGATTGTGCGGCTGAAATGTTCTTTTCATTGTCTTATTTTTATTTATTTGTTATTATTCACGCTTTTGGGTTGCAAAATTACTCATAATTTTTTAAAAAACAAAGACTTACCCTCTTTTTACTTCTATTTTTACGTTTTTTTTGTTGTTAAGGCTTGTCAGTGCTTATAAATAGCGTAAGTTTGCATATATTTACAAATAGAAAAGCAGATAAAAACATGGCGGTTTGAGGAAATAATCGTAAATTAGCACTTGAAAACTCAAGATAGTGCAAATCGAACGCAATGGAGCTTGCTCCGATTGCTGAGATGCAGCCTATCTTCTATAAAGATAATGTATTATGGTAGAGACAAACAATAGAAGATTGCCCGTAGGCATCCAGTCTTTTGAGGAAATCAGAAAGGAAGGATACCTTTATGTTGACAAGACTGATATCATCTGGCAACTTGCCCAAAAGGGGAAAAAGTATAATTACCTAAGCCGCCCACGTCGCTTTGGCAAGTCGGTGCTTGTCGATACACTCGAAGCCTATTTCACGGGAAAGAAGGAACTATTCGAGGAATTGAAAATAATGCAGATGGAGAAGGAATGGGTGAAGCGACCTGTCATAAGGCTCGATATGAGTCGTGCGGGTGCTGAACCTGATACTTTGCGTTCTTATCTCAATAATATTTTCAGACAATACGAAAAAGAATATTCATTGGTTCCTAATCCTACAGATAGTCTTGCCGACCGCTTCAATGCCATAATCGTTGGTTCGTATGAGCAGACAGGACAACAAGTGGCTATTCTCATAGACGAATACGACTCTCCATTGCAGCATTCATGGAAGACTCCGCACCACGAAGCATGCACCTCTATCTATAGAGAAGTGTTTGCCATATTGAAAGCCGACGACAAATACGAGAAGTTTGTCTTCATCACTGGTATTACCAAGTTTACGCAAATCTCACTTTTCTCTGTGCTAAATAATCTGAGCAATATCAGTTTTGAGCCAGAGTACGCTGCCATCTGTGGTATTACTAAGGAGGAGGTTTTACGTGATTTCAAACCCGAAATAAGCAAATTGGCATCAAGAAATGGATGGACTTTCGACGAGGCTGTAGCACAATTGACAGCCTACTATGATGGCTATCATTTTAGTCATGAGAATATGGTGGATATTTTCAATCCGTTCAGTCTTATCAATGCCCTCGCTGATTCTAAGCTGAGGAACTATTGGGCTTCATCCGGTGCAACTTCTTTGTTGCCTAAGTTTGTGGATGATATGGAGGTTCGTTTGGCAGATTTTGATCATAGTGCCTTGTTAAGCACCATCATTGAAACTTCTGACGTGACGGGTGGTGGAGCTGAATTGTTTCTCTATCAGTCGGGTTATCTTACGATAAAGGGTTACCAAATGGGAGTTTACATCTTGGGATTCCCTAATAATGAAGTAAGACAAGCGCTTTACGAAACGGTTTTACCAGCACTTACCTTGCGAAGTGCGGGTGGTATCCAATCTACTCAGTCAGGTCTGTTTCTTGCCCTTCAACTTGGCAATCTTCCTCAGGCCATGAAATGCCTGAAAGCTCTTATAGCAGATGTGCCTTACAGCAACAAGAAGCTTGCCAGCATGGATATGGAAGAGCGCTACCGCCTTATTATGAGCACTATATTCAATGCCATCGGTTGCCGTGTGGAAGTAGAAAAGATGATTGCTACGGGCAGAATAGGTATGGTGGTAGAAAACACCAACTTCGTCTATGTGCTTGAACTGAAGCTTAGCAACAATGGCGGTATTGATGCTGCAACCGAGCAAATAAGAGCCAAGCAATATGCCGAACCGTTCAAGGCCGACAAACGAAAAGTCGTTGCCCTTGCCATAGAACTGGA
Organism: Prevotella merdae; assembly: GCF_900290275.1. Lineage (GTDB taxonomy): Bacteria > Bacteroidota > Bacteroidia > Bacteroidales > Bacteroidaceae > Prevotella > Prevotella merdae. Next base: position 1,086,682 of record NZ_LT985323.1, read on the forward strand.
CGATAAGGGAAAGGGATTGGTGGATTGGAAGGAAGTATAACAAAACAAAACGAAAATCAGTAAAATCAGCAGAATCTGTATTCAATAATAAATGAATACGGATTATTCTGATTAAACTGATGCTTCGCTTTGGGCCAGTATATCAGTATAATCAGCAGAATCTGTATTCAATAATAAATGAATACGGATTTATCTGATTAAACTGATGCTTCGCCTTGAGCCAGTATTTCAGTAAAATCAGCAGAATCTGTATTCAATAATAAATGAATACGGATTATTCTGATTAAACTGATGCTTCGCTTTGGGCCAGTATATCAGTATAATCAGCAGAATCTGTATTCAATAATAAATGAATACGGATTTATCTGATTAAACTGATGTTTCGCCTTGAGCCAGTATTTCAGTAAAATCAGCAGAATCTGTATTCAATAATAAATGAATACGGATTATTCTGATTAAACTGATGCTTCGCTTTGAGCCAGTATATCAGTAAAATCAGCAGAATCTGTATTCAATAATAAATGAATACGGATTTATCTGATTAAACTGATGCTTCGCCTTGAGCCAGTATATCAGTAAAATCAGCAGAATCTGTATTCAATAATAAATGAATGCGGATTTATCTGATTAAACTGATGCTTCGCCTTGAGCCAGTATATCAGTAAAATCAGTAGAATCTGTATTCAATAATAAATGAATACGGATTTATCTGATTAAACTGATGCTTCGCTTTGGGCCAGTATATCAGTATAATCAGCAGAATCTGTATTCAATAATAATACCTCATGGCACTCATGCCATGAGGTATCATTATTGAAGGTGAGGCTTCTTTTAATCAGCCCAAATGTTGCCATTTGGATCGCGATAGTCATTAACCGATTCTTCGTCGTAATCATCTTCTGTAGCTATCTTGATATTAGAGCCTGCGAGTATAGCTTGTGTCTCCATTTGGTAGACATTCATTTCAGGCTTTATATATTCTTTCTTTTCCATATCGTTCAATGTTTATTTGATTATAACTTTCATTGTTTTGCCATTACGCTTCACGATGTTGATGCCCTTTTGAGGCTCGTTAAGGCGCTTGCCCTGCAGGTCGTAGTATTCTGCCTTATCGTCTGCAATGGTGTTGAGGTTGTCGATGGCTGTTGTGCTATCGTCGAAGCCGATGCTGAACATCTTGGCACCAGCGGCAGGAGTAGTAGAGTTGTCTACCATGTAAGCACGGAATGGCTTGCTTGCTACCTTTTGTACCTTTGACTTCTCCAACAGCATGGCAGGGTTCATCAGCTTGTTGCCCTTCACGATGTAGCAGTTGTTGTCAGCATCCTTGCTGAACTCCTTTTGGGTGTAGAGGCCCTGGAGCTGATAGCCGTCAGCTGTTGCCGTGGTCAGAACATCTTTGGCAATATTCTTGTTGGCTTCAGTGAATTTGAGCTCGGTGGCTCCCTCCTTCATCTTGATAATAACAGGAGTACCAGCCTCTATTGTCTTAACCTCTTCGAGTTCTACAGTTTCTGTATCCTCATCAGCCGAAAGAAGCTTGAATGCACGGAAGTTCTGGCCTTCAAGCGACACCTCGAAAGGCAAGCAGAGCGTAGCCCAGGTAGTACCTTCCTTTATCTTGCGACTATAAGATGCAGCCTTGGCTGCGAACTGCTCATAAGCCACGAAATCCTTGTCGTCGTCAAAAGCGAGATTCTCCGTAGCAAGAGTTTTCCCGTTGCACCTATCTTCTCTTCACCATTCTTACCTACCAGCTTGGTGAAGTAGCCATTCTCGTAGTTGGCATAATGGTGGTCGGTCTGGCTTCCGATGTATTTTATGGCACCGATGAGTTTGTCGCAACCACTGAACATATCAGAACCATCAATAACCATGTCCGTAACAAACTTATTGCTGGCGAAGATACCTGTGAGAGCGGAGCAGTTCTTGAACATACTTCTCATGTCCTCCACATTCGCTGTATTGAAGTTAGTGACGTTGAGAGATGTGAGTTTTTGACAAAAACCGAACATACTTCTCATATACTTCACATTCGCTGTATTGAAGTTAGAGAGGTCGAGAGAGGTGAGTTTTTGGCAATCAGAGAACATACTACTCATATCCGTCACGTTCTGGGTATTCAGATTCTCAATACCTTTAATTTCGGTCAGATTTTGGCATCCATCGAACCACTTACAACAGCTCGTTGGTCTTGTATTGGCAAACGAAGCATCGAAGACCACCTTATAGATATTTTCTTTTTGCGTAAGCCACCCCGGCTTGGTATTCCCCTCATTCAAATCATAAGCACCTGCGGGCTTGGAAAGGCTGCGTCTGAATGTAAGCGTTCCAGTAGCATTGTCAAACTCGGCATAATCAAATACAGGAGTAAAATAACCAATCGTACCGTAGTTGGCATAGGTGTGGTCGGTCTTGCTATCGCTATAATCTTTGAGACTTTTGCAACCAGTGAACATATCTAAACTGTTCCTAACATTGTCCGTATCAAACTTGTCGCTGGCGTAGATGGTTGTGAGAGCGGAGCAGCCATAGAACATATTGTTCATATACGTCACCTTCGCTGTGTTGAAGTTAGTGAGGTCGAGAGATTTGAGAGCGGAGCAGCCATAGAACATATTGTCCATATACACCACCTTCGCTGTGTTGAAGTTAGTGAGGTCGAGAGATTTGAGAGCGGAGCAGCCATGGAACATAAAGCTCATATCCGTCACATTCGCTGTATTGAAGTTAGTGAGGTTAAGAGATTCGAGAGCGGAGCAGCCACCGAATATAAAGCTCATATTCGTCACATTCTCGGTGTTGAAGTTAGTGATGACAAGAGATTCGAGAGCGGAGCAGTCATAGAACATATGGTTCATATCCGTCACATTCGCTGTATTGAAGTTAGTGAGGTTAAGAGATTCGAGAGCGGAGCAGCCATAGAACATATGGTACATATTCGTCACCTCCGCTGTATTGAAGTTAGTGAGGTTAAGAGATTCGAGAGCGGAGCAGCCATAGAACATATGGTACATATTCGTCACCTCCGCCGTGTTGAAGTTTTTGAGGTCGAGAGATTTGAGAGCGGAGCAGCCATGGAACATAAAGCTCATATCCGTCACATTCGCTGTATTCAAATATTTAAGGCCTGAAATTGTTTCTAATGTCTTGCAGTTTATAAAGAAACCTCTCAACGATGTAGGAGCGTAAGTCTTGAAACTCTCATCGAAAACGATATTCTTGATAGCTGTAGTTTCTATACCTAAATTAACGCACATATCTTCCACCGGCTGTTCGTCATATACTATAGCTATACGGCTAAAATCAAGACCTTCCAGATTGTCAGAAGTGATATTTTTGAAAGTCAATGTAGAGTTCGTAGCAACGTAGTCTGCAACATATTCAGAAAAAGTGGTTGCTGTTTTCAGATCGTATATGCATGTGCGGTCGGCATTTTCATTCTCAGATTCGTCTTTTGTGTAAGACAACTTCAAAGAATGCTTGCCAACAGATAATAATGCTTTAATCCCTATTTGCATTATTTCGCTAATCGTCCAAGGCTCTTTGTTATCTAAAGTAATAGTGGCTTTATCAAAATCTTCTGAAGAAACGAGATACTTAAACGTCAATAACATAGGCTTTTCTACTGTGAAATTGACTACAGTCTCTGAAGTGCTACTATTCACATTATAATTACTTGACATCAGTCCCTTGCTACCATCAGGAATAGGGAAGCCAAGATCCTTCATTCCATCTGCGTTCAAGTCCAGCATCTTCCAAGGATAACCGCCGTCATCAGTAATGGTAACATCGGTTATACCCTCTAAGCCTTTGAACAAAACATAGCGAGGGTCTTCTGTTGTGGTCTCCGCCACCATACTGGTAGGCACAAACAACAACGTGAGTAACATCAACCAAAGCATAGAGAGCTTGCGGCTCTTGACAGCAAGAGTTGAGAAAAGGTCTGTTGTGATAGACCATTGTTTAGAAATAGTAGATTTTTTCATACTTATTTATTGTTGATAATTAATCGAAAAGGCAATAGACATATATAGAGATGCCTACATATCGCTGCAAATTTATCAATAATAATTATATCTGCTTAATTTTATGCAGACGCAAAATGACGCAAAAACGTAAAAAAGAGACGCAAAAGACGCAAAATTAAATGAAAATACCCCATGGCATGAGTGTCATGAGGTATTATTATTGAAGGTGAGGCTTCTTTTAATCAGCCCAAATGCTGCCATTTGAATCGCGATAGTCATTAACCGATTCTTCGTCGTAATCATCTTCTGTAGCTATCTTGATATTAGAGCCTGCGAGTATAGCTTGTGTCTCCATTTGGTAGACATTCATTTCAGGCTTTATATATTCTTTCTTTTCCATATCGTT
>NZ_LT985323.1:1091145-1128645 GCF_900290275.1 Prevotella merdae
ATCGCGATAGTCATTAACCGATTCTTCGTCGTAATCATCTTCTGTAGCTATCTTGATATTAGAGCCTGCGAGTATAGCTTGTGTCTCCATTTGGTAGACATTCATTTCAGGCTTTATATATTCTTTCTTTTCCATATCGTTAAAAGTGTTTATTTGATTATAACTTTCATTGTTTTGCCATTACGCTTCACGATGTTGATGCCCTTTTGAGGCTCGTTGAGACGCTTGCCTTGCAGGTCGTAGTATTCAGCCTTGTCGTCTGCAATAGTGTTGAGGCTGTCGATGGCTGTAGTACCGTCGTTGTCGAAGCCGATGCTGAACATCTTGGCACCAGCAGTAGGAGCAGAAGAGTTGTCTACCATGTAAGCACGGAACGGCTTGCTTGCCACCTTTTGTACCTTTGTCTTCTCCAACAGCTTGGCAGGGTTCATCAGCTTGTTGCCCTTCACGATGTAGCAGTTGTTGTCAGCATCCTTGTTGAACACCTTTTGGGTGTAGAGGCCCTGGAGCTGATAGTTGCTATTATCTGTCTTTGATGTCTGAACATCTTTTGCTATCGCTGTGTTTTCTACAGAGAAGCTGAGCGACTTTGCGCCCTCATTCATCTTGATGATAACAGGAGTACCAGCCTCGATGCTTGTCTCTATCTCTTCGAGTTCTACAGCTTCTTTTGCATCATCAGCCGAAAGGAGCTTGAATGCACGGAAGTTCTGGCCTTCAAGCGACACCTCGAAAGGCAAGCAGAGCGTAGCCCAAGTAGTGCCAGTCTTACCAGTATTACCAGTATTAATAGTGCGGCTATAAGATGCCGCCTTAGCAGCGAACGGCTCGTAAGCCACGAAGTCCTTGTTGTCGTCAAGAGCGAGATTGTACGCTGCAAGAGGTTCCCCCGCTGCTCCAATCTTGTCATTACCATTCTTGCCTACCAGCTTGCTGAAATAGCCAGTCTTGTAGTTGGCGAATCTGCGGTCGGTCTTATTTGCGTTATACTCAGGAAGAGCACCCTTGAGCAATTGACAATTATAGAACATATTATTACTAGAGCTTGCATTGGTCGTTACAAAATTCTCACCAACATAAATAGTTGCGAGGTTAGTGCAGTATCCGAACATAGAGTCCATGTTTTTTACAGCTTGCGTATTGAAGTTGCTGATATCAACGGTCTTTAATCCTGTACAATAATAGAACATGTTGTTCATTTTCGTCACTTTCTGTGTATCGAAGTTTGACAAGTCGAGTGAGGTTAGTTGTAAGCATTGATTGAACATGTTATCCATAAGCGTTACTTTCTGCGTGTTGAAGTTTGACAAGTCGAGAGATTCCAAACTTTTGCAAAGATTGAACATATACCTCATATCCTCCACGTTCTGCGTGTCGAAGCCTGACAAATTGATTGTTTTAAGTTCTTTGCAGCTATTGAACATGGAGCACATATCCTCTACCTTCTGTGTGTTGAACTTATTTGTGAGTTTAAGGGTGTTGAGTAATATACAATTATAGAACATGGATTCCATGTTCGTCACCATATCAGTCTCGAAGCTTGACAAGTCGAGGGTTTTGAGTTTTTGGCAATTATAAAACATATTTCTCATATTTGTCACCTTCTTCGTGTCGAATTTTGACAGGTCAAGATTTTCAAGGCATATACATTCGTTGAACATGCCCCCCATGTCTTCAACTTTCTCTGTGTTCAAAAACTCGATGCCTTCAATGTTTTTCAGTTTTTTACAAGAACTGAACCAATATGCGCAAGTGGTAGGTCGAGCTTCTGCAAAAGAAGGGGCAAATACAGCCTTAGTTATTTCTGATTTATGTAAATCACACCAGACGGGGAAATTCTTCCCCCGATTCAACTTATATTCATTTGTCCCGAGTGTTTCCTTTTCTTCATACTTGAATGTGAGCGTTTTTGTCGCATCATCAAACACCGCGTATGGTGTTTTTTCTGCCAAAGCGTTACTTGTACCTATGCCCAGTAGGAACACCATAAGGAGCATAAACTTGATAGCAAGTCCATGCATCACGTTTTTTTTAAAAGTAAAATTTTTCATTTTCAAATATTTATTATTGATAAACCTTAATTCCGCAACACTATAGTTTAACATTATTTATAAGTGCCTGAGCAACAAAAAGTTACCCAGGATTTTGCCATGTCAGAATTTTCACTTACCTTAGTGTTGCGAAAAGAAGACAAGCAAAACTCTAATATGACATGTCAAAGATACAAATTAAATCAGAGAAACTCACTCCTTTTGGGGGAATTTTTTCGATTATGGAGCAATTTGATGCTCTTTTAGCTCAAACCATAGATTCCACCTTGGGATTGAGATGCACTATGTTTGGTTATCAATATAGCGAGATTCTACGCTCTCTGATGTGCGTATATCTTTGTGGTGGCTCATGCATTGAGGATGTTACAACTCACCTGATGAAACATTTGTCTCTTCATCCAACTCTTCGCACTTGCAGCGCAGACACCATATTACGTGCTATCGAAGAACTGACATTTAAGAGCATCACCTATAAGTCTGCTTCTGGCAAATCCTATGATTTCAATACTGCAGACAAGATGAACTGCTTACTGGTCAATGCCCTGCTTGCTACTGGTCAATTGAAATCCGGTCAAGAGTATGATTTTGACTTTGACCATCAGTTCATTGAAACAGAGAAGTATGATGCAAAACCAACCTACAAGAAGTTCTTGGGCTATAGTCCAGGCGTAGCTGTCATTAACGACATGATTGTTGGTATTGAAAATAGAGACGGCAACACAAACGTACGCTTCAACCAAAAAGAAACTTTGGAAAGAATCTTCAAGCGATTGGAGGCTTCGGAAATATATATTTCTCGTGCCCGCATGGATTGCGGCTCATGTTCGGAGGAAATCGTAGATATGGTAGAGGCTCATTGCAGGCATTTTTATATTCGTGCCAACAGATGCTCTTCTTTCTACGATTCCATGTTTGCCTTAACTGGATGGAAAACTGTTGAAATCAACGGTATTGAGTTTGAGTTGAATTCTATCCTTGTTGAGAAATGGAAAGGAAAACCGTATCGTCTTGTCATACAGAGACAAAGGCGAATAGATGGAGACCTTGACATTTGGGAAGGCGAATATACCTACAGATGTATACTGGCTAACGATTACAAGTCGAGTGCAAGAGACATCGTGGAATTCTACAATCTTCGTGGTGGCAAGGAACGCATCTTCGATGACATGAACAATGGCTTTGGCTGGAATCGATTGCCAAAATCGTTCATGGCACAGAATACTGTATTCCTGCTTATGACAGCTCTCATCAGAAACTTCTACAAAGCTATTATGCAGAGATTGAAAACCCATGAATTTGGATTGCGTGCCACCAGCAGAATCAAGACCTTTGTTTTCAAGTTCATCTCTGTTCCTGCGAAATGGATTAAGACATCACGTAGGCATGTATTGAACATTTACTCAGACAACAATGCTTATGCCAACCTGTTCAAGACAGACTTTGGTTAAAGACCATGCTTTTCTGGTTAAACCAGCGTATTACCTCAAGTCGCTTTATGGGGTAAGGGGATTTTGTGTCTGCGACATTTCTGTTGTGCAAGAAATATGTACAATAAAATGAATTTTGTCGCTTTGCAAGCAAAATCCCACTAAACCCTATAGGTTGCGGATTTGAGGATAAAATCAGAAGTTATAGACGTTAGGAGCACATCAATCCATCCGCAAATTTACCAATAATGATGATATTTCCTCAATTTTAGGCAGACGCAAAATGACGCAAAAACGTAAAAAAGAGACGCAAAAGACGCAAAATCAATAAAAAAGCACTACCTTTGTAGGGTAAAATACTAAACTTAGAAATATGAATAATCGCCTACACACATATTTTGATCGCACAAGGGTGGGGCGCCGTGATTACTTCCGACAGCTCATCTTTCTAACCTTTGCGCCTATCTCCATACTGCTCTTTGGTCTTCATCTCTTTGGCTCCTACGGTTTGACAAATAAGCCTGCCTTGGCGTGCTCGGCATGCTACGTTGTGGTGTCGGCAGTGGCACTCATTGTATATATAGTAAAAGGACCAAAAAAGCTGAAGTATATAATGAGCGCTTTCCTCTTATCCCTTATAATTATACAAAATGTGCGACTGTTGCTCTTAGCTTCTATGGGGCTGCACGACCCCATGCTCACTACGGTCAACATAACTGTTTGCTACATCCTTGTGCTTATAGCCAGCATTTCTATCTTGCCCCGCATTTCGCTTGTCTGCACGTGCATAAATATAATATCAATGTTCCTCTGCCACTATATCACCGACAATTCGATGTATGGTCAGCTGCTTGTTATATTTGGTTTTACGAGTGTTGCAACCACCGTTTTTGGTTTCGTGGCTAATAAGCTGTTACACGAGCAGCAAATGGAACTCGACGATTATGCCAACACCATAGACCAAGTGTTGAATGTGTTCAACATGAGAAAGAACGAGCTGCTGGCTCTCTTAAAACTTGCAAAAGCCCAAGATACTGCCGCCGTTTATAATAAGGAACTGATGGCGCAACTCGACAAAAAGACGTTGCACAACATCATAAAAGTGGCAAACCAAATAGAACACATGCAGGCTTGCCAACGCAAAGACATGCACGAACGTTTCCCTATGCTTACGCCTACCGAGCTTGATGTGTGCCGACTTGTGGAGCAAGGGCTTGCCATTAATGATATTTCAAAAGTTTTGGGTAAGAGTGCGTCAAATGTAAGCACGGTGAGGGGCAACATCCGCAAGAAATTAGGGTTGGCGCAAGATGCTGATCTTAGACGCGCTCTGTTGGATTATAAGAATGTGTAAATTGCAGTTTGTATCACTTCTATTATTCGAAGAGCTAAAAAAGTAAAGCATATCGCAAAAAAATGAGTTAGCATACGTTTTTATCCGTGATTTTCAGTACCTTTGCACCGATATTCTGAAATTATACATATAAAAACAATAAAAGCAATGATTAATTCACAAGACATCAAGATGGGAACTTGCATCCGTATGGATGGCAAGCTGTTCTTCGTCATCGACTTCCTTCACGTAAAGCCAGGTAAGGGTAACACATTTATGCGTGTTAAGTTGAAGAACGTTGTTGATGGCCGCGTTTTGGAGCGTCGCTTCGATATCAGCGAGAAGCTCGAGGATGTACGCGTAGAGCGTCGTCCTTATCAGTACCTCTATAAGGAGGGCGATGACTATATCTTCATGAACCAGGAGACATACGACCAGATTCCAATCGCAGGCAACCTCATCACTGGTGTTGACTTTATGAAGGAGAGCGACATCATCGAAGTTGTTTCTGACGCTTCTACAGAGACTGTGCTCTTCGGTGAGATGCCGGTTAAGACCAACCTCCGCATCACACACTCAGAGCCAGGCATCAAGGGCGATACTGCTACAAACTCTCTCAAGCCTGCTACTCTCGAGACTGGCGTTGAGATTCGTGTGCCTCTCTTCGTTAACGAAGGCGACCTCGTACAGGTTGACACTCGCGACGGCAGCTACTTGCAGCGCGTTAAGGAGTAATGGCTTTCAAAAGTAAAAAGGTAAAAGAGTAAAAAGCCTGTTAAAGGTAAAGAAGTAAAAGAGTAAAAAAGTAAAAAGCATTGGGGATAACGGTTGATGTTTGTCCGATAATGGTGCTTTCTGCTTTTTTACTCTTTTTCGTTTCCAACTCTTCACTCTTCGTTTCCAACTTTTCACTCTTCACTTCTCACTTTTCCCTCTTAATTTTTCACTCTTCACTTTTCACTTTTCACTTTCCTATGAGGTATAGTTTTATAATCCCAGTATACAATCGTCCCGATGAGGTAGACGAACTTCTCGACAGCCTTACACGTCAATCAGTAAAAGATTTTGAGGTGATTGTTGTTGAGGATGGTTCGGCTGTAACTTGTAGTGATGTGTGTGCCAAGTATGCCAATCGTCTCGACCTTCACTACTTTCAGAAGCCCAACAGCGGACCAGGACAGAGCCGCAACTACGGTGTGGAGCGTGCTAAGGGCGAGTATGTGCTTATTCTCGATTCGGATGTTGTTGTGCCCGAAGGTTATCTAAAGGCAGTTAACGATGAACTTGAAGCCAATCCAGCAGATGCCTTTGGCGGTCCCGACTGCGCTCATCCGTCATTCACCGACACGCAGAAAGCCATATCCTATTCGATGACGTCGTTCTTCACAACCGGTGGCATACGTGGCGGCAAGAAGAAGCTCGACAAGTTTTATCCGCGCTCGTTCAATATGGGAGTGCGCCGTGATGTCTATGCACGTTTGGAGGGCTTCTCGAAGATGCGCTTTGGCGAGGACATCGACTTCTCCATACGTATATTCAAGGCAGGTTGTAGATGCCGTCTCTTCCCCGAAGCATGGGTATGGCATAAGCGCCGCACCGACTTCCGCAAGTTTTTCCGCCAAGTATACAATTCTGGTATAGCGCGCATCAATCTCTACAAGAAGTATCCCGAATCGCTTAAGCTTGTGCATCTATTGCCTATGGTGTTCACAGTGGGTGTGCTGTCGATGTTGCTGCTATGTATTGTGCTGTTGGCCTTGGCACCGTCGTTGGCGTGGCTGCCTGTAGTGCCGCTCGTACTATACTGTGTACTGATATTCTTCGATTCGTCACGCGAGAACCACAGTGTCAAGATAGGTGTCTTGAGCATAGCGTCGGCATATATCCAGCTTATGGGCTATGGTTTCGGCTTTATCGAGTCGTGGTGGAAACGCTGCGTGTGTGGCAAGTCGGAGTTCTCTGCCTTTGAAAAGACATTCTACAAGTAGTTGAGAGTTGAGAGGTGAGAATTGAAAGTTGAGAATTGAGAGGTGAGAGTTGAGAATTGAGAGTTATGATTACTCTTAATGCTAAAACGATTGTATATATTGATTAATGAAATCTGTTGAAAATCTATTGTATATGAGATGCGATCAAAACAAAACTAATCATAACTCTCAACCCTCAACCCTCAATTCTCAACTCTGAACTCTCAACTCGCAACCCTCAACCCTGAACTCTCAACCCTCAACCCTCAATTCTCAACTTGCAACCCTCAACTCTCCATAAATCTATTGATATGTTACCTCAGAAAGAATCTATAATAAAACAAAAGTCAGAAGCTTTTTCAATAAGGGTGATAAAGATGTACAAATATCTTTCTTCACATATGAACGAACGTGTTTTGTCAAAGCAGGTACTTCGGAGTGGAACAAGCGTCGGAGCCAATGTGAATGAAAGCAGGAATGCTCAAAGTACATCCGACTTTATAAGTAAGCTAAGTATTGCTTTAAAGGAAGCTGACGAAACGACTTATTGGCTGAAATGTCTTTATGGAGGGGAATATATAACAGAGGCTCAGTATTTATCAATGAATAATGATATTCAAGAGATAGTAAGAATTCTCGTAAAGATAATAAAAACAACAAAAGAAAGAAATTGTATATGAGACGCGGTCAACCCAGAACTCTCAACCTTCAACCTTCAACCCTCAACCCTGAACTCTCAACTCTCCATACCCTCAACCCTCAATTCTCAATTCTCAACCTTCAACTCTGAACTCTCCATACTCTCAACTATGAACTCTAAACCCTCAACTCTCAATTCTCAACTCTCCATAACCAACTGGGCAGAGGAAGACCGTCCGCGCGAGAAGCTTATGGCGCATGGCGCAGCAGCCTTGAGCGATTCGGAACTGCTCGGCATACTCATAGGTTCGGGCTCGACAAAAGAGAGTGCTGTCGCCCTTATGCAACGCATACTTAAAGACTGCGACAACAACTTGAATACGCTTGGCAAGATGTCACTTTACGAGCTTATGCAATACAAAGGCATTGGCGAGGCAAAGGCAATAACAATAATCGCCGCTTGCGAGTTGGGCAAGCGGCGACAAGCTACTAATGTTGCCGAGCGACCCGACATGGGGTCAGCTCAGGCTGTATACAATTATATGCATCCCAAGATGCAGGACCTTGATACCGAGGAGGCGTGGGTATTGCTTATGAACCAGCGCTTCCGTCTAATCAAGGCAGTGCGCCTGTCGCATGGCGGATTGTCGGAAACAGCCGTTGATGTGCGCATCATACTGCGCGAAGCATTGCTCAACAATGCCACCGTATTGACACTTGTACACAATCATCCGTCGGGCAATGCGCGTCCAAGTGGCGACGACGACCGTCTGACACTTAAGCTAAAGCAAGCCTCGGAGGTTATGCGCATATATATGGTAGACCATGTTATTGTGACCGATGGCAAGTATTACAGCTATGCCGAAGAGGGAAAAATATGAACACCTAAATGTTCGTTCTTAACCCTTGGCATAGCTTTTCTTCCATGCAAAGAACCAAACGGCAGCCACAATTCCGACTATTGCGCCTATTGGATAGCCCACAGCGTTAGGCAGACCGAATGCCGAACTGCTGACCATAAGGAATGTGGTGCACACGTCAGTCATAAACAGTGCCGGTATGAGGGTTATAATGTAAGGCTTCTTCTCGCGGACAAGGTACACAGTGATAGTCCACAGCGTGAATACCGACAATGTTTGGTTAGCCCATCCAAAGTATTTCCATATTGTGTTGAATCCGTCCGGATTTTCCATCTGCCACAACAGCATAGCCAGCGAAGCGGCAAACAGAGGCACACATATATATATACGGTGCATCTTTTGGCGCTGACCAAGTTTTATTGCTTGTGCGATAATCAATCTTGCCGAACGGAAAGCGGTGTCGCCACTTGTTATAGGGGCAGCAACCACACCAAGCATGGCAAGCACACCACCCACCATGCCGAGCCAATCGTTGCACACAAGGCTAACCACCATAGGTGCAGATGTATGATATCCGGTAGCCGTTGCGCCAGCAATCTGCTCGTAGCCAGGCTGTGGAGCATCGTAGAAGAACCACATAGACACCGTAGCCCATACCAAAGCAACAAAACCCTCGGTTATCATTGCGCCATAGAATATGGGGCGACCCTTGCGCTCGGATTTCAGACAACGTGCCATAAGCGGACTTTGTGTGGCATGAAAACCGCTGATGGCACCACAGGCTATGGTGATAAATAGACAAGGGAAAATGTCCTCGGTAAAGCTTGCGGCATCGGTTTGCTTGCCCATATTGCCCAGTCCATCCCACAATTCGGGTAAGGTAGGCATCTTGATAAGCAATACCGCAATAAGAGCCACAGCCATAAAGAGCAACGAGAAAGAAAAGACTGGATACACCTTGCCTATGATTTTGTCGATAGGCAACATAGTGGCAATGATGTAATAGATAAAGATTATGGCTACCCACATCAGTTTGCTGCCGCCTATATGTCCCAAAATCTCAGCCGGACTATATACAAACACTGTGCCTACCATTACCAGCAAGAACACAGCAAACACCAGCAATATCTTGGATGCAGCACCGCCAAGATATTTCTGTACAAGAGATGGAAGGTCGGCTCCGCCATTGCGCATCGACAGCATACCCGAAAGATAGTCGTGTGTGGCACCTGCAAAGATGCAACCAAACACAATCCAAAGATAAGCCGACGGACCGAACTTGGCTCCCATAATGGCTCCGAAGATAGGTCCAGTGCCTGCAATGTTTAGGAATTGTATCATAAACACCTTCCAATAAGGCATCGCCACATAGTCGATGCCATCGGCTTGAGCTATTGCTGGGGTGGAACGGTTGTCGGGAGCAAACACGTGCTCCACAAATCTACCGTATACTGTGTAGCCCAATATAAGGGCTGCGAACGAGATTAGAAATGTTATCATTACTCATTGTTTTTAGTTATCGAGTTGCAAAATTATAACTTTTTATTGAGAATAGATAACGTTTTGTCAGTTTTATATTGATGGTATAAACTATTATACTCTATCCTTATTACCAGTGTTTGTCCTTGCCAAGAATCTTGGCAACCCTATTAGCCACCGAGCGAGCTATATGTCCAAAGTTGCCGTATTTCAGGTTTAGCCACAATTCCTCCATAGAGCGTCCCGCCTTGATCCAAGGATGTCCGTAGGCATATGTGCGGTACACCTTTTCCTTAAAGTCAACATCCTCAATAATATATCGAGGGTGTCGCAAAGGAGCATCAAACTCAAACCTCTTCATTGTGAACAGACGGCGCATTCGGCGTGGCATTGTTTGTAACGAGCCAGTATAGTGTGTCGAGCCGTCTGTAGCGCCGAGATTGTTTATAAGGTTGCGTGTAGGCATAATGGCAAGAGCCGAGTTGAGAAGCATCGACGCCCAGAAAATGGTTTCGTAGTATTCCTTGCCCGAAGCGCGATGGTCGTAGCACGCACGCAGAGTGTCGCGGCATAGTTGGCGCTGTCGCATAATGCCCTCAACTTGCCTCATTGCATTAGGGTCGTCAAGGAAAGCGTACGAGGCATCCCATTTGTCTATAACTCGACGCCATGATGCCCAGCCCCATATAGAGAAAACCGATGTAAAGAGATAGTCGGAAGGATATCCATCGAGCTTTTCTTCGGGGTTGAATCCGGCAATCATACCTATGCGCTCGTCATGCTCGTAGCGGTCGAGCATCTCCTTGCAGAAGGTGAAGAACGACTGCGACGGCACGTCGTCATCTTCCAACACGATACACTTGTCGACAATAGAGAATGCCCACTTCTGCGATATGTATTCGGAAGGGTCGCATCCATAGTTGCGCTCCTGAAACTTACGGTGAACCTCGCAATCCCAGTCAATGTTGCTTACTATGCTTCGGCAAGCCTCAATGCCAGCCATATCGCGTTCGCCTCTTGGTCCGTCCTGATACAGGAAGAGCTTGGAAGGTTGTGCCTTGCGCACCTCGTCGAACACCTTTTGCAGATGGTCGGGACGATTGAAGAACAGAATTAGAACGGCGACATCCGTCTTGTATGGTTTTAGAGGCATAATCATTTGTATTTAGTTAGTATCTTATATAGAGATTATGCAAAGTTAGTGCAAATAGTGGACAATACAAAACAAGCTAGCTTGTTTTTATTGTTGTGGAATGAATACTATCGATAATAATTTGTAACTTTGCACATTATGAAACAGAACAAGGCAGTTTCCGTAGTGATGTGCACCTATAATGGTGCGTCGCGTCATCTTCGCGAACAACTCGACTCCATATTCTCGCAGACCGTTCTGCCTGGCGAAATAGTAGTGCAGGACGATGGTTCTACCGACGATACAATGGCGGTGCTCGATGAGTATGCCCGCAAGGCACCCGATGGTGTGTCTGTGCGCATTTATCAGAATGCCACACAGCAAGGCATCAACCGCAACTTCTTCTCGGCCATGCACCGTTCTACCGGCGAGCTGATAGCTGTTTGCGACCAAGACGACATTTGGTTGCCAACAAAGCTTGATGAGCAGGCAGCAGCAATGAAAGACGGATTGATGATGTGCGTGTGCCGTTCGGAACCATTCTCGGATACCGGAGCGCCAGTGCGTTATGATAGCCGCTGTCCCAACTGCAACCTTATACGTCTATTTTACGCGTCGATGATGGGACATTGCCAAATGTTGCGCCGCTCGCTTCTCGACTATATACCTACCGAGGATGAACAGCCAGAGATATATCGCCGCACATGCTATGACGTGATGACGGCAACAGCAGCAGCGGCACTCGACAGCATAAGTCTTATAGACCGCGTGCTTGTGCGCCAACGCCGATATGCCGAGGCTGCCACATACGTAAAGTATGATACCCATCGTGTGCGCACTTCGGGCAATGCAGCCTTTATGGCATGGTTTGGATTGACACATTGGTTTAGTGTAAAGCCGTGGATGAACGCACACTTTGCTGCACGCCGAGAGTTTATAGAGTGGGTGTGGCGTAAGTCTATGGCAAAGGATGCGGCTATGAAGACAGCCAATGTCAATACTAAAGAAGCCAATACTAATGTGCCGACAGCCGACAACCGGATATTTGCCGACGGCATACGCTTGCTTAATGCCGAGTGTGGCCGTGGCATCTCGTCGCTCTTCTCGCTGTGGCGCTACTATGTGCGCTATCGTCATGTGTTGTTCTACACCTACGAGAAGGATCCCGTGGCAATGGTACGCGCATTGCTGCATCCCTTTATGCAAGTATACAACTACAGTTATCTTGTCAATAAAAAATGAAAGTCTACTTCTATCATACGCAGAACATACAGTATTGTCTGAGCAAGATGCAACAGGGCGAGTTCCCATCTCACTTCCTTTACGGAGCCTGCCATCTTGCCAGCTCAGGCATCGACGTAGTGTATCATCGTTCGCCGTCCAAGGAGAAGTCGCGTCTTAGGACCGCTATCTATACTGCTTGGCAGGTGCTGACGTGCCATGAGCACATCGACGCCGTATATGCCACGCACTATAAAGGAGTGGAGTTGCTCGTCCTTTTGCGCGCACTTGGCATCTTTCGAAAGCCCATAGTGGTGTGGCATCATCAACCTATAGTTACTCCAAAGAGCAAACTGAGAGAGTGGGGTGGCCGACTGTTCTATCGTGGTATGGATCGCCTGATATTCTTCTCGCAGAAGCTTGTTGACGATTCGCTGCACTCGCCCAAGGCCAGTCCTAAACGGATGGTTGTAGGACATTGGGGAGCCGACCTTGACTTTTACGACCGTATAAAGAATAAGGAGAAAGAAGCTGACAATGAGAATGGCGACAAAGCCTCTACACGTGAATCGGCAACCGCTTCCCATCCATTCGTCTTTATAGCTACAGGCAAGGAGCAACGCGACCAGCGTACCCTAATAGAGGCGTTCAACCGCACTGGTCTGCCATTGAAACTGTATATCGGCATCAATCCCGACCCAAGTGTGCCCAATCCAAATCTTGAAGCCGTGCGCAGCTACAAGCCTGCTGCCAATATAGCCGTTCGCGAGATATGCGGAATCTTGCCTTACGAGATAGCCCTTGATGTGGCTAAGGCCCAGTGTGTGGCGATATGCTGTAAGCATACACGCTATACAGCCGGACTAACCACCGTGGTTGAGGCTCTTGGCTTAGGTTTGCCAATGGTGTGCAGCCGAAACCCTCAGATACCAATAGATATCGACAGCGAAGGTTGCGGCATATCTGTAGAATATGGCGACGTAGAGGGTTGGCAGCGTGCCATAAGCTATCTTGCCTCGCATCCCGATGAGGCTCGCCGTATGGGCGAGAAGGGCAGGCAGATAGCCGAAGAGAGATTCAACGACCGACAGTGTGCACGCGAGGTGGCAGCCGTATTGAAGGAGGCAGTGGCTCAGAGCAAGCAATTATACATCCCCATAAAACTTGTCAATCTTGTCTTGGCTATTATTGCGGCAGTGCTTCTGGTGCTCTGCATTAACACATTAAGAGGCATCAATTGACAACAACCCCATGTAATATGAATATAACAATACGCATAACACGCTCCACAATCACCTTTACGGCACCCAATACCGTGATTGAGGGACAGACTGACTTCGAGCAATACAATATGAAGACGGGCATTGCCGTGGCTGCCAACCTGCGCCAGGCGCTTGCCGAATGCCATATACTGAAGGCGCAATCGGCACCGGGCAGATTGCAAGAGCAAGCTGTACCATCGCAGTATCATCCAGTGTTCGACACAGCCACCGTGTTTGTCGACACTCCCTTGCTGCTTATTCCTGCCGAGGAGTTTGATGCTGAAACAATGCCACAGCTCTATCATTATGCCAACACCAAGCATCAGCAAGACGATGTAGAGGGTACGCCTATCAACCAAATCAATGTGGTAGCGGCATATGCTGTGGGCAAGGACCTTCGGTTTGTGCTTACCGAGATGTTCCGTAACGTAAAGTTCATGCCGCTATTGGCACCTATTCTGGTGGAGTTTTGCCGTCGCTCGTACGGAGGATTTCAGGAGAAGCTGTTTTGCTACTTCCACGACAAGCGTGTCGACATGTTTGCTTTTCGCAAGGGACGTGTACGCTTTTGCAGTTCGTTTGAGGTGTCGCTAACGCCCGATGCAGCCTACTTCATCCTAAATGTATGGCAGACGCTCGGCATGAAGCCGTCGGATGTGCTGTGCTTGGCAGGTTCAATCACGGGTCAGGAGGCGTTGCTAAAGGAGCTGCGCCAGTTTATTAGGAATATACGAAACGTAAAAATTTAAATCAGGTATGAGAGTAATAACAGGTATATACAAGGGACGCCACTTCGACATTCCACGTTCGTTCAAGGCTCGTCCTACAACCGACTTTGCCAAAGAGAATATATTCAACGTAATAAATGGCTATATAGATATGGAGGGAGCACGTGCTCTCGACCTATTTGCAGGAACAGGCAGCATATCGCTCGAATTGTTGTCGCGCGGTTGCAAGCCTGTAGTAAGCGTAGAGATGGACCGTGATCACGCAGCCTTTATACGCGAGTGTATGACCAAGATAGGTGTAGAGGACAACATCCTGATACGTGGCGATGTGTTCCGATTCATAAAGTCGTGCAAGCAACAGTTCGACCTTATCTTTGCCGATCCACCTTATGCTCTGCCCAGTCTGCCCACTATCCCTGAGCTTATACTGGCAAAGGACATGCTGGCACCTGGTGGATTGCTCGTCTTCGAGCATGGCAAGCACAACGACTTCTCGGCAGTGCCGGGCTTTGTAGAGCACCGCTCGTATGGCAGCGTAAACTTCTCGTTGTTCCGCAAAGAATAGAGTTGCTTTTTAAGGGAAGCGTATATATGAATTTATGAATACGTATTCGATGGGCTATGAATATATTATCATAAGTTGATTAATATATTATCATAAGTTGATGAATACGTTATCGTTTTTGATCAATAAAAAAACGTCAATTATACGACTGGTGAACAATCGTATAATTGACGTTATATTTTTTATAGAGTTATAATCAGCAAGTCATTACTCGTTGTCTGGAGCCTTGTCGATGAGGTCCATAAACTGGTCGAGCTTAGGAGTGATGATGATCTGAGTGCGGCGGTTACGTTGCTTGCCCACCTCGGTAGAGTTGGTTGTAACAGGGTTGTACTCGCCACGTCCACCAGCTGTAAGACGCTTAGGGTCTACACCATACTGGTTCTGCAAAGCCTGAACAACACTTGAAGCACGCAAGCAAGAGAGGTCCCAGTTGTTGCGGATGTTCTTCATTGTAGCAGCGCTTGCGTTAACAGGCACGTTGTCGGTATTACCCTCAATCAGCACCTCATAGTCCTTATAGTCCATGATTATCTTTGCAATCTTGCTAAGAGTCTCGGCGGCACGGTCGTTAATTTCGTACGAACCACTCTTGTAGAGCATGTTGTCGGCAAGCGAGATGTAAACAACACCCTTCAGAACCTGAACGTCAACCTCCTTCATCTCCTCCTTGCTAAGCGAGCGTGTAAGGTTGTTGGTGAGCACCATGTTGAGCGAGTCGCTCTTCGACTTAACCTCAACCAAGTGGCGTATGTACTGGTTTGACTCGTTA
This sequence comes from Prevotella merdae, assembly GCF_900290275.1. Classification (GTDB taxonomy): domain Bacteria; phylum Bacteroidota; class Bacteroidia; order Bacteroidales; family Bacteroidaceae; genus Prevotella; species Prevotella merdae. The sequence goes on from NZ_LT985323.1 coordinate 1,106,582, forward strand.
ATCTGGTCAACGAGCTTAGAGATATTAACGTTGTTTGCGCTTGCGTTGTTGAGGCTCTTGTCAAGTGAACCCTGCAGCGATGCATAATCCTTCTTAGCCTGTGCGAGCTGGTCTTCGAGCGAAGCCACACGAGCCTTAGATGCAGCGAGCTGCTCCTTAGTGTCCTGATAGTTTCCGCTGAGCTCTCTATTCTCAAGGCGGCAGTTCTCCAAATCCTTCTTGCTTGCACAGCTTGTGATAGTAAGCAAGCCAGCAAACATAGCGATTGCTAATACATTACCTTTCTTCATATCTTTCTTCTTTTTTTTGTTGTTATTCTACTTTTAATTTGTCAGTATAATCACTATTTGGGTGCAAAGTTAGCACATTAAGTTTATACCATTCATAATTATAACGTTTATAAAGCTAAAATGTTGAATGGCTTTAATTTATTTTAACTTGATGTTGTCTGTTTCGTATAAAATATCTACATTTGCATTTGTAGTAAACCATAAACAGCCAGCTAAATAAAAACCAATCTATGAAACAAGTAAAAATAATATTTGCAAGCCTTATTCTTGTTCTGTTTGCCACAACCGCCTTTGCCCATACCGCAGACAACACTCGCTATGTAGACCCCTTTATAGGTACAACCAATTATAGCGTGTGCAACCCGGGTGCTGTGCGTCCGCATGCATTGATGTCTGTAGTGCCTTTTAACGTTATGGGGTCCGACCTTAACGTTAAGGATAAGGACCGTGGGTGGTGGTCGGCGCCATACGAGTATAACAACAAGTATTTTACGGGCTTTGCACATGTAACACTAAGTGGTGTGGGATGCCCAGAGATGGGCACGTTGCTAACAATGCCAACAACCGGCAAGCTTGATGTAGACTACCGCTCGTATGGTTCGGAGTATACCGATGAGGTGGCACGACCAGGCTATTACAGCAATTACTTGAAGAAGTATGGCGTGCATTGCGAGGTGACGTCTACAATGCGAACCTCTATCGAACGCTATACCTTTCCGTCAGGACAGGGCAACCTACTGTTTAACCTTGGCAACGGACTGACTAACGAGGTGGGAGCAACATTGCGTCGCGTTAGTTCAATCGAGTTTGAGGGTATGCGTCTGCTTGGCACTTTCTGTTACAATCCGCAGGCTGTATTTCCTATGTATTTTGTTGTGCGTGTGAGCAAAACTCCACAAAAGAGTGGCTATTGGAAAAAGCAACCCGAGCTTAAGGGTGCTGCAAAAGATTGGGATGTGTATAGCGGAAAGTACAAGATATACGACAACTATGGTCGCGATATGGCAGGCAATGACATTGGATATTTTATGTCGTTCGACCTTAAGGAAGGCGAGCAGGTAGAGGTGCAGGTTGGCGTTTCGTTTGTAAGTATAGCCAATGCCAGAGAGAATCTTGATGCCGAACAGCCAACTCGTGACTTTGCCCGTGTAGAACGCGAGTCGCATGATGTATGGGCAAAAACACTTGGCAAGATAACTGTTGAGGGCGGCACCGACGAACAGCGCCGCGTGTTTTACACAGCTCTTTATCATACACAGATTCATCCCAATATCCTACAGGATGTAAACGGCGAGTATCCATGTATGGAGGGCGACGAGATACTTAAGACTTCAACCAACCGTTATACAGTATTCTCATTGTGGGACACATATCGCAATCTTACTCAGCTGCAAACCTTGCTCTTCCCCGACAAGCAAGAGCAGATGATAGGCTCTATGATAGATATGTATAAGGAATGGGGATGGATGCCCAAGTGGGAATTGTATGGTCGTGAGACGTGGACAATGGAGGGCGACCCTTCTATTCCCATCATAACCGATGCTTGGCTTAAGGGCATACGCGGCTATGACATAAACACGGCATACAAGGCTTTCCGTGCCTCGGCAACATTGCCTGGCAATCAGAACAAGATGCGACCTGACATTGACTACTATTACACACATGGCTATATACCAATGGGTGAGTATGCAGCCGATTTGTCGGGCGACAACTCTGTGTCGCACGCTTTGGAGTATTATGTTGCCGATAACGCTCTATCCTTGCTTGCGCAGTCGCTGGGCAAGACAGCCGACGCTAAGTTGTTCCGTAAGCGCTCGCTTGGCTATATACATTATTATAATAAGGAGAGTGGAACATTGCGCCCAATACAGAAGGACGGCAATTTCCTAACCCCGTTTAATCCGGAGGATGGAGCTGACTTCTCAAATGCACCAGGCTTCCATGAGGGATCGGCTTGGAACTATACCTTCTATGTGCCGCACGATATAGCGGGACTTGCCAAGCTGATGGGCGGACCAAAACGGTTTGTCGATAAGCTGCAGATGGTGTTCGACAAGAATCTATACGACCCTGCCAACGAACCCGATATAGCCTATCCGTACCTATTCTCTTACTTTAAGGGAGAAGAGTGGCGCACGCAGAAGACCGTAAAGCAGTTGCTTGAGAAATACTACAAGGCACAGCCCGACGGTATTCCAGGCAACGACGACTGTGGAACGATGTCGGCTTGGGCTATATTCTCTATGATGGGCTTGTATCCCGACTGTCCGGGTTCGCCTTACTACACGCTCACAACGCCAGTGTTCTCAAAGGTAACGCTGCATCTCGACCCTAAGTATTATCCTAATGGCGACATAACCATAACTACCGACCGCACTTCGCCGTCGCAACTCTATATAGGTTCTATTACCCTTGGTGGCAAGCGGCTTAATGGCTATCGTGTGTCGCATAAGCAGTTGGTTGAAGGAAAGCTACTACATATAAAATTGAGGAAATAAAGTGGCAATAAGTATGTGAATAACCCATTTTGACTATAAAATCTTACGATTAGAACAATATGGCGGTAAATAGGTATAAAAAACATTAAATTTGTTTTGCCGTTAAAGATATTTAGCATATCTTTGCATCTGTCAATACGAAATGCAGAAAAAGTGAACTATTGACAATGTTTTAACCTATTGTGTAACATTAAAACTTAAATGGTATGAAGAAATTAATTCTTACAGCAGTAGTAATGCTCGCTTCTGTAGCATCTTATGCACAGCACGCAGTTGGCTCTTTTACATTGCAGCCTAAGATTGGTATGAACATCGCCGACCTCACAGATGAGGATAAGTCGGATGCTCGCATTGGTTTGGCAGCAGGTGCTGAGTTTGAGTATCAGGTAACTGATATCGTTAGCGTAAGCTTCGGCGCTCTCTATTCAATGCAGGGATGCAAGGTTGAAGACGCTACTGTAAAGCTCGACTATATCAATGTACCTCTCCTTGCCAACGTATACGTAGCCAAGGGCTTTGCTGTAAAGCTCGGTTTGCAGCCAGGTTTCAAGGTTAACTATAAGTATAGCGCAGATGGTGTCTCTGTAGATGGTGACAAGCTTCTTAAGGCTAATGGTGTAGACCTCTCTATTCCTGTTGGCGTATCGTACGAGTATCAGAACTTTGTTCTCGACGGACGTTACAACTTTGGTGTAACCAAGGTGTTTGACGTTGATGGTGCAAAGGATAAGCACAGCGTATTCCAGATTACACTCGGATATAAGTTTGATCTCTAATATATCCCGTTTTTTCAATATAAGCCAGGACGTGAGCAATGCTTCGTCCTGGCTTTTTTAGTTACTAAAACATTTACGACCATTATTCCTATGGTTGCGTAATAGTCTTTATTGTTTCTATTTGTATAGTTCGATAGCTTGGGCAGCTATGCTTTGTGGTATGAGCAGCGAAGGATTTTCGCCACGCCTTATCATATCGCGCACTTGCGTGCTGCTTACATCATAAAGTCCCGTATTTACAAGTTTCACTGTAGGTGGTAGCGAGGCTGTATCGATATCGTAGCCACGTCGCGGATATATGCGGATAGGGTAGTGGCTGATGATATCATCGGCATGGTACCAACGGTCGAAGACTTGCCAATTGTCGGCACCTATGAGCAGACAGAACTGACGGTCGGGATAATCGTGCGACAGATGTTGCAGCGTGTTCCACATATACGACGGGCGCGGAAGGCTGAACTCGTAGTCGGACACTTTTATACCCTTGATACCTTCAACGGCATGGCGCGTCATGTCAAGACGTAATTTGTCGTCCAGTAGGTCGGCTGCCTGCTTAAGTGGGTTCTGTGGCGACACCATAAGCCATACCTCATCAATGGCGCCAAGGCTAAGCATAGCCTTGGCTATAGCGATATGACCATTGTGTATGGGGTTGAACGAGCCCCCGTAGATGCCCGTTCTTATCATCCCAAGAACTCCTTGATAATACCGAGAGTTTCCTCAACGGCACGGTCGAGGTCGTCGTTTACAACAATGCGGTCGAACTTAGGAGCAAACGACAGCTCAAACTCGGCACGGGCAATACGCTGCTCTATAACCTCAGGCGCGTCGGTGGCACGGCCGGTAAGGCGCTTGCGCAACTCTTCAATAGAAGGTGGTTGTATAAAGATGCTAAGGGCGCGGTCGCCATAGAACTGCTTGATGTTGCATCCGCCCTTAACATCGACATCGAACACCACGTTCTCGCCACGCGCAGCCTGTGTCTCCACTTGCTGCTTAAGTGTGCCGTAGAAGCGGTCGGTATAAACCTCCTCGTATTCGAGGAACTCGTCATTGGCAATGCGCTGTTTAAACTCCTCGGGAGAGAGGAAGAAATACTCTACACCATTCTTCTCTGTGCCACGTGGAGCACGTGAGGTGCAAGATATTGAGAATGCGAGATGCAGCTCAGGATGCTGCATTAGTCGGTTGATAATTGTACTTTTGCCGCTACCGGATGGAGCGGAGAATATTATAAGTTTGCCCATATTGGGAGTTTTGAATTTTGAATTTTGAGTTTTGAGTTGTTGCCGTAGGCAATTTTGAGTTTTGAGTTTTGAATTGTGCGCTTTGCGCATTTTGAATTATTGAGTTACGAATTCTGAATTCCTAATTGAATAATTCCTAATCGGCGCAGCCGACAATTCAAAACTCAAAATTCAAAACACAAAACTCTACAATGCGTTCAGCACCTGTTCCTTAATCTGCTCCAGCTCATCCTTCATCTTCACCACGATGTTCTGCATCTCGGCATTGTTGCTCTTAGAGCCAGTAGTATTAATCTCTCTACCCATTTCCTGGGCAATGAATCCGAGCTTCTTGCCCTGTCCGTGTCCCTCGTTCATCGTCTCGCGGAAGTAGTTGAGGTGGTTGGCAAGGCGCTGCTTCTCCTCGCTGATGTCGAGCTTCTCGATGTAGTAGATAAGCTCCTGCTCAAGGCGGTTCTTGTCGTACTCTACGTCAGGAATCTGCTTCAAGCCATCTACGATGCGAGTGCGAATTTTCTCGACACGGGCCTTCTCATAAGGCTCAATGCTGTGGAGCAGTTGTTCGATGTTGTCCACTTTCTCGGCAAACTTTTTTTGCAAGGCAGCTCCCTCCTGTGTGCGGAATGCCACAAGCTGGTCTATAGCCTCGTCTACGGCAGCACGTGCAACAGTCCATTCCTCTTCCTCAAGAGTCTCAACCTCAGTCTTTGCCGTAACGTCCGGCATACGCATAAGCGTAACAAACCAGTCTTCAGGCTCGGGTATGTTGCAGCGTTGTGCAATTGCCTTAATCTGCTGGCAGTAGTTCTCGGCTATAGCAGCGTTTATTACAGTTGCGTCGCTTGCGGCATCCTTTTCAATCCAGATAGCAAAGTCTACCTTGCCACGCAGCACACGCTGCTGTATGACTTGGCGAATCTCCATCTCCTTCTCGCGATAGAGCGGAGCGATGCGTGTAGATAGGTCGAGAGCCTTGCTGTTGAGCGACTTGATTTCGACATTAATTTTCTTTCCGTTGTAGACTGCGACAGACTTGCCGTAGCCAGTCATTGATAATATCATATCTTATGTGTGTATAAGTTATCTTGTTGGTGTATAAGTTGGCATTAGGCATTGGTGCCTAACGTGGATGCAAAAATACTTATTATTTTCCAAAGTAATGCCTATTTTGTCGTCAAAATAATCGTCTATTCAACCGAATTGTGCTATCTTTGCATCCACATATATGTATGAAGAGGCAAGCTGTTAGCCGTTGGGCGTAATTTTTTGTGTTAAAGTCCGGACGGTTAGGAGCTATAAGCCTCATATAGAACAGAAAATTATTTTTAGGATGTCGTGTATTTTGAATATTGACACGAGCACCAATGTGTGCTCTGTAGCCGTTAGTCAAGACGGCGCTTGTATTTTCTCCAAAGAAGACCATGACGGACCAAATCATGCCGTCATTCTCGGTACCTTCGTCGACGAGGCCATGTCGTTTGCCGACAGCCACGCCATACCGCTTGATGCCGTAGCTGTAAGCCAGGGACCTGGCTCGTACACCGGCTTGCGCATAGGTGCATCGATGGCTAAAGGTATCTGCTTTGGCCAGGACCTCAAGCTTATCTCGGTACCAACACTGGAGCTTATGACTGTGCCGGTGTTGCTGCGCGAGGAGGTGGAGGAGGGCGCCCTGCTATGCCCGATGATAGACGCGCGCCGCATGGAGGTATACTCGGCTGTGTACGACCGCGCCCTGAAGGAGGTGCGTGGCATACGTGCCGACGTGGTAGATGCCGACACATACAAGGAGTATCTCGACCGCGGACCGGTCTACTTCTTTGGCAATGGTGCCGAGAAGTGTATGGAGGTGATAAATCATCCCAATGCCCGTCTTATAAAAGGTGTTGAGCCTTTGGCTAAGTGGATGTATCCACTTGCAGAGCGTAGGATAGCACAGGAGAAGTTTGAGGATGTGGCCTACTTCGTGCCCTTCTACCTCAAGGACTTCGTGGCAAAGGAGTCGAAGAAACTGCTTTAGTCGCGCCCCCTCTAAACCCCGTAATAAAGAAAAAGAAACGTATGAATATAAAAGGACTCGATTATAACACCCAGCGCGAGCGTCTTGTGCTGCCAGAGTATGGACGCGAGGTACAGCAGATGGTAGACCATTGTGTGGCTCTGCCTACACGTGCCGAACGACAGCATTGTGCCGAGGCCATTGTTCGTGTTATGGAGCGTATGGCGCCACGCACAGGTGACAGCAACGACCTACAACACAAGCTATGGGACCACCTGGCACTGATGAGCAACTTCAAGCTTGATATCGACTATCCCGTCGACATAGAGCAGGCACACAAGATAATGCAGAAGCCAAAGCCTATGGCTTATCCAATGAAGCGCATACCAGTGCGCCATTATGGCAACATGATGTTTGAAGTGCTCAATATGCTGAAGGATATGCCAGAAGGCCGCGACCGTGAGGAACTTGTGCGCTTGGCTGCAAACCAAATGAAGCGCGACCTTATGTTGTGGGGGCACGGCTCAAGCGATAACGAGAAGGTGGCATCCGACTTAGCCCGATATACCGACGGAAAGGTGCAGCTCGACTTAGGCTCATTCCGCTTTGAACGTTTTGTACCTGAAGCACGTGGCATGGAGAAGAAACAACAACGCAGACGCAAATAACATATACCCATAATACAATAATATAGGCCTATGGAATCGTTTATTATTGAAGGCGGACACCCCCTAAGTGGAACCATCACACCACAAGGTGCCAAGAACGAGGCGCTTGAGGTGATTGCTGCCACGCTGCTGACCGCCGAACCAGTAAGAATAAGCAATATACCCGACATCCTTGATGTCAACAACCTTATAAAGCTGCTCGCCGACATTGGCGTGAAGGTAACTCGTAACTCGCGTAACGATTACACCTTCCAGGCAGATGACCTCAACTTAGAATTTCTTGCAAGCGACGAGTATGTAAAGAAGTGTTCGGCGCTGCGTGGTTCGGTGTTGCTTATGGGTCCGCTGCTTGGTCGCTTTGGACGTGCTATGGTGGCTCAGCCGGGTGGCGACAAGATAGGTCGCCGACGTCTGGATACCCACTTTCTTGGATTTAAGTGTCTTGGTGCCAAGTTCATCAACGACGAGGAGCGCAAGGTTTATTCTATTGAGACACGCAAGCTTAAGGGCACATATATGCTGCTAGACGAGGCTTCGGTTACCGGTACTGCCAACATCATTATGGCGGCTGTATTTGCCGAAGGCACCACAACCATATACAATGCTGCCTGCGAACCTTATATACAGCAATTGTGCCACATGCTCAACAGTATGGGTGCAAATATCTCGGGCATTGCCTCTAACCTCATAACCATCGTTGGTGTTAAGCAACTGCATGGCACCACACATCGTGTGTTGCCCGATATGATTGAGGTTGGATCCTTTATTGGTATGGCTGCCATGGTGGGCGAGGGCGTACGCATAAAGGATGTGCAGCTTAAGCACTTAGGCATTATACCCGACACATTCCGCCGTTTGGGTGTGAAGCTTAAGGTAGAGGGCGACGACATCATCGTACCAAAGCAACCACATTATGTTGTAGACTCGTTTATTGACGGTACTATAATGACAATAGCCGACGCTCCGTGGCCAGGTTTGACACCAGATCTTATCTCCGTTCTAATTGTGGTGGCAACACAGGCACGCGGTTCGGTACTTGTGCATCAGAAGATGTTTGAGAGTCGTCTGTTCTTTGTAGACAAACTTATAGATATGGGAGCACAGATTATATTGTGTGACCCGCACCGCTGTGTTATAGTAGGACACGACCGCAAGCGCCAATTGCGTGGCGGACGCATGACAAGTCCTGATATTCGTGCCGGTATAGCCCTGCTTATTGCTGCACTTGGAGCCAAGGGTACAAGCCGCATTGACAATATTGCACAGATAGACCGTGGCTACGAGGATATAGAGGCTCGACTTAACGCACTGGGCGCAAGGATTAGAAGAGAGTAGGAATAGGAGAACTTAGAAGTTGAGAAGAAATCAGAAGTTAAGGAGTTAAGCCAAATGCCATTGTGTGGCAAAGCTAATGGCTTAACTTCTGAACTCCTTAACTTCTGAATTCTCCCAAACTAAGGATATAGCCAAATATGATAAAGAAAGAAACTGTCTACAAGATAGGCAAGATAGGCAAGCCACATGGGGTGAATGGCGAGGTGTCGTTCCACTTCGACGACGATGTGTTCGACCGTACCGAAGCCGACTATCTCATACTTGAGATAGACGGTATACTGGTGCCATTCTTTATGGATGAGTATCGCTTTAAGACAGACGAGACAGCATTGGTGCTATTTTCGGACATCGACACACAGGAGAAGGCACGCAACCTTACTGGATGCGATGTGTACTTTCCGCGCGAGCATAGCGACGCCGACGCCGAATCGTTGTCGTGGGCGGCTATAGTGGGATTCCATGTGATAGATGCCAAGACCGGAAAGGCGGTGGGCGAGATACACTCTGTGGACGATTCTACCATAAACACGCTCTTTGAACTTGAGACACTTGATGGCAACGACTTGCTTGTTCCAGCAAGCGACGAGCTTATAAGTGCTGTTGATACCGAGCATCAAACCATAACAATGGAGCTGCCTGAGGGCTTGCTCGAAATATAATAAAACATCCGATTATGAAAAAACAAATATGCATCCTTGGCTCTACCGGCTCTATCGGAACCCAGGCCTTGGATGTAATACAGCAGCATAGCGACCGCTACGAAGTGTATTGCCTTACTGCTAACAACCGCTACGAGATGCTTGCCGATCAGGCAAGACGCTTCAGACCGGCTGCTGTGGTGATAGGCAACGAACAGCACTACGAGGCGTTGAAGGCTTTGCTTGCCGACTGTCCGGAGGTAAAGGTGTATGCCGGAGCTAAAGCTATTGACGAGATTGTTGAGGCTCAGCCTATAGACATGGTGCTAACAGCTATGGTGGGTTTCGCTGGACTGTCGCCTACGATACATGCAATAAAGGCACGCAAGACAATTTGCCTTGCTAACAAGGAAACACTTGTGGTTGCCGGCGAACTGATATGCCAACTGGCTGCTCAGTATCATGTCAATATTCTGCCTGTCGATAGTGAGCACTCTGCAATATTCCAGAGCATAGTGGGCGAGGGCAACAGCCCTATCGACAAGATATTGCTCACGGCTTCGGGCGGTCCGTTCCGCAATTATACGCTCGAACAGATGCGCGGCGTAAAGGCGGCAGATGCCCTAAAGCACCCAACATGGAAAATGGGAGCCAAGATAACCATCGACTCGGCGTCGATGATGAACAAGGGTTTTGAAGTGATTGAGGCCAAATGGCTCTTTGGAGTAGAGGCAGACAAGATACAGGTGCTTGTACATCCACAGTCGATTGTACACAGCGCGGTGCAGTTTGTCGATGGTGCCGTTAAGGCACAGCTCGGTGTGCCAGATATGCGCTTGCCTATACAGTATGCCTTCTCATTTCCGGAGCGTTTGCCGTTGAATGGCGACAGACTCAACCTCTTTAGCCAACCACTGGAGTTCTTTGAACCAGATATGCAGAAGTTCCGCTGTTTGCATATGGCATACGAGTCGATACGTAAGGGTGGCAATATGCCGTGCATAGTCAATGCTGCCAACGAGGTGGTGAACGAGGCTTTCCGTAAGGATCGTTGCGGATTCCTCGATATGGGTGACATCATAGAACGCACAATGCAGAAGGCAACGTTCATAGCAAAGCCTACCTACGACGACTACTTTGCAACGGATGCAGAGGCACGTCGCATAGCTGGCGAGATGCTTGACTCTTAAGAAATAAAAACTTAAAAACAATACATAAAATAAGAAATGGAAATATTCCTTATCAAATTGCTGCAATTCTTGCTGGCAATCTCTTTGCTTGTGTTGCTCCATGAGGGCGGACACTTCTTTTTTGCTAAGCTCTTTGGTATAAGAGTGGAGAAGTTCTATCTCTTCTTCGACCCCTACTTCCACTTGTTCGAGTTTAAGCCCAAGAACAGTGAAACTACATACGGCATTGGATGGCTTCCGCTTGGTGGCTACTGCAAGATTGCGGGTATGATAGACGAGTCGTTTGACACCGAACAGATGAGCAAGCCTGCCGAATCGTGGGAGTTTCGCTCTAAACCGGCATGGCAACGACTGCTCGTTATGCTGGGAGGAGTGCTTGTAAACTTCCTGTTGGCACTCTTCATATATGCAATGTGTCTCTTCACTTGGGGCGACAACTATGTCAAGACCAAGGATATGACATTGGGTATGAAGTTCAGCAAGGAGGCTAAGGCTCTTGGATTTCAAGACAACGACATACTTGTAGGTACCGACCTGGGCGAGTTTAAGAAGTATGGACCAGATGTGTTCCGCGACATGGCACGTGCCAAGGAGGCTTACGTGATACGTGGAGGTAAGCAGATAACTGTAAGTCTGCCAGGCGACCTTGACTTGCTGGAGATGTTTAAGTCGGTTCCTCCTTTCATGGCAGAGTTTAGAGAAGCAAGTGTAGACAGCGTGGCACGTGGCTCGCTTGCACAACAGATGGGTTTGCGCAAGGGCGACCGCATTGTGGCTCTTAACGGTGTGAAGCTTTCTTCTTACAACGACTTTATGTACGAGGTAGGTCGCATTAGCGATGTGTTGGCATATGCCAAGACACATGCCGACAGCCTTAAGGCTCTGAGCGTGAACTTAATCCTTGTGCGCAATGCCAACGGACGTGCTTGCACCATCAATACACACGGGGTGCTCAAGACATCCGACAATGAGCAAGAGAACCTAAAGTTTGGCTTCTATCCAAAGCAGCCCAACTATAAGATAACACACATCGATTATGGATTCTTCGAGAGTTTCCCTGCTGGTGTTAAGTATGGCTGCAACGTATTGGGTGGCTATGTAGGCGACATGAAGTATCTGTTCTCAGCAGAGGGAGCCAAGTCTCTTGGCGGATTTGGTGCCATAGGCAATATGTTCCCGGCAGAGTGGGACTGGCACATGTTCTGGCTTATGACAGCCTTCCTTAGCATCATCCTTGCCTTTATGAATATTCTGCCTATCCCGGCACTTGACGGTGGACACGTGCTGTTCCTTATCTATGAGATGATAACACGTCGCAAGCCGTCGGAGAACTTTATGATACGTGCCGAGTATATCGGCATAGGCATATTGATGCTGCTTATGCTTGTGGCAAATCTTAACGATGTGCTACGCTGGCTACACATTATGTAGTGCTATACCTTATTATATATATACATATTATATATACATATAATGGATGCAAAGCTTAGGGGTACAGTCTGCGGCATAGCCGCAGCTGTGTTCTATGGCACCAATCCGTTGGGTGCTATGAATCTGTATGCCGACGGAATATCAACCAACTCCACCTTGTTCTACCGTTTCGGCATAGCCGTGATAATATTAGGTGTTATGATGGCAGTGCAGCGAAAATCTTTTGCGTTGACACGTCGCGAGTTGGTTACGTTGGCTATATTGGGAGTGTTTATGAGTACATCGTCGACAACGCTCTACTTTAGTTTCAACTTTATGGATGTGGGCATCGCCTCCACACTACTCTTTGTCTATCCCGTGATGGTGGCCGTGATAATGGCAACCTTTTTTCACGAGAAGGTAACGGCGGCTACAGGTATAGCCATATTGCTATCGCTTGCTGGCATAGCCTTGCTCAATCAGACGGGCGACGGCACATCGCTCAGCTTGTGGGGCGTAATGCTTGTAATGCTTTCGTCGTTGACGTATGCCATCTATATAGTAGTGGTAAACAAGTCGTCGCTGCGAATGTCGTCGGTCAAGCTTACATTTTATGTGTTGCTCTTCGGCTTGTTTACAATATATGGTTATACGCTTGCAATGGGCGAGACGGTGCAGCTGTTGGTTACACCCAAGCAGTGGCTATATGCCACACAGCTTGCCCTGATGCCTACGGTGCTCTCGCTTGTACTTATGGTGATAGCCGTGCACGATATCGGCTCAACACCTACAGCCATTATGGGAGCTATAGAGCCTATAACAGCAGTGGCTATTGGTGTGCTAGTATTTGGTGAGAACTTTACCCCACGACTCGCCATAGGCATCGTGCTCATCCTAACAGCGGTATTGTTGATTATTGGTGGCAAGGAAATGTCGCCGCACAAAATAACATTGGCTATAAGCAGAGTTGGCAAACGACTCGCTAAGACATGGCGTTGGAAGTCGTAGACTTCCAACGTTTTTTTGTTTTATAGATATATGAAGACACATTTTATTGTTAATATTGTAGCTTTTTGCAACTTCTTCGTCTAATTCAACGTCAAATACATAGTATGATTCATTTAAGAGATATAAACAAAACTTACCAGGGAGCACAGCCGTTGCATGTGCTCAAAGGTATAAACCTCGACATTGCCGAGGGCGAATTTGTGTCTATTATGGGAGCGTCGGGTTCGGGCAAGTCTACCTTGCTCAATATTCTCGGAATACTCGACAACTATGATACGGGCGAGTATTTGCTGGCAGGCAATCTGATAAAGAACCTATCCGAAACACGCGCCGCCGAATACCGCAACCGTATGATAGGCTTCATCTTCCAATCGTTCAACCTCATAGGATTTAAGACAGCAGTGGAGAATGTGGAGCTACCTCTCTACTATCAAGGTGTGTCGCGCCGCACCAGGCACAAGCTTGCTATGGAATGGCTCGACCGATTGGGCTTGACGCAGTGGGCAGAGCATTATCCTAACGAGATGTCGGGCGGACAGAAGCAACGTGTGGCTATAGCGAGGGCACTGAAAAAGTTAGCCCTTTAAGACTTTATTCCACTCTTTTAAATAAAAAAGCAGATTGCATTAAACATTATGTCGGTTTTGCAATCTGCTTTTAATTTGCTTTGATATGGTCTAATATACAGCCTTATAGAGGATGTAGGGCACTTATGTCACAAGTGTATAATTCTTCTAATTATTCTTAGCTTAGTCTCAATATTCTTTTGATATTTACGGCAAATATTGTCATTGCGCCTTGCATTTGCATACAATCTAGCCCATACGACAATGCCTTATCATAGCCGTATACCTGTTTTAACTCCGAATTTTTTGCCTCTATCTTGTATCTCTGGCGGGCTATTTCTTTAAATTCTTGTGTCTTCTGAAACTCCAGTTGTCTTTTATGTTCTCCTTTCTTGATAGGTACACTATAGGTCTTGCTTTTAGCTCCATCCTTGTAGCATCCGTTTCTTCGTGAGCAAGTCTTGCATTTATCCACATCAAAGAAATAAGTCATGGATTGATTCCAGTTCCTATTCTTTCCCATTATTACTTTTCTGATTGCCATATGGCCAGCAGGACAAACAAACATGCCTGCATCCTTGTTGTAATCAAAATTGTCTTCACTCTTTCTAAATCCACTACTAATAGACGGATGTAATTTGGACACCAAACGAAATCCCCTCTCTTCATCTTCTGCCAGTTTGAGGTTCTTGCAGCCAGAATATGCGGTATCACCAACAACCGTGTCAACCTCCATTCCGTTCTTTCTGCTTTGCTCAACAAGCTCTTCCAACTGAGGCCCGTCACCCTTCTCGCCAGATGTGACTGTGGCAGCAGTTATGATACGCTCATCACTCATTGCGATGTGAGTCTTGTAACCGAAGAACGACGTGTCTTCTGTCTTATGCCCAACACGTGCGTCTGTATCCTTTGAGGTTGTATAGTGGTCTTCTATGTCCGCAAGCGTCTCCTTTAGCATATTTAGTCGCTGTTTTACTGCGGGCACTTCCGAAAGGCAGGAATCCGAGGTGATATGATTTAGAAGGTCCTTGGTATAATCCAACTCATGAACAAGGTCATCGTCTTCATTCTTAGCCGGAAGTGTTTCCTTTATATTATCATCCATGGCATAAAGCGCCTTGCGGAGTTGCTTCGAACGGAGTTTCAGTATCTCAACTGGTGAATACGGATTTGACCTGGCTTTTGTATGAGTCGAATCTACAATAATAGTCTTTGATGTGATGATTCCTTTCTCTATTGCTATCTCTACAGTTTTTTTGATAAGCAGGTTCATAAGATCCGTGTCTTTCAGGCGTAATCTGCGAAACTTACAAAGACTGCTTGGATTGATAACGCCTTCCTCAGGAGTCATATCAAGAAAATACTTAAACGACATGTCATAACGGGAACGCTCTACAACATCCACGTCAGATATATCGTATATTGTCTTCAATAGAAGATATTTGAACATACGAATGGGCGATTCAGCTGTACGGCCGTTATCAGGACAATATTTTTTGACCAGCTCCTGATAGACACAGCTGAAGTCTATCAGGTTATTAATACGGCGGATATCGCTGTCCCGGGGGTCCACTATATCATAAAGTGAGCTATATTCACTGAGTGGAAGTTGTTGTTGTGACAGCATAAGTACCTTGGATTTTATTCCTTAAAGGTACAAAAAAATCTGCACATAGCCAAATTATGTGCAGATTATAATTGATAAATATATCGCAAGGGACTTTTTCAGTGCCCTCGGCTATAGCACGTGCACTTATAACCAAGCCACAGATTATCCTGGCAGACGAGCCTACAGGCGCCCTCGACTCGAAGACGAGTGTGGAGGTGATGGAGCTGCTTAAGAAGATAAATGCCGAAGAGAAGGTTACGACGGTTGTGGTGACGCACGAGAGCGGTGTGGCTAACGAGACCAACAAGATTGTACATATAAAGGACGGACTGATAGGAAGCATTGAGGAAAATCTTGACCACAAGGCAAGTCCGTTTGGCATCAACGGAATAATGAAATAGAGGTTGGTTTTAAACTAATAATTAGAATACTCATAATGCGCGATATTTTTATTGAGATATGGACCACTGTCAAGCACAATCGCTTGCGCACGGCACTTACAGGATTCTCTGTGGCGTGGGGTATATTCATACTTATCGTTCTGTTGGGAGCTGGCAACGGACTGATAAACGGAATAATGGGCAACAGGATGAATGTGCTAACCAACTCGATGTCGATATACGGAGGACAGACATCGAAGGCGTACGACGGCCTGGGCGAGGGACGAAACGTTGAGCTTAACGACAAGGACCTTGCCATAACCCGGCACGGATTCGAGAGCAACATCGACGATGTGGGCGCGGAGATAGAGAAGAGCGGGCTGAATATAGCCTATGGCGACAACTACTCGACGGGCGTAAGCGTCAATGGCGTGTACCCCAACGATGTGGATATCAATAAGCGCGATATGCTATGCGGACGCTTTCTTAATGCACTAGATATTGAGCAAAGGCGCAAGACCATCGTCGTATCGCAGGGATTGGCAAAGGAGCTTATGCCACATGCCCCGCTTAACCTTAATGGACGTGTGGTGAAGGTGGACAACTTGGCATTCACCGTTGTAGGCATATACGATAGCGACAAGAGCCGGATGGATAATATGGCGTTCATACCCTTCAGCACGTTCCGCTCTATATACAACAGTGGCGACAAGACCGGCAACATTGTATTCTCCTTCCACGGACTGAAGACGGAGGAGGAGAACGAGCAGTTTGAAGCTGCCTATCGTGCCCGTGTCAACCGCAATCATAGGGCGGCACCCGACGACGAGAACTCGATATGGATATGGAACCGATTTACACAGGACTTGCAGCTCAACACGGCTACTGACATCATCAATACGGCTCTGTGGATTGTGGGGCTCTTTACCTTGCTGTCGGGCATCGTGGGTGTGTCGAACATCATGCTTATTACGGTGAAGGAGCGTACACACGAGTTTGGTATACGCAAGGCCATAGGTGCCAAGCCGTGGTCTATATTGCGGCTAATTATCGTAGAGAGTGTTGTCATTACAACCTTCTTTGGATATATAGGTATGGTGCTCGGCATCGCCGCAACGCAGTATATGAACTCGGTGGTGGGACATACAACGGTGGATAACGGACTGTTTAAGGCTCAGATATTTGTCGACCCTACCGTAAGCATCGGCGTATGTGTACAGGCTACAATTCTGATGGTTGTAGCAGGAACCATTGCCGGACTTATTCCGGCACGAAAGGCAGCCAAGATTAGACCTATCGAGGCACTAAGGGCAGAGTAGACAAGGAGTTTTTTTTACTTGTTACTGGTAGCATATTGAAGATATGCAGAACTTGAATTAATAATCAAATGATAAATATGGCTTATGGATTTTGATTCTTTCTCCGAAATACTTAATGTTCTAACTCGCAACAAGTCGCGAACATTCCTTACAGGCTTCGGCGTGTTTTGGGGCGTGTTTATGCTTGTGGGGCTTGTTGGGGGTGGCGACGGACTGAAGGAGATACTAAACAATAACCTTGCAGGATTTGCCACAAATTCGGCTGTGGTGTGGGCTCAGCCTACCACCAAGCCATATCATGGCTTTAGAAAGGGACGGCAGTGGACACTCAACTACGATGACATTAAACGTCTGCGGGCTCATGTGCCCGAGCTGGATGTCATCACCCCTACAATATCACGGTGGGGTGCCAATGCCACTCACGACGACCGTTCGGCATCGGGCATCATCAAAGGTGTGCTGCCCGAAATGCAGAAGGTTAGCGAGCCCAAGATGATGTATGGACGATACATCAATCAGATGGACATCAGTCAGGGACGAAAGGTGTGCGTAATAGGCAAACAGGTGTATAAGAGTCTGTTCCCGAAGGGGGGTGACCCGTGTGGAGATGTTATTCGTATCGACTCGGTTTACTTCTGTGTTGTGGGTGTAAACTATTCGGACGGAAACATGAATGTCAATGGCAACGACCAACAGGCGGTGTTTCTGCCACTGTCGCTCGTTCAACAGATATACAACCGCGGACACAACGTTGACATTATATGTGTAACAGGAAAGCCTGGAGTGGTGATGAGCGACATCACCGACAAGATACGCCATGTTATAGCCAAGGCGCATGATGTGGCACCCGACGACGAGAAGGGTGTGATGGTGTTCAATACGGAGATGATGTTCTCTATGGTGGACAATATGTTTCGCGGTATCAATATGCTTATCTGGCTCGTTGGCATAGGCACGCTGCTTGCCGGAGCTATAGGCGTGTCTAACATCATGATGGTTACAGTGAGAGAACGAACCGTGGAGATTGGCATCAGGCGTGCTATCGGTGCGACACCACGCAATATACTATTGCAGATTATTCAGGAGAGTATTCTGCTTACGTCGATAGCCGGAATGAGCGGCATCCTCTTTGTGGTGCTTGTGCTGCAGGGGCTTGAGATGGCTAATACTACGGACGGTGTGGCTGCTGCCCACTTCCAAATAAGCTTCTGGACAGCCATTGGCGCTGTGGTTCTGCTGTCGGTGCTCGGCGTGCTTGCTGGTCTGGCTCCTGCCTTGAGGGCTATGAGTATAAAGCCAGTGGATGCTATGAGGGACGAGTAGGGGATAAGCCTGCGCAACTTTAATTACTTACGTGAAAATCAATAAAAAATGAAACGATACTTTAAATTCATCCTTTTGGCTCTTATAGCCATTGTGTTTATCGGAACATTCGTGTTCTTGTATATAAAGTCGCAGCCGCAGCCGGTTGTATATGACGAGTTTACACCTAAAACTATGGATATCCGCAAGACCACTGTCGTTACGGGTAAGATAGAACCACGCAACGAGGTGAACATCAAACCACAGATATCGGGCATTATTACCGAGATTCTGAAGGAGGCTGGCGACAAGGTTGAGGCTGGCGAGGTGATAGCCAAAGTTAAGGTGATACCGGATATGGGGTCATTAAGTTCGGCTCAGTCGCGTGTGCGTCTTGCCAATATCAATGAGAAGCAGGCTCGTACCGACTATGAACGCGAGAAGATTCTGTATGACAAAGGACTCGTTTCGGCAGACGAGTACGACAAGATTGCGCAGACATGGCGCCAGGCTCGTGAGGAGGTGGCTGCCGCTCAAGACAATTTGGAGGTGGTGCGCGATGGCGTGTCTAAATCTAATGCGTCAGAATCGTCAACGCTTGTACGTTCGACTGTTACCGGACTGATTCTTGACATACCCGTTAAGGTGGGCAACTCGGTTATCCTCTCCAACACCTTTAACGATGGCACAACAATAGCAACGGTTGCTAATATGAACGACCTTATCTTCCGAGGAAATATCGATGAGACAGAGGTTGGACGCCTTGTCACGGGTATGGCAATGAAGATTACTATCGGTGCATTGCAGAATCTTAAGTTTGATGCGCAGCTGGAGTATATCTCTCCGAAGGCTATCGACCAGAATGGAGCCAATCAGTTTGAGATAAAGGCGGCTGTAAAGGTACCGGCAAGCGGTGAGCAGATTCGTAGTGGATACAGCGCCAATGCCGAGATTGTGCTTGCCGAGGCTAAGAATGTGATGTCGGTGCCAGAGAGTGCGATAGAGTTTGAGGGTTACAACACCTATGTATATGTAGCAAAGGGAACAGGCGACAAGAAGACTTATGAACGTCGCAAGGTTGTTACTGGTCTGTCGGACGGTATCAACATAGAGATAAAGAGTGGTGTGTCGGCTAAGGATCGCGTTAGAGGTCCGAAGAAGATAAGCACGGATGAACCTAAATAAAAAGCTTAAGATTTAGTGGCTTATACACGGTAACTATAAGGTAATAAAGGCGATATGCGGCTGCGAAAGTAATAAAATAGCTTAATTTCTTTGGTATTTAAGAAAAAAGCATTACTTTCGCAGCCGTAAACATAAATTGTATAAAGCATTATATATCAACGGCTAACTTGATTAGTGTCCTGATATGGACATATCAACCTAAACTCTACTTACGCAATCGGCGAAGCAGTCATTCCTTGATCGGTTTTTGGCTCCATGTCCCTTTAGCGTAGACAAAAAGAAATAATCACGAGTTTTTATTGTTGGCTGGATAGTTGCAGAGGGCGTCTGCAACTTCAAGAGTGTCTGGGGTCGGGTACCTTGGATATACTTGTTAGCGACATTTTTCCACAGTGTCGTCTCGTGAGGCGTAAAAAATGTGTAAAGATGTCAGCAAGGAGTTATTGCACCTATACGTAACGAAGCTTTTTTGGTGTTATAGTTTGATGCATTTTTTCTTGCTCTATAATATATATAATAATGTGTATGGCAATACAAATATACTTTTATTGCAAATAGATGTTAAAACGCAAATAATTTGTATATTTTTCTTGTCAAAAGTTTTGGCGGTTCAAGGAAAAGTAATACCTTTGCATCCGCTTACGAGAAACAACAACACCTCAAGCAAAACGAGAATTAGTTGTATTTCTGTAGGCGAAAAAAGATAAAGAAAGAGTTCTTTGAAAAGATTTACATAAGACAGATAAAGTAGTACAAGAAGCGAGAATGATGAAACACTCATTCTTGGGTAGAAGAAAAACGAACCGTCAAGTTTGTTTGACTTTAAACTTTAATTTGGAAGCTCGTTCTGAAACAGATACAAACAAATGCCGCCTTAGTAATAGGGTAGCAGTAAAAGATATTTTACAATGTAGAGTTTGATCCTGGCTCAGGATGAACGCTAGCTACAGGCTTAACACATGCAAGTCGAGGGGCAGCATGACGATAGCTTGCTATTGTTGATGGCGACCGGCGCACGGGTGAGTAACGCGTATCCAACCTGCCCTTGTCCATCGGATAACCCGTCGAAAGGCGGCCTAACACGATATGCAGTTCTCTGCAGGCATCTAACGAGAACGAAATGTGAAGGAGAAGGATGGGGATGCGTCTGATTAGCTTGTTGGCGGGGTAACGGCCCACCAAGGCGACGATCAGTAGGGGTTCTGAGAGGAAGGTCCCCCACATTGGAACTGAGACACGGTACAAACTCCTACGGGAGGAAGCAGTGAGGAATATTGGTCAATGGACGGAAGTCTGAACCAGCCAAGTAGCGTGCAGGAAGACGGCCCTATGGGTTGTAAACTGCTTTTATACGGGGATAAAGTGAGCCACGTGTGGCTTATTGCAGGTACCGTATGAATAAGGACCGGCTAATTCCGTGCCAGCAGCCGCGGTAATACGGAAGGTCCGGGCGTTATCCGGATTTATTGGGTTTAAAGGGAGCGTAGGCCGTTTGTTAAGCGTGTTGTGAAATGTCGGGGCTCAACCTGGGCATTGCAGCGCGAACTGGCAGACTTGAGTGCGCGGGAAGTAGGCGGAATTCGTCGTGTAGCGGTGAAATGCTTAGATATGACGAAGAACTCCGATTGCGAAGGCAGCCTGCTGTAGCGTAACTGACGCTGAAGCTCGAAAGCGTGGGTATCGAACAGGATTAGATACCCTGGTAGTCCACGCGGTAAACGATGGATGCTCGCTGTTTGCGTCTGACGTAAGCGGCCAAGCGAAAGCGTTAAGCATCCCACCTGGGGAGTACGCCGGCAACGGTGAAACTCAAAGGAATTGACGGGGGCCCGCACAAGCGGAGGAACATGTGGTTTAATTCGATGATACGCGAGGAACCTTACCCGGGCTTGAACTGCAGGCGAACGATTCAGAGATGATGAGGCCCTTCGGGGCGCCTGTGGAGGTGCTGCATGGTTGTCGTCAGCTCGTGCCGTGAGGTGTCGGCTTAAGTGCCATAACGAGCGCAACCCTTGCTCTCAGTTGCCATCGGTTAAAGCCGGGCACTCTGTGAGGACTGCCTCCGCAAGGAGTGAGGAAGGTGGGGATGACGTCAAATCAGCACGGCCCTTACGTCCGGGGCTACACACGTGTTACAATGGCATGTACAGAAAGCGGGCCGTATGCAAATACGGTCGAATCCCTAAAACATGTCTCAGTTCGGACTGGGGTCTGCAACCCGACCCCACGAAGCTGGATTCGCTAGTAATCGCGCATCAGCCATGGCGCGGTGAATACGTTCCCGGGCCTTGTACACACCGCCCGTCAAGCCATGAAAGCCGGGGGCGCCTGAAGTCCGTAACCGCAAGGATCGGCCTAGGGTGAAACCGGTGATTGGGGCTAAGTCGTAACAAGGTAGCCGTACCGGAAGGTGCGGCTGGAACACCTCCTTTCTGGAGAACGAGCAAGTCGTGAAAGTGAAAAGGTAAAAGTGAAAAGTGAAAAATCCGATTGCTTTACTAATCACAGGACAACAAACAAGAGATGGTCATTCAAATGGTTTGGTTGACTTCTCCCACGCTTCTTGGCGCACTGTCTTACTAAATAGGGAAATAACTATACAATTTAATTAATAATTGTCGGAGTACAAAAAGGTTCAAGTCCT
>NZ_LT985323.1:1133645-1580321 GCF_900290275.1 Prevotella merdae
GTGAGAATTTCACGGGTGATACCAAAGAGTTTGAAATCAATACATATCACAACAATCTTGGTACATGGGATAATAGCATCCGCTCGTTCAAGCTTAAGAAGGGTTATATGGCAACACTTGCCAATAATGCTAACGGTACGGGCTACAGTCGCGTATTTATTGCTGCTGATGAAGACCTTGAAGTTCCAGTAATGCCAGAGGGAATGGAGAAGTTTGTGTCGTTTGTTCGTGTATTCCGCTGGAACTATACTTCTAAGAAGGGTAAAGCCAATGGTTATGGTGAGAAAGATATACTTAATATCACTTGCAACTACGATTGGAACGTAGGTGGTAAGAGTGATGATCCCGATGTGGAGTATTCGCCTATTCGACAGAATCTCGGATGGCCGTCATGGAACGACATTAACTCAAAGTCTGGTGTAACCCATTTGCTTGGCTGTAACGAACCTGACCGTCCTGACCAAGCCAATGCATCAGTAGATGCTGTGATTGAGATGTGGCCAGAGATGCTTAAGAGTGGATTGCGTCTTGGCTCACCGGCTCCATCGTCTGTTTGGGTATGGAATGGTGATTTCTTCAATCTCATCGAACAGTTGGGATATCGTTGCGACTTTGCTGTAGCACATATCTATGAAGAAAATAAGAACGGTGCTTCGCTTGTAGACCGTATAAAGACACTCTCAAACAAAGGTAAGGGGCGTCCGGTATGGATTACTGAATGGAATAATGGTGCAAACTGGACCAATGAGTATTGGCCTACAGCTAAGGGACCGAAATGTGATGCCAATTCCAACATTATATATAATGAGGATGGTTCAACTACAGAAATAACTCGTCCGCTCTCTAAAGCGAATGCAGAAAAACAGCGTCAGTTTATGGCTGAAGCATTACCTGCACTTGATAAGTGCGACTTGCTTGAGCGTTACTTCGAATACGATTGGGTGCAGGATTGTCGTGCTCTTGTTCTTGGTGGTGAGTTGACTCCTGCAGGTAAGGTCTATGGCGATCATAAGGCAGCCCTCTCTTATCACAAGATGGAGCGTCCGTGGGAGGAATGGAAAATATGTCCTCCGTTCCCAATTATGGATATAGATAATGACTACCGTAATATTACTGTACGCTGGTACGACCACAATGGTGAGACTGGTAAGAAGTACATCCTTGAGCGTCGAATGGACGACGAGACAGATTTCACTACATGCCGTGAGTTTATTCTCGGTACCGACTATGAAGCAGGTGCAACTGTCAAGTTTACTGAAGCTATACCATGCATTTCAAAAGTGGAATATCGTATCAAGGCTATTTCGTACAAGGATACAGAGTCTATCTATTCTCGTGTAAAGACATTTGTACGTGATGCAGCCATCGCTGCTCCTACACTTAAAGGCGAGGCAATCTCTACAAAGATTATAAAACTCACTTGGAACAATGTGGATGGAGCTAAGGCATATCGTATAGAACGTTCTGTAAAGAATACAGAAGGATTTGAGGTTGTTGCTGACAATCTCAATAAAACAGAATGGCAAGACGTTAATCTGCAGCCCAATACAACATACTTCTATCGTGCCTATTCACTTAACTCGGCTGCTGAGCGTCCTGTTTCTGAAGTTGTTGAAGTTAAGACAAAGGCCTTCGGTATACCAGAAGATATGTATCAAGTGCGTATTTCGGCTGGTTCGGGTAGTGCGTCATTGCGTTGGGCATTTGCTTATGATACGTTTTACCGCATAATGCGTGCTGACAAATCTGATGGCGAATTTAATGTGATAGCCGAGAAGGTAGATGCCACAAGTTTTATAGACAGCAACCTAAAGAATGGACAGACGTACTTTTATAAGGTGCAGCCGTGGAATGAAGCAGGTTCGGGTAATGAGACAACTGTACTTGAAGCTACTCCACAGGCTGGCAAATATTTGCACCTCGCATTCGATGAAAATGAAGGTAGTGTTTCTTACGACGAGTGGGGACCATATGATGGAACTTTCCTCAACTCGACAGTATTTACAGAAGGACGCAATAGTGGTTATGCTGCTAAACTAACAAAGAACAGTAAGGCATACATCGACCTTGGAAAGGGAACGGTGAGTCGCCTTGAAGACTTTACTATTGCCACATGGATAAAGCTACCTGGTGGTAAAGGACGTGTATTCGACTTTGGTTCTGGTACTGGTATATTCATGATTGCCGCAGCTGGTGGTTCAAATATGAAGTATAAGATAACATGTGCTAAGGGTGCATTCGACTTTACTGTACCAATGAAATGGTCGACAACTGAATGGAATCATGTAGTCATTACACAGCAAGGTGCCGAGATGAAAGTTTATCTCAATGGAGAACTTGCTGGTGAGGGTGATAACGCAAAACTTATTTACCCGAAGGATATGGGTGAGACAACTCAAAACTGGCTTGGACGTTCGCAGTGGGCACAGGATGCATATTGTGATCATGTTTATGACGACTTCCGTATATATGACCGTGCTATTTCTAGTGACGATGTAAAGACTCTCTATGCCGATGGCGAGTTGACGTTCAACGATTCTTCGACTGGTATCGAAAGCTTTAAGAAAGAAACATCTTCAGTGAAGGGTATTTACAATCTTAGTGGAATGAAGGTGAATAAGCCTGGCAAGGGTCTCTATATCATTGATGGAAAGAAAAAACTTTTGCGTTCCAAATAGGAATCTTATCCTCTTTTGAATTTTTTATAGCAACAAGAACAATATTGATTTACACAAGATATTTGTAAATCAATATTGTTTTTGTTTTCTGTTTCTCATTCATGTTCACATGCTAAAATATTGTTCAAATGATGTTATGTATGTTCGGTTTGGGCATATGTCGTTCACACTCTGTGGCGAATGTAGAGCAGTTGGTGGTCCCTTCGTTCGATAAGTTCGAATGAAGGGACGCTTATTATATTGTCTGTAAGTAATAATGAATATTTCTTACATCATGACCAAATAATAAATGTATTTTATACAAACTTTAGATATTCAGCTAATGTCCTTAGATTATTTCGTCAGGCCAAGGACAAGGCTTACCAGTTTTCTTAAATGATGGACGCTGAGCGTCAACTTTTCTTAAATAATCGCCCAACTCTTTTGACAGGCGTTTAACTATATCAGGATGTGAGCTTGCCACATTGTGTTCCTCGCTTATGTCGTTAGGTATGTTATATAGTTCCTTCTTGCCAGTATCGTAGTTGTATACAAGTTTCCATTCGTCCTTTCGGATGGCACAGTTTAGATTGATACCAGGACCATTATTACCCCAGATGTTAGGGAAGTTCCATATCAATGCTCGACCCTTAGATGTATCCCCAGTCTGTCTAAGCATTGGAACCATAGAAATACCATCGATAGGATTAACTGTTTTATACTTTCTTATACCAGCCATCTCAAGGATAGTAGGATAGAAATCCTCAATCATAGTGTACTTATCGCATTTAGATGAAGGTTCAGTAACACCAGGCCAATCTACAATCATCGGTTCACGAATACCTCCCTCGTACAGTGAGCATTTGCCACTATTCAAAGGATAGTTCTGATGATACAATTCCCCATCGCGCCATTTAGGGTTGGTTGCCAATCCGCCGTTGTCACTCATAAAAATAATTATAGTATTATCAGCCTCTCCACTTTTATCAACCCAGTCCATTAAGTCGCCCAAACTCTTGTCCATGCCTTCGATAAGCGAAGCGTATGCAGCCTCCTTGTCCGATAATCCCTTGCGTACATATTTAGAGAAGAAGCGTTCGTCGCGATCTACAGGGATATGTATTGCGTAGTGTGACATATATAGGAAGAATGGCTGGTTGTATTTCTTAGCCTTGTTAAGAGCCCCGATAGCCTCTTTTGTAAGAGCCTCAGTTACGAAAGTTCCGGTACCCCAATACTTCTCCAGTCCTGGGATAGACATCAAAGAGGTAGGTGTTCCGTCCTTCTTATGGCCGTAGTTAAGTTCGCTAAGATATGTAGCAAGACCTCCAGCTGCATGTCCAGCGATATTAACCTCAAATCCCCAGTGTGTTGGATTTTCTCCTGGAGTGTCCATTGCACCAAAGTGAGCCTTTCCGCAATGTATTGTATGATACCCATTCTGTCTTAACAAGTCGACGAAAGATGTAGCCACATAAGTATTAGGAGTGCCTTCAACCTGCGACACGCCATTTATATTCCAGTCGGGACAATTCACTACATCACTTGGAAAGTCAACCGACTTGTCTCTTTCCAAAGTCCAGTTGGTAACTCTGTGTCGAGCATTATTGGCGCCAGTAATTAAGCTGCAACGTGATGGCGAACTAACACTTGCCGCATAGGCCTGAGTGAACATCATGCCCCTCTTTGCAAGTCGCTCCATGTTTGGCGTTTCGTACACCTCATTATAGTGAGTTTTTTGTGTCCAGAAAGGCAGCGAAGTATCCTGCCAACCCATATCATCCACAAGAAAGAAGATGATGTTAGGTCGTTTGTTCTGTTGTGTTGAGTTTTGTTGGCCAGTGCCGTTAGCAGCATCTACGTTAGATGCCACAGCCATCATTGTGGCAAGACTTAAAATTGATTTGTTCATAGGTATATAGGTTTTGTTTGTTTATTATTCTTCTGAATTTACAGATGTAGTTGTTCGTTGCAGTATTGCAGAACCGCAGGTCTGTGAGTGATGAATATCACAGTACGACTGTTATTGTCAAGTATGTTTCCAAGCAGCCTACATTCCGTATCACCGTCAAGAGCCGATGTCGCCTCGTCGAATACCATAATATGTTTGTCTCGTAGCAATGCCCTTGCAATGGCAATGCGTTGAGCTTGTCCTTCCGACAATCCGCCGCCTTGTTCTCCGCATTTAGTAGACAGACCATCAGGTAGTGAGAATACAAAGTCGGCACAACTCATCAACAATGCCTCCTTCATTTCCTCATCAGTAGCCGAAGGTTTACCCAGCCTAAGATTTTCTCGTATTGTTCCGCTCATAAGTGTATTGCCTTGAGGCACATATACAAAGTTGCAGCGCATTCGTGGCGACAGCGTATGTTCTTCCATGTCATTATATAATACTATTCTGCCCTCTTTAGGTTTCATCAGAGCCAATAGCATACGCACAAGCGTAGTCTTGCCAGCCCCCGTTTCTCCAAGGATTGCCGTACACGAACCAGGTCGGAAGTCGAACGACAAATTGGATATAACATTCTTTGTTCCGTCTTCGTATTTATATGTTACGTTTTCTAGGCGTATGCCGCAAGGAGCACCAACCGTTATGGGTTCGCCTTGCTCCTCAAGAGGTTCAGCTGCCAATTCCATAAGACGTTCAGCTGCAGTGAATACGCTCACGAAAGCAGGAGCAAGTTTAGTAAGATTTCTTGCCGGACTCTGTATCTTGTTTACCAATTGCAGAAAAGCAGTCATTCCACCAAATGTAAGTGTGCCAGCCGACATTCTTAGTGCAGCCCAAAGGAAAGCAATGAGATATCCCAATGCAAAACCGAAGTTGATAATAAAGTTGGAGAAGATAGAGAACGATGTGCGTCTCACCACATTCTCTCTAAGTTTTGCCTGAGTGTTCTCAAGCCGTTGCACCATATCGTTGCAAGCCTCAAGTGTCTTTATAACCATACGGTGTTGTATAGTCTCTTGCATCACAGCCTGAACTCTACTGTCCGAGTCTCGTACCTCGCGTGTAAGGCGTCGCATCTGTTGCATATATATCTTGCTTACTGCAAGAAACAATGGAATTATAGCCACGAGAATCACAGCCAGTGTCTTGTCCATTGCGAACAGACAGAAAAAGGCGCCGATGAACATCATCAGTACCGAGAGTGTGTTAGGTATGGTCTCTGTCAGGAATGTCACAACGTTCGACACGTCAATCTCAAGTCGGTTAAGTATATCTCCCGAGTGATGGTGAGCCTTGCTATGCCATTCCGACTGCATGATACGGTTTAGCATTTGTTGTTGCATACGGTTTTGCGCGCGTATGCCAAGAATGTTTCTCACCCAAACACCAGAAATATTAATAGCAAAATTGCCCAGAATAAGAGCAGCCATAATACCTACTGCCCAGTATATAGAGCCTGTGTCGGCACCCGACGCCACATCAATGGCATGCTTTACCGCCCACACCTGAGCCAGACTCAACACCACATCGGCCACACCGATAAGAGCGTTGAGCACAGCTTGCAACCGATTGCCTCGCCAAGCCTCCCACAGCCAAGCAAGTATAGTGCGTGTGGGATATTTGGTTTTTGGTATTTTAAGTAGCGTGTTTAGTTTTATCATAATATGGGTCAGTTTTAGGTTTAGTGGCAGAATACTAAAAGACGAGATGTCGCTTTATCTCTTGTCGGCCCCCCACATCATCTTGTCTCTAAGTGATGAGAAGTAGCGTCTACCGTTTGGCTTTACAATTCTTGTCACAAATGGAGCCTTGCTTATTGTTACAGTCGATCCCTCGTGCATAGTGTAGCTTCTGCCGTCCACCGCAACAAGATAGTTGTGCGATCTTGACTCTACCTCAAGAGTCACCGTCGACGAGTCGCTTATCACGATAGGTCTAATGTTTAGGCTATGCGGCGCCACAGGTGTAAGACACAAAGTACGGGTTTGCGGTACGATGATAGGACCTCCGTTAGATAGCGAATAGGCTGTCGACCCTGTAGGTGTTGATACAATCAGTCCGTCGGCCTGATAGTTTACAAGGAAACTGCCGTCAATACTTGTATGTATGCCAATCATCGATGCGATGTCTCTTTTCAGCACAGCAATGTCGTTCAATGCATAGTGGCATCCGTCAAAGTCGCCTCCATTTGTAGATATCTGTATGGCTGTGTGCTCCTCTATGTTATAGTTGCCTTCAAGTACAGCCTGCAATGCCGTCTCCACTTCTCCAGGCAACACATCGGCAAGAAATCCGAGACGTCCCATATTTATGCCTATAAGTGGAATCGACTTAATGCCAACCCTCACTGCCGCTTTAAGAAAGGTTCCATCGCCTCCCATTGATATCACGTAGTCGGCATTGAAGTCATCGCCTTCGAATGTGCCTACCTCGCCAAGTTCCTGATTCTGTTCAGCAGTAAGGAAGTCGTAGAATGTGCGGTCGAATATAATGCTTGCTCCCTTGCTGCGAAGGAAGTCGAGCACACGCATCAGCGATTGCGACTTGCGTGGCTGGAACGAATTGCCGAATATGGCGAATGTCAGATGCTTATTTGTCATTACAGATATGTCTATTGTTTGTTATCTAATTACAAAAGTACAGAATTTATAGCATATTTGAAAAAAAATGAGTAAGTTTGCAATAGTTAAAACAATAAAATTGCAAACTTATGGCACGATTCTATTCTTTGAAGAAGAAAGACGAGGACAATGACAAGATAGCCGATCCGTTCAACGTTCTTCGTCCCAAGGTAAAAGAAAAGGAGAAACCAACAATTAAAAAACACGATATGGCAAAGGTATACGAATTTCTTGCCAACGGCTTCGAGGATATCGAGGCGTTGGGCCCAGTAGACGTATTGCGTCGCGGAGGATTGGATGTTAAGACTGTTAGCGTCAGTGGCGATTTGATGGTATCATCGGCCCACGGTGTACAGGTCAAGGCTGATATGCTGTTTGAGGATGTCAACTTCGATGATGCCGACCTTCTGCTTATTCCTGGCGGTATGCCAGGAGCTAAGAACATCGACGAGCACGACGGTGTGCGTCGTGCATTGGTGGCACATGCTGCTAATGAAAAGTTGATAGGTGCCATTTGTGCAGGTCCTATGGTGTTGGGTCATTTAGGGTTGTTGCGTGGCAAGAAAGCCACATGCTATCCTGGTTTCGAGGATCAACTCGACGGTGCCGTATATACTGCTGCTCCATTCACTATTGACGGCAACATCATTACTGGCAAGGGCCCTGGTGCCACACTTGCCTATGCCTACGCATTGCTTGGTCAGTTCAAGGGTGAGCGTGTAGTGGAGGAGATGAAGAAGGGTATGATGTATTATTAACGACAAAATTCTTAGTAAGGTGGATTATATAATAATAGTAGCTGGTGGCAAGGGCTTGCGTATGGGCGGCGACCTTCCCAAGCAGTTCTTGCCTATTGCAGGCAAACCAGTGCTTATGCACACCATAGAGCGTTTCTACCATTACAATCCCGAGTTGGGTATCATCCTTGTTCTGCCACGCGAGCAGCAAGACTATTGGCGCCAACTATGTGTCAAGTACCATTTTTCAATCAATCATAAGGTAGTTGATGGTGGAGCCACACGCTTTCATTCTTCGCAGAATGGAGTATCAGCATTGCCCGATGATGCCAATGGTGTTGTTGGCATACACGATGGTGTTCGTCCGTTTGTGTCCGAAGAAACTATTGCCCGTTGCTTCGAGGCTGCCCGCAAGCACGGAGCTGCTCTTCCCGTATTGCCTGTTACAGATACTCTTCGACGTGTAACCGATGACGGAGGCTATAATGTTCAGCGCAACAATTTCCGCACCGTGCAGACTCCACAGGCTTTCGATATACAGTTGCTTAAGCAAGCCTTTCGTCAGCCTTATAGCGATGCCTTTACCGACGACGCATCTGTAGTAGAGGCAATGGGACTTAAGGTTACAATGGTGGATGGCAATCGCGAGAATATCAAGCTTACAACTCCGTTCGACTTGCTTCTTGCAGATATAATCAGCAAGAAGAATTAGGAATTACGAATTAGGAATTAGGAATTGTCGGCTACGCCGATTAGGAATTATTCAATTAGGAATTAAGAATTCGCAACTCAACAATTCATAATTCAAAACTCAATAATTCAAAATGCGCAAAGCGCACAATTCAAAACTCAAAACTCACAATTCAAAAATACCAAAGGCAATAACTCACAATTCAAAACTCAACATTCACAATTCAAAACTCCCAAACTTGGACATTCTCTCTCAAGACATAATGTTTCTGCCTGGCGTCGGACCGCAACGTAAGGAGATATTCAACCGCGAGCTCAACGTGCGCACATGGGCCGATTTGCTCGAGTACTATCCATATAAATATGTGGATAGAAGTCGCATTTATGCCATACACGAACTGACAAGCGATATGCCGTTTGTACAGATACGTGGTAAGATACTGTCGTTTGAGGAGTTTGAGATGTCGGCACGCAAGAAGCGTGTTGTTGCTCATTTTACAGATGGTCGTGGTGTGGTAGACCTTGTGTGGTTCTCCGGAGCGCAGTATGTGTACAAGACGTATAAGGTCAACGAGGATTATATAGTCTTCGGACGTCCTACTGTGTATGGTGGACGTTTCCAGTTCTCTCATCCCGAGATAGATCGTGCCTCCGACCTTAAGCTTTCCGAGATGGGCATGCAGCCATATTATACCACAACCGAGCTTATGAAGAAGCGCGGACTCACATCACGCTCGCTCGAGAAGGTAGTCAAGGCTATGCTTCAGAAGATAACCACACCTCTTGCCGAGACTCTACCCGATTTCATCACACGTCGCCTTCATCTTATGTCGCGCGATGCAGCCATGCGTTGTGTTCATTATCCCAAGAATGCCATAGAGATGAAGCAAGCGCGCGAGCGTCTCAAGTTTGAAGAACTCTTCTACGTACAACTCAACATTCTGCGTTATGCCAGCGACCACCGCCGCAAGTATCGTGGCTACATATTCAATAGGGTAGGTGCCGACTTCAACCGTTTTTATTCCGACAACCTCAAGTTCGAGCTTACCGGAGCCCAGAAACGTGTTATGCACGAGATACGCAACGACATGTGCTCGGGCCGTCAGATGAATCGCCTGTTGCAGGGCGATGTAGGTTCGGGCAAGACACTCGTGGCTCTAATGACTATGCTTATAGCCTTGGGCAATGGATTTCAAGCCTGCATCATGGCGCCTACCGAGATTCTTGCCGAGCAACATCTCGACACCATACAGGCTTTTCTTAAGGGCATGGACATACGTGTTGAGTTGCTCACAGGTGTAGTAAAGGGCAAAAGGCGCCGCGAGGTGCTTGAGGGATTGCTCTCGGGCGATGTAAAGATACTTGTAGGCACGCATGCCATACTCGAGGATACTGTGCGTTTTCAGCGACTTGGCGTAGCAGTTATCGACGAGCAGCACCGTTTTGGTGTTGCCCAACGTGCACGCCTATGGGCCAAAAGCGAGAATCCTCCACATATACTCGTGATGACAGCTACGCCTATACCGCGCACTCTTGCCATGACCATATATGGCGACCTCGACGTTAGTGTGATAGACGAGTTGCCGCCAGGACGCAAGCCCGTGCAAACCATACACCGATACGACAACCAGATGACTACTCTATACAACGGTATTCGTCAGCAGATACGTCTTGGTCGACAGGTATACGTGGTTTATCCGCTTATAACCGAGAGCGAGAAGAGCGATCTGAAGAATCTTGAGGAAGGTTATGCCGCCCTGTGCGATATATTTCCCGAGTTTCATATCAGTAAGGTGCACGGCAAGATGAAGTCTGCCGAGAAAGATGCCGAGATGCAGAAGTTTGTCAGCGGCGAAACACAGATACTTGTAGCAACCACCGTTATCGAGGTAGGCGTAAATGTGCCCAACGCATCTGTTATGGTTATACTCGATGCCCAACGCTTTGGCCTCTCCCAGCTACATCAGCTGCGTGGACGTGTAGGCCGTGGAGCCGAGCAAAGCTATTGCATACTTGTTACAACATATAAATTGTCCGATATAACGCGCAAGCGCATCGACATAATGTGCGATACCAACGACGGGTTCCGCATAGCCGAGGCCGACCTCAAGCTGCGAGGTCCAGGCGATCTCGAAGGTACACAGCAGAGCGGTATTGCCTTCGACCTTAAGATAGCCGACATAGCACGCGACGGCCAGCTTGTTGCACTTGCACGCCAGGAGGCACAAAAGATAATAGATGCCGACCCAACATGCACCTCAAACGAGTATGCCATGCTGTGGCGACGCCTGCGCCAACTGCGCGACACCAACATCAATTGGGCTGCCATATCCTAACGTTAAAAACGCTAATTCATTAAGAATGAACTCGTTTAATTGTTAAATCTGTTACAAAAACTGTTAACGTACCATTGTTTTTGCAATAATGTGCAATATTTTCTGTAATTTTGCATTGCAATTACAAAAATGCTATCCTGGCATTACAAATGATGTTGAACTTTTATTCTTGTTCAACGACCACCTTTTGAAGGAATGATATACTTGTTCCAATTAAAAAAGAAGTCTAACGAAATGAATTTGAAGAAAACTATTAAAACATTTGCAATATCTCTCATGTTGGCTGTTGCTGCAGTGCCCGCACATGGACAAGACCTTCTTGCCAGACAAGCACCAGTTGACCGCAAGATGGCAGCCGTCGACACTATTATGCTTCGCAGCATATCTGTGAGAGAAGAATCAGAATCACCAGCATCCGAGCTTTATGCCAATTGGGACAACCGTTACGCTCATCGCGCTACCGAGCTGCCCGAGAATTACCGCATAGACCTACGTCATTTCTGCATGCCCACCACGAGCCGTGTAATAACCAGTAATTTTGGTTCGCGCTGGGGACGTCAGCACAAAGGTCTTGACATCAAGGTATATATCGGCGACACTATCCGCGCTGCATTCTCAGGCAAGGTTCGTATTGTGCGTTACGAGGGTGGAGGTTATGGCAAGTACATTGTCATCCGTCACAACAATGGTCTTGAGACTATATACGGCCATCTATCCAAGCAGTTGGTTCAGGAGAACCAAGAGGTTCGCGCTGGCGATGTTATAGGTCTTGGTGGCAACACAGGACGAAGCACAGGTTCTCACCTACATTTCGAGACACGTCTTTGCGGCGTAGCTCTTAACCCAGCTCTTATGTTCGACTTCCGCGAGCAAGATGTAACGGGCGATTATTATGCATTCAGTCGTTCCACATACGATGCCGAATCGGCTACAGCCACACGTTTGCGTGGCAAGCAAGACGGTTCTACTATGGCTCGTGAGAATTCCGACAACGACTTTGCCACAAACAAGCGCATGACATCAGGTCTTACCGACCAGGTGCAGTATCACAAGGTTGCCAAGGGCGAAACGCTTGAGGCTATATCCAAAAAGCGCGGTGTGTCTATCGAGAAGATTTGCAAGCTCAACCATATCACAAAGACAATGCGTCTGCGTCCAGGTCAAATCCTGCGCTACTCGTAACCTCTTGAGGCCTAGCGTCGATATGGTTCGTGCAATAACGATTTTACCATTTGTATTAGAATCTGGCATCAGACGAGAAGCGTGAGCTCCTTTCTGATGCCTTTTCTTTATCCATTTCGCGGGTTAAAAGCGTAAAACATGGCGAAAAACTTTGCTAATTCACAAATAATCAGTAACTTTGCACCCGCAATTACGGCATGGTGCCGTTTTTACGAAATTATTGTATAACCAAATAAATAAAAAGAAAACAAAATGATTATTGTACCAGTTAAAGATGGTGAGAACATCGAAAGAGCTCTCAAGAAGTTCAAGAGAAAATTCGAAAAGACAGGTGTTGTTAAGGAGTTGCGCGCACGCCAGCAGTACAACAAGCCTTCTGTTTTGAAGAGACTCAAGATGGAGCACGCTATCTATGTTCAGCAGCTCCGCGCTAACGAGGAATAATATATATTCCTTTTAGCTATTGTTCAACAACTAACAGACCATGCGTCGCTCCCTCTCTAACAAAGGCGTCGCATCGTGTCGGATGGACCAGGAGGTGTACAAACACTTAGACATATAATCATTTATAGATATTAAGTCCAGCATGCGACACGTCGTGTGCATGGTATCAGCGAGATGGCAAAAGATGCTTTCCCCTCTCTAAGGGTGCGTCTTTTGCCATCTTTTTTTTTCATACGTACCCCACACCGATTTATCTTGCACGCATTAGCCTATAGAAGCCTTTACCGTGTTGTAAATAAGGTGTAAGATGGAGTGTTAAGGGTTGGGTGTTATTGACAGCAAGCAAAGGTTCGTTTGCTAGCAAGCATAGATACGTTTGATAGCAAGCAAAGATACGTTTGACAGCAAGCAAAGGTTCGTTTGATAGCAAGCATAGATCGAATTTATATGTTATCAACGTCTTATACTGTCATTTAAAACGCTGCAATAATACATTTTTTGGGGTTCATCCGATATTTGGAGTGACACAAGCTGGAGGTTATCGTGGAGGTTGGCGTCTTGATGTTCGTATAATAGACGTATAATTTATAGCTCGTATAATGAACGTATAATTTATAGCTCGTATAATGAACGTATAATTTTACTTGTAGTTCTTTTGTATGTAGTTCCCACAGAATGCACAGACCACACAGAAGCCTACGGGCTTAAGCTCTTCGAATCCACAGAATGGTCTACGCTTCGCGAGACAAGAATCCACAGAAATGATCGCTTGCGCCGCCATAGGCGGCGAACCATGCTTAACCTCGGCGACGCTACACAAGCAATCAATTCTGTGCCTTCTGTCGTATGACGCGCAGCGTCTATACGCTCTGTGGATTCCAAAACCTTAAGCCCGTAGCCTTCTGCTTTCTATGTTAAAATCCAAATGTTTTGACCATTATTTTCATTTTAAGCTGAGATTTTATATTCTGGGGTATAAAGCTGGCGGTTTCTGGCCATGGCAGTGACCAAATGCACGAGTTTGTTCTTCACATTGTTCAGTGCAACCTGCTTCTTCTTTCCACGTTCCACGAGACGCATATAGTACCTTGCAATAACAGGATTGAAGTTCACGGCAGCCAGTGCAGCCTGCGTCAGCATGGACTTTATCTGACGGTTCGCCATATAGTGCACACGAGGATCTGAATGCACGCTGGTGCCCGAATCCTTGCCGAATGGGGCTATGCCGTAGTAGCAGGCAATCTTCCTTGAATCGTAGTTGAAACGACGGAAGTTGTCGGTGTATACCATCAGACAGACAGCATTCTGCGTTCCTATACCAGGCACCGAGGTCACGATTGTGAACACCTCGGTGAGTTCCTCGTCTGACTTGATGAGCTCGGCGATTCGCTTGTCTATTTTCTCTACTTCCTTGTTGAGTTCAGACACGATATGCCTTCCGCTCTGCGAGATCATTGTCTTGACAGGAGACTTCTCCATTGTGAGTTTCTTCTCGCCTCTGCGCACTTGAAAGCTGCATCTGTGTCTTATAACCATCTGACGATACAGAAACAGTTCGCGCAGTTGTGCAAGTGACTCGCTAAGTGGCTCGTACATAATGGCTCTGTCGTAATTCCTCATTGCGTATTCGGCAATCATCGAGGCGTCGGCGCGGTCCGACTTCAATCGTCTGAGACCTGATGCATCCTTGATGCTCTTGGCATTCTCAAGCCACATGTCGTAGCCTTTACCATAGAGAAAGTTGCACAGTCCCTTGCTGTAGTCGCCCGTATTCTCTCCACAGAAGAGCCACAGGGAAGAGTCGATGCCGTAGGAATTCTGCTCCACCCACTTGACCAGTTGCTTGTAGCCAGACACAGTTGTCTTGAACTCGTTAAACATTCGTGCAGCTGTTTCTGTCAGTCCATCTGCAAAAATGATAGCCACATCAACTTTTTCTTTCGAAAAATCAACTCCAATAAATAAATTCTTCATATCTTTGTACGATTTTAGTTATGTAGAATTGGTCAATAGTTGTATGGACTAACACTCTAACAAGGCTCAGAGCCGATAACTTTCTATCTGGTCTTTGCAACTATGTCGATGAGGTCCGAAACAGAACATAGTCTTCAGACTTGTGCGATCTTTGGTTTACCTCTTCGACAGACCGATTCTACCTTTTTACAACAAAGGTACGAAACTGTCTTTAGCAATCATAGTTTTACCTTGATTATTTAGCCTAATTGCTTTCTTCTGCAAACTTAGAGTGTGNCTTGTGCGATCTTTGGTTTACCTCTTCGACAGACCGATTCTACCTTTTTACAACAAAGGTACGAAACTGTCTTTAGCAATCATAGTTTTACCTTGATTATTTAGCCTAATTGCTTTCTTCTGCAAACTTAGAGTGTGGTCTGTGCATTCTGTGGGAATTACAAGCAAAGGAGATACAAGTACAAGAGCCTATCCCCGATAAACTGCAATTTACAATTCTATCACTCCAAATTCCGGATGAACCTTATTTAATTATTGTGGTTGTTTGGCTTTTAGTATAAGTGAAAGCAAAAAAAACCGAGCCTCGCAAACAGCGAGACCCGGCTATATTTGTTCGAGTTTTTTTAACTCTCTTGTTATTAGAGGTTAGGGTTCAACTCGTTCCACTTCTCAACAGCAGGAACGATGCCAAGCTCTACAATCTCATCGCGCATCTTGCAGAGGTGCTCGTACGACTTAGCGAGGCTTGCCATCTCCTCCTCAGTGCCAGCAGGCTCTGTGAAGTGAACACCAGTCTTGTCGATAGTAGAAGGCATAGCCATCATTACGTTCTTGAAGCCGCACTTGTCGCAGTTTACATAGCAACCTGCTGGCAATGTGAACTTCTCGCCACCCATAGCAGCCTCAATCATCTTAACAGCGTTGTAGGCAGGGCTCTGGAATGAAGAGCGGCCACGAAGCTTGATGATGTTAGAGCCACCCTGTACTGTGTGGTGCTTGATCTCCTCCCAACGCTCGTCAGAAAGACCCATCTCTGAGAGAGGTTTGCCGTCTACCTTAACCTGCGAAGCAAATACAGCCATCTGCTCGCCGTGGCCACCGTATGTGTGAGCGCCAGTTACCTTGTCCTGCTGTACGCCGAACTCAAGGGCGAGAGCCTGCTGCAAACGTGTAGAGTCAAGAGCAGCAAGTGATGTGAGCTGGTTTGGCTTCAAACCAGAGTGGATAAGGGCTGTAAGGGCTGTAACGTCAGCCGGGTTGAAGATAACAACAACGTGCTCTACGTCCGGGCAGTACTTCTTGATGTTGTCGCCGAACTCGGCAGCGATCTTGCAGTTACCCTTCAAGAGGTCCTCACGTGTCATGCCGTCCTTACGAGGAGCACCGCCAGAAGAGATGATGTACTTAGCGCCTGTGAAAGCCTCCTTAGGATCTACTGTATAAGAGAGGTTAGCACCAGGGAATGCGCATTGCTGCATCTCGTCGAATACACCGTGTACACCCGGCTCGTAGATGTCGTAAAGACAAATGTTAGGAGTAAGACCGAGCATAAGAGCGCTCTGTACCATGTTTGAACCAATCATGCCGCCTGCACCGACGATCAAGAGTTTTTCGTTACTTAAAAATGCCATAATAAATAAGCTTTAATTATTTATGTTTATATAAATTATGATATACTTTTTTAGCCATGCCTCTTGTTTGAGGTTGGCACTGCAAAGATACATTTTTTTTTATTTACTGCAAACGATATACCGTTTTTAAAGTGTTGTTAAATCTTAATTTTTGATACCTTTTTATCGTTTTGTAATGTCAAGTTAGCACAATCTTGCCGTCGTGGGCTTCTGCCTTTGTCTTTCCGCCTTTGCGCAACTTGCCAAATAGTATCTCGCGCATAAGCAGAGGTTTGAGCATAGAGTCGACAGTACGATCTATCTGACGTGCTCCGTATTCGCGTGTGAAACCCTTTTCGAGCAACAACTCTTTGGCACTGTCTGCCACTGTAAGCTCCACATTCTTTTGTTGCAGTTTGTCGGTTAGTCGGCGTAACGACTTGTCGAGTATAAGTTGTGCCATATGGTTGTCCATATCGTTGAATACCACGATGTCGGTAAGGCGGTTGATGAATTCGGGCTTGAATGTCTTCTTCACCTGCGACATCATAGCCTCGCCTTTTGATGTGTTGCTGGCAAAGCCTATGTTGGCTTGCGACGCATGCTGTGCACCAGCATTTGATGTGAGTATGATAACCACGTTGCGGAAGTCGGCTTTCTGGCCACGGTTGTCCGTAAGCGATGCATAGTCCATTATCTGTAAAAAGATGTTGTATATATCGCTATGTGCCTTTTCAATCTCGTCGAACAGCAGCACGCAGTTGGGTGTCTTGCGTATGGCATCGGTAAGCAATCCGCCATCCTCGTAGCCCACATATCCGGCAGGCGAGCCTATTAGCTTGGATACGGCATGCTTCTCGGCATATTCGCTCATATCAAACCTAACGAGCTTAACGCCCAGTTGTGCAGCCAACTGGCGTGCCACTTCGGTTTTGCCTACACCAGTAGGTCCTACAAACAGCAGACTTGCCATAGGTTTAAGCTCGTCGCCAAGTCCGGCTTTAGCCATTTGCACAGCTTCCACAACGCTGTCTATAGCCTTGTCTTGTCCGTATATCTGTGCTCGCATATTGTCGGCAAGCGTCAGCAATGTGTCGTTCTGTTGGGTGCGAAGCGCCTCGGCGTCAATCTTGCACATTTTTGCAAGAATGTTGTTAAGCAGGTTGTTGTCAACAGTTTGTCGTTTCTGTGTAGTTAGAGGATGAGTTTCGCGGTAGGCTCCAGCCTCGTCGATAAGGTCAATAGCCTTGTCGGGCAGAAAGCGGTCGCTAATGTGTTTGGCTGTAAGCTCCACTGCGTGCTCTATGCAACCCTTACTATACTTTACGCCATGAAACTTCTCGTAGCTGCCTTTAAGACCATTGAGTATTGCCACAGCCTCGTTGAGCGAAGGCTCAGGAATATCTATCTGTTGGAATCGGCGTACAAGCGACTTCTGCTTGGCAATGTAGCGGTTGTATTCCTCGTATGTGGTAGAGCCAATAAAGCGTATGGCACCATTTTCGAGATAAGGTTTGAGCATATTCGAAGCATCGAGAGCCGAGTCGCCATTGCGTCCGGCTCCAACAAGGTTGTGAATCTCGTCTATATATAATATGGCGTTGCCCTCGGCAGAAAGGCCGTCCATTACCTGCTTGATGCGCTTTTCGAAATCGCCTCTAAACTGTGTGCCCGCCACCATAGTGCCCATATCCATCATATATACCTTGGCACCTTTAAGTCGTTGGGGCACATCGCCACGCTCAATCATCGCAGTAAGTCCGTATACAAGAGCAGTCTTGCCCACTCCAGCCTCGCCAACGTGTAGTGGATTGTTCTTGTCTTTGCGGCACAACACTTGTATTGTTCGCTCCAGTTCGTTGTTTCGTCCTATTAGCGGATTGTGCTGAGTATATGTATCGTTAAGGCAAGTAACGAGCTGTCGCCAAGGAGCGTTGTTGAAGTCAAGTTCCTCTGTTTCGTCAATAGGCTCGTCAGTAGACACGTTGTCATCGTAATAGCACAGCATGGCTTCAAATAATTGTGCTTGCGATGAGCCAATCATGTCGTGCAAGATATATGCGGCAGAAGAGTCGTCGAGCATAAGCATAGCCGCCACGATATGTGGAATGTCTATGGTGTCTACCTCGGCATTCTGCGCCTGCTTCATTGCCAACGACATCATCTGTGTAAACTGTTCGGATCCCTCTATGGAATAATGTGCGTCGTCGGGCACTCTCTCCATCTGTTCTAATGTCTTTTGCAGATAGTTCTGCATGTCTTGTATCTGTACGTTAACCTCGGATAATGAGTAGAAGAAGGGCAGTTGTTCGGTTATGGCATATAGCACGTGTTCGGGTGTAAGGAACTCGTGTCGCATTGTACCGCACAACTCTATTGCTCGCTTAATGGCTGAGGCTGTGAAATTGCTATTTTTCAAAGTCTTGTGTGTGTTATGTCGTGTTAGTGTATATTCTTATTAAAATAATGGTTCCCTATGCTATTCGGGCTTGCATTCAAGTCGCAAAGGAAAGTTGGCCTCGCGGGCCATAATTGTAGCCTTGCGCACCTTAGACTTGGCTATATCGTAGCTGTATACGCCAACGGTTGCGCTGCCATGATGGTGAACATCCAGCATTAAGGTCTCGGCTTCGGTAGTAGACTTAAAAAACACCGACTTGAGAATGTGCACAACAAAGTCCATTGTGGTGAAGTCGTCGTTGTATATTATCACCTTGAATCGTTGTGGCTCTCGTATTTTTGTGTCGGTGCGGTCGCGTAGTGATGTCTGTTGGTTTGACATATCTTAGTGTATATTTGTTATAAATAATAAGACGATGATATATTTGTGCATTAATAGTCGGACGACACAATCTTCATGTATTCGTCGTAGCTGATGTGTCGGCCACCCATTGACTTAAGATGTGGTGTCTCAAACTGGCAGTCTATAAGTTTGCCGCCATTCTGCTGCATAAACCTTGCAAGATGTATAAGGGCTATCTTGCTGCCGTTAGGCACGAGCGAGAACATACTCTCGCCGAAGAAGCTTGAGCCTATAGCCACACCGTATAGTCCACCTACCAGTTGGTCGGTATGCTCATCCCACACCTCCACACTGTGTGCAAATCCTTGTTGGTGTAGTCTGGTGTAAGCCTCAATCATGTCTTTGCCCAACCATGCACCCTGCTCGTTGTAGCGCAGTTGTGAACAATTGTGTATTACGCCATCAAAATCGTTGTCGATA
Organism: Prevotella merdae; assembly: GCF_900290275.1. Lineage (GTDB taxonomy): Bacteria > Bacteroidota > Bacteroidia > Bacteroidales > Bacteroidaceae > Prevotella > Prevotella merdae. The sequence continues at coordinate 1,153,071 of NZ_LT985323.1, forward strand.
GTACATGTGTATTGTTCGGCATGCTGGTTGAGGAAGGTTCGCATAGAATGCGACACGTGTATCTCGTCTGGGAATATTACAAAGCGGTTCATAGGGCAATACCAATGTATCTCGCGACAGTCGCGAAAGGAATACCATGGAAATATACCGTTGGAGTAGGCAAGCAGCAAACGGTCTGTGCTCAAGTCGCCTCCTACGGCAAATAGTCCATCCGAATCGCCAAGCCTTGGATTAGGAAAAACTAAGCGTTTTTTGTCGAGTCTGTATATCATACTGCAAATTTATAAAAAAACGACATCTTATTATTGTTTTATTCGTAGAAATCAACCTCATTACGTCGGGCAAGATAGACAAGGCACGCAACTCTTTTACTATTCGTTCAATGTCCAGCGTGTTCCGGGATTATCAGACAATACACGCATGCTTAGCTTGCCTTTACGGCAAGTGAGCACTGCCACTGTGGCATCCTTCTTATTGTATCCGCCTCCTACATATACCGGATAGCGGCATCCGTCAACACCATTTGGATAGAACTTGGCATTATGGGTGTGTGCGGCAAGTGCCACATTGAATGGTGCATGGCTAAGCATAGGACCCCATAAATCTGTGCAAGGACGATAGTTGTCGGTATTGCCGAATATGGGTATATGGCTTATAAGTACGTGATTGCGTGCCGACTTGAACTCACGACTCGACAATTCCTTCTTGATAAACTGCACTTGGTCGAGTCTTAGTTGAGTAAAGTCGTTCAGTCCGCCATATACAGGTATTATTACTTCCAGAACAATTGGTCCATAATCTCGTAACGCTTCTCCATGTTAGGGTCTTCCTTAACAAATGTGTTGGCGTCGATCTGCAGAACCGGAGCTATAGCTTTGCCGTTGGTTGTAGGTCATTCGATGAGGCCAAGACCATTAGGGTTGCCATTCTTAACGAAGTTGACGTAGTAGTTGCTGAAGATATCTGATATTGTGTAATCCTCAGGTTGCCAGTCGTACACGCGGTTAGTTGGCAGTGTACCCATGGCATACTCAATATCGGCAGAGTGAACTGCGCCAATATTCTTTGGAGCGGCAGGTGTGTCTGAGGTCTTATCCTGAACACCGCCAGCAAGACCTGCAACCTTGTCCTTCAATACCATGTCAGGACGTGGGTGACAATAACGGTAGCGATATACTGGCTGTCCTCCAGTAAGCTTGTGCATATTGCCCCACTTCCATGTAGAATAGTCGAGGAAGATGTCACCGGCAAGATTGTTGCCTGGTTGTCCCATAACGTCGGCATCTGTGTTGAGGCCATAGAGCTTGAACAGTTCGTCGGTAGCATCGCCATAGATAGCGCGTGCTGCTTCTTTCATATTCTCGATTGTGGCTGGCTTGCCACGCAGAATGAACATGGCATTCATCTCCTGATTGTTGCCACCTATAAGCAATGGCACCTTAGTCTGCTCGCCATTGGCAAATACATCGTAGGGCTGCTTTGTCCAGAAGTATCCGTCGATGTTGTATGTAGGTACACTCTTTACACCTGCCTTCTTCATAAGCTCCTCGGCAGAGAGCGAACGCAATTCCTTAATATTCTTGCAGCCAATTTTTTTCGTCATTTCTAAGCCCTGGGTCTCAGCCTCCTTAAGTGTGGCAACCTTCTTTGTTCCAATAACCGAACCGCTTGAACCCATTGCCTGGGCGAACAATCCTTTGCACAAAGGTGATGCCATAAGCGAGCTAACCGACATTGAGCCTGCCGACTCGCCTACGATAGTGATACGGTTAGGGTCGCCACCGAATGCTGCTATATTATCTTTTATCCATTTGATGGCAGCCACCTGATCGAGGAATCCATAATTGCCCGAACCCTTATACGATGTCTCCTTAGAGAGTTGCGGATGTGCAAAGAATCCGAATATGCCCTCGCGATAGTTGGCTGTAACTGATATGATGCCCTTGCGTGCCATAGCATCGCCTGCATATCTTGGCTCACTGCCGCTACCGCACATCAGACCACCACCATTGAAGTATATAAGTACAGGCAGATGCTCGTTCATTGTCTTTGCTGGTGTCCATACGTTAAGGTACAGACAGTCCTCACTCATCTTCTTAGTACCAAAGTTCATGTCGCCGAATAAATTCTCCTGCATAGGGTTTGGCCCATATTCTTTAGCTTGGCGTATGCCTTGCCATTTCTCTACTGGCTGTGGAGCCTTCCAGCGAAGATTGCCTACTGGAGGTGCTGCAAAGGGAATGCCCTTGAATGTTTTTATACCCGACTCGTTGATGCCCTCAAGTGTGCCTTCGGCAACGTTTACTCTTGTGGGTTGTTGTGCAAACAATACTCCTGTGAGCAATGTAAGCATAAATGTCAGAAATGATTTTCTCATACGTATAATGACTTTTATGTTTAAATTATATCTTTTCGTAGTTATCTGTTCAACTCTCAAATACTGCTTATTTAGTTACAATCTACAAATTTACTCTTTTTCTGTTACAATCTACTATTTTATCCTTCTTCAGTTACAATTTACCTATACCTTATATATTTTTTAAATTAAAATTGTCTTTAGTTTTTTAGAAGGGTGTGCCAAAACTTGCATATTGCTTATTTCGGCACTCCCTTATTTGTGCTTTATTATTTCTGCTCAGGCAAGAGGCTTGGACGTACTGCCTCTGTAACCTTGCCCTCAATATTTACTGTTGATGTAAGAGGCTTCATGTCGGCTGCGTTTTTGGCAACCATAACTGTGTACTGACCGCCCTCAACCTGCCATTGGCTTGCTGTTTCGTTGAACGAAGCAAGACTTTCGTAAGGGATTGTCATTGTTATCATCTCACTCTCGCCTGGGTTCAGCTTGCGTGTCTTGGCAAATGCCTTAAGCTCGCGTACTGGCTTGTCCATATCCTTGCCAGGTGCCGATACGTAGGTCTGAACAACTTCCTTGCCGGCTACCTTGCCTGTGTTCTTTACTTCTACCTTTACGGTGATGTCGCCCTTGGTGTCGGTTGTTACCGATGGCTTGCCATACTTGAAGTTGGTGTAGCTGAGGCCATAACCGAAAGGATAAGATACTGGCACATTCTTCACATTGCTCTTGATAGGAAGCGTATTTTTGAGGTTCTTAAGCAAAACCATTCCCTCAAGGGCTGCGTTGCGTGTTACTACTGCATGAGCTTTAAGGTCTGGATTGTTGTCGGCTACATATCCTTTAAAGCGTGGTGTCTTAAGGATGTATTCGAGGATGTGCTTAACGTTGCGGTCGATAATCTCCATTGAGAGATGACCGTTGAGCACAGCCTTCTTTAGTTCTTCGCGCTGCGATAGTTTGCCAGGCATAAGCAAGTCGTTGCCTGCCTCCATCTGCAAGGTAGCACCTTATTATAAGATGTCATGACTGTCCAGGGCTGTGCTTCCTTTACAACAATCTCGAATGGCTTGAGATATATTTCGCGGAATGTACGCGGAGTACCGATAACGTTGTTGCTTGTACGGTTGGTCTCCTGGTTGTTAAGGGCAAAGTGCTTTAGCGATGTGCCTACACCATTGCTCTGTACTCCATTTACCATTGCTGCACAAATTTTGCCTGATAGTAGTTGATCTTCAGAGTAGTACTCAAAGTTTCTTCCGTTCAATGGATTGCGGTGGATGTTGGTGGCTGGTGCAAGCAATACGTCTACACCATAGTGTTTTACCTCATCACCCATGGCTGCGCCAATCTGTCCTACAAGATCTACATTCCAAGTAGAACTCATAACTGTCTCTATAGGAAAATGGGTGCAGTAGAAGGTCTTGAATGTGCCTTCGCGTGTAGGTTTGATACGGAGTCCGGCAGGACCGTCGGCAACAACAGTTGCGGGTATTCCCAATCGTGGAATTGCGTTAAGCTGACCGGCTGCACCTGGAACAAGTTCGGCTGAAGAACCGATTGTCGCTGTGGCATCGCTCTTTACGTTGCCTGCCGATCCGATGAGAACGTTTAGCTTCTCGTCGAGAGTCATAGCGTTAATCACTTTTTCAATTGGGTCGACTCCAAGCTTGGGAGTTTGAGCGCTTGCACTTATAAATAATGTGGATGCGCATAGGGTTAAAAATTTTGCCTTTAGCATAGGTTTGGGTTTTGTTTTTTGTCTGGTGCAAAGTTACGAACAATATCGACTCACTTTACCTTTGTGTAAGTGCTAAAGTAAACTTTCTTGAAAGTTAAAATATTGATAACCAAACTGTTAGCAAAAACAGATTAATAATAAAAGTAAACTCCTGAACCTCCAATATTATACTCGAAAACTACAAAAAATATCCGCACACTCAACCTATAGCCTGAATTTGATAATAGGTAAGCATGATTTTAATGGTCGTATATAATATTTAAAAGTTCTATTCCGTGACACGGAACGGCCGTTCCGTGTCACGGAATGCGCGTTCCACGTCACGGAATGGCCATTCCGTGTCACGGAATAGAGATTTTAATTGTGGTTTAACGATTTTAGTTGACCACTCTAAGTATTATTGATAATACAAGTTGACTCAGTTATTACTTATTTATAATTCACGTTGACTTATTTAATTTTAGTCATACTTATAGTTGACTACTTATGCCTATAGTCACAAATAAAATTACCCTTCATATCTCCGCAAAGAAACATGTTGGGGGATAATGTGTTTATTCCAATAATCTATGTGGTTTAATTGTTTTAGCCTATCACTTTATGTGTGGTTTAACGATTTTAGTTGACCACTCTAAGTATTATTGATAATACAAGTTGACTCAGTTATTACTTATTTATAATTCACGTTGACTTATTTAATTTTAGTCATACTTATAGTTGACTACTTATGCCTATAGTCANGCGAACGAACTTTAGGCGGTTATTGCGGCGGTGTCCCACCTCTTCCCATTCCGAACAGAGAAGTTAAGCCCGCTTGCGCCGATGGTACTGCAATGCAATGCGGGAGAGTAGGTGGCTGCCTTCTTTAGTTGAGGTCTTCAAGGTCTAACGACTTTGGAGACCTTTTTTTTATGTCCTTATTCTTCCTTTTACACGCGTTACACATTATTATATACGTACCTTATATTATATATATAGTATGCGTTCTTTGTATGCGTTCTTTTAATTGTCTTTTTAATCATGTAATTTATATGACTTGTGACATGTAATGAAACATCTTATTGCTTTTTTATAGGCTCTTACTTGGTACAGCAACTTGCAGTATTATATCCAAATGCTAACAATTCCTTTGTCAAACAGCTTTTTTAATGTTTTTGTTTTGTTCTTTGCTATTTTTAGCGTATTTTTGCATATTCATATTAGATTGCGTAATTGCAACCATATAAAAACAAATCACTATGCAAACAAGATGTCATCTTTCGGTTCTCGCCCAAAAGCAGGCAGAGAAGTATGGAGAGCGCGAAGCCTTTACATATAAGGACTTTGGTGGCTCTGCGTGGAAAACCATGAGCTACAATAGTTTCTCTCAGTTGGTGAAGCAAGCAAGTAACGCTTTGCTCAACCTGGGTGCTAAGCCGCAGGAGACAATTGGCGTATTCTCTCAGAACGCCATACAGTATCTCATAACCGACTTTGGTGCATACGGTGTGCGTGTTACATCGATACCGTTCTATGCTACTTCTTCTGAACAGCAGATTCAGTATATGATAAACGATGCTCAGATACGATTCCTATTTGTTGGTGAACAAGAACAGTATGACAAGGCTCATCGTGTATTTGGACTATGTCATTCGCTCGAGCGTATTATTATTTTTGATCGTTCTGTACGAATCTCCACACATGATCCTGCAGCTCTATACTTCGATGACTTTTTGAAGTTGGGTGAAGGATTGCCACGTCAAAGTGAAGTGGAGAAACTTTATCAAGAATCCAATGACTCTGATCTCTGTAATATCCTATACACTTCAGGTACTACTGGTGACCCGAAAGGTGTTATGCTGACTTACGGACAGTATTCAGCAGCTTTAAAGGCTAATGATGAGGTTGTGCCTATATCTGAGAAAGACCGAATAATAGAGTTTTTACCAATCACTCATATCTTTGAGCGTGGTTGGTCGTATCTGGCCTTCTCTGAGGGTGCACATATTATTATTAATACAGATCCTCATGAGATACAGCAGTCAATGCGCGAAACTCATCCAACATCAATGTCGTCGGTACCCCGTTTCTGGGAGAAGGTATACCAAGCTGTAAAAGACAAGATAGATCGTTCCAACCCTATGCAGCAGAAATTATTCCGTCATGCTTTGGAAATTGGCCGTAAGTATAACCTAGAGTGCAAGAGCCGCTGCAAGCGTCCGTCTCCAATGCTTGCTATGGAGTATAAGGTGTTTGATAAGATGGTATTACGTCTTGTACGCAAGCAGTTGGGTTTGGAGAATGCCAATATATTCCCGACAGCCGGAGCTGCTGTTTCGCCTGAGGTAGAGCGTTTTGCTCATTCCGTTGGTTTGAACATGGTTGTTGGTTATGGTTTGACCGAGAGTCTTGCCACAGTAAGTTGCGACCGCGAGAATATGCCTTACACAATTGGTTCGGTGGGACGTCCAATTAATGGAATTGATGTGAAGATTGGAGATAACGACGAGATTCTGCTTAAGGGTCCTACTATTACAGTTGGTTACTATCGACGCGATGCTGCTAATAAAGAAGCGTTTACAGAGGACGGTTACTTCCGTACTGGTGATGCAGGCTATATTAAAAACGGTGAACTATTCTTGACCGACCGTATAAAGGACCTGTTCAAGACCAGCAATGGCAAGTATATCGCTCCGCAAATGATAGAATCGCTGTTATTGGTTGATAAGTTTATAGATCAAGTTGTGGTGATAGCCAACGAGCGCAAGTTCGTTTCGGCTCTTATAGTTCCAGAGTTCCGTCTTGTCGAGGAGTGGGCAAAGGACCACGGTGTAACTGCAGACAGTCGCGAAGCATTGTGTGCAGATCCTAAGGTGCACAAGATGATGATGGAGCGTATACAAACATTGCAACAGCAGCTTGCAAGCTATGAGCAGATTAAGCGATTCACGCTTATTGCTCATCACTTCTCTTTGGAGTCGGGCGAGCTTACAAACACGTTGAAGATACGTCGTCCGGTAATTTACAAAAACTTCAAGGACGTAATCGACAAAATGTACGAATAGTAGTTTTATATGATAACAGCCGATCAACTAAAAGATGTAATTGAGCGTGCCGATGCGCTCAACCATTATCTTAATATAGACCAAAAGAAGGTAGAATTTGAAGAGGAGCAGTTGCGCACACAGGCTCCCGACTTCTGGGACGATCCAAAGCTTGCAGAAGAGCAAATGAAGAAGGTAAAGTCTATTGAGAAGTGGATAAAGGGCTATGAGCAGGTGCGCCGTCTTGCCGACGAATTACAGCTTGCCTTCGATTATCACAAGGAGGAACTTGTGACAGAAGAAGAGGTGGATGCAGACTATAATGCTGCAATTACTGCTATAGAGAACCTCGAATTGATGAACATGTTGCGCCAGAAGGAAGACCTTATGGACTGTGTGTTAAAGATAAACTCTGGCGCAGGTGGTACCGAGAGTCAAGACTGGGCACAGATGCTTATGCGTATGTATATGCGTTGGGCAGAGGCGCATGGCCATAAGGTTACAATTTCCAACCTTCAGGAAGGCGATGAAGCCGGAATAAAGAGTGTGACAATGGAGATAGAGGGTGGCGAATATGCCTACGGCTATCTCAAGAGCGAGAATGGAGTACACCGTCTTGTGCGTGTGTCTCCCTTTAATGCGCAAGGCAAGCGAATGACATCGTTTGCTTCGGTTTTCGTTTCGCCACTTGTAGATGATACTATAGAGGTATATGTAGATCCTTCAAAGGTATCATGGGACCTTTTCCGTTCGGGTGGCGCCGGTGGACAGAATGTCAATAAGGTTGAGACTGGTGTTCGTTTGCGCTATCAATATACTGATCCTGATACAGGCGAGGAAGAAGAGATTCTCATTGAGAATACCGAAAGTCGTAAGCAGCTTGAGAACCGCAATAATGCTATGCGATTGCTCAAATCTCAACTCTACGATCGTGCTATGAAGAAGCGTCTTGAGGCCCAGGCCAAGATAGAGGCAGGCAAGAAAAAGATAGAGTGGGGCAGTCAGATACGCAGCTATGTGTTTGACGACCGCCGCGTTAAGGATCACCGTACTGGTTATCAGACTGCAGATGTGGACGGTGTTATGGACGGTAAGATAGACGGATTCATAAAGGCATACCTTATGGAGTTTCCAGTTGTCGATGCTTAAGCGTCGACAACTCATAATTCACAACTCAATAATTCAAAATGCGCAAAGCGCACAATTCAAAACTCAAAATTTATATAACTATGAGCCAAAACAGTAGAATAAAGCGTGAAAGATACGCTAAGAAGCAAGAAAAAGAAGGAAAGAAAGTAGTGGAGTACATCGTATGGGGTCTTATAATCCTCGGTGTGGCATTTGCTGTTTGGACCTTCACACAGGCATAAAACACACACTTTTCATTTCAACATTAATAAAAAGACACACATTATTTAATATATAAATAATATGAGTGGATTAGAAATTGAACGTAAGTTCCTTATAAAGAAAGGCGGCTCCTGGAAAGAAGCCGCCTTTTCTTCAAGCCATATCAAGCAAGGCTATATGCCGTGCGAGTCGGCTACAGTAAGAGTTCGTACTCGTGACGACCGTTCGTGGCTTACCATTAAGAGCCATAGCGACCGTACTGGATTATCGCGTTATGAGTTTGAAAAGGAGATAACCAACGACGAGGCCAAGCATCTCTTTGAGCTTTGTCGTGGTGGTGTTATAGACAAGCGTCGTTGGTTGGTAAAGAGTTCTGACGGACATCACACGTTTGAGGTAGACGAGTTCTTCGGCGACAACGAAGGACTTGTGATAGCCGAGGTTGAGCTTTCGTCCAAAGACGAGCCGTATACAAAGCCGTCTTTCATTGGTGATGAAGTTACAGGCGACCGCCGTTACTATAATTCGCAGCTCCTTCGCAATCCGTATAAGAACTGGAAGTAATTTTCCAGTGTATGCACAATCGTTTAATTGACGTTAATATATTGTTCGTGTAATGTTCGTTATTAGCCCGTTCATTACACGAACAATTCTCGTTTTACAGCAAAGCCTTAATCTCCGCGTCAATATCCTTTATCTGTACGTCGCGCTTAACAACGTTGCAGTTCTTGTCGAGCAAGAAGAAGGTTGGAATCTGTCCCACATTATACAATTGCAGCACCTTCTGTGTATTTTCGTCCACACGTGTAGACACCCAAGGCAAGGCTGCTGTCTGAGTTTTCCAGAAATGCTCGTCCGGGTCAACCGAAACCTGATATATCTCGAATCCTGCAGCGTGATACTTGTTGTAAAGTTCGCGCAACATCATAATGCGCTGCATCGACTTCTCGTTGGCAAAGAGATGGAAGTCGAGCAAAACAACATTGCCCTTCAACGACGACAAGCTGCGTTGCACACCCTTGTTGTCGGCAAGTGTAAAGTCGACAATGCCAGTTGTCTGAACCTTAGAGGCATCTATAGTAGTGCCTGCCATTCGGCTTTGTAAAAGGCGCACGTCCTTCATTCCCTCAATAGCTATGTTGTGTAGATTCTCGCCACGCTCCTCGTTAGGATAGAAAGTGTCCCAACTTGTAGCCACAGCAGCAAATACCTTTACATCTTCTGCCGACGAGCGCGGATTGAAGATAAGCAGCGACTGTCCACCAGCATACAGAGTTTGGAACAATGCAAAGTAAGACGAGGCCTTCATTGGTTCCTTGAAGATATACTGTGTCTTGACAATGCCCTTATAATTCTCTATCACTTTGTTTATGCTGTCGTTCACGGCATCAGCGCCAAGCTGCGGATTGTTGGCAATCATATTTATCTGGCTCTGCAATTGCATCTGCATAATAGCCAACTCTTTAATGCGGGTACAGTCGTCCGAACCGCTCACCTCATACTGCGAAGCCATGCTTGGATACTGTGCCTTTACATTTACAGTCTCGGTAGAGTCGATAGCGATGTTGATAATTTGTCCTGCAATACGCAGACGATAGAACTCAGGAGCAGAAGGAGCTTTGCCGTCGAACGAGAAAGATCCATCGGCAGACAATTTTACCGAGTCTACCTTAACAGGTCCGTTAAGACTCATGTTCTCAAAATAAAGAGTAGAGTCGGCAGCGTTCTCGATTGTTCCGTCTACATGAAACTTGCGTTCGTTGCATGCCGTAGTTCCAATGATTGCCAATGCCGCAACGACAAGGGCAACGTGATGTTTGATTGATTTGATATTCATCTTGTTTTATTGTTTTTCTTCTTAGTTCACTTTCAACTTGCAAAGATACTGCTTTTTCCTATATACTTTATTAAGTATAACCAATAAAATTGGTATTATAAGATGTTTTGTTAAATGTACACAACAGTCTAATCCCTCACACTCTCTCCGCTATCCAATATCCCACAGCCACGGCCACAAATCCAAGCATCACGCTGCCACCCGTATATAGTAATGTGGCAAAGGCGTGTCCGCCACGCATAAGCGAAAGGTTCTCGTTGCAGAATGTGGAGAAGGTAGTGAAGCCTCCGCAAAGTCCAGTAGTAAGCAAAAGCTTAACCGAGTCGTTGCCAATATTGCCACGTGCCGACATGCCATAGAACAAGCCTATGAGCAGACAACCTAAGAGATTGACCGTCAGCGTGGGATAAGGAAAGATGCCTGGCATATTGTCCTGAACCAATTTGGATACAATAAAGCGCAATGCAGAACCCAGTCCGCCGCCCAGCGCCACAAAAATAATAGACCGTATCATTAAACAAATTTGTAGTTTTATAATTCAGCCTGCAAAGTTAAGTAGAAATTTAAACAAAAAAACAAAAATATCACGGCATTGTTCGTTTATCCCATTGAAAATGACTAACTTTGCTACCATATTTAATTTTTTGATGTTATTATAACGATTTAGATGAACGTAATTACAAAGACAGTATCATTGCCTGATGGCAGAACCATCAGCATTGAGACCGGGAAAGTGGCAAAGCAGACCGACGGAAGTGTTGTACTGCGTATGGGCAACACCGTACTTCTCGCCACTGTTTGTGCCGCAAAAGATGCAGTTCCCGGAACAGATTTCATGCCTTTGCAGGTAGACTACAAAGAGCAGTATGCAGCAGCAGGCCGTTTCCCTGGCGGTTTCACAAAGCGTGAAGGCAAGTCAGGTGACAACGAGATCCTTACATCGCGTCTTGTTGACCGTGTGCTCCGTCCGCTCTTCCCGTCTAACTACCATGCAGAGGTATATGTGCAGATCATGCTTCTCAGCGCCGATGGCGTTGATCAGCCTGATGCTCTCGCAGGATTTGCAGCTTCAGCCGCAATGGCTTGTTCAGATATCCCATTCGAATGCCCCATCTCTGAGGTGCGCGTAGCACGCATCAACGGTGAGTATGTTATCAACCCAACCTTCGAGCAGATGAAGGAAGCCGACATGGACATCATGGTAGGCGCTTCTGCCGAAAATATCATGATGGTTGAGGGCGAGATGAAGGAAGTTTCAGAGCAGGATATGATTGGCGCCCTCAAGGCTGCCATGGCTGCTATCAAGCCTATGTGCGAGCTCCAGACCGAGCTTTCTAAGGAACTTGGTACTGATGTTAAGCGCGAGTACTGCCATGAGGTTAACGACGAGGAGTTGCGTGAGCAGATTCGCAAGGAGACTTACGACAAGTGCTACGCTATTGCTGAGGCTGGCGACCACGACAAGAAGTCGCGTGAGGAAGCTTTCGATAAGATTCTCTCTGACTTCCAGGAGGCTTATGATGCAGCTCATACAGAGCTTACACCTGAGGAGCTTGACGAGAAGCACGCAGAGATGGTGCGCTATTATGCCGACGTTATGCGCGACTCTATGCGCCGTTGCATCCTCGACGAGGGCAAGCGTCTCGATGGTCGTAAGACTACGGACATCCGTCCTATTTGGTGTGAGGTTTCTCCATTACCAATGCCTCACGGAAGTTCTATCTTCACACGTGGCGAGACACAGAGCCTCACTACATGTACTCTCGGTACAAAGATGGACGAGAAGCTTGTTGACGATGTATTGGAGAAGGGCTATCAGCGCTTCCTACTTCATTATAACTTCCCTCCGTTCTGTACTGGCGAGGCTAAGGCTCAGCGTGGTGTTGGACGTCGCGAGATAGGTCACGGCCACTTGGCATGGCGCGGACTTAAGGGTCAGATTCCTGAGGATTTCCCTTACACAGTACGTTTGGTAAGCCAGATTCTTGAGTCAAACGGCTCATCATCTATGGCTACTGTATGTGCCGGCACACTTGCTCTTATGGATGCTGGTGTACCTATGAAGGCTCCTGTATCAGGTATCGCTATGGGTCTTATCAAGAACCCAGGCGAGGAGAAGTATGCTGTGCTTAGCGATATCCTCGGCGACGAGGACCACCTTGGCGACATGGACTTCAAGACCACCGGTACACCCAAGGGCTTGACCGCAACACAGATGGATATCAAGTGCGACGGTTTGAGCTTCGAGATTCTTGAGAAGGCTCTTATGCAGGCTAAGGCTGGCCGCGAGCACATCCTCAACTGCATGCTGGAGACTATCTCTGAGCCACGTGCCGAGATGAAGCCACAGGTTCCACGCATCATTCAGATTGAGATTCCTAAGGAGTTCATCGGTGCTGTTATCGGCCCTGGTGGCAAGATTATCCAGCAGATGCAAGAAGATACTGGAGCTACAATCACTATCGACGAGGCAGATGGTGTAGGCAAGGTACAGATATCTGCTCCTAACAAGGACGCTATCGATGCTGCTCTTGGCAAGATCAAGGCTATCGTTGCTATCCCTGAGGTAGGCGAGGTTTACGAGGGTACAGTACGTTCTATCATGCCTTACGGTTGCTTTGTTGAGATTATGCCTGGCAAGGACGGATTGCTCCACATCTCTGAGATTGACTGGAAGCGTCTTGAGACAGTTGAAGAGGCTGGCATCAAGGAAGGCGACAAGATCAAGGTTAAGCTTATGGAGATTGACCCGAAGACTGGCAAGTACAAGCTCTCTCATCGTATCTTGCTCCCGAAACCAGAAGGGTACGTAGAGCGTGAGCGTCGTCCTCGTGGCGAAAGAGGTGATAGAGGCGAGCGTCGCCCACGTGGCGAAAGAGGCGAACGTCGTGACGGACGTCGCGAAAACCGTGAGCATCGTGAACCTAAGGACTTCAACGACTCACTCGACCACAACAACGACATCTAATCTAACTGATTAGAGCACATATAAAAATAAAGAATCCCTGCATTGCAGCTCATAGGTTGCGATGCAGGGATTTTTTATGCTATTATTTTACTAAAGTATTACCTGAAGTCAGCATAATATATTAAATGCTCAAGTAATATATATTAAATGACCAAATATATTCAACGGCACAAAGTAAATTATATTAAATTGGCAAGTAAATTGTATTAAATGGCAAAGTAAATTATATTAAATTGGCAAGTAAATTATATTAAATTGGCAAGTAAATTATATTAAATGGCAAAGTAATATATATTACTCTTTTCCCGCTAATTGCCTTGTGCCTTTCCGTGTACAAGGTGGCGCATTTCGTGTCCACCCCACATAGCATCATTCTTATATACAAACCCCAGTGATGTATAAAGTCTTTCGGCATTAGGATTGTTCTTGTCTACAAGCAGAGCAGCAGGCAAACCAAGCTCGGCAGCATACTCTACAAAATGCTTTAGCAGCTTAGAGGCAATGCCACGCTTGCGATATTCAGAGTAGACAGCAAGCGAGTCGAGGTAAAACTCGCCCTCCTGTGTCTCGTCATCCATATTGGTGTAGTCCATATTAAGACAGCTTAGAGCCTCCTCCTGAAAACGTCGGCGCAGACGTCGCAAGTCCTTACCATCGTAACCTACAATGGCACCGGCAACCGGAGCATAGTCAAGGTTGCCATTAGTAGCCTCGTCGTCAAGCGCAACAAAGGCGTTGCGCCAGCTGTACTGCGAGTCGTCCATAAGCACAAGCTTTACCATCATCTGATAGAAATCGTCAAGAGTGTGGTCCTTGCCTGCCAGAAACTGGCAGCAGTCTTCTGTCATTGCCGTCATTATCAGTTGCGCAATGTCGGCTGCATGTGCCGGAGTAGCTTTTGTAATAGTCATAATAAATAATGTAATATTAATTTGTTGTTGTTATAGTTTGACGTGCCTAAGCCAGGCGTTAGTTCTTCATATTCTAAATACTTGCAACGGCTCATTCAATATTTATCAAGAATCTTCTTTATCTTGCCCGCTCTCGATTGTGCCTTAGCCTTGGCCGATGGCATTATTAGTTTGAACAGGCCAAGCAGATTAAATCCATCCGAAGGTTTGGGCAGTCGTGCCACCTCCATCTCCTTCTGCATAGCCTTCTTCATATCAAAGCTCATTCCAGGCGCCGTAACCACCACATCATTAAGCACCACCTCTTGCGGAATAAGGAACAATGTGTCTTGCTGTAGTTCGGTAGCGTTCACGCGGCGTTGCATATAATGCTTCTTCGAAACCGTTGCGCTGCTGAAAGGCAACTGCGTATGAAAGCGTCCTGTATAATCGGTAACAACACGCTGCCCGTTGTTGGTGCTTACAACGACACCCGCAATAGGCACACGTGTGTCCATGTCGGCTACAACCGGCATCTTCTGTGCTCTTGCCGCTAAGCAGCAACACATCATGGTGTATATGGCGATTATCCTATTCATACTGCAAAAATAACGAGAAACCCCAACACGGCAAAGCCCTTTATTCTTTATTAATATCGTTTCCGATAGTTTCACCTATACAAGTCCATCCTATATGTATTTAAGCCTTGCTATCCGGCTTAGGCAATAAGTAAACACTCATAAACCACTGAAAAAGAGAAAAAAGCGTGCAAAACTTGTTTATATGGATTTAAATCCTTAACTTTGCAAAAGAAATAAATTTTATTGGCACGAGAGAATGAGGATTTCGACACTAAGACCAATGTCGGAATTCTTGTTTTTTTTATTGCCTAAGCGAAAAAACAATAACTAACAAAAACAAGTATTTTATTATGGCTTACATGTCACAAGAAGGCTACGACAAGCTCGTTGCCGAACTCAAGCAGCTCGAATCAGTAGAGCGCCCTAAGGCATCGGCAGCCATCGCTGAAGCCCGTGACAAGGGCGACTTAAGCGAGAATGCCGAATATGATGCTGCCAAGGAAGCACAGGCTCATCTCGAAGAGAAGATAAACCGTATCAAGCTTGCTATAGCCGAGGCAAAAATTGTAGACACATCACGTCTGAGCACAGACAGTGTACAGATTCTCTCTAAGGTGGAGATGACCAATCTTACCAACAAGGCTAAGATGACATACACAATCGTAAGCGAGAGCGAGGC
This sequence comes from Prevotella merdae, assembly GCF_900290275.1. GTDB lineage: Bacteria > Bacteroidota > Bacteroidia > Bacteroidales > Bacteroidaceae > Prevotella > Prevotella merdae. The sequence goes on from NZ_LT985323.1 coordinate 1,168,496, forward strand.
CAATCTGCGTGAAGGCAAGATTTCTATCACTACTCCTATTGCACAGGGTTTGCTCAACCACAAGGTGGGCGACGAGGTAGAGATTAAGATTCCGCGTGGCACAATCCACTTGCGCATCGATAAGATCACTATTGAATAATAACTAAAAGAAGGAGGAACCAATCATGGACATTTTCTCTAAAATTGCTGCGGGCGAAATTCCCAGCTACAAGTGTGCCGAGAGCGACAAGTTCTACGCTTTCCTCGACATCAATCCGTTGGTAAAGGGTCATACCCTGGTTATACCACGTCGTGAGGTAGACTATATCTTCGATATGGAAGACGACGAGCTCGCCGAGTATCACGTCTTTGCAAAGAAGGTAGCTATAGCCATCAAGCGCGCATTCCCGTGCATTAAGGTGGGCGAGGCTGTGCTCGGACTTGAGGTGCCGCATGCGCACATACATCTTGTGCCAATGCAGTCGGAGAAAGACATGATTTTCTCTAATCCTAAACTCAAACTCTCTGAAGAGGAGTTTAAGGAGATAGCCGATAAGATTTACAGCGAGTTCAAGAAGCTGTAAACACTTCAATAAAACACCAAATAGGGTGTATCAAACCGTAAGCATATGGTTCTGATACACCCTATTTTTTATATATACCATACTCAGAATTACTAATTGTAAGTTTCTTTTCAAAAAAAATAGACGATTGTTTCGTTCTTTTAAATTTATTTCCATACATTTGCATATTGTTAAGTTCTTATGGGGTTAAGTGCCCTTTTAATACCTTAATATATAGAGAGTGGTCTTTTGTCAGTACTTTAAAGATTATCTTATCAAAACGTTACAACCATAAACAATAATAAAATGAAGAGAAAAAAATTACTAATTGCAGCAGGCTTGGCACTAAGTGCCGCTTGTTATGCTCAAGACAATGTTACCGTGAACACAGCTTCGGGGCAAAAGGTCTACAAGATGGACGACATCGAGTCAATCACGTTTGATGGCGCTACCATGAAGGTAAACAAGAACTCGAAGGAGACAGAGACCATTAACATTGCCGAAATTACCAACATCAGCTTTGATGTGTCTACAGGCGTAAACGGACTTAAGGTTAAGGACGAGAATCTCTTGATAAGCGTAAAGGCTGGCAGCAACATTATTGAGATTGGCGGCTACGACAACTCAAAGAACTATTCTGTTGATATTTTCAACACAGCCGGTGCCAAAGTGTTAGGCTATGCCAATTGGCGTGGCGAGCAACTTAACATCTCATCTTTGTCGAAGGGTGTCTATGTGCTCAAGATTAACAACACAACTTTAAAATTCAGCAAGTAAACATGAAGAAATATCTACTCCTTTTGTTAGCCGCCTGCCAGGGTATGGCGGCAATGGCGCAGTCGCCTGCATACAAGCTTAAGATTAACATGAAGAACGGCACCAAGCTTAGCGTAATTACCGACGAGGTTGAGGCCATCAAGTTTGCAAAGCTTGGAAAGGTTCAAGCCAAGCTTAGCCAGAGATACGTCACGTCTACATCTCTTGGTGTAAATATCGATATCGAAGCCAATGCCAGCAAGGTGAAGGCAGTTTGCGTTCCAGCAAGCCAGACCATTGAGGATCCTAAGGCTTACATTGAGGCCAATGCTACGGTAGAGGCTTACGATTCGTACAAGAAGGCTTTCGATTTCCTTACCCCAGAGACCGATTATGTTGTTTATGCCTTGGCTTACGACGACAACGGCATTGCAAGCGAGGTGTCTTCATTGAAACTTACAACTGGCAAGACAGCCGACGATCCGTTTGTTGTCAATGCCAAGAATATTACTACCACAACGCTCGACTATGTTGTTACACCCAAGGATGACAATGTGCAGTATGTAGTGCAGACCACAGGTATGGACATGTACAACACATGGTGTAATGAAGGCGAGAACAACGGCGACGTGTTCCAGCACTTTGTTAAATACTGGAAGGCTATGGGCAATATGTATGGCGAGACATGGCAGCAGCAGATAAAATATGATGCCAAGAAAGGTACATACGATTCGGAGGTCGACTATAATACACAGAAGACATTGCTGTGGGATGCCGACCAGGTTATCATTACTTTCGGTGTGACAAAGGATGGCGAACTAGTTACACCTATACAGACAACAAAGGTAAGAACCCTTGCTCCTGTTCCTTCAGACAACAAGATTAAGCTTACATTGAAGACCAATGCTTGGCGCAATGTTGTCATTACTGCCGATGTAAGCAATAGCGACAAGTATATTGTGAATGTGCAGAGCGCGGCTGGTGCCGATGCGCATATCCAGTCAGGCGACCTTGTAAAGTGGTTGCTCAATAGTGGTACCGACTACTCTAACTATGGCAAGAGTGGCAGCCAGGATTGGGAGTTCTCGCCAAACAAGGGCGGACAGAAATATTATGCCATTGGCATAGGCATCGATGATAATGGAGCGCCTACTACCGAGCCTACAATAATCGACTTCGTGTTGCCTGAAGGCGGTTTCTAAGCCTATACAGCGACACTTATCATAAACAATAAATATACAACGAAAAAGTTAATATGAAGAAATTGCTATTGTTGACGATTGCCGCACTTATGTCGGTAATGTCGTTTGCGCAGGAAGTCAGCGACAACGTCATAAAGATATTTACATCCGACGGTATTACAACACCTATTCTCAGCAAGGATATCAAGGACATCACATTCGAGGAGATTACACCGCTGAGCATGGATATAGAGATAAGCAACGTGCAGCAGAACTCTCTGGATGTGGCTTTTGATATGCCTGATGGTTGCAAGTACTGGCTTATGTGTGTAACCAAAGAGGAACTTAAAGGTACTGATAAAGAGGTGCGCATGGCTATCAAGTCTAAGTACAACGACGAGTTTGACGAGTCAAAGTTCTTGCGTATCCCTAACCTCGATGCTGGTACAACCTATTATTTCTACGCATTGTTGTTTGACAAGGATGGTGTGCCTGCTGGCATCTCCAAGGCTTCTGCCACAACTAAATCGGCTGCCAAGGACCTCTTTACCATCAATGTTACCGATGTAACCAAGACATCTGCTACCGTAACCTTCACACCGAAGGACAACACCATGACCTACTACTATTTTGTGGTACCAGAGTCAAGTCGTGAGCAGATGATCGACCAGTATGGCAGCATACAGAAGTCGGACCTTGAGTATCTTAAGTATTGCGCCGAGTCGGCTGACTATGACCTCGACTTCTTCCTCGGTCAGATTCTTGTAAAGGGTACTGTCTCTAAGGATGCTCGAGACATCACTCAGGGCAATCTTACGCCTAACACCGTATACTATGCTTATTGCTATGGCATGAATGCCGACGGCAATTGCACTACCGACGTGTATGAGATTAAATTCACAACCGACGACGTAACCCCTTCGGACAATGTTCTTTCTTGCGAGGTGGTAAAAACCTACTCGAATGGTTGCGATGTTAAGGTTACAGCATCCAACAACGACCCTTACATTGTTGAGGCTCAGCCTAAGGCAGCATGGGACAAGTCCCTTAGCAATAACGACAACGATGCTGTAAAGGCTGCCGGCGAGATTCTGCGTGTGTCGTATAGCGGTTATGCCGACAACTATACTGTTACTGGCAGCTATGAGGGCAAGAAGGAAGTTGGCAGTTCCAACACCGAATACGTCCTCATTGTATGTGGCTACGATTCAGGTGTAACCACAGATGTGCAGGTTGTTCCGTTCAAGACACTTGCCGAATAAATAAAAAAATAACGGAGTTAAAAGGTTTATTCTACAACAAACCTTTTAACTCCGTTATACGTATTAGCTTGTATTTCCACTATGTCGGCATCAAGCTTTGTTAGGTCAATGCTGGCATATTGCTGTACGGTGTAGTATTGTGGCACGCTTCCTTGGTCGTGATATACCTGCAATACCACCCTTTTTCTATTGTCTGCATCTACCGAGCGCGACAGCTCAACAAGACCAATCGATTGACGGTTGTCGCTCTCTGTTGTGCCCGACTTAAGCAACAGCGACAAATTGATGAATGTCTTGTTTTTGGCTATCCACACACTCTCGATACCAAGAGGATCGGTACACATATTCTTTACATCTTCTTGTTTTACTACACCTATTACTGGCACTTGTGTCACGCCACGTGCTTTGACTGTTGTGCTGCCGTCAAGAGCCTTGTCATAGTAGAGTAGGGCACGATACACTGTGTCTGCCTTGTCAGTCCACTTGGTTGTGAATTTGCTTGCAAACTGCAAGCTTGATCCATCGTCGAGTGTGGCATATGCCACAGCCTTGTTGCTGTTGGTGTGCAGCAAAGCCAGTTCGGCTGTTATGTACGAGTATTCACTATCGCCCGTGTCGTAGCCCTCGTTTTGGCACGAAGCCATGCCTATTAAGGCCATCAAGAGTAAAGCCTTAAACGCGAATCGCGTCGCAGAAGTAGATAGGCTTCTGTGGCGCGATTCCTTGTATAAAGTATTGTCCATTCTATACATATTTATATATATAGGGTATTATTGTTGGAAATATCTTTCATTAGATAACGCTCATCTGGTTGATAGCCGGGTTGGCATACATCTCCAGCATACGCTCACGTAAGAAAGCAGTGTCGGCATTTGGCAGATCATTGATTTTAGCCAACTGACCTTTCAAATATTTCTCGAATGCCATGCGGTCGGCTTCTGTATAATGGCTTGCCATATTGTTGTTGCCACGCAGAAGGTCGAGAGCCACATAGTTGGATGGATACAAGTGGTAGCCACGCCATATCTCGTGGTCGATGTGTTTAGCCACGGCAGCATAGAAATCGTTCTTGGACATATCAGCTGGCAGCGAGTCAATCCACTCGTCAATACATGGAGCGCATTGGTAGTGTATATGTCCCTTATAGCCCATAATACCAGTCTTCATGCTGATAACATCGTCCATAGATCCCTTCTTCCAGTTAGCCACATCACGTCTCAACTGCATCTCGCGTGCTTTTAGCCAGTCGCACGGATCAAACTCGTAGCTTATAGCAAGTGGCACAATGTGTAAGGCCTTAAGGCGTTCGGCTATATTGCCTTCGCCACCCATTGTCATCATCTTTAGTATAGCTTCCTGTGTACGGTCGTCTGAGTTCTTGGCACGTCCCTCACGTTGTGCAATCCATATATTGTCGTTTTTCTCGGCAATTACGAAGTGCATATAGTCGGACAGTCGCTTTGAAGACATGAGCATTTGTCGCATAGGCAGGCTGCGTTCTACGATGAACGACTTGTTTAGGCGTACTATGTCCTTAACCCATGGCAATTTAAGCAAGTTGTCGCCAATGGCAATCTCGGTTGTAGTATCGCTGCCCGCGTCAATCAACTCAACATGCAGCAATGCCGAGTCGAGTACAATGTCTCGGTGATTGCTCACGAAGGTATGGCGCTTCTTAATGTCTATGCTGCTGAAGTCGGAACTGATACCAAGGCTTGCCTTAGCCAACAGATTCTTAAGGAAATCATAGCAGAAAGCCTTTTGGAAGTCAAGGTTTGTGCGACACTGATGCATCTTCATGCCTATTGCCTCCTTGGGCACTCCAGGATAAAGATAGGCAAGAACCTGCAAGAACTGTTCGTTCTGCAACAATCGGTCGAACACTTCGGGCAACTCTGTTGACTCGAAAGGTCGAATGGCGTCAAACTGATGAATATCCATGTTCTGAATTACGAATTAGGAGTTAGGAATTACGAATTAGGAGTTACGAGTTAGGAATTAGGAATTGGAGATTGTGCGCTTTGCGCATTTTGAATTCATGAATTTTGAGTTGATAAACCAACTCCTAATTCTTAATTTTTAATTCAACATTGCGGCTCTGCCGCAACAATTCCTAATTCCTAATTCTTAACTCCTAATTCTTTAAAACTGGTTCTCAACGATGTCTGTCATTACATCCTTGATGTCGAGACCTGCTGCGCGCACCTGCTGTGGTATAAAGCTTGTAGGCGTCATACCCGGTGTGGTGTTAATCTCAAGCATGTTTAGCACATCGTTGCCCTCATTATCCTTGGTAATGATGAAGTCGATACGGATGATGCCGTTGCAGTGAAGAATGTCGTATATGCGGCTAACTTCCTCGGCAACACGCTTTGCGGTGTCTGGGTTTATGCGAGCCGGGGTTATCTCTTGTACCTGTCCGTTGTACTTGGCATTGTAGTCGAAGAACTCGTTCTCGGTAACAACCTCAGTAGCAGGGAACACCACGCTCTTGGTCTTAGTCTTGTAGCAACCAATTGAAATCTCTGTACCCTTAAGATACTTCTCAATCATCACCTCGTCGCTTTCCATAAATGCAACACGCAAGGCAGGAGCCAACTGGTCGGCATTCTTAACCTTAGACACTCCGAAGCTTGAACCATCGGCAGCAGGCTTTACAAAGCAAGGCATGCCAATCTCTTTCTCGATAAACTCTTCGCTATACTTTTCTTCCTCGCCACGGCGCAAGAGCAAGCTCTTGGCAACGTTTATGCCCCAACCACGCAGGTAGTTGTTTAGCACATACTTGTCGAAGGTCATAGCCTCTACAAGTACACCCGATGTGCTGTAAGGAATGTGCAACAGCTCGAAGTAGCCTTGCATAACACCGTTTTCGCCCGGTGTGCCATGTATGGTAATATAGGCATAGTCGAAGACTACAGCCTTGCCGTCATGTACGAACGAAAAGTCGTTCTTGTCAATCTTGGCGGTATTTCCGTCAGGAAGGTTTACGTGCCAGTCTTGTCCGGTTTTTACCACTACAAGATAAACGTTGTAGCGCTCCTTGTCGAAGAAAGAGTAGATACCCTGTGCCGAGCGTATAGACACGTCATGTTCTGATGAATCGCCACCGCATACGATGGCAATGTTACGTTTTAATGTTTCCATTATCTTATTATATAATGAGTATATATTATTCATTGTTGAATGTGTCGCGGGTTGTTCCGCCTATATATCCGCGCCATTTCTCAACAAGCTTGGTAAGGTCTTCAGGCCAATCGCTTGTAAAGTCCATCTGCTTCTTTGTTGTAGGATGTACAAAGCCCAGTGTGCGTGCGTGCAGAGCCTGGCGCGGGCATATCTTGAAGCAGTTTTGTATGAAAGCCTTGTATGTGGCAGATCGTTCGCCACGCAATATCTCCATGCCTCCGTATCTTTCGTCGCCAAATAGCGGATGTCCGATATGCTTCATATGTGCACGTATTTGGTGTGTGCGTCCGGTCTCGAGTCTACATTCAATAAGTGTTACATAGCCAAAACGCTCAAGCACACGCCAATGGGTTACAGCCTCCTTGCCAATACCCGAGTCGGGCGACATTACAGTCATGCGCAATCTGTCTTTAGGATCGCGTGCAATATTGCCCTCTATGCGTCCTTCGTCTTCGGATAGGTTGCCCCAAACAAGAGCGTTATACGATCGGTGTGTAGTCTTATTAAAGAACTGCAATCCAAGCTCGCTCTTTGCATGTGGAGTCTTTGCTATTACGAGCAGTCCGCTTGTGTCTTTGTCGATGCGGTGAACCAAGCCCACTTCAGGGTCGTTAGGATCGTAACTCTTTAGGTCGCGCAGATGCCATGCAATGGCATTAACAAGAGTACCAGTAAAGTTGCCTGCACCTGGATGCACCACCATGCCAGCCTCCTTGTTTACTACCATAAGGTCGTTGTCCTCGTATACAATATTAATAGGTATATCCTCTGCCACAATACTTGTATCGTGTCGTGGTCGGTCGAGCATAAGTGTAACCACATCTCCAGGTCGCACCTTATAGTTGCTCTTTACCGGTCGGCCTCCAACATGTACAAATCCCGAGTCGGCAGCTGTCTGTATACGGTTGCGTGACGAGTGTGGCAACTTCTCGCACATAAACTTGTCTACACGCAAAGGAGCCATGCCTGGGTCGGCTACAAAGCGGAAATGCTCGTATAGTTGGCCGTTCTCATCGGCATCGTTCAGTTCGGCTGTATCCAGCTCGTTGTCAAATTCTTCTATATCCTGTATCTGTTCTGTCATAATTCGATAATCTATTGGTCATTAATCGGGCCTTGCACCTCTTTGAATTCATCCACATCACCACCCTCATTCTCTATTATGCCTTCCTCGGCAGGGTAGGGTGTGTCTATGTAGTCGATGTCTTCTGTAGAGTCGCGCTGTCCGTTGCCTACTTGTATCGTAACCCAATCATCTATCGATACCTTATTGCCTGCTACTAAGTGCCTGCCCTTAACAGTTATGCCGTATACCCAGTCTTTCTCACCGTCGATATATTCGGGTTGTGTAAGTTTGAAGCCCATAGCCGACAATTTGGCCATAGCCTCACGCAGTGAACTGTTGTCAATAATGTCGGGTATAGTTAGTGTAGGCGTGTGCGAAGCATTGACAATAACATATACAATATGTCCCGACTTCACATGGTCGCCTGGCTCGGGTGTCTGCTCAAGAATGCAGCCCGGCTGAAGATTGCGTACGTATCCCGTATCGCTTACCACTATTTGCAGTCCCGACTGCTCAAGCAGGTAGCGGGCATCCTCAAATGTCTTTTTGCGCACGTCGGGAATAGATATGGACTCACCGTGGTGAGTGTATATGTCAAGGCCGTATTTAACGCCGATACATGCCACTACCACTACCGCTATCATGGCGCATATATTGCCAATGAGGTAGCGGCTTTTGAATTTCCTGAAGAAATCAGATAGATTCATACTTTGGGTTTTCGTATTTTGCTATCTTGCAAAGTTACGATTAACATCGGAATATACAAAAAAATAGGATAAAAAAGCGTCGCCGTAACGATATATTTTGTAATTTCGCACGAAAATGCAAAGGCTTACTACATTATGAAATATATAGGCAAGAAAATATTTATAGGCATCCTGCTGTTTGTTGTGCTGCTGATTGTTGGCTTTGTGGTATGGATGCTTGTACCACCATCTGCCAGCTCATTGCTTCGCAGCACTGTGGTTGTAGAACAGAAGGTATGGCATGAGGTGTGTGTAGACGGCAAACCTCTGCTCTACTTTGAAGGTGCCCAGGGCGATACTGTGTTGCTTGGGGTTACTGCCAATCGCGATTCGGCAGTGCATAGACATCGTATGGCAGGCTGTTGGCTTAATGGTTATACAGCCATACCTTGGTGCAGAGGGCGTATTGTCACCGCTTACCATGCAGTGCAACAGCTGCCTAAGGTTAAGGACGATTCTACCATTGTGCTACTATGCCGTGCCTCAATAGTCGATCAGGCTAATAGGTTGCGCTCGCAACAATCCGAACTAAACTATTATCTGCGTGTGCACGGAGTGCAAGACAATGGCTATCAGACCATAGCCGGTATAGCTTCTCGCGTTGGTACGTCATACAATGACGTGTTGCGTGCAAGACATTTGCTCGACAGCATTACGTCGGTAGGCAAACATCATTTGGCACTGCGTACAGTTGTAAGCTATACGGCAGTCTACCGCAACGATAGCGGACATGTAGTGCGCACTCCACTCAACATTGTTTCAACAGGAAAGAAACATCACACAATGACGTTACAGACAGTCGATACGTCTACTCCCGACGGTGTAACACCTCTACATATGTTGCCTTGGAGCTGCGACAAAGAGCGCGATATACGTGCTGTTGGTTATCCTGGTTTGGGCGAAAGCGGACTCGATTGTGACACTATTCAGCCTCTTGTTATTCCAGGTAGACGTATAAGCGGATTTAGACACGATTTGCCGAGGGTGCTTGTGTCAGATGGGTCGCCAGTTTTCACAACTAAGGGACAGTTTGTGGGTATTGTGGCAGGTGGCTCGATTGTTAGAGATTGGTAAACAAAAAACAAACCTATCATTAAAATGAAATTCTTAAAAACAACATACTTATTAGTCTTACTGCTCGCTATAACCGCTTGCCGCGACATTGCAACCGATGGTCAAGCCGTGGTGCGCAACGGCAACACTACATATCGTGGCGGTATAAAGGATGGTAAGTATGACGGTTACGGACAACTGTCTATAGGCGACAGCATAGTTTATGCAGGCGAGTGGCGTATGGGCAAGCGTTGTGGCAAGGGTGTAAGTCACGACTCTTTGCATCATCGCATTGTAGGAATATGGCGTGCAGACACACTTGTAAGTGGAACATGGACCGACTCTACTGGTACCTATTCGGGTGAGATGAACCAAGATGCTATAGCACAAGGACATGGTTCGTTTGCCGATCCCAACCGCAATCTGTATGTTGGAAGCTGGAAGGATGGCAAGCGCACTGGTTTTGGCTTTGACATAACAAGCAAGCGACATGTGCGTGCTGGCGAATGGCGTGCCGACCGATTCCTTGGCGAACGACTTGAATATACCGCAGACCGTATATACGGTATCGATATATCACGCTTTCAGCATGACAAAGGTCGCCGACACTATCCAATTGACTGGAGCAAGATACGTATATCGCATTTAGGCAACATATCGCGCAAGCATGTTACAGGAAAGGTAGACTATCCTGTGTCGTTCTGTTATATCAAGTCGACCGAGGGTACATCAATCCGCAACCGCTACTATCGGGCCGACTACCTTTCAGCACGTGGACGTGGAATAAAGGTTGGAGCCTATCACTTTTTCTCTACACGCACACCGGCATCGGCACAAGCAAGATTCTTTATTAAGAACTCCATATTCCGTAAGGGCGACCTTCCACCCGTGCTTGATGTGGAACCTACGCATCAGCAGATAAAGGCAATGGGTGGACCTGATGCTCTATTTCGTGCTGTGCGCACATGGCTGCGTATGGTAGGCGAGCATACAGGCACTAAGCCAGTGCTTTACATATCACAGAGTTTCGTTAACCGTTACCTGTCTTTGGCTCCCGACTTGAAGCGCGACTACAACATTTGGATAGCCCGTTACGGCGAGTACAAGCCCGATGTACACTTGGTGTATTGGCAGCTATGTCCTGATGGACGAGTCAGTGGTATACGTCTTGAGGTAGACATTAACGTGTTCAACGGTTACCGCAACGAGTACAACGAATTCTTGTCAAGAGAGTGCATAAAGTAAAACATATAAACAAAATACATATGAAAAAAAGACTAACCTTTCTTGTGGCTTTGCTCATAGCAGCAGCCACCTCTTTCGCTGCTCCGGTGATGCCGGGATTTAAGAAGACCTTACCTACAACCAATGGCAATGTTATAACTGCTGAGTTGCAGGGTGATGAGTTCTTGAGTTGGTGGGAGACTGCCGACGGCAAGCGATATACTCTATCTGATGATGGCAAGTGTTTTGTTGATGCCAACTTTGATACTCTTCAACACAAAGCCAGCATAATGCGTGCACCATTGGTTAAGGGTGGCATAGGTGGCGACCACATCACTTATACAGGAACGAAGAAAGGCCTTATCATTCTTGTCGAGTTTGCCGACAAGAAGTTTGACAAGGCTCACGACCATGCCTACTACGATGCTATTGCTAATCAGTCGGGTTTTACAAACGACGAGGGGTACATAGGTTCTGTTCACGATTATTACAATGCTCAAAGCAATGGGCAGTTCGACCTTACCTTCGATGTAATAGGTCCAGTTTGCGTAAGCAAGGGATATGCCTATTATGGTGCCAACACATCATCGACAAAAGATGTCAAGATGGGCGAGATGCTTAAAGAGGCTTCGGATATGGCAGCTCCAAAAGTAAACCTTGCCGACTATGATTGGGATGGCGACGGTATTGCCGACCAAGTGTTCTATCTATATGCAGGATTGGGCGAGAATGCATCTGATGACCCTAATACCATTTGGGCGCATATGTACTATATGCGCAATCGTGGCGGCAAACTTACTTACAGCACTGGCTCGATAGACCGATATGCATGTGCCAGTGAATTGCTGGGTGTACTAAACAAGGATGGATATACGGGTGATACACGTGCATCAGGCATTGGTACTATATGCCATGAGTTCTCTCACTGTCTTGGATTTCCCGATACCTACGACACTAACGGACAGAAGCAGTATGGTATGGGTTATTACGACCTATTGTCGAACGGCAACTACCTTGGCGAAGGATTCACACCGCCCAACTTCACTGCATGGGAGCGTATATATGCTGGATGGGTAGAGCCTATAGTTCTTGACAAGGCTGCTACGATAAAGTCAATGCAGTCGTCTACCGACTATGGACGTCCATTTATTATGTATAATGATAACAATCCCGATGAGTACTATCTCTTTGAGAACCGTCAAAAGACAGGTTGGGACTGCAAACTCTTTGGCAAGGGATTGATGATAACGCATGTAGATTATCTCAAGAGCCGCTGGACATCAAATAATGTAAATGCCACCGGAAAAGACCATCAGCGCATGACGATATTCCATGCCGACAATGAGGCTACTAACAATGTGGTGTCTAAGATACGTGGCGACCTTTATCCTTATGTCAATACAAAGACTGGCTCGGTAATAAATAATAAATTGACCGATACGTCTGCACCAGCAGCAATGCTGTGGAACAGTAACGACTCGAAGAAGGGAACCTCGTTCATGGGTAAGCCCATTACCGAGATAACACGTAATGATGATGGCACTGTAAGTTTTCTTGTAAAGGGTGGCGACGACAACAATATCGTTGACAATAGGAACCTGACAGGTATAGTGTCGTTGAGAACAATCGACAACAAGACTGCCGACAGTCGTGTTTTCTCTATTGATGGAACATTGCTTGGCACCGACATCAATGATATGCCGCACGGCTTGTACATTGTTGGAGGACGTAAGGTTGTGAAGTGATATTAGCGTGGTACGGCTACAAGCCGTACCACTTAACTGTTGACTCTATAAGTAGCTATTTAGTACAGACTTACCTATATAATTGTTGTTTTTTTTAGCCTTATATGCAAACGTTTTCATCGAAATTCGTTATTTTGCATCTTGATTTATAACACGAAAGCAATTTTTTTCCTAATTTTGTATCCGAAATACAATAAAAACTCCTAATAACGTATACGCACAATGGTGCGTAGATATTTAATTTACAATCTAAAAATACTCAATATATCTATATGAACATTAAATTCAAATTGCCATACCATACCACGTATGGTGACGAACTATTGCTGAATATCGCCCCATCGCCTGAGGACGATAATTTGGCACTAGACATGAGTCAGTTTAAGGTGCTTGCCATGACCACACACGACGGCGCAACATGGACATTAGACACAACTCTTGATTCGAAGGATGCCTCACGCTACGACTATTTCTATAGTGTGCGTGGTATTCGTGGAATAAAGTGTTCGGAGTGGAAAACCGTGATGCATCGTCTTGACCTTACTGCAGCCAAGGCAAACACGTACGAAGTGAATGACAGATGGACCGACTTCCCAGGCGATACTTATATGTACAGCTCGGCATTTACCGACTGTGTAAACCGTCGTGCCCAAATACCAGCACAGTCTACAAACTATGCCACAACCTTACGTCTTGTGGTGCGTGCTCCGCAGTTGCGCTCTGGTATGCGCTTGCATCTTGTTGGAGCACAGGCAGCATTAGGAGACTGGGATTTATCCAAGTCGTTGCCTATGACAGAGCATAGCCACAACGAGTGGTATGTCGACATAGATGCATCGCTTCTGTTTGCCACATCTAAGCGTGGCAGCAAGAAGGCTTATGATGATAGTTCAGAAATTGAGTTTAAGTTTGTTGCCATTGGCGACAAGAACGAGATAGAGTGGGAAACTTGCAACAACCGTATTCTCGCCGTTGAGCCTTTAAAGCAAGGCGAACTTCGCAGCATTGCTCTTGATCAAGCCTTCTTTGCCCTTTACGACGAGAAGGTAGCCGGAACACTTATTCCAGTGTTCTCGCTCCGTTCGGAAGGTAGCTTTGGTGTAGGCGACTTTGGTGACCTTAAGCTGATGATTGACTGGGTGGCAAAGACACACCAGCGTTTGCTTCAGGTATTGCCTATCAACGACTCTACATCCACACATACATGGACAGATTCGTATCCATATTCTTGCATCAGCGTCTTTGCATTGCATCCGCAGTACTGTGACCTACGCCAGTTGCCAGCTATAGATGACAAGGTTGAGGCTGACCGTTTTGAGATGTTGCGCGAGGAACTTAATGCCTTGCCACAGATTGACTATGAGCGTGTGAACAACGCTAAGATAAAATACCTGCAAATGTTGTTCAAGCAGGAAGGCAAGAAGGTTCTTGAATCTGAGGATTTTAAGTCGTTCTTCAAAGCTACAAACCATTGGCTTGTACCCTATGCACAGTATTGCTATCTGCGCGACAAGAACGGCACATGCGAATTTGATAAGTGGGAGGACCACAACCAGTGGAATGAAGCCGATCGCGATGCTTTGTCTAATCCGCAAAATAAGGCATTCGAGGATGTTGCGTTCTTCTATTATGTGCAGTATGTGCTCGACCGCCAGATGCGCTCTGCTCATGATTATGCACGTGCACGTGGCGTAATACTTAAGGGCGATATTCCTATCGGTGTAAACCGCAACGGTTGTGATGTATGGCACGAGCCAGAATACTTCCATCTCGACTCGCAAGCCGGTGCTCCACCAGATGCATTCTCGGTAAATGGACAGAACTGGGGATTTCCTACATACAACTGGGAGCGCATGATTGCAGACGGTTGTCAGTGGTGGGTGCGTCGCTTCCAGAATATGCAGCAATACTTTGATGCCTACCGCATCGACCATGTGCTTGGATTCTTCCGTATATGGGCAATACCTACCGATTGTGTACACGGATTGCTTGGCCAGTTCCAACCGGCTCTTGCCATGAGCCGTGATGAGATACAGGGCTATGGGCTCAACTTCCAGGAGGAGTTGTTTACCAAGCCGTTCATAGCCGACTGGGTGATTGACCGTGTGTTTAAGGAACATGCCGAAGAGGTGAAGGAGAAATATTTGCAGCATGATCACGACAACATATTCTCTTTGAAACCTGAGTATGACACCGAGCGCAAGATAGAGGCTGCCTTTGAGGGTAAGACCACAGACAAGGACATATGGTTGCGCGACGGACTCTATGCAATGGTTGAGGATGTGCTCTTTGTGCGCGACCGCCAGAATCCTAATATGTTCCATCCACGCATCACAGCCCAGCTCAACTTTATGTATGAGGCTTTGTGGCAGAACGACAAGGATGCATTCAACCGCCTGTACAACGACTACTTCTATCGTCGCAACAACGACTTCTGGTATCGTGAGGCTATGAAGAAACTTCCATTGCTCTCGCAAGCTACACGCATGCTTGTATGCGCCGAAGACCTTGGTATGGTGCCCGACTGTGTACAATGGGTAATGAACGAATTGCGCATACTAAGTCTTGAGCTTCAGTCGATGCCTAAGGATCCAAGTGTAGAGTTTGGACATCTCTCGCGCAATCCATACCGCTCGGTATGTACATTGTCAACCCACGATATGCCTACGCTGCGTCAGTGGTGGGACGAGGACTATGACCGCACGCAGAAGTATTACAACAGCATGCTCTATCGTGGTGGCGCCGCTCCTCATCCGCTGCCGGGTTGGCTTGCACGCGATATAGTGTCGCGTCAGCTTACATCGCCATCAATGCTGTGCATCTTATCATTACAAGATTGGTTTGCAATTGACGAGCGTATACGCCTTGCCGATGCCAACGCCGAACGTATAAACATTCCAGCCAATCCTAAACATTACTGGCGCTATCGCATGCACATGACGATAGAGCAGCTTCTTGCCGACCGCGACTACAACGACCAGGTTAAGGAACTTGTGGATGAGGCAGGAAGAAAGTAATATATAATCAATTAGTTAATAAATAAATCATAGCCTTTTCCTCAATCCACAAAACATACAGCTCCCCTCCATATGGGGAGGGGTTGAGGGTGAGGCTTTTTTGTAATTTATGAAATTTCGTACACTCCTTCTATCCCTTCTTACTACTTGTACAGGTAATAGTGCCTTGGCGCAAACCTTTAATGAAGTGGTTTATTCGCCCAAGTCAACAACCTTCTCGCTTACAACATCGCCCGATGTAAAGAAGGTGGATGTTGTAATCTCTGATAATGACAGCGACACCGCACAGCAACTTGTAAAATCGATGAAGCGTGTGGGTGCTGGCAAGTGGAAACTTACGGTTAAGAACGATCTCAAGGGTAAGTATTATGTATTCAGCGTATATAATCAAGCTCAACCCGACCATACTCCAGGTGTATTTGCCAAAGCTGTAGGTGTTAATGGTAAGCGTGGAGTCATTGTTGACCTAAAAGACACCGACCCTGATGGTTGGGCTGATGATGTGCGTCCAGAACTGAAGAACCCTTGCGACCTTATTATCTATGAGATGCATCATCGCGATTTCTCTATGGATATGTCGTCGGGCATAAAGAACAAAGGTAAATTCCTTGCCCTTACCGAACCGGCTGCAATCAGTCATCTGCGTCGACTTGGTGTTAATGCCGTGCATATTCTGCCCTCGTTCGACTTTGCTTCAATAGACGAGTCGAAGCCTGATGTGGCACAATACAACTGGGGCTACGATCCTCTCAACTACAATGTTCCAGAAGGATCATATTCTACTAATGCTGCCGACCCTAAGGCACGCATACGCGAGTTTAAGCAGATGGTACAGGCATTGCATAAAGCTGGCATTCGTGTAATATTGGATGTTGTGTACAACCATACATTCGACATAAATGGCTCAAACTTCCAAAAGACTTATCCCGACTATTTCTTCCGCAAGAATGCCGAAGGCAAGTATAGCGACGGCTCAGGTTGTGGCAACGAGACTGCATCTGATAAAGAGTTGATGCGCGAGTTTATGAAGGAGAGTGTGGCTTATTGGGTTAACGAATACCATATCGATGGTTTCCGTTTCGATCTTATGGGCGTTCACGATATAGAGACAATGAACGAGATACATGATGTGGTTGCCCAAATCGATCCTACCATATATATATATGGTGAGGGTTGGAGCGCCGGCTCATGCGCCTATCCGCAAGACAAGCTTGCAACGAAGGCCAATACATGCGAGCTTAATGGCATTGGAGCCTTTAGCGATGATATGCGTGACGCTTTGCGTGGACCTTTCTCTGATGATACTAAGGGCGAATTCCTTGCTGGTGTTCCTGGTCAGGAGGAGAGCATAAAGTTTGGTATTGCTGGAGCTATAAGTCATCCGCAGATAGACATGACAAAGGTGAACTACTCTAAGGTGCCTTGGACCAACGAGCCGTCGCAAATGGTAGCCTATGTCAGTTGCCACGACGACATGTGTCTTACCGACCGTCTGCGTTCAAGCATACCGTATATAGGCGACGACGAACTGATACGTCTCGACCTACTTGCACAGACAGCCGTGCTCACATCGCAAGGTGTTCCGTTCATTCTTTCTGGCGAAGAGATGCTTCGCGATAAAAAGGGTGTGCACAACTCATACCGCTCTCCAGACTCTATCAATCGTCTCGACTGGAACAACCTAAAGCGTTATCCGCAAGTGTTCGACTATTATGCTGGTCTTATATCTCTACGCAAGCAGCACCCAGCATTCCGTATGGGCTCTGCCGATGAGGTGAGAAAGAACCTTTGTTTCCTTGAGGCTCCTGAAGGAGTGGTGGCCTATCAGCTTAAGAACAATGCTGGAGGCGACTCATGGAAGAACATTATCGTAGTGCTTAACTCGCAGAAGACTCCACAGACTGTAGATGTTCCTGAGAATACATACACTATGGTAGTAGCCAATGGCAAGGTAGATGCCAACGGTATAGGGTTGTTAAGTGGCAAGACACTAACAGTGGCACCGCAGTCTGCACTGATTGTGCACGATTAAGCAAACTCTCCCATGCAGCAAATCGACTTTCCCTCCCCGTAGGAGAGGGGAAAGCGAAATGCTCTATAGGGTGGAATTATTAGTTGTACTACATTTATACTTAAATGATATAATTGTTAGTATGCTATATTATAAATTAATTAATATCCATATTTAATCAATCTCTCAATTACTTTTATATGAATATCAAGAACATACAGCTTTCCTCCTTAAGTAGGAGGGGTAAGGGAGTAGGACTTCTCTTCTCCTTATTTCTTACAACTCTTTCTATGAATGCAGCCAATAAAATAGATCGCATCGAACCTGCTAACTGGTTTGTTGGCATGAAGAATCCGCAGGTGCAGCTCATGGTGTATGGCAAGGATATACGCTCGGCAGAGGTGTCGACCGATTATCCAGGTGTGCGTATTGACTCGCTTGTACGCCTTGACAGTCCTAACTACCTATTAGTATATATGAACGTAAAGGATGCCCAGCCAGGAACGATGAATTTGCAATTCCGTGCAGCTAAGGGCAAGACCAACGTCAAGTACGAGTTGAAGACACGCGACATGAGTGGTGAGGACCGTAAGGGATTTACCAATGCCGACGTTCTTTACATGCTTATGCCCGACCGTTTTGCTTCGAGTGGTAAAAACCTCAATGTAAAGGGGCTGAACGCATATACCGTAAATCGCAATGAGCCATCATTGCGACATGGAGGCGACCTTGAGGGTATACGCCAGCATCTTGACTACTTTGTAGACCTTGGAGTTACAGCCCTTTGGTTTACACCAGTATTGGAGAACAACTCGCCCGATCACGGCAAGCAGAGTACCTATCATGGTTATGCTACAACCGACTATTATCGTGTAGACCCACGCTTTGGCTCAAATGCCGATTATCGTAAACTTGTTGATGAGGCTCACAAGAAGGGACTAAAGGTAGTGATGGATATGATTTTCAACCATTGTGGCTTTGAGCATCCTTGGGTTAAGGATATGCCGTCGAAGGATTGGCTTAACACCCCCGAATGGCTTTATCCCGAGAATCAGAAGAATGCCGTTAAGACAAAGACAATGGATGGCGACCAAATGACCAACGACAAGTATCTGCAGACAAGCTATAAGCTCACACCAGTGCTCGACCCATATGCATCCAAGGTGGATATGCACGAGACTGTGGATGGATGGTTTGTACCTACAATGCCCGACCTTAACCAGCGCAACCAGCATCTTATGACTTATCTCATACAGAACTCGGAGTGGTGGATTGAGACAGTGGGTATCGACGGCATACGTATGGACACCTATCCATATGCCGACCGCAAGGGTATGGCACGCTGGATGGAAGTACTCAACGATGAGTATCCTAACTTTAATACAGTAGGCGAGACTTGGGTAACAGAGCCTGCCTATACAGCAGCATGGCAGAAGGATTCGCCACTTGCTGAGATAAACTCCAACCTCAAGACTGTCATGGACTTCTCCTTCTTCGACAAGCTCAATCAAGCTAAGCGTGAGGAGACAGACGACTGGTGGAATGGATTCAACCGCATATACAACTCGCTATGCTACGACTATTTGTATGTAGATCCATCGTACGTAATGGCGTTTATAGAGAACCACGATACCGACCGCTTCCTTGGTGAGGGTCAGGACTCGCTCGCTCTCAAGCAGGCACTCGCCTTGCTCCTTACCGTAAACCGCATACCACAGCTCTACTATGGTACTGAGATAATGATGAACGGTACAAAGCAGGTAACAGATGGTAATGTACGTCGCGATTTCCCTGGTGGCTTCCCCGGTGATACCCGCAATGCTTTCAACAAGGCTGAGCGCACAAAGGCAGAGCAGGATATGTACCGCTGGACCAGTCGTTTGTTGCATTGGCGTCAGGGCAACGATGTTATAACAAAGGGCAAGCAAACCCAGTTTATCCCAGTCAAGGGCGTATATGTTGTGGCACGTACACTTGGCGACAAGGCTGTTATGACCGTAATCAATGGCACATCTAAGGCTGCCACTATGCCTGTTGAACGTTATGCCGAGATTATAGGCGATAGAAAGGAAGCTACCAACATACTTACTGGTCACAAGATAGACCTCACTAAAGACGTTAAGTTACAGCCAAGAGGTGTAATGGTGTTGAGTATGTAGGTATGAGATAATGAGAATAGAATTATAAGTTGTCAATACAATTATGAGCATTATAAAGAAAACAATTGTAAGTGCTGTATGCGGAATGGCATTATTGCCTCTCGCCGCATCTGCCCAGGGATGGCCTTCGCAGTATAAAGGTGTTATGTTGCAGGGGTTCTATTGGGATAGTTTTGAGGATTCGCAGTGGACAAAGCTCGAAAATCAGGCCGATGAGTTGGCTCCATACTTCAAGTTGGTATGGATACCGCAAAGTGCCTATTGTGGAGGCAAGTCAATGGGCTATAATCCCCTCTATTGGTTCAGTAATTATAACTCATCGTTCGGTACAGAGGCTCAGCTTCGCTCTATGATAGGCACATTCAAGCAGAAAGGCATAGGTACAATAGCCGACGTGGTTATAAACCACCGTGGTACGCTGAAGAATTGGTTCGACTTTCCCGTAGAGACTTACAACGGCAAGACCTATCAGATGTATTCTACCGATGTGTGTGCTAACGATGATAGTGGCAAGGCTGCTACTCAAGCCCAAAAGCAGGGGGTAAGTCTTAGTCAGAACAATGATTCGGGCGAAGACTGGAGTGGTATGCGCGATCTCGACCACAATTCTGCCAATGTGCAGAGTTGTGTGAAGGATTATCTGCATATGTTGCTCAACGACTTTGGCTATGCTGGTTTCCGTTATGATATGACAAAAGGCTATTCGGCAAAGTTTACTGGTATATACAATACTGATGCCAAGCCAGAATATTCGGTAGGCGAGTATTGGGACGGCAACAAGTCGGTGCTTATGAACTGGCTCAATGGTACTAAGGTTGACGGCAAGATACAGTCGGCCACGTTCGACTTTGCTATACGCTATACCATTCGCGATGCAGCCAACAATGGCAATTGGGCTAAACTGGCAAATGGAGGATTGGCAACCAATGATACATACAAGCGTTATGCTGTGACCTTCATCGAGAACCACGACACAGAGAAACGTTCGGATAGTGCACAAGACCCTATACGTAAGGATACGCTTGCTGCCTACGGTTATCTGCTTGCGGCATCGGGCACTCCTTGTGTTTTCTATAAACACTGGATTGACCATAAGGCCGACCTAAAGAATATGATTCTATTGCGCAACCGTGCAGGAATTCATAACGAGAGCAAGATGTCGAAGATAAAGGCAGAGACAGGTCTTTACGTTTTCTCGTCTACTGGTACAGATGGTGAGTTGTGCGTGGCTGTAGGTTCTAAAGCCAACAAGTATACAGCTCCAGCTGGATATGCGTTAGCAGCCGAGGGCTATCATTGGCGCTACTTTCTCGATACAAAGCAGGAAACAGCATGGCCATCGCTGCCATCGGGCGTCTATTACAATGAGCCTGAGGTTACGTTGCGTGCCATTTCTGCCGCATCAGATGCACGTGTAGTATACACACTTGACGGTTCGGAACCTACGGTTTCAAGCGCACAGGTGGCTAATGGCGATAAGGTGATATTGCCTTCTGGTAACATCACTCTTAAGGTAGGTGTGCTTGCTGGTGGCAGAGTGTCGGGTGTTGTGACACGTACATACGAAATTCGCAAGTTCTCGCCATATCAGATGACTGTATATGTCAATACAGACAAAGTAGGTTGGAACAATTGTTACTTCTGGACATGGGGTGGCGATGGTACACATGGAGCGGCTTCGGGCAAGTGGCCTGGCGACAATCATACTACAACAACCGAGGTTAATGGTAAGAAATGGTATAGTCATTTGTACAGCATCAACTCGGCTAATGACTGTGTAAGCTTTGTGTTCGCACAGAAGGATAAGGTGCAGACTGTTGATGTGTCAGGCATTACCAGTACGTCTTATTTTGAGGTTCTTGCAGATAAGGACAGTGAGGGACACTATCTTGTTAAGGATGTGACAAAGGATTATAACACCGCCATTGCTGGCATAACTGTAAATAATACCAACCTTCGTCCTACAACAGTAGTGTCGCTTGACGGTCGCACGCTGCGCCGTTTCTGCGAACATAAGTCTACAGCCGATGCCTTGAATGGACTGGGCAAAGGCATATACATTGTTAATGGTAAGAAGGTTGTTGTTAAGTAATATAGCATTGCTTAAACACAAAAAAAACTCTTGTGGCTAATGACCTTCGGGTCTTATAAAAGGTTTGACGGATGAATATCGAGAACAATAAATCGACATTCATCCGTCAAACCTTTTGTGCTTTAATTTGTAAAATCTTAATGTTGTACTTATACGACACACAAAGCATTCTTCACGATGGAAAAATACTAACTAACTATGATGAAAAATGAATATGTATTCTTCGACCATCGATAACGTTATCATAAGCCAACGATAGCATATTCGTAAAATTATGGAGGTAGATAACATTGCTTAGAATCGAGTCTTATCCCAAAAAAACAATTTATTTTCTACAATAATAATATAAAAGCTGCGTTATACTAACGTGTTTAAACGCTTAAGAATAATATTGACAATGATGCTTACGCTTGTCTCTGTGTGGAGCCATGCGCAGTACGACGTGTCTTTTAGCCATTACTTCGACTTGGAACCTTCGTACAACGCTGCCGCTGTGGGCAAGCAGTCTAAGCTCAATGTGGCAGCTGCCTATGCCATGGATCTTGCTGGGTTCAAGCGCAATCCGCAGACAATGTATGTCGGAGCGGATTTGCCGTTCTATTTTCTCAAGTCGTATCATGGAGCGGGTATACAATTGATGAATGACAAGTTGGGACTATTTACCCATCAGCGCCTTGCGTTGCAATATGCTTTTAAGGTCAAGCTATTTGGCGGAACTTTGTCAACGGGTGTTAGTGCCGGATTGTTGAGCGAAAGCTTTGATGGAACAAAGGTCGACCTCGAAGACTCAAGCGACCCGGCTTTCTCGTCTTCCAAACTCGACGGCAACTCAATAGACCTTGGTGCCGGACTGTATTACACACGCGGTCCGCTATATGTAGGACTGTCGGCACAGCATCTCAACTCGCCGCTTATCAAGTTGGGCGAGACCAACGAGCTGAAGGTGGATGCTACATATTATCTTACCGGTGGCTACGACATACGTCTGCGCAACCCATACCTCACAATCAAGCCATCCTTCCTCGTGAGGACAGATGGAGTGGCATGGAGAGGCGACATAACCGGACGCCTTGTCTACACCAACGACAAGAAGATGATGTATCTCGGTGTAGGCTGCTCGCCAACCAACTCGGTAACGGTACTTATCGGCGGCAACGTTCATGGCGTGATTATGGGCTATTCGTACGAAATGTACACGTCGGCAATAAATCCAGGCAACGGCAGCCATGAGCTATTTATAGGTTATCAGATGGATCTCAATCTGACCAAGAAGGGCCGTAACCTTCACAAGAGTGTAAGAACATTATAACATAAATATAGATGAAAACAAGTAAATGCATATTATCTCTAAGCCTTATGATGGTGGCAATGCTGCTTACCGGATGCTTCGGCGGAAAGATGGCTTCGTCGGCAAGTCGTGGCGGCGAGGTGGTAGGCGTGGGCGGACGCTCGTTTGTGGAGCCTACACCATACGGTATGGTGAGGGTTAACCGTGGCTATCTGCACATGGGTATAGACAAGCAAGACTCGCTTTGGGGTAAACAGACGCCAGTTAAGGATGTGTCAGTAGACGGATTTTGGATGGACGAAACCGAGGTGACCAATTCTAAGTATAAGCAGTTTGTTACATGGGTGCGCGACAGTATAGTACGCACTCGACTCGCCGACCCTAAGTATGGAGGCGATGAGACATATATGATAACAGAAGACAAGAATGGCGACCCTATCACTCCTCAAATCAACTGGAAGAAGCCTCTACCGCGCAAGCCCAATGAGGACGAGTTGCGAGCTATCGAAAGTGTGTACACACGCAACCCTATTACAGGCGAGAAGATGCTCGACTACCGTCAGATGAACTATCGCTATGAGGTGTACGACTATAAGGCAGCTGCCTTGCGCCGCAACCGACTGAACCCAGAGGAACGCAATCTTAATACCGACATCAAGGTTAATCCTGATGAGGTGGTTATGATTTCAAAGGATACTGCTTATGTGGACGATGAGGGTCGTGTGGTGCGCGAGACCATAAACCGACAGCTGAGTGGTCCGTGGGATTTCCTCAACACTTACATTGTGAATATCTATCCTGACACGACATGCTGGGTAAACGACTTCCAAAATGCCGAGAACGAGACTTACCTGCGCAACTACTTCTCAAACCCTGCCTACAACGATTATCCAGTGGTTGGTGTGACATGGGAACAGGCTAATGCCTTCTGCGCATGGCGTACCGACTATCTGTTGAAGGGACTTGGCCCAGAGGCACGATACGTGCAACGCTACCGTCTGCCAACGGAAGCCGAATGGGAATATGCTGCAAGAGGAAAGTCGGGAGCCGAATTTCCATGGGAAAACCCAAGTGTAAAGAGTGGGGAAGGATGTTTCTTTGCCAACTTCAAGCCTGCGAGAGGCAACTATACCAAGGATGGCAACCTAATAACGTCAAAGGTAGGTATATATGGGGCCAACAGTAATGGCCTGTTTGACATGGCAGGCAATGTGGCAGAGTGGACAAGCACTGTATACACAGAAGCTGGAGTTGAGGCTATGAACGATCTCAACCCTACTTTGCAGTACAATGCGGCACTTGAGGACCCTTATAGATTGAAGAAGAAGAGCGTGCGTGGAGGTTCGTGGAAGGACCCTGAGTCGTTTATACGTTCGGCATGGCGCACATGGGAGTATCAAAACCAGCCGCGTTGTTATATCGGATTCCGCTGTGTGCGCAGTCTTGCAAGCACATCGAGCGAGAAGGTAAAGGCAAGAAAGAACAAAAAATAAATAATAAGCAAAACCAACTATGACAGTTTATAGTAAGTTCAACATAGTCTATCATCTGCAGAAGTGGATGGATAGCGTTCCTGGACAGACATTCCTCAACTACGCTTATAGCTGGGGTGCTTCGGTCGTGATTCTCGGTACACTCTTCAAACTTACCCACCTTCCAGGTGCTAACATCATGCTGTTTGCCGGAATGGGTACTGAGGTGTTGGTGTTCTTCCTGTCGGCATTCGACCGTCCATTTGATAAGACTCAGGATGGTAGAGATCTGCCTACCCATATCGATGAGGAAGAGATAGACCACGAGGAAGCTGAGGCTGAAGCCGAGTATAACGCTAGACACAATGGCGCCACAACTCAAGGTGGTGTGGCTGTTGGTGGTACTATAATAATAGGTGGTGCCGCAAGCAATGGTGGCGGAGTATCACAATCGACCGATGCTGCAAATGCACAGCAAGGCATAACGGCTATTGATACTGGAGCAACAGTTTCGGTACAGGCAGCAGCTCAGATGGCAGCAGGTCAGGAAACAGCTGCACAGCTTGCAGATGCCCAGGCTGCTTATCTTGAGCAACTGAAGAATCTGACCGAGACCTTGCAGAAGGTGTCAGAGCAGAGCGTACGTCTTACACGCGACAGCGAGGAGATGGAAAACCTCAACCGCACGCTTACCGGAATATGTAAGGTGTACGAGATGCAGCTTAAGGGTGCAAGCCAGCAGATTGGTACTATAGACCAGATTAACGACCAGAGTCGCAAGATGGCTCAGCAGATAGAACAGCTCAATAGCATCTATGCACGCATGATAGAGGCTATGACTGTTAACATGAACTTGAAAGTGAAAGAGTAAATGGCAATAAAGAAAAGACCGGTTTCTCCTCGCCAAAAGATGATAAACCTCATGTATGTGGTGCTTATGGCGATGCTTGCGCTGAACATCTCGTCTGAGGTGCTCAACGGATTTTCTATTGTCGAGGAGAGCCTGAACCGTACTACAGCCAACTCGTCGAAAGAGAACGAGGTTCTGTACGACAACTTTGCCGAGCAGATGAAGGCTAATCCGGCAAAGGTGAAGGAGTGGTTTGACAAGGCTACGGCTGTTAAGCGCATGAGCGACTCGTTATACAACTATGCGCAAGAGCTTAAACTTAAGATTGTGCTTGAGGCTGACGGTAAGGACGGAAACGTGCTTAACATAAAGA
This sequence comes from Prevotella merdae, assembly GCF_900290275.1. Classification (GTDB taxonomy): domain Bacteria; phylum Bacteroidota; class Bacteroidia; order Bacteroidales; family Bacteroidaceae; genus Prevotella; species Prevotella merdae. The sequence goes on from NZ_LT985323.1 coordinate 1,194,522, forward strand.
ACAAGGACAATCTTGAGGCGGCAAGTCACGTAATGCTGGCACCAGGCACGGGGCAGGGACACAAGCTTTTCAAAGCCATCAACTCCTTCCGTAACCGTATTCTTGCTATGGTGAGCGACCCTCATCAGCGTAGCATTATCGAAAGCAACTTAACAACAAAACTTCCTAAGAATGCCCATACTATGGGCAAGAACTGGGAGGAGTATATGTTTGAGGATATGCCGGTGGCAGGTGCCGTGACGCTTCTGTCCAAGTTGCAGAGCGATGTGCGTTATGCCGAGGGCGAGGTGTTGCATACATTAGTGTCCAATATAGACATGAAGGACATACGTGTAAACAAGCTTTCGGCTTTCGTAATACCCGAATCGCGTACTGTGATTAGTGGCGACCAGTTCTCTGCGCAGATTGTAATGGCAGCTGTAGACACAACCCAGCAGCCCGAGATATACGTTGGCGGACAGCGCATTAACAATGGATTGTACCGATTTACAGCAGGAACTGTGGGCGAGCATCAGTTTGGCGGATACATAACAATGCGCGATGGTGCGGGCAACGTTATACGCCGTGACTTCACTCAGAAGTATACTGTAGTGGCACCAAGTGCCACAGTATCTGCCGATCTTATGAATGTGCTGTACGCTGGATACGACAATCCTATCAGTGTAAGTATACCAGGTGTTCCGCTCAATGCAGTACAGGCTTCTATGTCAGGAGGCTCGTTCCGCAGTATAGGTATGGGCAAGTATATAGCTCGTCCGTCTACTGTTGGCAGCGACGTAACCATAAACGTTGCAAGCAACGATAACGGCAAATCGCGACAAATGGGTAAGTTTACGTTCCATGTGCGCAAGTTGCCTGATCCTGCTGCTTATATAACAGTAGGTACCGACCGCTTCCGTGGTGGTGGCTTGGCAAAAGCATCGCTTATGGGTGCACATGGTATAAAGGCTGCTATTGATGACGGTATACTTGATATACAGTTTAAGGTGGTTAGCTTCGAGACCGTATTCTTCGACAATATGGGTAACGCTGTGCCAATGGCTTCGGCAGGTGACAACTTCTCAGAGCGTCAGCGTGACACATTCCGTAAGTTGTCAAGAGGCAAGCGCTTCTATATATCGCGCATTACGGCTGTAGGTCCTGATGGCATAACACGCAAGCTCAATGGCTCGATGGAAGTGATAGTGAAGTAGATTTACAATATATAAATAGGAAGACAAATGAAAAAAATACTGACAATACTGCTTGCCGCATTTCTTTGCGCTGACGTGGCTACGGCACAGCCGGCTGCGCGTCGTCGTGAGCAGGCACAGCAGCAACAGCAAAAGGATCAGGGGCTGAGTGTGCGTGCGCAGATATCTTTTCCAACACAGAAAGCAATGGACGAGGATGTAACATGGCGTCGCGACCTGTACCGTGAGATAAGTCTGACAGATGATGCCAATGCTGGTCTCTACTATCCTGTGGAGCCTGTTGGTTCGCAGATGAACCTCTTCACCTATATCTTTAAGTTGGTGTTGCGACGTGCCATTCCTGCCTACGAGTATCGACTTGATGGCAGCGAAGTATTTGATGAAGCATCGAAGATAAATCTTAAGTCGTTCCTCGACAATTATCATATATTTTACGAGCGTACCGACCGCGGTATACGTATTGACGACAGCGACATACCATCACGTGAGGTTACTGCTTATTATGTAAAGGAGTCGGCTTATTTTGACGACCGCAATGCAGCATTCCACACAAAGGTGTTGGCTCTCTGTCCGATACTCAAACGCGATGATGACTTTGGTGATGGTGGTACATCCTATCCTCTGTTTTGGATTAAATACAACGACCTTGCACCGTTCCTTACCAAGCAGACAATCATGACGTCTAATCTCAACAACGCTGCTGTGATGTCAATGGACGACTTCTTTACGAAGAATATGTACAAGGGTAAGATTTATAAGACTACAAATATGCTTGGCAAGACCCTTGCACAATATTGTCCAAACGACTCGGCTATGGCAAAGGAGCAAAAGCGTATTGAGAAGCAGCTCGTAGACTTTGAGCAGAATGTTTGGGGTAAACCCGAACCCAAGGACTCGCTTGACAGTATAGCACGTATGGACAAGAAGGCTGCAAAGGCATTGGCTAAGAAGAATCGTCGTGCTGGTGGCTCTAAATCGAAGACATCTACAACAAAGGTTAGAAAATCGCGTCCTCAGGGCGGCTCGTCTTCATCGCCATCAGGTTCGGCACGTGTAACGGTTCGTCGTCAACGTCATTAAGTTGGATTATTAATATAAAAACTAAAAAGGTATGAGAAAAATTTTTACTGCAGCTATTGTTGCTGCGACAATGCTGTTCTCAACAAGCAGTGCACAAGCACAGGTTAAGTTTGGTTTGAAGGGCGGTCTTAACGTAACCAACATGAGTCTTAACTCAGAGGTGTTCGATGCCGACAACCAGACAGGTTTCTTTATAGGTCCTACTGTTAAGTTTACACTCCCAATCGTAGGCCTTGGTATCGACGCGTCTGCTCTGTACGACCAGCGTGACGCAAAGATTACTGTTGAGGATAACGGCGCATCGGTTGAGAGTAAGATTAAGAATCAGTCCATCAATATTCCAATCAACCTTCGCTATGGTGTTGGACTTGGCAGTACAGCCAGTGTTTACCTCTTTGCTGGTCCGCAGTTCGGCTTCAACGTAGGCGATAAGAACCAGTCGCTCTTCAAGGACATGGGTGAGTGGCGCCTTAAGTCATCTACATTTAGCGTTAATGTAGGTTTGGGTGCAATGTTGCTTAGCCATCTTCAGATCTCAGCCAACTACAACATTGCTTGTGGCAAGACTGGTGAGACAACCGTATCGAGTGCTCTTGGCGAGCTAGCACAAAGTGCAGCAAAGAAGAGAGGCCGTGCCAATGCTTGGCAGATAGGTTTGGCTTACTATTTCTAAACAAATCAAAAGCTATTAGTGGAGGTCGGACGCCATATCGTCAGACCTCCTTTTTGTATATACATATTATATATTATGCACTATGTAGACGTCATATTGCCCCTGCCTCTTGAGGGTACCTTTACATACAGCTTGCCGGAAGCAATGGCCGACAAGGTGTGTCTTGGCGTGCGTGTTTTGGTACCTTTGGGCAAGTCGAAGACGTACACGGCTATGGTTGTGCGTGTGCATGAGGATGCGCCCGAATTTAAAACACGCGATATATTGCAGGTTATAGACACCGAACCCGTAATGCTTGAACGCCAGATGAGGCTATGGCAATGGATTGCCACATATTATATGTCGACACTGGGAGATGTGTTTAAGGCGGCATTGCCTGCCGGACTGAAGGCTGAGGAAAACTATAGACCAAAGACAGTACGTTGCGTTACGCTACCTGCTAATCTGCGTTCGGAGCAGTCGTTGCATCTGGTTATTAGTATATTGTCGAAAGCTATAAAGCAACAGCAGACGTTTAACACGTATCTACAGCTGTCGCATTGGGACAATATCGATGGCGAAACATCGCCAGAACATATACAGGAGGTGGCTTGTGATGAATTGCAAAATGCTGCAGGAGCATCGGATGCCGTGTTGAGGCAACTCATCAACCGCAAGTTTCTTGAGGTCTATCATCGTGAGGTAGGGCGTATTGGTGGTGGAGGAGAGGCTCATCCTGAGAATATACAACCACTTAGTGAGGCACAGCAGGATGCTATGAACCAGATAAGGACACAGTTTATGGCAAAGAATGTGGTGCTATTGCACGGTGTGACGTCGAGTGGTAAGACCGAGATATACATTCATCTTATTCAGAAGGCTATAGACGAGGGCAAGCAGGTGCTGTATCTACTGCCCGAGATAGCCTTGACTGTGCAGATGACACGACGCTTGCAGCAGGTGTTTGGGTCGCGACTCGGCATATACCATTCCAAATACAGCGACGCCGAGCGTGTGGAGATATGGAAGAAGCAACTGTCTGACGAGCCATACGATGTTGTGCTTGGCGCACGTTCGGCTGTGTTTTTGCCATTTACACGACTTGGGTTGGTAATTGTTGACGAGGAACATGAAACCTCCTTCAAACAGCAAGATCCAGCACCGCGATATCATGCCCGTTCGGCTGCTATCGTATTGGCGCGAATGTGTGATGGCGCAAAGGTTCTCTTAGGCACAGCAACTCCGTCAATGGAAAGCTATTATAACGCAAGCATGGGCAAGTACGGATATGTTAGGCTTACAACCAGATACCGTGATGTTGCTATGCCCGAGATAAGGGTGGTAGACACAAAGGATTTGTATCGTCGCAAGATGATGCAAGGAATGTTCTCACCTGATTTGCTTGTTGCCATACGAGCAGCCCTGAAGGACAAGAAGCAGGTTATACTGTTTCAGAATAGGCGTGGATTTGCTCCAATGGTAGAGTGCAAGATGTGCGGATGGGTGCCCAAATGTAAGAATTGTGACGTGTCGTTGACGTATCACAGGTCGATGAATCTCCTTACGTGCCATTATTGCGGATATACTTATGCCGTGCCAAAGCAATGTCCCAACTGCGAGAGTACTGAACTGCTTGGGCGTGGATATGGTACGGAGAAGATAGAAGACAGGGTGCACGAGTTTTTCCCCGAGGCACGTATTGCACGAATGGATCTTGACACCACACGTTCGGCAGGAGCGTACAGTCGTATCATTAACGACTTTTCGGCAGGACGTACGGATATACTTATAGGTACTCAGATGGTATCGAAGGGACTCGATTTCTCTGGGGTCACGGTTGTGGGTATACTCAATGCAGACACAATGCTCAATTATCCTGACTTCAGAGCATATGAGCATGCTTTCCAAATGTTGTCGCAAGTTAGTGGCAGAGCAGGTAGAAGAGATGAACGTGGACTTGTCATATTACAAACAAAAAGTGCCGATTTGCCCGTGATACGTCAGGTGGTGGACGGTGACTTTGCATCTTTTGCTCGTGACTTGCTTGAGGAACGACGTATGTTCCGTTATCCGCCCTATTGGCATTTGGTGTATGTATATCTGCGACATCGCACCGAGCAATTAGTAGAGAGCGCCGCTATAGAATTGGCTTCGAGATTAAGACAGGTGTTTGCCGACCGTGTATTGGGCCCAGACAAGCCTTCGGTTGCAAGAGTCAAGACCGAGTCGATAAGAAAGATAGTGCTTAAGCTAGAACTCGGTATCGATCTTCAGCTTGCACGGCGTTGCATGTATGAGGCTCGAGCGGCACTTATGCAAGACAAGCGTTATGCCACAATGACGATATACTTTGATGTAGACCCGCTGTAATGCGTTAAGAATTGCTAACAAATAGCAATCGTGTGTAGTAAAATGCGTAATTTAGCAGTCCAATTAAAGCTATGTCTTAATAACTGTAAGCAAATAAACAATAAGTATCATATAATAATGAACGTAAAGACAATTATTTTTGCACTCTCGCTGACTGCAGCTATGTCGGCAAGTGCACAGACTTCAAAGGGCATCGATCTTGCCAACATGAACAAGGCGGTTAAGCCCGGCAACGATTTCTACGAGTATGCCATTGGTGGTTGGCGTAAGGCTCATCCACTTGATGCCGAGCATGCACGCAATGGTTCATTCATCGACCTTGAGGAGATGAATCAGAAACGTATTCTCGGACTTATCAACGAGTATTCGTCTAAACCGCAGACTAAGGGTACACTTGGTCAGAAGATAGGTACACTCTACAACTTGGCTATGGACAGTGTTCGTCTTAACAATGATGGTGCAGCTCCACTAAAGCCAATTCTGAAGAAGATAGCCGATATTTCAGACCGTCGCGAGTATCAGCTTGTTGTTGCTCAGCTTGATGCACGTGGTATTGGTTGTGCGATGTTTGGTGTTGGTGTAGGTGCCGATATGAAGGATGCTGCCAATAACCTCGTTGGTGTTGGCCAGGGCGGATTGGGTCTTGGCGAGCGTGACTACTATCTGTCTGATGATGCTCAGGTTAAGGCTGTGCGCGAGGCTTATGCTAAGTACTTGAAGCAGATTTTGGTTTTGGCTGGCAACGACGAGGCTACTGCACAGAAGAAGGCTGACGCCACTATGCGTATAGAGACTCGCCTGGCTAAGGCAAGCAAGAGCACTGTTGAGATGCGCGATGTTCAGAGCAACTACCACAAAATGACATACAATGCACTTGTAAAGGATTTTCCTGGAATAGACTGGGGCAACTACTTCTTGATTCAAGGTTTCCCGGCATTCTCTCACGTCGATGTTGGTCAGATAGAACCAATACATGAGGTAGAGAAGATTCTTGCAGAGGAATCGCTCGACGACCTTAAGGCATATGCCGAGGCTCATGCAGTATCGTCATCTTCTGCTTATCTTGATGACAACTTCCGTAAGGCAGACTTCGAGTTGAGCCGTGTTATGTCGGGTGTTCAGCAGGACCGTCCACGCTGGAAGCGTGCTACAAGTCTTGTTAGCGGCGTACTTGGCGAGGCTATCGGTAAACTGTATGTTGAGAAGTATTTCCCTGCAACAAGCAAGGAGATGATGCTTAAGCTTGTTAAGAACTTGCAGATTGCTCTAGGTCAGCGTATTGACGAGTCTACATGGATGTCGGCTGCTACAAAGGCACAGGCTAAGGACAAGCTCGACAACTTTATTGTGAAGATAGGCTATCCTGACAAGTGGCGCGACTACAGCGGTCTTAATGTAGATGAGTCGCTCTCTTTGCTTGAGAATATGGGTAATATTTCAGAGTTTATGTCTAAGGACTACATCTCTCGTAAGGTGAATAAGCCTGTAGACAAGGCAGAATGGCAAATGACACCTCAGACTGTTAATGCCTACTACAACCCTACAACTAATGAGATTTGCTTCCCGGCCGCTATCCTTCAGCCACCTTTCTTCGATCCTAATGTAGACGAGGCTGTAAACTATGGAGGTATTGGTGGCGTTATAGGACACGAGATGTCGCATGGCTTTGACGACCAGGGTTCACAGTTTGATAAGTATGGCAACCAGAAAGACTGGTGGACTGCTGTTGACAAGAAGAACTTTGAGGCTCGCACAAAGGTGCTTGCAGACTACTTCTCTAATGTGGAGGCTCTGCCTGGAAAGAAAATCAATGGCAAGCTTACTCTTGGTGAGAACATTGGTGACAACGGTGGCTTGAATATCTCATTGCGTGCTCTTGAGAATGTGCTCAAGGATAATCCTGCTGCAGCAAAGACAATTGATGGATTTACCCCAGAGCAGCGTTTCTTCCTATCATGGGCTACTGTATGGGCTGGCAATGCTCGTCCTGAGTTTATCGACCGTCAGATAAAGACCGATCCTCACTCTCCAGCAGAGGCTCGTGTCAATGCAGCTTTGCCGATGATTGATGCTTGGTACAAGGCTTTCAATGTTAAAAAGGGCGACAAGCTTTTTGTTGACAAGAAGAAGCGAGCACACATTTGGTAATATATACAAAAGAAGGTTTGTAAATATAAAATAACTAAAAACTCGTAGTACATCCCCACATAACGTACAACGAGTTTTTAGTTTTTTTTTAATGGTTGTAGTTTTGAACATGTGCAACACATGTTGAGCAGCCAAGCCACCTGCAACCACAGTATGCACCACAGCAATGCACCAAATCAGTCGATGTCCTTGAGCGGAATTATTTGCGGCATAGCATGGAAAGGGCGCGTAAGCAGAGCCTACACAAGCAATACGCCCAACATCAGCGCAATGACAAGCCAGTAGCTTTTAGGTCCAGTGCATGTCGAAGGCAAACCATGCGGCGAGATAGGCTGCCACCTCAATGGAGCTAAGTGGATCCAAAAGTAGAGATTTATTTGTTCATCAAATATTTGAAGATATGCATACCGGAACTAAAGAGGAGTTCTTGCTTACTTCTGAACTAATGTTATTGCAGCATCTCAGATGATAATATAAGGCGTTGACAATATATTAATTTGTATCTTTGCTTGCTATCAAACGAGTCTTTGCTTGCTATCAAACGAGTCTTTGCTTGCTATCAAATGAGTCTTTGCTTGCTATCAAACGGGTCTTTGCTTGCTATCCCATCTATCATAGCGTTTCGCCTTGTAAAGAATGTTGTAGCCTTTGCATGGTATAGCTTGCATGTTTGTGAATTTTTCAGAAACATGTGCCTCTTGTATTGATATGATTCCTGATACTGTATCCATTTATATGCAAAAGTATAATAATTTACATAAAACAATAGCTGTATTTGCCTATAAAACCCCAATATGGTTGATTTATCTCAATTATAGAGTAAAAAATCATCTTTTATAAAACTTTTTCTTCAAAACTCTTGCACGGTTGAATTATTTGTTATACCTTTGCATCCGCTTTCGAGAACGAACGAAACCTCAAGCTAAACGAGTTAAGTTCGTGTTAAGATTGCATTAAGAAAGAGTTCTTTGAAAAGATTTACATAAACAGACAAGTAGTACAAGAAGCAAATATGATAAACTTTGGTTTTGATTATTTGGGTAAAATACGAACCGTTAATCTTTATAATAAGGTTAAAACTTCAATAAAAATGGAAGCTCGTTCTGGACAGATACAAACAAACAACACTTGCTTCGGCAAGGGTTGGTAAAAGATATTTTACAATGTAGAGTTTGATCCTGGCTCAGGATGAACGCTAGCTACAGGCTTAACACATGCAAGTCGAGGGGCAGCATGACGATAGCTTGCTATTGTTGATGGCGACCGGCGCACGGGNTGCGCCGATGGTACTGCAATGCAATGCGGGAGAGTAGGTGGCTGCCTTCTTTACTTGAGGTCTTCAAGGTCTAACGACTTTGGAGACCTTTTTTTATGTACTTATATATCGAATTGAATGTAAATAGAAATAAAACCATTATCTTTGCAATGTGTTTTGTTTTCAACAGACATGAATTTATTTAGTCATCACTATTTTAAACGATGTAATATGAAAAAAACTCTACTTATGATTTTCGCGCTTGCTGGCACAATAGCTGCGAGTGCACAGACAATTAATTTTGAGATAGATGGTTTGAAGTATGAAACAACATCTGCAAATACTGCACGTGTGACAGAAGTTGCAACGTCGGAGTTTACAGTTGATGTTCCTGCTACAGTTGAACATGATGGCACTACCTATACTGTAAACAGTATTGGTGAGGAAGCTTTCTATTATAGCAAAATAACAAAATTGACATTGCCAGAGACTGTAGATTCTATCTATAAAAGAGCATTTGCCACAACACAGTTTGCTGAAATCAAGCTGCCATCAAAACTTGTTTATATTGCTGACTACGCATTTAACTCATCAAATATAGAGAATCTTGTAATTCCTGCCTCTGTCGATCACATCGGTTATGGAGCCTTCTTCACATGCAAGAAGTTGAACACTGTGAAATTTGAAGGCAATGTGAAAACAATGGATTCCTCGATATTCTATCACACTCCTGTGACTAAGGTAATATTGGCTGATGACATGACTAAGATTCCAACCAAGATGTTCCTGAAGTGTGACAAGCTCGCTGAAATCAATTGGCCTGCAAATCTTGAGAGTATTGGTTCTGGAGCTTTCTACGATTGTGTAGCCCTTAAAACTTCAGCTTTGCCAGCAACTGTCAAGGAGATTGGCGACGAAGCTTTCCTTAACTGCTCAAGCATCACTTCTGTTAACTTGCCTGCTGCACTTGAAAAGCTTGGCTCTTGCGCTTTTTCAATGACTTCAATCAATGATTTGACTATAGACAGCAATAATGCCAATTTCAAGCTTGTTGACGGTGTTCTCTATTCTAAGGATGGTCGTCTACTCTACCTTGTTCAGATGAAGGGCTTGAAGAATGTGAATGTTGCAAGCCAGTGTATCGGTATCAATGGCGGTGCATTCTGGGGTAGCGAAGTTGAGACTGTAACTTTGCCTAAGAGCATGCTTGCCATCGACGACTATGCTTTCTGTCAGTCGGCTTTGAAAAGCATCAATTTCCCAAGTTCGTTGGTGTTTGTTGGTGAGCAGGGTTTTGCCTCTACAAAACTTGCTGGTGAATTGCGTCTGCCAGTTAACATGCCTATCGTAAGTGATGGGGCGTTTTCAGGAAACAAGGGCATTACATCTGTCGTGATTCCTTCGCTTGTAAAGTATGTTTACGCTCATGCTTTCCACAACTGCAACAATCTTGCTACCATCACTTGCGAGGGCTCTAAGGCTCCTGAATTTGTAAATGTGTATGAAGACTATGACAGTCCATTCTACAATATTATGGCGACAGAGGTTAACATACCTAAGGGTTCTGCTGATAGCTATAGAAGCGAGTACTGGACCGACTATCTTGCATTGAATGAGAGTGACAATGCTGTACTTGCAGTTGTGTCAACAAGTCCTGAGAGCGGAGCCACTTTCTCAGAGAAAGATTTCACTGCTGCCTTTGACATTACCTTCGGGGAGCCTGTGACCATCGTTGAGGAGCATCCTGATGCATATCTTCGTGTGAGTGCAATTGGTGGTAATCCACTTTTGTCGGGTAATGTTCTTCAGCCAGATGATGTCTGGTATGTCACCTATCCTTTGGCAAGCAAGGAAACTGTACGTATTTGGGCAGCTGATAACGATTCTTACACTATGTCTTATGCAAGTGAGGCAGACAAGGAGTATACACTCGTTGTGCCTGCTGGCATCGTTAAGAATGCTGCTGGCGAACTTAACGAGCAGATTGTTATCAGCGTGAAGGGATATGACCCAAGTACTGGTATTGCCGACGCTACAGTTGCTCCTTCAGTTGCAACAGAGGTTTCGCGCTATAATGTTAATGGCATGAAGATTGGTAAGAACCAGAAGGGTATTGCTATCGTCAAGATGTCTGACGGTTCTGTAAAGAAAGTATTGGTTAAGTAATAAGAAATTATATATTTATTTTAAGGCGGTGTAAGGGCTAAGGTTCTTACACCGCCTTTTTTATCCTTAACTAATTTTTGTTAATTAATATCCTTGATATTTTGTCATTAAAATTAATCGTATTACATTTGCGGTGTATTACTATAGTAGTACACTAATAAGTATATTATTGTTTAATAACAATCAAAACATAATGTTATGATAGAATTAAAGAATGTGACGTTCGGTTATCCAGGAACAATGCGTGATATCTATGAGGATTTTAGTATTTCGCTTTCAGAAAACAAAATATATGGACTTCTTGGGAAGAATGGTATGGGCAAGTCTACGCTGCTATATCTTATTTGTGGACTTCTGCGTGCATCATCTGGCAAGATAACTGTAGATGGATATGATGCGCAGTTGCGTCGTCCAGAGATGTTGAGTGAGATAATGATTGTGCCTGAGGAATTTGAGCTTCCTAAAGTGACGCTTGATGAATATGTCATGATAAATGCTCCGTTCTATCCACGTTTCTCGAAGGATGTGCTCGTAAATTGCCTGCAAAACTTTGAGTTGCCTCTTTCGCTTCGTCTTGACCAACTCTCAATGGGACAAAAGAAGAAAGTGTATATGTCGTTTGCACTTGCTGCAAATACGAAGTATCTGCTTATGGATGAACCTACCAATGGATTGGATATTCCCTCAAAGAGTCAGTTTCGCAAGGTTGTGACAAGCTGCATGAGTGAAGACCGTACTATAATAATCTCCACTCATCAAGTGCATGATGTAGAGCAGTTGCTCGACCATGTTCTTATTGTAGGCACAGACAAAATCTTGCTCAATGCCTCTACAGCCGATATAGCCGATGGCTATGTGTTTGAGACACGCCGTCAAGGAGAGGACATGTCAGATGTAATCTATTCGGAATACGGTGTGCAAGGCACTCAAGTGATAGCCAAACGTGGTGACAAGGAAGAGACTCCTATAAATCTTGAGATGTTGTTCAATGCTGTGGTAGGAGGTAAGTTATAGTATGTGTATATCTTAGCATTAATCATTTAAAACAAATATCATTATGTATAAATCATTTAAGTTCAACAATATGTGGCGCACTTTCCAGTGGATGCTTTTCAGCAACAGGCGTCAGCTTATTACATATTTTATAGGTATCATTATAGCAACATTTGTAGGTGGAGAGTTACTGGTCTTGGATTTCAATCATTCCAATATTGCCGCTCGTGATTTTTATTTTCAAGAAAACTATAATGCTGCAAGTCTATATCTTGTTTATTTGTTTGCATACGGTTTGTGGATGTTGTATGGAGCGAATCAGATGTTTGACTTTATGGAGAGTAAGCAGTCAGCGATAACTTATTTGATGCATCCAGCAACAGTAGCAGAGAAATATGTAGCCCGTTTAGTATATGTCTCACTTTTGTGGGCGATGATAGGTGGAGTAGGATTGCTTGTGGGTGATTTTCTGCGTTGGATTATTAATGTTGTGACATTAGGTAGTCATACACAGATGGCAATAGTGTATTTCTGGGAACAAATACTAAAACCACTTGCTTTGGAATTATGTGGTGATAGCAGTGTGCGGGTAGGAATTTCTTTGGTAAGTATCATTTGTGTATGGATGTATACATTCTATATTCTTGGCAGTGCTGTGTTTAGACGCTATCGTTTGTTGTTGACCACTGCAACACTCGTGTTTGTAATGGTATGCCTTATAAATAGTGATATTATTAATGAAGGAAGGGTTGCATTAACTTATGTCATATTTATTGTATTGTCGATAGCCAATATCGTAGGTTCTTATATGCTTTTCAAGCGGATGCAGGTTATCAACAACAAGTGGTTAAATATATAAAGTGTATCATTATGCAGTTCAACAACGACAAACCAATATACCTCCAACTTGCCGACCGTCTTTCCGATGACATTGTTGACGGAAAATACAATGACGATGACCGTGTGCCGAGTGTGCGCGAGTTTGGCATGTGTTTTGAAGTGAATACTAATACAGCGATGAAGGCATACGATATGCTTTCGCGCGACAATGTTATATACAACCGTCGCGGTCTTGGCTATTTTGTCACTCCTGGCGCCCGCGAGAAGATAATGGAGTCGCGTCGCAATGAGTTTATGACCTCTGTGTTGCCCGATGTTTTTCGCCAGATGCGTATGCTCGGCATTGGCATTGAAGAATTTACTAAGAAATGGAGTGAAAGTAGTAAGTAATGAATAAGGTTTATAAGTAGACTAAATAAGTTGAATATGGAAATAGAGAATCAGTATGTAAAGCAATATCCCGACCTCATGTCGGGCAAGAAGATAATGTATGTACACGGTTTTGGTTCGTCGGCACAGTCGGGTACAGTGGCAATGTTGCGCACTTTGCTGCCCAACGCAACCGTTGTGTCTCGTGATATCCCGCTTCATCCACAGGAGGGAATTGAGATGTTGCGACAGATGTGCGAGGAGGAAAAGCCCGACTTGATAATAGGCACATCGATGGGCGGAATGTATACAGAGATGCTTTATGGTTACGACCGCATTGTGGTGAATCCTGCGTTTAAGATGGGCGATACAATGTCGAAGTTTACTGGCAAGCAGGTGTTTCAGAATCCGCGCCAGGATGGAGTGCAGGAATTTATGGTGACCAAGGGACTGATAAAGGAGTATCAGGAGATGACAACGCATAATTTCGCTTCGGTCACTGATGAAGAACGAGGACGTGTGGTTGGATTGTTTGGCGATGCAGATCCCATTGTTAATACATTCGACTTGTTTTTGGAGCATTATCCCACAGCGATACGTTTTCATGGTGAACATCGTTTGACAGACAAGATAGCAATGCATTATCTTGTACCTATAATAAGATATATCGACGATCGTCAAAGTGGCAAAGAGCGTCCAGTGGTATATATCGATATTGAGACATTGCGCGACAGCTATGGCAAGGCAACTGCATCAATGCACAAGGCATACGAGATGCTTATAGAGAATTATAATGTGTATGTGCTTGCTCCGCAGTCTACCAACAATCCGCAAGCTATGGTAGACGATGTTAAGTGGGTGGAGGAATATCTTAATGCACCAGCTTGGGGACGTGTGATATTCTCTAACGAACGCCAGTTGCAGTATGGTGACTATCTTATAGCTCCCGAAGCTCAGCCTGAATTTATGGGTACAACAATAGAGTGGGGAAGCGATGAATTTAAAACTTGGGAAGAGATAATCACGTTCTTTGAACGACTTTGTGGTCAATAAACCATGGTTTAAACGAAAAACCGTGTAATGGTCGTACTATTGTATCTACCATTACACGGTTTTTATGTATTCTTATTTAGCGCGGAAACGTTCTGCCTGCTGTTTTATAAGCTCAACATCGTTGAAGTAGTCAATCTGCATAGCCTTGCGTACCTCATCCATAGTTTGAGCAGCAGTCTCACGTGCAGCCTCTGTGCCCTTCTTCAGAATATTATAGATTTCGGGTATATCCTGCTCGAATTCATGGCGACGTTGGCGCATAGGCTCAAGCATCTTGTTGAGTACATTGTTAAGGAACTTCTTTGTTGTTCCGTCGCCAATGCCACCATGCACATAATGCTCTTTCAGTTCGTCGAGAGTCTTGTATTCAGGCCAGAACTCAGCGAAGTCGTCGGGAGTGCTGAATGCCTCAAGATAAGTGAACACAGCATTACCCTCAAGATTGCCCGGTTCGTCCATGCTCATGCGTGGTGCACCGTTCGACATCTTCTTTACTTTCTTCCATACATCGGCAGCCGAGTCGGAAAGATAGATGCAGTTGCCAAGCGACTTCGACATCTTCTCCTTGCCATCGGTTCCTGGCAGACGACGTGCTGTGGCAATCTCAGGAAGCATAATCTCTGGCTCTACAAGCACCTCTCCGTAAGTCTGGTTGAAACGGCGCACAAGCTCACGAGTAACCTCAATCATCGGTTCCTGGTCTTCGCCAGCAGGCACTGTTGTAGCCTTGAACAGAGTGATGTCGGCAGCCTGGCTCACGGGATAGCAGAAGAATCCGAGCGGAATGTTAGCCTCGAAGTTGCGCATCTTGATTTCGGTCTTCACTGTAGGGTTGCGCTGAACGCGTGATACAGTGATGAGGTTCATCAGATAAGTTGTGAGCTCGGCAAGTTCTGGTATCTGGCTCTGTATGAACAGGGTGCATTTTGAAGGGTCCAAACCTGCAGATAAGTAGTCGAGAGCCACCTCAATAATATTTTGGCGTATTTTTTCAGGATTATCTGCATTGTCAGTCAAGGCCTGAACGTCAGCCATGAATACAAACATGCGGTCGAAATCGCCAGCGTTCTGCAGTTCAACGCGGCGTCGCAGTGAGCCAACATAGTGGCCAAGGTGGAGCTTACCGGTAGGACGGTCGCCCGTAAGAATAACTTTTCCCATATATGTTTTTTTAGTTTACAAGTTGATGAGTAGACAGTTGAATGCTTGATAATACTTCAAGCTATTTTGTCTTATTGTTCTCTATTTTATGCAAAGGTACTGCAAATAGTGTGAATATCAAAGAAAAAGTGTCTTTAACTTGTGTCCACTCCGCATGCTGTTAAAGCTTTTTTGTATATATATTTTGTACGTTTCTCTATAATCACTACCTTTGCAGTAGAAAAATATTGTAAGTGTGGCGCATTAGTACTTATCTACAAAACAAATTTATGAACTGGGTATTGCTTAAGACAAAATGGAAAAACATATATGTCATGCTGATATTTCTCGGTATGGCGTTTTCTGTTAGTGCCCAAAACAATCCACAGAAAATCAATGATAAGCTTTATCCTCTTTATATTAAAGCCTATAATATGCGCAAGCAAGCTTGCTTCCCAACCTCTTGCTGATAGTCTGCGCCAAGCTGCAATAGCCATTGGCGATCGTTATGGCGAGTGCTTTGCCTTGCAGGTAAAATTCTTGTACGAATATTATAAACCCAACAACTTCAGACATTTCGACCAATCTTTGCAGGCATATATGGACAAAGTTCTGTCTTACGGAATGGACCGATTCTACTTTTATGCCGTATCTATGAAGACATTTTATTATACCCGAGAGAAGCGCTACCTTGAGGGATTCCTCTATCTTCAAGAGCAGACCAAAATAGCCGAGAGCAAAAATAACCATTATAGAATATGTATGTTACACCGTATGACAGGTGTTATACAGCATTCTCGTGGCGAATTATGGCAGAACAAAGATCACGCACCGCCAACAATGGTGATTTACAAACTGTATAAAAGCAATGAGCAATAAGATGCGACATAAATTGACAACACTCTTTGTGGCAATAATAATCTTTATAGCTACCACTTTTCCAGTGGCTGCACATATCCAGCATGCCATATCTTGTGTCGCATCCAATAATTTCGTACATACTCCCAAACATATATGCTCTTTTGATACCATCCCAAACTATGTCATCCCCTATAATGTGCCGCTTGTCGACAAAGCCCCCGTTACAGCAGTAGACGCTAATCTTAGCCAGTTGCTTGTGCCCGTTAAGCATTATTGTCTTCATACTCACGACCTTGCAGCCGTCGACCGTGCCCTTAAGCCCTATATGCTCTATGCCAAGGAGCACAACAGGATAGAGCATTTCTACACCGAAGTGTCATTACGTACAACATTCCTTGTCAATTCTTCTGCCAATTATGCGGCGGCTATCGACTATCAAACCAAGATGCTCGATTATGCCAAGAAGCACAATCATCTGTACGGCATAATGACCGGACTGGTGTCTCTCGGCAATATGCACCGCTCGTGCTTTCAGCTGGTGCAGGCTATTGACGCCTACAAACAGGCTCTTGAACTTAACAAGAAGTATCCGTCACGTTTTCATGATATAGGCATCGACTACAAACGCATAGCCGAGTGTTATTTTATTGCCATCAACTTCGAGAAGACTCTTGAGATGGCTAACCTCGGTTTGGCTTTGTCAAAGTCGGAAGTTAGCATTGGCGGACTACAGTGCATAAAGGCCTTAGCCCTCTTTATGCTCGACCGAGATGCAGAATTTATCAAGGCATACAATGCCTATAAGTCGTATACCAATGTTGCTTTAGGTGTATCGCCTCATATGGCAAACTGCGTGGAGGTAATGAAGAAGATATACGATGCTGACTATGCAGCCGTCGACAAAATGCTTACTCATGAAAATATCGGAGGGTACATCACTTATATAGATGTAGCTTACAACAAGCGTCTCAAGAACTATCCGCGTGTGTTGGATGCCATGCGCCGCTACAACATTCTTGCCTATGGCGAGAGCAACGGAGCCTTTGCCCCTGGTTTTATGCAGATGGGCAGTGTCGTAACTAATAACCTCGCCGAGCTCGACCGCCGTCGTGCCGCCAATGAGAACTCGCGTCTTGAGCTTACTCGCATTAACTTGGAACTGACAAAGACCCAACTCGAGCTTTATCTCTCTCGCGACTCGCAGCTCATAGCAAATACAGCTGCCGAGTCGCAGCGTCTTACGTACAACAATCAGCGTTTGCTTGCTCGCCAGTTGTCCGACTCGCTTGCCACACAGCGTCTTCTGCGCAAGGCAAGCCTGGAAAAGGCAGAGTCGGACCGCATACGTTTTGTTATGAGTCTTGGTGCCATATTGGTAGTGATGGCATTCTGCATAATGTACATTATCCGCAACAACAGGATAGCCAAACAACTCAAGCGTACAAACATCAACCTGCATCGCACTCACCACAGCCTCAGCATAGCCACAGCCGAGGCAATGGAGGCCGACCGTAATAAGACCGAGTTTATGCAGAATATGAGTCACGAGATACGCACACCGCTCAACGCTATAGTAGGATTTACGCAAGTGCTTGTTGGCGACGACACCCCGCTCTCGACCGAAGAGCGCCTCAATATGACGAAGATTGTTAGCTCAAATACCGAAGTGCTCAACAATCTTGTCAATGAGATACTCGACCTCACAAGCATCGAAACCGACAAGTACGTATTCAAGAAGGACAATGTGTCAATCAACAGTATATGCCATCGTGCGCTCAGTGCTGCCAGCCATCTCAAGCCAAAGGATGTAAGCCTGCTTTTCGAGGAGCAGCTACCCAACTCGTTCTGTCTTGCTACTGATGCCGACCGTGTAAGCCAGGTATTGTACAATCTTCTTACCAATGCCTTGAAAAATACCACCCAAGGCAGCGTTGTGCTTGATTGCACAGCCGATGGCAATTCAAAGAAGCTCACCTTAAGCGTTACCGATACAGGTATAGGTGTGCCAAAGGATAAGCAAAAGTATATATTCGAGCGTTTTAGTAAGCTCGACACCTTCAAGCAAGGTGTGGGTCTGGGTCTTGACATCTGCCGTATTATAGCCCAAAAGCTGGGCGGAACCATAGATATCGACCCCACATACACCAATGGAGCCCGCTTTGTATTCACCCTTCCGCTCGTCAGTTGCAGCTGACGAGTGGCGCTAATGACGTTAATTTGCTTTAATCATATAAATAAAGTCGGCCCAAATTGCGCCTGATTGGATTTTTATTGCTAAATTTGCACGCAATAAATTTTTAAGTTATATGTCATCATTTGTTGCTGATAAAATTGTAATGGACGGTCTCACATACGACGACGTCCTTCTTATCCCCGCTTATTCAGAGGTACTGCCCAAGACGGTAGAGTTGAAAACCAAGTTCTCTCGTAACATCAGCCTGAATGTGCCCTTTGTCACAGCAGCCATGGACACCGTAACGGAGTCGGCTATGGCTATTGCCATTGCGCGCGAAGGTGGTATTGGTGTTATCCACAAGAACATGTCTATCGAAGATCAGGCTCGTCAGGTAGCTACAGTTAAGCGTGCTGAGAATGGTATGATCTACGCTCCGGTCACAATCCGCCGCGGCAAGACAGTGAAAGACGCTCTCGACATGATGGCAGAGTATCACATCGGTGGTATTCCTGTCGTTGACGATGAAAATCATCTCGTGGGCATCGTAACCAACCGTGACCTTCGTTTCGAACGTCATCTCGACAAGCTTATCGACGATGTGATGACACACGAGAATCTTGTGACAACTCATATCAAGACCGACCTTGCTGCTGCCGCTGACATTCTTCAGTCCAATAAGATTGAGAAGTTGCCGGTAGTTGACAACGAGAACCATCTCGTAGGTCTTATCACTTATAAGGACATCACCAAGGCCAAGGACAAGCCAATGGCTTGCAAGGACGACAAGGGACGTTTGCGTGTTGCTGCCGGTGTTGGTGTTACTGTCGACACTCTCGACCGCATGAATGCTCTTGTAGAGGCAGGTGCTGATGCTATTGTTATCGATACAGCTCATGGTCACTCTAAGTTCGTTATTGAGAAGCTCCGCGAGGCAAAGGCTTCGTTCCCCAATGTGGATATCGTAGTTGGTAATGTTGCCACAGGTGCTGCTGCTCGTATGCTTGTAGATAATGGTGCCGATGCCGTAAAGGTGGGTATAGGTCCTGGTTCTATCTGTACAACACGTGTTGTTGCAGGTGTAGGTGTACCGCAGCTTAGCGCTATTTATGATGTATACTCAGCCCTTAAGGGTACAGGTGTTCCTTTGATTGCTGACGGTGGCCTGCGCTATTCAGGCGACGTTGTAAAGGCTCTTGCTGCAGGTGGAAGCTCTGTAATGATTGGCTCGCTTGTTGCCGGTACTGAGGAGAGTCCTGGTGATACTATCATCTTCAACGGACGTAAGTTTAAGAGCTATCGTGGTATGGGTTCTCTCGAGGCTATGGAGAATGGTTCAAAGGACCGCTACTTCCAGGCTGGTACCAAGGACGTTAAGAAGCTTGTACCAGAAGGCATTGCCGGCCGTGTGCCTTATAAGGGAACTGTTCAGGAGGTTATCTACCAGCTTATTGGTGGCTTGCGCTCAGGTATGGGCTACATCGGAGCAGGTACAGTTGAGGGTATGCACGATGCCAAGTTCACACGCATCACCAATGCTGGTGTGCTTGAGAGCCATCCGCACGACATTACTATCACAAGCGAGGCTCCTAACTATTCGCGCCCGCAGTAAGCATTCACTGTGCCATGCGGTTTTTGCAAGTCATGCCGCTGGCAATAGCAATATCAAAGCAATGGCCCGGACTGTTACCACGTGTGACATCCGCACCATTGCTTAACGCGTTTTAAATATAAACAAGTATTTCGCACACAAAAATGAAGTTTAAATCACTGTTGGCTGCCATGCTCATTGTTGCAAGCAGCGCTAGTGCACAGACCGCCGATCCCGTTGTTATGACCATAAACGGAAAGCCTGTCTTGCGCTCAGAATTTGAGTATTCGTACAACAAGAACAACTCCGAGACAGTTGTCGACAAGAAAAATGTCGCCGACTACGTGCCCTTGTTTGTCAACTACAAGCTTAAGGTGCTTGCCGCCGAGGCTGCTGGCATCGACACAACAAGTGCTTTTCGCAAGGAGTTTCTTACCTATCGCGACCAACAGGTGCGTCCCTCGTTCATCAACGATGATGATGTAGAAACCGAGGCTTACAGAATATATAAGGAGATACAGACACGCATCGACAGCAATGGCGGATTGGTACGTCCAGCGCACATTCTTGTCATGCTCAAGCAGAACGCCACGCAAGCAGAGCAAGATGCTGCCAAATTGCGTGCCGATTCGATATATAAGGCACTTGTAAATGGTGCCAACTTTGCCGATCTTGCCCGCCGCGTTTCCGACGACAAAGGTTCGGCTGCCCGTGGAGGAGATGTTTCATGGGTTCAGAAGGGACAAACCGTCAAGGAGTTTGAGGACGTGGTGTTCGCAATGAAGAAGGGCGAACTCTCCAAGCCGTTCCTCTCGCCTTTTGGATATCACATTGTAAAACTTACAGACAAGCAAAACTTCTTCCCATACGACTCGCTTCGTACTGATATACGCCGCTTTATTGACCAGCGCGGACTGCGTGAACGCATTATCTCGCAGAAACTCGACTCTCTAGCAAAGGCTGCCAAGCCTGCCACAACAGTTCAGGCTCTGCTCGACCAACGTGTCAAAGAGATGTCTGCCAAGGATTCAGGGCTGCGTAATCTTATACGCGAGTATCACGACGGTCTGCTTCTTTACGAAATCTCTAACCGTTTGGTATGGGATAAGGCAGCCAAGGACGAAGCAGGACTTGCCGCTTTCTTTAAGAAGAACCGCAAGCGCTATGCCTGGACCGAGCCACGCTTTAAGGGCATTGCCTACAACTGTAAGGATGCTGCCGACGTTGAGGCTGTAAAGCGTTCTATTAAAAAGGTCGACTTTGCCGACTGGGCAGAAACTCTTCGCAAGCAGTTCAACGACTCAACATTGCGCATTAAGGTAGTCAAGGGTGTGTTCAAGAAGGGCGATAATGCTCTGGTTGACCGTGAAGTCTTCCATAAGGACACAACCTATACAGCACCTAAGGGATACGAGCATGTAGCCGTATTTGGCAAGACTCTCAAGGCTCCTAAGACTTACGACGATGTTCGCGAACTCGTGGTTGCCGACTATCAGGAGTATCTTGAGAAACAGTGGATAGCCGACCTCCGCAAGCAATATCATGTAGTACTGAACGAGGAGGTACTTGCAACAGTCAATAAGCATTAAGCCTTGCGGTCGGTTGCTGATAAAGTATTCACCCTCTATTATACATTAATATATATAGTAACAAGACATAAATGCACAAACAGAACAAATTGATTATAGCCATTCTGGCGCTCCTTGTCTGCGCCGGTACAATGGCAAATGCTGGACATCCTTCTGCCAAGAAGCATGTGGTTGTGGCTGATACAACCGATATGGCTGTGTCTCTGCCCGACACAACCGAGAGCCGTCCGGTTGTCGACAATGATATTCCGACACATAGCATAGCCGATGAGGTTATATGGGTTGTGGGCGATGAGCCTATACTTAAGTCGGACGTGGAGATTATGCGACTCCAAGGAGAGGCCGAAGGTGTAGAGTGGCATGGCGATCCCGAATGTGTTATTCCTGAGCAGATAGCCGTACAGAAGCTCTTCCTTCATCAGGCCGAAATAGATTCGCTAACAGTTACCGAGAGCGAGATTGCCCAAAACATCGACATGCAGATTAATCGTTGGATACAACAGGCTGGCTCACGCGAGAAACTGGAAGAATATAAGAAGATGAGCATTACACAACTCCGCTCGCAGCTCCACGACGACTTCCGCAACAATCAGCTCATTCAGCAGATGAAGGAGAAACTGGTTCAGGACATAACCGTTACACCATCCGATGTGCGCAACTATTTCCGCAATATGCCAGAGGATAGTATTCCGTTTGTGCCTACTGAGGTAGAGGTCGAAATCATAACCCGTCAGCCTAAGATTGAGCAAGATGAGATAAACCGCATTAAGAACGAACTGCGCGAGTATACCGAGCGTGTCAATAGTGGCGAGACATCGTTTGCCACTCTCGCACGTCTCTACTCCGAGGATCCTGGATCTGCACGTCAGGGTGGCGAGATGGACTATGTTGGTCGTGGTATGCTCGACCCTGCCTTTGCAGCTGTAGCCTTCAACCTTACCGACCCTAAGAAGATTTCAAAGATTGTAGAGTCGGAGTATGGCTACCACATTATACAGCTCATCGACAAGCGTGGCGATAAAATTAAGGTACGTCACATACTTCGTATACCGCGTGTGTCTGAGGCGGCAACCGACTCCATGCGCTTGCGTCTCGACTCGCTTGCTACCGAAATTCGTGCCGATAAGTTCTCGTTTGAGGAGGCAGCGTCTTTTGCATCCGACGATAAGGATACCCGCAACAACCACGGCTTGATGTCGTTCAACGGTGAAGATGGTCGCACATCCAAGTTCCAAATGAAGGATCTGCCAACAGAGGTGGCTCGCGAGGTAGAGAAAATGGAGGTTGGCGATGTCTCCAACGCTTTCCGAATGATTAACGAGAAGGGCAAGACTGTTGTTGCAATCGTCAAACTTAAGAGTCGCACCCCAGCCCACCGTGCAACAATAACCGAAGACTTCCAGGTGATGAAGAACCTCGTGCTACAAAAGGAGCGCGCCGACTTCCTACACCAGTGGGTAGTAAACAAGATTAAGACCACGTACGTGCGAATGAAGGATCGCTACAAGTCGTGCAATTTCGAGTATGAAGGTTGGGTAAAGTAATCCTCCAACCTCCCCACACAAATGTGGAAGGAGAGTAATATTATAGAAATGAAGAAACAAAATCCTATAAAATTCAATTGGCATAGAACGGTTTTGCTGACCGTTCTATGCCTTTTTGTATTTTCTCTGTTCTCGGCATTAGCCGCACCATACAAGCAAAAGAAGCGCAAGAAGACCGACGAGCGTGTGTATCTTGTGCATGCCGACGAACTTAGTTATGATGTTTACAGTGCCGTGCCCGATGCTCAGATTCTACGTGGCAAGGTACACTTTACGCATGCCGGTTCGCAGCTTACATGCGATAGTGCCTACTTCTATCAAGAGTCCAACTCGGTTGAGGCTTTCGGACATGTACACTTCCGTCAGGGTGACACGCTGTCGCTTACATGCGACTATGCCGACTATAACGGAGCCGACCAGATGATGCATGCACGCCATAAGGTGGTGCTAAAGCATCGCACGCAGACATTGTACACTGATTCGCTCGACTACGACCGTATATACGACCTTGCCTACTTCTTCGAGGGTGGCAAGTTGGTAGATGGCAAGGACCGCCTTGTTTCCGATTGGGGTGCTTATAGCACAGCCACACGTCAGGCTTCGTTCTATTATGGTGTCGAGATGTATTCCGGTAAGAACCATATCACCACCGACACCCTGCACTACGACACACGTACATCGATAGCTCATATTGTAGGTCCTTCTACCGTAACGTCTAAAGGAAGCATCATTCACACCACTAATGCATATCTCAACTCGCGTACCGACCAGTCACAACTCTTTGGTCGTTCTACAATTGTCGACAAGGACAAATCGATAACTGGCGACTCGCTTTTCCATAACAGTAAGACTGGTCTTAATGAGGGCTTTGGTAATGTGATATATATCGACAAGGAGAACAAGAACGAGCTTCGTGCCGAGCATGTGTTATACAACGAACATACGGGTTATGGCTATGCCACCAAACGAGCCCTGATGCTCGACTACTCGCAGAAGGACACCCTTTGGATGCATGCCGACTCGCTTAAAATATATACCTTCAACATGGGCACCGACTCTGTATATCGCAAGGTACACGCATTCCCACATGTGCGTGCCTACCGTCAAGACCTTCAGGCTGTGTGCGACTCGCTTGTGTTCAATTCGCAAGACTCATGCATGACCATGTATCGCGACCCTATAGCATGGAACATAAACCGACAGCTACTGGGCGAGGTAATGAAGGTATATATGAACGATTCCACCATACGCAAGGCCGAAATAATAGGTCAGGCCCTATCTGTTGAGCAGGTTGATGACAAGAACCACTTCAACCAAGTGTCATCTACACGTATGGATGCTTATTTCATTGATGGTGCCATGCGCCGTGCCGATGCCGTGGGCAATGTCAAGACAGTGTTCTACAACACCGACCAAAAGGATTCTGTGCTTACCGAGCTCAATTATCTCGAGACCGACACCATGCGCATGTATATGTCGCCCACACGTCAGCTCGAAAAGATATGGGCATCTAAGTCGGTTGGTACAATGTATCCCGTAACCCAGATACCGCCCGACAAGTATCGACTATCCGAATTCGCTTGGTTCGACTATGTTCGCCCAACCGATAAGGACGACGTCTTTAATTGGCGTGGCAAGAAGGCGGGGTCGGAGCTTAAGGCAGTAAGAAGACGCGAAGCGCCGATTAGGAATTTTGAATTTTGAGTTTTGAATTATGAGTTGTTGAGTTGCGAATTCATAATTCCTAATTGAATAATTCCTAATCGGCGTAGCCGACAATTCAAAACTCACAATTCAAAACTCACAACTCAAAATGCGCATAGCGCATAATTCAAAATTCACAACTCAAAATTCACAACTCAAATATGCCTTACTTCTTCAATCGTCGTCCTCGTGGTTTCCATTACACTCCGCGCTTCAGCAATGAGCGTCGCGATATTCTTGACAGTCTGCGTCGTGGAGTAAGTCCCGAGCAACTTGCACATCAGTCGGCCGAGGAGGCAGCTGCCTATCAGCGACATAGATGCCGTGCGTCGGCATTGCCTGGTTGCATTATAGCGTTGGCGGTAGTGCTGCTTGGCGTTCTGTTTATGATGTTGATGTATTAAAAGCAAATCAATAATAATATATTCGATAATATGAGCGATATAATACAACTTCTTCCCGATTCTGTGGCCAATCAGATAGCTGCAGGCGAGGTTATACAGCGCCCGGCAAGCGTTATAAAGGAGTTGGTGGAGAACTCTATAGATGCCGGTGCCACTTCTATTAATGTGGTGTGCACCGACTCTGGTCGCACATCCATACAGGTTGTCGACAATGGTAAGGGTATGTCCGAGACTGATGCACGTCTCTCTTTTGAGCGACATGCCACGTCTAAGATACGCCAGGCCGACGACCTCTTCAATCTTCACACCATGGGTTTCCGTGGCGAGGCGCTTGCATCTATAGCTGCTGTGGCACAGATTACGCTCAAAACCCGACTCAAAGGCGACGACGTTGGCACACAATTGTCTATAGCAGGCTCGCGTTTCGTGTCGCAAGACCCTTGCTCTTGTCCCGTGGGCAGCAATTTCCTTATCGAGAATTTGTTTTATAATGTGCCCGTTCGTCGCAAGTTTCTCAAGTCCAACGCCACCGAACTCAACAACATCATAACCGCATTTGAACGTATGGTGCTTGTCAATCCCGATGTGGCTTTCACGCTATACAACAACCAGAACGAGCTGTACAACCTAAAAGCGGGTTCCTTGCGCCAGCGCATAGTGGATGTCTTTGGCAAGAAAATCAACCAACATCTCCTTACGCTCGACATCGATACCACTATGTGCAAGATTAATGGCTACGTGGGCAAGCCAGAATCGGCACGCAAGAAGGGCGCACGCCAGTTCTTCTTCGTTAACGGACGTTATATGAAGCATCCTTATTTCCATAAGGCTGTTATGTCTGCTTACGAGCGACTCATACCCGAAGGCGACCAGGTGCCTTACTTTATCTACTTCACCGTCAAGCCCCAAGATATCGACGTCAATATCCATCCTACCAAGACCGAGATAAAATTTGAGAACGAGTCTACTATATGGCAGATTCTTGCGGCAGCCGTTAAGGATGCGGTTGGCATGTTTAAGGATGTCACAGCTATCGAGTTCGACACCGAGGGACAACCCGATATACCTGCTCTTGGCGATGCCGCCGACGAGGTTAAGGC
The DNA here is from genome assembly GCF_900290275.1 of Prevotella merdae. Classification (GTDB taxonomy): domain Bacteria; phylum Bacteroidota; class Bacteroidia; order Bacteroidales; family Bacteroidaceae; genus Prevotella; species Prevotella merdae. The sequence continues at coordinate 1,220,747 of NZ_LT985323.1, forward strand.
GCCCAAACTACAATACAATCCTTCGTACAATCCCTTCAACGAGTCATCACCACGCAGGCATGATACCGTGCCTGGGCAGTGGGAGCGCCTATACGACGGACTTGCTGGTAGTTCCACACACCAACCATCGTTATTCCCATCGGCTAATGATGGTATAGTAAAGTCGAAAGCCAGTGCCATTCCGGTTGATGGCATAATGCAGTCACGCCGATTTGCACAACCAGAGACACCTGACGAGGTGGCAACCGAAATGCCAGATAGCGATATGCCAGAAACTGTTCTGGAGAGTCCGATAGAAGAGAAGTCGCCCGTACACTATCAGTATAAAGGCCAGTATATTATGACTGCCGTCAAGTCGGGACTGATGATTATCGACCAGCATAGAGCCCATACACGCATACTATACGAACGCTATCTTGCACAGACAGCCGACCGTAAGGCATACAGCCAGAAGTTGCTCTTCCCTGAGACTATACACTTCGCCACTGCCGACGACACAACCATGCGTGCTATATTGCCCGAGTTGCAGTCTATAGGCTTTGAGATATCAGAGCAGTCCGACTGTACCTACACCATCAATTCTGTTCCAGCAGGGCTCGACGGGCTTAATTACGTAACACTTGTGCAAGACCTCGTGGCTACAGCTGCCGACAAACCATCATCACCGGCTCAGGATATATGCCATGCCGTAGCCCTCGAACTTGCCCGTAATGCTGCTGTAGCCTACGGACAGGTGCTAACCAATTCGGAGATGGAGAACATCGTGAACGACCTCTTTGCCTGTTCCAACTTCAATTACACCCCCGACGGCAAGCGTGTGCTTACGTTGTTAAGACAAACCGAGATGGAAAGGCTACTTGGGTGAAAAAAGGCGCCTAAAATGTTCAATTTATAAGATATTTTAGACATTTAGGCAACATTTTTATCAAAAACGTATGCCGATTTAGTTTTTATTAGTACCTTTGTGGCGAATTAAAGGGGGCAGTATGCCCTTTCGAAACAGATAAATATTGATTGTTAAATAAAAAAGGTTATGAAAAAGTTATTAATTGTTTTGGCAATGTGTGGCTTGACAATGGGTGCTAGCGCTCAGGAGACAACCACAGATCCTGTACAGAAGTACAGCGTTGCAACTAATTCATTCTGGAGCAATTGGTTTATTCAGGTAGGTGCTGATTGGAATGCTTATTATTCTAACGAGGAGCACGGACAGGGTCTTTCACACAGCCCATTCAAGGGTTTCCGCGCCGTTCCTGGTTTCTCTGTAGCAGTAGGTAAGTGGTTCACACCAGGTCTCGGTCTTCGTACCAAGTTCCAGGGTGTTTGGGGCCGTCAGGTATACGATGACGTTAAGCACACACGTAAAATGTGGACACTTAACGAGAACGTTCTCTTCAACCTCAGCAATATGCTTTATGGCTACAACCCTGAGCGTGTTTGGAACTTTGTTCCTTTCCTCGGTGGTGGTATCAACCGTAACTGCAGCGACAACAACTACGCTATGAACCTCTCGTTCGGTATTCTCAACACATTCCGCGTAAGCAACAAGGTTGGCATCAACTTCGAGCTTGGTTGGAACTATGCTGAGGAGGACTTCGACGGTATCTCAGCTGGCAAGGGTAGCCGCATATGGGAAGGCAAGGACAATCGCCTCTATGCTGAGGTAGGTCTTACATTCAACCTTGGCAAGGCTACATGGGAGAAGACTCCAGACGTAGACGCTATCAAGGCCCTCTCACAGAGCCAGATCGATGCTCTTAACGCACAGCTCAACGATGCTAACTCAGAGAACGCTCGCCTTAAGAACCTCCTTGCAGAGAAGAAGAATGAGGCTCCTGCATCTGTTAAGAACTACAGCAACGCTCCTATGTCAGTATTCTTCAACATCAACAAGGCTAAAGTTGCTTCTCGCAAGGACCTCGTAAATGTTAAGGGTCTTGCCGATTACGCTAAGGAGAACAACGTTAACCTCGTAGTTACTGGCTACGCTGATAGCGCTACTGGTTCTGCTGCTTACAACCAGAAGCTTTCTGAGCGTCGTGCAGAGACTGTTGCCAACGAGCTTGTTAAGATGGGCGTTAGCCGCGACCAGATCACAACCGAGGGCAAGGGTGGTGTTAAGGACCTCTCACCAGTTTCTTACAACCGTCGCGCTACTGTTAAGATCGCTGACTAATAACATGCGCTCGGTCTGCCTTCTAAGGCAGATAGCATAAAAAAATAATGATGGCACACTTCCATGTATTGGAAGTGTGCCATCTTTTTTTTATATATTATTCCAAGCCAATGCCAAAAATTTGGAATTGTCAGCATTTTGCATTACTTTTGCGGAATAATTTTAATTCATGTGCTTTTGACCAACGTCGCAAAACTATAAGATATGAGAATACGTCATAATGCAATACGGTTTGCCCTTACAGCCGTTTTGCTTTGCATTGCTCTTTTTGCCAATGCGTATAGATACATTTTCAAGCCAGTAGACAAGCAATTTGATGAAATAGCAGCCCGTGTCGACCGTCTTGATTATGACAACAAACGTGAGCATATCAATGTGGCTTGGATAGACTCACTGTGTCATATTGCATCTCAAAGAGGCGACACCCAATTACAATGCCGTGCATTGTATTGGCGTGTGCGTGCCATGCAGATGGCTGCAGATAGTAAGGAATGTATAAGGTTGCTCGAGCAGGCTCGGGCAAAGTGTGATGCCCAATACGACTACGACCTTGCACGTATAGATTACCAACTTGCTGGCAACTACGAGCGACAATGCCAGTATCTTAAGGCCTACAACTTGCTGAAGTCCACCATATCTGTGTTCGAGAAATACGACGATGCCTATTTCCTTGGCAATGCCTATCTGCTTATGGTGCAACTGTTCAGCGACATTAACGACCCAGACAATGCACGCCTTATGCTCAAACCGGCACGCGAGAATTATCAGAAGGCAGGTTTCACCCTCAACCGCATCTATTTCTTTATGGCCCAGCTTTCAGATTCGTCTCACGACAAACTAAAGTACTATGAGCTATCCACAAATAGTGGTGGAGCCAACGATTGGGGAATGACAGTACAAGCCTTCAATGCACTTGGCAATATATGTATCAATAGTGGCAAGCTTCAAAAGGCAGAGTATTATTTAGGTCAAGCATTTGGCATATTGAAGGATAAAGCTCCCAATAATTTTGTGTTTCACACTCTTGTGAATATTGATTATGCCAAATTGCTCTATCATAAGAAGCAGTATATCGAGGCAAAGGCGTTGCTCGACAATATTCTCGCCAAGGCAGATATGCTCAAGGGAGAGAAGTTTCTTGCCGATATATATAATATAATGTGGCAAATTAACGAGAGCCTTGGCAATAAGGCCGAAAGCTATCGCTACCTACGCTTATACATGGAGGAGTATCAGCGCAATGTAAACGAGGTGATGAAGCAGGAGGTGCCAAAGACACGTGCACGCGAGGCCATTGCACGTCAGAACGACACAATGAAACTTCTTGAGCAAGATGCCGAGCTTAGCCGACGTATGGTGTATGTTGCCGTGTTGCTGCTGGTGGTGCTCTTGCTTGTGGCTGCCGTAGTGTTTGTCTATTTTTGGCAGAGATATAAGATACGCCGCATAGAGAATCGCGAATTGCGCAACTCTCTGCGTCAGGAGGCATTGATATATAGTGTGAACCGCAAGAATTTTGAGCACGATATCAAGCAGAAGGATTGCGAGATAAGCTCGTCAACCTTGCTTCTTGCCAATAAAAACGAGGTGTTGCAGCAGATTAGTGCCATTGCCAAGAACTATTACGACGAGGGTAAGCTACCGTCTGAGTTTGTTACACAGGTGAATGCCGTTATTGGCGACAGCCTTAAAAACGACGACGAGTGGCAGCGCTTTAAGCTGCATTTCGATAACGTACATCCCAATTTCTTTGTTAAGCTTAAGGAGCAGAACAATAAGTTAACCGAGAATGAGTTGCGCCTTTGCGCGTATATCAGCATCGGTATGCGAGCCAAGCAGATTGCCGAGATGCTGTCTGTCAGTCCTGAGAGTATAAATACAAATCGCTATCGCCTGCGCAAGAAGCTTGGCTTGCAGCGAGGCGATAGCTTAGATGAATATTTAAGAAGAATATAAAAGAGGCTTACTTGTTGATACACTTCTTTCCAGAGTGTATCAGCAGGCCTTTGGTACCCTTTGCCACACGCATACCTTGAAGGTTGTAGTAGGCATTGGTGTCAATTGTATTATTGTTGGCCACTTCCTCAATGCCAGTCTCAATACCCTCGATTTTCACTTTGTCAGCATTTACAATAATACCGTTCTTCTCAAGAAGTAGCACAATAACCTCGGTGTTGGCGCTGTTCAGCACATTTGTAGGAATGTCCAATGAAACTTCGTTCGAGAAGTGGTCGCCTTCGGCTATATCTGCAGGAATGATGCCTTCCTCTCCTTGTGGGGTAGGATATATGGAGCGGGCCACATCATTATACCATATCTGCTCAGCTCTAACCGTTGATCCCATCTTCTCGTAACCGCCCATTTCTACACCTTGTGCATTGTTGCCATAGTAGTTGTTCTGGTCGTAGCCAGATGGCTCATTTTCTGCAAGTCCAAGTTCAGCATGAGTGCGGTGTACATTGTTTTCTACAATAACGTATGCCAGTTTATAGTTGGTGTTGCTTTGTTTCTTGGCAAAGTAGATATCGGTGTTGGTGTCTATCTTGCCTGTATTCTTGTTGTATTGAGCCTTCAGCTCTATACCCGTATAGTTGTCTGCCTCACTCATTATGGCTGTATAGCATTTTTCCATATATTGTGGGTCTATAGAATAGTTCGGATTGCGGCTGAATACGCAGTGTGGATAACCGGTGATACCACACGAATTGTATATATAGTCGTGATAGTCTTCCACACCTGCAGCCATAGCGTCAGGCCATTTTTTGTTGCTGTCGTTGTGTATGGCTATTCCTATAAAGGTGTCGGGATATTTCTCGTTCATCGTCTTCATACCTACAATGCCCCTGATGCAATAACCGCACCATGTTCCGGTCACTTCTTCAGACACAAGTTTCAGCGGATATGCCGATACTTTAGAACTGATACCAGTACTGTCACCGTCGCACTTTATCCATGCGTCGTAGTCGAGAGTTTGGTTACGTTCGATATGCAGCGGAGTGTCTAGTGTAAAGGCGGTCTTTCCATCAGCCGTAATTGTTTGATCAAATTTCTGTTCCACAGTCTTGCCGTTGACACGATAGCCCACGCTGAACCCTTTATGGCTCTGTTTGTCTGTGGCAAAGGCATTGCCCGATACTACGATGTCGCCGTATGTCTTGCTCACTCTTGCCAGGTCAAGTGATATATTTACTTTAGAAGGCACGCCTACAAATATGTCGTCCACATACAGACAGTTGGCGTCGGTCGAGTTATTAACAAAGGCAATGTATACTTTTTTGCCTTTATATGCACCGAGGTCTACTGTGTGTTCGATCCACGTATAGTTTTCTTTCTTTGCTTGATACACTGGTGTCGATGTGTCAAAGTCGTCCACATTGGTGCCTTTTTCAGATACATACACCGCCATGCCGTCGCGATAATCCTTGTCACTGGCGCGCGAGCGCCAGCGCAGTACGGTTTTCTCCGACTTTATCTCAATACCTTCAGTCACCATCCAGTCGTTCGATTTACCGGCGTTCTTATACCATGATGTACTGCAGGCTATATGGTTGCCGTTGCCGTCAGGCTCCAGGATGTCAATCCATGGAGTGCCTACGGCAAAGCCTATTTTCTGCATATCGCTAGAAGGAGTGCGCTGGTCCACATCGTGAAGTGTGAACGATGATGGTATGCCGTCTTCAAACGATGTTGCAAAATACGTATCCTGTGCATTCACATTGCTTGCTGTGAGCAATGTCGCGAGTGCAAAAATAACCTTCTTTTCCATAATGTTGTGTTTTTATTATCTTACAATAATCTTTCTTGTCGTTCCGTTCTCTTTAATGATGTACACACCTGGACGGTCGAGGCTGTTGGTGCGTATGCCGTCAATGCTGAATATTGCCTTGTCGCCTTGATATGTATTAGTCTCCACATTCTTGATGGCTGTAACCTCTGCTGTGTTGAAAACGAGGTCGTCCGAATACTTAGACGATCCGTTGTCGCCATTAGCCTTCACCGCAACGGCATAGAATGTGTTTGGCAGCAGATTCTCGAACGTGTATTTGTAGTTGCCCACATTCTCAAATGTCTTTGTTTCTGCTGTTACAAATTCGTTGTCCTCTACATCTCCTTCTGTTTGTGCCGGCACTCCGCTTACTGCCACTTCCTTGGCTCCTGTTGCAATATCCTTAGCGTCTCCTCTGCAGATATCAATGCGGTCTATCAATGCACGCTCGCTGTTTGTCGATATGGTGATGTCTGTCTTGGATATTCCACCCTTAAATTTAAATAGATACGTGCGCACAACACTGTTGATACGTGTCTTGCCTGTCTGTCCGTTAGAGCTTACGCTTAGCACTGGTTGCTTGCCGGTAGGTGCCTTCACTGTTATGGCAACGGCATATTCGCCGTTGTATCTCTTCATGTTGAATGTGGGTGTAGTAAGACTTCCGCCTTGACCTTCTTTTCCTATCTGGCACCATCCGCCTGCCTGATACACGTTGTTTCCGGTATAGCCCTTTGTGTCCATATAGTCGTCCAGTTGGTTGTCGATGGCTGTTCTGTCTGCAATGGCATCTGTTCCGGCTGTCATGCGGTCAAAGTTCTCGCGGTCGGCATATTGCTGTTCCGATTTATACTCCAGGCGTTTCAGCATAACGTCATAGCTCATAGCCTCCTCATCGTCATTCCATGACGCGCAGAAGTTCATTCCTCCTACATTCTCTATCTTCAGTCCTTCTGGCTTTGCAAGTTGGTTTGCCATGAAGTTGAAGCTCACAATGCCGTCCTTGTTCTCTATATTAGTCACCCATTTGTTAAGTGTCTCGCCCGTATAAGGCTTGGCGGCAGGAATGGTATTGTCGGTAAAACTGTCGTGAGTGCCATAGGGGAATAAGTCGCCCTTCTCCGTTTCCTTTTCAAGTAGGACGTCGTATCCCTTCTCGTTGTCTGCCTCTACCAGATAGAAGTGTGGATGACTGCTGTCTGTGTTCAGAGTATTGTTAAGCCACGTCTTTTCATTAAAGTCCACATGTGTTATCATCAGTCCGCTACTCATTATATACGAGTCCCATCCGGTTTGCTGTCTGTTTTCCAGCAGATAGAATTCGTCCGGGTTCGATGTCTTTATCATATAGGCCTTATTGCTTGTGGCAATATTCTCGAGTGTAACACCAGCGGTGCGCTCGTCTATCTCGTCTGGAGTCATCCATCCCAGTGTCGTGCGCTCAAAGGCATTATAGCTTGGCGGTGTATTGCCGTCGTTGTTGTATGGACCGTAGTCCATTATGTCGTAGCGTCCTAGTTGGTAGTTGGTGGCATCTGTTGTGTCGTAATGGTCGGCAAGCCCAAGCACATGTCCAAACTCATGGCACAATGTACCGATACCTGATGAAACGGCTCCCGTGTAGCCAAATAGTTCCGACGAGCATGCGTATGTGTCGATAAGCTTATCGTCGAGTGTCAGTCTCTCGCCATACGATGTCAGCTGGTACTTGTGTGGCCATATAGTGTTGTCGCCTCCACCTGCATGCTGTCCGTAGCCTGCAAAGATAACGTACACCATATCCACTTTGCCGTCGTTGTCGCCGTCATACTGCGAGAAGTCTACGTCATACTTTTCTTTTGCAAGTTTGCAGGCTTCGCTTATCATCTTGCTTACGTTGACGTCTTTGCCTTGTATAACATCGTCTTGGCCATAGTAGCGTTCAGAACGTGTAAGGGTTATTGGTCCTACAACGTCAAATGTTGGCTTAAACTTACCTCCCGATTGTGCCATATAGTAGTCGCGTGCACTGCCTGTTGCTCCATTGTCACTGAATCCCTCTTCATTGAGCATACGCGAATGGTAGTCTTTGTCGTATGTAAACTTAACATCGCTAAACTCTACAAGCAACACCAGACACTTGCCTTCGCCTATAGTAGGATAATTGCCAACTTGATAGCGTGACATGGTTCCCATACCTATTTTTCTTTGCGAAGGCGATTTGCAAATCTTATATTTTGTTGTGTTCGCATTAGGCATGTCCTTTGCTAATGTCAGTGTGCCTACATATTTAGTTTCGCTTGCTTTGCGGTCTATTGGGTTGTGTGCTATTGGCGAATTGGCACAAGTAAGCGTATTGTCGCTGTTCAGACTGGCATAACGATAGGCACCTTGGGCGTCTTGTATTAGCTGATAGCCATCCACCGACACGCACTTATGGCTGTATTCATCGCCCTGCATATATAATGTAATGGTAGTGCCGTCGGGCTGTTTGGCCTTTATCGCACCTCGATAGGCAGGTACTGCCTGCATTGACATCGCTCCCAATAGTAGGGAAGCAGCAAGAGTAGTAAACTTTTTCATATCGATTGATTTTATCTTGTTTTTACGATTGCAAAGTTACACATTGTTATTATTATAGACTTTATAATTTTTGACAAAATCACACTGATATGTCTTAAAATAGTATAGACAAAAACTAACAACGTGTATTTTTGTGTCAATATGTTACTTATAACATCTTTTTATTTATAAATTTGCAATCGAAAACATAAAGTAAACAACACATTATTAATCTTAAAAAATTAAAGTATGAGGTACAAATTACATTCATCTCTGCTGGCATTCAGTCTTGCCCTTACGACGTTAGGCACCACAGCCTACGCCTTTGACGACAAGACTGGCTATGCCGTTAGCGACAATCAGGAGTTGGGTATTGGTCTCTACTCGTTCGAATTGGGCGACACCATCAAGAACTTCAACCTTGTGCAGTCCCTTAATGCCGACCGCATCTCCACCGGCTACCTGCTTGGCGACACCTATTATTATATAGACTACTCGCAGGTGTACAACGGCTATAAGGTGAACGCTCTGTATGCCTACGACATGGAATCGAAAAACACAAGAATGATTGCCGACTATGGAGCCACGTTCAAGGGAGCCATAGCCGGTAGCATGGCTTACGACTATCAGTCGCAGACTATGTATGGTCTCGATTTCTTCAACGGTGGTAGCTCGCTTGTAACCGTAGACCTCGACAACGGTACCATCAAGACCACACAACGGCTAACCTTCGACACCTATTGCGAGGCTGCCAAGGCCAACAGCAAGAGCGAGAATATACACGTAATGACAAGCAACTACGACGGCGACTTTTATGGCGTGAGCTATTGGGGTGCCCTCTACAAGATTAACCAGCACACTGGCTTGTGCCAGTACATAGGCACGCTCGACTACAATCCAGGCTCTGCCTTTATGTATACTGGCGACGACCTCTTCTTCGACGAGGACACCAATCGCCTCTTTATGCGTTTCACCTATTACAATTGGGGTACAAGCCAGTGGGGCTACGAGCTTGTGCAGATAGATACCAAGACGGCTCACGTCACCAAGTTTGCCGCTCTTACATCTGCCTACAACGCTATCCATGGCATAAATGTTCCCTTTACTGTAGCAGCTGCCAGCGCCCCTGCCAAGGTGCAGAACCTTGCCATCAACCGCGGCATGGCAGGAGCTTTAAGCGCAACACTAAATTGGGACAACCCTGCCAAGACATACGGACGTGACGGCACCCTTGAAGACCTCGATTATGTGCTGGTATATCGCGACGGTGTGAAGGTTGACTCTATTGTCAATCCTGCCATTGGCGGACATCAGACATGGACCGACAACAGTATTACCGAGCGTGGATATTATACATACAAGATTGTGCCAGGCAACGATATGGGCCGTGGCGACCGTGCCAGCACCAGTGCATACATTGGCAATGGCGACCCGCTTGGCGTTAGCGACTTTAAGGCAGCGGTCAATGGCGATGGCACCTCGTTGTCGTGGACAGCTCCTACAAAGGGCAAGCTCGATTCGTATATCAATACCGATGCCCTTACCTACGACGTAATACGCTTTGCCAACAGCGACACCCAGGGCACAAGGATAGCCCAAGGCATCATGGCAAACAGCTATGCCGACAACAGCCTTGACAAGATTGCCAAGTACAAGTATGCTGTTGTGGCACATACAGAGAAGTATGCTAGCGACTCTATCTGGACCGAGCCCATTGTGGCTGGACCAGCTATTGAGGTTCCTTCTACAATAGGTTTTGCCGACAACGACCAGTTCAATCTTTGGACTGTAATAGATGCCAACGGCAACAATAGCACCTGGGCATATCAGCCTGCACAATGGAACAGCATGGCTGGAGCCTACGTAAGCTACAACTACGACAATATGGCTGCTGCCGACTGGCTTATATCTCCGCGTGTGCGCCTTGAGGCTGGCAAACATTATAAGCTAACGTTCGATGCCCAGCCTGGCAGCAAGAAGGTGGTAGAGACTATTGCCGTGTCTATGGGACAGGGCAGCGACATCAACGCTCAGGACAGCATCGACCAGTTTGACATTGTGTCGGATGCCGTGGTAAGCCTTCGCACCAATCTTCCGATGGTAAAGACCACTGGCGACTATAACCTTGGCCTGTTCTACCGCTCGTATATGAGTGCCAACTACATGCTAACGGTAAACAATGTAAGGGTGGACGAAGACCACGAAGGCTACGTCAGTGGCAAGGCTCTCAACACCGATGGCTCGCCTATAGCGGGTGCTGCTGTGTATGCTGATGCAGGTGCCTTTGCTGCTACTACCGATGCCAATGGAGCTTATACGCTGAAGTATCTGCCCCAGGGCAAGCATACTGTCAACATCATAGCAAAGGGATATGAGGACCAGCAGCAGGATGTGGATGTTGAGGAATTGGCCACCACCACGCTCAACTTCAACCTTAAGGCTTTGCCTACATACACCATAAAGGGCGTGGTAAAGGATGTTGCAGGCGATCCAGTTGCTGGTGCCGACGTTGCCCTTAGCGGTTACGACGAGAAGGAAGCCACTACCGATGCCGAGGGTATATTCTCTATAGTCTCTGTATACAAGAATGCCAACTACTCTGTTGCCGTAAACAAGAACAAGTATGTTGAGGCTAAGCACAACTTTGGTGTTGATGCCGATGTGGATCTTGGCATAATAACTCTTGATGACAACGTGAAGCCTGTGCAGAAGGTAAAGGTTGATGCTGCTGCCGACAAGGCTGAGGTTTCGTGGACTGCTCCTGCCAACGACCCCGTTGTACAGCGCATCGACGACGGTACATTGACTACTGCCGTTGGTGTTAATGGCGGCAACTCAAACACTATGTTTGGTGTCGTTAAGCGCGAGCCTTCTATTGTTAGCGGCGTGCAGTTCTATATCGACGGCACGTCAACTGTTACCCACTACAGTGTGCAGCTTACAATCTTCGACCTTGACGAGAATGGCGAGCCTACAACCAAGGAATTGTATAAGAATACTTATGTGCCGGCAACAGACGGTCAGTGGAACTCGTACACGCTGCCTGCTCCGGTAGATGCTCCTAATGGATACTATATTGCCCTGTCTTACTACGACTATCTGCTCGTAGGTATCGACGGCGACGGCGACAGCCAGCGCTATCCGTTCGTTAAGCGCACCAATTGCTTTACACCCGATTATACAACAGGCAAGTTCTACTATCTCGACGACCAATCTACGGCTAAGTATCATCACAACTTCCTTATCCGTCCTGTTGCGGCTCCTGTTACAGTGGCCGAGGATGCTACCGAGTTTACCGCTCCACGCTTTATGAAGCATGTGGAGAGCAATGGCGCACAGCCACAGCTTGAGAGCAAGCAATATGCAGGCACCAAGATAGCCCAGCCTGCCACATCTGCCATGCTTAAGACTATCCAGAGCCGTATACGCTACAATGTATACCGCATGAAGTCTACCGAGATTGGCAATCAGGGTGCATGGCAGCTTGTATCCGAGAAGCAGCAGCTACGCTCGTTCACCGATACTGATTGGGCTTCGCTTGCACAGGGCTCTTACGCATATGCCGTTAAGGCTGTATATACCGGCGACAAGGTGGCCAATGCAGTAGTGTCTGACACTATTGGTAACAAGATGCTCACTACGGTTAAGCTTCACGTAACAACCAACACTCCTGACAACGAGTCGTATGGTGCGCATGTACAGCTTGTAGCTGGTGGTGGTATGCACGTGTCGGATGGTACGGTAGACGAGAATGGCGACGTGGAGATAGAGAATGTATGGAAGGCCAACTACAACCTTAGCATCTCGCTCGATGGATTTGTACAGAAGACCGACGTGGTGGATCTAAGCAGTAAGGACAGCTATTCGTTAAGCTATGCCTTGGACGAGGACCGCAAGCAGCCACGCAACCTATATGTGGAGGATGGCAAGACTGCCGACAGCAAGGTATTTGCTTGGAACTATCCGGATGTCTTCTTCGACGACTTTGAGAATCATGCCGATTTTGCCATTAATTCTCCCGGTTCTATCGGATGGCAGTATATAGATGGTGATGGTGCCGAGACTGGTGCTGTGTACAGTTATACATGGGCTGGTGCTGGTTCGCCAATGGCTTATATGGTATTCAATGCAAGCGCCACAAATCCTTCGGTTAAGAATCAGGGCTTTAATCTTGAGGCTTACAGCGGCGAGAAATGTCTTACCGATTGGGCTGCCTATCAGGTGGCAAACGACGACTGGATTATCACTCCGCTGCTGCACTTCAAGAGCGACTTCAAGTTCTCGTTCTATGCGGCAGGTTTGGACTACCAGTATCCTGAGACCTTTGAGGTGATGTATTCTACCACCGATGCACGTCCGGAGAGCTTCGTGGCTGTAGGCGACGCTCGCCAGACATCAAGCTATTACATGCAGTATAGCTACGATATACCTAAGGAGGCCAAGTATGTGGCCATCCATTGTACTTCCGACCAGATGCGTGTCTTGCGTATTGACGATGTCAAGTTTGGTTTGCCCGAGGCAATGCAGGCTCCGTTCTATCTCAGCCCTTATGCAGGTGTGGCACGCAAGCCAATGCGCTCGCCGTCTCTCGATGGATTGTACGAGGTATATCTTGACGGCAAACTGGTGGCACAGCAGGACGAAACCTCTTATCTGTTTGAGGGACTTGCCAATGGCACTCATACAGCAGGTGTTCTTGCTTCTTACACATCAGGCAAGACCGAGATGAGCACAATCGACTTTACTGTTGATGTTGCTTCGGGTGTAGATGCCATCAGCGGCAACCAGCTTAAGGTGACTGTAGACAATGGTATTGTCAGCATCAATGGCAATTATACCGACCTGCATGTCTTTGCTGCCGACGGCAAGAGTCTGCCTCTTACACGCATCGCCTCGAATGCTTACCGCATCAATGGTGCATCGGGTGTTGTGGTTGTAAAGGTTGACACCGTGAATGGCGAAAAGACTATGAAGGTGAATGTGAAGTAAATCGACGCAACGTGTTTAAATGATGAAGCCGACCTCGTCTACGGATGAGGCCGGCTTTTGTGTATGTATGCTCGGCAAGAGCATTGAACGGGTGCAAGTCCCGAGTAAACCCTAATAGCGGGAATTAGTGTTTACCTCCTACTCTATTATATTCATGTTATAATTATAGTTGTCCGATGAATACGTATTCATCGGTTTACGAATACGTTATCGTTTTTAGAACAGAAGTTTATCGGTGAAATGACATTCTAATTAGAATGTTAAAAGTAGGAGGTACGGTCTCCCCTCCCTATTGGGGAGGGGTTGGGTGTGAGGCTTTTTCTATTTCTTCTTCTCCCTCCACTCCGTAGGATTCATTCCAAAGTGTTTCTTAAAGCATTGTGAGAAGTAGCGTGGCGTGCCAAAGCCAAATAGGTATGCAGTATCGGCTATGGAAGCCGAGGCGTTATTGCATAGATGTTCGGCGGCTCCCGATAGGCGTCTGCTTAGTATATACTCGTTAGGTGTCATGCCTGTTATAGCCTTAAACTTGGTGTAGAAGTTGGTGCGACTCATAAGCAGCATGCGTGCAATATTGTCTACCGACAGCTCCGAGTCGGCAATGTGAGCACTTACAATCTCGTCGCACTTCTGCATAAACTCCCTGTCGAGATTGTTTGTGGCAAACTGCTGGGCATCCTTCATTTGCAGACCATCTGCCGATATGCGCTGCTGCAACATAGAGCGCATGCGCATAAGGGCAGCAACACGAGCCAATAGCACCGAAGGGTTGAAGGGCTTGGCCACATAATCGTCGGCACCGCAACGCAATCCCTCTACCTCGTGCTCGGCAGCACTCATGGCTGTAAGCAGCAATATCGGGGTATGACTTATCGACATGTCGCCCTTTATAGCCTTGCACATCTCCCTGCCATCCATTACCGGCATCATAACATCGCTTACAATAATGTCGGGATTCTCGGCACGTGTCATGTCGAGACCCTCCTTGCCGTTGTGCGCTGTTATAACCGTGTATAGCGGACTGAATATGTCGCGCAGCGTGTCGAGCAATTCGTTGTTGTCCTCCACAATCAATACCTTTGCCGTGCCCTCGCTCTTGGTAGGCTCATTATTGGCAGTTTTGGTTTCCGGTTGAGACAATACCTCGGCTATCTCGTCCTTGCTGAACAGCTTATTGCTCTTAGGTAGCTCCACAACAAACATAGATCCGTATCCCTCAGAGCTAAGCACGTTTATCGAACCGTGATGACGCTCCACAATGTTTTTTACAAGAGCCAGTCCGATACCCGTTCCACGTTTTGTGGCAGCGCTGTTGTTATCGTTGTTGGCTTGGTAGAAACGTTCAAAGATATGTTCAATGTCGGCAGAAGCAATGCCAATGCCATTGTCTATAACACGTATTATGGTATGCTCGTCGGTCTGGTCGAGCCTTACCTCAATCATGCCCTTTTGCTGGTTTACGTATTTAAAGGCATTGGCTATTAGGTTGTACACCACCTTCTGCATCTGTCGTTGGTCGTACCAACACTCTATCTTGTCGGATGTAGCCGAGAAGCTGAAGTCGATAGCCTTGGTGCGTGCCATATCCTCAAAGCCTATTGTTATGTCCTTTACCAGTTCCACAAGGTTGTGTTTGCCCACACTAAGACGTGTATAGCCCTGTTCCATCTTGCGGAAGTCGAGCAACTCGTTTACCAAACCCAGCATCATGCCGGCATTTTGGTTTACACTCTTAAGACTCTTTGCTATAAGCGAGTTGTGCTGCACGTTCTGCATAACATAGTCGAGTTTGGCAATGATGAGAGTCAAAGGTGTGCGGAACTCATGTGATATACTTGTAAAGAATTGCAGTTTGGCTTTGTTCAATGCTTCTTCGTTCTGTCGGTCCTTCTTCTCCATGGCAAGCGAGGTTTCAAGCAACAGTTGCGACCGCTTGAAATAGTAGAATGCGCATATCAACGCCACTATAATACCTATATATATAATGTAGGCAAAGGTGGAAAGATATAGCGGTGGCGACACCTTGACACACATGCTAAGCATAGCCACATCGCCTCCCGACTGCCATGCCGACGGCTTCTTTCTTATCTCCAATGTATATTTTCCGGCAGGAAGCTTAGGGAAGGCAATGCTCTTGCCATCTGTCTGATACCATCTGTCGTCATATCCTCGCAGTCGATACTCGTATATCGAACGGCTAATGCTGTTGGCATAACCGTCGGTAGCAAATCGAAATGCAATGTTGTTCTGGTCGTATTTCAGGTGAATATGGTCGGTAAGGTATATTGCCTTGTCTATAATTCCGGTGCCGTCGTCGGGCAGACAAATCTTGCCGTTAACCTCAAGTTGCGATAGGTAGATTCGGCTGTTCGACTTCTGTGCAAATATCTTGCTTATGTCCATTACAACCATACCGCCGATGCCCCCTACATACAGATTGTTGCCCACAGCCAACAATCCACAACCACGGTTGATACCTGCCAACTGGAAGTCGTGCGCAAACTCCATGTTGCGAAAACTATCGTCCATTGTGTTGAACAATCCAACGCCACGTTCGGTGCTATACACAATATAGTTGCCTATATTGGCAAAGGCATAGCAGAAGTTGCTCATTACGTCGCTGTTGTCTGTATTGAAAGCCTTGAAAGCTTGCTGACTCTCATTAAGTCGATAGAAGCCTGCTCCCGACGATGCTACATATATGCGTCCTCGGTTGTCCTCGCCGATGTATTTAAAGTTGTTTATGCCCAGTCCGGCACGTCCCGCCTTGTAATAGTGCTCAATATGGTGTGTCTTGATGGATATCTTGTATATGCCCTTTAAGTCGGCAACCCACAGGTAGCCTTTACGGTCGATATGCAGATACATCTCGCTCGTGTTCCTAAGGGTGGAGTTCACTTCCTCTATTTTGTATGTGTCGACGTTCATCGTCCACAAACCGTTTTGGGTTGTGAAGAACAGTTGGTTGTTGTACAGTTTTAGGTCGATGATGCGGTTGCCTATCTTTTCAGCCAATTTAGGGTTAAGGTTCTGCAGATTACAGAATTTTCCAGTCTTTATATCCAGCACCGATAGGCTTCCCATATACGTACCTATGTATAGTTGGTCGCGTATAGGGTCGTAGTCTATAGCCTTCAGGTTGTATTGTGGCAGCGAGTTGGCAGTATTGTTTGCCATATATCGCTTTACAAGATGTGTGTTGTGGTCTATACAGTTCAGTCCGCCTCCTTCAGTACACACCCATAAGTCGCCTCGTTTGTCGGTAGTCATATTGCCAATAAAGGCATTGGATAGGCAATAAGGGTTGTTGATGTCGGCAGCCACAAATCTGAACGACTCGTTATTGGGCGTAAAATAGTTCACGCCACCATAGTATGTACCCAGCCACAGCGTGCCCTGGTTGTCCTTTACAACTGGGAACACCGATTGATGGCTTAGGCTTTGCTGACTGTTGGTATGGCTATAAACGGTAAATTTGCCAGTATGGATATCGAGTCGGTTAAGTCCGAAAAAGGTACCCATCCATATATTGCCTTGGTTGTCCTCGGCAATCTGTCGTACATTATTGCTGCTTATATGGTCTTGCACACGTGTGTCTATATTGTTAAGCACGGCATTGTTGTTCTCTTCCTTAGCCTTATCCTCGTCTGTATAATAATGTGTGCAGTTGCCCTTTGGCGATATGCGGTAGCAACCCTTGTCGCGCGACGATACCCATATATTTCCTTTCGTGTCCTGAAAAATTGCCTCAACGTATACCCCTTTGATTGATAGAGTGGTGCGTCGGGTTTTCTTGTTGAAGTAGAATAGGCCGTTATGTGTGCCAAACCATAATGTGCCACGACTGTCTATATGCAGCACCTTGATATTGTCTTTTGTAAGTTGCCCCATGCAGTGTGTAGATTGCTTGGCAATATTGTATATGTATACGCTGCCACGACTTGCGTAATAAATCTTGCCCGAATGGTGGCATAGTGTGGTAACACCTTTTTTCACCAGCACCGTGTTGCTTTGAGTGGCAAAGTCGATGCATACAATAGAGGTGCCCAATTGGAAATATATATTGCCTTTCTCGTCGCCGCAAATCCATCTCACTTCAAGATTCCGGGGGGGAATGTTTCTTAAAGTCTTTATAGCAGTGAGATTGTTGCCGTCGAACACATGATACCCTCCTCTGTGCCAAACCACATACGTCCTAATTTATCTTGGTATATGGACAGCACAGATAGCTGCGACAGTCCGTCCTTAATAGACAGATGTCTGAACTGTATGGCGCATATGTTTGTGGTTATTGCGCAGGCTATTAGTATTAGAAATATTCGTTTCGTGAACTTCATGTGTAATAAGTAGATGTCTTTATTAGTTGTAGTGGTTGTAAAAGTACATATTTTATGTTAAATGAGCAAAAAAACAAGTGAAAATACATTGTTAATCGGTGCTAACGGCCTTATTTTTTATAAATGCCATAACATTCGCAAAGTGTGTTATCGCAAACACTTTAATAGGTATGCTTAATAAGTTAAAAAACAAATCGCGTACAATTACTACATACCGACTGTACAATTGCAAGCGATAGGAGTGTTTAATTTAATCTAAATTTGCAATCGAAAATCAAAATATGTAAATATTTACTACTGCTAAATGGAACCTCAAATCCGCAACCTATAGGGTTTAGTGGGATTTTGCTTGCAAAGCGACAAAATTCATTTTATTGTACATATTTCGGCTCAGTGGAAAAGTACTGTGGATGTTTTTTTTGTTTCATAGTATTTTGTATCTTTGCATTATGAACATGCTTGAACAATTAGCCCGTATAGTTCTTCCCAAAGAAATACTGGACAATTTCGATATCGTCAAGATAGAAACAGATGAGTCTGATATTGACTCAATGAGTATGACCATCTATCTAGACGAGCGTATGAATGCTTATCTCCAAAAATCTGAGGACTACGAAGCCAAAGGTTTTATGGATGCTGTACGCATAACTGATTTTCCGATTCGTGACCATAAAGTGATTCTTGTACTTCGTCGTCGTAGATGGAGAAACAAGGAAACAGGAGAGACATTTGTCGACCGTATTAGTGTTACCGAATCAGGAGCCCGCTACTCGAAAGAGTTTGCGGCTTTTTTAAAAGAGACGTATGGACATATCCCCGACGACCTGCCGTACGCTTGAGCAATACTACCATGTAAACTCCAATACGTTGGATAAACAATACAAGGATGTCTTGAGTGACTATCGTACCTGGTCAGAACTAGAACATGCCGATGAATGGCTTGTCTTTCCTGACAACGTAGGTCGTAATTTGGCAATAGACGAGACCTCTATGTCTAACGGTGAATTGCGCACAATCGTCACCAACAGGGACAGACACGGAAAAGATCAATGTCTGGTTGCAATTGTCAAGGGTGTTAAGTCAGAGGACGTTATCAATGCCTTGAAGCATATACCGGAAGCACTTCTGAATATCGTTGAGGAGGTTACATTAGATTTGTCAGACTCCATGAGAAAGATTGTTCGCACATGCTTTCCAAAAGCAATGAGAGTAATTGATAGATTTCACATACAGAAGCTTGCTTGCGATGCTGTGCAAGAAATGCGCATTAAGCATCGTTGGGATGCTATACAAGAGGCCAATGACGACATGGAGAATGCAAAACTTGAAGGACGCGAATACGTGCCTTTTCGATATGAGAACGGAGATACGAGAAAGGAATTGCTAGCAAGGAGTAGGTATCTTCTTTTCAAATCAGGAGAGAAATGGACGCTGTCACAAAGCAAGAGAGCAGAGATCCTATTTAGAGAATATCCAGATTTGAAGACAGCTTATGGACTCTCGCATTCTTTGAGAATGATTTTCTCAAAAAATACTGTTAAGGATGCCGCAAGACTTTCTATGGCTAAATGGTACAACAAAGTGGAAGAAGCTGGCTTCCGTTCTTTCAATGTTATTGCTGCAACATTCTATGAACATTACGATGATATTCTTAACTTTTATAAAAATAGATCATCTAATGCTGCAGCTGAATCCTTTAATGCGAAAATCAAAGCCTTCAGAGCATCACTAAGGGGTATCGTTGATGAAAAGTTCTTTCTGTATCGACTTGCAAAGATTTATGCTTATCCCCACTAAATTTCCACTGACCCCATATTTCTTGCACAACAGAAATGTCGCAGACACAAAATCCCCTTACCCCATAAAGCGACTTGAGGTAATACGCTGGTTTAACCAGAAAAGCATGGTCTTTAACCAAAGTCTGTCTTGAACAGGTTGGCATAAGCATTGTTGTCTGAGTAAATGTTCAATACATGCCTACGTGATGTCTTAATCCATTTCGCAGGAACAGAGATGAACTTGAAAACAAAGGTCTTGATTCTGCTGGTGGCACGCAATCCAAATTCATGGGTTTTCAATCTCTGCATAATAGCTTTGTAGAAGTTTCTGATGAGAGCTGTCATAAGCAGGAATACAGTATTCTGTGCCATGAACGATTTTGGCAATCGATTCCAGCCAAAGCCATTGTTCATGTCATCGAAGATGCGTTCCTTGCCACCACGAAGATTGTAGAATTCCACGATGTCTCTTGCACTCGACTTGTAATCGTTAGCCAGTATACATCTGTAGGTATATTCGCCTTCCCAAATGTCAAGGTCTCCATCTATTCGCCTTTGTCTCTGTATGACAAGACGATACGGTTTTCCTTTCCATTTCTCAACAAGGATAGAATTCAACTCAAACTCAATACCGTTGATTTCAACAGTTTTCCATCCAGTTAAGGCAAACATGGAATCGTAGAAAGAAGAGCATCTGTTGGCACGAATATAAAAATGCCTGCAATGAGCCTCTACCATATCTACGATTTCCTCCGAACATGAGCCGCAATCCATGCGGGCACGAGAAATATATATTTCCGAAGCCTCCAATCGCTTGAAGATTCTTTCCAAAGTTTCTTTTTGGTTGAAGCGTACGTTTGTGTTGCCGTCTCTATTTTCAATACCAACAATCATGTCGTTAATGACAGCTACGCCTGGACTATAGCCCAAGAACTTCTTGTAGGTTGGTTTTGCATCATACTTCTCTGTTTCAATGAACTGATGGTCAAAGTCAAAATCATACTCTTGACCGGATTTCAATTGACCAGTAGCAAGCAGGGCATTGACCAGTAAGCAGTTCATCTTGTCTGCAGTATTGAAATCATAGGATTTGCCAGAAGCAGACTTATAGGTGATGCTCTTAAATGTCAGTTCTTCGATAGCACGTAATATGGTGTCTGCGCTGCAAGTGCGAAGAGTTGGATGAAGAGACAAATGTTTCATCAGGTGAGTTGTAACATCCTCAATGCATGAGCCACCACAAAGATATACGCACATCAGAGAGCGTAGAATCTCGCTATATTGATAACCAAACATAGTGCATCTCAATCCCAAGGTGGAATCTATGGTTTGAGCTAAAAGAGCATCAAATTGCTCCATAATCGAAAAAATTCCCCCAAAAGGAGTGAGTTTCTCTGATTTAATTTGTATCTTTGCCATGTCATATTAGAGTTTTGCTTGTCTTCTTTTCGCAACACTAAGGTAAGTGAAAATTCTGACATGGCAAAATCCTGGGTAACTTTTTGTTGCTCAGGCACTTATAAATAATGTTAAACTATAGTGTTGCGGAATTAAGGGTGTTTTTGTTTTTGTAATTATAAATTGGTTAGTTATTATTTGCATTCCAACGTTATCGTGCCCATATCCGATGTCTCCTTGGTTATAGAGCGCGGATAAGTCTCGCCGTCAAAGTAGATGTACTCTACGGGTTTAGGCAGATAGAAGTCGAATGTACCGTCGGCTTTTACCGCTCCAAGACGCATGCGCTTGGTGGAGCTTTTAACCTCTTTGGGACTGTCTACGGCAAAGATGCCAATTCCATGTAGGTCGCGAATGAAGTTCTCGCCCTTTACGGCACGTCCAGTTATGTGCTGGCGATGTCTTGTAATTGTTACCTGCTCTGCATTGGTTCCGAGAGGATGGCTCTTCATCTGCTCAAGCACCTCGGCACGCATCTTGTCTACACCCTCTACTTCGGGGAATCGGTCGTTAACCATACTTAATGCACGATATCGGCCACCAAGAAACTTGTACACTTGTTCGGAGTCTTTGCCATACTGAGCCTTGGCACGCTCAATTTCCTGACTGAATCGCTCGGCCATGAACAAGTCCTTGCGTATCGACTTAACCATGTCAAGCTCAAACTTCAAATCATCAAGCTTGTCCTTGGGCGCATCCTTATGACTTATCGCCTTCTCGTATATTTCGCATATCTTGGCATAGAAGGCAGGATCGGTATGCTGTGAGCGCTGGTCCCACATATCCTTAGCCTGCTGTATCAGACCTTCGTAGCTATCGGTAAGAGCAATAACTGGATAGCGTCGCTTCTCCTTAGCCTTGATGCCGGCAAGCTGAATGTCTACACCCTTAATGCCATTGTCTCCAAGATGAATAACGGCATAGCGGTCGAGCTGTTCCTGAAGACTTTGTATCTTATTGTCGAGTTCGTCCATCTTAGGGTTGAGATAGTCGTCGCCCAAGGCCTCGAGCTCCTTTTGTGCATTGGCAAGGTCGGCAGACATCTTGTCAAGCTGTGCCACATCGATAACAAACGACACAATACGTGCACCCGTAGCCGAAGCCTTCTCGGTCTTAGGCCAAGCCGACTCGATATTAAGGTCTTTAATAGAAGTAGAGAATTCTACGTAAGCCTTGCCTTCAACAAAGTAGCCACCGGGGCTATCGTCGTGTTGCACCTCAATACGGCGCAATGTGTCGGCAATCTCCTCAAGCTCGAATGTTGTGCGAAATCCCGAGCGCAAGCCTTTGGCAACGCATCGTTCGGTAATAGCACTGCCCTTGCGTCCCATTTGGAAAGAGCTCTCACGATTGGCTGTAAGCTGTGTGCTGAAATCGTAAATGTACTTGTTGCCCTTGCGTGTAACGGGCTGAGCCTTATCGTTGGTCTCGGGAGTAATAACCCAATCGCCCTGTGTAGACACAAAGCGCACGGCAGCCGTACCAGATTGAACGTCGGCAGCACTTGCTGCCCCTTGTTTCTTACATTCTATGGTTTGAGCCTGAATGGCAGATGCAGATAGGAGTGTAACGATTGATACAAAAAGATGTCTGTTCATTATCTACTGTTAAGTTGTGCTATATCCAGTGTGTGATGTAATGCAGGGTTATTTAACCTGCATAATGTCGTTGTTGAAGTCGCCCAACGAGAATACCTCATCGGTATCGAGCTTCTTGCCATTAAGCATATCTGGTTGCCATGTGCGAACCTCAATCTGCGGTTTGTCGTTGTTGGTGAAGTTCCACAACAAGAAGATATAGCCATCGTCGCTATAGTTGCTTGAACGCCACTTCTGATGCAAGCGCACGCCATAGAAGTTCTTGTTTACATCCGAACGTGTAACAGTGCCGCATCCACCGTCCATACCGTCGATGCCAACCTCGTCGAACTGTACGTCAATCCATTTGTTGTTCTTAAAGCAATTGGCAAGGTTGCGCATATACTGGCGCTTGTTCTGCTTGCTGTATACAATCTTCTGAGTGCTTGTACCAAACTCTCTGTTGGTTTCCTCCACCACGCGTCCGGTAATGATAAGAGCCTTGTCGGAGAATATCTTCTGCATAAACGGCAAGTTGTGCTCGTTGTAAGCTGTGCGCAAGCGGTCGCACCAAGACAATATCTCAAGTTTGCGCTCGGTGTCAACTGGGTCGCCCTTAGAACATTTTTCAAGAGTTTCGCCAAGTTGCGAGCCAAAAGAGAAACGGAAGTCGGATATATTGCCAGTCTTGTCAAACTCTACAACAGCCTCCTGATATGTGCCGTCGCCATAGGCACCGTCTGTAGCGATGATAAGAGGAATGCTGCGCACCATATAACTCTTGCGGAAGTTCCATAGGCGGTCGGTAACCTCGTCGTCGCAACAATAGAAGTGTGCCACAACCCATAGGGTGTTGAGGGTTTCCTTAGCCGCAGCACTAACATTCAGACCTTCATAGCTAAGCGGTCGGTCGGCATCCTTGGCGCTGTTAATCTCGGTAAGCAGCGCAGAGAGATTATGCTCTATACGGCTTATAACAGCCTTGTCGTTGATGCCAGGGTCGGCGTTAACCTTAACATTTATGGCTGATGCCGGTGTGGAGAACACTGCCAAGGCAAGCAGTATTGTCATAAAGAAGTGTTTCATATCGCGATATCGTTGTTATTGTTATTATGTATACTATATTTATTTGTTGGCAAACTTAACACAGAGAGCAGCGCAGTTGGGATAGTTGCGCTCGTGGTCGGGCTTCTGTGTGGCAGCATTTCTACGCTGCTTGCCATCTGTAAGCACCGCAGCTATGTCGCCATGCGAATCGTATATAACGAGCCAATAAGCCTCCTTGTCAGCTACAGCGTTATACTTATTATATTCGGTTACAGTGCCGTTGGCTTTCATGTCCTTGAGCCATACAGCAGCTGTCTTTACATTAGTGAAGGTAGCCATCTTCTTGGCTGCTTCGGGTATGGCTTGCGGCTTCTCCGGTATAATCTTTTCTAATGTTGAGGCTGCAACCTCAGTTGTCGTGGCTTTGGTTTCAGCTTTAACTTCGGCTTTTGGTTCAGCTTTAGCTTCGGCAACCTCAGTTTTAGGTTCGGTAATCTTAGTCTTAGGTTGGGCAGACTCAGCTTTTACCTCGGCAACATCGGCCTTCGGAGTTGTTATATCGGCTGTTGGTGTGGCAACCTTAGCAGTTTCGGTATTGGTAACATTAGTCTTCGGCTCATTCGTCTTTGGTTTAGGAGCTTCTGTCTTAGTGTTTGCCTTAGGTGCCGGAGTCTCGATCTTAGCCACTTCCTCCTTAGATAGAACAACCGAGTTGTCGGCAGGAATGATGTCGTTTTTCTTTACATACATAAAAACGCGGTGCATATTTGAACCACGTGGCATAGTTACGGTTTGCTGCAATCCCTTTTGGTTGTTAACCACAATATTGTTTGCACCACGCAGTTTCTTTTGTGAGGCAACATACTCGTTGATGTTCTGTAGGAAAACATCCTCGGCTATGCTCTTGGCTTCTTCCTCTGTACGGCATGTAGCCTCTGCATATACGTATGTGCCAGGTGAGCGTTTAACCTTTGTAATAAGAGCCTTTTCGGCTGCATAATCCTTTTGGGCAAAGCCCGCAGTAGGGCAAAGTATAGCAAACAAAGCTATGACGAGTTTAGCGTAATGTTTCATATTCGGTGAGATTTAAATATTCTTGTTTAACATTGTGCATAGGGATGTAGGCAGTAAGTCGGGCTTTGAAGGTGCCCTTGCCTTTGTCGGTTATGATGTCGGGCGTAATGCTTACTGAAATCATATGCATGTATCCGCCGTTTTTGTTGGCAAGCAACAGCAGTCCTTCTATATTGTCGCCTTGCTTCTTCTTAATGGCAAAGAAAGGAGTGCAGTGCTCAACATTGCGGAAATAGTTGAGAACGTCGCGCCATTTAAGCGTGATATTTGTTGGAGTGTTGTCGTATAGACTGAATGTAATGTCGGCGTAGGCCTCGTTGGGCATATCGTCGGCAAGCATAAGATTTGCCACAGAGTGTGGCATTTGTTTCTTGTTGAACACATATTGGCGTGTGTTGCCGTCTTTATTGTTCTCAAGATAGAGGTTGTTGTTGAAAGCCGGACCAATGATGTAGGTTCCCGATTCGGGCAGAGGATTGAATGTAGATGCCTTATGACGCTTAAGATTGCGTATAAGGTTCTGTTCAAGTTCGCGTGTATCGCATCCGCTCATCATGCGCCAGTCGAGATCGTATACAATCTCAAGCAGTTTCTTGCCGTTCTTGTTCCACGTTACACGACTTTTATGATATTCAATCTCGTTGATGTTGAAGTCGCACAGACTGTCTATATTGAGAGCAGTGCGTGGACTACCTACATTATAATATACAGGCTTTTGCGCAAGAATAAGAGCGTTCTCGGTACCGCTTGTAAGGTTAACCTCAAGCAAGTAGCGTTCGAGAAAGTCGCACGAAGGGCGCAGCTCGTAAGGCAGACTGGTAGGAAATAGTGCCAGTCCGATGTGTTCCACTTCACCGTAGCTGTTGTATCTTCGGTGTATATGGTAGTTCTTTTTAGTCAGCTTCAACGTCTGGTCTATTGTTTGCAGCCGTCGAGTTGTATAGTTTTCGGCATGCGCCGTTATGCTGCTCGTTACGAGCAGCATAACGGTTAGCAACCTATAGAAGATATTGAAGTGTCTATTCATACGGAGTGTTTGTAAAGTTAAGTATTACTCTTTGTTGGGAGATGGGAGTCTTACTCGTGTGTAAGAGTCTCGCTCGGTGAACCATCGGCATGATACCAACGTACGAGATTAACCTCACCGTCAACCCATTTGCCTTGCACCTTGTCGCCAGGCTGAGCTACACGGCTTGTACCAGGAATACGGTGAGCCTTCTTGAATGTCATAGTTGAGCCGTCGAATGAAGCATAGCTTGACCATGGCTTAGGCGTAGGAGGTTTGGGACCTGGCTTAGGTTCTGGCTTAGGCTCTGGTTTAGGCTCATTAACTGTAGGCTCTGCTTTAACAGAATCTTTAGCAACAGGCTTGATAGTGTCGACAGGCTGAGTGGCAACAGTATCCTTGGCAACAGCCTTCTTAGAGTTATCGCCACCAGAAGACAGCCCAAAGTAGGCTCCGCCACCAATAGCAGCAATAGCTACAGCTGCAATGGCAATCTTCTTCCATGTGTTTCCTGGAGGAGGTGGTGGCGGTGTTGTTGGCACCAATTCCATCTCTTCGCCACACTCAGGACACTTAAGTTCCTGGTCGTCGTCTGTAATTATTTGTACTTTGTTGGCGCGTGAACACACGCCAACATTTTTACACATAGCTCTTCTTTCCATTTCTAAGTGCTTTTTATATGTTTTGCTATAATGTTTTATTTCAGAGAGTTTACATCATCATTGGAGGTGGCGGTGGGGGAGGAGTACCTGTCATGAAGATGCAAGCAAGCTCGGGCACAGTACCAGCTGCAGCCCATCCTGCCATACCATCCTTCCATACGTATGTCTGCTTGTTAAGAGTGCCGGCAGCAACTTGCTGTTTAAGCTGAGCAACATCAAACGGACCCGACTGCTGGTTGTTGGCATATACATAGTATTGCTGTGTTGGTGGTGGAGGAGGTGGGCATCCGCCACCAGTTGTAGGACCAACATTCTGTGTAGTCTGCGTTGTTGTGGCAGTTTGCTGACCTGCAGGGTGCTCCAAAGCCTCAAGCATTTGGTTTATTTCAACTTTCTCCGCGTCAGTTGCTACATAAAGCGAAGGCAAGTATCCCAGTTTCTCGCATGTTTGCTTATTGGCAGGGAGGAATCCCTTATAGTCCTCAAGCTGAGTTTCGAATCGAGCAACCTTGCCTTGTTTAGAAGCCATGAGCTTGTCGTAGTTCTGCTTGAGTGTGTATACCGATTGTAAATAGCGTGGGGTAAGCATTGTCTCGAGAGTGATAACTACAATCTCGTTGCTGTTTCCACCCCTTGATACCTTGATGCTGCCTTCAGGCGTGAGACTCTTAATAAGGTCTTCAACCTTCTGGAGGAAAGCCTTGTCGACATCATAGTCAGGCAAGATGACAAACATAGTAGAACGAACCTTAGGACCGTTGTTAACCTCTACATCGCGGTGCTTGTTAAGTATCGCTGCATGACGTACAAGGCGACCGAGTTTCTCGCGTAGACCTTCGTCGTTGCCACTAAACTCATCGTGCAGTTTCTGTATGATGTTAACGCCAATAAGCTTTTCATATCCCGGTATGTAGTCGCGACCAATCTCGTTGGTGAAGAAGTTGGAAGCCTCGCGCAGACCCTCGTTCTCAAGCATGCTGATTATGTTGCCCGTCTTAAGTTTCTCGGATACCTCGCGGAAGTTGGGCTTGTCAGGGTTAAGAATGCCCATGATGCCTGCAGTAGTTATCTTGATACGCTCGTCGTTGTCATGCTCGTTGGCAATACAACCCTGCTGTATTGTGTGAACCTTTTGCGGGTCATAGTTCTTGATGACAACACCCTTGAGGCTTTGGTTCTCCTCAGTCTCTGCAATGCAGCGGCTGTTAATGGCACCAGAGAGAGTCTCGTAAGCATTCTTGAACTGTGCAATAGTATTGTCGATATCGCTCTTTGTAACCATAAGAGCATTGATAAGGTCGTCTATCAACAGTTTGGCAAAGCCATAGCTCTCCTTCCAGGTCATAAGGATGTATTTCTCCTTAACGGCAGCGGTGAACTTCTGCGAAAGAACGTTCTTGTTGTTGCCACCCATAGCAGCAATAAGCTTACCACCAAGACCTATGTCGCACCAATCCTTGTTGAGCTGTTCCATAGCAACATTGCGACGCTTAATCTCGTCGTCGGCAGAAGCAGCAAGCTTAACAAGGTTGGCTTTCTCCTCTTCCAGGTAACCAAGTAATGTCTGTACTATACCACTTAGCTGTACGAGTGAACGTTCGCCGCTCTCCCAAAGCTGAAGCAAGTCTTTGTTGATGTTTTCAATAATAGCCTGCACAATAGCTTCGCGACCAAATCGAGCCTTCTTTTCATAGAAAGTAGTAACACCATTCTGTCCTACCTCTGCTATTGGGCGGAAGTCCTTATCGAAGAAACGCTTAGTCTTGTTGCGTATGGCAACAAACTTATCCTTATGCTCAATCTCGTTGTTGGCAAGAACCTCGCGTGCGAATGTATCAACAACGGCATACTCGTCGGCGATAGGCAACCAACCCTCCTTTTTATGATCGGGTAGTATAGGCTTAGATAAGCACAGGTGCTCGCGTGATATGCACCACTTCTGCTTCTGCTCAGGCTTTGTGATAAAGGCATAATCGTCGTTGACGGTAGGTTCTGACACATAGCCCGACTCGCGAGAAAGATTATTGTAGAGCATCTTGAGCAATGCCTGATTGGCAAATGTATAGCCAAAGTACTCCTTAATCTCCTGCTCAGGTATAGCAAGACGCTTTATGCCGAAACTGTTGTACTTGAAGCAATGAGGTGTATCATAGTCGGAATACTTAGGATTCTCACCCTTCTCCACATCGTTAAAGAAGTGGGCTGCGCTCTCAGTTCCGTTCTCACCGATACGGCGGTCGCTCAAAGCTACGCCTACCGTCTTCTGATATATCAGTTCGGCAATGGTAGATGGGATAACCTTACCAACATCAAATCTAACGCTTTCGCGGTTGGTGTCGGTAATGAGGTAAGCCGAATAGAATGGCAACTCAAGCTCAAGACGCTCCACATCGTAGTCGCGCTCGCTAAGGTTCCAAGGTTTGAATAGTCCAAGGTCCATAGCCGACAACTCGGTAAGTGCAACATATCCGTTGGGTTGATAATTATTGGTAGAAGCCCATGACGGATTAGGATGCTCTTCTGGTAGGAGAAGATAAAGAATGATTTTGTTGCTTGACAAATCGGGGAACTGGCGTCTTAGCTGCGCAATAACGTCAACAACACTACCAGAGCCAGTACCACCAGCCAAGCCAGCTATAACATGATATGTAATCTTACGTCCATCTGGATTGTAGCTAAGATTACGCGCCTTAACGCCAACCATACGGTTGAACTCGGGAGCACCGTTGGCAAAGAGCAAACGTCCAAGGCGACGCTTCTGTCCTGCTGCACCTTCACTGATTTTAGGATCATTGATAATATTGCGCCAATCATCAGAATTGCCAAGCCAAGGAGCAAGATAAGGGAAACGAGAACGGTTATTAACATAGTCGGCAAGGTTAGCAGCCGGTATCTTCACGATGCTGTCGGCATCGAGAGCTATGTTGTTGCCCATAACACTCCACTGTGCAGGATCCTTCATCTTGAGATCTTGCTCACTTGAGTCTACATACAAATAGTCGAGCCAAAGGTCCTTAGGCTTTACTTCGCCATTGAATCTCTCGTACATTAGTTTTCGGAAAGCAGCAAGAACACGTCCGCCTGTACCTCCTAGTCCGATAAGCAAATGATTTTCCATGTTTTTTTCGGTTTTATGTTCTGTTTATTTGTTGCAAGTGTTGAACAGTTTTTGTAGAATTGTCTGAAATCAGTATAGAGCGCGTATATATAATTGTCAGAATGTCTAAAGCTCGGTTGTTGAATTTAATACCGAGTCGTTAGAGTGTTGAAGCAAGGTTGTATGGGCATTAAAAGCCCCAGTCAGTACCGCTGCTGCCAGATGAGCCGAAGCAATCGTCTGTGTTAGACGACAAACTCTTTCCGCTTCCCTTGCCAGTACCCGGAACAATGAGCACCACGAATAATGCTACAACTATCATTCCAAGCATCCACCATACACGGTGCCATATAAAAGAACTGAGGTAGCTACGCATAGTTTCGGCCATACGTTCAGGCAATTGACTATAGTCGTTGCCGCCAAAGTCGCAAATACCACAATATGTTCTGATGATAGGAAACTCTTCTCCAACTTTGTCGAGAACCCATTGCGACTCGTTTGTGGAGATTGTTCCATATTCGTTTTCGGTAAGTTGCGTGATGTATATCTCGGCAGCGTCTACCATACCTTTTGCCTTGACAGCACCTATCAGTAACGACGACTGAATAGTGAGTAATACAGCGAGCACCACACCAGTAATGAAGAAAGGAATAGTGCGTACAATGTTTTTATTGTATTCTTTCAGAAAGAAATACATAATAGCCATAAGTGTGGCTGTGACAAGAAGACCGTATAAGATGCAGCTTGCCCCCGTCTGGAAAAGGTTGTATATTGTCATAATCAGTTAGATTTCTGTGGTTAATATATTATATGGTTAGGGTGATTGCGAGTTGTCTCGAATTTTGTGCTTTATTGAGTGAGAGTGAGGTGTTACACCGCAAAGTTATAATAATTTTTGCAATAGAGAAAGTAATGTAGAGGAAAAGTTACACTTTTGTACGAATAGAACCCTTTTTTTACCGTATGACACTAATAGTTGTCGTAGTGTTGTCTTTTCTTTTAACAAGTAGGTAGAGCAACCAAGCTTACAGATAAGCCAAACATCAACAAAAATAAGTGGCTATCGCCCTTTTTATTGCAAATAATCCACTTTCAAGTACGTCTAAGTGGAAAAAGATGTGTATATTTGCCGTAAAAATCTTTAATATACATATTATATATATTCTTTAGATGAAATTTATTAAAATGATAAGGCGTATACTCGAATTAGTTATGCTGCCATTGCGCCGTAACTGGTCGTTCTTCGTGTTTATGTATCTGCTCGGCTGTGTTACGGCATGGGCAACGTTGCCTAATGCGCGTGGTGCAAGGCTTTATGACAATCTTTATCCCGAACTCTTCTTTGACGTGTATGTGCTTGCAGCTATACTTACAGTGTTGCCACATAAGGTGCGTATATGGGTAAGAGGAGTGTTTTATGCGGCATTATACATGGCATCCATTGTGGATGTATATTGCTTTGTAAAGTTTCAGTCGACATTGACACCTACAATGCTATTGCTTGTAGGCGAGACAGACACGCGTGAGGCAAGCGAGTTCTTAAGCTCGTGTGTGTCGCCAGATATATTGTTGAGCAATGTAGGTTGGGTACTTATGCTGCTCTTAATACATATATTAATGACGTTGCGCCTGCGTTTCCCACATTTTATACCTAAGGACTGGTGTCGACTGGTGCGCTCCATACATGCACGTGGCATATACTTCATGCGCCGAGTACGCCCTGTTACAGAGGTAGCTGTGCTTGTGATGCTTGTAGTGTCGATAGTACTTAGCGCGCACAATAAGGCAGCCACCTTTAAACTTATGACAGGCAAGACTATAGGCGAGGTGGAACACACCCTTACAGAATCAAAGCATGCTGTGCTTTATCAGCCTATATACCGCTTGGTGTTCAGTGTGTATGCCAATACGCTAACGGCAAAGCAGGTAGACCGCCTTGTAGCAACTGTGGATAAGGTAAAGGTAGACTCGTGCTCATTCCGATCGCCTAACATCATACTTATAATAGGCGAGAGCTACAACCGTCATCACTCAAGTCAGTATGGCTATGTAATGCCAACAACACCGCGCCAGCAAAAGATGGAGAAGCGCGGACGCCTTGTTAAGTATACCGATGTGGTTAGTCCGTGGAATCTTACAAGTTTTGTATTCAAGCATATCTTCTCTACATATACTGTAGGAGATAAAGGCGAGTGGTGTGACTATCCGCTCTTCCCGGCTGTGTTCCGTAAGGCAGGCTATCATGTAACCTTCATTACCAACCAGTTCTTGCCCAAGGCAAAAGAGGCTGTATACGACTTTAGCGGAGGATTCTTCTTGAATAATCCCAAGCTGTCGGCGGCTCAGTTTGACTCGCGCAATACAAAACTACATGAGTTTGACGAGGATTTGTTGCGTGACTATGAGGAATTGCAAAGCCAAAACCGCGACAACAATCTTATTATATTCCATCTCTTAGGACAGCATGTGCAATATAGACAGCGCTCGCCAAAGGACAGAAAGAAGTTTAAGGGCGATGATTATAAGGAACTAAAGCCAAATCTGAATGCACGCGAACGCCAAACACTTGCCGACTATGACAACGCTATACTGTACAACGACTCCGTTGTTACGGAGATAGTGAAGAAGTTTGAGAACGAGGATGCCATAGTGTTGTATGTTCCCGACCATGGTGAGGAATGCTACGAAGGCGACATGCACTTCTTCTGTCGTATGCACTCGGCAAAGGTAGACGCACGTTTGGCACATGCCGAGTTTGACATACCTATGTGGATATGGTGCTCGCGCAAGTATATAAAGCGACATCACGAGATATTCCGTGAGGTAGTAAATGCGCGTAACCGCAAATTTATGACTGATGCGCTGCCGCATCTGCTGATGTATCTTGCTGGTATAGACTGTCCTTACTATAAAGACTCGCTCAATCTGCTGTCGCCCGAATACAACGAGAGTAGACCGAGAATACTAAAGGGAACAGCTGACTATGACAAGTTGTGAATTAGGAATTAGCAACTCTCAACTCTCAACTCTCAACTTTCAACTCTCAACTCTCAAAATATGTTATCACGTACAGAATGTTCCGCCTTGCGCGGACTCGCAATAATAGGAATCTTCCTGCACAACTACTGCCACTGGCTGGGTTTTGCAGTAAAAGAGAATGAGTATACCTTTACAGTGTCGAAAAGCTCGCAACTGATACAGGCATTGGCTCATCCCGACTTGAATCTGCCTATACATCTATTGTCGT
This sequence comes from Prevotella merdae, assembly GCF_900290275.1. Classification (GTDB taxonomy): domain Bacteria; phylum Bacteroidota; class Bacteroidia; order Bacteroidales; family Bacteroidaceae; genus Prevotella; species Prevotella merdae. Next base: position 1,253,502 of record NZ_LT985323.1, read on the forward strand.
TCTTTGGACATTATGGTGTGCCGGTGTTTCTCTTTCTATCGGCTTATGGCCTGGTTATGAAATATGAGAACCGTGGAGGTGTAAAGCCATCTGCTAAGCAGACATCCTTTCTGCCATTCATCAAGCACCACTACGTTAAGTTGTTCAAGATGATGATAGTGGGCTTTGTAATATTCACCATGGTAGACGCCATAACACCCGGTCCGCATAAGTATCAGGTGATGGATATATTGGGACAGCTATTCATGTTCAACAACATTATGCCCGATCCCGACCATATAATATGGCCAGGTCCATACTGGTTCTTCGGACTGATGATGCAGCTGTATATAGTATATAGACTGATACTTTGGCGTCGTGCCGACATATTTGCAATCTTGCTAATTGTGGCATGTTGGGCATTGCAGGCATTCTGCGACCCAGAAGGCGATACACTCAATCGTATACGCTACAACTTTATGGGTGGTGTGCTGCCATTTTGTGCTGGATTGTTGTATGCACGTAGAGGCAAGACAATGTCGCATGCCTTTTGGGTGACAGAGACAATAGTGAGCATTGCCATAGTGTTCTTCTTCAGCTTTAACTTCCAGATGTGGCTTTGGGCTCCATTGTTTGTGTGCTCAGCATCTGTAGGATTGGCTAAGCTTATGCCACGCAGAATAAACGAGTGGATAGCATGGATGGGTGGCATATCTGCAGCACTCTTTGTGCTTCATCCTATAACACGCAAGATATTTATACCAATATCACGCCATGGCGATGTGTACACCGGACTGCTGCTGTATATAGTAGCGTCAGTAGCACTGGCATGGTTCTATCACAACTTCTCGAAATTGCGTTCAGATAAGAAATCATAATGAAAATACCGAACATTGAACTTGGAAACATATCACGTTATCGTGCCGAGCAGATGGGAGCAGCAATGCTCTTCGTCATACTCTTTCATGTGGCTCTTGACCGTGGCGATCCATTCTATGGATTGCGACGTTGTGGAAATGTGGGTGTAGATATATTCTTGTTCCTTAGTGGTGTAGGACTTTGGTTTGCATGGACCAAGACACCTTGTATAAGTCATTTTTATCGTCGGCGTTTGTTGCGCATATTGCCTACATGGCTTGTATGTTCTACAGCGTTTTATCTGCCAGACTATCTTGGAGCACGACGCTACTCGCAGAGTATTGTTGACCTTATAGACGACATAACAATAAACTGGGACTTCTGGTTGCACGATGAGCTAACGTTCTGGTATGTGCCAGCCATTATGTTGTTGTATCTCTTGGCACCGTGGTATATGATGCTTGTACAGCGACATCCCATATACCGTTGGCTGCCTTTACTAATGGTTGTATGGTGTGTTATGGTGCAATGGGTATTGCCTATACATCATGCTGTAGGCCATTTGGAGATATTCTGGAGTCGTGTACCGATATTCTTTATCGGTATCAACTTTGGCGTTTTAGTAAAAGAGAAGCGCACTATTGGCAGCGATGCGGTGTGGCTGTTGCTGATTACATTTGCCATGACATTCGGCACATGCCTTTATCTCGAACAGGTAAGACATGGCAACTTTCCGCTATTTGTAGAGCGTATGTTGTACATACCCTTTACTGTTTGCTCGGTATTGGTAATGAACCGTATCTTCCGTCGCACACCAGAATGGTTGAACCGTGCTTTCCGTTTGGTAGGAGCATTGAGTCTGGAGGCTTATCTCATACATATACACTTTGTGCTTGTATATGTACAGCCTTGCGGATTGGGCTATTGGGGAACCTTTGCTGTAACGGTGGCCATAACATTGCCATTGGCATGGCTGCTGCAACGCAGCATAGGGTTGATAGAGAGATTTTTTCAAGTAAGAAACTGTAAAAAACAAACTATATGATAAAGGACATACTACGCCTAACGCGTCCAAAACAGTGGATAAAGAACTTCTTTGTGTTTATCCCAATGTTCTTCGGCGGCGAATTGTTTAATATCCACTCTATGTGGCTCACCGCTTTGACCTTCTTTGCATTCAGTCTTGTGGCATCGTCAATATATTGCTACAACGACATAGTAGATGTTGATGCCGACCGCAATCATCCGGTAAAGTGTCACCGTCCTATAGCGTCGGGGGCTTTAAGCATACGTATGGGTTATACGCTTATGGCTGTTACCTTCATGTTAGGAGTAGGTGTTATGCTACTTTTACCGCCAGAGGTAAAGAGTGAGGTAATGGCTGTTGTGGTGTTCTACTATGTGCTAAACCTTTCATACTGCTCAAAGCTTAAGCAGTATGCCATACTTGATGTATGTATTGTGGCTTTCGGCTTTGTGTTGCGCATACTTGCCGGAGGCTTTGCATGCGAGTTGGCTCTTAGCAACTGGATAGTTATTATGACCTTCTTGCTAACCCTCTTCATGTCGTTTGCTAAGCGACGCGACGATGTATTACGTATGAACGAGACAGGAGAGGCACCACGCAAGAACACCGTGCGCTATAATCTAACATTCATCAACCAAGCCATTACTATCACGGCATCGGTTACGCTTGTATGTTATATAATGTATTGTGTGTCGCCTGATGTGGTAGAGCGTTTCGAGACACCTTATTTATATCTTACGTTTGTATTTGTGCTGCTCGGACTGTTGCGTTACATACAGATAGCTGTTGTAGATAAGAAGAGTGGTGACCCAACAAAGATTATCTTGCGCGACCATTTCTCGCAGGTGATAGTTGTGGCATGGACACTTACATTCCTTGTGATGATATACGTGATATGAAAAAGAAGGTATATTTGTTCGACTTTGACGGTACGTTGACAAATGCCGATACATTGCTTGAGTTTATACGCTATGCGTGCGGCAGACGTAGGTTCTACTTGGGTTTTGCTCTGTTCTGTCCGATACTTGTGTTGATGAAGTTGCATCTCTATCCCAACTATCGTGCCAAGGAAAGACTCTTTGCATGGTTTTTTCAGGGAATGGCTGTAGATGACTTCGACATTGTGTGCTGTCGCTTTGCTTGTCATAACCAACGACTTATGCGACTGAAGGCACTTGACAAACTGCGTGAGGTGTTTCATTATAACGAAACAGTATGCGTGGTGAGTGCAAGTATAGACAATTGGGTGCGCCCTTTCTTTGACAATATATCAAAGGCAAGCCATTCCGAGTTTATGGTCATTGGTACAGAAGTGGAGGCTGATACGGATGGTTTGCTTACAGGACGATTCAGAACACACAACTGCTATGGTGCAGAAAAGGTGAGACGTGTGCTTGAAGCAATGCCACAACTAAGGAATTGCAGAGAGGATTTCTGGGTAATAGCTTATGGAGATAGTAAGGGTGACAAGGAAATGCTGGAGTTTGCTGACGAGGCACACTATAAGCCTTTCAGATGATTCTGAAATATGAGAACAATAGAATTGAAATGAATATTAAATATAACAAACAGTTGGGAGAGGTTATACGCTTCGGCATCGTTGGCGTTGTGGCAACATTGGTGCAGTATGCCATCTACTGGGTGCTGGTGATGTGGCTTAATCCAACCTTGGCAATGACCATAGGTTATGCCATAAGTTTTGCATTCAACTTCATTGCTTCTACCCGATATACATTCCGTGTTGAGGCATCAAAGAAACGTGGGGCAGGATTTGCATTGAGTCATGCTGTTAACTATGTGCTGCAGATGCTTATGCTCAATGCGGCTATATGGTTAGGTGTGCCAAAACAATGGGCACCAATACCTATGTTCTGCGTGTGTGTGCCAGTGAACTTTATACTTGTGAGATACTTTTTAAAGGTAAAAAAGTAGAAGAGTAAAAAAGTAAAGAAGTAAAGAAGTAAAAAGGGTAGGGTAAATAAAAAGAAATATAAAATATAGAGATGAAAAATAAAGGCAATTCTTTCTTCCGGATATTCTCGTCCATCTTCTGTGTAAAGCGTGAGGAGCGACTACTTGCTTTGGTTATGCTTGTGTTGCTAATCGCACTCGACACTTTGGTGGTGTGCAAGTACTATGATGTATTCACTCCGCTTAATTCGCATTATTGGCACCTCTTTATAAGCAAGTTTCATATCTCTGGTTTCGACCCAATAACCTATTCGGTTGTGAGCGACTGGACAGCAGGCTATAACGTATATCGCCATCCGTTGTTGGCGTTCTATATGTATATACCATATCTTATAAACCAAGGACTGATATGGCTCACGGGCATCAACTGTGCCGTGTTTGTGGTGTCGGCAATACAGACATTCTCTGCTTTCTACTCAGCATTGTTCATCTACCGCATATTCCGCGAGGTGGTGGGAGTGAGCCGAACCGATTCAACATTGCTGACATTCTTCTATTTCGGATTTGCCTTTGTCATGATATCTGCTATGGTGCCCGACCACTTCATTATATCAATGATGTTGTTGTTGCTCGCCCTATATGTATCGGGCAAGCTTATATTGCGCCGTAGAAAGTTGACTATATGGCAGTCGATGCTATATTTCTTTATAACAGCAGGCACATCGTTGAACAACGGACTGAAGATATACTTGTCCGAATTGTTTGTCAATGGTTGGCGTATATTTCGTCCAAAGTATCTCTTTCTTGCAATACTTCTACCAGCAGGCCTAACTTGGGGAGCCGCCCGATTAAGCTACGACTATATAGTATGGCCACGTGATATGGCTGCCAAGCAAGCACGTGCTAAGGCAAAGGCAGATAAGCAGCGCAAGCAAAAGCAGGAACAGGCAAAGAAAGCACATGAGGATTCTATACGTATTGCATCGTTTACCATTGTACAACGCGATTCATTGCGACGCGATTCTGTTGTTCGCGACTCAGCTGCACGAGTTAAAGCTGCTGCCGATAAGGCTAAGAAGAAGCGTGTAAGCAAGGGAGTACCTATATCTCATAAGCAGTTCCTCGATTGGACCGACGTAACTACATCTCGTACCGAGTCAATAGTAGAGAATCTTTTTGGCGAGTCGATACAGATACATCAGGATTATTTGTTGGGTGATGTTATGCGATCGCGCCCCATAATAGTAAATTACAGATATGCCATCAACTATGTGGTAGAGGGTGTCATCGCATTCTTCTTCATCCTTGGAATATGGGCAGGACGCCGTTCGCGCTTCTTGTGGCTCGTTATGTCTTACTTTGCTCTCGATATGGTGCTGCACGTTGGACTCGGTTTTGGTATCAACGAGGTATATATTATGTCTGCCCATTGGATTTATGCCATACCAATAGCTACGGCATATTTGCTTAAGGCAGCCAAGCCACGTCGTACATCGTTGTTGCTTAAGGGCGTGATAGCAGCGTTGGCTATATTCCTTTGGATATGGAATGTCAATCTGATAGTACAGTATCTTTATTTCTAAAGTTATATGATTATACGCAAGGAAGAGCGTCCGTTAGCGCTCATAGCACTGGTAGTGTTTGTTGTACTCAACGCAATGTTGATATGCAATCACTACGACTCGTTTACACGTGGTGCGCATGTAGGCTTTTGGTCTGTATTCTATAACCACCTGGGCATGTCGGGATATGATGTGTTCTCGCTCATCTTTATCTCGTGCATGCGTTTGCATTGGAATGTTCTGCGCCATCCACTATTTGTTGCTGTGTTGCTGCCGTTATATTGGGTGAATCATTGGCTTATGCCTTCAACCGAATTCAACTTTGCCATATTCCTTATGGCAATTGTTCTGGTGGCATGTGATGTATGGGGAGCAGTGCTATTGCATCGTATACTGCGTGACATTGTAGGATGTACACGCGTGGATGCAATATTGTTGACAGTGCTGTTCTATGGTTTTGCGCATATAATGATAACCGTTATGGTGCCCGACCATTTTGCTCTGTCGCTGCCTTTGCTTCTCCTTACGTTACTGCTTATGGGACGCAAGCTGCAACAAGGCAAACGTTTCACCTATTTGCAACAGGCTTTGCTCTTTATGCTTACAGCCGGCATTACGCTCACAAATGGTATAAAGGTGGCTATTGCCGCATGGTTTGCGGCAGGCAAAAAGGTATTTGCATGGCGCAGCATATTGTCGTTTGTTGTGCCAACCTTGCTATTGGGACTTGTTGTCTTGTGGCAACAAAAGGCAATAATAGAACCACAAGAACAGGGTATAAAGCGTATTGAGGCAGCTGTTAAGAAGAAAGATCCTGGTCGTGTGGAGAAACTAAAGGTGCATGACGACTTTGTAAAACAACAGAATGGTAAGGCTCTTGTCGAAAAAGTGCCATTGCTTGAGTGGAGCGATATAACAACACCTCGACTACAATCGGTTGTAGACAATCTCTTTGGTGAGTCATTGCAGCTGCATCGCGACTATCTTCTTGAGGATGTACAACAAACCCGACCAGTGTTTGTTGGCTATCGTTGGATAATAAACTATGTTGTTGAGGCTGTCGTCCTGCTGTTGCTTCTTGCAGGAGCTTGGGTTGCACGTCGCAGCAAATTCTTTTGGGTTGTAGCATCATGGTTTGGATTTGATATGCTCATGCATATAGGCTTTGGCTTTGGCATAAACGAGGTGTATATCATGACAGCCCATTGGGCATTCATCATACCTATTGCCATTGGCTATCTGCTATGTCATACACGCAGTATATTGCTACGCTTTGCGGTTGCTTCTTTAGCGGTGTGGATGTGGGTATACAATGCCACGATTATAGGTGGATATCTGTTGTAGGAAACTTAAAACTGATAGATGTATGAAAGTGTTTCATCTCATAACCCACTTCGACCTTGGTGGAGCCGAACGAGTGGCTGCCAATATAGCCGAGTCGGCAACATCAGGCATAGAATATCATGTTGTAGAGATAATGCGAGGCCGCTCTGCCTATACCCCACGCTTTATCAACGAGCTACGTTCTGCCAATGTGCATATACACCGATCGGTTGTGCCTGACATCAATTGGCACTTTCTTGTACAAAGAATAGCAGCTCTGCTGTTTCCTATACGACTGCTCTATATAATGTTGCGTTGGCGACCAGATGTTATCCATTCGCATACCGAGACACCAGATCTAGCATTGTATGTAGCATCACTTGTTCTGCCAAGGAGTCTCTTTAGTCATACGCGCATTGTGCGAACTATTCATAATACACGCTTATGGACAGGACTTGATGGAGTAGGACGTCGTGTTGAGACTTTCTTCCGATGCAATAATGCAAATATAGCCATATCCGATTCGGTACGCAATGCATATGCCGAGCGTTATGGTGTCGAAGCTCCTATAATAAATAATGGTGTGGCAGAGGAGAAACATCCGCAGACCTTTAAACCATTGTCTGCCGACCGCATCAATATCTTATTTGCCGGTAGACTTGAACCACAGAAGGGAGTAGCTACTCTCTGCAATGTACTTAAACGTCTTTCTGCCGACCAACGTTATTTCTTTACTATTGCCGGAGATGGTTCGCTGTGTCAGCTTGTAGAGCAAACCATTAATAATGGTGGTATAGATGGAACACCATTGACTAATGCTCGTCTTCTGCCTCCCGTATTCTCTTTGGCATCGTATATGGCTTCATTCGATTATCTGTTTATGCCATCCGAGTTTGAAGGGTTAAGTATGTTGTCTATGGAGGCAAGCATAAACCATTTGCCAGTAATAGCCAATAGTGCACCAGGTTTGAGTGATACGTTGCCACCCGATTGGCCATTAATGGTATATAATAATAATGTAGACGATTGGACTAAACTATTTGCCAACTATCTGCCAACCGTAAACCGCCAGCAACTTGCCGACAAGGCACATACCTTTGCTGTAGAGCATTTCTCGGTAAGAAAGATGCAGCAGAGATACGAGGAGGTGTATAATAATAAAAATGTGTAACTATGAGACAAGCCATATCTTTTGTATTGCCTACATACAACTGCCATTGTGTGCAGTTGGTAGATACATTGTGTAGCCAGTGCCGCAAGGTGCAGGCTACTTATGGCTTTGATTATGAGATAGTGGTGGCTGACGATTGTTCTACCGATCGTTCGTATGTCATTAGTAACAGTGTTATAGAGCGTTTGGACAATGTACGTTATTTAAAACTCGAGCATAACTTAGGCCGTTCGGCAGTACGTAACTTTCTTGCACGAGAGGCACGTTATGATTGGCTGGTATTTATTGACGGCGACTTGACAGTAGATAAATCTGACTTTATAGAGAATTATGCCTTATCTGAGGGTGATGTTGTTGTAGGTGGCACTGCAATAGGAGGCGATGTCAAGTTATGGCGCAACAACTTACGTTATTGTTATGAGAAACGTTGCGAGCCTGCCCATTCGGCAAAGCAACGTATGTTGCTTGCCAATCGTGAGTTTCGTACCACTAATTTCCTCGTATCTCGTCGTGCTGTTATAGCCAATCCTTTTGATGAGGCTTTCAAGCATTATGGCTATGAGGATGTGCTCTTTGGCAAGCAGCTCACAGCCTCAGGCTACGCTATAAACCATATCGACAACCCTGTGCTTATCGACGACTACGAATCTAACCCCGTATATATGGATAAGACAGAAGAGGCATGTCGCACACTGATAGAGTTTAGAAAGCAACTTAATGGTTACTCGTCCTTGCTTTCATTCTCAACAACCCTTGTGCGTTGGCACTTGCAGCCTTTGTGCAAGCTTGTTTACCGTATTATAGGGGCATCATTGCGCCACAACCTTAGTGGCTCAAATCCCAAACTAAGCCTCTTCAACATCTACCGCCTGCTGTATACGCTAAGCGTTTGGGCGTGATACAGCCTTAATAAATAATGTGGTATATAGACATACAAACAATGCCGCTAAAGAGAAGAATATATTAGGCATAATAGTAGATTCCAACTTACTGATATCTATACCTAAAACATATACAAGCAGCCCCTTTAATAGGGTGAATGTTAGTAGATGGTAACCACAGATCCAAAGTGTGTTTGCAGATATTTGTTTAATTAATCGTGGAACTGTAGATGTTGCCGAAAAGAGCATAATTACAGAGAATATCGCTATGGTGGTCTCAATGAAGTAGAGGGGATAGAAGGCATATTCTCTCTTCTGAAGATTAACGGCACCTGTAATACGGAGCAGTATCAGACTTACTGCAAACAGTAGGATGGCAATAAAAATTCTTACTACTACAGCCTTAGCTGCATTATTGCTCATGAATGTATTTATTGTTTTACTGTTTCTCGTCTCACAACCAAGTGAATAAAACACAATCCCTACAAGTGTATGGCTTATAGAGAACGGCAATTCCACAGAATTAAGATAATAGTCAATACCACCGAGAGTGACAAACAACAAAGTTGTTAGTATTCTTGCAATACATCTCTTATGTTTGAATAAGATATAGTATACAATCTCGATATTGAATAGCGTGGTGAAGAAGTACATTGTGGCATTGTGTACCATACCTGTGCTGTTGGCAGTAAGTAGACTTGTCAGTGGTTGCCATATAGATATATTATTGTTGCTGTCAGCACCGTAATGTCTTGCAACTATCAGCCAAAATAGGTATGTCACAATGTTTATCGTGACATATGGGATGATAATTTGTCTAAAGCGTTTTATGGCAAATACCTTGAATATGGGATGCCTGTCGAAGCGGAACAGAAATCCAGACATAAAGAAAAACAGCGGTATTTCAACCATAAAAGCCCAGTTGGCTATAGGGCGTGATATGGTTGTATGGCTCATTACTACAAGGTATATGGCTAAAGCCTTAGCCCAGTCGGCCATTGGTATTCTTGTTGTGGATACATTCATAATTTATTGTTCCTTCCTACTAAGAATGGCATATAGCGGTAAACGATGTAGGTTATAGCCGTTGCACATAAATATACCAATATAAACGCCAGGACTACATAGAGATAATTGCCATTATACATCATTCCGGCTTTATTAAATATCTTGCTCACTAAAAGTGGTACACCGCCACATAGAAAATAGTAAACAAGGCTATGCTTGCCAGTCCAACTGAGTAGCCTAATCATAGGCAGATGCTTAAATATTTGTACCATAAGAAGCGTGCATACACTTAAGTCAAGCAAGAACACAACATAATTGTCAATATTTATATGCCATACAATCAACTGTATATCATTGGCTTGTTCGTATAGTTTTATTGCTACAAGTGCTGCCAATAGGATAAGGTTGACTATTGGCTTGTTTAACATGTAGAGTTGATGCTCGTGTTTGTGATAGAGGTATCCAGCACAAAGAAAGAGTAGAGCCTGCATGGCATTATCCAATTGCCATACGTATGCCTTGCCTTCTTGTGCTAAGAATATAGAAGCTATAAACCCAGTAACACCAGTTGCCAACAACCATAATTCTTTACCTTTTGAAACATGTATAACAACAGAAAATATCAGTTCTGCCACACATAGTGCCGCAATAAACCATGATGCTTGACCATATAATATGTCTGTTATCATATTGACTGTACTGAATGTTCCGTCGTGTACAAGAACTTTTGGTATATATATTATAGAGGTGAATATAAAGTAAGGTACAACAAGAGTTCTAAGTATGGAGTTAGCTTTGTGTCTCAGACTAAACTCCACAATCTCTCCGTTGGTAGTTTTACGAAACATTAGATAACCAGAGATGAAGAAAAACACAACAAGTGCATTGACTACATATAGACTATAGTCGATGATACAGTTGCCAGAGTAGTAGGTCTCTGTATGATCGATTAGAATAGCGAGCATACAAAGTCCGCGCAAGTTATCAATCCAATATTTTCGTTTCGTTGTCATATACATCTTTTATTTCTTTAGTAACATCAACTCGTATAGTTGTTTATGCTTCTTGGTGATAACCTCCAATACCACACCGCAGAAGAAGGTTAGCAGTGAGGCAATACCTATAAATCCACTAACGATAAGAGTAGGGAATCGTGGCACGAGTCCAGTCTGCATATACTCTATAAATACTGGTACAAACATAGCTATGGCTATCAACAGCAGCAAGGCACTAATGATGGTAAAGAATTTTAGAGGGCGATAGTCGCGGAACATCATGAATATAGTGCTCACAACCTTCATACCGTCAAGATATGTGTTGAGCTTGGAAACGCTGCCCTCTTGGCGGTCGCGATAGTTTATCTTCAACTCTCTGATAAGGAAGTTTTTATCAAGTGCATGTATAGTCATTTCCGTTTCTATCTCGAAGTTGCGGGATATGATAGGAAAGTTCTTGACAAATGTGTGGCTCAGCGCACGGTATCCAGTCATGATGTCGTGTATATTGTTGTTGAATATCTTGTTTATGAGAAATCGTACCAGTCGGTTGCCGTCGTTATGGAATGGTCGTTTATTCTCTGTAAAATATGTTGAAGACAATCTGTCGCCAATTACCATATCAGCACCCTCTTCCACAAGTTGGCACATTTCTTTTGCATTCTCGGCAGGATATGTATCGTCTCCGTCTACCATCAGATAGCAGTCGGCATCTATATCTCTAAACATGCTTCTTACTACATTTCCTTTGCCTTGACGGAATTCGTGCTTTACCACAGCTCCAGCACGTCTTGCAATATCAGCTGTGTTGTCGGTCGAATTGTTGTCGTACACGTATATAGTGGCATCAGGCAGTTGTTGCTTGAAGTCGTTTATAACTTTCTCTATTGATGTAGCCTCGTTGTAGCAAGGTATAAGAACGGCTGTTTTCATATCGCTTTAGGTTTTCTGATAGTAAGACATAAGTATGCTGTTAAGCACCACACTGTTAATAAGAAATCTCTCCATGTAAAGAAGATATGCTGTATAGAGTGGTTCTTCATCACTATAAACCATGCTACGGGCATCATTGCAATAATGAGTAGCCAGTAGTGTTGTTTGGTTTGTTCCCAGTGTTTATAGACATATAGAGCCACTAAGACGATGATGGCAACGAAAATAAGTATTATGAGCCACGGGTTTATTATGGCGTACACCTTATTTAATATAAGGTGTATGAAATCAGATAAAGGAATCTCTTTGCCGTTGAATATTAGAGTGTTGCCTACTCTTAGTTTGGCATTGTGCATTGCAGAATCAAAGATGTTTGTTTGGGTAAGTAAGCTTCCTATGCACCATTTTAAGATCCATAGTATTGCATAGCCTGCTCCCCATGCCATACTATTGTATATAATAGTCTTTATAGGTGCTTGTTGATGTCTTCTAGTGTTAGTTGATGGGGGTAGTTGTTTACTGTGATTTTTCTTTTCATTGATTGCGATAAGTGTTACAAGGGGCATGCCAAGGGTTAAAACCGGTGTGGTTAGAAAGTCCATATACGATGTAATGGCTCCTATAATAAAGAATATGTATATACATAAGTCTTTTCTTCTTGTATATTCTGGCTTTATAATAAATAGAGCCATAGCAAGAAGGAATATATAGTAGCACGTACTGAATTGTAGTGCAAAAGGTACAATGAATATATTTGTCAATGCAAGGCTTAGTGTCAAGGTCAAGGCAAACACATTGCCTACTATTCTATATGTTGCTAATATCACGCTTAATATAATAAACAACAATGATACATAGTTGATTACAAGTATGGTGTGGTAACTGAAAAGTGTTAGCAATGGACGAAGCAACACCTGATATCCATGCCAGTATCGTGCGTAATTACTGTATATATCAGAGTTTGTTCTGCCAGTATGGGCTATATGTTTTGTACATACAACAACATTGTTGTATGAGTTGATTGTGTCAATAGTGTTGTCGTATTGTTCAGCCATCATGGCAGCCCATACAGGTCTGTTGGAGTCGGCTGTGGCATTGATGCGTAGCATCTGGCAGTCTGTAAGGTTGTCTATCTGAAAAAGAAAGCAGCCAAGAGGCTTATACCACACTCCGTCGTGTTGTATTTGCATAGCCGACTGTTCCACATTCTTTTGTACAGCAGAGGTTGGAATGCAGAATGTAGCAATAATAAGCCCCGTAAAGATAGTGGCAAGCAGTATGGTTATTATGGATAGTTTCTTTATTATATTCATTACTTTTTATATTATTGCTAATTGTTATGTGTTGTTGTTCTTGCTTTTGTTTCTAAGATTGAGTTGCAGTATGCCGAGTAAACATATCTCTATAATTATGATAAGCATATACATTTGATGCGACTGCCATGGCCCTTGGAACATATAGTAACGTTGGGCAGGCATCTGTAAGTACACATTAATGTCGTATGTAGCGAAAGCTTCGGCTATGCCGTCAGTGTTTATATTGAACCAAAAGGCAGAGCATATAAGTTGCGTTGCCACAATCAGGTATACAATGTATAGCTTTATAACCTTCTTCTCTAATAAGGTTCCCATTATCGGTAGTAGGAATATATAGAAGCATGTTATCTTGCGTGTCTCTATATCCGAGAGAATAACAAGCGAGAGCATCAGTATGAGAACTGCACCTATGCCGAGAATGCGTGTTTCGCGGCATATCTCTTTCCACATTAATAGCACAAACAAGAAGCCTATTCCGAGGTAAAGAAAATGTGTCTCTATAAATATCAGCACATCTGTAGCAGGAAATTGACATATTTGTGCAAACTCATTGACCAGCGAGAATTTGCCCTTGAAGCCATACATAGTGGGCAGTGTATATACCACAACGAATATGGCAAGCCACAGGGCTATAGCTAATATACGTCTACGTGTGCATAGCTGTTTAAGTGTTGTGGCAAAGTCGGCTCGCAACGGCATTGTGGCATAAAAATAGAATATAATGTATGCAATAATGCCTGCCACCGAAATCCATACATTCTGTGGATAACGTGTAACGAACACCGATTGGTAATTATCCATTCCACGCACATATAGTCTGAAGAATATGTATGCCACGAAAGCAGTAGGTAGCCACCATGTGAGTATTGCGCGCATAGTTGCGTTTAGAATATGGTTGGCTTTATCTATCTTGCTTGGTGGATTTGCTGCATTTTCTTTTCTCGGTATATATTCGCCAACACTGTTGTTTGGAAATGCAAGTAGTAGTAATGCCATAAGTGCGAGTAATGGAAAGACTACAATGCTTATCAGTCCGGTAGTAATGAGTCCTGTTTTATTTTGTTTTATAAAGAAATAAGCCAATGCTATGCTAAGTGTATAGGTTGGCATATCGGTCATTACTGGACAGTATCCCATAAACTTGAGCACATGATAGTTGTAGAAACAGAAAGCGAATATCAGAGTTTCAGTCTTCCAATTCCATTTCTTGGCTCGTGAAATACCGAAGAATAGCCACACACTAATAGCAAGAAGACACGTGTTTATAATGCTACTCACAAGCATCACGTTATTTGGCAAAAACGAAAGCGACAGCACCCTCATTATGTAGTGTATTATTAGGAATGGTAACATTCGGTGGGTATGATATTGGCTGATGTTCCCCGATGTGTATTGGTCCAATCCGTTTATAAGGATATCTTTATAGTATACAGACCCATCCCATCCATAACCCTCACAGTGGGCACAATACTCACCGTAATAGTTGTGTACTACTATTATGGCGAGTATAGCAATGAGTATCCACCTATGCAGATTTTTGACAAAGCTTTTAGGGCTATTCATTATTCTCGTTTTTTTTATTATTTTCTGGTTGTTAGTTTACCACCGCAATCTTGCATACTGTTCCCTTGCTGCCGTCTTCAGTAGCAGCTTCAACCATATATATACCACTTGCCACACGTTTGCCTTTAAGGTCGCGTCCATCCCAATGGTATGATCCACCAGTGCTTCTACCTTGGTTAACAAGGGTTCCGTTTGATGTCACTATCTTTACGTCGGCCTTATAGCTTAGGCCTACAATGGTTATAGTACCAGTATAATCGGGGCGTACAGGGTTAGGATATGCATACACATTATCCTTTGTCATCTTGTCGGTAGGTTGTGTTGCGTCGCTTGCATACGAGCACAGACCTGCTGTTGTGGCAAAATACACCATGTTAGAGTTAGGGTCTACTGCAATGTCAATTATTTCGTTCGATATCAGTGGCGAGTTATCGGTAGTGAAGTGTTGCAGCTGCGTGTTGCAGTCGTCACTGATAAGGAACACTCCGCTGCGTGTGCCAATCCATTTACGGTTGCTTCCGTCAATAGCCATACATGTTGTTGTGGTATTGGCAAGCAGATAGTCGGCAAGGTTGGTGCCATCATTGCGTGGAACCTTATGTTGGGTAACAATATTGTTGCCCGATATAAAGTCGTTCGGCGAGAAGTATAGAGGTCCACTTGTTGTGCACATCCATATGTTGCCATCTCTATCCAAAGTTAGATCAAATTGGTCGTTTGGTTCTACAACTGTGCCATCTTCATTGACATACGACGGGCCGAAAGCTCCAAACTGGTTATTGGTTATATCGTATACATAAATTTTTGAATTCTGCCATTCGCGCATTGAGAACCACATACGGGTACCATTATCTGTCATCACGATATTCTCAAGAAAACCGTTGCCGTTTGCCTTAATGTTTGACGATACAGCTTGTACTTCCCATTCGCCCGTAGGGCTTAGCGTAAGTAGACTGTTGTCCACTGCAGCATTGAAAACCCATAACGTGCCGTTTGCATCGTATTTAATGTCTGATACGATAATGTATTTTTTGCTGTTGACGCATGATGTAAGGGGCGAGTTGTCCATATTGTAGCACTTTACAAACTTGCCGTCTTGATATTCGTACAGACCACTCTTTGCCGCCACCATTACATGTCCCGGCTTCAATGGGTCAAAGTCCATGCTTATATAGTCGACGTTATCATGACCGGTAGTGGCTGTTGATGGTTGTTCAAATTCGCTCCACTTGTTTCCGTCCCATACATGCACTTCTCCTGGATACCAACCATCAAGCTCTCTTGAGTAATAGCCGCCTACGGCATACATCAGTCCGTTATTGAAGTACAATCTGTAGAAGTGGTTTGATGCTGGTCCTTCCGGTTGCACACCTTCAGTCTTATATATACGATTGCCCTCTGCGTCCATAGTATAGCAGGCAAGTTTATTGTCTTCAGTACGTGTCCACCATAATTTAGCCTGAGTATCCTCCACATTAGTACGGTTTTCATTCAGCTCTGTATAGTTGCCTATGCGTTGCCAGTTGTTTATATCAAGCAGGTTGTCGGTTTGTTTGCCGCGATAAAGTCCGTTTGTTTTTGAGGCTGCATATAAATATCCATCCTTAGTGTAGGTATAGTTTATGCCGAACCCCAACTGATATGTATCTACAATGATGCCGCGTTTTACGTCGAGCTTAGTCACACCCAACCCCAATGACATATAGGCATATGCTCCGTCTATATAAATATGGTTGATGGTCTTGTCTAATGTTGTCGACTTCATGTAAATATCGGGCACATTAGTAACGTTGCCGTTTACGGTCAGAAGATCGACATTACTGTTTTCGTAGGCAATGACAAGTTGTTTTGCCTGTTTCGACCAAGCAATGTGCTTTATGCTTGCGTCCGACAGGCAATTGGTCTTATCGTATACAGCAGTCTCTCCCGTCTCACTGTTGTATGAGAATAGTCCGCCCGAGCACAAGGCAAATGCTGTGCCTCCTGCTGGCTCTATCTCTGTAATGTCAGAGAAACTATTATATAAAGTCCACTTGCTGTTGGTCTGTGCCAATGCGCTGTTTGTGGTCAGACATGCCATCAAAACGACAGCCATTGTTATTATTGTTCTTGTCATTGCCTAATATTGTTGTAATAACTAATATTCTGTTTTTTTGTCATTGCGTTCCCACATACGGAAAGCCTCAATGGCTTCTGTTCAGAGCAGTCGCATCATTGTCTTGTTGCGTTTCTCTATGGGCAGTGCAATCTCCTGATATATAAAGTCGTCGTCGAAGCCAATTTTGGCAGCGTCCTTGCGGTCGTTGGCATAATATATATGGTCAAGATGAGCCCAGTATATTGCACCGAGACACATCGGACACGGTTCGCATGATGTGTAAATGTCGCATCCGCTTAGGTCGAATGTACTAAGGTGGCGTGTGGCTTTGCGTATGCAGTTCACCTCGGCATGTGCTGTAGGGTCGTTGTCTATAGTAACACTGTTGGATGCTTCTGCGATAATCTCGTCGCCTTTAGCTATTACAGCGCCAAACGGACCGCCTCCGTTGCGCACGCTCTCTTCGGATAGACGAATGGCGCGACGCATTAGTTCGATTTGTTTATTCTCCATAATCTTTTGTTGTTAGAGTTTTTAATGTGTAGTATGTTTTATGTTTTATGTTTTATATCTTCAATAGTTGTATGTAGGTGCTTATAGCATCTTCTATCTCGCTTATCCTTATATATTCGTTAGCCGAGTGCGAGCGTGCCGAGTCACCTGGTCCAAGTTTTAGCGACTGCCATGGCATCAGAGCTTGGTCGCTAAGTGTAGGCGACCCAAATGGTTGCTTTCCCATATCTATAAGTCGCTTTACCAAAGGATGCTCTAAGTCTATTGACGACGAGTGTAGTCTGAACGATCTTGCCTTACACTCGCACTGAGTATGGTTGTTTATAAACTCAAACACTTCCTCGTTGGAGTACATCTCATTGGTACGTACATCCACTACAATATTGCATACATCGGGTACAACATTGTGTTGGGTTCCAGCATTTATTACCGTTGCGTTCATCACTGTAGCGCCAAGATGCGGGCTAATGCGCTTGAACCGATAGTCGCGAATCCATACCAAGTCGTCCAATGCTTTATAAATGGCGTTTATGCCTTCGCCTCTTGCTGCATGTCCGCTTTTACCATGAGCCTTAAGGTCAATTACCATAAGTCCCTTTTCAGCCACGGCTGGTTGCATACCAGTAGGCTCTCCCACAATAGCCACATCTATATGTGGTAGCATAGGTATTGCCCTACTTATGCCGTCTTTGCCCGATACCTCTTCCTCTGCCGATGCCAAGTAAACGAGGTTGTATCCAGCACATCCATATTCGTTAAGGTAGCAGAATGCTTGCAGTAGCGAAACAAGTCCGCCACCGCAGTCGTTAGAGCCGAGTCCGTATAATATGTCTCCCTCAAGCTCAGGCTTAAATGGTTCTCTTGTCCACGACGCTACTGGCCTTACCGTGTCTATATGTGCATTGAGCAGAAGTGTAGGCTTGTTGTTGTCGTATTGCTTGCCTATGGTCCACACATTATTTGCTTCGCGATGGGTTTCAAGTCCAAGTCGTAGCATCTCTTTCTGCATAATGTCTGCTGCAACCTTCTCGTCGCGGCTCACTGATGGAGTAGCTATTAATTGGCTTAGCAGCCTTACGGCGTCTTCGGTGTATTGTTTTATCTGCATTAGCTTATTGTTGTTTTGTATGCGATTGCATATGTCGCAATTCATATATCATTCTGCAAATTTACTATAAATAATCGAGTATTCGTTTATATCGAGAGGTTTTTGTAACTTTGCAGTTGTTTAATACTATAACTATAAAACCTTTAAGATTGTAAACAAATAGATAGCTATGAAGATAAAATTGATATTAGTAGCTTTAAACTTACTATTTGCTTTCGCATCATGTTCCGACCGTCGCACGGTTATAGGAGTGTCGCAGTGCAGTAACGATACTTGGCGACAGAAGGTAAATCGTGAGATAAAGATTGGGCAGTACAAATATAAGAATGTAGACGTTAGCTTTTGTTCTGCCGACAACAATGCCAAGCGACAAGTACAGCAGATAGACAGTTTGGTCGAAAGTAATGTCGACCTTCTTATTGTTGCCCCGAGCGACGCCAGTACAGTAGCGCCGGCGGTTGAACGTGCATATAAGAAAGGTATTCCCGTTATTCTCTTCGACCGCAAGATCGATTCTGACAGTTATACCGCATATGTTGGAGCCGATAATGTAGAGATAGGTCGTGTAATGGCACGCTTTATTGCCGATAAGCTTCACGGTAAGGGTAGGGTGTTGGAGATAGCTGGTCTTGAGGGCTCTACGCCAGTTGAGGAACGTCATAAAGGATTTGTCGAGGTAATGAAACGTTATCCCAATATCGTTACAACCACAGTCAATGGCGATTGGAATGTTGACGGTGCCCGCAAGATTATGTCTCGCTGTCTTGCCAACGATCCTAATATCAATTGTGTTTTTGGTCATAACGATGCCGAGGCTCTTGGAGCATGGGAGGCAGCCAAGGCTGTTGGTAAGGAGCATGACATAATGTTTGTTGGTATTGATGGTTTGCCAGGAGAGCGACAGGGTATTGACCTTGTTAAGAAAGGCTGTTTTGCAGCTTCTTACATATATCCTACACATGGCGAGATGCTGGTGCCCCTTGCTATGCGCATATTAGAGAAGCAGTCGGTTCCTCGTATGAATTACCTTCATTCAAGTCTTGTTACCGTCGAGAATGCCGACATTGTAGAGATGCAAAACAACGAGATTGCCAGTCAAGCCAGCAGTCTCGACGCCATTTATGCCAATATCGACAACTATATGAAGATGTATCGCAGCCAGAAAATCATCAGTTGGCTTGCCTATCTCGTCGTGTTGTTGCTCATTATTCTTGCTGCCTATAATTATTATGTATATAAGACAAAGGCAAAGGTTGGACGCCGCTTGCGCCAGATAGCCGATGAGAAAGTGGCTTTCTTTACCAAGGCAAGTCATCAGTTGCGCACACCTCTTACCCTTGTAGCCGGCCCTCTTCAGCACCTTATATCACAAGGCCACTTCGATGAAAAGCAGCAACAAATGCTCGATATCATACAACGCAACGTTGCCGAACTTGAGCATCTTACTGCCAATGTACTTAATTTTCAGACTCGTGTTGAGGCTGTGGCCGACAATACAGGCCAGATTCAGCAATCTACAATATCAGACGAGACCGTGTCTAAGCTTGTTTTGCAAGACAGCCGACGCAATATAGTTACCAAGAACAATTCTGATGAGGAGCTTGACACCATACTTATTGTCGACGACAATGCCGATATACGCTCATATCTTAGGTCTTTGCTCTCTGCATACTACTATGTTATCGACGCGTCAGACGGACGCAACGGACTTAGATTGGCGCGCGAGAGTGTGCCCGACCTTATCGTTAGCGATGTTATGATGCCTATAATGAACGGTCTGGAGTTTTGTTCTAAGATTAAGGCCGACGACGTTACGTGTCATATTCCGGTTATCCTACTCACTGCACGCAGCAACGAGTCGCAACGTATCGAAGGCTACGAACATGGTGCCGATGCCTATATCACCAAGCCGTTCAATATCGATTTGCTTATGACACGTATTGAAAGTATGCTTGCCAACCGTCGCAAGATAAAGCTTGCCCAGTCAGATAACAGCCAAGAGACAGTTGAGACTGTCGATATCAGCAGTACCGACAATATGTTTATAAGTCGTTTTCGCGAAGTCGCCATGCAGCATCTTGGCGATGTCAATCTCAAGATGGACGATCTTTGCAACGAGTTGCGCCTTTCGCGTGTGCAGGTTTACCGCAAGATAAAGGCTTTAACGGGCAATTCGCCCAGTAATATTATACGCGAGATGCGCCTTAATCGTGGTCATTACTTATTGTGTCATACTGACCGTCCTATCTCCGAGATAGCCTATGAGGTTGGCTTTGCTGTGCCAAGTTATTTTACCACATGTTTCAAAAAACAATATGGAATCAACCCCACTGAACTGCGTGGCGAATGATTCGGATGCAGTACAGTTTCTTCATAAAAAGTCATTTTTTAGCAAAAGGGCTGTGGAAGACAGCCCTTTTACACTAACGGAAAGGACTAACACACAAAATCTCGTTACATGAACGATATGTTTTATCCCATGAACGAAATTTTCAATTGTTAGTCCTTTCATCGTCTTAATTTTGCAACCAGAATTACGACAATAATTAAAAACTTAAACCATTTTCACATGAACAGTTTACAAAGAATGCTCATGAGCTTGGCCCTTACACCGGCTGTTGCCATCGTGAGTGCTCAAGAAGTGAATGTAAGCGGAGTTGTCACCGACGCCACTGGCGAAACGATTATCGGTGCCTCGGTCGTAGAGAAAGGCACGACCAACGGTACGGTTACCGATATTGATGGTAAGTTTACTATCAAGGTAAAGAAGGGTGCACAGCTCGAGTTTTCGTACATCGGTTATAACAATGTAACTCTGGAAGCCAAACCTACAATGAATGTAGTGCTTAGCGAGAATGCAAAGCTTGTTGAGGAGGTTGTAGTTACTGGATACACCACCCAGCGTAAGGCCGATCTTACTGGTGCTGTGTCGGTTGTTAGTGTAACCGACCTACAGAAACAGAACGAGAATAACCCAATGAAGGCTCTTCAAGGCCGTGTTCCTGGTATGAATATCTCGGCTGATGGTTCGCCTTCAGGTTCTGCTACAGTTCGTATTCGTGGTATCGGAACTCTTAACAACAACGATCCTCTCTACATTATCGATGGTGTTCCTACCAAGGCTGGTATGCACGAGCTCAACGGCAACGACATCGAGTCTATCCAGATTCTTAAGGATGCAGCCTCGGCATCTATCTATGGTTCGCGTGCTGCCAATGGTGTTATCATCATCACCACAAAGAAGGGTAAGGACGGTAAGCTCAAGGTAGACCTTGATGCTTCTGTTGCAGCCTCAATGTACAGCCATAAGATGGAGGTGCTCAACGCTAAGGAGTTTGGTCAGGTTATGTGGCAGGGATATGTCAACGACGGTATGGATCCTAACACCAACGGCTTGGGCTATCACTACGATTGGGGGTATAACAATCTTGGACAGCCTATTCTCAACGGTATTTCAATGAAGAAGTATCTTGATGATGCAGGTACAACACCTGCAGCCGATACCGATTGGTACGACCAGACAACACGCACTGGTGTTATACAGAACTATAACGTTAGTGTAAGTAATGGTTCGCAGAAAGGTTCGTCTTATTTCTCGCTTGGCTATTACAAGAACATGGGTATCATAAAGACATCCGACTTCGAGCGTTTCTCAGCCCGCTTCAATACCGAATACAAGCTTATCAACGACAAGCTTACTATTGGCGAGCACTTCACCCTTAACCGCACATCAGAGGTTTCAGCTCCTGGCGGATTCCTTCAGAATGTGTTGCAGTTTAACCCGTCATTGCCAGTTTATACAACCGACGGTAGCTATGCCGGACCAGTAGGTGGCTATCCTGACCGTTACAATCCAGTGGCTGTGCTCGAGCGCAATAAGGACAACCGCTATACATATTGGCGTACCTTCGGAGATGCGTATGTAAACCTTAATCAATTTAAGGGATTCAACCTTCGCTCTACCTTCGGTCTTGATTATTCGCAGAAGGAACAGCGCATATTTACCTATCCCGTAACCGAAGGCAATGTTGCCAATAAGATTAATGCTGTTGAGGCAAAGCAGGAACATTGGACCAAGTGGATGTGGAATGCTGTGGCTACATACAATGCCGAGTTTGGCAAGAATCGTCTCGACGCTATGATTGGTATGGAGCTCAACCGCCAGGACGATATCAGTTTCTCTGGACGTAAGGAAGACTACATTATCCTTAACCCCGACTATATGTGGCCTGATGCGGGTACTGGCACAGCCCAGGCTTACGGCTCTGGTTCGGGCTATTCGCTTGTATCGTTCTTCGGCAAACTCAACTACAACTACGCCGACCGTTATATGGCTTCGTTGACAATGCGTCGTGATGGTTCATCACGTTTTGGTAAGGACAATCGCTTTGCTACATTCCCTTCAGTATCTGCTGGATGGCGTATCAACAACGAGAAATTCTTGCAAGACGTACGTTGGATTGATGACATCAAGTTGCGTGCATCATGGGGTCAGACTGGTAACCAAGAAATTTCAAACCTCGCTCGCTATACGGTTTATGTAAGTAATTACGGCGTAAACGAGAATGGTGGACAGAGCTACGGTACATCATATGATATAGCCGGAACCAACGGTGGACAGACTCTGCCTTCAGGTTTCAAGCGTAATCAGCTCGGCAACAACGGTATCAAGTGGGAGACAACAACTCAGACCAACATCGGTCTCGACTACTCTTTCTTCCGCAATTCGCTATATGGTACCTTTGATTGGTATTTCAAGAATACCAAGGATATTCTTGTAGAAATGATTGGTATCGCTGCTATGGGCGAGGGCTCTACACAGTGGATTAATGCCGGTGAGATGGAGAACAAGGGCTTTGAGTTTAACATTGGCTATCGCAAGACTACTAAGTGGGGTTTGCGTTACGATGTAAATGCCAATATTGGTACCTATCGCAACAAGATTACAAAGCTTCCGGCTACCATAGCAGCTAAGGGCACATTCGGTGGAAATGGTGTTAAGAGCGTAATAGGTCATGCTATGGGTTCGCAAGTAGGCTATGTAGCCGACGGTATATTCAAGTCGCAGGAAGAGATTGACAACCATGCCACTCAGGAGGGAGCTGCTCTCGGACGCATTCGTTGGAAGGATCTTAATAACGATGGCAAGATAACAGAGGCCGACCAGCAGTGGATTTACGATCCGACACCCGACTTCACCTACGGTTTCAACATCTATCTCGAATATAAGAACTTCGACTTCACTGCATTCTTCCAGGGTGTTCAGGGTGTCGATATCATTTCTGACCTCAAGAAGGAAACTGATATTTGGGCAGGCTTGAACATTGGTTACCTCAACAAGGGACGTCGTTTGCTCGACGCATGGAGCCCAACCAATCCTGACAGCAATATTCCGGCTGTTACTCTCTCAGACAATAACAACGAGAAGCGTGTTTCGTCTTACTGGGTTGAGAATGGTTCTTACCTCAAGCTTCGCACTATACAGCTTGGCTATAATGTGCCAAAGAGCTTTGCTCAGAAGCTGGCTATGGAGCGCCTACGTTTCTACCTCAGTGCACAGAACCTCTTTACTATAAAGAGCAGCAGCTTCACTGGTGTTGACCCTGAGAACCCTAACTACGGTTATCCTATTCCTTTGAACATTACCTTCGGACTGAACGTAAGCTTTTAGAAAGTGAAGAGTGAAGAACGAAGAGTGAAGAGTGAAGAACGAAAAATCCAATAGTTAAGGGAAAAGAGAAAAGTAAAGAAGTAAAAAACTTAAAAAGACATTACAATAATGAAAACTAATATATTCAGCCGTATAGCCCTCGCCACCTTCATTACGGCAGGTGCATTGTCATTGGGCAGTTGCGACGACTTTCTCGACAATCAGAAACCTCAAGGTACTTTGGACGAGACACAGGTTAAGGACCCAAGTCGCATCGACAACTTGGTTATCTCGGCTTATGCTGTCTTTATGTCGGCCGAGGATGTAAACTCGTCATTCTCTATGTGGAACTTTGATGTTCGCTCGGACGATGCTTACAAGGGCGGCAACGGTACATCCGACGGCGATGTGTTCCATCAGCTTGAGATATCTCAGGGTATCTTGACAACCAACTGGAATATAAGCGACATGTGGGAACGTCTGTACAACTGTATCTCGCGTGTAAATACAGCATTGGCGCAGCTCGACAAGCTTGACGCTGCAGCCTATCCTCTAAAGGACGAGCGTGTGGCCGAGATGAAGTTCCTGCGTGCTTACGGCCACTTCCTCTTGAAACGTCTGTACAAGAACATCCCGTTTGTTACAAACCCCAATCTCACTGTCGAGGACTATAACAATCTGTCTAACACACAGTATACCAACGATGAGGGTTGGCAGCTTATCATCAACGACCTTGAGGATGCCTATAAGGTTTTGCCAGTTAAGCAGACTGAGGTTGGTCGCCCATCTAAGGCCGCAGCCGCCGCATTCCTTACAAAGGCATACCTTTACAAGGCTTACCATCAGGACAATGCTCAGAGCAACGAGGTTACAAGCATCTCTGCCGACGACCTTAAGAAGGTTGTAGAGTATAGCGACCCCAGCATCTACCAGGCAGGAGGCTTCGATCTTGAGGCCGACTTCCACAACAACTTCCGTCCAGAGGCTCAGTACGAGAATGGTGTAGAAAGTATCTGGGCTATACAGTATTCTATGAACGACGGTACAAAACTTGGTAATCTCAACTGGAGTTACGGACTTATAGTGCCTAACATAGCTGGTGTTACCGATGGTGGTTGCGACTTCTACAAGCCGTCGCAAAATATGGTAAACGCATTCCGCACCAAACCCGACGGTCTGCCTTACCTTGACAACTTCAACGACAAGGACTACGACAAGTCTACCGACTATGCCGATCCACGTCTCTTCCTTACTGTTGGCATTCCCGGACTACCCTACGAGTTCAACAAGAAATATATGATGGACGAGACCGACACATGGAGCCGCTCGCACGGACTATATGGCTACTATGTTACATTGAAGCAGAATGTAGACCCCGATTGTGGCTACCTAATCAAGGGCTCATGGTGGGGTACTTCTGAGAACCGCATAGTATTCCGCTATGCCGATGTTCTTCTCGAGCGTGCCGAGGCTCTTGTTCAGCTCAACAAGATCAACGAGGCCATCGCTCTTGTAAACCAGCTGCGCACACGTGCTAAGCATAGCCTTGGTGTAATATCAAACTACGAGACCGACTATGGCGTACGTATGAATATCTCTACATATAAGGGCACTTACAATAAGGAAGAGGCCCTCAAGATAGTTAAGATGGAACGCCGTTTGGAGATGGGTATGGAGTGCGAACGTTTTTTCGACCTTGTTCGTTGGGGCGAGGCTGCCGAGGTGCTTAACAAGTATTACGCCGAGGAGGCAGGCGACTGCTCTATCTATAAGGATGCTAAGTTCACTAAAAACCGCAACGAGTATTTGCCAATACCGTTCAGTCAGATCTCGGCATCAAACGGCCACTATACTCAGAACATTGGTAACTGGTAAAAAAGAAAATCAATATGAAAAAGATAACAAGCAAGTTTGCACATTATTTATATATGGTGCTGGCTGTAGCTGCGGTGGCTTTTGCCACCACAGCCTGCAGCGACGACAATACGTCGGACCTACAACTTACAGGCAACTGTACTGTAAAGGTATTGGCTCTCGACCAGTATGAGGGCTCGGTAGACATGGCTTCGCGCACCGTTACTGTGCGTGTGCCCGAGACATATGATACTAATGAAATGAGCGTTTCTAAGCTCGAACTGAGCGATGGAGCCACTACCGACATTGCAGTAGGCGATAAGCTCAACATGTCGGTTGCACATTCTATGCGCGTAAGCAACGGTGATGTGTTTCTCGATTGGACTATCAAGGCCATGCGCGACGAGGCTAAGATTCTCTCGTTCAAGCTTAATGGCACTTATGTAGGCACAATCGACGAAGCTGCAAAGACTATTAGCGTGTTTGTTCCAGGCGGTGTCGACGTTACTCAACTTGTGCCTAACATCACAGTAAGCGAGAATGCCACAGTTACTCCACAAAGCGACATGCCGGTAGATTTTACCAATCCGGTACAGTTCACCGTAGAGAACAACACAGCCAAGGCCACTTATACCGTAACCGTAAAGTCTATTGACAAGCCTGTAATGGTATTTGTAGGCATAGCCAAGGATATGAGTGGCTTGAACGCTGAGGAGGCAGATGCTTGCAACTGGATGGTAAAAAACGTTCCAAACTCGCTATACGTATCGTTCGACGATATTCAGAATGGTTCGGTTGATCTATCTGAGTGCAAGGTTATCTGGTGGCACTATCACAAGGATGGCGGTGTCGACGGCAAGGCTGCATTCGAGAAAGCTGCTCCTGAGGCAATAAACGCTGCCGCCAAACTGCGCGACTTCTACAATGCAGGCGGTGCTTTCCTCCTTACACGTTACGCTACAAACCTTCCGGCATTTATAGGTGCTGTAAAGAACGAGGGTTGTCCTAACAACTGTTGGGGTGGCAAAGAGGATAGCCCAGAGATAACAGGCGGTCCTTGGAACTTCTTGATGAACGGCAACAACAGCCATGCTATCTACCAGAATCTTGTAGCTGGCGACGATGCAAACGGTGTTTATACATGCGACACTGGCTATGGCATAACCAACTCTACTGCACAGTGGCACATCGGAGCCGACTGGGGTGGATATGTAAGCAAGGAGATTTGGGAAAACGAAACTGGTGGCAAGGCATTAGGCTTTGGTGGCGACGGTGCTATAGTTGTATGGGAATTCCCTGCAAAAGAAGGCAAGGGCGGCATCATTTGTATTGGCTCTGGTTGCTACGACTGGCATACAACGGTTGATGCCTCAAGCGACCGCTACCACAAGAATGTTGAGACAATGACAATGAACGCCATCAATTATCTTATGAATAAGTAATAAATACTGAAAACAATGAAATCAATGATATATTCAATTCTTATGGCAGCAGCGACTATTATGCCGCTTGCCGCCTGCAGCGACGACAATAACACGCCCGAACAGCGCGACTGGTCTACTACCACTCTATTTGCATCGTCTGATGTTGCGGCTCAGGACATCTACTATAAGCCGCAGAGTGGCTATGTAGGCGACCCTATGCCGTTCTACGACCCAGTTGCCAAGGACTTCAAAATTCTGTATCTTCAGGATTATCGTCCTAATCCAGTAGGCACTTATCATCCTATATGGGTTGTAAGCACTACTGATGCCGCATCTTATACATCGCTTGGCGAGATTATTCCTTGCGGTGGTATCAACGAGCAAGATGCCGCTCTTGGTACTGGTTCTACAATATACAACGAGGCAGACAAGCTCTACTACACCTTCTTCACCGGACATAAGTATCAGCTTAATGCAGGCGACAGCCGCGAGATGGTTATGATGGCTACCAGTCCAGACTTTAAGAACTGGACCAAGAGCCGTACCTTCTATCTTAAGGGAGCCGACTATGGATACGAGATGCACGACTTCCGCGATCCGTTTGTGTTCCGTGGCGACGACAATCTATATCATATGCTGGTGTCTTGCAAGAAGAGTGGCAAGGGTGTTTTGGCTGAATGGACTTCTGCCGACCTTAAGACTTGGGAGCATAAGGGCGTATTTATGCAGTGCATGTGGGACCGCTTCTATGAGTGTCCTAACCTGTTTAAGATGGGCGATTGGTGGTACCTTGTATACAGCGAAATTCACGAAGCTGTGCGCCGTGTGCAGTATTTCAAGGGTCGTACACTCGACGAACTTAAGGCTTGCACACAGAATGATGCCGGTCTTTGGCCCGATTCGCACGAGGGATTTCTTGATGGACGTGGCTTGTATGCTGCCAAGACTGCATCAGATGGCACAAATAGATACATCTGGGGATGGTGCGCCACACGCTCGGGCAAGGATAATACCAAGGCTTTGGAGTGGGCTGGCAACCTTGTTGCACACAAGCTTATTCAGCACGAAGACGGTACTCTTACCTTGGGTGAGGTTCCTGGAATAGCTGCCAAGTTTGACAATGCTGCTGCACCAACCATAGCTGCCAAGAGCGAGAATAATGCAAACGACAAGGTGGAAGGCGACGCTTCAAACCTTAAGCTTACTGGCAATGCCTGGGCTTTGTTCCCACGTCTGGGCTATCAGAACCGTATCGAGTTCACTGTTAAGACAGCTGGCAAGCGCGACAAGTTTGGTATCTCGCTTGTTCGTGGCACTGATGCCGACGTGTTCTACTCGCTTGTCGTTAACGATGAGGGCGAAGAAACTCGCAAGATAAACTTTGAGCAGCAAGGCACAGCAGGTATAGGCTTCCTTGCCAATGGCGATAGCTACGTATTCCAGCGCCCTGCCGACAACACCTATCACATCGTTATCACTACCGACAACAGCATTTGTACCATGTACATCAACGATGTATGCTGCTACACCAACCGCATATACGGCATACAGCGCAACTGCTGGAGCATCAACTCGTATAGTGGAAGCGTTGAGGTTACTGGCCTGACAGTTGCAAGCAAGTAAACATTATTTCATACTTAAATACTATTGGTGTCCTCTCGTTCGGCTTTGCCGAATGGGGGGATTTTTTTGTGCTTTTCGGTGTCAAAGACGTCTTAAAGTCAAGATATAATATTAAATGGCAAAGTAATATAATTAAAATGGCAAAGTAATATAATTAAAATGGCAAAGTAATATAATATACTTTTGGAAGCGCTATTTATACAATAGCACATACTGTAGGAGGTACGGTCTCCGAACCGTACCACGCAAACAGATAGATCGTTCTTAATACCATATAGCCACTTGCGTGAGTATGTGTCTTAACGGATGTTACATGGACATTTTCTTACTTCAACGCAGTTTATAATTACACTAAATCATGTTACATTGTCAATTTTATGCAATACCATGAAACATTTGTTATATGTTTTAGACTGTTTCTCGTTGTAATTTTGCGTCTGAAATTTACCGAGATCCTTAACAAATTTATTTTAAATAATAACTTAAAACTTATATTACAATGAAAAAGTTTACTTTAGTATCATTGGCAATGATGGCTTCAGCATCTTGCTTTGCACAGACAACTTTGTGGAATGGTGAGGATAAAAACTCTGGTTTATGGGATAGATGCAACCCTACGACTGTAGACAATCCTTTAAAGGAAGACGTAAATACTTCGGATAAGTGCGCCAAGTTTACTATCACTGGTAATGATTGGGAACATGGTGATATTGTTCTCGACCTTAAGAGTCTTTTTGGCGAAAGCGGACTTGATATGACAAAGAGCAAACGCTTGTCTATTATGGTTAAGAAGTCGCATGCAAGTAATGTTAAGATTGAGTTGTCTGCTGGTGCAAACACATATACAAAACGCATAGCATCATGGTGTGATGGTGGCGACAAGTGGCAGAAACTTGTATTTGACTTCACTACAAACTGCAACTTTGAAGGCAAGGGTAATCCTACAGAATTGGCTATTTATCCAGGTATTGAGGATGGCCAAGAGCCTTCACAGGAGATATATGTAGACAATATCGTTCTTGAGGATATTCCTACTGTCAATGGTGGATCGATTTGGGATGTTGCTGAAGGTTCACTCACTGGTAAACTCGAACTTACTGGTGGCTATTTCAAGACAGAATGCTCTAATGTAGACAATGGTTGGGAGAAAATTTACATTGACGATTTTACCGAACTTAACAAGAAACTCTCTGCTGATGTTACATCTATAGATATGCGCAAGGCTTCAACCTTAAATGTCGACATCAACCAGTTCTTCTTTAAGAATCCTAATACTATCGTATATGCTGATGCAGCCTATGATCATGCCAACGTTGTAGTTAATGGTACTGCTAAAAAACTTTTGCTTACTGATGCTAACGCTTTCAATGCTCCTTATGACTTCACAGCAGAATCAGTTAAGCTTAAACGCAGTTTGCAGAAGAATGGTATAAACTGTTTTGTGCTTCCATTCGAAGTCTCAGCCAACGAACTTGGTGCAAGCAAGGTTGCTACTTATAAGAGTTGTGATCTTGGCAATGTTGCCAACTTCAAGACCGCTGAAAGCGTAGTTGCCAATACTCCGTTCCTTACAACAGATGCTAAGGAGGCTTCAGAGCTTACCTTTACTAATAAGAGTATTGTAGCAACACCAGAAAATCTTGGCACTGACTTCGTAGGTGTTTACACACGTACCAAAGCAGAAGGCAAGTATGGCATTGATGAAAAAGGCAACCTTCATAAGGGTGGAGCAGATGCTTATGTAAATCCTTTCCACGCTTATCTCAACGTTGAAGGCGTTGCCAGTGTAGCTTTCGATGGTTCGGTTACAGCTATCAACAACATTGCAGCTGACAAGGTAGCCGATACAGCCGTTTACGATCTTAGTGGTCGTCGTGTTAATGGCAAGTTGCAGAAGGGCTTGTACATTATGAATGGCAAGAAGGTTGTTGTTAAGTAAGGCGCGCACACAGAGATAATCAACGATTTATAAAATCTAAAAAAGAATAAGTAGATATGAAGAATAAATATATTGCCCCTAATATTACTGTTGTAGATTTAGAGATTGAGTCGCAGATACTTGCTGCATCGCAGGTGCCAGTTGTGTTCGATAATAGTGAAGAAGATTATATAGGCGACTTCAAGTCTTCAAACCACATCTTTGTTTTTGATGACGAAGAGTTGGAACAAGATTAAAAAAAAGTATATACCCTTCAATTTCACCTAGTTTGTTTTCCCCCTTGCTTGGCAATGTCAAGCAAGGGGGAAGTTTTTTTATGATATAGTAGGAGGTACGGTCGTGTAAAAAAGTGTATCTACAAAGAAACGTTCATTGTACGCGGTGCTTCCACGTGCAATGAACGTTTCTTTTATACGAGTGTATGTTCGTATGTTATATGTTTATTCTTGCTTCATTTTCTCGTTGATGGCATCAATCAGCTTGATGGCATCAACGTATTGGGCGATACCCTCGGCCACTTGTTTGGCATCGCGCATGGCAAGCACAACGGTAGAAGGACGGTTAACAACGTCGCCACCTGCAAATACACCCTTGCGTGTAGTCATGCCATATGGTGTTTCGCGAGTGATGACATAGCCACGATCGTCTACTTCGATTCCGGTTGTTGTAGATACAATACGGCTGGCAGGCTTAGAACCCAGAGCCAAAAGCACATAGTCGGCCTTCTCAACACGGCGCTCACCATCCTTGGTCTCGATAACTACCTCAGTCATATTGCCGTTCTCATCGCTGTGAATCTCTACAATGTTCGACTCCCAATTGAAGTTTACGCCTTCCTTAACAGCATCGTCATACTCGGAACGAAGAGCTGGCATATCGTCGATAGTACGGCGGTAAACAATATCCACACGCTCGGCACCCATACGTACAGCAGTACGTGCGGCGTCCATAGCTGTATTGCCACATCCTATAACAAAGCAACGGTCGCCCTTTCCAACAACAACTTCGCTGCGATCAAGGTTGCCTTCATTGTAAAGACTTACACGACGCAAGAACCATATAGCCTGACGTACACCGTTGATATCGCCGCCAGGTATATCAAGCTTCTGCGGATTGCCGGTACCAGTACCCATAAATATAGCATCGAAGCCTTGATCAAAGAGGTCGTCTACAGTATAGTCTTTGCCGATGGTGGTATTGCAATGTATGATAACTCCCAGTTCCTCCATCTTCTTGATTTCGCGACGTACAATCTCCTTAGGTAGACGATATTCAGGAATGCCGAACATAAGAACGCCACCTGGTTCTGGTTCCATCTCGAATATCTCGACATTGAATCCCTTGCGAGAGAGGTCGCCAGCGATAGTAAGTCCAGCAGGACCCGAACCAATTACAGCTACCTTGCCGCGTGTTTTGGGTAGGAGATTCTCGCGTATAAGTCCCATATTGCCGTCAAAATCGGCAAGGAAACGCTCAAGTTTGCCTACGTGTATGCCTTGACCTTTCTTGCCAAGTACGCAATGTCCCTCGCACTGCTTCTCGTGAGGACAAACGCGTCCGCATACAGCAGGAAGATTACTCTTCTCGTTGATGATGTGCATGGCGTTGCCAAAGTTGCCCATCGAAAGTTCGTGTATCCAGTCGGGTATATCATGGCTTATAGGACATCCCTTCTTGCACTGTGGCACTTTGCAATGAAGGCAGCGTTTAGCTTCCTCAATGGCCTCGTGCATGGTGTAACCCTCGTTAACTTCTTGAAACAGATTCTTGTTATTTTCCATTTGTTTTGCTTTTAGTTTTTAATAGCCGTCAGCCATAATAGCCGTATGGCTCACTAATGTTATATTAATTTGTTATTTCCACTTTGCAAAATTATATATTTATTTTCTAATAGACCTCCTTTTTTGTTGCTTTTACATTGATATATGGGCTATAAGCACAAATGAGTATGTAGATTTGTACGAATTTGTAAAGGGCGGTAGACCTGTGTTTCTTTAGTTTGTTGCTCCTTTGCTTGTAGTTCCCACAGAACTCACGGAATACACAGAAGCCTACGGGCTTATTTTTCTCGAATCCACAGAGCGTATAGACGCTACGCGTCATACGACAGAAGGCACAGAAATGATAGCTTGAGATATATACCCTTCATTTCTGTGGATTCCTGCCTCGCGAAGCGTAGGCCATTCTGTGGATTCCAATAGCTTAACCCCGTAGGCTTCTGTGTATTCCGTGAGTTCTGTGGGAACTAAATCTATATTCTGGTAACCATCAAAAAAGGCTGCAATGGTGTGAACCAAAGCAGCCTTCGTATTTTTAATGTTTTACTTGTTTTCTACTTAAAGTTGATGAACCTCAACGCGTTCGACTTCCGCTCCGTTCATTCGGCGGGGGTGCAAACGATTTACTTTTCGTTGCCCTCTCCCCACATTCCTATTGCAGCACTTGCTGCGAATAGGGTCATCATCATCGTCATCAACATAACTTTTTACCTTTAAACCATTAACCTAACTAAATTCTAATACCTTTCTTACTAATACCTCTACTACTAATACCTTGTCAACCTTCTACTAATACCTTTTATCTACTAATACCTCTCTTACTAATACCTTTCTTCTGTGCGTTATCCTTATCTTCTACCTTTTGTGTTATCCTTGAATCTTCTACCTTTGTTATCCCTAAATCTTCTACCTTGTTATCCTAAATCTTCTACCTTTGTTATCCATAATCTTTTACCTACTCTTGTGTGCGTTATCTCAATCTTTCATCTTGTCTTAGTCATCCTTTTCTACAATCTCCTACTTACCTCTTCAAAGACTTATATCGTTAAATTCTCTCAAAGATTTCTTTCACCTTCTATTTGAAATGTCTTATATAAGGATTGCCAACCTCTCGGTTTCCATCCTTTTGACAATGCAAAGTTACTACTGTTTGCGCACACACACAAGTATTATACTCAATATTTTGCTAATATAGCTTCCTTTTTGATGTAAGTCAACATTTATGTGCACGCACACAGAACAACACAACAACTATATATAATATACGTAACTTGCCGTGTGTATATATAAAAAAAGGGGCTGGACCCTTTCGCAAAGGCGCAACCCCAACTTAAACAACCAATAAAAGAAATAGATAGCTGTTAAGTGTTTTATGTCTGAATATTCCTTCTTATCGGATAAACAGAAGTTCGCGATACTTAGGCAGAGTCCAGAGTTCATCGGCTACGATAAGCTCGAGCTTGTCTATCTGATAGCGTATCTCCTCCATCTTAGGAGCCACAGTGTCGTGGTAGGCAATAGCCTTAAGATGTTCGTCCTCTATCTTATTGGCAACCTTGCGTGCGTTGACCAATTCTTCCACACCACTCTCAATAATCTGAGTGCGTTCAGCTATCTCTTCAATTATCTTCTTGTTGCGTGATGTCAGCTTGTCGGCTGTATCGGCAGGGAATATTTCGTACATGCTCTGTACATTCTTGGCAAGACGGCTTTGATAGTGAGTGCAGACTGGGATGATATGGTTCATAGAAAGGTCGCCGAATACACGTGCCTCAATCTGAATCTTCTTTGTGTATGTCTCCCACTTAACCTCGTTGCGTGCCTCAAGTTCCTTACGTGTCATAACGTTCTGGCTCTCGAACATCTTGATGGTAGCCTCGTCGAGATAGCGCTCGAATATCTTAGGACAAGAAGTCTCGCAGTCAAGACCGCGGCGCTTAGCCTCCTCAACCCATTCGTCTGAGTAGCCATTGCCATCAAAGTGGATTGGCTTGCAGAACTTAACATCCTCGCGTACAACATCAAGTATTGCACATACCTTGTCATAGCCCTTCTCGATAAGAGCGTCAACACGCAACTTGAAATCGTGCAAAGCCTCGGCTACAGCTGTATTAAGCACAATCATGGCAGAAGCACAGTTGGCCTCGGAACCTACAGCACGGAACTCGAAACGGTTTCCGGTAAAGGCAAATGGTGATGTACGGTTGCGGTCGGTGTTGTCTACAAGCAGTTCAGGAATCTCAGGGATATCAAGTTGTAATCCCTGCTTGCCGGCAATATCGAATAGCTCGTCCTTCTCGGAAGTCTCAATACGTGTGAGAATCTCTGTAAGCTGACGGCCAAGGAACGATGATATGATAGCTGGAGGTGCCTCGTTGGCGCCAAGACGATGGGCATTAGTAGCACTCATGATGCTGGCCTTAAGCAATCCGTTGTGCTTGTATACAGCCATCAAGGTTTCAACGATGAATACTATGAAGCGGAGGTTATCCATTGGGGTTTTGCCAGGTCCGTGTAGCAGTACGCCAGTATCGGTAGCAAGGCTCCAGTTCTCGTGCTTGCCCGAACCATTGATGCCGGCAAACGGCTTCTCGTGCAATAATACACGGAATCCATGATGACGAGCAATCTTCTTCATGAGCGACATGAGAAGCATGTTATGGTCGATAGCAAGGTTGGTTTCCTCGAATATAGGAGCAAGCTCAAACTGGTTAGGCGCAACCTCGTTGTGGCGAGTCTTGCAAGGAATACCAAGTTCGAGAGCATGAATTTCAAGATCCTTCATGAAAGCCTGCACGCGCTCTGGGATAGCACCAAAGTAGTGGTCGTCCATCTGCTGGTTCTTTGCAGAGTCGTGTCCCATAAGTGTGCGGCCAGTAAGCATAAGGTCGGGACGTGCCGAATATAGCCCCTCGTCAACAAGAAAGTACTCCTGTTCCCAACCAAGGTTTGATATAACCTTCTTTACCTCTGGATAGAAGTAGTGGCAAACATCAGTGGCAGCCACATTAACGGCATGCAACGAGCGCAGAAGCGGAGCCTTGTAGTCGAGAGCTTCGCCTGTGTATGAGATGAAGATAGTAGGGATACACAGTGTGTCATCAATGATGAAGACAGGCGATGTAGGATCCCAAGCCGAATAGCCACGTGCCTCGAATGTGTTACGTATACCACCGTTAGGGAATGAGCTGGCATCAGGCTCCTGCTGTACAAGCAACTTGCCCGAAAACTCCTCAATCATACCGCCCTTGCCGTCGTGTTCGATAAAGGCATCATGCTTTTCGGCAGTGCCTTCAGTAAGAGGCTGGAACCAGTGAGTGTAGTGTGTAACACCGTTCTCATCGGCCCACTGCTTGATGCCCTTAGCAACAGCATCGGCAATAGAACGGTCAAGTCGAGCACCATTGTCGATAACGTCGATGAGTTTCTCATATACGTCGCGCGGCAGATACTTGTACATCTTGGCACGGTTGAATACGTTCTTTCCGAAGAACTCTGATGGGCGTTCAATCGGTGTAATCACGTCGACGGGTTTCTTCTTGAAAGCGTCGGCTACAACATCAAATCTTAAATTTGCCATTGTTTTCTTTCTTTTATGTTGTTTACTGTTATTGTTCTAAATTTAAAGGGTGACTTTCTTAACTATCTCCATACATTATATAATATGAATCTTCTTTATGCCTTCTTTAGCCATTCCTTAATTCTTCGCATAGCCTCTTTGCAGTCTTCGCGATTGCCAAATGCAGTAAGGCGAATATAGCCTTCGCCACTCGGTCCAAATCCTACACCTGGTGTGCATACAACGCCTACAGCATATAGCATTTGCTCGAAGAACTTCCATGAGTCGGTACCATCTGGTGTCTTAACCCAAAGATATGGTGCATTTTTGCCTCCAAACACCTCGAAGCCCATAGCGGTAAGTGCCTCATGCATTATATTGGCGTTGCCCATATAATAGTTTATGGTTTCCTTTACCTGCTTTTTGCCCTCGGGTGTGTATATGGCAGCAGCGGCTCGCTGTGATATATAGCTTGTGCCGTTGAACTTGGTAGACTGTCGGCGATCCCACAAGTGGTTGAGGTTGATGCGCTCTTTGCCGTCGAGTGTAACAGCAGTTACATCCTTAGGTATTACTGTATATCCGCAGCGCACACCAGTAAATCCGGCAGTCTTTGAATAGCTGCGGAATTCGATGGCACATTTCTTAGCTCCCTTAATCTCGTAGATAGAGTGGGGGATGTCGTCCTCTTGTATGTATGCCTCGTAGGCTGCATCGTATAGGATAAGCGTGTCATTGTCGAGAGCGTACTTAACCCACTTCTTTAATTCCTCTTTTGGCAATACAGTGCCAGTTGGGTTGTTGGGGTAACAGAGGTATATCATATCAACGCGGTGGTCGGGAATCTGCGGTACAAAGTGGTTCTCGGCTGTGCACGGCATATAGTTTACGTTGCTCCATCTGCCGTTCTCAAGCACTCCGGCTCGTCCGCACATCACATTAGAGTCGATATATACGGGGTAGATAGGATCGGTAACACCTATGGAGTTGTCCCATCTTACTATCTCGCCTATATTGCCAGTATCGCTCTTGGCTCCGTCGTTAACGAAAATTTCATTAGGGTCGAGATGAATGCCGCGTGGCGCATAGTCGTTTTTGACAATAGCTTCGCGCAAGAAGTCGTATCCACGTTCAGGACCGTATCCTCTGAATGTTGCTTTACGTGCCATCTCGTCTACTGCCTTGTGCATTGCTTCAATCACTGCAGGGCAAAGCGGCTGTGTAACGTCTCCAATGCCGAGACTAATCACTCGTACCTGGGGGTGTGAAACCTTGAAGGCATTAACCTTCTTGGCTATGTCTGCAAACAAATAATTGTTTGACAGTTTCAAGAAATGTTCGTTTACTAAGGCCATATAATGTCTATTATTCTATTTTCATTTATTGGTGTTGTGTCTTACGATAAAATCACGGTAAGTCTATTTCTCCTTCGAAAGCGAAAGCTGCTGGTCCAGTCATATATACATGTCCATCGTTTTCGTT
Source organism: Prevotella merdae (assembly GCF_900290275.1). GTDB lineage: Bacteria > Bacteroidota > Bacteroidia > Bacteroidales > Bacteroidaceae > Prevotella > Prevotella merdae. The sequence continues at coordinate 1,291,057 of NZ_LT985323.1, forward strand.
CCATTCGATGTGTAGCGTTCCGCCGTCCATAACAATATTGCTCTTGCGTGTAGCTCTATCGGTTAAGGCGGCTGCTACTGCTGTGGCACATGCTCCTGTACCGCATGCCATTGTTATCCCGCTGCCACGTTCCCATACTCTTGTGCGTATATCACCGTTGGGCATTACTTGCGCAAACTCAATATTGCAACGCTCAGGAAATGCAGAATCATTCTCCATTATAGAGCCATAACGGCTGATGTCGAGTGTTGCAATGTCGTCGACAAAGCACACAAAGTGCGGATTGCCCATTGATACAAATGTTCCACGGAATGTACGGAACTGTGCTGTAAGCTCATCACCGCATGTCTCGTCATATTGTTTCGGGTTGTGGAAAACCGGAGCAAGCATATCTACTGTAACACTTTCCACCTTATTATATATATTAAGGTGAAGCTCCAGAGTCTTTACACCTGAAAGAGTTTGCAGACGTATAGATGTCTTGTTGGTAAGCCCCTTTTCGTATAGATATTTTCCAATACAGCGAGACGCATTGCCACACATCATAGCTTCAGATCCATCTGCATTGAATATGCGCATGGAAAAATCGGCGTCCACTCCGTCATATGGTTTGCCTATGAGCACAAGCCCATCGCTACCTATTCCTGTGTGATACTTGCTCCAAGCTATTGAAGCTTCTGATGGGTTGGGAATATTATATTGTTGTGTATCCACATATATATAATCATTGCCAGCTCCATGCATCTTGGTGAACTTAACCGACCTTGCCATTTTGTTTGTCTTTTTACCTTAACGATTATCTATTTGCTTTTTACGATTGCAAAATTACAACTATTTGCGTAATAAGCAATAAAAACTGTTGCATTATTTGTGGTTAATTATCATTAAGTTTCGATTTGTAAGCATTTTTCTTGAATTTGCTTACAATATGATGGTTGTTTGTGTAGTATTTGTATCAAAATAAAATTTCGAATAAAATAAATCTGATAAAACGTTATAAATATATGCTTTTATATTTCGTTTTGTTGTAATTTTGCAGCGTAAAGATTGCAAAAGGAAACTTAAAAGTAATAATAACCAATAAAAAGAAAGTTGTATGAAGAAGATTGAAGCTATCATTCGCAAGTCAAGATTCGAAGATGTTAAGCAGGCATTGCTTGCTGCCGACATCGAATGGTTCTCTTATTACGATGTGCGTGGCATAGGCAAGGCACGTCAGGACCGTATCTATCGTGGTATAGTATACGATACGAGTTCAATAGAGCGTATCCTTGTGTCGCTCGTTGTACGTGACAAAAATGTTGAACGCGCTGTTAACGCCATACTTAATGCTGCACAAACTGGTGAGATAGGCGATGGCAGAATATTTATTATTCCAATAGAAGATGCTATACGCATACGCACCGGCGAGAGAGGCGACATAGCACTGTATAACGCAGAGCAGGAACGTTAGTAAATCGTAATAATGTAAATAGTAAGGATATGATGACTACACTACTTTCAGCATACACCCCTGTTTTAAACACAGGCAACACAGCCTGGATGATAATGGCAACTATTCTGGTGCTCCTTATGAGTATTCCTGGTATCGCATTGTTTTACGGCGGATTGGTAAGACAGAAGAATGTGCTAAGTGTGATAATGCAGACAATGCTCATTGTTGGTGTTGTGTCGCTGCTTTGGGTGGCTATAGGATATACTTGGGCATTTGGCACTGGATTTAAGGAGAGTGGTTCTTGGGCTTGGTTTTTTATGGGCGGACTCGACAAGGCGTTCTTGAAGGGTGTCACCATTAACAGTATTACATCTACTGGTATTCCCGAGCTTACGTTTGCAATGTACCAGTGTATGTTTGCTCTGATTACACCAGCACTTATACTTGGTGCCTTTGCAGAACGAATAAAGTTTAAAGGATATATGGTGTTTACTATTCTGTGGGTTATTATAGCCTATTTCCCCATGGCACACTGGGTATGGGGAGGCGGATTCTTGCAGGAGATGGGTGCGCTCGACTTTGCTGGTGGTACAGTGGTGCATATCAATGCTGGTATCTCTGCCCTTATTATGTGTCTTATGATTGGTCAGCGTGATGACTATAAAAAGGGACATGCCATACTGCCTCATAATGTAACGATAGTATTTATGGGTACATCGTTTTTGTGGCTTGGATGGTTTGGATTTAATGCTGGTAGCGGATTGGCAGCCGACGGACTTGCAGCCAATGCTTTTCTTGTAACACATGTGGCAGCAGCTGCAGCAGCTGTTACTTGGATGGCAATTGATTGGATGTGCAACAAGAAGCCTACTACGGTGGGTGCATGTACAGGTGCAGTGGCTGGATTGGTTGCTATAACGCCGGCTGCTGGCTCAACCGACCTTGTAGGAGCGTTTGCCATTGGTATCATAACACCGATAGTGTGCTTCATTATGGTAGCGGTTATTAAGCCTTTCTTTAAATATGACGATGCACTTGATGCCTTTGGCGTGCATGGTATGGGTGGTATTATTGGTTCAATACTTACAGGTGTGTTTGCGACATCTTCTGTAACTGGTGTTGGTGGAGCCGAAGGTGCTCTTTATGGCGATTGGCATCAGTTGTGGGTACAGATAGAGGCTACGTTGATAAGTATCCTATATAGTGCGGTTGTTACATATCTACTATATATATTGGTAGACAAGTTTATAGGAATGCGTGTATGTCGTAGAGTAGAGGAAGAAGGTCTTGACATCTACGAGCACGGCGAGAGTGCCTACAATTAATATTCTGACATATGAATACATATAAAGACATACGACACTAACCTTGAATAATGATTATTCTTTTGACCCGTTCCTCTTGCACAGTCTTTTAAGTGCAGGAGGAGCACCTTAAAAAAAGGCTTGTTGTCGTTAAATGACTAAAGATAGAAAACCAATAAAAGAATTATATATATGTGTGGAATTGTTGCAATGTTCAACTTACGGGAACAAACTCCTGAGTTGCGTGAAAAGGCTTTGCGTATGAGCCGTAAGATACGTCATAGAGGTCCTGATTGGAGCGGCATTTGGTGTGGAGGCTCTGCCATTCTTGCTCACGAGCGACTGAGTATAGTTGACCCTGAGTCTGGTGGACAGCCACTTATAGCTCCAGATAAAAAGCAAGTGCTTGCCGTTAACGGCGAGATATATAATCATAAGGATATACGTGCACGTTATGCAGGCAGTTACGACTTTCAGACAGGTTCGGATTGTGAGTCGATTCTTGCCTTGTACAGAGATAAGGGCATCGATTTTCTTGAAGACTTAAGTGGTATCTTTGCATTTGCTTTATACGACGTTGAGCGCAATGAGTTTCTTATCGCTCGCGATCCAATAGGTGTTATACCTCTTTATATAGGCTACGACGATGACGGTACTGTGTATGTGGCATCAGAACTTAAAGCTCTTGAGGGCGAGTGTCAGCGTTATGAACCGTTTCTTCCCGGACACTATTATTCGAGCCGAGAAGGCAAGATGACCAGATACTATAAGCGCGACTGGTTTAGTTATGATGCGGTAAAGGACAATAAGGCAAGTGTTGATGCTATACACGATGCACTTGAAGACGCTGTTAAACGTCAGTTGATGAGCGATGTGCCTTATGGTGTATTGCTGTCGGGTGGTTTAGACTCGTCTGTTATTTCAGCCATTGCCGAGAAATACTCTGAACGCCGCATAGAATCGAATGGTAAGGAGCGTGCATGGTGGCCAAGGTTGCACTCATTTGCTGTAGGATTGAAAGGCGCACCAGACTTGGCAAAGGCAAGACTTGTAGCCGATCATATAGGAACTGTACATCACGAGATAAACTACACAATACAAGAGGGACTTGATGCCATACGCGATGTAATTTACTTTATAGAAACTTACGATGTTACAACAGTGCGAGCATCAACACCTATGTATCTGTTGGCACGTGTAATAAAGTCGATGGGTATAAAGATGGTGCTTTCGGGTGAGGGAGCTGACGAGATATTTGGTGGCTATCTGTATTTTCACAAGGCTCCTAATTCAAGGGCTTTTCATGAAGAAACGGTGCGAAAACTGTCTAAATTGCATCTTTACGACTGCTTGCGTGCTAATAAGAGTCTTTCGGCATGGGGGGTGGAAGGACGTGTGCCATTCTTGGATAAGGAATTTCTTGATGTTGCGATGCGTACCAATCCTAAGGCAAAACTATGTTCTGGCAATACAATAGAGAAGAAGATTGTGCGTGAGGCATTTGCAGATATGCTACCAGAGGAGGTGGCATGGAGACAGAAGGAACAGTTCAGTGATGGTGTTGGATATTCTTGGATAGACACACTTAAGCAAATAACAGCATCGTTGGTAAGTGATGAACAGATGGAACATGCAGCCGAACGTTTCCCTATCAATCCTCCAAGATGCAAGGAAGAATATTATTACCGCTCAATTTTTGCCTCGCATTTCCCATCAGACTCGGCAGCTCGCTCTGTACCAAGTGTACCAAGTGTAGCTTGCTCAACAGCTGAGGCTCTGGCTTGGGACAAGTCATTCTGTGGTATGAACGATCCAAGTGGCCGTGCTGTTGCAGGTGTACACGAAAAGGCATACTAACTAACCTATCTAAACAGAATAATCTAATTTGTTAAATGACAAGACAACCTTAAATGAAAACGCGCCCGAAACCAAAGAATATAGGTTTCGAGCGCGTTGTTTTATTTATATTGCTTTATTCAAGCAACCTTATTAGTCGAGCTGAGCGAGCTTGTTGTCAGAACCGAGCACGTCAATGATCTTGTGCTTGTACATCTGCTCCATGAGGTCGCGAGCAGGACCGCAGTACTTACGTGGGTCGAACTCACCTGGTTTGTCATGGAATACCTTACGTACAGCAGCTGTAAAGGCAAGACGAGAGTCAGAGTCGATGTTGATCTTGCAAACTGCAGAAGCAGAAGCCTTGCGGAGCTGCTCCTCAGGAATACCAACAGCGTCAGGCAACTTGCCACCGTACTCGTTGATCATGTCAACATACTCCTGTGGTACAGAAGAAGAACCGTGGAGAACGATTGGGAATCCAGGGAGCTTCTCCATGATCTCGTCGAGAACATCGAATGCCAATGGAGGAGGAACGAGCTTGCCAGTCTTCGGGTCGCGTGTGCACTGCTCCGGAGTGAACTTGTAAGCACCGTGTGAAGTACCGATAGAGATAGCCAATGAGTCAACACCAGTGCGGCTTGTGAAGTCGATAACCTCCTCAGGCTTTGTATAGTGGCATACATCTGAAGAAACCTCATCCTCTACACCAGCCAACACACCGAGCTCACCCTCTACAGTTACGTCGAACTGATGAGCATACTCTACAACCTTCTTTGTAAGAGCGATGTTCTCCTCGTAAGGAAGAGCTGAACCATCAATCATTACTGAAGAGAAACCAAGGTCTACACAGCTCTTGCAAAGCTCGAAGCTGTCACCGTGGTCGAGGTGAAGAACGATCTCAGGATGCTTGCAGCCAAGCTCCTTAGCGTACTCAACAGCACCCTCTGCCATATAGCGGAGAAGAGTCTCGTTGGCATAGTTACGTGCACCCTTAGAAACCTGAAGGATAACCGGTGACTTCAATTCTGAAGAAGCCTTGATGATAGCCTGAAGCTGCTCGAGGTTGTTGAAGTTGAATGCAGGAATTGCATAACCACCCTTGATGGCTCTTGCGAACATATCACGTGTGTTCACCAAGCCCAATTCTTTGTAGTTTACCATAATTGTTATTTGTTTTTTATAAAACGTTGTTATCGTTATTCTGTTTTTTTTAGAAGCAACATTCGTGCCATTCGAGCATTTGGCATTATATGAATTTAAAATGTTGCCTTTTCACGTGCAAAGTTAATATTTTAATTTGTCACAACAAAGCGTAGAATGTTTTTTTTATGTTTCCTTTAACTTACAAATTTCTTACAATTAGATTTTGTAATACTTACTTTGCAAATTAAGGTTTAATAGGAATATATTTTAGAGGCAAGATAGTCATTTTGTATTAGTAATACGGGTTTGTCTGTTTTTGCTATATTAATTTATTTGTATCCTCAGTATGGATATGTTTGTATCTACTGCATAGATATTTGTATTAAATGTATGGTTAAGATGAGACATGTGGACATAAAAAAGGGGCTCCGCTGAGTCCCAATCTTGTTAACCTTAAATCTAATACCATGAAAAACATTGCAAATTTATAGTTTTTAATGCAAATGGCAAAACATTTGTAACATTATCTTTATAATAATGTACACGAGAGGATGATTTATTGATATATATCAATGTAAAAACTGATATGTATGGCAATAAACGCGCGAAAAAAGCGTTATTAAAATACAATGAAACAAATATCCCTTATTATATATATGTGTGTCATGGCACTTATGCCGACATGGGCACAAGAGCGTACGGTAGAGAATCGTCCGTATACCGACTTGCGTCCGCTTCACTTTGGTGTGGTGGTAGGTACGCATATGCAGGATATGGAGTTGGTTAATGCCGGACCGCAGATGATAACACTTGACGATGGCTCTACGCAAGAGACGCTTGTAAGTGTAGACCAAAGTCGTTGGGACCCAGGAATAAATGTGGGTGTTATTGCAGAGATGCGACTGTCTACATACTTTCAGTTTCGTGTGGCTCCTATGATGTATTTTGGTTCGCGTCATATTGTATTTCGTGACTTAAAAACACTTGATGCCAACGAGCAACCTACAGAGACACGCCGTGAGATGAAGTCGGCCTATATAGCATGTTCTGGTGATATAATCTTCTCAGCTCCCCGTTTCAACAATCATAGGCCATATCTTATGGCTGGTATTGCACCTATGTTCAACCTTAGCTCTAAAAGTAGCGACTACTTAAGGCTAAAGCGTCAGTCATTCAATATTGAGGTAGGAGTAGGTTGCGACTTTTATCTGCCATACTTCAAACTACGTCCTGAGCTTAAGTTTGTATATGGATTGGGTAATGTGCTCGATACTAAACACCCGAATGAGTTGCGTGACAAGAATCTGCTGAAGTTTGCTAAGTCGGCTTCAGAGGCGAGAACAAAGATGATAGTAATGAGTTTCTACTTTGAATAAAACAACTATACAATTATGAACAAAGCAATTAACACAAACAATGCACCAGCCGCTATCGGCCCTTATTCACAGGCTATAGAGGCTAATGGTATGGTGTTCACATCAGGTCAGTTACCTATTGATCCTGCTACAGGTGCTTTTGCCGAAGGCGGTATTAAGGAGCAGACACGTCAGTCGTTAACCAATGCACAGAACATCTTAAAGGAAGCAGGTACCGATCTTGGTCATGTGGTTAAGACTACTGTCTTCCTTAGTGATATGGACAACTTTGCTGCTATGAACGAGGTCTATTCTGAGTTCTTCGTTCAGCCTTTCCCTGCACGCTCGGCTGTAGCGGTTAAGACTTTGCCAAAGAATGCACTTGTTGAGGTTGAGTGTATTGCGGTGAAGTAGAATATTTTAATGTAGTTTTTATAAACAATAAAAACCGTTGGGCTGAATGTCCAACGGTTTTTTATGTTTATCCCCTAACCAAATGCCATGCTTCTCTTATCCAAAGCACGAAGCTTGAGCCAATGATTATTATAATCCAGTCTTGCAACGACAGTCCAATGACATTGAAGAACTGTTGCAGCACCGGTGTTTCCACCATTATAATCTGTCCAACTATAATAATGCCCGATATATACAGCAGACCGCGACATCCTTTGAAGTGCAAGGCAGAGCGATGTGTCTCGAATGCACGTGCGTTGAACAGATAGAAGAAGTGAGTCATCACGAATATTGTGAATAGCAATGTAAGTTCATACTCAGACAAATTTCCCTCTGTCCAGAACGACAATGTGCCAATACCAGCAAACAGAGCCTGATAGTTTATCGATATCATATCTGTAAGACTCTGCACGTCAGCATGCTTGAATACAAGTAGGAAGAAGAACAACATCACAAAGAAGAATCCACCCACACCGAATATCTCTGAGAGCATAGGACGGTCTAGAATGAATGCTTCACGGTTGCGAGGCTTGTCTGCCATAACCCTTTCAGATGGTGGTAGTGATGCAAGAGCCATAGCTGCAAAGGTGTCCATAATAAGGTTTATCCACAACATCTGGGTAACGGTGAGAGGAGACTCAGTTCCCATAAATGCGCCAATAAGTACTATGAGGCATGCAGTAACATTGACCGTAAGCTGGAAAAGCAGGAATCGTTGTATATTCTGGTACAGCGAGCGTCCCCACATCACAGCCTTGCCTATTGATGCAAATGAGTTGTCGACAATGGTAATGTCGCTTGCCTCTTTTGCAACGGATGTTCCGTCTCCCATAGACAAGCCTACTTGGGCTGCTTTCAAGGCTGGAGCGTCATTAGTTCCGTCACCGGTTACGGCTACAACCTGACCTTTCTTCTGTAGCGACTCAACAAGTCGTTTCTTGTCCATAGGTCTGGCACGGGCTATAATCTTAAAATCGAGCACACGATTCATAACCTCTTCGTCGGTAAGAGCGGCAAACTCAGGACCTGTAATAATGTTATTGTCGGTGTCGGCATCAGTCCAAAGACCTATCTGTCTACCAATCTCACGAGCAGTAGCAGGTGTGTCGCCTGTTACAATCTTGATGCTTATGCCGGCATCAATACATTCCTTTACGGCAGCAGGTACATCGGCACGTACGGGGTCGGCAATAGCAGCAATGCCAATAAAGTGTAAATGTTCGGCAGCCACCTTACCGTCTGCAATAGCCACTTCGTTCTCGTCAAGTATATCAAATGCAAATCCCAGTGTGCGCATTGCACGGTTCTGATATTCCAGAAGTTGCTTCTCAATACTACCGCCAGTAGCTCCCTCGCCAGCAGTCTTGCATAGAGAAAACACTATTTCTGGTGCTCCCTTTACATATATAATACGTTTGCCGGGCATCAGGGCCGACTTTACTACAGTTGCCATATACTTGCGTTCGGTGGTAAATGGTAGCTGTTCAGTAACTTCGGCTTCTTCGCGCACTTTGCGATAGTCGATGGCATGACTATTTAGCCACAGCAACAGTGCACCCTCTGTAGGATTGCCAAGTACACGTGGATGTTCTGGGTCAGTAAAGTCGAGCTGTGCTGTAGAGTTTACAGCAATGCCTTCGGTCACGGCCGAACTATCTGGAGCAACGCCATAGAATTGAGCATCGTCCACACGCATCTGGTTTTGAGTAAGAGTACCTGTTTTATCGGTACATATAACCGTAGTTGCGCCCATCGTTTCACAAGCGTGCATCTTGCGCACAAGGTTGTTTGTTTTCAGCATTCGGCGCATACTGTAAGCCAAACTTAGTGTTACAGCCATTGGTAGACCTTCTGGTACTGATACCACTACCAATGTAACGGCAATCATCAAGGTTTGCAACACGTATGCTATGAACGGCATAAGGTCGAATCCCTGGTATGAGGGTGAGAAGAAATATATAAGTATTCGGCCCACGATAATGCCTACACCTACAACATAACTCATCTTAGCTACCCATTTGCCAAGGCTGTCAAGTTGTTCGTCAAGAGGAGTACGTACAGAGTTGTCTATTTGTACAGCCTCAAACACTTTACCTTGTTCGGTGGCATCGCCAATAGCTGTTACACGCATGATGCCGTGTCCCTCCATAACCTTTGTACCCTTCATTACGTGGTTGGACGCAAATGTTGCCTCTTTGTCGAATAGGCTCTCGTCGGTAGTCTTAGGACACATAGGCTCTCCAGTTAGTGACGACTCGTCAATGCTAAGCTGTATAGATTCCAACAACTCGCCATCAGCTGGCACTTCCTCGCCAGTGTTCAGCACAACGATATCTCCTACCACAATATTGCGTCGTGGCACTTCAGTGATGTTTGATTGGCGAATAACTTCAACGGGTTCGTCATCATTAACCTGGTTGAGTATGGCAAATTCCTTGTCGGCTTGATATTCAAAGTAGAAAGAGAGACCAGTGGCGAGCAATATGGCTACAAATATGCCACCAGGTTCAAAGAATACAGCTGCTCCATGTCCCAGTCCTAAGTACTCGTAGAACGAAATGCCAATCGAAAGCACTCCAGCAAGGATAAGGATGATGATAAGTGGATCTTTGAATTTGTCAAGAAACTGCAGCCATATAGGTTTCTTGGCAGGCGGCGTAAGCACGTTTTCGCCATGTTCTTTTCGGCTGGCTTCTACCTCTTGAGCAGAAAGCCCAGTGTAGTGATGTCTTGTTTCCATTGTTGATTATTGATTGTGATTTTTGTTAATGCTTCTGTAGGTAGTGTATCCTTTAGCTTATGGAAATATTACCCGCTTTGCAAAGGTAACAATTTTACCAAATAAAAAGATATTAATAACAATACAATTGTGTTACAATTATAAAATAAAATGAGTACATTTGCCAATGATATACAACTGTGTTGTATTATACAAGTCATATGCTATGGCATTTGCGTGGTTTACATAGTATAAAACCTATACATTATATATATAGTATGAAACAATCAACAATCTTTGCTATTGCCGCAGCGCTGTTTGCTTCTACATCAGCCGTGGCACAGGTTAGTTATCCGCCCGCTCAAAAGGGCACGACAGTAGATGAATACTTCGGCGAGAAGGTGGCAGACCCATATCGTTGGCTTGAGGATGATATGAGTCAGCTGACTGCCGATTGGGTAAAGGCCGAGAATGCTGTAACTCGAAAGTATCTCAACAGTATCCCTATGCGAGCCAACATTCTAAAGCGTCTTAAGGAAACTGTTAACTATGAGAAAAGTGGCATACCGTTCGAAAAGAACGGCAAGTGGTATGTGCACCGCAACAATGGATTGCAGAACCAATATGTGCTTTATCAGATGGATCGTCCCGATGCTCCTACCTCCGAACAACGTGTATGGCTTGATCCAAACAAACTTAGCAATGACGGAACTGTGGCTCTTAAGGGTGTCTATTTCTCTAACAATGGCCGATATATGGCTTATGTCATATCGCGCAACGGTTCAGATTGGGAAGAGATATACGTAAAGGACTGTCAGACTGGTGCCGATACCAGCGATCATATCGTGTGGGCTAAGTTTACTGGTGCCACTTGGTTGGGCGATGGCTTCTATTATAGTGCATACGATGCGCCCGAGAAAGGTAGGGAGATATCCGCCAAGAACTCGGTACAAAAGATCTATTATCACAAGATGGGCACACCGCAGTCGGCAGATGAGTTGTTTTATATGAATCCTACTCAGCCTTTGCGATTCTATGGCGTTAGCGTTGATCGTGACGAGACTGCTATGATGTTGACAGAGTCGGGTATGGACAATGGCAACAACCTATATGTTCGCGACCTTAAGAAGCCAAATTCGCAGTTCATACAAATGTGTGCCGATACACGATATCAGTATGCTCCTGTTCAGACAGTTGACGGCAAGATATACATACTAACCAATGCAGGTGCTCCAAAGTATCGGCTTATGGTGGCTGATATCGCACGTCCTGGCTTTGTCGATTGGCGTGAGGTGGTAGCTGAAAGCGAAGATGTGCTACAGGATGTAACTTTTGCCGACGACCGTATGATTCTGAAGTACTCTAAGGACAATTGTACCCAGCTCTACACATATACAGTTGACGGCAAACGTACAGGCGAGATAAAGTTGCCTACATATGGCACTGCATCCATCAGTGGCAAGCGTGGAAGTAAGGAAGTATTCTATGACTTTACGTCATATACCATACCCAACTCGGTTTATCGTTACGACCTTGCCACGGGCAAGAGCACTGTACTGTTTACACCGAATATAAAGTTCCGTACACAGGATTACGTAACCGAGATGCAGTTCTATACAAGTAAGGACGGTACACGTGCTCCGCTCTTCATCACATATAAGAAGGGACTTAAGCTCAATGGCAAGAATCCTTTGTTGCTCTACGGTTACGGTGGCTTCAACCTTACTTTAAGCCCGTATTTCCTAACCAATTACATTCCGTTTATGGAACGTGGCGGTGTATATGTGCATGCTGTTTTACGTGGTGGCGGCGAGTATGGCGAAGACTGGCATGTGGCAGGTACAAAGATGCAGAAGCAGAATGTGTTCGACGACTTTATATCAGCAGCCGAGTATCTTATCGACAAAAAGTACACATCAAGCGAACGTCTTGCAATACAAGGTGGCAGCAATGGCGGATTGCTTGTTGGCGCTTGCATGACTCAGCGTCCCGACCTTTTCCGTGTATGTCTTCCGGCTGTAGGTGTGATGGATATGTTGCGCTATCACAAGTTTACTATAGGTTGGAACTGGGCACCCGACTATGGAACCTCAGAGGATTCTAAGGAGATGTTTGAGTATCTTAAGGCCTACTCGCCTTTGCATGCACTTAAGCCTGGAACAAGTTATCCTGCTACTCTTGTCACTACAGCCGATCATGATGACAGAGTTGTGCCAGCTCACTCGTTCAAGTTTGCGGCACGTCTGCAAGAATGTCAGTCAGGAACTGCTCCTGTGCTTATCAGTATAGAAACAAATGCCGGACATGGTGGCGGCAAGCCTCTTGCAAAGCGTTTGGAAGAACAAGCCGACTTGCTGAGTTTCACATTATGGAATATGGGAGTGAAGAAGTAAAAAATAAACTTAAAAAAATAGGAGTTACACAAAGTGTAACTCCTATTTTTTTATAAGTTTTCTTGCAAATTCAATTATTGTATCTTCTCCACGCAGTAGGTCGTCTTGCGATAGAGAGACAGAATAGTCTGGATCAATACCGAATTCGGTAGGTTGTTTGTCGCGGTTGTACATCGGACATGCCGAGAAGCGTATGTTCCATCCTATAGGCAACTCGGAAGAGTAGGGCATACCAGCTCCTCCACCAGTGCGGTCGCCAACAATCGTAACATTAGGGCAACACTTCATGTACTTTACAAACTCGTTTGCGGCGCTGTATACCGATCGGTTAGTCAATACAACGGTGTGTTTCTGCCATCTAACTCCCTTGCCAGGTTTAAGCCATTGCTCCTCCATAGCCGAGAACTCGTTGTGTCCTTTGCCAGTCTTATGCTGCATATATCCCACAAGAATCTTCTCGTTGGTGAATCTTGCCGCCAATTGCTCAGCCGATGAAAGCATTCCACCGGTGTTGTCACGTAAGTCTATAATAAGTCCATTGCATGGTGCGAGGTAGAAGAGTATATCGTCCAGATTGCCTGCACCAATGCCATTGGCAAATGACGAACATTGTATATAGCCCGTGTTGTCGTCAAGTCGGCGGTATTTCATACCTGATGCAATGCGATAGTCGGTACCAAGATAGCGTCTTATCAGAGTATCGCTTACGTTAGACGGATAATCTTCATGCCATGACCAGTTGCGTGCTATGTCCCACGACGAGTACATATTGACGTGTCCGTCACGCAGTTCGGCAAGCATATTGCCTAAAACCTCAAACATTTGCGTGTCGGTCATACCGTCATTTATCTGCTTTGAGTACTTATCATGAATAGCGTCCCAGTTGAGTCCATACTCTGCTTGCTTGTATTCGAAGAAACAATAGTGCTCGTCAATAATTTTCCACAGAGCCTCAAAATTGCCTCGTGGATTGTCGGCATACTCATGTTCGTCTACACATGCCGACATACTGAATATGGCTATACATGCTATAGCTATATTCAGACACTTGCGGCAAAATCTATTAAATGTTATGCTCATTTATGAATGTAAAAGTTTTTCTACTTCTTCAATGCTAAGCCCCGTTCCCTTAGCTGTCTGTAGAACATCAAGTCCCATATCCAATAGACGTTTGGCAGTAGCAAGCTTTTCTTCGGCCATACCTTTAGCCATACCTTTAGCCATACCTTCTGCCATACCTTCTGCCAAGCCTTTCTCTCTTCCTTCAGCCAAACCTTTCTCTTGGGCTGCAATCTCAGCCGCTGCCATACATGCCATATTGTCACGTGCAATCCAAAGGCTATTTTCATAAGCCTCCCATTCCTTTTTTGTCAGTCTATGGCTGTCGGCATACTCTTCCAATTGCTTGAATATTTCCTTCTGTGCCGTAAACGGCATCCTGCTTAATGCTTCCATATGCTTTAAAACGTAAATCCATTTATCAAAATCTGTATCACATTCATCCACCTTCTTTTCGAAAAGTGGAAGTACCAAATAGATGAAGCGAAGTTTGTTTGACGCTATCTCTCCGCTTTCCTTATCCGCCAGAACTATATCGGTTCTGAACTTATCAAGCTCTTCTTTGTTCGAAGTGTAATTCATAAAGCAGACGGTGTATATAGGTAGAAACCTGTATGCGTCTTGCTGTTCTGTCTTACCTTTGTCCACTTGCTCGAGTACACTTCTACACGCATAACAGATGGAGCGGTCGAGAAAGTTCGGCTGCCATCTGTTTTGCATCTCCAATATAAAGCGTTCACCTGTGTCGGTTTCGCAATATACATCATAGATTATTCCTCGCTGGTCTTTGGTTGAGGGCAATTCTTCCTTGTCCCTAAAAACTACATTCTTTACTTGAAGTTCTCCAACCAACAAATCATTAAGAAAGCTAATCAACAAGTCTTTGCTGAATTCCTGTCCGAAGAGTCGTTTGAATCCCCAGTCAGTAAAAGGATTTATGTATTTTCCCATAGTGACGAGTTTTAGATGTCTCAATGCAAAGATATTGATTTTCTGTGAATTTAGTATTGTTTAAGCTTGTTTTTTCTTCCAAAAACTTGGCTAATACATGAAAGTAATGTCTACTTGTTCAGCATATACTCCAATTGTCTTACCTGCTTGTCGGCATTATGTTTGCGTTGAGTTGTCATTCCCTCAGCCTTAAATCCGTCAAGTTCTTTCTGTAATGCGTTATACTTGATGTTCTGTTTCTTTTCCTTGTATTCTTGGCGAAGGATATAAATCTTCTCGGCATCCTGCAGACCTTCTACAAAACGTTCGAAGCGTATACTTGAACGTGGACCTGGATATATACTATAACAGTCGCCCGAAGCCCAAGTGCGGAAGCGTGAGTCGCATAGTGGGTTTTGTGTCCAACTATTGTACGACCAACGCAGATAACCGTCATAGTCGGCAGCCACAGCATGTATGGCTGTCCATGTACCCTCGGCTGGAGGCGAGAATGTAAAGGTATTAGGGAATCCCTCTACACAGCATGTATAGTAGGTGCTAATCTTGCCTTCCTTGCGACGGCGTTCCTTAACTGGTGTCGGGTAATCGTTTCCGTAGGGTATACTATAATAGTATAGATCCTTTTCAATCTCGTCGTGATATGTACCTGCAAGTGTAATCTTGAAATCGGGGTCGGCATCCTTGATAACCTTTATAGCAGCCTTCATTGCTTCCATCGGACGTTCGTCCATAGATATTGCAGTTTTCTCGAACCATCCTTTTGCGCGCAGATGCTTGGCAAAGTCTTTGAGGAACACGCCCCAATACTCTGTGTAGGCATTGTCGCCGGGTTTAGCCTTTACAAATTGTATGCGATTGGTAGCCTCGTCGTAGTAGTCGAACTGCAAGTTCCATGGAATCATGGTGTAGCAAGATATAAGTCTATCGATGCCCACCTCGTTCATCATAAACTCCACCCAACGGTCGAACACAGCATAATCGTATGTCCATGATCCGTCAATGTGTCGTATGCGTGTAACCATCGAGTCGAAGTGGTCCTCAGTCTGTCCATTCCACGGCTTGTGCATAATGCTAGTAGTAATTGAATATTGTCCAGCATCACGCAGCATTCGCATAATTGGACGCATGGCATCAAAATGCTCTTTGCTCCATAGCGGCACGTTATAGTAGCGAGCCACCGAGTAAGGGTTCTGCCAAAGGTCCAAGTTGAGGTGCCATTGTTGAGCGTCGGGCAGAGTATGTGCCAATACCTCTAAGTTTACCTCAAGATGTTGCGCCTTCATATTCGATGCACTAACAGTCATTGTTCCGATATATTTGCCGGGTTTGGCGTTGCGTGGCACGTTGATACATAGCCATAGCGGTTGTGTGGTCTTGCTCTTTACGGGCAACGATGCGTTAATGTCGAGCACATCAGCCACGAGAACCGAGTCGTAGTCGGCAGGTTTGCGGTGTCCGCAACCCGAACCATCAGGATTAAGACAATCGCCCATAACGTATCTCACAAAGTGTGTGCTTAGTGCCGATTGTGGTATAACGTCTTTGTCCGATTTAAGAGCCGACATCTCAATACGCACATCATCAAGATTACCTTTGGTCCAAAGCACAGCCTGTGCATTGACACGTTCGCCTCGCCATGCCTTGAGCAAGGCTTTGTGTTGCTGCTTGACAGCGGGCACATCATACTTGTTGTAGCGTATATCGGTAGAGCCCCAGCTTAGTTGTACTGGTGTCTGCACCTTTGCCCATTGCGTCTCGTAGTTGGCAGGCAAAGGATAGTTGGGCTCGTTATAGGTTCCGAGAGGTGCCGCAGTAGTTTGCGCAGTGGCAATAGTGGTTATTGCGCAGAAGAGTAGGGTGTTAAGAATTCTGTTCATTCAGGTTTGAATTTATTGTTTAAACAAGTTTAGGTCTGTCGAAAAATATATGATATATGATGCAAAGTTAATGATTTTAGATTGAATAGGAAGCAATATTTTCAAGTATTATATATTAAATGGCAAAGTAATCGATGGAGTGATGTAATGAAATATCGATTAAGAACAATGTAGATTTTATGATATAAAGATTCCAATAGGACGGGTCGGGTCTGGTCAGGAGTCAAATCTAACATGAGCATCAATATATAATCTGACATCATTGAATCTACTTTTGCCATCTATAAGAGCAAAAAGTCACCGAACAAGCTGTACGGTGTAACGTCTTTTGTTCTGACGATACCGTTATATTCAAAAGTCTCGAACAAATCCGTTACAAAAACAATTAATTTCAAAGAGCGCATTGTAAATGTTAAATTGAAGGACATCAGTACTTGGTCAACCGAGCACTTGTCCAAAAGCTGAGTAACAGAACGAACCAAAACGCTTAGGAAAGTGAGCTAAAATTGGTACAACGAACTGGACACCCTACCTATTATTTATACATTAGGCGGATTTTACATCATAAAAATGTCCAATAAAAGTATATTGTATTACTTTGCCAAGTATATTGTATTACTTTGCTAAGTATATTGTATTACTTTGCCAAGTATATTGCTCATTTATAAAAATAAATATGATGAATACATACTTAGGTATTTGTAATATGTAGAAGCAAGGGCAATAAACCAGGGGAAATGTCGTTATATAATGTACAATGAAACGATTAGTCAGTATTATATATATGTGTTTGGCGGTGATCTTGCTGTCTCCGCCCAGGACCGAACGGTAGAGAACCGTCCGTATACCGACTTGCGTCCTTTGCATTTTGGTGTATTAGTGGGCACTCATGTGCAGGATGTGGAGTTGATGAATGCCGGTCCGCAGATAATTGTGGCGATGACGGTACACAGTAGGAGGCGCTTGTCACTACCGACCAAAGCCGTTGGGACCCGGGCATAAACGTGGGAGTGCTTGGCGAGTTTCGCCTTTCACAGCATTTCCAGTTTCGTGTTGCTCAGATGATGTATTTCGGTTCGCGCCACGTTGTGTTCTGCGACCTCAAGACGTTAGACGTAATGGCAAGCCCGAGGAGTTGCATCAGGACATGAAGTCGGCATATATAGCTTGCTCTGCCGACATTATTTTTGCCGCGCCACGCTTCAACAACCATCGTCCTTATCTCATGGCTGGCGTGTCGCCAATGATAAACCTCAGTTCCAAGACCAGCGACTACCTTAAGCTCAAGCGTCAGACGTTTGCCCTGGAAGTGGGCATGGAATACGATTTCTATCTGCCTTTCTTCAAATTGCGGCCTGAGCTTAAGTTTGTTTATGCTCTTGGCAACACGCTCGACACAAAGCATCCGCAGGAGATTCGCGACAAGAACCTTCTGAAGTATGCCCAGTCGGCATCCGAGACCAAGACCAAAATGGTGGTGTTCAGCTTCTATTTTGAGTAGTGAGATAAAGGTAGTCGTTGAGCACAGTGGTGAGAAACTCGCGGCTGTTGCCCCAGTCGGCATTGGCAGGCATTTGTATCACCCGAGCTACTTTGGCGGCAAGACTTTCTATACGTTCGTCAGATGCCTTGGCATCTGGTGCTACAGTGCGGCGCAATATGTTAGCTTGGTGAGGCGACAGTTGCGCCGCATTGTCGTATGTGGGCTTATATCCTCGGCGGGCGTAGGCAAATTCGCCAAGCGAGATGTGCATGCGGCTCATGTCGGTTTGGCGTATCACCATAGTGCCAGCAGCAAGGTCGCCAAGCCGTTGGTGGCGGCGTGTGGCGAGTATGAACACCAGTCCCAGGCAGCTCATCCATATATCAACAATCTCGCACACATATCTTAGAAACAGCGCGCCTGCCGTTGGCGACGAGCCGTCGGCCATTACCACACGTGTCTTCATGGCATATTTTCCCACGGTCTGTCCGTCAAACAGCAGTTCCGAGAGGAATGTGTAGGCAAGGGCAGGCAGAAACACGAGAAACACGTAAATGCCCTGCATGACATCGTCGCTGAATCCTGGGGTGTGGCGCAGGAATGTTCCTGTGGCGTACAAATATACAGATATCAGCACAAGGTCGATGATGCGCCCCACGATGCGGTCGCCTACGTTTGCTGGAGTCTGCTCTATGCAGACAAAATTGCCTGTTGTAATGTCCGACATATATTTTCTGTTGATTTTTGATTGCAAAATTAACTTTTTTCTTTAAATTTGCCATTCATAAACACAATTATTTTAACCCGCAAGCAATGAACGAACTCACATTCATACAAAACAACATAGAAAAGTGGGAACATGTGGAGATAATGACCAAAGACCTATCGCAGGAGACGCCCGACGACATAGCCGATGCCTATAGCGACGTGACAGCCGACCTTGCCTTTGCCTACACACATTATCCTTCGTCGCGCATCGCCATGTATCTTAACAACTTGGCGGCTGTGCTCCACAACGCCATCTACCGCAACAAGCGCGAGAGACGTTCGCGCCTTATCACGTTCTGGACGCGTGAGGTGCCGGCCACGATGTATGCCGAGCGGTGTCATCTGCTTGCGTCGTTCGTGGTGTTCTGCATCAGTGTGCTTATTGGGGTGGCGTCGCAGTTGGCTGAGCCCGACTTCTGCCGGATAATCCTTGGCGACGGTTATGTGGAGCAGACGTTGCAGAACATATCCAACGGCACACCGATGGCTGTGTACGACGGTGGAGCGGAGAGCACAATGTTCCTCGGCATAACCATCAACAACATAGGTGTGGCGTTTCGCATTTTCGCCTTTGGACTTATGTCGAGCTTGTTCAGTGCCTTACTGCTGTTGTACAATGGCATAATGCTCGGCTGCTTCGAGACATTCTTTGCCCAACACGGATTGTTAGGCGAGTCGATGCTTGCCGTATTCCTGCATGGCACTCTTGAGATTTCGGCCATCATCGTAGCAGGAACCGCAGGACTTGCCATAGGCAATAGTTGGCTTTTCCCAGGCACTTACTCGCGCTTCTATGCCTTCCGTCAGGGGGCAAAGCGCGGATTGAAAATAGTGGTAGGCACGGTGCCGGTGTTCATCGTTGCCGGATTCGTTGAGGGCTACATCACCCGTCACACCGAGATAGCCGACGGCTTGCGCTTAGGGTTCATACTGCTTTCCTTGGCGTTTGTCTTAGGCTACTATGTGGTGTTGCCATGGTTTCAGAACAGAAAATAATCATTCGTAAATCATTAAAAATTATCAAGATATGGGTTTCATACAGCATCAAGTTCCCCCTCTTTACCGTCGCCGCACATTCAGCGACAAGTTTACCGACACCACCGACTTCATCACCGCCAACTGGCGAGTGCTGTTGCGTATGCTCACCATTGTGTTGCTGCCTCTGTGCTTGCTGCAAGCCTTGAACGTCAATACGCTCATGTCGAGCATGTATGGCGACATGGTGGGCAATGGTGATGTGAGCGACACACTTGTGGGTTTCGCCCTCAACTATGGTGCGCTCATGGTGTTTGGAATCATAGCCACAGTATTGTTTATATGTATAGTATATACACTCATGCAACTGTATCATGAGCAGAACGCCGACGGCACACCTGCCCATCCCAACCTTAACAGCATTACCTTCGCCCAATTTCGTCCGCTGATGATGCGTCAGGTGCGTTCGGCATGCAAGGCAATAGGGGCCTTTCTGCTCTTCTTCGTTGTGCTTATGGTGTTTATGGTGGTAGCGGCAGTGGTGTTTGCCACAATGACCACGTCTTTAGGCTCCAACGAGGCAGGCGTTGTGTTGGTTGTCATCTTTGTATATGCCATTGTGCTTATGCTTTTGCCACCGATAGCGATGGTAGTCCCCGTATTCTCCTTTGAGAAGATAGGCTTTTGGGCAGGTCTCAAGAAGTCGCTTGTGTATGGATTCAAGACATGGCGCGGCGTGGTTGCAGTGACGATAGTTGTAGGTCTTATGGTGGGCATGGTGCTCGGCGTGCTCGGTTTGCCGTTCTTCATGATGACCATGTTCAAGGCGTTGTTTGCTGTTCAAACCTCAGGCGAATATACCTTCACCAACTCCGTTTGGTATTCATTCCTTCAGTATCTGTCGGCCATTGTCTACGTGTATGCCAGCTACATTGGCTATGCCGTGATGCTTGTGGCGCTTGCCTATCAGTATGGTCATGCCCGCGAGAAAATTGATGGCGACGAATTCTTCGACAATGCCAATGGTTATGACTGATACACTGGCTGTAGACACTCTGCTGATAGCCCGGTGGCGCGACAATCCTGAGTTCGACTATGACGCTGAGTTCCGAGGCTCTGGCTTTTCGCTCTGGGATTGGATTGAGCGTAGGATTGCCGATCTTGTGGACAGGCTTTTCGGCAATACTATGTTGGGCGACTGGAGCAATGTGGTGTGGTATGTGCTTGGCTTTTCGGCTATAGTGGCAATCGTGCTGTTTGTGTTCTATCGTCATCCCGAATTGCTGCACGTGTTGCGCCGTGGTGCCAAGGCTAAGGAGGAATATGAGGTGGTGGAGGACACCATCTATGGCATCGACTTTCCCGCTGCCATTGCCCAGGCCATGTCGCGTGGCGACTATCGCGAGGCTGTGCGCCTGAGCTATCTTCAGGCATTGCGCCACTTGAGCGATGCCAATATCATCGATTGGCAACCCTCGAAGACTCCCGCGCAATACGTGCGTGAATATCCCGACGAGCTGTTCAACCGTACTACCGCAGTGTTCATACGTGTGAGGTATGGCGGGTTTGAAGCCACCAAGACCATGGCTGAGACTATGGCAAAGGATGTGGCAGACATCATGTCGAAAGCGATAGAGCAGAAAGGAGGCGGGCAATGAAGCGACTGTATATATATATAATAGGTATAGTGATAGCCACATTCCTCTGCTTCGCTCTAGGTCAGCGTATGCCTCGAACGTTCACGTGGAAGGCAACCTTTGCCCATGCCGACCGCCAACCTTTCGGCTGCTATGTGTTCGACAGTGTGATGGCGCAGTCGATGCCCAAGGGGTATAGTGTGGAGCGTCGCACGTTCAAACAATTGTTAGGCAATGCTGATTTACAGGGGAAGAACATTCTCGTGCTATGCGATTACCTTAATATGAAAGAGCTTGACTTTGAAGCCATGGACAGTCTGTTGCACCGTGGAGCCAAGGTGATGCTTGCTTATCATAATGCGGGCTTCACAGAAACCGACTCCATTCTCGCCTACAACTATGGTGTGAATGTTCATCTTGGCTCGCAATTTTGGTTGCCTACGGTGAAGGGTATGCTTCGCAATGGCGACCATGATCTATATGACACGGTGAGATGGCGAACAGACGACCCCGTGTTCCCGCAACGCAACTATAGACTGTTCAGTCAGCTTGTGTCGGGAATCGTGATTACCGACCGCCATCGCATTGACTCCGTGAAGTATGACTCGCTTGTGCTCAGCACCCTAAACTATTCATATCCCGATGTGCAATGTCCTTTCTTCCCAACGCAACTCAAGCATCTTAAGGAAAAGGCACGCAGCAAGGGCGAACTGAAACAATTGGAATTGGACTATTATGACTACGATTGCGACTGGCAAGGCAAGCAAGCGGATGAGGACACAAGCTGTGAGTTCCCGGTTGCAGTGAAGCGAAAGGTGGGGCAGGGCGAGCTTATCGTCGTCTCCATGCCGTATGTCTTCACCAACTATGGTGTGCTCACCCACGAAGTGTCGCCCTTGCTGATGCGACTGATGACGCAGATAGCCGACCGCCCAGTATTGCGCACCACAAGCTACATGAAGAGTTACGACGAGTTGGAAGCCGAGATGTCGCCCATGCGCTATGTGCTTGGCAGTCGTGAGCTTAGGCGAGCGTGGTATCTGTTGGCTTTTGTCACGGTGCTGTTCTGCGTGTTCAAGGCACGTCGCCGACAGCGCATCATTCCCGTTGTGGCCGAGCCAAAGAATCATAGCTTGGAGTTTGCGCGACTCGTGGGTACGCTCTACTGGCAGCGGGGAGACAATGTAGACCTCGTGCGCAAGAAGTTCCTACTCTTTGCCGAGCGCATACGCATGACATTGGCTGTGGATATAGTAGATGCGAAACCCGATGATGCTACCATAGCTCTCATGGCCCGCCGCACCGGACTTGACAAGGAAACCTTGGACGAGGAGATAGGTCGTCTGCGTATGGACTATTGGACCGAGGGAACGCTGAGCGACATGGAAATGCGCTGGGCGGTGGACTGCATGAACCGAATAGCAGGAAAACTGTAGAGAGAAAGTAATAACAAATGTAGAAAACAAAAAAAACGAAATATAAATAATGGAAACAAGAACCGACCTTACTGCCTTTGCCCGAAAGACGGGCGAGATAAAGCAGCGTATAGCCGAAATAATTGTAGGACAGACTGAAGCCGTGGACCTGCTGCTCACATGCGTCATTGCCGACGGACATGTGCTGCTTGAGGGTGTGCCCGGAGTGGCAAAGACTCTACTCGCACGTCTTGTGTCGCGACTCATCGACGCGCGTTTCTCGCGTGTGCAGTTCACTCCCGACCTCATGCCGAGCGATGTTCTCGGCACATCGGTGTTTAATATGAAGACATCGGAGTTTGACTTCCATCCCGGACCTGCCTTTGCCGACATTGTGCTTGCCGACGAAATAAACCGTGCTCCTGCCAAGACTCAGGCTGCACTCTTCGAGGTTATGGAGGAGCGCCAAGCCACTATCGACGGCACGTCTTATGTCATGGGCGATGTATACACCATCATTGCCACGCAGAATCCGGTGGAACACGAGGGCACGTATCGTTTGCCCGAGGCACAGCTCGACCGCTTTCTGATGAAGATAACAATGGGTTATCCCTCGGTGGAAGAGGAGGTGGAGATATTGAGCAGGCATAATGCACGCTCCAATTTCTCGCGTCTTGACGATGTGCAGCCCGTGATAACCAAGGACGAGTTGCTCGGTCTGCGTGACATGCTCGACAGTGTTGTGGTCGACGCTTCTTTGTTGCGCTACATTGCTCAGATAGTTGCCGAGAGCCGTGAGTCAAGAGCTGTGTATGTGGGATGCTCGCCTCGTGCGTCGGTTGCCATGCTTCAGTGTGCCAAGGCTTACGCTTTGCTTCAAGGTCGCGACTTTGTCACTCCCGACGACATAAAGACTGTTGCCCCCTACGTGATGCAGCACCGACTGCAACTCACTGCCGAGACCGAGATGGAGGGATTCACTCCCTTGGACGTGGCAAGAAAACTAATTGAAAAGGTGGAAGTGCCTAAGTAAACAAAACACAGAGAGAATGTATCTTACAACCCGTTTCTACGCATTCGCCATAGTTGCCATCCTGCTGCTCGCAACCGGCAACTACAGTGCTCCGTTCTACACTGTTGGCATGGCGGCAGTGTGGCTGCTCCTCGCTGCCACCATTGCCGATATTGCAATTCTTTACAGTAGGCGTGGCATTGTTGCCTCGCGACAGCTTGCCGACAGACTGTCAAACGGCGACGACAACGACATACGTCTGCGCGTGGAGAGTAGCTATCCCTTTGCGTTGAGGCTAACTGTCATCGACGAGACTCCGTTTGTGTTTCAGCGTCGCGACGTTGACTTCCTTCTGAGGCTTAAGCCACGCGAGGGCAAGACAATAGTGTATAAGCTGCGCCCCACGCAGCGTGGGGTGTATGGCTTTGGCAGAATACGTGTGTTTGTGAGGTCGGCTTTGTCGCTTGCCGAGCGTCGCTACACATGCGGCGAACCTCAGGATGCCAAGGTCTATCCCTCGTATCTCATGCTCCATAAGTATGAGTTGCTTGCCATGAACAACCGCCTTACCGAGATGGGCGTGAAGCGCATACGTCGTGCTGGCAACAACACTGAGTTTGAGCGTATAAAGGAATATGTAGAGGGCGACAACTACCGGTCGGTCAACTGGAAGGCATCTGCTCGCCGACATCAGCTCATGGTGAATGTCTACGAGGACGAGAGGTCGCAGCAGATAGTGTCGGTCATCGACAAGGGCAGGCCTATGCAGCAGGCGTTCCAGGGTATGACTCTGCTCGACTATGCCATAAATGCCTCGCTCATGCTGTCGTATGTGGCTGTGCGCAAGGCCGACAAGGCAGGACTTGTATGCTTTGCCGACCATACCGACACATTCGTTGCCCCATCGCGCCGTCATGGACAGATGGAGCGGTTGCTCGACGCTTTGTACTCGCAGCAGACAAGGTGGAGCGAGAGCGACTTCGGGGATATGCTTGCCACTATCAACAAGCGACTCACCAAACGCTCACTGCTTGTAGTGTACACAAGCTTTGCCAACACCCAGGCCATGACGCGCCAACTGCCTTATCTCAAGCAGCTTAACTTGCGGCATAAAGTGCTTGTGGTGTTCTTCGCCGACAATGAGATGCGCGACTTCGTCAACAGTTCTCCACGCTCTACAGAGGAATACTACCAGCACGTGATTGTGGAGAAAATGCTCTATGAGCAGCGACTCATTGTGTCGCAATTGCGCCAGCATGGCATATTGAGTATGCTAACCACGCCGCAGAACCTATCGGTGGATGTGGTGAATAGGTATCTGGAACTGAAGGAGAGGCAGGCTATATAGGCTTCAGATAAAGTATATACAATATTAAATATTTGATTACTGAACTTCTGATAGTTCATTTAGATTATTTACTAAGAAATGATTACTCCCAAGGAATATTACTCTTCGCGGATGGATTCGCTTGCTGCACGCATAGCAATACACCGTCGTCGCAACCGACTGTTTGTGGGTGGCGAGATAGCGTCGTTTGCCCTTTTCATTGCTTTCATATTTGCTTACGCTCAGTTGGAGTGGGGCAGTATGGGCGTGTGGGCTGCTGTGTTGTCGATAATAATATATGTTGTGATACGCCGCATGGACGAGCAAAACGAGGCACGGACGGAGTGGCTTGAGGCTTTGCGCGAGGTTTGCAGCAGAGAGTTGGCCTATCTCGATGGCGACTATTCTGCCTTTGACGATGGCGAACGCTATGCCGACCCGCAGCATCCTTTCACTATGGACATGGATGTCTTTGGCAATAAGTCGCTCTTTCAGCGCATCAACCGCAGTGTGACAACGGGTGGCAGCGACCGACTTGCCGCCTTGCTTTCGGCTGAACCTATAGGCAAGGATGGCGTAGTGGCTGACTGTGCCGATGTTTTTGACGCTGAGCTTTCGCCCGTAGAGCGCATTCGTCAGCGTGGCGATGCCATTGACATTCTTGCGCATTGCCCTGATTGGCGCACCGAGTTCTGTGCTGTGGGCATTGCCGAAAAGATAAACACCGATGCCGTGGCTCGTGCCATGCGCGATGTGAGTGATGTTAAGGTGGGCAAATGGGTTATGTCGCCCCTGACTATGGCTGTGGCTATGTTCATGGGGATAGGACTGATAGCCACCATTGTGCTTGCTGCCATGACCGATGTGCCTTCTAATGTGGCTGTGGTGTGGGCGTTGGCCCAACTGGGCATTGTGCTTGGATTGTGTCATGCAAAACTTATGGAGATAAGCCGCACTGTGGGCAAGCTGCATGGACAGATGGCTGCCTATGTTAAGTTGGTGAGGATCATCAGCGAGGACAGAGGGTTAAACGAAGAAGGAAGAGGTTTAAACGAAGAGGGAAGAGCGAAGAGTGAAGAATCCGTATGTAGGGTGGACAAGGGACTTATAGGCAGGCTTGTTGGTGCTACGGGAGGAGCTATAGGCTCGTTTCGCGAGATAGAGAAGATTCTTGCAGGGCTTGACCGCCGTGGAAACATACTTGGACTGATATTCGCGGATATATTCACACTCAGCGACTTCCGTCTGCTGCGCCGTTTTGCCTTGTGGCAGCGTCACTATACTATGCAGATGAGCCGTTGGATAGCGGCTGTGAACGAGATGGATGCTCTTGTGTCGATGGCTACGTTCTGCTATAACGAGCCTCAGGGAGTAAGGGCTGAGGTGGTGAATGGCAATGATGTGGTCTGCGAGGCTCGCGGATTGTATCATCCCTTCATTGGCTCTCACGCTGTGCGTAACGACTTCAATATTGCCGAACGCAACTATTATGTAATAACTGGTGCTAATATGGCTGGCAAGAGCACTTTCCTTCGCTCGCTCGGGGTGAACTGGATTCTTGCCATGAACGGTCTGCCAGTGTTTGCCGACCAGTTGCGCATCTCTGTCTTCCCGCTATTTACAAGTATGCGCACCACCGACGACTTGACGCGTGGCATAAGCTATTTCAATGCCGAACTGTTGCGCCTGAAGAGTTTGATAGCTTTCTGTGCCTCGCACGACAACACGCTCATCATTCTCGACGAGATACTCAAAGGCACCAACTCTGCCGACAAACTCGGAGGTTCGCGCCTTTTCCTCGAATATATGTCCAATAAGCGTGTCACAGGCGTCATAGCCACCCACGACCTTGAACTCTCACGTCTTGCCGATGAGCAACCAGAACGTTTCCACAACTATTGTTTTGAGATAGAGCTTGGCACTGATGTGACCTACACATACAAAATAACGCAGGGCGTGGCACGCAACCAGAATGCCACGTTCTTGCTGAAAGAACTGCTGAAATAGACAAAAAAGCATTCACTTATTCTTTTTATGTAATTAAAAGATGTAATTTTGCACGTATGAAACAAAATAAAGTATCCTTGAGCAGCAAGCAATATGCTGTGCCGTTCGTACTCATCACCTCACTGTTCTTTATGTGGGGTTTTGCACGCGCCATACTTGACGTGCTCAACAAGCATTTCCAGAACGAGCTCGACATAACCATAACCCAGTCGTCGCTCATTCAGGTAACAACCTACCTTGGCTATTTTCTTATGGCTATCCCAGCCGGACTCTTTATCAACCGCCGAGGCTATAGAAGTGGAGTTGTGCTTGGACTCTTGCTCTTTGGGCTTGGTTCGCTTGCCTTCATACCTTGTTCGGCAGCCGGAACCTTTTATGCCTATCTTATAGCCTTGTTTGTTATAGGCTGTGGACTGGTTTTCCTTGAGACATCCGCCAATCCTTATGTAACCGAACTTGGACCCAAGGAGACGGCAACAGCACGTCTCAACTTCTCGCAGTCGTTTAATGGTGTAGGCTCTATGTTTGCCACATTGGTAGTGGGCAGTTTCCTATTCCAAGACAGCGGAACAGGTGATTTGGGCAGTGGCTCAGGCGGCAATGCCGTAGTGCCATATGCCATTATGGGTGCCGTGGTGATGGTTATTGCCATTATCTTTGCCCGTGTCAATCTGCCAGAGATACATCATGATGACGATAACGACACACAAGAGGGAGGATACAATCTCTCGCGTCTGTTCTGCAACTCTTGGTTTGTCTTCGGACTCCTTGCGCTTCTTGCCTACGAGGTAGCCGAGATATCAATCAATTCATACTTTATCAACTTCGTAACCGGTCAGGACTGGATGTCGGCAGCAACCGGCTCTACTATCCTTACCGTGGCTCTTGGTCTTTTTATGCTTGCCCGTTTTGTGGGTGCGGCTATTATGAGCAATATGGCTGCAGAGAAGTATCTGCTTATCTGTGCTGTAGGTTCGGTAGTGTGCATAGCTGTAATGCTGCTTGATTTAGGCAAGACAATATCTGTAGGCGCATTGCTTTGCAACTATATGTTTGAGGCTATAATGTTCCCTACAATCTTCTCGCTTACGCTGCGTGGACTGGGTGGATTGACCAAGAGTGCCTCGTCTATATTGATGATGACACCGGTAGGTGGTTGCGGTTTCTTGCTTATGGGCTTGGTTGCCGATAATACAGGCAATATGGTTGTGCCTTTCTTTATTCCGCTCATAGGCTTTGCCTTTGTCATGGCTTACGCATACAAGTGTGTTAAGCGAGGATAAAAATAATAGTCTGTTTATAGCTGATATTTGCAAAAAAATAAGTATCTTTGGTGCCAATATACAAAAATAGGTCAATGATGAAAAAATCAACGCTAACAACGTTATTTATATGTGTCATTGTCGCTATGCAAACTGCTATATCATGCTCGCCGGCAGGCGATAACGGAGCTCAACTGCGACGTGAGCGTCTACGAAACCTTGACGACTCTATTACAGTTCTTGCCCCGTCTGTGCTTGACAGTATAAACAGTGCTATTGACAATACACAACAGATGCTTGCCAAAAAGCAAGCCAACAATACTATAACCACATCCGATAGTCTTGCATTGCAGGAGTATCGGATGTGCTTGGCACGCTACTATTGGCTTTCCGACCATCCCGAGAAAGCCGATACTATCGTGCAAGACATTATTAACTTTGCATATCGTCAGGATGGCGGCTACTACGATAAACACAAGGTGTGCCGCACTGAAAGACTTAACTCCTTATTGGCTAACGCCTTTCAATTGAAGGCAGCACGCAACCACAATTTTCATCGCGAACCTAAACAAACGCTACAGCTTTATACCGAGTCGTACAGACTTTTGTTTCGGAGCGACAACAAGGAAGCATTGCCAAAGGCATGTGCCAATCTTGCCGATGCTTATATTCAGGTGAACGATATTCCAGGTGCCGCCAAATGGTACCGCAGAGCACTGTTTCTTGTCGACTCGCTGGAACTTCCAAAGAAGGAGAACATAACACTCTATATGGGACTTGCACAGATATACCTTTCTTTGCATGACTTCCGTACGGCACAAATATATTATAACGAAACCGAACGTTATTTTGATTTGATGTCGCCACAGATGCAGGCTTATCATGTCAACAACCTAGGCAACTTCTATTATTATACCAAGAACTATCCAAAGGCGCTTGATACATTCAAGCGAATGGAGCGTTTGCTTATAAAAAGAGGTATGACCAATAAGTTCGACATGTATCTGTGTCGTATAAATCTTGCCGATGTGTATCTTAATCTTGGACAGCTAGACGAAGCACGTCATTGTCTTGAGTTGTGCGAACCTTACTTTCATAAGAATGGAGATGCTACGGCTCTGTATTATTGCAACACCATACATATTGGCATAGCAGCACGTCAGGGCAATGCGGCAGAGGTGGAACGTGTGCTTCGTAGTGAGCACCTTGCGCACGAGATGCCATATACTATGGTAAACATACGCAATCAGTATATGCGCCAATATTATGAACAGAAGGGAAACTACCGTCAGGCATACGTCAATCTGCAAGCCAATATCAACTATGATGACTCGCTCGAGCACAACCGCTCGAATATGCGTTCGGCCGAGATTATGTCTCGATTTACTGCCGATACGCTAAAACTGCATCACGACCTTGCGCTTGAGCACAAGAACGCTATGATACAAACAGCAAATATGAAGACCACGGTGGCTGTATCAGTAGCCATCTTGCTGTTGATGTTGCTCGTTTTGTGGATGATGTATATGCGCAAGAAGCAGTTGCAAAATCAGGTTAGTATAATGAACTTAAAGCTAAACAATGTGCGCAACCGCATATCGCCACACTTTATGTTTAATGTGCTGAACAACAAGATTGTGAACTCAGGCAAGGAGGAGGCTTCAGAACTAATGGAGCTTGCACGACTGATACGCACCAATCTCGACATGTCGAGTCAGCCATATATGTACCTGAACCGCGAGCTTGAGTTTGTAGAGCAATATATTAGGGTGGAGCGTTATTTGTTAGGCGACGATTTCGACTTTAGTATCGATATTGCTCCCGATGTAGACACAGCCAAGATTAGAATACCGGCTATGTTCCTACAGATACTAACCGAGAATGCCATAGTGCACGGTCTGAAAGGTTTGGAAGGACACAAGCAACTGCACATATGCATACGTAGGGATAAAGACATAACCATAATAAGTGTCAGGGACAACGGTCCTGGCTTCAACGCACGCCGTGCACTGAAGAAAGGCACCGGACTTGGCATTATATCGCAGACTATTGCCGTGACCAATGAGCACAACAAGCATAAGATGCGATTCGAGATAACAAACCGTGAGGACAAAGATGGCAACGTAGTGGGATGCGAGGCGACACTGAAGATGCCTGACAACATAACATTTAAATAAAAACAGACTTATTATGAATATAGTGATTGTTGACGACGAGAAGAGCTGTGTTAAGGCGCTCGCCGATAAATTGAATGAATATGACGACACCAATCTTGTGGGTGTGGCATACAATGGTATGGACGGTCTTAAGCTTATGAGCGAGCAGAACCCCGACCTTATGTTTCTTGACATCGAACTGCCAGACATATCGGGTATAGAGTTTCTGGAGCGTATAGAGAGCATAAGCGACGGACGTTGCCGTGTGGTTATGTATACAGCGCATGGCAGATATATGCTTCCGGCATTTCGCAACAAGGCGTTCGACTATCTAATGAAACCTATAGATGATGCCGAACTGCGCACAATATTGCGCCGAGCTTGTATCGACCGACGTCCTAATGTGCCACAATCGGCATCAGTTAAAATGCAGGACGATACAAACCCGGCGCTCGAAGCACTCAACAGTGACGGTATTGCAAAGCGCAACGATGGAAAATTCCTTATATATACCAATTCTGTAGACTTCCTGCTTGTTGACATTCGCGACATAGGTGTATTTACCTATAATCACGAGTTGCGTACATGGGAAGTAACAGTATCAGGTCGTAAGGACCCAATTCGCCTAAAGCGCAATGTTAATAGCGACATGATAATGGAACTCGACGACACCTTGGTGCGTGTGAGCCAAAAACACATCATAAATCTGGGCTATCTTATAGAAGTAGCAGATAATACCTGCCATTTCTATCCGCCATTCGAAAAACTCGATGACGTTAAGGTAGGGCGCTTCTTTAGAAAGAAACTAATCGATCGGTTCAGCAGCTTTTAGTCATTTGTATTTATGGTACAGCGTTATGGTTAAGGCGTGGCCTTAAGCCAAGAGCATTGCTCGGCGCAGGCTGCTTATACTGTTGTTGATAAATTTCTTAAGCTGGATAAACAACTTTTGTTTGGTTCTGGTTTCTACTGCGTAATTTTGTGATGTCATAAATTTCTTGTTTTTGAGTTGTTAATTACTTTTGTTGCTTTATTTAATGATAACTTTGCAAAGATAGGCTTTTTTGTTGAGAAATAATGTCGTAAAAATGTTAAAAAGCAGATAAATGTGGAATAAATAGCAAAAAAATGGATCAAATGAAATATACAAATGATAATGTGTTGCAAAAAGTAAGAGGGTGTGTAGCACACCCTCTTGTTATTTAAGTTTTATTCCAAAGTTGCCAACTTCTATCAAACGGCGTTTGTACAACTCGCCTACTGCACGCTTGAACACCTTTTTGCTCACTTGGAATTGGCGTTTTATGTCCTCTGCATCGCTCTTGTCGCCAAGGTTGCAAGTGCCACCATTGTCTTTAAGATATTGTAGAAGAGTTTCCGAGAAGTCGAGTGTCTGCTGGCGTCCTGTAGGTTGCAGCGTAACATCAATCTTACCGTCTGGTCTTACAGTATTGATGTAACCCTTTACGCGGTTGCCCGTATGCAGATAGCGGAATACCTGATCCTCGTAAACCAGACCAGGATAACAGTTGTCTATAATGACCTTAAATCCCATCTCTGTCTTCTGCCATACCAGCAGGTCAACCTCTTGTCCATGGTTGTAGAATGGGTGTCGCTCGCTGAAGTATCGCTCTATCTTTGCCGATGCCATAATACGGTACGACTCCTCATCAATATGCACGTGTACAATGTAGCTTTCGCCTTTCTGCATGCGCTTCTTTTGCTCGCGGAAAGGACAGAAAAGGTCTTTCATCAGTCCCCAATTGAGGAAGGCACCGTATTCGTTGACCCATGAAACCTCAAGGTAAGCAAAGTCGCCTACCTTGCAAAGTGGATGCTCAGTGGTAGCTACTGGACGTTCGTCCTGGTCTAGATAAATAAATACTTCCAGTTCGTCGCCAGGCTTAGTACCTTCAGGTACGTAGCGTTTGGGCAGCAATATTTCTCCCTCGTTGCCACCATCGAGATATAGTCCGAAGTCAACTTCCTTGACAACGGTCATCTTGTTGTAATCACCAAGTTTTATCATATATTCTGTTTTGTTCTTAGTTGTTATAACGAATAGTTCCCACAGAACTCACAGAATACACAGAAGCCTACGGAGTTAAACTTTTAGAATCCACAGAGCGTATAGACGCTACGCGTCATACGACAGAAGGCACAGAATTGATTGCTTATGTACAAAGTTACGTATACCACGACGCTTCGCAAGCAATCATTTCTGTGAGTTCTTGCCTCGCGAAGCGTAGGCTATTCTGTGAATTCGAAAAGCTTAGGTCCGTTAGGCTTCTGTGTCTTCTGTGAGTTCTGTGGAAGGTACATTTGTGGAAGGTGTATGTATTGGAGGTACATCCCCAATCTTTCCGTCCTCAATATGAATAGTGCGGTCGGTTATCGATGCCAAGTGCTCGTCGTGTGTCACTATAACGAAGGTCTGACCAAACTTATCTCTTAAGTCGAAGAACAGTTGGTGCAGCTCGGCTTTGTTTTTAGAGTCGAGCGAACCAGAAGGTTCGTCTGCCAACACCACAGCAGGATTGTTGACAAGAGCGCGGGCAACAGCCACACGTTGCTTTTCTCCTCCCGACAGTTCGGCAGGTTTGTGCGATGCACGTTCTGAAAGATTCATAAATTCAAGCAATTCCATAGCACGTTGGCGAGCCTCTTTGTTGCTCTTGCCAGCAATGAAGGCTGGAATCATAATATTTTCAAGAGCAGTGAATTCTGGCAGAAGCTGATGAAACTGAAATACAAAACCTATATGCTGGTTGCGGAAGTCGCTCAGTTTTTTTGTGTTTAAGGTTCCAACGTCAACACCGTCTATTACTACCGAACCACTGTCTGCACGGTCGAGTGTACCCATTATCTGCAGCAGTGTGGTTTTGCCTGCACCACTCGGACCTACGATGCTCACCACCTCGCCCTTATTTATATGCAGGTCGATGCCTTTAAGCACCTGCAGCGAGCCGAAACTCTTGGTTATACCTTTGATGTCTATCATATTATATATATTTACTTCCTAATCAAATTCTTTTTAATCCACTTGTTAAGTGTCTCGTAAGCACTTTGGTCCTCAGTATGCTGCGGTTGTGCAAATGTCATTTCTTCCATTGCATCGCCGTGCTGGTCGGGGAATATTATCATAATGTTCTTGCCAGAGAAGTGGCGTTGAATCTCGTCGGGCAATCGTTCAAGTGCATTCTTGAACGACACAGTGCCCTTGCGTGCTGTAACGATGATGAATAACTGGTCGTTGGAAATGCTGGCAGCAATGTTGGGCATCTCGGCCCAATGTACCATTGTTGTGAACGAAACCCTCATCTGTTGATGCTTATTGTGTACATATTGCTCAATCAGTGGCAGCACGTCTTCGCGTCCGTAGAACTCGGTATGGCACTCCATATTTACTGCCATACGGCACAATCGTTCCAACCAGCGGTAGAAGCCAGGCTCAAATTGGGCTCTTGACGGAACTGTAACCTTAATGCGACGTATGGTGGATAGAGGCTGGTTTAGTCGAGCCATTATTATCTGTGAGTTAAGTCCATTGAACAAACTCTGGTGGAAAGCGCCCCAAAACTTCTGTGAAACCTCAGGGTGCATGTGCATGCCTATAAGCACGTCAGTAGCACGAAACTCCTTAAAGGCATGTCTGATGCCGTTGGCAATATTGGCAGCCACGCGCACCTGAGTTTGCATAGACATGTCGGCGGCAGCAGCATACTTGGTCATACGGTCAAGCAACTGTTGTCCTTGTTCCTGGTTGCGTCGCATGTCTTCGTCGTCGTACACCACGTTGAGGCCCACAAGAGTTGTGGTGTTCTTAGGATTACGCATCATCATCGCCACGTTTACAAGACGCTGGGCATATTCTGGATACTTCATAGGTATCAGTATCTTCTCGTCTGTGTTTGCCTTCTGGTCGTTGTCGTCGGGCATTTCTTTGTCGCGTAGTGTTATCTGCTGAGCCGACCGCTCTGTCATCATAGAAGAAATGATGCACGTGAAAAGAATCATTACAACCACAGCGTTAAGCATGTCGTCGGTTATAAGAGGCACGCCAGGTTCAACCTCAATCCTCATTCCTATCATAAGCATGGCTATGGCACCGGCAGCATGAGCGGATGTCAAGCCAAACATCATGTTGCCAGATGATACGGGTAGCTTGAATATAAATGCCGCAACGTATGCTGCTATAGCCTTGCCCAATGTTCCGAGACCGGCAATGCATAGTACCACCATTATGATGTCGCCGCCATCGAACAACACGCGTACATTAATAAGCATGCCAACACCTATAAGGAAGTAGGGTATGAAGAGAGCATTGCCTATAAACTCTATTCGGTTCATTAGCGGTGACACGTGCGGTATGAATCGGTTTAGAATCAAGCCGGATAGAAAGGCTCCGATGATGCCCTCAAGTCCAAGTGCCTCGCCAAAGGCAGCACTCATGAAGAGCATAGACATGACAAAGATAAACTGCATCACAGCATCGCTGTAACGACGCAGAAACCAGCGTGCCAAGCGTGGAATGATGAAGGCAAGCACCAGGCAATATGCCACAAACTTGCCTACAAACATAAGCCAGAACAATACACCGGCATTGCCTTTATACGATTCTACTATGGCTGCCAGTATAACAAGTGCCATGAGCAGGGCAAGCATTGACGAACCCACACTTAGCGTTACGCTTGGCTTTTTCTGCAGGCCGTAGCGTCCTACAATAGGATAAGCAATGAGTGTGTTGGATGCCATGATGCATCCAAGCAGCAAGGAGGCAAACTGCGAATAGTGGAGCAGACTGATGCATCCGACATATGTAAGCAAGAAAGGCAAGCCACAAGTAAGCACGCCAAAGATGCCGAACCGTCTTGAGTTGCGTTTAACACCCTCCATGTCCATCTCAAGCGATGCCAGGAACATTATGTAGTAGAGGCCCACTTTGCCGAATAACTCAAACGAGTCGTCGCGTACTAATATGTTGAAGCCATACTTGCCCACTGCCACACCAGCCAATACCATTCCGATGATGTGCGGAATGCGAAGCTTGCCCATTATGATAGGGACAAAGAGGATGATGAGCATAACCACGAAGAATATCAGGGTGGGGTCGGTTATGGGGAAGTAACTGGCAATGTTGGTCATAAGATGTCGGTTTGAATATGTTGAATGTATGGGTGCTTGTTTTACTGACTGCAAAGGTACTGAAAATTTAATCAAAGATGCGGTGCTTTCTCCCATTTATTTTGTATTTTTGCAAGTGCTATATGCATCTAACGTAGACAAATACAACAATAAAATATGAAGATACTTACAGGAGCCCAGATTAGAGAGCTCGACCAATACACTATTGACCACGAGCCAATAGCTTCTATCGACCTTATGGAGCGTGCCTCACGAGCCATAACACAGGCAATTACCACACGCTTCGAATCAACTACACCAATTGTGGTGTTTGCAGGTCCAGGCAACAACGGAGGCGATGCGCTTGCAGTATCGCGCATGCTGTCAGAGAAGGGATATATTGTAGACGCTTATCTGTTTAATATACACGGCACATTGTCGGATAATTGCGAGAAAAACCGCGATCGTCTAAAGAGTGAGGGACTTGTTCACTCGTACACAGAAATAACATCCAACTTTGACCCTCCAAAACTAACGCAACAGACATTGGTTATTGACGGTCTTTTTGGCTCGGGTCTTAACAAGCCACTTACAGGTGGATTTGCCTCGCTTGTTAAATACATCAATCAGTCTACGGCACGTGTAGTAAGTATAGATATGCCGTCTGGACTTATGGCCGAGGATAATTCTGCCAACAACTCGGCTGCCATCATACGTGCAGACCTTACGTTGACACTTCAGTTTAAGAAACTCTCCATGTATTATGCCGACTGCCAGCAGTATCTTGGCAAGGTGCAGGTGCTCGACATCCGTCTGTCAAAGGAGTATGTAAAGAGCATTCCTTCGCCATTCTCTACGGTTGATGCCGAATACATACGTAAAAATATGCTGACACGTGACGACTTTGCACATAAGGGCACTATGGGCAACGCCTTGCTTATTGCTGGTACTGAGGGCATGGCTGGTGCAGCTGTATTGGCCTCGAAGGCGTGCTTGCGCAGTGGTGTAGGCAAGCTTACAGCACTAACTCCTCGATGCAACACTACCGTTATGCAGATATCAGTGCCAGAGGCTGTGCTTGCTATCGATCAAGAGAACTATTACTCTGAGGCAGTGGCTGCCGATGAGTTTGATGCTGTAGGTATAGGTCCAGGCTTGGGCAAGCAAGAAGGTTCGGCATTAGCTTTGATGTCGCAATTGCAGCAGACTCAATGTCCGGTAGTGCTTGATGCCGATGCCTTGAATATGCTTGGCTCGCACGGCACATGGATTAGTCAGTTGCCTGACAATATGATATTGACACCGCATCCACGCGAACTTGACCGTCTGGCTTCAACCACATGCCATAGCGACAGCGAGCGTCTTGCTGTAGCACGTGATATGGCTGAAAGCTTGCGTGCGTATATAGTGCTAAAGGGACATTATACGGCTTTGTGCTTGCCTGATGGCAATGTTGTGTTTAACACTACCGGAAATTCGGGTATGGCAACAGCTGGTAGCGGCGACGTGCTTACTGGTATCATTACGGGTTTGTTGGCACGTGGCTACTCTCGCAAGAATGCTTGTCTTACAGGTATATATCTGCACGGACTTGCTGGAGATATTGCAGCAGCGCGTGTAGGCAAGGAATGTATGATGGCAAGCGATATTATTGCCGCACTGCCTGAGGCATTTAAGGCAATGTACTAAGCAGGCATGTAGCATAGGGCTTGAGCTTTGTTGCTTGTATAATTGAGCTAACCTATATAATAACAAGAATAAATAAAATGAAGAAGTTACTAACATCAATATTCCTCACAACCGTTGCCGCCACTACAGCAATGGCTGGAGGCGAGAAGAAGGTAGACGGATTGGACTACTATCTGCCTAAGACTGCGGTGCGCATGCAGGTGCTTGTGGAGAAAACATCAATTATGCCTGGGCAGTTGGCCGACTATTCGGAACTCTATTTCAAAAAGAATGCCTCTACAACTCCACAGACTACCTATCGCATTGTGGGTGTAAACTTTACATCGGAGGGTCAGCCAGACACCGACAAGAAGTTTACTGTGGCTGTAGACAAGAAGCACAGTGTGTTCACCATCGACTGTGCTCCAAACGGTGTGCTACGTGCTATCAATACAAAGGGTAAGGCTTTGCCACGTCCAAAGGTATTTCGTGCAGCACAAAAGGCAGCTCCGCTGAATTCGCGCGACTATATGAGTCAGGACATTCTTGCTGCCGCCAACTTGCCTAAGATGGCTCAGCTTGTGGCACAGGAGGTGTATGATATTCGCGACTCACGCAACCAATTGTCGCGTGGCGAGGCCGACAATATGCCTAAAGATGGCGAACAACTACGTCTTATGTACCGCCAACTCGACACACAGGAGCGTGCACTTATGCAGCTGTTTACAGGCACTGTATCTACCGATACTACAGAGACAGTGATGACTTTTGTACCGCAGCCTACCGACCTACGTCGTGTGCTCTTCCGTTTCTCTAAGCGATTTGGACTGACAACAGCCGATGATTTCTCTGGAGAACCTTTCTATCTTAACGTAGAGAATGAGGGAATTATTGCCGACGTGCCAGCAGATGCCTCGAAGGCAGACAAGGAGAAGGACGACTTTAGTCTTGGTGTTAAT
The DNA here is from genome assembly GCF_900290275.1 of Prevotella merdae. Lineage (GTDB taxonomy): Bacteria > Bacteroidota > Bacteroidia > Bacteroidales > Bacteroidaceae > Prevotella > Prevotella merdae. The sequence continues at coordinate 1,329,378 of NZ_LT985323.1, forward strand.
CTGCCAGGAAAGATTCGCCTTACAATAACTAAGGCAGACGGCACTCCTGTTGCATTGTATGAGACTGATGCGGCCCAGTTTGGTAGAGTGGTGATGCTTAACGGTGCCCTCTTCGGAAAGAAGTTTACATCCGACATTGTGCTCGATCCTACAACGGGTGCTGTGGTTGAACTTAAGACACAGCCGTTGGATTAATAAATAAAATATAACTTTATGGCAAATCACACGATAAAGTCGTGCGACGATAACGGCTTATATCCTTGGCATCCCTAATAAGGAAGTGAGGCAGGCACTTACATTATATGCTCATCCGGAATATGGAGTGATAGATTTGTAATTTGCAGTGAGGGGGTGTCAAAAGTCGCAAGTGGTACGCCCCGAAGGGTAGGGTGTTCAAAATCCTCATAATTCTTATGTCCAATTTGTCTCCCAAATATCCACCTAACTAACAGTAAATCAATAAATTGCATTTTTTAAATCGTGCAGGATTTCCATTCCGATACATTATGCATATAATTGTTGCAGAATATCAATGAGTTATGACGTTTATTGGGTCAAAAATCGTGCAGAAAAAATTGCGGATTTTGAACACCCTACCTTACAGGGCGTATTATTTATAACGTCCGTTTACCCAGGGCGTTCTTGCTTAGGCAAGCGGCAGAGCCGAGCGGCCCTGGGCTAGGCGAAATTTGGGCTTTCAGCCCGCATTGATCTCCACACTGGCACCACCTTTATCACTAATCCTTTATGTTCGATGGTGCGCTGTTGGTTGAAGGTAACGATGGTGCAGTTCTTACACCCAGTATATTCGGCTGCCGCCACGATGCCCTCAACCTCACGGCTTAGGTTGTTGTCGTCAAGTTGCCAGCAAACCTGGATGAGTTGGTCTACATGGTCGGCCCTCACAACGACGAAGTCGCACTCAACAGTCTCGTTGAAATAGAACACCTGGTCGTCTTCCGCAAGTTCTCTCTCCAACTTAGTATACACAATATTCTCAAGCGCCTTACCCTCGTCGTCGCTTTGTGGCAACAGTATAGCGTTGCGCATGGCAAAGTCGGCAATGTAGTATTTGGCAGGCGAGAGGTTCTGCTTAACTATCGATTGTGTATACTTAGGCACCTTACGCAGCAAGAAAATATTGCAAGCATAGTCGAGCCATAGATACAACGAGTCTTTAGAGACGCGCATGCCTTGCGACTTAAGCTCATTGTATATGTTGTTCACGCTTGTAGGCTTTGTTATATTGTTCATCACGCGCTTCAAAAAGTAGCGCACCACCGAAGGCGAAGCCGATATGCCGTAATGTTCTATCATATCGCGGAACAACATAGTGTTGAAGTACGACTGCAGAATCTTTATCTTTTCGGTTGCCACATCGGTTAGCACCACTTGTGGGAAACCGCCCTCCTTACAGTAATTCTTAAACTCGCTTGCCAATACGGCTGCCCCTTCCTCCGTGTATTTGTTGGCCTTTACCTCCTTAAAGTCAAGGTATTCGTCAAAACTTAGAGGATACTCGCGATATTCGTCAGGCCATCCACGCAGCGCCGACGCCATTTCGCCAGACAGCATCTTTGCCGTGCTGCCTGTTACATAGATGTGCTTGCAGTAGTTCTTGAATACGCGCAGCACAAAGAGTTCCCATCCTTCTATCAGCTGTATCTCGTCAAAGAACATATATACGTCCTTTAACGATTGGGTTGGATACATCTCGCGGTAGGCTTGTAGAATCTCGTCGAAGTCGGATGTCTGCATTGATGCAAAACGCTCGTCGTCGAATCCGATATACAATATCTGCTCGGGCTTGACGTCGTTTTGGAGCAAGCGGTTGATGGTAAGACCAAGGAGCGACGACTTGCCACAACGACGTATACCCGTAACAGTAACGATGCTGTCCTTGTTGACAGGCAGTTGCTGCTTGCGTTCTTTTAAACTTAACGGAAACTCTTCCTGATGAAGAGCTATAACCGACTGAAATATACTGCGTAGTTCCATATTGCTCGTTGTTTTGTTCAACTGCAAAGATAGTGTATTTCCTTCTGAAAAGGAAAGAAATGAGTAAAAGTTTCCTTCTCAGAAGGAAAGAAATGGGTAAAAGTTTCCTTTTCAGAAGGAAAGAAATGGGTAAAAGTTTCCTTTTCAGAAGGAAAGGGAGGGGTAATGAAGTGATATATGTGTAAATTGCGTTTGTCGGTGAGAAGTATGTATCACTCCAAGCTTATTATGATTTTTTTAGTTTGCTCCAAAAAGTTGCAAATGTGTCAGTATTCATGTATTTTTATTGTGGCGTAGTTTAGTATTGAAGTTGTAAGGTGTCAGTAGAGTAGATAAAAATAGTAAGGGTGTATCAAAACGTAATAATTGCGTTTTGATACACCCTTATATGTTGTAATTCTGTTTAAATAGCTTATAGAGCGTCAATAACCGAGCAGATGTCGCCGAAGATGCGGTCGAGCTCGCCGAGGCCATTTATGTGGTGGTGGATACCCTCGCCCTTGTACCACTCGATAAGCGGAGCGGTCTGGTTGTGGTAAACGTCGAGGCGCTTCTTGATTGTCTCTGCATTGTCGTCAGAGCGGCCGCTCTGCTGACCACGCTTGATAAGACGTGTCATAAGCTCTTCCTCAGGAACGTCAAGCTCTATCATAGCTGCTACCTTATGACCACGCTCTGCAAGCATCTGCTTAAGAGCCTCTGCTTGTGGGATAGTGCGGGGGAATCCGTCGAAGATAACACCCTTGTGTTCCTTGCCAAAGCTGTCGTAAACGCTAGCGAGGATGTTTACCATAAGGTCATCAGGTATGAGCTGACCATTGTCTATAAAGCCCTTGGCTGTCTTGCCAAGTTCTGTTCCGTTCTTGATTTCGTTGCGTAGAACGTCACCTGTTGAGATGTGGTTGAAGCCATACTTCTCAATCATAAGGTCGCTCTGTGTGCCCTTGCCTGAACCTGGGGCACCGAAAATAACGATGTTCTTCATCTTTTTACTTAAGAAATATAATTATTGTAATGATTTATTTGTTGCGTTATGTTGCTTTTAAAGTCTTGTTTGAGAGGCTTTATTCCTCCACCACGGTGTATATGTCTCTGAGGTTGCGACCCTGCTGGTCGTAGTCGAGACCATAGCCGAGGATGAAGTCGTTAGGTATCTCAATTGCCACGTACTTGATGTCGAGCGGAACCTTGACACATTCGGGTTTTAACAGCAGAGTGCATATTTGTATATCGGCAGGTTCCTGTTCGTGTAGAGTGTCGAGGAGTGCCTTCATTGTGAGTCCCGACTCAACGATGTCTTCCACAATAATTACGGTACGTCCCTTAATGTCCTCGTTTAGTCCGAGCAACTGCTTTACTTTGCCCGTAGACGATGTGCCCTCGTACGAAGCCATCTTTACGAATGATATCTCGCATGGGATATTAATCATACGCATTAGGTCGGCTGCAAATACGAAGGAACCGTTCAGCATGGCAAGCAATAATGGATTCTTGTCTGCCATGTCGGTATTTATGCGGTCGGCTACTGCCTTGACACGTTCTAAAATCTGTGCCTCTGGGATAGAAGTCTTGAATGTCTTGTCCTTGATTTTTATAATGCTCATAAGTAACAGGCTTTTAAATTAGTTGCAAAGTTACTCAATCTTGTAAAATGTCGCAAAAATAAAGAGATAAAAATAGTATGCAGTGGCAAATTAAGGTGCTTTAAGCATCATAATGCCCACATCGCTCACTCCTGGCAATATCTCTCGTTTCATGTCGTGGCGTATGCGTACATGTATGGAGTCGCCTTGCTGTAATTGTATCGGACTCATGTCAAAGATATATTGGTGGTAGCTTATGCCCTTTCCTGCAGCGTTGCCACGTCGGTCGGTAAGGGGGCAGTTGAGTGTGTCGAGCCTAACCTCATTGCGTGGATATATATGGCGTTCCACTATCAGGGTGATTGAGACAAATGGATAGTCGTCGACTACACGAAGTTCAAGTCTTGACTGATAAGTAGATGCTTGGCTCACCGGAGGTACCTCAAACAGTAAAGTGTCGTTCTTCTCCCATCCGGCAACAGGTGTATGCATAAATTTGTCGTACACTAAGTGCCGATTGCAGGCAGCGAGCACCAGTAGTGTCGCTGCCGCTATGATTATGGCAAGAGATTTTCTCATTACTGTTGTAGTTCGGCGTTATTCGTTTTTTTGTTAGCAACAGCTTGTGGCTTGGGTTGGCGCTGTGGACGGTTGTCTTTGCGCTGTTGAGGTTTACCCTCTTTTGGCTGCGGTTGCTGTTGCTGCTTGGCATCCTTGGGTTGTTGCAGCTGCTGTTGTTGCTTACCTTCTTTAGTTTGCTGCTGTGGCTTGGCATCCTTTGGCTGTTGTTGCTGCTGCTTGGCATCCTTAGGTTGCTGTGGTTTCTTGCCTTGTGGCTTCTTCTTTTTCTTCTTAGTCTTGTCGAATCGGCTTATGTCTGCGTCGGCAAGTAGGTCGGCAGGACGTTTAGTTTCCTTTGTCTTACCATCTTCGGTGAGCGATTCAGGTTTCTCGCCACGTTTGTTCATCTCGATGATGGCACGTGCGCGTTCGGCTGTAATTGTCTCAAGATTTGCGGCAACACCCTTACCAGTAGAGTAGGTGACGAGTCCAGCAAGTATATCCGATTTGAAGAGATAGTAATCGCTGTCGATGGTCTGCAACACTACGTCGCGTGAAGGCATCTTTCGACCAGCCTCTACATAGTCGTCAACCTCGTAGTTGAGGCAGCACTTAAGTTTGGCGCACATACCGGCAAGCTTCTGTGGATTGAGTGATATGTCCTGTATACGTGCAGCGTTGGTGCTTACGCTTACAAAGTTCTTCATCCATGTGGCACAGCAAAGTTCGCGCCCGCAAGGTCCGGTTCCTCCTATGCGTCCTGCTTCTTGGCGTGCGCCTATCTGTTTCATTTCTATTCGTACATGGAATGTGTCGGCAAGCACCTTGATGAGTTGGCGGAAATCGACACGTTCGTCAGCTATGTAATAGAATATAGCCTTGTTTCCGTCGCCCTGATATTCCACATCGCCAATTTTCATCTGTAGTCCAAGGTCCTTGGCTATCTGTCGGCTCTGAATCATAGTGCCATGTTCGCGGCTCTTGGCCTCATGGTATTTGTCCATGTCCACGGGTTTGGCTATGCGGTATACGCGTTTGATGTCGTCGGCCGACTTGAGGTTTGCCTTTTTTACTTGCAGCTTGACAAGGCGTCCGGTAAGTGTTACAGTGCCTATGTCGTGACCAGGACTTGCCTCTACTGCCACGATGTCGCCTTTGCGTAGGTCTAGGTGATTGACGTTATGATAGTATCCCTTGCGTGTGTTTTTGAACTGCACCTCAACGAGGTCGGTGTCCTCCTCGTTGCCAGGTACATCATACAGCCAGTCGTATGTGTTGAGCTGCATGTTCTGGCGTCCACAACCATTGTGGTTTAAACCACGGTCGCAGCCACGGGATATTTTGAATTGCATGTCTTTGAAATCTTTCATTTCTTTCTCGTGATTAATATGATGGTCTGCATGGCAATATCGAAGAACACCATCTTAGAGTTGGCGTTTTGCGATATGTCGCGCAGTGCGTGTTCAAACATTTCTGTCATTTCGATGACGTTGTACTCGTTTATGAATGGGGCGAAGCGTTTGGCGAAGTTTTCTTCGTCGTGCGTCATATAGCTCAGTTCGGGGCAGTGGAAGTTGTACATAAAACTTTCGCGCACCATTCGGTTGCAATATACTATCATTCGTTTTTGCTTCTCTCTGCCGAAGGCTGCAATACTTTCACTCCATTTTTTTAGTTCCTTAACACGCTTGCTGTATGCAAGTCGCATAAGCATGGTGAATAGGTCGAAGAACATATGGTTCTCGTTGCCAGCGCTAAGTGTGTCGAGTGCTTGTGTCCATGAGCCTGCGGATATGCGTGCTATACGTTGGGCAGTGTCGTCATCAAGTCCGCGTTGTTGGATAAGAGCAGTGCGGATGTCTTCTTCGGATATGCGTTTAAAGTCGAAGCGTTGTGTACGGCTGCGTATGGTTTCAAGTAGTCGGCCAGGATCTTCGCTTACCATGATGAAGACCGTTTGCTCTGGTGGCTCCTCAAGAAGCTTTAACAGTTTGTTAGCGCTAGCAAGGTTCATGCGTTCGGGCAACCAAATGATGCAAATCTTATATCCCCCCTGACTCGACTTTATGGCTAATCGGCGCGATAGACGGTCGCTTTCGGCAGCAGTGATTATCGCTTGCTGGTTTTCAGCATCCATCTGTGTCATCCATTGTTCAAGGGTGAAGTAGGGACCTTGCATTAGAAGGTCGTGCCACTCAGAAGCGTAGTCGTCACTTGTGGGTTGATGTTCAGCCCCCATGTTAGGTTTCTTTATGGTGGGGAAGGAGAAGTGTAGGTCGGGATGCCCCCATTGGCGTAACAATCGACTGTGTCCTAACAGTTCTGATGCAAACGCAAGTGCAAGCGCCATCTTGCCGCAGCCCGCAGGACCGCAGAAGAGCATGGCGTGGGGTACGCGTCCCTCTGTGATGAGTTGGCGTAGCTGGTGTTTGGCGTTTTGCTGACCTATTACTTCTTCAAATTGCATTACTTTTTTGTTTATTTTTTGTTTAGAGCAGTCGTTTTGCCACTTCACGCACAGAATCGACAGCCGATACTGTATAGAAGTGAATGTTGCTTACGCCTGCTGCATATAGTTGACGACACTGTTCGGTTGTCCATTCAATGCCCAATTGACGAGCGTCGTCATCTGTCTTGCACTTTAATACCTCCTGAGCCAATTCTTGTGGGAGGTCGCAGTGGAATGTCTTTGGCACAACGGTGAGTTGCGACAGTTTGGCAAATGGCTTAATGCCTGGAACTATAGGAATTGTAATACCCATCTGGCGAGCTTTAGCCACAAAGTCGAAATACTTCTGGTTGTCGTAGAACAGTTGTGTAACTGCATATCCGGCACCAAGGTCTTGCTTTTGCTTGAGATATTCCATGTCCATCTCGATGTTTGGAGCCTCCTCGTGCTTCTCTGGGTAACAAGCTACGCCAAAGGCAAATTTCTTTCCGGGTTTCTTGATAGGTGTGCCGTCATAGAAGAATCCATCGTTGAAGCGGTTTACCTGCTCTATAAGTTCGGTGGTGTGGGTATGGCCACCCTCAACAGGAATGAAGCGACTGTCTTCCTTAGCCTTGTCTCCACGAAGCAACAGCAGATTCTCTATGCCGAGAAACTGTAGGTCTATTAGTTCGTATTCAATGTCTTCGGCGCTTGCTCCGCTGCATATTACGTGCGGAATGACAGGAACGCCAAACTCCTGCTGTATTGCTGACGCCACAGCCACTGTTCCGGGACGGCGACGCACACGCAACCTTTTAAACTTGCCGTCTTCTATCTCTCGGTAGACAAATTCGCTGTGATGCGTGGTGATGTTGATGTAAGCAGGATCGAAGTCCTTAAACTTTTCTATAGTTGAAAACAATCTTTCTGTGCCTGTGCCTTTAAGCGGTGGCAGAACCTCAAACGAGAAGTGCTTCTTCCCGTCGCCGGCGGTAAGTATTTCGGCTATGTTCATCTTTTGGTACATTTATATAATGTATGCAAAGATACTGAAAATCTTGCACAAAATACAAAAAGGGCAACAAGATTTTCTTGTTGTCCTTCATTATTAGTTTGTCTATCAAGACTTTCGTACAATTTAAAACTCAGCCGACTTAGGTGTACGTGGGAACGGAATGACGTCGCGGATGTTCTGCATACCAGTTACGAAGAGGATAAGACGCTCGAAACCGAGACCGAAACCAGCATGTGGGCATGAACCATATTTGCGGGTGTCGAGGTACCAGCTCATATCCTTCATAGGAATGTTACGCTCTTCTATCTCGTTCATAAGTTTGTCGTAGCTTTCCTCACGAACAGAACCGCCAATGATTTCGCCAATCTGCGGGAACAATACGTCGGTGCCTTGAACGGTTGCGCCACTCTTGCCTCCAAATCCAGATTCCTCAGCATCTATCTTCATATAGAAGGCCTTGATAGCCTTAGGATAGTTGGTCATGATAACTGGCTTCTTGAAGTATTCCTCAACGAGGAAGCGCTCGTGTTCTGAGGCTAGATCGTCGCCCCACTCGCATGGGAACTCAAACTTCTTGCCTTTCTTTATAGCTTCCTGGAGTATGCGTATGCCCTCGGTATAAGGCAGATGCACGAACTCAGAGTTGAGCACACCTTTAAGACGCTCAATAAGACCCTTGTCAATCATCTTATTAAGGAATTCGAGATCGTCCTTGCAGTGCTCCAAAGCCCAACGGATGCAGTACTTGATGAAGTCTTCTTCTAGTTCCATAAGACCAGCAAGGTCGAGGAAAGCAACTTCAGGTTCTACCATCCAGAACTCTGCCAAGTGACGTGGAGTGTTAGAGTTCTCTGCACGGAATGTAGGACCGAAGGTATATATTGCGCCAAGAGCTGTGGCGCCCAACTCGCCTTCAAGCTGACCTGATACTGTTAGTGAAGTCTGCTTTCCAAAGAAGTCGTCAGAGTAGTCTATCTTGCCATCCTCTGTCTTCTTGAGGTTGTAGAGGTTCTTTGTTGTAACCTGGAACATCTGTCCTGCACCCTCGCAGTCGCTTGCAGTGATAAGCGGAGTATTGAAGTAGAAGTAGCCGTGCTCGTGGAAATAAGTGTGGATGGCCATAGCCATATTGTGACGTATGCGCATAACGGCACCGAAGGTATTGGTGCGAAGACGCAAGTGAGCATACTGACGCATATACTCAAAGGTCTGACCTTTCTTCTGCATAGGATAGTCGTTGCCACACAGACCATAGATTTCAATGCTGTCGCACTGAATCTCAGATGTCTGTCCATTGCCCTGGCTCTCTACAAGAGTACCAACAGCGCTTATGCAAGCGCCTGTGGTGATTTGCTTGAGCATATCAGCGTCAAACTTTGTAGGGTCAACAACAATCTGTATGTTCTTTATTGTCGAGCCGTCGTTGAGTGCAATGAAGTCGACAGCCTTAGAGCTGCGATGGGTACGAACCCATCCCTTCACATTGATTTTGCTTCCGAAGTCGGTGCTACTAAGAGCATCTACAACTTTGGTTCTCTTAAGTGTTTCCATTATAAATTAAACATTACACTATTATATATTATTCGAAGGCGCCCATACGCAGCATCTCAACTTCCTTCTCTGTGAGGAAGCGCCAGTCGCCACGACGGAGGTTCTTCTTTGTGAGTCCTGCAAACTGAACGCGATCGAGTTTAACGACACGATAACCGAGGTGCTCAAATATTCGGCGCACGATGCGGTTCTTGCCGCTGTGGATCTCAATGCCTACTTGGCTCTTGTCTGTATCGCTTGCATACTCGATAGCATCAGCATGTATCTCGCCGTCCTCAAGCTCAATGCCTTCTGCAATCTGCTGCATGTCGTGAGCTGTAACATTCTTGTCGAGATATACGTGATAAACCTTCTTCTTAAGGAATTTCGGGTGTGTGAGCTTAGAGGCCAAGTCACCGTCGTTGGTAAGGAGAAGTACACCAGTAGTGTTGCGGTCGAGACGTCCTACAGGGTAGATGCGCTCAGGACATACGTTTTTAACGAGGTCCATAACAGTTTTGCGTTGCTGTGGGTCATCGCTTGTTGTAACACAATCCTTTGGCTTATTTAGCAGTACGTATACCTTCTTCTCAAGGTTTACAGGCTGGTCGTGGAACTTAATCTCATCGGTGCGCTTGATCTTTGTACCGAGTTCGGTAACAACCTCACCGTTTACTGATACAACACCTGCCTGGATAAATTCGTCTGCCTCGCGACGTGAGCAAATACCTGCGTTAGCAAGGAACTTGTTCAGACGAATTGGTTCGTTCGGATCGAAATTCTCTTCCTTATACTCGATACGCTTTTTCAAGCTATATTTTGCATTGGGATCGTAGCCAGGAGTGTGCTGACGGTTGTATCCGCCTTGTTGTCCGTATCCGCCACGGTTGTATCCACCACGTTGCTGTCCATAACCACCACGCTGCTGTCCATAACCGCCACGCTGCTGATAGCCACCACGCTGCTGTCCATAACCGCTACGGTTGTATCCGCCTTGCTGTCCGTATCCACTCTGCTGACGTGGCTGATAGCTACCTTGCTGCTGTCCGAAGCTATTCTGCTGTTGGTCGTCGTCGCTCTGCTGGTTATAGCGAGGACGATAACCGTTCTGCGGACGTTGCTGATAGCCTCCGCGCTGTTGGTAGCCGTTACGATTATAGCTGCCACGCTGCTGATAGCCACTCTGTTGGTCGTCACCCTGTTGTTGATTGTAGCGAGGACGATAGCCTTGCTGACGTGGCTGGTATCCGCCCTGCTGGCTGTCTCCCTGCTGGTTGTAGCGAGAACGATAGCCTTGTTGACGTGGCTGATAGCCGTTGTTGCCGTTACCTTGCAAACCTGCACCGAATCCCTCGGGGCGGAATCCATTGTCGTCGCTGCTTGTTGAGGCAGAACGGTCGGCATTGTAAGGACGCTGAGTGTGGATGCGTGGACGACGTCCGGTCACACTGCGATACTCTCTCTGATAGTTACCTGCGGGACGGCCATAGCTCTCGCTATTGCCTGTAGTTTGATCCGCTGCTTTCTGTTCCTGGTTCTTTTCCAATTCTGAATCCATAGTTTTTACTTTTTTCGCCTCACGGCAAGTGACACCCATTCCGTTATTCTGCGTTGAAAAGTGAACGGATAGATGCACTTCTGTTCTTACTTAAATAATTACTTACTATTAATTATATATAGATTGCTATAATCTCTTAATTGATTTTTTAATCGCTTAATATTTATATAGACTGCTATAATGTTTTGCTGTTGTTGTGCTTGTTTTAGATGCCAGTGTAGTTAAGCGGCGTGATGGCCATAAGCTCAGCCTTAACGGCGTCGCTAACGTTGAGGGTCTTTACAAACTCGTGTATTGTCTCCTCGGACATCTTTTTGTTGGTGCGTGTGAGAGCCTTTAGTGCCTCGTATGGATGAGGATAGGCTTCGCGGCGCAATATGGTTTGAATGGCTTCTGCTACAACTGCCCAAGTGTTGTTGAGGTCTTCCTCAATTTTCTCTTCGTGGAGAATAAGTTTGCGCAGACCTTTAAGTGTGCTTGCTATGGCTATCATACCATGACCGAAAGGTACGCCTACGTTACGAAGTACGGTAGAGTCGGTAAGGTCGCGTTGCAGACGGCTTACAGGCAACTTCATAGCAAGGAATTGCAGTATGGCATTGGCTATGCCAAGATTGCCCTCTGAATTTTCAAAGTCAATTGGATTTACCTTATGCGGCATAGCTGACGATCCTACCTCGCCTGCCTTAATCTTTTGCTTGAAGTAGTCCATAGAAATGTACATCCAAAAGTCGCGGTCTAGGTCTATGATGATGGTGTTAATGCGACGCATTGCATCGAATACACTACCAAGGCAGTCGTAATTGCTAATCTGTGTTGTGTATTGCTCGCGTTCCAAGCCAAGCTTTTCGCTGACAAAACGGTTGCCAAAAGCCTTCCAATCATATTCGGGATAAGCTACATGGTGAGCGTTATAGTTGCCTGTAGCTCCACCAAATTTGGCTGTCATCTTGCAAGCCTTAAGTTGTGAAAGCTGTTCGTTAAGTCGGTAAACGTATACCATGACCTCCTTGCCTAGACGTGTAGGAGATGCTGGCTGACCGTGAGTCTTGGCAAGCATGGGCACGTCCTTCCATTCGTTGGCATACTGTTGGAGTTGTGCGATGAGTTCTTCAACAAGAGGATAATAAGCTTCCTCAAGTGCCTCCTTGATAGAGAGCGGTACACTTGTGTTGTTTATGTCCTGAGATGTCAAACCAAAATGTATGAATTCTTTGTAGGCATCCAGTCCGCCAATCTTGTCAAACTCCTCCTTTATGAAATACTCCACAGCCTTGACATCATGGTTGGTCACTTTCTCGATGTCTTTAACGCGTTGTGCATTATCTTCGTTAAAGTTCTTGTATATACCACGTAAACGCTCAAACAGCGAGTGGTCAAAGTCCTTTAGCTGCGGAAGGGGTAGTTCGCAGAGAGTGATGAAATACTCTATTTCCACACGCACTCTATATCGTATGAGTGCATACTCTGAAAAATAGTCGGCAAGTTTCTCTGTCTTGCTTCTGTAGCGACCGTCAATGGGCGAGATGGCTGTCAGCAAATCAAGTTTCATAAACGTATTTTCTATATTATATATAATGTGTGTTTATATATTGTGCTGCAAAATTACGAATTTAATCTGAGACTTGATGTTGTATATCGTTTTTTTTTGCTTGGTTAAGTAAAATAAAGCTTTATAAAAACAAAAAACCGAAAAGAATTAACTTCTTTTCGGCTTCTTTGTAGCGGGACCCAGGATTGAACTGGGGACCTCATGATTATGAATCATGCGCTCTAACCAGCTGAGCTATCCCGCCATCGTTCTTGATTGCGGGTGCAAAGGTAGCGATTTTTTATTAACTGCCAAAACTTTTTGAAGAAAAATTTACTTCATCATCAAAAAAAATGTATCTTTGCATCAATTAAACTGCAAATCTCATTCGCTTTTGGGATGAGGATTGATTAATATCAAGATTAATGGGTATAAAGAAAATAGAAATAGAGCATCAACTGAAGTCTACGTCACGCAATATTGTATGGCAACTTATTGGTACTGCTGATGGACTTCAGAAGTGGATTGCCGACAAAGTGACGCTCGAAGGCAACATCCTTACCTTTGTGTGGGGTGATGTTTGGCGGCATCATGAGATGCGTCAGGCTATATTGTTGTATGCCGACTGTCTAAGTCGTATTAGATGGAGTTGGGACGACGAGGATGGTGACGCTTATGTAGAGATAAGTATGTCGTGCAGTCCGGTGTCGGGGGAGATAACATTGCACGTTACAGATTTTACCATAGAGGATGATGCCGAATGGTTGTACTCAACATGGCAACACAACTTTGACCGTCTTCGTCTTAAAAGCGGTGTGTAATAGTTTACAAAAAACATTAAAATTAATTGTTTGTGGAATTTTTATACTAATTTTGCAAACATGTATCCCTATGCGTATGTGCACATTGTTTATAATGATAAAGTACACATTATATATAATAGGGGTGTTGGAGCAAATAGCATAAAAATATGTTTCGAATAAAGAAGTTAGATATATTCATAGCCAAGCAGTTTGGTCTTCTATTCATAGGTACTTTCTTCATCTGCCAGTTCGTACTGATGATGCAGTTCCTATGGCGCTATATCGACGAGCTTATAGGTAAGGGTTTGTCGATGGAGGTTCTTGCCGAATTTTTCTGGCACATGGGCTTAATGCTTGTTCCGCAGGCATTGCCACTTGCCATATTGCTTTCATCTCTTATAACCTTTGGTAATATGGGCGAAAGCTCCGAGCTTACAGCTATAAAGGCTGCTGGTATATCGCTTATGCAGGCGTTTCGTTCGCTGATATTCATATCTGTGCTCATATGTCTTACCTCGCTTTATTTCCAAAATACCGTCGGTCCTAATGCCAACAAGCAGTTAGGCTTGATGCTTATGTCGATGAAACAAAAGAGTCCGGAGCTTGAGATTCCAGAGGGAATATTCTATGATGGTATACCAAACTCTAACCTTTATGTGCAGAAGAAGGATCTTAATACAGGCAAGCTCTATGGTATAATGATATACAGAATGACCGGATCGTATGAAGATCAGGCCATTATCCTTGCCGACTCTGGTATGCTGCAGTCTACTGCTGAGAAGAAACATCTGTTGCTTTCTTTGTGGAGCGGCGAGTGGTTTGAGAATATGAAGGCTCAGGAGATGGCAGGAAGTGCTGCTGTTCCTTATCGACGCGAGACATTTACTGCCAAGCGAATACTGCTCGATTATGATGGCGACTTTAATATGGGCGATGGTTCATCTATGTCGAATAATGCCAGTGCCAAGAGCTTTTCTAAGATAAGACACGATCTTGACTCGCTTAAGGAGCAGTACGATAGTATAGGTCGTATGTATTATAATGAAGACCAGCGCATGGCTTATGCCTTGCCAAAGGTATCTGCCAAAGACTCGTTGCGTTCTTTAGGTCTTGTTGCCACGAATACTTACAACGTTGATTCGGCTTTCTCACATTTGACTCCTGATAGACGCCGTGCTGCGGTTGGCTATGCCTTGCAGCAAGTTAAGCAACGTGCAAGCGATCTTGACTTTAAGCAGATGATAACATCCGATGGCGACCGACTAATACGCCAGCACAAGATAGAGTGGGTGAGGAAGATAACGCTTGCTCTCACTTGTCTTATTTTCTTCTTTATTGGAGCACCGCTTGGTGCTATCATACGTAAGGGAGGACTTGGACTGCCGGCACTTATATCGGTACTCGTGTTTATTGTTTACTATATTCTCGACAACTCGGGCTATAGAATGGCGCGTGGCGGAATGTGGGCTATATGGTTTGGCAATGCTCTTGCTCCGGCTGTACTTGTGCCGATGGCTGTATTCTTCACGTATAAGGCTACCAACGATTCTGTGGTGTTCAATGTTGACTTGTATAAAGATATTTTCCGTAGATTCTTCGGTCTGCGTGTCAAACGACCGATATATCGTAAGGAGGTGGTGATAAACGATCCGGATTATGCTGTCGATCTTGAAAGGTTAGAAAGTATAACCAGCGAGATTGACCTCTACTCGCAGTCGCATCGTTTAAAACATGCGCCCAATTGGATTAAGGTGTTCTTTAAGTACGAACCCGACCATAAGATTGAGGCTATAAACGAAGAGCTCGAAACGGTAATAGAGGATCTTAGTAACTCGCGCGACCGCACTATTGTAAACCATCTTAGCGCATATCCTATAATGTCGGTCAAGGCGCACACAAGACCATTTGAACGCCGTTGGCTTAACATTGTGTCGGCAGTTATTGCTCCTTTTGGATTGGTGCTCTACCTTCGTATGTGGCGCTATAGGTTGCGTCTCTGGCGCGATCTGCGTACCGTTAAGGCCGAGAATGATATAATAATAGGTCGTATAAAGTCGCTGTCAAACCAATGATTGTCATGTCGGTGTATTACGGCTATACATTATAATATATATGTAGAAATCCCAGTGATTTGTATTTAGCATCACCCCTATAATAAAACATTAATATAAACATCTAATAATATAAGAAATGGAAGAGTTCAAGCTTAGTAGCATTGAAGATGCTTTGGAAGATTTCAAGGAAGGTAAATTCGTAATCGTCGTTGACGATGAAGACCGCGAGAACGAGGGTGACCTTATTATTGCAGCCGAGAAGATAACCCCGGAGAAAGTTAATTTCATGCTGAAGAACGCTCGTGGTGTGCTTTGTGTGCCCATTACGTTGTCAAGATGTGAGGAACTTGACCTGCCGCATCAGGTTAGTGATAACACGTCTATGCTCGGCACACCGTTCACTGTGACTGTTGACAAGCTGGAGGGTTGTTCAACAGGTGTTTCTATATACGACCGTGCAGCCACAATCAAGGCGCTTGCCGATCCTACCTCAACACCTCAGACTTTCGGTCGTCCTGGTCATATCAATCCGTTGTATGCACAGGACAATGGTGTATTGCGCCGTTGTGGACATACCGAAGCCGCTGTAGATCTTTGTCGTCTTGCCGGACTATATCCTGCAGGTGCCCTAATGGAGATAATGAATGATGATGGAACAATGGCACGTATGCCCGAGCTACAGAAGATGGCTACCGAGTGGGGTATGCGCATCATTACCATAAAGGATCTTATCGCCTATCGTCTTAAGAAGGAGTCAATTATAGAAGTGGGCGAGGAGGTTGATATGCCTACCGAGTGGGGCCACTTCCGTCTTATTCCTTTCCGTCAACAAAGCAATGGAATGGAGCATATGGCTCTTGTTAAGGGCGAGTGGCGTGAGGATGAGCCAGTACTTGTGCGTGTTCATTCGTCTTGCGCAACCGGTGATATTCTTGGCTCAAAGCGTTGCGACTGTGGTCAGCAGTTGCATAAGGCTATGGAGATGATTGAAAAAGAGGGCAAGGGAGTGCTCGTGTATATGCAACAGGAAGGCCGCGGTATTGGTCTTATGAATAAGATAGAGGCATACAAGCTTCAGGAGGAAGGTTACGACACTGTGGATGCCAACACTCATCTTGGATTTAAGCCAGACGAGCGCGATTATGGTTGCGGTGCCCAGATGCTGCGTCATCTTGGTGTTCACAAGATGCGCTTGCTTACAAATAATCCTACAAAACGTGTTGGTCTTGAGGCTTACGGGCTCGAGATTGTAGAGAATGTGCCTATTGAGGTTGTTCCTAACAAGTACAACGAGCGTTATCTCAAGACAAAACGCGACCGCATGGGGCATACTTTGCATCTTAAGTAATTATAAAGTCCCAGTATGGAACGCACTAAAATAGTCAACGGTTGTATACAACGGCAATTTTAAGTGTCGCATTTCCTCGGCTTTCAATAACGACAGTGTTGAGAATTAAGAACGCGTAAAGGCTGGATTTAGACATAAATTTAATCAAAACCCTCTTGTGGTAAAATCTTTAGGGTTTTAATAAAAGGTATAACGGATGGTTTTGGGGGAGAAATCTCTCGATACCTATTCGTTATACCTTTTATTGTACTATAGGCTACACTTGGTCCATACAAGAGTGGTGAACATAAAAACAGTTGCCTTGTCACCTCCGTCTCTTCCATGTTTTTTCTCCTCGTTCTATCATTTTGCTTGCAAATTCTTCGTATAACTCGATTTTTATAATTAATTTTGCAAGAACTTATAAACGATAGATACTTGATATTATGGCAGAATTATCAAACCGCCTCAATCGTCTAGCTCCATCGGCAACACTTGCAATGTCGCAGAAGAGCAGCGAAATGAAGGCACAAGGCGTAGACGTGATCAACCTCAGTGTGGGCGAGCCCGACTTCAATACTCCCGACCACATCAAAGAAGCAGCCAAGAAGGCAATCGACGAGAACTTCTCAAGATACTCGCCGGTTCCTGGTTATATGGATCTGCGTAAGGCCATCGTAGCTAAACTCAAGAACGAGAACAACCTCGAATATACAACAAACGAGGTGCTTGTGTCTAATGGTGCAAAGCAGAGTGTATGCAACACTGTTATGGCTCTTGTAAACGATGGCGAGGAAGTTATCATCCCAGCACCTTACTGGGTTAGTTATCCACAGATGGTCAAGCTTGCGGGTGGTACACCAGTCATTGTTAATGCTGGCTTCGAGCAGGATTTCAAGATTACACCAGAGCAACTCGAAGCTGCTATCACCCCGAAGACACGTATGCTTATCCTTTGCTCGCCAAGCAATCCTACGGGTAGTGTTTATTCTAAGGAAGAACTCGCAGGCTTGGCAGAGGTTATCAAACGTCATGAAGGAATGTATGTGCTCGCCGACGAGATATACGAACACATTAATTATATAGGACGTCACGAGAGTATAGCACAGTTCCCAGGCATGAAGGAGCGCTCTATTATCGTTAACGGAGTGTCAAAGGCATACGCAATGACAGGATGGCGTATCGGCTTTATCGCCGCGCCAGAGTGGATTGTTAAGGGATGCAACAAACTTCAGGGACAGTATACATCAGGTCCTTGCTCTGTAAGCCAGAAGGCAGCCGAGGCAGCCTATACAATGTCGCAAGATTGTGTTGAGACAATGCGTCAGGCTTTCGAGCGTCGTCGCGACCTTATCGTAGAACTTGCAAAGCAGATACCGGGTCTTGAGGTTAATAAGCCAGAAGGCGCTTTCTACCTCTTCCCCAAGTGCTCAAGCTTCTACGGCAAGACCGATGGTACACGCACAATAAACAATTCTACCGACCTTGCAATGTATCTCCTTGAGGAGGGACATGTGGCAACCGTAGGTGGTGATGCCTTTGGCGATCCAGAGTGTTTCCGTATGAGTTACGCCACAAGCGACGACAATATACGCGAAGCAATGCGCCGTATTAAGGAAACGTTGGCTAAATTGCAATAAAAATATGTTAAAGGTGGCTCTTTCATTCGATAATTTGTCTTTATTTGCTAACTTTGCCCTGAATAAGTAGCAAACCGCAAAATCGCGTGCTTAAACCACTCGCAATTAACCAAAACAACGGATAAATATTTAACCATTAATAACTTATTAAATTCTACAAAAAATTATGGCAACTACACAAGCTAAAGCGAATCCTAAGAAGAAGTCTTCAGGATTCCAGGGTGTTAAAAATGCGTTCTTTATCATCCTTGTATGTTTCGTTCTCGCAGTGTTGTTCTTCAAGTACATCCTTGGTGCACCTGAGCATTTCGTGAACGGTGACCCAACACAGCCAGTTAAGGACGGTAACCTCATGGGTACAGTCTACAAAGGTGGTGTTGTCGTTCCTGTCATCATTACATTGCTCTTCTCTGTAATCGCTCTTTCTATCGAGCGTTTCTTCGCACTCCGTACAGCTTTCGGTAAGAGCTCACTCGGTAAGTTCGTTATCAACGTAAAGCAGGCTATCACCGCTGGTGATATGGCTAAGGCTCAGCAGCTTTGCGACAAGCAGCAGGGTAGTGTAGCTAACGTTGTTGGCGCTTCTATCGCAGCTTACAAGGAAATGGAGAATACTCCTAACCTCAAGCGTGCTGCTAAGGTTTCTAAGATTCAGCAGGCTCATGAGGAGGCTACACAGCTCGAGATGCCTACTCTTCAGATGAACATGCCTATCATCGCAACTATCGTTACACTCGGTACTCTTACCGCTCTTTTCGGTACTGTGGTTGGTATGATCCGTTCATTCGCCGCTCTTGCTTCAGGTGGTGGTGGTGACTCACTCCAGTTGTCAGAAGGTATCTCTGAGGCCCTCGTTAATACCGCATCTGGTATTTTGACATCATGGGTAGCCGTAGTCTCATATAACTACTATTCAAACAAGATCGATAAGCTTACATACGCTCTTGACGAAGTAGGTTACACTATTGCTAAGACATACGAAGCAAACCACGCAGAAGAGGCTTAATTTTACTAACCCTTTAAAACATTTATCATTATGGGTAAAGTAAAAGTTAAGAAAGCGGACGTCTGGATAGACATGACTCCTATGTCGGACGTGATGGTCCTCTTGCTTACGTTCTTCATGTTGACATCAACATTCGTTAAGAACGAGGCAGTGAAGGTCGTTACTCCAGGCTCGGTATCTGAAATCAAGGTACCGGAGACTAATGTCTTGACAGTACTCTGCGATAAGAATGGCCGAATCTTCGTAGGTATGGACAATCCTAGAAGAATGGGCGAACTCGTTCAGGGTATGGCCGACCAGTATGGCGTGCAGCTCACAAAGAAACAGTTTGAAACTGCTCAGGGTGCTGCCACTATCGGTGTCAATATGCAGGATCTTGCAACAGCCTTGAGCCAGGAAGATAGATTGAATGAATACCAGGCATCAAAGGGTATCCCTACTGATAGCGTGGACGGTAAGATGAGCCAGTTCCAAGATTGGGTTAAGATGGCTCGTGATAACAACGGCTCGGAAATGAAGCTTGCCATCAAGGCAGACGCTGGCACTTCGTACAAGGTCATCAAGAAGATGATGTCGGAATTGCAGGACATGAGCGAGAACCGTTACTATCTCATTACCGCACTTAAATCAAATTCGGAGGACTAAGACATGGCAAAGAAAAAAGCAAGCAGACAGAAAAAGATGCAGACCCGCGTGGACTTCACGCCTATGGTGGACATGATGATGCTTCTTATCACGTTCTTCATGCTCTGTACATCTCTGGCTAAGCCTCAGACTATGAACTTGACCATGCCTTCGAACGACGAGAATATCTCTGATAAGGATCGTAACGCTGCTAAGGCATCACAGACCATCACTATCTATGTGTGTGGTAACGACAAGATCTATCACGTTGATGGCTTGCCTAAGTATGATGACCCGAACTGTCTGAAGGAAACTACATGGGGTCAGAAGGGTATCCGCTCGGTTCTCTTCAACCACATTACCGAGGATGGCTCGCAGCCAGTTAAGGACATTATGATGGCTAAGGACGCTCTTGACAAGAAGAAGCTCGCTAACCCAGCTGCTTACCCAGAGGAAGTGTACGACGCTGCTCTGACTAAGATTAAGAAGGGTGAACTTGATTCTGGCAAGGTGCCTACCATGACTATTATCATCAAGTGTACCGACCAGGCTTCATACAAGAACATGGTTGATGCTTTGGACGAGATGACTATCTGCAGTATTGGTACTTACGTCATTGACAAGATCAACGATCAGGATGCTAAGCTTCTTGCATCGAAAGGTGTCAAGTAAATGACTAATAATTAAAGAAAGGACGAAGAAATGTCAAAAATAGATTTGATATCCAATGAGTGGACTGACCTTGTATTCGAGGGCAGAAACCAGTCATACGGAGCTTATAAGCTGCGCAAAACCACAGGCAAGCGCAACCTTTGGGCTCTTATCATCGTAGCCCTTGCTGCAGTACTCCTTTATCTCGGACTTCAGCTACAGCGCATGGCTGAGGCTAACAAGAAGGTTGAGAACACTCAGGCCGTAGCGCTCGCTAAACTCAATACTGAGAAGAAGAAAGAGGCTAAGGTAGAGAAGAAGGAGATCATCAGACAAGAGCCTGAAAAGGTTGTTGAGCAGGTTAAGTCTTCAGTTAAGTTTACCGCTCCTATCATCAAGAAGGACGAAGAGGTAAAGGAAGAGGATGAGATCAAACTCGATGAAGTTCAGAAGAGCGACAAGGCTGTCGGCGCCTTCACAGTTGAGGGTAACGACGAGGTAGGTGGCTCAGTACTTAAGGCTAAGGAAGACATCGCAGCTCCGGAACCTCCGAAGCATGTGGTTGAGGAGACTAAGATCTTCACCGTAGTAGAGCAGATGCCTATGTTCCCTGGTGGCGATGTAGCCCTTATGGGTTACCTCCGCGACAATATCCACTACCCAACAGTAGCTGCCGAGAACGGCGTACAGGGTCGTGTTGTTGTTGGCTTCGTTGTAGAGCGTGATGGTTCTATTACCGATGTGAATGTGATTCGCTCGGTTGACCCATCTCTCGACCGTGAGGCTATGCGCGTGGTTAAGGGCATGCCAAGATGGACTCCTGGTAAGCAGAATGGCTCGGCTGTACGTGTGAAGTATCAGGTTCCTGTTACATTCCGCCTGCAGTAATATCGAAGCGTATGATATCTTACATGTTTAAACTGTAAGATTAATAATAACAACCATCCACGTGGCTCCGGTTCAAGCAACCAGAGCTCATGGATGGTTGTAGCTTAAATGCATGTTTATCTGCAAACAACAATCCAACAAACTACCCCTATCACTCTGCAGCTTTATTGCAGGATTCCACCCCCAAGGTCATCACGTTGTTGACCCACTTAATTAGACATTACTCTTACATTTATATACTATACAGATTATCTTTTTATTAACAGATATTCTTTAAATTAGATGTGATTATGAAGACGAATTTTAGAAACATATCAATACTTGCCTTGCTTGCATTGGTTCTCGTTATGATGTCGTGTGGCGGAGAGAAGAAACGCAAGGACGGACGTACTGACACTACAACACAAGGCGAGATAAGCTTTGCTTGCGACGAGAGTTTTAGTCCTATTATCGACGAACTCATCCAGGTTTACCAGATGCAATGCCCTAACACCAAGCTTAAGCCTATCTATACCAACGAGATTGATGGTATCAACATGCTTCTTCAGCAGAAAACATGGCTTACCATTACTGCGCGCAACTTTACACCTAAGGAATATACTTATATCAAAGATGGTCTTAATATGTTGCCTGAGGCTGTACGTTTGGCTTACGATGGTATGGCGCTTATATGCAATAACCAAAATCTCGACTCGTGCATTTCTGTTAAGGATGTCAAGGATATTCTCTTGGGCAAGAAGACCAAGTGGAGCGAGGTAAACCCAGGTTCAAAGCTTGGCGAGATATGGGTTTGCTTTGACAACCGCAAGTCGAGCGCCGTTAATTATTGCTGCGACTCTATTCTTGGTGGCAAGCCAATCGATAGTCCTAATGTCTTTGCAGCCAAGGACAGCAAGGATGTTATCGACTACGTGTCTAAAACTCCTAACGCCATTGGTGTTATTGGCAGCAATTGGCTTAACGACAAGCGCGACACTACCAATACAACATGGAACAAGGCTATTACCGTTATGTCGGTTTCAAAGCTCGACCATGCAACTGCCCTTAACTCATGGAAGCCTTATCAGGCATGGCTTCTCAACGGTCGCTATCCATTTGTACGCACTATATATGCTCTGCTCAACGACCCTAAGCGTGGATTGCCATGGGGTTTTGCTCACTTTATTGAGCAGCCTAAGGGCCAGCTCATCATCTTTAAGTCTGGCTTATTGCCTACTCGTGGCGAGATAACCATTCGCGACGTACAGGTTCATAACGAGTAAATATCCAGCGTACAATAAGTATTTGTCGCCAGTATGATGCAATATTCTTAGCCGATTTGCGTTATACTAATAAGTAGAATAAAGAAAGACTGTGTATTACTATACAATATTATTAAAATCAAGGTTATACTCTTAAAAATTCCGAATTATGAAGGCAATTAAATATTTCGTAGCAGGTGCTCTGATGCTCAGCATCGCAGCTCCATCAATGGCACAGGACGTTAAGTCTCAGGTTGATGCCATTACAAAGGTAGTAGTAGACGCTAAAGGCGATGTTGTTGCAACTAAGGCCCCAGTTAAGGCGTTTATGAAGCTCAACAAGAAGAATGCTGAGGCTCTTGCTGGTCTTGGACGTGCATTCCTTGCAGCAAAGAACTTCGAGCAGGCTAAGGTTTATGCCGATCAGGCAATGAAGGTAGGCAAGACATGTGCAGCTGGTTATGTTCTTCGTGGTGATATCGCTTCGGCAGAGGACGATGGCGGTATGGCTGCTTCTTACTATGAGATGGCTACACAGCAGGCTCCTCAGGACCCAACAGCTTACGTTAAGTATGCTCGTGTTTACCAGAAGGTAGATCCAAAGGGTGCTGTTGCTATGCTCGAGAAGCTCCGCACTGTTAAACCCGACTATCCAGTAGATGCTGCCGCTGGTTACATGTATTCTTCTAACAATCAGCTTAAGTCGGCTATGAACTACTACGACAAGGTTAGCAATGCCGCTTCGCTTGAGGACTATATCCTCTTCGACTATGCTTCTACAGCATACGTTCTCGAGCAGTACGACAAGGCTCTTACCCTCTCGCAGACTGGTATACAGAAGTATCCTCAGTATGGTTCGTTCAACCGTATCGCTCTTTACAGCTCTGACAAGCAGAAGCAGTATGAGGCTGCAGTTGGATATGGCAAGCAGCTCTTCGCCGCTACCGATACCATCAAGTATACTCCTAATGACTACATCTTCTATGCCGATGCTCTTGTAAATACAGGCAACGTTGCCGCAGCTGTAGAGGCTTACAAGCACCTCCCTGAGGTTGATGCTGATAACAAGGAGTACAACAAGTTCATTGCTCAGGCTTATGCCAAGGGCAAGATGTTCGCCGAGGCTGTTGCTGCTTACGAGCAGTATCTTAAGGATAAGGGCGAGGAAGTTACATATAAGGAATATGACGACTTTGCCGACATCTATCTTGAGGAGGCAGAGGCTGCCGCAAATGATGAGGCTAAGAAAGCTGCTTTCAAGAAGGCTGCCGACATCTATGGCTTGATTGCCGAGAAGTTCGACTATGCTGCTATCTATGCTGTATCTAAGCAGGCTACTGCTTACTATCAGATTAATCCTGATCTTAAGGTAGGTATTGCTCTTCCTTATTATCAGAAGCTCATCCAGCTTATCGAGGCTAAGGACGATAAGACTGCTGCTGATACCAAGAAGCTTGCTACAGCTTATCAGTATCTCGCTGTTCACTACATCCAGAACGACAAGGTTGCCGAGGCTAAGCAGTGGGCATCTAAGTTGCTCGAGGTTCGTCCTGACGATGAGACAGGCAAGCAGATTATGGATTTGAAGTAATTTTTAAACATTAATACAGAGGGTGTGTCAAAAGTCGCAAGTGGTACGCCCCGAAGGGGCAGAAGCTCCTAGCCCAGGGCAGCGCCCTGGGTGTAATACATCCAAAGCAAAGCGCCCTGTAAGGGCAGAAGCGTTGATAAATGCTTTTGCCCTTACAGGGCGTATTATTATAATATCCGTTTACCCAGGGCGCTGCCCTGGGCTAGGCGCAATTTGGGCTTTCAGCCCGTATTGTTTAAGGTTTGACACACCCTCTTTTTTACGTCCAATCGTCGTTCTTTTCTTATGTAATAAGTGGTGTATTATGCGCCAACAACCACGGCGCCTTCTTGTTTCTTGCCATCCATCATTATTCGTAATGGCTTGTTGAATCTTACCACTCTAACATGTTCGGTTTCTTCCACCGCTTCCATTTCGTCGAGCATTTCCTTATGGAACAAACCTTCTCCACGATTGGCGTCAACGGTAAAGTAGCCTACGCCGAATGATGTAAGGTTCTGGAAGAAGTGAGTTCCCTGACTCGGGTCTACTCTATAATTCTTCAGCGCAACTTCTACTATAACTCTTGCAGCCGATATATGTGGCCATTTAACCGGAATACCAAGCCACGGGTCGCTCGACCCCCAGCGTCCTGGTCCAACAAGTACATAGTTCTTGCCTTTGTCCAGATATTCGCGGTTTATCTTCTCTATCTCTCGTGCAATTGCAGGATTGTTGGATGCCGTAAAGTTGTCGTCCGTCTTTATGTATACCACGTCGGTTACGTCTTCCGTAACTCCATGTCCCAGCGAGTTATGCGAGCGTACCACGCATTTATCATCAGGCACAGCAGCCACATCTTCGTCCAGCATCTGCTTTGAGTCCACTATTGGCCTAATCTGCAATAGATACAAATTGCCCGTGCGGTCGTTGTTTATGTTGCATGCAAATTCAATCTCCACCGGTCGTCTCATCGATTCGGCACCATATTTCATCGACATCTGTAGCAGTTCGGGCAATGGAAACACACCATGTTGCAATACGCTTGCAAAGGTTATCACCTTTCGTCCGCCATCGTATATGCCGTCACGTATTACCTGGTCGTATGGGTCGTAGGTCGATGCAATATAGTTTAGCGAGTTGTCGCGCTCGGCCTCCTTCACCTTAAGATTCAGGATGTTGAATCCGTCATCTACCTTAAAATCGCTGCCCACATGCTTTGTGTCCAGTGCATAAAATCTGGTTTGAGTCTCCCTTAACGCCGTTTCAAGCTCGCTTGTTTGCAGCACCTGGTGCGGATGATATGGTGATACTCTCAGCGTCTGACCGCCATCCACGATATACTTGCCCAATCCCAAAGCCAGCGAAGCAATACCGTCTTCGGCACGTTCGTCGCCAATAGGGTAGTAGTTGAGCGACCTGAGCACGCCCGATATATTGGGATAGTATCGTCCGTCATATTGTTTGCCCACCACTTCTTGCAGAATCACAGCCATCTTTTCCTGGTCTATCACGTTGCTCGTGGCAGTCATATACGCTTTCGAATCCTTATAGTAAACCGATGCGTATACGCCCTTGATGGCGCAAGCCAGCATCTCGAGCATGGCATACTTATCGTCTAGATACGGAATCATATATGTAGAATATATTCCGGCAAATGGCTGATAGTGTGCATCTTCCAACAGCGAGCTCGAACGTATAGCTATCGGACTCTTCGTTGCCTCGAAAAAGGTGAAGAAGTCGGCTATAAGCGAGTCGGGCAATTGTGCTCTCATAAAGTGTTGCAATATATCCTCGTCCGACGCATCGCTTAGTGCTATCTGGTACAGATTGTTCTGTTCCATAAACTGGTCGAATACATCCGTACATAGCACCACCGTCTTAGGTATCTGTACTGTTGCACCTTCAAACGAGTTGAATTCTGGGTGCATCTTAATTATATTATCCAAGAAAGCCAAACCTCTGCCTTTACCGCCAAGCGAGCCTTCGCCGATGCGTGCAAAGTGAGAGTAAGAGTCAAACTTCATGCGGTCGAATACAGCCACAACTCCAATATTCTTCATGTGTCGATATTGCACAATAGCGTCGAATATAATCTCTCGGTGCGCCGTAATGTCCTTTAGTCTTTCCCACGTAATCTTTTTAAGATACTCCGACACCGGAAATATGGCTCGAGCCGACAGCCACCGGCTCATGTGGTTGCGCGATATGTGATACAGCATCGAATCGTCTGGTATCTTGAATATGTTGTCTTGCAATTCCTTCAGGCTATGTATGCGCATTATCTCGGCCTTTGTTTTTGGATCGCGGAAGATAAAATCGCCAAATCCCATGTGCTCTTCCATCATCTTTCTAAGGTCGAGCGACATCTTCTTCGAGTTCTTATCCACAAATCTGAAACCCTCAGCTTCTGCCTTCTCCCTATTCTCTGATTCTGCACTCTCCATTATCAAAGGTATATATGGGTTACGGCTATGTATATTGCGCAGCAGTTTCAGTCCGGCTTCGCTATCCTTTACGCCTCCTACGGGGAATCTTACATCGCTAATAACGCCCAGTACATTATCGGCAAACTTGTCGTACAAAGCCATAGCTTCCTCGTAGTTGCGTGCCAATACCACCTTAGGACGACCACGCATACGCAGCGTGGCAGCATGTCGGTTTAGTGCCTCGGTAGAGAATCGCTTGCTTTGTGCCAATATATAATTGTATAGATTTGGCAGAATAGAGCTGTAGAACCTTATGCTGTCCTCAACTACCAAAATCATCTGCACCCCACCTTCTTCAATATCGTGCTCAAGATTCATCTTGTCCTCAATCAGCTTTATTATTGACAGTATAAGGTTGGTGTTGCCCAACCAGCAGAACACGTAGTCGAATATAGACAAGTCCTCGTTCTCCATACGCTTCGTAATGCCATGCGAGAAAGGTGTAAGTACAATGCAATGTATGTCTGGAAATCCTGCCTTTATGTCGTGTGCTACAGAGAATGCGTCGTTGTCGGCATTGCCAGGCATACATATCACAAGATCAATGTTCATTGTGCGCAGTACCTGATAAGCCTCCTCCGTAGTACTAACCTGTGTAAAGGTAGGTGGATAGCGCAGACCCAATTCCATATACTCGTTGTATATCTTCTCTTCCACACGTCCGTCGTCCTCAAGCATAAAGGCGTCGTATGGATTGGCCACGATAAGCACGTTATAGATGCGTCGCATCATCAGGTTGACGAAGGTCACATCCTTAAGATAAAATTTCTGGTATTCTTGTGGTATCATAGATTTAGCCTTTTAGGTTTATATATTATGTTTAATTGGTTGTATCTATCTAAGCGTATGTTATCGGCGACTGCGGAAGAAATCTGTCATCAGCGTTCTGCATTCCTCCTCCAGTACACCCTGCGTAACTGTACATTTAGGGTGTAATGCCTTGGGAGCAAACCGCATAAAGCCACGTTTCTCGTCGGCTGCGCCAAACACCACACGCCTAATCTGCGACCAGCCTATTGCGCCTGCGCACATAATACACGGCTCAACTGTTACGTACAACGTACAGTCGGTTAGGTATTTGCCGCCAAGCTGGTTGGCAGCAGATGTTATGGCTTGCATCTCAGCATGTGCTGTTACGTCGCCAAGGGTTTCTGTCAGGTTGTGCGCACGTGCGATAATACGGTCGGCAGCCACAATTACAGCTCCTACCGGAATCTCTCCCGCCTCGCGTGCAGCCAAGGCTTCGTCCAAGGCACGCCGCATTAACTGCTCGTCTCTCTTCTGTTGTTCGCTATTGTCCATAAGTAAACTTTTTGTTTGCAAATTTACAATAATAATGCCATATATCTCGCATTTTAACGATACCTTTGTACATTAAAAATAATCAATTATGGCTCAACACAACCAACTCGGCAAGTGGGGTGAGGAATATGCAGTCAACTTTCTGCTCAACAAAGGTTACGACATCTTGGAGCGAGATTGGCGCATAGGCCACCGCGATATCGACATAATAGCACGCGCGCCCGAAGGCAACATCATTGTATTTGTAGAGGTAAAGACACGTACAAGCGATGTGGTTACCGACCCGCGCGATGCCGTCGACCTACGCAAGATACGCAACATAGGCTTTGCTGCAAATGCCTATGTCAAGCAACATAACGTTGTCGACCTTCTTCGATTCGACATAATATCCATTGTTGGTAACAACGATGCCAACGCCGATATTACGCACATTGAGGATGCCTTCAATCCTTGCTGCGCCTTCAGATAATAAACCCAGATAAAATGCAAAAAGAGATAATACACCTTTCAGACATCCCTTCGACCAACGACTATCTTATGTCTCTTCCCACTCCCGCGCCCGATGCAATGACCATTGCTGTTGCGTCACACCAAACTGCAGGTCGTGGACAGGGCAGCAACAAGTGGGAGAGTGAGGATGGCAAAAACCTTCTATTCTCCATACTCACCTCGCCTGTAAGCGTTCCCATAGCCAAACAGTTTGTTCTCTCTATGGCTGGAGCACTTGCTCTCAAGCACGTGCTCGACCGCTATACTAAGGACATAACGCTAAAGTGGCCTAACGATATCTATTGGCGCGACCGCAAGATTAGCGGTACGCTCATCGAGACATCTGTTGTAGGCAAGACCCTCAAGCGCTGTATATACGGCATTGGTCTTAATGTCAATCAAAATAGGTTTTTCAGCGATGCCCCCAATCCCGTGTCGCTGCTCAACATTACCAGACATGACACTCCGCTCAACCTTTTACTCGACGACATCTTGCAAAGCTTTGAGCACTATTACACCCTTGCCATAAATGGCAATCACGATGCTATCGTAAGCCAATACAATGCCGCTCTCTATCGCAGCTCGGGCTTTCACGCCTATAAGGATGTTGCTACCGACGAGGAGTTCGATGCCTGCATACATCATGTAGGCACCGATGGACTGCTGCATCTCGTAGACAATAAAGGCAACAACCGCATCTACTCGTTGAAACAAGTAAAGTTTATTATTTAAGTAATATAATATGTCTTTTTGTAAATATGGTTGACTCCCTAAAATGTAAG
This sequence comes from Prevotella merdae, assembly GCF_900290275.1. Lineage (GTDB taxonomy): Bacteria > Bacteroidota > Bacteroidia > Bacteroidales > Bacteroidaceae > Prevotella > Prevotella merdae. Next base: position 1,358,451 of record NZ_LT985323.1, read on the forward strand.
TGAAATGAAAAAATCATTAGAAGAGACATTAAAGGAAGTTGAATTAAGCAAGGAGATTTATCGTCTTTATGCTTTAGAACACCTTACAATGATTGAAATTTCTGAAANACTTGTATTATCAATAATACTTAGAGTGGTCAACTAAAATCGTTAAACCACAATATAAATCTCTATTCCGTGACACGGAACGGCCATTCGGCGACACGGAACGGCCATTCGGTGTCACGGAACACACATTCGGTGTCACGGAACGGAAACCTTATACAACTAAACTCTCACTTTATAATAGTATACATTATTTTTCCTGGTTTCTATCCATTAAACAGCATTGTATTGGATAAAAACCGGCTTTTTTTATCCAGTACAGCGTGTTTATTGGATAAAAAGTTGTATATTGCCATAATTAACGAGTGAACATACAACGAGCTAATATGAATAATATCATACTAAATCAAAAGAAACTTTATAGTACCAAACGTAAATGATACCATAAAGTTCCCATTATGTGCAAGAAATCAATCTTGCGTAGTTTATATCAGAAGAGGAATTGTTTGCTGCAAATTAGCGATTAACATCCATTAACTCGTCTTTTGCTGTTTCAATGGCTGTAAGTTTCAATTCGTCTTCACCCTCTAAAGCATCCAATACTTTGTCGGCAAGCCACAGAGTGAGCATTTCCTTTTCATCCACTTTGAAATATGTTGCCATTTGAATTACTTGGCTTCTCTTTGCTCGTCTATCGCCACGCTCAATCTTACTGAACATGGGTGTGTCTATTTCTAAGTATGCAGCCACTTGCCGCTGCAATATTCCTTGTTCGTCTCTTAGAGCTTTTATCTTGTTTCCGAATAACATATCCGTTTTATTCTTTGTCTAATATTACGATTTCCCAATAGCCTCTAAATCTACCACCTGTTCGTTTAATTTTGCCTAATTCACGAAGTTTACGTATTTGCTTCTCAACTCCTCGTGAAGACATATTCAATTGCATTGCGATTTCAGCGGCTGTTATATGTGGGTCTTGTTTTATAATATCTATAATCAAGTCCTTTGTTTCCGAACTTCTTTCCGAACTTTTCGTTTTTGTTTCCGAACCGAGTATATCTGTTTCCGAACTTTCATTACATTCTTCATGAACAGGAATAGTAATCAAGAACGTCAAGCGATCATCAGTTGTTTCAAAGATGGCGCGTGGCGACCCGTTCTCTGCTAACTTCGCTTGAATTGTTGGAACACCGGTTGAGCGACCTTCTGTAAGGTCGAGTTCTTTCAAGAAGTCGCCTAACCTTCGATTTCGGTAGCGACGGCTTTTCAGCATATCGCCTTTTGCAATATCTTCTTTGGAGATACTTCTATCTGGGCCAGGACAATTAAGTATAGATATTCCGCTCGGCTCAATGGTTATCTCTATTGGTTCATGCTGTAAGAAATCTCTATGATATACGGAGTTTACAACAGCTTCCTCAATAGCATCGTATGGATAATTCCAAAAACGTTCTGCTTCCTGTCTGCCCGACACTTTACGCACATGTTCTTTGAGAACATTGCTCTTGATGTAATCCATTGTCTGCTTTATCATCTGCGGAACACTGCCCTTGAATGTTACCTCGGTAAAATTGTTGGGGTCTTTCATTTTTCCGTTAGGGAATGTCACCACATCAATCTGGGTGTATGGGAAGAACTTGTTTGGGTTCTCGCAGAACATCATGGCTGCCACGTTACGAAGCAAACGATTCTCTTTCGGACCAGTGTATAGTTCCATTTGGTCAAGAATTGTAGCAAGCGGGATTGTTATCACCTCATCAGCAAGCTTGCTACCCACCTTGACAAGATAATCACGAAGAAGCACCAATGAGATATCTTCCAACTGTATGTCGCTATTTCCTCGTTCGTCAAAAGGCATACGGTTGGCCAACTCACGCAATTCAACAAGAACTTCACCTCTTGCTTCTATGCTACTTGTCCCGCTACGGATGTAGAAATACTCCTTTGAACCTTTTGCTGTAACATTCACCGGTACGGAATAAGGACGATAACTACCTGCTGGACACCAAATTACAATCACCTGTTTGCCGTCCACCTCTTCCACTGAGGTACGAGGCAAATAGTATGGAGCCATCTTGTTATTGTACGCAACCATCTCCTGCAATATGCCATCAATCTTTTCTATTGGCACACCTTCTACAGGACGAATTGCCATACCTGTCTTATCATCGGTATCTACACCTACAATGATATATCCACCGCCAAGGTCATCAAAGTCATTGGCGAAAGCACATATACTGTGATATATGCTTCCTGGGTTCCAACCTTTCTTGAACTCAATGCGGTTAGATTCTATTTTCTGCTTGTTAAGCAGGTCGTTTATGTTTATTGCTAGTGCCATAAATGTTTTTTAATTGGGCATTATGTAGCCTTTGTCTTCAGCCTTGTTCACGATTTTAACCAAACGCTTACATTGTGAGGCAGAAGGTAAATTCTGCTTTGCAATGTAGTCTGCAATTCCTTTTATAAAGCTACAATCACCATAAGAAAGAACGTTCTCTTTCATAAGGTCATTGTATACTTTCATCCAATAATTTGCTCCAAGATTGAAAATTTCCACAGATGCATCAATAGCTGCGTCAAACTTATGTGCACGTTTTGCTGCACGTTCTGCATTTTTTGTTTCTTCGATAGACACTAATGTTGACAAGAATGTTTCACCAAGTGTATATTTGTAATCTTGGAAATTCTTCCATACAGCTTGTGTACGTGATATGGTTCTAACGATACCTCCGTTTGCTTGATCCATCAAGAAGTTATGAGTACAATACGCAAGTCTCAACAATTCTTCTGCCAATTCAGGATAAAGAGTTTGTTTCTGCCATATATAACGCCAGTCAATATCTTTGCCTTTAGGGATGAGAGTCATGAGTTTGGCTATCGTATATGGTACTATCTGGGCTTTGTTACCACCTTTAGGATACCATGAAGCCTTACTAATCAATCCATCAAGAGTATCGAAAAGTATAACGGAGCTAACGCATTTACGGAAGAAATCCTCATTTATACTATCTCTATTCTCATCGTAAATTTTTTCAATAACACCAGCAAATCTATTGAAATTGATTGCAGAACTTTGGCATACTTGATGTGGATTCATCAGTATTGTATTGTAACATTTTGCAAGCTTTTCCTTTTTGATGACTTGATTCTTAGGATGCATCTCACAAAATTTCTTTTTCTGTGCTGGTGTCAGTTTCATTTGTTCCTGTTCCCATTTGCCTCGCGAACGCTCATAAAACCATATCGTTTGATATGGATTTCCATTTACAGGAGGTGCCATTACCTTTTTAGACAATTTTTCCATTAACACATGGAATGGGTGGTTAGAGAAAAAATCAGCCTCAGAAACAGCATTTTGGCTATTTGCACATTGTGAAATAGTCTTTGTTATGCTGTTATATTGCTCTACTTGTTCTTCAGACAAATCATTTTCAACATTCAAGACTGTCAATTTCATCGGAACATACAAATTATCCATGCCATAGCGAGCTTCTTTTTTAATGATGGCATTAGCCAAAGAAGCCGTCGTTTGACCTCCGTTGATAATTTGCAGATCCTTAAAATGTACTATTTGAGTTTTATCTGCAGAAAATGAAACAGAACGAGCAACAACAGCTATACCATTATTGAAAGTGAAGAAATTCTCAGGATGATTTATGATAGTATCTCTAATTCCTTTGTTGACTTTTCCTCTTACACTTAAAAATGCTCGCACATTGCCTTGTAGTAGTTTGCTTCCATATTTTAGGTAAATGTCAGCAAGAAACTTACCTGGCACAATGCCAAGATAGGCATCATATTCACTGTCAACTCCAATGTCTGCTTTTAGACACTGGATACCATCACAACCAAAGTCAGTAGTATCTATTTCTATTATCTCACTTGAATTAGAGGCAAATGTTTGATAGAATCGTTCTAATGTCCATACGTTAAGTTCGACAGGACGACCCAAAAATTCAGGTTTAGACAAATTCTTCACTTGCTTGCTTAGTGTGGCATTAGACAATATAAAGAATTTGAAACGAAGGATTTCTGTAGATAGCAATCCTTTACCTATCTTTTTACGAAACTCATTTGCTATAATCAGTGTTGGATCGGAATCGTCACAATATTTGCTGATATTACCTTGTACACATTCATCAAGGAAATTCAACATATGTGTGTATATATCCTCTATACGTGAATTTGTAAGTGTTGGGGTACTATCACGTTCATTGGTAAAATCACTTGCAATCAAAATTAATGCCCCATCAGCTTCATCATATGCGTAAGCATCAAATGCAAGCAATCTATTTCGAGAACCGCGCATCTCTACAGACATTGGTATAGGATCGTTCAACTCTCCGATTTCTTCCAAGTCCGAAAGATATTTCTCTATGAATTGAGTTTCAGGATCAGTGCCTTCATGTTCGGCATTGAATCTCAATTCATCGATAAATTGTTTTCTATATTCCTTGATGTCCATAATTTAAAGATTTGTTCTTTACGAAATTTTAAACTTTTCTATATTTGAGAGTACAATATCATATTGTATTTTAGAAATTGCTTTAGGTAATTTCTCTCTCATAACTCGTGGAAAATCGTTTCCTTCAACTTTATATATATTCATAGCCTTCAAGTCGTATACATAATTGTCATTTTCGGGAGAAAAGTCAAAGCCGTATAGTCCAAGCTTAGCAAGAAAGTAATCCTTTTGGATAGTGGAACTTATAGAGGCAATAATGTTAGTGACAAGTGCATTTAACCTTAACCCATTATATGATGTGCTCATCTTCTCTAAAGCATATACAACAAGGAAACCGCAGACTTTACTGTCTAATTGCTCTACTGACGAGATATGAACAGTCTCCTTGCCTACAGCTATTGTTTTAATTTCATACCATTCTTCATCAAGCGAAAAATCCTTATGAGTCTTTTCTGGGCCAGTCCAACTTTCCAACGCCTTATCTAAACCTTTATCAAGAATCATCACACCTTTAAGAAAAAGTAGCTCACCAATCAATCCCATGATTTCAATCTCTGAGAGATTTCCATGATTAGGCTTAAACAATTGTTTCCAAGAAAAATAGCGAGTTCTTAAAGTGTGATAAGCGGTTTCATCGTCATTGATAACTGCACATGAAGACATTAAATCTTCACAAAAAGTGCAGAAATACTCAAGTAAAGAAGGTTTCTCCAATGAGAATCGTAAGAAAATGTCGTTGTTACAATTGATGTGAGATACACTTATAATCTCAGAACTTTTTGTTTTGGAGATTTTAAAACTACCTCTAAAGTCGAAAGAATAACGGCCATACTCGTCCCTTCCAACATAGATATTAATATTACGATTATTACCTATGCGGATGAAATGACTTGCAGGGATATCTCCTGAAAGGATTGTGAAAATCTTAGTCTGCATCGTCTACCTCCTCTTCTTCTATATCCTCAATATTGAGACGTTGAAAAATCTTGTTTATTTTGTAATGAACAGCATTTTCCATTCCTTGTACTCCTGGCAAACCTATTGCAAAAGCGATAATTTTGTCATTGCCAAGTTCTGTACGGAATTTGGTCATTCGCTCATTCTCGTCAGATGTCGCTTCCTTGGGCGCTATGGGCATGATAATGAAAATTGGTTTCCTTTGCGGCAAGTATTGAAAATATGCTTTCAGTTTAAATTCACGTCCTTCAGTAGGTTCTCCTTTTGAAATCCAATCCTCTGTACATCTTTTTTCAGCAAGCTGTATCTGCTCCTTTGATAAAGCGAATTTGCCTTCTGAGCTACCACTTAATACTCTACGCCTTGAACTAATTTGTACTACATTTCTATTCCCATATTCAATGGAACGTTTCATGCACCTTATAGCTTTTAACCCATCGAAAGAAACATGCTCTTGGCTTTCACCACCTTCTATCACTATATCCCATAGTTCTATTCCTGTATTGTTTGGATCGGATAAGAACTCCAAAATGTTAGGAATGTGGAAATTACCGTTTGCCATTGAACATTTTATGTTTTTAAGAAATGAAATTACTAAATCCTTTGGTACATTCTCGAAGAATCTTGAAGTTCCATCGGATGCATCACACACGTCTTTATTTGACTTTTTAACCAAATCCGTGTATCTGAGAGTGTATCCTCCAGCAAACAATCTGGCTATCAAATCACCTGTTTGTTTAAGGTTATTTCTGTTATGCTCGATGTTAAAACTCACATAAGGTGTATCATAGATATTTCCATAGAATGAATAGCGAACATCTAAGCCAAGAGCATTACGCATCTTATTGGATGCTGTTATCTGTAACTCCACGGAATTGTCTCGAACCTTAATACCAAAATCTTTTGGTGTAAGGCGTTGGTCGTACATATCTTTAATATTGTCTTTCAATTCTTGAGAAGATCTCGCTACTTCTGCATACCATTCTGCACTATTCTTGCTTGTCCAAATTTGGAATATATCATCATAACCAGCACGATAGCCAAACCAACGTCCCATCTGCATTAACACATCAAAAGTTGAAGTGTTACGATAAAAGTAACTTACAAGAAGTCCTTCCAAAGTAAGCCCACGGGACAGGGCAAGTCCACCCACTGCAATGACACGTAAAAATTTATTGTTACGATAGTCAAGAGCACTGCTCTGTTTAGAGCCATTGACTACCATAATTTTAATTTTATCTATAGCATTTAGTATGGCCTGTTTCTGTATGATGCGCTCAAAAGTTATGTCATGAACATGTACAAAATGCTTATTCCAAATAGTTTCAAACCTTTTGTATAAAGGCAAGGACTTATTGCTCTCCGAATCGTCACTAAAGTTGAATCGGATGTCATCTACTATTTTTTCGTGCAATGTTTCAATATGTTCAGCAATATACTTTTGTACTTTTATAAAACGGCTCATATTAACTAACATACTGCGTGGAGAGGAATGGTTTCCTCGTAAATCACGTATTGTATTAGCTAAATAGAAACAATAGACAGCTTCATCCAATGATTTTGGTAGTTGCCCATTCCATTCTTTTTTATGACGGTAATAAAATGTACCTGAATTTAATGTCTCGGCATCATTCTCTACCATATCATGATATTCTTCTGATGTGTAATCAGGTTCTTCTATATCGGTTATGTAGCGAAGATTCCTGTAATAAGGACCATCCTCATAGAATATTTTTTGAGCACCCACATAATTAGATGGTGGCTCTAAAGCATAAATAAAATGTTCAGGAAACAGATCTGCATTTCTCATGCTGTCAACGGAGTCTGGATCTATGAAAACATTTGCGAATGGCGTTGCTGTAAACCCTACATAAGTTGTATCTTTGAATAAGCAACATACTTGGCGTATGAGCTTATTTGTTTTTGTGGGATCCGTTTCGTCTTTCTTGGTGTTTACGGATGCATTGTCTGCTTCATCGTCAATAAGTAACATTGGTATATCAATGTAACCCTTTACTGTATCAACATTTTGATCATATAACCATTTATAAAGTTTGTTTAATACAGATACATTCTTCTTAACGACAAAAACTATAAGTGAGTTTTGTGAATTTAAAGACATGGCAATTTTATCATGGTTGCCAACAAAATCACTTACACATGATGTAAAAGACGTAGCTCTAAGTTGCTTGTTGTCTTTTCCAACACCAATTTTGTTGCTAACCACTTGTTTGCCAACTTTTTTATACGTTATGCCGACAATACTTTCGTCTATACGTTCTTGCGTTTGCTGTCGAAGGCTTTCTGTTATACCAGCAAGGAGTATTACAACTTTATATCCAGCATCAGCAGCTTTGCAAATAAGACCTGAGTATGTGGCTGTTTTACCGGATTGGACATCACCAATTACAAGTCCTTTTCTAAATCTCTTACCCCCAAACAGCTCTTTTGGATTTCCAAGACAATTCATGATGTTAGGCAAAGTTTCTTCATCCAAAAGATTTATACTCTTAATGTTAAAAGAGGGATTTGCCAAGAGAAGACTTTTGTATCTATTCCAAAAGTAAGGATCTTCTATTTTGTCATTGCTGTACCATTCGTTAGCATTGTCGTAATCGTCAAATATAACATGCCCTTTAGCGTGAGTTATCTGGAACTGGTATTCAATATCAGTAAAAAGACGTTTTTTGGCTTTGTCATCACATGAGACTGGAAACAAAGATACAGCTCTATCTATATAAGAACTAATGTTCTCATATTTTACCTCTTTACCAGCGCTTTTGTCAGCGTTGATAAATCCATATGTAATTTGCTTTAATGATAAGTATAAATCGTCCGTCATATTTAACTCTTAAAGTTTTCAATAAGTTTAACTCTTATTTTCGGATACTTACAAAAAGGCTCAGATTTCATCAAGCCATTTATAATATCCTCATACGATTGATTACCTGTAGATTTTAATGTCGCGATCATAGTTACTGCAATCTGAAAGACATCATCGAATCTACTATCTGTTTCTTCACCAGAAATTACTTCATTAGATTTGTCTATATACATTTGTTGTATTGGAATATTCCTTTCTATTTCAGTTAGTAATATTTCCAAATAACTATAATCGGAATCAGACATCTTTTCTCTGACAAATTTGTAAAGTTTACTTTCCCGATTTATCTGATAGAAAAAAGTATTATTACGTCCTTCTTTTCTATCCCAAATATAATCGGTATCATCATCAATCTTTACAGTTCGTCCTCTATAAGTTTGCTGATTCACCGAAATGTTCAACGCTTCAACAACAGTTCTCTTTAACTGATGAAGAATTCTCTTTGGTATGCTGGCATTCTGTTTCTTTATGTCAATACCCCATATGTCATCAAGAGAATTTGGAATGTCTACACGAATACGAGCATTCTTTGTTAGTTCAGCACGTGGTTTCATACCAAACCAAGTTCCCCATATAATCAAACGATTATTGCGGTAAATATAAAAACCTTGTTTAGTTCTAAGGTTTTCTATTCCACCAATAAGTTTCTTATCGCTTTCACTCATGTCTGTAGCAAACGGCAAGACAAAAGGCTTGATATAAATAAGACGCTCCTTGCCTTCACTATCATTTATGGCAATGGTACGCTCCTTTTTATAGGTTGTCTTGGGATGATGCTCTAAAAAAGGATCAAGTGGTTTAACAGACTGTTTGTTGATGTATATCTTTAATTTTGAAGTTGTGGTTTGGGACAAGAATCTATGATAGATCAATGCCAATGTCTTTTCAAGAGATTTTCGCAAATCAATAAGTGTTTCATATACTTGTCCATCACTTGATTTGGATATAACATCGAAATCCTGCCAAAGCACAAGTGTTCCTTTCTTATTTTCTATCAATGAGTTTATATACGGAAGTTTACTTATTTCATTTTCTGTAAGTTCTTGTACAATCCAGTCCTGTTTCTTCTGAATATAAATATAATCCCATGTATAAGCGTTGAGATTTGAATTCGTGTCAAAACTAACGACAGTTAGATTTCGGCATTGGGAAAGAGAAGCTGCTTTCATTCCCAAACCAAAGCGACCTAAATCATCCTGTTTACGTTCTATTTCTGAAGCCATGCAACCATAACGCATAGCTTCAAATAGTTCATTATCTGTCATACCGTCACCATTGTCCATAATGCCAACAGCTATTGAGTCGAGAGGATTAGTAGGAAATAATATTTTAATGATTGAAGCATGAGCACTGATACTATTATCAATAACATCAGCAACCGCAGACTCAAAGGTGTAACCAATAGAACGCAAAGAGCCCATTAGAGTTGATGCCTTCGGTACATTGATTTTATCTTTGCTCATATTTCTTGTAATTTTTAGAAATTTTTACAATTTGAGAAAAAACTGCTTTTGCAAGCAATGGCGGAACTGCATTTCCTATTTGTTGTTGTATGTGAGATATCGGGCCTTCAAAGATAAAGTTGTCTGGGAAACTTTGTAAACGGGCTGCTTCTCTTACGGAAAGTCCTCTATCCTGATATGGGTGAATCAACATACTTTTACGATAGTTTGATATTACAACAGAAGGTTTGTTTGCAACAAGTCTTTTGTAAATTCCACTATGACAACGCCTCTTGTCCGCATAATTTTTCATCAAATAATCAGGAATGTTGCGCCAATTTCCACCTTGTGGAATATGCCGATACCTTTCTATAACAAGTTCATTGTTGCGTGACACATAGTTCTGTGTAGCAACATCTGATTTCTTGCGCATTTGTTGTGCATAATCACTGGACTGCTCAAAAGGTATCATGTAAGGTGCTTCTGCAAGCATTTGTCCATTAGCAAGTATTGGTAAATCTGCTATAGCTTCTTCAACAGTGACTTCATAATCAAATGGTTTTGGAAATTCGAATTCTATTCCATTCTTATTCCCAACCATAAAAAAACGGTTCCTTTTTTGTGGTACTCCATAGTCAGAAGCCCACAGGACTTCAGATTTCACTTTGTATCCTAATTCTTGGAAACAATTTTCAATCATGGTCTTTGTTTGGCCTTCATTGATGTTGGTAAGCCCCCACACGTTTTCTAAGACGAACCATGTAGGTTTAATTTCTTTAACTAATCTTACAAATTCTAAGAATAAAAAATTATTCTTATTCTCCATATTCCTTGTCCGTGTATTGGAAAGGGAAAAGCCTTGGCATGGAGGCCCTCCCATAATTACAAACACAGGATGATTTTTGGAGATAAGATCAGATGATTTTATATCCTTAATATCACCTTGGTGTACTTCTGCCCCCTTGTGATTTCGCAAGAAGGTTTTAGCTGCACTTGGATTAATTTCTACAGCATGACTGATTTTTATTCCAACCATTTCTGCACCAAGACTTAGACCTCCTGCACCAGAAAAAATATCTATTCCGTACAGCATTGTTTTTTGTTACTCTTTATTCATTTATTATAATTCAGAATTTGTTTTAACAACATTCTATTATGTTCATTACAAGTGACAGATTATCTTTTAAAAGAATTGTCAATTATTGACTACAAAAGTAAGAAATCTTATTCAGACGAAAAAATAAATAATTGGAAATCTTTACTTCTAGCATCACATTCCTGTAATTTGAGGCGATTTGTAGCGTTACCACAAATCGCCTCAAATTGTCATTATCTGGATAAACCTTGTGACTTCTTTTTTGGTTAAGCTCCTAACCCCAACTTCTGTGTTCCGTCCCAATTCGTAAGTTGGTCAGCACAACCATTGGAGCCACCGAGTGAAACGTATGTATCTCTCCGATAGTTGCCACAACCATTCCAATACATGCTCACGAGAAATCTTTCAACTGCAAATTTTGCTCCTTGTGGAGAGCGAAGCGCAATGTTGGATTTTGTGGCAGTAGCCATAATACCATAATAGATTGCTTTGCTTCTTTCTCATAGAAATCTATACTGTCAGTAAGAGCGAAACTTCTTAGGCTATCTTTGCCATTAGTGACAAGACTATCGAGCACTGATTGTCGTCTGTTTTCTCTTGCTTGCTCTTCACGCTTCGCCTCTTCCGAAAGACGAGTTTCTTCTTCCTTTCGAGCATTGACCATCTTTGCAGCATCGTTATACTCAGGTTCGTTCCATATTTCGTTCCACTTGTAGGAGAGTTTTTAGGATAAAAAAAACTTGACCATGACTCTTGTTAAAATCATAAAACAAGAAATCATGGTCAAGCTCTAATAGAGACTTCATGGGTCTCTTTCAAGTAAACGTGAGCTACTTAATAGTGCGTCACGTTTCTTACTGAAAACAATCAACTAAGTTTAATAAACTCGAAATCATACTTGCTGCAGTTGCTCTTTTTGTAGTCAAACTTGTACATGCGCATATACTGCTCTTGTATTTCTTTCGCTCCATTATAGAAATGGTCTGATGTGTACTAAATAGCCTTTGGGGTGTCTAAATTTGAGGACAAAGATAGTGAATCGGTATGAAACAATCAAGTCCATAATGGTTCATAAGGAAAAATACTTGGTTCTTGCGGCCAGATAACAATGTTATAGTATTCGCAATGCAATTGCCGCGCATGCCTCTGCATCCGCCAAAGCATGATGATGATTGGTTAAATCGTATCCGCAACGTGCGGCAATAATATCAAGGTTGTGATGTCCTTTGGGCCATACTCGGCGTGATGCTATGCAAGTGCAGTAGAACTCGTAATCGGGATAATCCATTTGATAGACACGGAATACGGCTTTTAGGCAACTCTCGTCAAAGGATTTGTTGTGGGCTACGAGCGGAAGGCCAGCTATCTTGGGTTCTATCTGCTTCCATACTTCAGGGAATATTGGAGCTTTGTAGGTATCAGAAGCACAAAGGCCATGAACCTTACTACACCAATAGTTGTAATACTCAGGCTCAGGCTTTATTAGCGAGTAGAACTTGTCCACTATCTTGCCATCACGAACTATAACTATGCCAACAGAGCATACCGAACTGCGCTCGTTGTTGGCTGTCTCGAAATCTATTGCTGCAAAGTCCTGCATGTAAGATGTATTTATTTATATTGTACGAAAAAAACAACCCATAACACTTTGGGAGTATTATGGGTTGTGGATATGTTTTTATTAACTTAATCCTCTACAGGAGAGAACTCGTCCTTTCCTACTGAGCAAAGAGGACACTCGAAATCATCGGGAAGTTCCTCAAATGGTGTACCTGCTGGTATTCCAGCCTCTGGCACTCCTACAGCTGGGTCGTATACCCAACCGCATACGTCGCATACATACTTCTTCATAGCTTGTTGTTTTTTAGGGGTTTGTATAATTAGAAATTATCTACATGTAGCTCAAAGTAAGACTTTGGATGTGAGCAGGTAGGGCAGATTTCAGGAGCCTCGGTTCCTACTACAATATGTCCGCAGTTGCGGCATTCCCATACCTTAACCTCGCTCTTCTTGAACACTTCCTGAGCCTCAATGTTGTGCAGTAGAGCACGATAACGCTCTTCATGACGCTTCTCGATAGCAGCAACAAGGCGGAACTTCTGTGCCAATTCATTGAAGCCTTCCTCTTCGGCAGTCTTGGCAAAGTTTTCATACATATCTGTCCATTCATAGTTCTCGCCTTCAGCAGCAGCTGCAAGATTCTCGGCAGTATTGCCAATGCCACTAAGCTCCTTAAACCACATCTTGGCGTGTTCCTTCTCGTTGTCGGCAGTTTGCTGGAAGATAGAAGCTATCTGCTCAAATCCGTCCTTCTTTGCACGTGATGCGAAATATGTATACTTATTGCGAGCCTGTGATTCGCCTGCGAAAGCAGCAGCGAGATTCTTCTCTGTCTGTGTGCCTGAATATTTGTTTGCCATAGTCGTATTTTTTTAATGTTATTGTTTTCTTTATCTGATGCAAATTTACTGATAATCATTAGATTAGCAAAATAAATATCGGCAAATAGATAGTAAATTTCGGTACTACGACATATTTGTACGCTTATTTTGCTGAAATTTACCATTTGTTTTGTAATTTTATACCCAAATAACAGATATAATATGACAGCAGAAGAACTTAACAATAAATATTCCACCGTGTGCAACATGTCACGCGGCAATGGATTTAGGGTAGAACGTATGCCCGACTTCTTTGAGACAAGTGAGGTAGACGATTGTATGGCGCATGTACATTCGTTCTATGAGATACTATGGTTTCAGGAAGGAACGGGCGTTCATACTGTCGACTTTAATGATTATGAAGTGAAGCCAGGCACTATATTCTTTCTTGCGCCTGGTCAGGTGCATCATTTTGACAGGAAAGAAGGCTATAAGGGTGTGGCAATTAAGATGTGTACCGATATGATGAAGGACAATGTGTCAGGAGGCAATGCCGACAGTCTTTTTCTGAAATATAACTCATTCCATACTTACGATTCTACACCTTATTATATTATAGATGATACAACCGCGCGTATGTTAATGCCATTGGTGGATGATATGGAGGAAGAGTCAAGGCATTACGGCGAAGTGGGTAATGTGGACATACTGAAATCTTTGCTCTGCATATTCCTTGTAAAGATACAGAGATATGGCTTGCATGAGGCAGGCAAAAATCTTGACATGCTAAAACCGTCGCATCGACTGTTTATACAATTTCGCCACATGGTGGAGGAAGAGTATAATAGTCTGCATACCGTTCAAGAATATGCCGACCGCCTAAATGTGGCAGTACGCACACTAAACAAGAGTGTGAATGAATGTTCGGGTAAGTCGCCACTTGCATTCATCAATGAGCGCATCATTCTTGAGGCAAAACGAATGGCTAAATACACTAACATGATGATAAAGGAGATAGCTGCCAGTTTGGGATACGACGACCCCTCGTATTTTGTAAAGCTATTCAAGCGTCAGACAGGTTATCTTCCTTCTGAGTTCCGCGACTTGCAGTAATTTCAACAAAAGGCTACTTTTTGTAAACGAATAGGCGGGTGGATTACGTAAGTGTTAGAATATTGATACGGCAGCCAAATAATCTCTCAACATATTTCTTACTATAAGAAATTTGCTGTACCTTTGTCTTTACATTGGATATATGTGCTTTAAATGCCAAACAATGTGTTGACCTACAGTAAAACAATAATATAACTATAATAAAAACATAACAACAATGAGCAAGTTTAATAGAATTCTTCTCAAGCTCAGCGGTGAGAGCCTTATGGGCAAGCAGAGCTTTGGTATTGATCCAGTTCGCTTGGGCGAGTATGCACAGCAGATAAAGGAAGTGCACGATATGGGTGTGCAGATAGGCATCGTTATAGGTGGCGGCAATATCTTCCGTGGACTTAGCGGAGCATCTAAGGGTTTCGACCGTGTTAAGGGCGACCAAATGGGTATGTGTGCAACAGTGATCAACTCGCTTGCTCTTAGCTCTGCCCTCGGTGCCATTGGCGTTAAGACCAAGGTGCTTACTGCTATTCGTATGGAGCCTATTGGCGAGTTCTATTCTAAGTGGAAGGCTATTGAGGCTATGGAGGCAGGATATGTCTGCATATTCTCGGCAGGTACTGGTTCGCCTTACTTCACAACCGATACTGGTTCGTCATTGCGCGGTATAGAGATCGAGGCTGACGTTATGCTTAAGGGTACACGTGTTGACGGTATCTATACAGCCGACCCAGAGAAGGACCCAACAGCAACCAAGTTTACCGACATAACATACGACGAGATTTATACTCGTGGCCTTAAGGTTATGGACCTCACAGCAACAACAATGTGCAAGGAGAACAACTTGCCTATCTACGTGTTCAACATGGACATTGTGGGCAACCTTAAGAAGGTTATGGATGGTGAGCCTATCGGTACATTGGTGCACAACTAATTATAAATAAAAAAAACATGGCAGTACGGCTTTGTGCCGTGCTGTTTATGTATAATGATATATTGTTCTTGATAATGAAACATTCTTTACGCAGTATTTCTTTAACATTGGCTTTCTTTGCCTTCAGCTCTGCATTTGCACAGGGACCAAATGGTAGCGGTACTTATTATAAGGCTGCTGACGGCAAGAAGGGAAAAGCGCTTAAGACAGCGTTGTTTAATATCATAAAGAGTCCTCATGTGGTTTCGTACAACAGTCTGCAAAACCAATATAAGAAGACGGACCGCCGCGAAGACGGCAAGGTATGGGATATGTATTCGTGTACAACCAACTATAACTTTAGCCAGTGTACAGGTAGTTATAAGAAAGAGGGCGACATGTTCAACCGTGAGCACTCGTTCCCTAAGAGTTGGTTTGGCGGTAAGGTGTCGCCAATGTATTCGGATATTGTACACGTTGTACCATGTGATGGATATGTAAACAATCGTCGTGGACACGAGCCTTTTGGTGAGACTGATGGTGATAAATACAAGTCGAATAAGGGTTTTAGTAAACTTGGTGCCTCGAAGACTCCTGGCTATAATGGTACAGTATTCGAGCCTAATGATGTTTACAAGGGCGACTTTGCACGTATCTACCTATATATGGCAACGTGCTATGAGGATAAGGTTTCCAATTGGAGTTGTCCGATGCTTGCAGGCAATAAGTATCCGGCATATAAGGAATGGGCAATAACAATGCTGCTGAAATGGGCTGCCAACGACCCCGTTAGCGAGAAGGAGATAAACCGCAACAATGCTGTTTATGGTATACAGAAGAACCGCAACCCCTTTGTCGACTATCCGGGACTGGAGCAGTATATCTGGGGCGACAAGCAGGACGTGCCTTTCAGCTACGACAATTACGACAAGCCCACCGGCATATACGACATTCCTACTGTTGAGGCTCCGCGTATTGTGCGTGTCTATACTATAAGTGGCACCATGGTTCGTACTGCCGACAGCGAGGCTAATGCTCTCGACGGCCTTGCCAAGGGTATGTATATTGTCAATGGCAAGAAGTATGTAGTGAACTAATAAAACTTTAGTAATAAAAGAAAAGCGTGCAACTCCAATGAGTTGCACGCTTTTCTTTGTAGTACGCTCGGCATGAGCATTGTCTAACGGGTGAAAGTCCCGAGCAAGCCCTAATAGCGGGAATTGCATAGTCAAAGGCAAGGGTGTTCATCGCGAGATGAAATCTGAAGGAAGCCCAAGACAAACATCTGACCTAACGGACAGAAACTTCATATAAGGCATGTGACCGTGGGTGAGGTTGCTATTCAAACCAAAGCCCAATAGCTATTCGGAACGGTCGGTGTAAATGAAGTAGGTATAAGATGGAAAGACAACGCCCTTATCCGAGGAGGTCTCACGGACGCTTCAAATAGTTGTTTTTACGAAAGAAGTGGAGTAAAGCTTGCCGTGAGAAGTCAGCAGACGTCATAGTAGTGCAACAATCGATAACGTTGCACGAAGGGCTGAACCTAACAATTAAACGATAGTAATTGAAACATACCTTATGAAGGAAAGAATGCAGAAAACATTATCCCAAGTTAATGGCTGCCCCCAAAGAAATAGGTCGGAAACCGAATGGTATGGGGGAGTGCAGACCTTCATGTGGATGTGTGAAGACAACATCGTGGAAGTACCATTCGACAAGGAACACCTTTTCGAGCAAATTCTTAGTCCCACAAATCTCAATCGAGCATACAAAGCAGTTATGAGAAACAAGGGCTGTGGTGGTATCGACAAGATGTCGTGCGAGCAATTGTTCCCATGGCTCCTGACCAATAAGGATGAACTCACCCGTTCCTTGATGGACGGTTCTTACCGTCCGAACCCAGTAAAAAGGGTAGAAATACCCAAGGACAATGGCAAGATGCGCCTGTTGGGAATACCTACAGTAGTAGACCGTCTGGTGCAACAAGCCATCAACCAAGTATTGACTCCCATCTATGAGAACCAATTCTCCAAGACGAGCTACGGCTTCCGTCCGAGAAGAGGATGCCATGACGCACTACGAGGAGCGCGAAGGATAGTCAACGAAGGCTACATATATGTAGTCGACCTTGACCTTGAACGCTTCTTCGACACGGTGAGCCATAGCAAACTCATAGAAATCCTCAGCCGTACGATAAAAGACGGCAGAGTGGTCAGTCTTATACACAAATATCTCCGAAGTGGTGTAATGAACAAAGGTTTGTTTGAAGCGAGCGAGGAAGGAACTCCCCAAGGCGGTCCGCTAAGTCCATTGTTGAGTAACATAATGCTCAACGAATTGGACAAGGAACTTGAACGCAGAGAACTCCCCTTTGTGCGCTATGCCGATGACTCGATGATATTCTGCAAGTCCAAAAGGGCTGCAATGCGAGTGAAGGAGTCTATAACCCGATTTATAGAGAATACTCTATATCTCAAAGTCAACAAGGAAAAGACCGTAGTGTCGTATGTGCGCGGAGTGAAATACCTCGGCTACTCCTTTTATGTGATGAAAGGCGAATGCCAACTCACGGTGCACCCAAAGTCCAAAGCCAAGATGAAGTCAAGGTTGAAAGAACTGACAAACCGCAGCAATGGATGGGGATATGCCAAGAGAAAGCAGAAGCTGAAAGAATACATACGAGGTTGGGTCGGCTATTATCACTTTGCCAATATGAAGCGTCTCTTGCTTGTAACAGACGAATGGTTAAGACGTAGAATACGCATGTGTATATGGAAAGCTTGGAAGAAAGTCAAGACAAAAGTGGCAAACCTCATTAGATGCGGTATCAATAAATACCAAGCATACGAATGGGGTAACACTCGCAAGGGCTATTGGCGAATAGCTGACAGCCCTGTTCTAAAAAGGGCGATAGATAACAATAAACTACGCTCCGCAGGGTATGCTACTTTAATGGAGGCGTATCTCGAATGGTATCCAAAATAGGAACCGCCGTATGCGGAACCGCACGTACGGTGGTGTGAGAGGTCGGAAAACGAAAGTAGGAAGAAAACTGCTTCGTTTTCCTCCTACTCGATCTTGTTCTTCATTTTACTTGTTCTTCTCGTAATATCCAATGGCAGCCTTTATGTTCTTCTGCACTGCTTTTGTGCTGAATGTGGCGCCTGTGCAACCATCTACCTCGGTGCGCTCGGCAAGTTTCTTAGCCTTTGATATCTTGAGGTTGTTGTATAGTGGCAGCAGAAACTGCTTGACACGGGCGAAGTAAGGCACAGTTTCTTCGTTCTTAAGAGCTACCACTTTTAGTATCTTTCCGTTCTTGATGTGCACCTCTACAGGTGTGCCCTTGCGATAGCCGCGAGCCTTGCATATAGTGTTGGTGCGAACAATGTAGGTGCCGTCGGCATGTCGTGTCATCACGTTGTCGGCATGTACGGCGATGGTTGCGAGGAGCAGCAATAGTGTTGCCGCCCCTCTTGATATGTACTTATGTATTGAAAAGATATTCTTTGTCATTCTTTTACTTTGTTTTTTAGGATTATTTCATAGTTACCTGTATACGGTTGCCCGGTGCTGTAAGCAGCTTGCAGAAATTGCGTATGTCATTAGTGGTAAGGCTGTCCACCTTCTTAAGATAGTCTTTGTCGAAGTCGATGCCTTCTCGTAGCTCGTGATAGCGCACATATTCCCACCATCCGTTTGTTAGTATGGCGCGGTTATAGTTCTTGCGCTCATACTCCTTAATCGTCTCTAATTGTTCCTCGGTAGGACCCTCTGCAGCCATCAGTTGCAGCTGTTGGTCGATAATAGGCAGCAGCTCGTCGTACTTGTTAGGGTCGCAACGGAAGCTTATCGTCATCGAACATCCGTCTGTAGGATACTTCCAGAACTGTCCATCCACGCTCACACCATATGTTCCGCCCTTCTCCTCGCGCACCTTTTCTGTGTACACACTACGCATTATCTGCGCCAGAACGTCGAGCTTAAGGTCGGTGTCGGCAGTGTAGGCTATCGGTGCAGAGTATACTATGTTGGTCTGTGCCGATGGTGTAGCCTTCTGTTTGCTGAACACCTTGGTCATCTGTCCGGGCTGAATGTCGAGAATGTGGGGTCCAGGCTTGCAGTCGAGGTTGGTGCTCTTCTTGCCTGGCAAGCTTGCCACGTACTGGCATAGCAGATCTTCGAAGTCGTCCTCACGAATGTCGCCCGTAACTATTAGATTCATACCAGCAAGATTGCTGAAGCGCTCGTGGTAGATTTGGTATATGCGGTCAAAGTCTACCTCGTTCAAGCGGTCGGCAGTCAGAGGTTGAGTGCGCTTGCGTTGTCCATATATTGCTACACGCAACGAGTCGTTGTAGGTAACGTTAGGGCTTGCATTACGGTTGCGCAACATCGACTGCTGCTTGGCAATCATATTCTGGAATATAGCCTTGTCCTTTCGCGGATTGGTGAGGTAGAGGTACATTATCTGCAACCATGTCTTAAAGTCGGATGCTACGCACACACCCTTTACACCCTCTTCTTCGGCGTCGATGTACGGCACCACACGCAACGCCTTGCCACGGCGCTTCTTTTCGAGAGTAAGGAAGTCGAAGTCGGCAGCACCGCTCTCCTTGACCACACTGCCAAGAAATTGCAGGGTAGGAGCGTCAGAATCGGGATAGAGCGAGCGTCCGCCCAAACGGAACATGTTTATGGTAAGGCGGTTAGGCTCGATGTCCGACTGTCGTGCGCTCACCTTGATGCCGTTTGACAGTACATATTCGGTGTAACCATTGGCAGCAACATGCTTCGACAGAATCTTACCCTTCT
Organism: Prevotella merdae; assembly: GCF_900290275.1. GTDB lineage: Bacteria > Bacteroidota > Bacteroidia > Bacteroidales > Bacteroidaceae > Prevotella > Prevotella merdae. Next base: position 1,378,562 of record NZ_LT985323.1, read on the forward strand.
TTGGCAGCTTCTTCATGAATGTAGGGTCAACCTGCTTTGCAGAGTTGTCGTTGGTGTATTGCTGCTGCTGAGCGTGCTCTATCCATGCCTTAAACTCGTTGGCAGATGGCATGGTGTATGGCTTGTCGTCGTACTGTGTAGGACCGAAGACGATGCACACCTGATTCTGGTTGTCCACCATCTCTCTCATCGTTTGGTTGATGTCGTCGAGTGTAACGGTAGCGGAGAATTCAGCCTCAAGTGCCGCCTCGTATTCTATGTTCATGCAAGGCTCGTCACTGCAGAAGTTGGACACCATATTCTTGGCATATTCAGCGTTGCGTGTCTTGTTCTTGTTGTCCAAGCGGTGCTCTATGCTTACGGTGTGCTGAACCTTGGCATGTTCCAGCTCAGCCTCGGTAAATCCGTAGCGTCTTGCCTTCTCCACTATCTCTATGGCAGCGTCGATGCCAGCCTGCGGATTGTTGGGCATCAGTCCTATGTTAAGGGCAAAAGCATCCTTCTCGGTTGTAACGTAGTAGCTTCCTGCTCGACAACTTGCCGACATAACCCTTGGCTGTGCCTCGTGTGATAGCTGTGCCAAGCGCTGGCGCAGTATGAACATGGCAAGCTTCGACTTGTAGCTGCCAAGAAAAGCCTCTCGTGTTGCTCTCGTTTCTCTTGGTTCGGCGTCGTGCTTCATATAGAGCGAGAGGTTAAGTGTGGGCTGCTCCTTATCGGCTTGGGTGTATACTATCATCTCCTTGTTGTCGGGCACGCTGTAGTAGGTGCGCTGTGGCGCATTAGCTGGTACTGTGTCGGCACCGAAGAGATTCTTGATTTTAGCTTCAATGTCGTCAACATTGATGTCGCCCACAACTATGATGCCCTGTAGGTCGGGACGATACCACTTGTGGTAATAGTCGCGTAGAGTGTCGTAATGGAATGTATCTACCACTTGAATATTTCCCATAGGCAGACAGTCGGCATACTTTGAACCAGCGTATATCACGGGCATTGCATTCTCCATCATGCGCTGCGCCGCCATACGCGAGCGTCGTGTGCGCCACTCCTCGCGTATTACGCCACGCTCTTGGTCTATCTCGTTGTCTTTAAGCAATAGCGAGCCTGCCCAGTCGTGCAGTATAATGAGGCAGGTGTCTGTTACACCATCCTTGCTCACAGGAGCGTTGGATATATTGTATACCGTTTGGTCGATGGAGGTGTAGGCATTGAGGTCGGCACCAAACTTGATGCCGTTGCGCTCGCACCAGTTGCGTACTGAGCGCTCGCCGCCATTGCCGTCAGGAAAATTGCGTGTACCGTTGAACGCCATGTGCTCAAGGAAGTGAGCCAGTCCGCGCTGCTCGGGTTGCTCGAGTATGGAGCCTACACGCTGTGCAATGTAGAAGTCGGCTTGCCCAGGAGTTTGGTCGTTGTGGCGTATATAGTAGGTAAGCCCGTTGGCGAGCTTACCTTTGCGTATGCAACTGTCGAGAGGCAACGTCTGTGCCGATACAGCCATGCAGCTGCCAAGGCACATCAGAAGAGAGAAGATTCGTCTTTGTTTCATATATATATATTAAATGTTATGGTTGGGAAATTGATATTTATTTCTCAACAGTATTATATTACTCGGCTATCTCAATGCCACTGACAGTGTACTTCTTGTTGTTCTTTACAATAACAATCTGTCCGTTTCTCAAGAATACGCCATTGGATGTATTGCCGCTGTTGACATTAGTGTTGCTTATGCCTGTTTCTGTGGAAGGGTCGAGAGGCAGCGCCTTAAGACCGGCATCAATAATGTTGCCCTCGCCAAGAGCGATGGTGGTGTTGCCGCGAAGGTTGCCAATAAACTCGGTAGTGCCAGTTGATGTAACCTCGCCATTGTTGGTGCACGATTCTACAGACACCAGTCCCTCGGCACGTGCCGAGTTGGCTGCGATGCCGGCAACGTACAGGTCTTGTCCGCTAACCGAGCCCTGGTTGCGACAATTCTTTATAACAGTGGCAGCCTCGTCGCCCCTCATCACGTTGCCAACGATGCCGCCAACATTCTTCACACCGCTTGTCGAGCCTCTGTTGGTACAGCCTTCGATGTCTACAGCATAGCTGGCGCAGCTTACGATGCCTGCTGTGTACTGCTTCGACTTGGATGTTCCCTTTGTGTCGTCTACATTACCGTTGTTGGTGCAATACTTTATGGCACCCGAGTAGGAACCCGCAATACCTGCCGAGCCTAAGCCGTTGGTTGTAGATATCTTGCCGCTGTTGGCGCTACTCTCTATAAGATAGTTGTAGGTGGTGATGGTCTTGCCCGACTGCGATCCACCGCAGATGCCCGACGCATAGGTCATAGCCTTAACGTTGCCGTAGTTATGACAGTCTTTTATTGTGCCATAGCCGTTGACCATAAATCCGCATATACCGCCGGCGGCAAAGTTGGTGGCTGTGATGTTGGCATTGTTGGTGCAGTCTTGTATAGTACCCATATTGAGTGAGGCTATAGTGCCAACATAGTTGTAGCTTGTGATGTGGTTGTTCTCGTCGAAGACGATGTTTCTAACGACACCGTTCTTGTCGATACAACCAAACAGGGCGTTGTACTTGCCTGCTGCATTGTTGCTGCTCTCGGTGTGGTAGATGCCGCTGATGGTATGGCCGTAGCCGTCGAAAGTGCCGTCGAAGCCGTAGGCTATCTTGGTAATTTGGGCGTTGCCGTCCTTGCCTATGGCAGGCAGCTGAACGGGGTTGTCTGCCGAACCGCCGAAGTCTATGTCGTTAGTCATCTTGAAGTACTCGCCGGTTCCTTTGTGGTTGGCGTTGCAATTCTTAGCCATTGCTTCGAAATCGGCTGCTGTGCTGATGATGTAAGGGTCGCCTTGTGTACCCGAACCTTTAAGTCCCCAGCTGTTAGATACTGTAGAGCCATCGCTCTGTGCCATAACTGTCATCGTTGCTACGCAAGCGAAGATGAGTGTAAAGATTTTCTTCATATTCTTATTTTTATAGTTGTTTTTAGAATGTTGCCGCTGCCGTTATGGATAGCGTGTTGCGTGTCTGTCCTTTGTTGTCGCCGTTGGTGGCTTGGCGGAAGTTGTACCTCAGAGATAAGGACGGACGTATGGACGTGCCTCTTACGGGCATCTCGTAGGTAATGGCAGCGTGGGCTGCCGCTTGTCTGTAGCTGCCCATTGTGGCTGTGCCTCCTGCCTCTGCCGACCATAACGATCCGCCTCGTGTGGCAAGGCTGCGCCTGGCGCTGACAAACGGGGCTATGATGTGGTGCGAGGCGGTGTATATATCTGGGTATACGTAGGCAGTTTGGCGGCGTGTCCAGTAGTAGGTGCCTCCCGTGATGTGCCACAGGTATATATTGCCCGATGGCTTCCAGTAGGCGTTGAGCGCCGCCGAGCCGTATGTCTGAGCCTTGTCTGCCATCTTTGTAGGCTCGAAGTATTCGTAGTATATGGCAGATGTGCCGTTGGTGGCTGTTGTACGTCGATAGTTCTCGCGTTCGGATGTAAGACGCTCTGTGGTCATGCTTAGGTCAATCCATACCAGACGCTCAGCCCTTTGTATAATGTCGTAGCGCAGATGCAATGCGAGGTTGTCGCCATGGTGCTGCTCGTGCGATGCGCTGTATTGCGACTTACGTCCATAGTAGCCGTTGAGGTGGGTATATGCTATGTCGGCAAAGATGCGGTTGCATTTTGCTTGGGCGCTAACGCCAATGTGTTCGGACAGCAGCGGCAACTTGTTCTTGCTGTCTGTGAATCCCTCTGTGCCGAAGGTCTCGCGTTCGCCATGATTGTTGGCATAGTCAATAAGCGTGTAGTATATCTGGTCGGTGGTGCCGTAGGTCTTAAACATCATCGACTCTGTGCGGCGGCTGTACACCATCCCTATGCCAATGCCACTGTTGTGTGGCAGTGACATGAAGGCATTCAGACTTGTGTGCATATCCATAAGCGTGTTGCTGTGGCGTAGGTCTCGTTGCTTGGCGTATGTTCCGGCTGTGTAGTCGATATGTGCACCAATCGCCAGATTGCGCCATATATTCCAACCTACAGCTCCATCAATGCCGAATGTCTCCATACTCTTATCACCGGCATTGCTGTATGTGTCTTCTACGAGGTCGAACGGCATAAGCTTAAGTGTTGGCATAAGCATACTTCCGGCTGCGCCCGACATATAACGCCTGTTGTATGTGGCGCTGCCATAAGCCACGACCTTGGCAGACAGTCTATAGTACGAGCGCACATCGGCACTGTAGGCATCCTCTCTCTTGCCCTCCGACATGGTATGCAACTTGCCTCCGTCGTGCCGATAGGCGAGGGTGGCTTGCGATATGGTGCTGTCGCCGAAGGTAGTAAGTGCAGCGGCATTGCCGGATGCAAGCCATACGTTGCGCTGCTCGGTAAGCTTGAAGTCGCGTTGTGCCATAGCCGGTAGGCATAGCATACTAACGAAGAGAACAATAATTGGCCTCATAAAAATCGTTCGTTGAATTGTTAGTGTCTTGATATATGGCATGCCCGTCAACGGTCTTTTCCACCTTTCTTATTAAAGAGTGGCCGTAGCCTCCGGTTAGGGTGGCATAGCCGGTATCAAGATCGGACGTTATGCGTTTCTTGCAGTTGGCAAGAGCAGTGGCGTTGTACACCTCCACTGCATCTATAACCCAACTGCGCGGCATCTTAAGACAGGCATACACGATGTTGCCCTCCTTGCCCGTTGGGTATATAATGTTGTCTGGGTTCTCGCCGAATTGCTTTGGAGTGACGCCTTCGGTGCGGAACATTATCACTGCTGGAGAAGTCTGACTCATAGCCCAAGCATTGCCCTTGCCATACTTCACCGCCTTGAGATAGTGTTCTGTGGAGATAACGTCGGCTGGCGATGGATAATACAGGGTGTTGTTGTACTTGCCACCATCGCTGCTTGTAGCCTCAACGTCGTACATACAGTAGTAGGCTGCGTTGGCATAGTTTATGGAGTTGCTGTAGGTAGTTGTGTTGTCAATGGCGCCATGCACGTTTACCACAAGCTCGGTGTAGGGTGCGATAGTGCAACCTTGCTGGAAATACCAGATGCCGTTGAGTGCTGGAATCCAGTTGCTGTCGGCATAGTCGAGCTTGCCTCCATTGAGGAATGAGTGGGTGTTGGCCTCGGCATTGTATGGCTCGACTATACCGAAGCCAACGTTGTCGAGCGATACAGTCTCGGACGAGTTGTTGTACAATATGATGCACTTGTCTATGGCAAACTTGCCGGAGCCGTCGTCCTTCTGACAACCTCCGTTATACAGTTCTTTTATAAGGATAGGGTTGGCCTTCTGCAAAGTGGTGACGCTTACAAGTAGCTCAATAGAGGTGTTGGTGCTGCCTATGGTTACATCGGACACCGCACCGTTGCACACATGGCGGAAGTATTCGTCGTCGCTTACCTTCGACGCGCTTATGCTATATATGCCTGCCGGCAGCGTGAAGCGAGCTATGCCATCGGCATCGGTCGATGCCTCGAAGGTACTGCCAATGCCATTGGTAATCTTCACCGCAACATCGTCAACGCTTTGGCTAAGCCGCACCTCTACGTTGTAGGTGTCTATATGCTCGTCGTAGCTGCATGATGCCAAGAGGGTTAGCACCATAAGCAGAAGTACGAATGGATATTTTATTGTATTGTTCATATTATCATTATATTAAACAGATAAATTCTGAATCATTATCTACAGCAGCCTACAGCTTCACTCTTACCGACGCTCCGTAGTAGAACCTTGGAATGTATCCGCTGTCGAACAGCGACGTCTTTAGTCCGGTTTGCGAATTGCGTACGGATGCCATATTGTTGAGGAAGTTGTTGGCATAGAACGACAGACTAACCCAGCGGCCAATCTCCTTGGTTACAGAGAAGTTGGCAGAGTAGTATGCCGACACATCCTGCGGGTTGAAGTAGTAGGCTGTATTGCTTCTTACTATCAAGTTGCTCAGTTGGCGGTACAGGTTTGGGTCGCTGTCTTTGGCTGCCATCAGAGCCTCGGCAAACGGTATACGTTCCGACGGATTGTCCCATGTAGAGTAGTACTCGGGATACACAGCCACATAATGGTCGGTCTGCCCCGTGTATTTTGTACCGGTAATGTCGCCAGCCTCATTAAGGGCAATGGTTGTGCGGTTGCTCGACAGGTTGCGTCGGTAGTTTAGCAAGGTAGCCTCAAGTCGCATAGTCATTATTAGTCGCAGTCGTGGTATGCGAGCAGTAAGGGTGGTGTTGAGGCTGCATCCCTTGTCCAGTATGCCATTGCTTACTGAAGGTGTGCTTGCTGTGGATGCTGATGTAACGTTGCTGCCAACGTAATAGCCTATCAGTGGTTGTACATTCGAGCCTTCGGCTTGGTCGCCGATGCCGTTGGGACTGCCTGCTATAAGCGTGTTGTCTATGCCGCGGTAGTGGTAGTATTTGCCGTCAAGGCGCAGCGACAGTCCAAAAGTGTGTCTGTTGCTTATGATAGGCATCTCTGCTACCCATTCCAATCCGTATCGTGTCACAGGCGATCCGTTTACATACTGTCGGTTTGCGGTGTACGTATGACGGGTGGAATAGGGCAGAGTAACGGTATTGCCGTTGGTGGCTGACGTTACGCTTACCACTCCAGTTATAGGGTTGACGTTATATATGCGGTCGGCGACGGCAATACCACATCCCTCAAGAGCCGATTGCGACGTTTGGTTGTAGGCAAAAGGAGTATACACGTTCAAAGTTTGGTATGGATTGTACGTGCGGCTCCAGAATGCCGAAACGCTTAATCGTGTCTTGCCGATGCTTGCATCCAAGCCTGCCTCAACCTGATTGGAGTGTTGCCACTTAAGGCGGTCATTGTATATGGCACGTTGCACATTGGTGTAGTAGGCGTAGTATGCCTTGCCGTCGGCAGTGGAGCCAGGGGTAAACACAAGTCGGTCGGTATATGTGTCGGCTGGATAAAGCACCTGGAACGAAGGCAGCTTGACGCTTTTGCCATATCCAGCATGTGCCGTGAGCGACGCCTTTCTACCTTTTATTATATTATAGCGTATGTTGAACCGTGGCGACAGGCTCGCTGCGGTGCCGTATGAGGAGCCGCTTATCATTGTGATGTCGTCGCGCAGTCCACCAACAATCATCAGTGGACCTACCGTAAGCCGTTCCTCAAGAAATACAGCAAGGTTGTGCATTGTGGGAAGGGAGCTGTAGTCGTAAGGTCGCCATGTGGGAGCCAGGCGCATATCGTCGTAATATGTACCTTGTCCGTTATTGCGGGTTGAGTTGAACTCGGCTCCCAATGTAAGCTTGTTTGCCGCTCCAAATATGCGCCGTGTCCACTCGCCTTTAAGCTTAAGTTGCAGGGTCTGCGGCTTTTGGTCGTTGAAGGAGCGCACATACCAATAGCCAGTCGGACCAAGTATTATGCTGCCCGTGCCCATGCCGTCGGCATAGTCCTTGGCTATGGCATAGCCGTCGCTAAGGGTATGTAGGTAGGCTTGGGTAGAAGAGGATGATGTGTTGGTATAGTTTTCTGAGCGTCTGTCTGCAGTTGAGAAGGCAGCCTGTAGAGCCACATTGAATATTCCTGAGCGTCGGGTGTTGCACTGCCAGTCTATTTGTATATTGGCACGTAGCTGATTGTCGCGTTGGCGCTGGTAGGTGTCGCGGAAAGCGTCGGGGTCTGCCTTTGAGTTGTAGCCACCGATGTTGCCCGTAATCCCTGCGGTAAGGTTAAGGCTCGAGCCTTTTAGCCTGAATACCTTATTGTAGGTAGCCGACATGATGTTGCGGCTATAAGCGGTATGTGGCGATGTAATATCGGTGAAGGAGCGTGCGTGCTCAACCGAGAAGTTCAGCGTTCCTGCGTTGTGTCCCAATGCCAAGCCCTTGCTAAGCGCCACCTGACGTGTGTACGGATTAGTGACTGCCTCCACAATCCATGGTGTATGTCCGCGGCGGGTATTGACCTTAACCACGCCGTTGCTAATGTCGCCATACTCAACACCGGGTATTCCGGCTATCACCTCAATGCTTTCGATGTTGGATGTGGATATGTTGCGGGTTGAAGCCGACTGTGTCTCGCTCATGCTTGCGTTGTTGTTAAGGCGCACCCCATCTATCTCGATAGCTGTGCCGAATGCAGCGTTGCCTCTTTCGCCCGAATTTGAGCGCAGTGCCATACGCGAGTCGTCCATAAGTGTTGAATTTACGGTCTGTCCGCCAGGCAACAGCGACATAATGTCGTTAAGCGATAGGGCCTGCGAGTGGTCGAGTGTTGTACGGTCGATAGAATAGGTTGTGGTTCCTATTGTCGATCTCTTGCGTGCTGTAACCTCTACGCCTGGAATACTAAGATTCTCTTCTTTAAGTCGGATATTCTTAAGGTCGGTGTTGTGGTTAAGGTTGAATTGTAAGGTTCTGGTGATATATCCCAAAGTCCTTACCTCAATAGCGGTTGGTCCTTGGGGCACATTCTCAATGCAGAATATGCCGTTGGCATCGGTTGTTGCCCACAGCTCAAGATTTAATACCTTAACAATGGCGTACGAAAGTGGTTGCGTAGTGTGGTCGTCGAGTACACGTCCTGATACTCTGAATCGTCCGTCGTTGGCCGTTGCTGCTGCCGATATTATCAAAAAAAGTAATAATGTTATTGCATTCCTCATTGCTTGACAACTTGTCGGTTTAACAATATAACTCGTTGTATTTCAATGAACAAAGGTATCATAGTTTTGTGCTTTTCGCAATACCGAAATGTAGGTATTTTGTTGTAGATACATATCCGTAAAACCATAAATTGTACGACCCCAAGGAATAAAAAAAAAAGGTTGCAAATGAAGCGCTATATACAGCCTCATTTGCAACCCTGCAATCATTTATATATATATCAGCACACATTACAACGCTTTCTTGATAAAGGTTGCAGATGGCAGATAAAAATAAACAATTAAACCTCTTCAAAGTCTACATAGTCGCCCTCGTCCTTGCCGAATATCTTGCGGTTTGCCTGTTGTGTAGGGCGCTCGTCGTAGAGTTCTTCATAGACGTCGGATGTTTGCGAACTGTCTGTTGTAGTTCTTGAACTGCTGTTTGTACGGCTGTTGTTGGTTGATGATGAATTGCTCCATGCCGAACCATTGCCAGCAGATGTCGTACGTCTGCCAGCCGAAGCCCCGTTGGCAGCTTTGCCTTGTGCCGTAAAGTGGCGAGCCATTTGCTTGACGCGCATATACATATATACCATTACGCCAATGATGAATACTGCCACGAGCAGAGCTACGAGGAATATTGATTTTAAGAGTAGTCCGAATATAGCCATAACATATTTTGCCTTAGTTGTTTCTTTAAATGGTTGATAATTGCTTGCTATGTTTATATGGACAAACACTATGCCATTTTTTATTTTTTCTTGCTTGCGACAATCAAGTCGTCAATGCAAGAGATGATGAAATACCAAGCTATGATTACCCAAAAACTCTCAAGTAACCCCAGCCATACTATCATTAGTACAGAGAACATGATGAACGAGTAGCGTAGCTCGTTGCCCTTCCATCCCCATTGCTTAAACTTTAGGGCGAACATCGGAATCTCTGATACCATAAGCCAACTGCTGATGCAAACCATAACCAATAAGGCTGGGATCATTAGCGGAGACGATTCAATAAAATCGCTCTGCGATACAAGCAGCGAACCCCAAAAGAGTGCGTTGGCAGGAGTAGGCAGTCCAATGAACGAGGTAGTCTGTCTGGTGTCAAGGTTAAACTTGGCAAGGCGTATTGCCGAGAATGCCGCCATTACGAAGGCAAAGTAGGGCACATATGCGCTTACGGGTGCAAGTACCGATGGATACTCTAATATGGATAGTTGGTTGAAAACAATTGCTGCCGGCGCAACACCAAAGGTTACGTCGTCGGCAAGAGAGTCAAGCTCCTTACCGATAGGCGAGCTAACACTAAAGAGACGTGCGCTCATGCCGTCGAAGAAGTCGAATACGGCGCCCATAACAATCCATAATAGTGCAAGCTTTGTGTCTCCGCAAAGTGCAAAGACTGTTGCTATGCATCCTGATATGAGATTGCAACAGGTGAGGGTGTTTGGTATGTTGCGAGTTATTAAGTTTGCCATAATTCGAATTTCGTGTTATTTGTTACAATATATTATTACTGTTTCGGCTGTGTCTTTTACTTAAGCTTTGCTATAACAGTCTGGTCGCCAGTGGTGGCTTGACCCATTTTTACGCATATCTCAGTGCCTAATGGCAGGTACACGTCTACACGTGAGCCGAACTTGATAAATCCGAGATGCTCGTCGATATAACATTCTTCACCTTCCTTGGCATATGTTACAATGCGTCGTGCCACAGCACCTGCTATCTGTCTGCATAGAATGTCTGTGCCTTCGGGTGTTGTTATTATCACGTCGGCATGTTCGTTCTCCTCGCTTGCCTTTGGCAACCAAGCCTTGTGGAAGTTTCCGTTGTGGTGTGCCACCAACTTAACCTTTCCGTCAACTGGGAACCAATTGGCGTGTACGTTGAATAGGCTCATGAAGATGCTCACCATAATACGGCGCTCGTGGAAGTAAGTATCCTCGTCCACTTCCTCAATTACTACAACTCGTCCATCGGCAGGTGCAACAACAATCTTGTCGGTGTCTTCTTGCGGAAAGTAGCGGATAGGGCAGCGGAAGAAGTTGATAACAATGCAGTAGACAGTACCCATAACGGCAGTAAAGCACCAGAAAGGAGCCTTGTTGTCCAAAAAGCGCCAAAGCAGTAAGGCTATGGCAGCAATTGCGATGAAGCCATATACGAGAGTGTCTGTGCCTTCACGGTGAAGACGTATTTTCTTTAGTTTCTTAATTCTTTTGATCATTTGTTGATTTAGTGGGGTTAGGCTTGTTTTGATTTTCGTATTAATTCTTTAATTATGTGTCGTGGTAACAAGTTTATTTTTTACTTGTGTTGCATAGACACGGGATATCTGTGCAAAGATAGCTGTTTTTTATGGAAATGACAAATTTTTTAATGTTTCTTCACTGCTACGCACAATATTCATATCTTGTAACTTATAAATTGTTAGATATTTCAATAACTTTCTGTATCTTTGTACTTCAAAACAAAAAAAAGAAGTTTTCGCACTACATGGAAGATTTTATTCATCTACACGTTCACACCTACTATTCCATTCTTGACGGACAATCGCCCGTGCAGAAGATTGTAGACAAGGCTGTGGCCAACGGCATGCGCGGTATGGCCATTACCGATCACGGCAACATGTTTGGCGTAAAAGAGCTGTACAACTACTGCAATAAGATTAACGGCAAGCTGAAGGATGAGGGCAAAGAACCTTTCAAGCCTATCTTTGGATGCGAGATGTACGTGGCACACCGCCGCAAGTCAGACCGCGTTAAGGAGAAGGGCGACATGGGTGGCTATCACCTCATAGTTCTTGCCAAGAACTATAAAGGCTACAAGAATCTTATCAAGCTTGTTTCGCGTGCTTGGGTAGACGGCTATTATATGCGACCACGTACCGACCGTGAGGACTTGGAGAAGTATCATGAAGACCTTATTGTATGCTCGGCTTGTATTGCAGGCGAGGTTCCCTCAAAGATATTAAAGGGCGATATGGCTGGAGCACGCGAGGCTTTGGAGTGGTATAAGCGTGTATTTGGCGACGATTATTATCTGGAGCTTCAACGACATGAGGTGAAAGACCCTCATCAGCGTGCCAACCGCGAAACCTTCCCTTTGCAGCAGCGAGCCAATAAGGAACTTATCAGTCTTGCGCATGAGTACGGCATAAAGCTTGTATGTACCAACGACTGCCACTTTGTTGACCAGGAAAATGCTGAGGCTCACGACCATCTTCTATGTCTTGCTACTGGTAAGGATCTTGACGATCCTAACCGTATGCTATACTCAAAGCAAGAGTGGTTTAAGACACGTGAGGAGATGAACGCTATCTTCTCTGATGTGCCCGAAGCCTTGAGCAACACTCTTGAGATATTGGACAAGGTGGAATTTTATTCCATCGACCATGCACCTATCATGCCGTTCTTCCCCATTCCTGAGGAGTTTGGCACCGAGGAAGAAACCCGTAAGCGCATATCTCCAGAGCAATTGTTCCGCGAGTTTACTACCGACGAGAATGGCAACGAGATTATGTCGCACGAGGATGCCGAGAAGAAAATAAAGAAGCTTGGCGGACTTGACAAGCTGTATAGAATAAAGTTCGAGGCCGACTATCTTGCCAAACTTGCCTACGATGGAGCAAAGAAACTTTATGGCGACCCGCTTACCGACGAGGTGCACGAGCGTATAAAGTTTGAGTTGCATATTATGAAGACCATGGGTTTCCCAGGCTACTTCCTTATTGTGCAAGACTTTATCAACTCGGCACGTGATGAACTTGGCGTTATGGTAGGACCTGGACGTGGTTCGGCTGCCGGTTCGGTAGTGGCTTATTGTCTTGGTATTACAAAGATAGACCCTATTAAGTACGACTTGCTGTTCGAACGTTTCCTTAACCCAGACCGTATCTCCCTTCCTGATATTGATACCGACTTCGACGATGATGGACGTGGCAAGGTGCTGGAATGGGTAGAGGATAAGTACGGACACGATAAGGTGGCACACATTATTACTTATGGTACCATGGCTACAAAGAACTCCATTAAGGACGTAGCCCGTGTGGAGAAGTTGCCGCTTGATATCAGTAACCGTTTGTGTAAGGCAATCCCCGACAAACTACCTGATGGTCTGAAGATGAATCTTCCTAATGCCATCAAGTGTGTACCCGAATTGCGCGATGCCGAGGCAAGTGCCAACCCGTTGTTGGCAAATACTATTAAATATGCCAAGATGCTTGAGGGTACCGTGCGTGGTACGGGTATCCATGCGTGTGGTACTATTATTTGCCGCGATGCAATAAGCGAGTGGGTGCCTGTATCTACAGCCGAGGACAAGAGCGACCCAGGACACAAGTTGCTTGCAACTCAGTACGACGGACATGTTATCGAGGAGACTGGTCTTATCAAGATGGACTTCCTCGGACTGTCTACTCTCTCTATCATGAAAGAGACTGTAGAGAACATCCGTCTGACACAAGGCTTCACATTAGACCTTGACACGATTCCTATCGACGACGAACTTACATACAAGCTGTATCAGGAGGGACGTACAATAGGTACATTCCAGTTTGAGTCGGCTGGTATGCAGAAGTATCTGCGCGAACTAAGGCCTACTGTCTTCGAGGACCTTATAGCCATGAACGCCCTTTATCGTCCGGGACCTATGGATTACATCCCCTCGTTCATTGCCCGTAAGAATGGCAAGGAAGAGATTAAGTACGACATCCCTTGCATGGAGAAATACCTCAAGGACACCTATGGCATTACTGTGTACCAGGAGCAGGTGATGCTTCTGTCGCGACAACTTGCCAACTTCACCCGAGGCGAGTCGGATGCTTTGCGTAAGGCTATGGGTAAGAAGAAGAAGGCCATTGTTGATGCAATGAAGCCAAAATTCATTGAGGGTGGAAAGAAGAATGGACACGACCCGAAAATACTTGAGAAGATATGGGCCGACTGGGAGAAGTTTGCTTCGTACGCTTTCAACAAGTCGCACGCCACATGCTATTCGTGGGTGGCATACCAGACAGCCTATCTCAAGGCACATTATCCTGCCGAATTCATGGCGGGCAATATGAGCCGATGCATTAGCGACATAACGAAGATTACAAAGCTAATGTCTGAGTGCCAGTCTATGGGTATTCCGTGTCTTGGACCCGATGTCAACGAGAGTCAGCGCAAGTTCTCGGCCAACAAGAAGGGTGAGGTGCGATTCGGCCTATCTGCTATCAAAGGCATGGGCGATGCTGCTGCTGTCAACATTATAGCCGAGCGCGAGAAGAATGGACCTTATAAAGACATCTTCGACTTTGTTCAGCGTGTCAACCTTTCAGCCGTTAACCGTAAGGCAATGGAGTCGTTAGCCCTTAGTGGTGGATTCGATTCGTTTGGCATACGCCGCGAGCAATACTTCGGCCTTAATGCCAAGGGCGACACATTTGTAGAAACTCTTCTAAGATACGGACAGGTATATCAGTCGGAACAGTCGTCTATGCAGAACTCGCTATTTGGCGATATGGGGGGCGTGGAGATAACAACTCCGCCAATACCAACAGTTGAGCCTTGGAGCACAATGGAACTGCTTAAGAAGGAACGCGAACTTGTAGGCATCTATCTTTCAGCGCATCCGCTTGACGATTATGCCGTAGTGCTTAACCATATGTGCAACCTTAAGTGTACGCAAATAGGGCGCGAGATGGACAAAAAAGAACTGTCTAAGTTTGAGGAACTATCGTTTGGCGGCATCGTTACATCCGTGTCGTCGCGTTGGACCAAGACCAATAAACCCTTCGGTATTGTCACTATCGAAGACTTTGAAGGCGCTGGCGAGATAGCTCTATTTGGTGAGGAGTGGACAAAATGGCAGAGTATGTTGCAAGAGGAATATCCCGTCTACATCACAGCAAAATGTCAGCAACGCTTCCGCAACAACCCCGACGCCTATGATTTGGTGATAAAGAAGATAGAGTTCTTAAGCGATGTAAAGGACAAGTCGATAGACAAGTTTACCATATACATCGACTCTACCTTGTTTGCCGACTCGTGCATGACCGACCTCGAGACGATGTTGCGCAGCAATACGGGGCAGGTGCCGCTTTACTTTAACATTCACGATATCGAGCACAACACCAATATCGAGATGTTCTGTCGCAATGTTGCGGTGGATGTCAACAAGAAACTACTGACATTCCTTGACGAGATGGACAAGCAAGTAGGCGAGCACCAAAGTGTGCGCTATGCAATTAACTAACAGCAGGAGGCGCTGTTGCAAGTATTTGGCACAGACTTTGATATTAAAAAATTATCAGCTTTGCATTATTGATAAATCATTAGCGATATATATAACAATAAATAATAAACCCAATAAAATTTAGGAAAAATGGAAGTAACAATCACAAACGAGAACATCGAGCAGTATAAGAATGGCTCTCTGCCATTGGTGGTAGACCTTTGGGCAACATGGTGTGGTCCTTGTCGCATGATAGCTCCTATCGTGTCGAAACTTGCCGAGGAATACGACGGCAAGATAGTTGTAGGTAAGTGCGACGTTGAGGAGAACGACGATGTAGCTGCAGAGTATCGTGTACGCAATATCCCTACATTGCTCTTCTTTAAGGGTGGCGAACTCGTAGGCAAGCATGTAGGTGCCATTACAGAGGGCGACCTCAAGGCAAAGTTCGACGAACTGCTGTAAGCTGACACCTTATAATATAATAAGTGGCGCAAACCATTAGGCTGCATATCAGCATAAAGGTTTGCGCCATTATTGTTTTTGGGTTCATCCGATATTTGGAGTGATACAAGCTGGAGTTTATCGTGGAGGTTGGTATCTTGATGTTGGTGTAATGGACGTATAAATTATAGCTCGTATAATGAACGTATAATTTTACTTGTAGTTCTTTTGTATGTAGTTCCCACAGAATGCACAGACCACACAGAAGCCTAGGGGCTTAAGCTTTTCGAATCCACAGAATGGCCTACGCTTCGCGATGCAAGAATCCACAGAAATGATTGCTTGCGCCACCATAGGCAGCGAACCATGCTTAACCTCGGCGACGCTACACAAGCAATCAATTCTGTGCCTTCTGTCGTATGACGCGCAGCGTCTATACGCTCTGTGGATTCCAAAACTTTAAGCCCGTAGGCTTCTGTGTGGTCTGTGCGTTCTGTGGGAACTACAAGCAAAGGAGATACAAGTACAAGAGCCTCTCCCCGATAAACTGCAATTTACAATTCTATCACTCCAAATTCTGGATGAACCTGTTTTGGTTGGTGCCAGATATCGAATGTGGTGCAATAGAAGGCTATATACGGGATGTACTTTGTTTATATTTCTATCCCAATTAGCCCAGTACCGTTTTTAGTACCATATAACTGGTACTGCAGTTTCATATAACTGGTACTGGAGTTTTATATAACTGGTACTGCAGTTTATATTGACTGGTACTGGGGTTTATATTAATATACAAGCAGCTTGCATCTATATGCCTGCATTTTTTCGAATATTTTGTCACCTAATTCAGTATGTTTCATTGTTTTTAAAGAAAAAGTCGCTATCTTTGTAGCTCTTCGCATTGAAGTACAGAATATTTATAACAATTACGCCTGAAAACGTATATATTACGCTCAAAAACGTATAAACCAAAAAGATATGGATAACAATACAGTAAACAATGTTGACAACCTGGAGGTAAAACCCCACTCATGTGCCGACTCGCAGAACTTTTGGCTGTGGCTCGGAGCGCTTGTCATTGGTGGCGTGCTTGGTATGCTCGGCATCGAATGGATAAATACGGCTGCCAACTTTATAGCCACAGTCTTTACACGCTTGTTCCAGTTCATAGCCGTGCCTACTATTGCTTTGGCCGTAACTATTACGCTTGCAACATTCGGAACACGTAAGGACACGGGCCGAATATTCCGCCGTACCATTACCTATACTCTGCTTACAACGATAGCTGCTTCGGCTGTGGGCATGTTGCTCTATCGTATTATCAGTCCTGGCAACTTGCCTACCGAACTTGTGCATAGCAGCAAGGCTGCCGACGCTATACCGCATGAGGTACAGGGTGCCGCGTCTTATTACGAATATGTGTTGGGCATTGTGCCCGACAACATTATGCGACCCTTCTTCGAGGGCAACGTTCTCTCCGTGCTTCTTATTGCCGTTGCCGTGGGCATAGCGCTTGCCAAGATGCCCGATACCGACAACAAACGCACGCTGATGAGCGGACTATCTGGTCTGCAGGACCTTGTGTCAAAGCTCATCCATTGGCTTATCCACGCCTTGCCATTAGGCATTCTTGCCTTTGCAGCACAATTGTCGGCTGAGGTTTCAACAGGAGTAGTGGTGTCGTCTATAGGCAAGTATGTAGCCGTGATATTGGGTGGCAATGTGTTGCAGTTCTTTGTTGTGCTGCCATTGTTCTTGGTGGCTCGTGGATTAAATCCAATAAAGGTTATGCGCGCAATGACGCCAGCTGTGCTTATGGCTTTGTTTACCAAGAGCTCGGCAGCTACATTGCCGGTAACAATACAAAGTGCTGAGGAACGACTGGGCGTAGATTCAAAGGTGGCGCGATTTGTGCTTCCTATCTGTACTACCATAAATATGAATGGCTGTGCAGCCTTCATCTTCGTAACCTCATTGTTTGTTATGCAGAATGGGGGAGTGGATTTATCGCTTTCCACAATGATAGTATGGCTCTTTATATCCGTAATTGCTGCTATAGGCAATGCCGGTGTGCCAATGGGCTGCTATTTCCTTACACTATCTCTGATGTCGGGTATTGGTGCCCCGATAGCAATATTAGGAATCATCCTACCCGTTTTCTCTGTGCTTGACATGATAGAAACAGCCGAAAATGTATGGTCCGACTCGTGTGTTGCGGCAATGACCGACCACGACCTTAAGAGAGGATAATAAAAGAGAGGGAGTCAAAATGGAAGTTAAAGGAAGTTTTGGCCCCCTCCTTTTAATTATAACACCTTTCCGCCCAATACCACCTTATTGACTATAGGTGTGGTGTAGGCGTAAGGAATGTAGTAGACCGACGGTAGTGGGGTAGTAATAAAGAAGTTTGCCACTTTACCTTTGGCTATGCTACCATAATTCTTGCTTTCGCCCATAGCGAATGCGCCGTTGATTGTTGCGGCATTAAGAGCCTCGTTGGGCAGCAATCTCATCTTTATACAAGCCAATGAAACCACAAACTTCATATCTCCCGAAGGTGTAGAGCCAGGGTTATAGTCGCTGGCAATTGCTACTCCCAATCCAGCGTCTATCATCTTGCGACCCTTGCCATAAGGCATGTTAAGGAAGAATGAAGTACCTGGCAATAGGGTAGGCATAGTATTGCTGTCGCGCAGAATGTCAATTTCCTCCACCGTCATACTTTCGAGATGGTCTACCGACAAAGCATTATGTTTAACCCCAATCTCTACACCACCCGACGATGCAAGTTCGTCTGCATGAATTTTTGGCCGCATTCCCCACGTGGCAGCAGCTTCAAGAATACGGGCAGTATCCTTGGTTGTAAAGAATCCGCGGTCGCAAAACACGTCCACAAAATCGGCAAGGCGTTGACGTCCCACCTCAGGTATCATCTCGTTGATGATAAGCTCCACATACTCGTCTTGCGACATGCCTCGAGCTACGGCGTGCGCTCCAAGGAATGTAGACACAATCTTAGCTGGCGAACTCTCCTTCATACGTTGTATAACGCGTAGCATCTTAAGCTCGTCTTCAAGGTTAAGGCCGTAACCGCTCTTTATCTCTATACATCCGGTGCCCTTCCTTATTACCTCGTCCAGACGTGTCATTGCCTGACGATACAAATCGTCCTCCGAAGTGTTGTGCAAGAGATCAGCCGAATTGAGTATACCACCACCACGTTTAGCTATCTCTTCATAGCTAAGTCCGTTGATTTTGTCAACAAACTCTCTCTCCCTACTTCCTGCATAAACGATATGCGTGTGCGAGTCGCACCATGATGGCAACACCATTCCGCCTTCTGCGTCTATGGTGTTGTCTATATCCGATATATGTGGCATGCCGTCTGCCATACTGCCAAACTGGGCAATGCGTCCGTCTTCTATAAGTAGCCAGGCATTGTCAATGGTGTTGAATGTAGCCATCTCCTTGCCTTGCAGACGTGGTTTGGGTTTGTATTCAATACCGGTAAGGCAACTTATGTTCTTTACAAGTTGTTTCATAGTATTACTTCCTCAAGAAATCAATAGAGTGTGCAATATGTGGATACATTACCTCGTCGTCAACTATGAATGGCACAACCTTGCGGTAGTTGTTGTGTATAGTCTCTATTATTTCAGACGACCTTAACGGGCGACGGAAGTCGAGTGCCTGTGCCGCGTTAAACAACTCAATGGCAAGCACACGCTCTGTATTTAGCACAACCTTGTACAGTTTTATGGCAGCGTTGGCACCCATACTTACATGGTCTTCCTGACCTTGGCTTGACGGAATGCTATCTACAGACGATGGTGTAGCCAACGATTTGTTGAGGCTTACTATAGAAGCAGCTGTATACTGAGGTATCATAAAGCCACTGTTAACACCTGGATTGGCTACAAGGAAACTGGGCAAGCCACGTGTGCCACTAACCAACTTGTATATACGACGTTCGGATATATTGGCAAGCTCGCACATGGCAATAGCAAGAAAGTCCATAGGCATGGCTATTGGTTCGCCGTGGAAGTTGCCTGCTGATATTATAATATCTTCGTCTGGACAAACAGTAGGATTGTCGGTAGCCGAGTTTACCTCCACGTCAACCACCGACCTTACATATTCTATAGTGTCCTTCACCGTGCCGTGTACTTGCGGAATACATCTGAACGAATAGGGGTCTTGCACGTATGTCTTGGGTTTCTCAATAATCTGACTGCCCTCAAGAAGTTCTCTCATACGAGCTGCCGTAACAATCTGTCCCTTGTGTGGACGCACTTGGTGTACTGCATCTGTAAAGGGAGCTGTAAGTCCGTAGTAGGCATCCAACGACATTGCGGCAATCTTGTCGGCCCAATCGCTAAGGCGTATAGACTGCAACAATGCCCATACAGCAAAGGCTCCCATATTCTGCGTACCATTGAGCAAGGCAAGACCTTCTTTTGAGGCAAGTTTTATAGGTTGCCAGTCGAACTTCTGTAGAACTTCAGCTCCCGACATAACCATGCCTTTGTGCTCTACCTCACCCAATCCTACCAAAGGTAGGCTGAGATGGGCAAGTGGAACTAAATCGCCAGAAGCGCCAAGTGACCCTTGCATATAGACTACAGGATATATCTCATTGTTGAAGAAGTCGATAAGGCGGTTGACAGTAACAAGCTGACATCCCGAGAAACCATAGCTCAACGACTGTATCTTGAGCAATAGCATAATCTTTACAATATCGTTAGGCACACGGTCGCCAGTACCACAGGCATGCGACATCATAAGGTTGATTTGTAGTTGAGCCAAATAGTCGGAGCCGATACTAACGTTGCAAAGCGAGCCAAATCCGGTAGTGACACCATATATAGGTGTGGTAGATTCGGCTATCTTGCGGTCAAGATACTCGCGGCAGTCAACGATACGCTTGTGTGCATCATCGCTTAATTCTATTTTGTATCCACCATATACTATCTCGCCAATACGCTCGATAGAGAGGTGTTCGGCTGAAATCTTGTGAATCTTCATAAACTTAGGCTTTAGGATTGTTGGTTGTAATAGGATTTTTTAGTTGGCGTATTTGTTGATGATGTCGTCGTCCACAATGTTAGGCATTGTTACCTGCAAGCCATGCGAACGCATCATCTCGCGCTCAATACTGTGTATAGAGCCTTCGTTGCGTGCCCATGCACGGCGGGCAATACCATTGTTTACATCCCAGAAAAGCATCTCTTTGATGTGGCGATCGCTGTCTTTGCTTCCGTCTATCACCATACCGAAGCCACCATTGACAACCTCGCCCCAGCCTACACCTCCGCCATTATGCAACGATACCCATGTGGCACCGCGGAAGGAGTCGCCTATAACGTTCTGTACAGCCATATCGGCACAGAATTGTGAGCCATCGTAAATGTTGCTTGTTTCGCGGAAAGGCGAGTCGGTACCTGATACATCATGATGATCGCGCCCAAGTACTACGGGACGTGAGATTTCGCCCTTGCGTATTGCCTCGTTGAATGCCAGGGCTATCTTAGAACGTCCTTCGGCATCGGCATAAAGGATACGCGCCTGCGAACCTACAACAAGATGGTTGCGGCTTGCCTCACATATCCAGTGTATATTATCAGCCATCTGTTCCTTTATCTCGTCTGGCGCGCTCTGCATAATCTCTTGCATAACACGTGCAGCTATCTCATCGGTCTTGGCAAGGTCGGCTGGGTTGCCCGATGTGCATACCCATCTGAATGGACCGAATCCATAATCGAAGAACATCGGACCCATTATATCTTGCACGTACGACGGATATCTGAACTTGCCATCCTCATTACATATGTCGGCTCCAGCTCGTTTCGACTGCAAAAGGAAGGCGTTGCCATAGTCGAAGAAATACATGCCGTTTGCCGACAGACGGTTAATTGCAGCCACTTGTCTACGCAATGAAGCTTGTACGTGTTCGCGGAACTCGTCGGGGTTATCAGCCATCATTTTCTTCGATTCTTCTAATGTAAGGTCGGCAGGATAGTATCCTCCTGCCCATGGATTGTGCAGAGAAGTTTGGTCGCTGCCTATATCCACGTGTATGCCCTCATCGGCAAGACGCTCCCAAAGGTCAACCACATTACCCACGTATGCCATAGACACCGTACGTCTGTCGGCTACACTCTTGCGTATAGCCGGTATCAATTCGTCAAGATTGTCGTGAAGCTCGTCCACCCAACCTTGGTCGTAGCGCTTCTTTGCTGCAAGTGGGTTTATCTCTGCCACTACGCTTACCACGCCGGCTATATTGCCTGCTTTAGGCTGTGCACCCGACATACCTCCAAGGCCAGACGATACAAACAGCATTCCGTGTATGTCATGCGCCGCGCCTTTGGCTTTTATCTGCTTGCGGCAAGCATTTAGTACGGTTATGGTGGTGCCGTGTACAATGCCCTGCGGACCTATATACATATACGATCCAGCAGTCATTTGTCCGTACTGGCTTACACCAAGAGCGTTCATGCGCTCCCAATCGTCTGGCTTCGAGTAATTGGGTATAACCATGCCGTTGGTTACTACCACTCTCGGTGCATTTTGATGTGATGGGAACAGGCCAAGCGGATGTCCTGAGTACATAACTAAGGTTTGTTCGTCGGTCATCTCGCTAAGATATTTCATCACCAGGCGATATTGAGCCCAGTTTTGAAAAATAGCTCCGTTGCCTCCATACACAATGAGTTCGTGCGGATGCTGTGCTACCTCAGGGTTGAGATTGTTCTGAATCATCAGCATTATTGCAGCTGCCTGCTCGGAACGATGTGGATACTCGTCTATCGAACGGGCATACATCTCGTAACGAGGACGATAGCGGTACATGTATATACGGCCATACTTGTTGAGTTCGTCGATAAACTCGGGGGCCAAATCGGCATGTAGATGCTTGGGAAAGTAGCGTAGTGCATTGCGCAGAGCAAGCTGTCGCTCCTCGTGTGTTAGTATTTCCTTGCGTTTAGGCGCATGGTTTATGGTGTTGTCGTATGGCATTGGCTCGGGTAGAAAGTCGGGTATGCCAAGCTTAATTTCTTCTGAAAAGGTCATAGATTAAAATTTTATGGAAGTCCAATACTTATAACTTACTCTCCACTAATGCCGTAATCTCCGCCTCCACCTTATTAGCCTTAGCTATAAGTTCGTTAGCCTCGCCAATAAGAGCCTCAGCCTTAGCGCGGTCTTTCAGCGATCCTGCATTAATCTTTACGTTCATGCCAGCTCCAAGTACAGCGGCACGTGCAGCCAATGCACCTACACCCGCATCCGATACGCTGTTAGGATTGCCTGTCTCTACCATCTTACGGCAAACATCAAACACCTCGAACGAGGTCTTCATAGTATCAAGCGGCACCTCTGCAGCAAACAATGTAGCCGTTTGTATAGCTTCCGATCGGGCCGCCTTCTCTTCAGGAGTGTTCTTAGGCATGCCGAATGCAGCCATAATACGGTTGAAAGCTTCGGTGTCCTCGTCTACAAGATGCAGCAAACGCTCTTGCAGAGCCATACCCTCTTCGGCTACATTGGCAAACTGTTGCCATTGCTCGTCCCAACCAGGTTTATGACTTGACAGATTGGCAACCATTGTGGCCAACGATGCACCTAATGCGCCCATATATGCCGATACAGAACCACCGCCAGGAGCCGGACTCTCGCGTGAAGTCTCCTCGGCAAATCCCTTGACAGTAAGGTCAACCAATAGATTATGCTTTTCGTCATCGGCTGCCATTACATATTCTATAATCTTCTCTTCAGGCTTAAACTCCTTAAGGTCAGATAGTCCTAACGACTTGATAGCAATGTCGAGAACGTCCTTTTTGGGTATGCCGGCAGAACGCTGCTGCTTGGCAAGGAAGTAACGTCCAGCTTCGATGAGCGTGCGTTCGGGAACAAGACCTACAATCTCGGTTCCTGTAACCCTTAAACCTCTGTTTTGTGCACAGCGACAAACTTCGTCGAAAGCCTTGTGCAGCGGAGTGACATTGATGTTGGTTATATTCATCGACACTTGCGCAATGCCATACTCGTCGATGTACCAGCCAATGGCCTTGGTACACTTCAAGGTGCCAGGCTTCATGATAGGAGTACCGTCGGCATAGAGAAGTTTTTTGCCTGTAATAGGATTACCCTCTCGCATAGGTCTGCCTTTTTCTCTCACGTCAAATGCAATGGCGTTGGCTCGACGGGTGGAGGTAGTGTTAAGGTTGAAGTTGACTGCAATAAGGAAGTCTCTTGCTCCTACAACAGTACAACCAGTGCGAGCCACTTGCTCGTCGTAAGGACGTCGTCCAAAGTCGGGAGCTTCGGCATCATTGTCAATACGCTCGGCTATACCCTCGTATTCTCCTTTTCGACAAATAGCAAGGTTTTGGCGTTCTGGGGTAAAGGCGGCAGCCTCGTAGCAATAGCAAGGTATGTTAAGCTCGTTGGCAATACGCTTGGCAAGGTTGCGCGAAATCTCAGCACACTCTTCAAGTGTAATTCCACTTACTGGTACAATAGGCAGCACATCTGTAGCGCCTATACGTGGGTGGGCACCGTGATGCTGGCGCATATCTATTAGTTGTGCGGCTTTGGCTACAGCCTTAAAGGCAGCCTCGACAACGTTGTCGGGTTCGCCTACAAAGGTAACTACGGTTCGGTTGGTGGCTTCTCCAGGGTCTACGTCAAGCAGTTTTACACCCTTAACGCTCTCCACTTCATCCGTTATCTGACGGATAATGTTCAAGTCACGGCCTTCGCTGAAGTTAGGCACACACTCTACAATCTGCTTCATTTTTGCCATAGTGTAAGGTATTTTGTTAGTAGTAAATATGTTTTGTACATAGGTATTGTCAACGCTGTGTAGTCAAAGTCTTAGAGAAATGCTATTGTCAGTCCAGCCATAACAATGCTAACCATCGACATAAGCTTGATGAGGATATTGAGCGAAGGACCAGAGGTGTCCTTGAATGGGTCGCCAACGGTGTCGCCAACGATAGTAGCCTTGTGGTTTTCGCTGCCCTTGCCCTCGAAATGACCCTCTTCAATCATCTTCTTGGCATTATCCCATGCACCACCAGAGTTTGACATGAATACCGCGAGAGTGAAACCTGCTGCAAGGCCGCCAGTAAGCAGACCGAGCACACCTGCTACGCCAAGCACCAAGCCTACAACGATAGGGATGACGATGGCAAGAAGCGAAGGAATTATCATTTCGCGTTGTGCGCTACGGGTGCTTATCTCTACACAGCGACCATAGTTAGGTGTAGCCTTGCCTTCAAGTATTCCCTTTATCTCGCGGAACTGTCGGCGTACCTCTTGAACCATTGATTCTGCAGCACGACCTACTGCTCCCATGGTCAAGCCACAGAATAGAAATGCTGCCATTGCTCCGAGGAATGCTCCCACCAAAACCTTAGGATTGATGAGGTTTACCTGGAAGAAGTTGATGAAATCTATTGTTGTTGCATTCGTTGGGTCGAAGATGTTGCCTGCAGCATCCACATACTGCTTGCCATTCTCTACCGCACGAATCATCGCAATCTTTATTTCCTCTATATACGAAGCCAAAAGTGCCAGAGCCGTCAAGGCTGCAGAGCCAATGGCAAAGCCTTTGCCTGTGGCAGCTGTAGTATTGCCAAGAGCATCCAGAGCGTCTGTGCGCTCACGCACTTCTTCACCCAGTCCGCTCATCTCTGCATTTCCTCCTGCGTTGTCGGCAATAGGACCGTAAGCATCTGTAGCAAGGGTGATGCCTAAGGTTGACAGCATACCTACGGCTGCAATACCGATACCATAAAGACCGGTGCTTATCGACTT
This sequence comes from Prevotella merdae, assembly GCF_900290275.1. GTDB lineage: Bacteria > Bacteroidota > Bacteroidia > Bacteroidales > Bacteroidaceae > Prevotella > Prevotella merdae. The sequence continues at coordinate 1,403,703 of NZ_LT985323.1, forward strand.
TGCCGAAAGCGACATGTCGAAACCATTAGCGCAGAGATAGCTCAACATGATGGCTACCGAAATGGTGACAACAGGAATCATTGTAGAAATCATTCCCGTGCCTATACCTTTTATAATAACGGTAGCAGGACCTGTTTGCGAAGCCTCTGCTATCTTCTGTGTTGGCTTATAGCTATGCGAGGTATAATATTCTGTAGCCTGACCAATCACCACTCCTGCTACCAAACCGCTGATTACAGAGAACGATAATCCAAGCCAATTCTCGATGCCCAACAGATATAATATAATAAATGTGGCAACGGCAATGAGTCCGGCACTTACATTGGTGCCAAGACCGAGAGATTTTAATAGCTCCTTCATCGTTGCGCCCTCCTTGGTGCGAACCAAGAAGATACCTATTAACGAAAGGAAGATGCCTATGGCTGCGATAATCATTGGTGCAATGACAGCACGTAGCTGCATGTCGCCATTCATAGCAAAGGCTGTAGCTCCTAAGGCTGCTGTCGACAATATCGAACCGCAATAGCTCTCGTATAGGTCGGCACCCATACCGGCAACGTCGCCCACATTGTCGCCCACATTATCGGCAATAGTAGCAGGATTGCGTGGGTCGTCCTCTGGAATGTTAGCCTCTACCTTGCCTACAAGGTCGGCTCCCACATCGGCAGCCTTGGTGTATATACCACCACCTACACGAGCAAAGAGAGCCTGAGTAGAGGCACCCATGCCAAACGTAAGCATAGTGGTGGTTATAGTGACTAAGGCTGTTGCCTCGCCATCATAAACAGCATTAAGAACAACAAACCAAATGGCAATATCAAGCAATCCAAGACCTACCACAACCAAGCCCATAACGGCACCGCTGCGGAAAGCAATCTTCAATCCCTTGTCAAGACTTGAGCGTGCTCCGTTGGCTGTACGAGCTGAAGCATAAGTGGCAGTCTTCATACCGAAGAATCCAGCCAATCCTGAGAATAAACCACCAGTAAGGAATGCGAATGGTACCCATGGGTTTTGCACCTGTAGCACATAAGCCATGAACGCAAAGATGATAGCGAGCACAATGAAGACAATGGCTACAACCTTGTACTGCTGCTTGAGGTAAGCCATGGCACCCTTGCGTACGTGTGCCGCAATTTCCTTCATTCTGTCGGTGCCTTCCTCCTCTTTCATCATCGAGCGGAAGAAGAACCATGCCATTGCCAAGGCTACAACGCTGGCAATGGGGATTAGCCAAAATACTAATGGGATGTTGTTCATAATTATGTATTAATTAGGTTTGTAATAGATTCGATAGGTCGTTGTGATGAAACGATTTTGCAAATATATGAAATAAATCAATACGATGGGGGAAAGATGAAATATTTTTATTAAATAAACTTCAGTTTTGTATCATTCTTTAATGCTGATTGTTAATAGCAGTGAGACACTGCAAGCAAGTTTTTTTACTTTTCCTCGTGCTTATGGCAATAGGTAGGGATAGTACCGCATAGGCATGCTGAAGCCAGAATCTATGTTTCATAAATTTGGTTTTTGAATTTTAGAAAATAGACTCCTCTGTTTCGGATGTGAATAGTTCCAAGGCTTTCATACCCATAATAGAGTTGCCCTTTTTGTTGAGTCGTGGGCTCCATACTGCTATAGAGTAGCGCGAAGGATAAAGGGCAACGATGCCACCGCCTACACCGCTTTTGCCAGGCAGACCAACAAGGAAAGCAAAGTCGCCAGCTTCGTCGTAGAAGCCACAAGTTTGCATTATGGCATTAATACGTTTTACTCTCGATATGGTAAGGTTGACACCAGCATGCGAGAAAGGCTCATTGCTCTTGGCAAAAGCCATAAATGCGTGCGACAAATCCTCGCAACTCATCTCCAAAGAGCATATTGTGCAGTAGAACTGCAATACGTCATTAACATCATTGTGCAAGTTGCCATGATGCTTCAGTAGATATGCAATAGAAGCATTGAGATAGCAACTGTCCAACTCCGACTGCATAACCTCTTCTGAGTAGTTTATGTCTTGATTGCCTGCTATGGTGCGTACAAATTCGAGAAAGAACTCCTTTGGATTTTCAAGATGCGACAGCAGCACGTCGGCTGTTACCAATGCGCCTGCATTGATAAACGGATTGCGAGGTTTGCCATGCTCGTACTCCAACTGTACAAGAGAGTTGAAAGCCGACCCCGAAGGTTCCTTGCCTATACGAGTCCACAAGTCTTTGCCAAGCAAACTCAAGGCTATAGCAAGTGAGAACACCTTGGCAATGCTCTGTATGGAGAACTTAACGTTAGAATCGCCAAGTTGATAGGTTCTGCCGTCAAGCATACTGAGACATATTCCAAACTGGTCGGGGTTGACATTAGCCAATGCAGGAATGTAGTCGGCCTGCTTTCCATCCTTGGCGTATATCTCTATCTCGCGTCTAATTTTCTCTAATAAAGGTTGGTAATCCATTGTTTCTTTTTGTTTAGTAGTTTATATTTGTATAAATATGTGTGCATAAAATGCAAAGATCGTGATTTGCCGACTTACTCATTATTCAGTAATCCCCTCACTTCCTTATCGAAGTCAGAGTCAATACGTTGTGTCTTATTGAAAATGTCATATTCTTCTTCCGCTTTCTTCTTGGCTTGCGCTGCCGAAATTTTGCCTTTGTCGGGCAATATCTGGTATTTGCGGAATGTTAAGAATTCATTGACACTTGTAGAGAACTGTGCCATGTTGAACGTGTTTTCACGCTCAATGAGGTCTTCTATATAATCAAAGAAACCAGTAACAGCACGCTCCAATTGTCGGATTTCCTTTTCTTGCAGGTAGTTCTTAGCAATAGATACGTCCGATTTTAAGACACGACCATCTGGTGCATACTTCCATGTAGTCAGTCCCATGTTTTCTTTTGTGTGGTCTGCCTTAGAAAAGATAATCTCAGCAGCAGTCTGTCCTGTAATGGCATAGTGGAAGCGGTTTTGTATCATTGCGTAGAAATCGTGTGTGGTCGGAGAGTTACGGTCATAGTCGGTGCTACACTCTGCATATATGTCCGTAATCTGTTGCCAAATGCGACGCTCACTCGTACGGATAGAACGCACACGTTCAAGCAATTCACGGAAGTAATCCTTGCCGAATACTGCCGTTCCTTGTTTCAAACGCTCATCGTCCATGGCAAAGCCTTTCTTGATATACTCATTGAGAATCTTTGTTGCCCATTGGCGGAAACGAGTGGCTTTCAATGAAGACACACGATAGCCTACGGCAATGATCGCATCAAGAGAATAATATGTCGTTTTGTAGTTCTTGCCGTCAGTGGCAGTTGTTTCCATTTTGGAAATAACTGAATCCGCTACAAGTTCATCCTCTTCAAAGATGTTCTTTAGATGCTTACTAATAGCAGGAACACCAACTCCAAAGAGTTGCGCCATAGCCTTTTGTGTACACCAAAGTGTTTCACCCCGTATGACTACTTGCACCTTGCCGTCGGCATCCGGCATATTGTAAAGAAGAAACTGTATTTCGTTACTCATTATCTAAATCCAAGTCATCAAGTTTATTTTCTATTTCCTCAATCTGCGGCAAAGCCGATGCAACATCAGCGAAGAGCTTTTCCGTTTCGTATTGCGCTATACCCATTGGTTGTGTAATGCCACGAAGCGAAAACTCGGCTTTCTTGTTGCTCTTAGTCCGACAAAGGAGCAAACCAATGGTAGGCTTGTCTTCTGTGGATTTTACCAAGTCGTCAACAGCAGAAATATAGAAATTCAGTTTGCTAACGAACTCAGGCTTGAACTCTACGGCTTTTAGTTCCACTACAACATAACAATGTAATTTTAGATGGTACATTAGCAAGTCTATATAGTAGTCATCACCATCAACCGATATGTGGTATTGTCTGCCTATGTATGCAAAGCCACGCCCCATTTCAAGCAGAAAATCAGTAATCTTGCTTGTCAATGACTTTTCTATATCCAATTCGTTTTGCAATGCAATCGTTCCGATGAACGAGAAATTGTAAGGGTCTTTGAATATGTAGCGAGCCAAGTCGGACTGAAGAGGCGGCAAGGTCTGTTCAAAGTTGTTGATTGCATGTCCTTTTGCATGGATATATCCATTGTCAATCTGAAGGAGCATCACATCACGACTCCACCCATTCTGTGCTGTTTCTGTTATATAGTAGGCACGTTCTGCTTCGTCTTTCACCTTGGGCAGCAATGAAATATGATGATACCAAGATATTTGTGCAAGCGGTACTTGCACAAAATCCTTACCTTCACTCTCTAATTTTGCAAGTGTCGCTTGCAAAATTGGCAGTTCTCTTAATTTTGCAAGTGGCACTTGCAAAAATGGAAAATCTGGATATTGCATGGCAAAACTCTTCATATAGCCAAGGTTGCGTTTGGAATAGCCTCGGTCATCTGGATAACGAGAGATTAAATCCTTCGACAGCTGCTCTATAACCTGTTTGCCCCAACCTTCCTGCTCCTGTTTATGTAATATACTTTTACCTATGTTCCAATATAGGGTCAAAGTCCCCACATTCACATTAAGAGCCGTATGAAGTTTGGCTGTATCAATTAGGTGTTCAATATCTTTACGCCATTGGGCATAACCATTTGGCAATAACGAGTTGCTTCCCTTGATTATTTCGTTCATAGTGCTATTCCTTATCGATATTATTAAACGATATACTACGCAATTGGGCAAGTATCTCCTTCTCCAAACGGTGACTCTCTTCAAATTGTTGTGTCAGTGTGGCTTCATATTCACTCATCCGCCTGTTGAACTCCTCTTCCGTAATATCAACATAGTCAATCTTGATGTCGAAGTATTGACCAGCAGAGAGGCTGTACCCCTTCTCCTTGATATCATTGTAGCTGACGTCATTAGCCAATTCTTGCCTTATGGCACGCAAGGTCTGCTCAAACTCACCCTTTGCAGATGGGTTTAAGTGCTCAAACTGCTGTTTGAAAACATCTGTAAGTATGTTCGTGTCTGGATCGTAAGCGATACCCGCCATTTCTTCATTTATTTTTCCGAAGTAGGAATATCCTAATCGCGTCAAATGTACCATGGCTGGCATTTGAACCCTTGTTGCTTCATTGAACTTGCTCATAACTTATTTGCCTAATATCAAGGAATTTGTTGCTTAATATGGTGTTGTTAACGCAAAGATAGTGATTTGCCAGATAAAAACATACGCTTGGTGCAAATCTTTAACATGTAATAACTGACTTGTAAAAACAAAAAATCCTAACTGCTCATTTCTAAGCAGTTAGGATTCTATATGGTGCGCCTGATAGGCACATTTTAGTAATATCTATTGAAATTTTCTGAAATTCTAAAATAACTGATTATCAAATAAATACGCAATGGTGTTATTTCACTCAATAGCGAGTAATATCATTAAATTACAGAAAACTCGGCAAAAACTCGGCAAAAATATTGCAAGTAGAAAATATTACCATTACCTTTGCAAACAAATAAAAATAGAGGTATTATGGCGAATATTGATTTGAAATTATCCTCAAAAGAGGACAAAATAACTCATCGCAGTGAAATACTGATAAGGTTTTATCAAGGTCAGAAGATTGACTTTAGAGTCAAGACTGGATTATTCATACAACCTCGTCATTTCAGATATTTTGTAAATAGGGCTGCAACCAAGAAGCAGGGAGTAGATATTCCAGACAAGATTACTTCTGTCTGCAAAGACGAAGCAAAGGCAAAAGGATATGTCGTTACAACAAGAGGTGAGGTTGTTATTACCGATAGGCTTATTACTCCAGATGTACTATATGACAAAGAACAAGCCCGATTGTTGGTGGATTTACAGACAATTATAATGGATGCCTTTGTCAAGGTAGATAAAGAAAATATTCCAGATGATTGGCTTGATAAAATCGTGCGCAAATTTCATCAACATGGTAATGTCGTTAATCCGAAAAAAAAGCGTGGAGTCAAGAAAATTTCCATATATGATTTGGCGGAAGAATACTTGGACAAAAAGCGTTTCTCCTATGACCATACAAAAGCCTTTAGGGTTCTTGTGCGTGACTTGGCCCGCTATGAAGCTTTCAAGAATAAGGTTCTCAGAGAAAAGTTTGCATGGAACATCGACAAGATAACCCGAAAGGACATAGAGGACTTTGAGAATTATTTGCGTAACGAGAAAACATTGTCCGAGAAATACCCAAAACAGTTTGAATCAATATTGGAGCAATACCCAGTTGAAATCAATGTAGTGCATACTTTCACCAAATTACAGAACCGTGGAGAGAATACCATAGTAAAGCTAAAAAAGAAATTCAAGGCTTTCATGCAGTGGCTCTACGAAACCGAGAGAACCTCCAACCGACCTTTCGATGGCATAAAGATTGGTACGGAGAAGTATGGCGTTCCTTTTTATCTGACAAAAGAGGAGCGCAATCTTTTGGCTGAAGCAGACATTCCTGCGTTATGGAAGGGACTGGAGGATGAGGACAAGAAACTCTGCTCAAAAATGCCATTGAAGACATTGGAGGTGCAGCGAGACATTTTTGTGTTTCAATGTCTGGTTGGTTGCCGTGTGGGAGATTTATGCACACTGACTTCAAAGAATATCACAGATGGTATATTGGAGTATGTGCCAAGCAAGACGTCTGATGAAGATGCACCAGTAAAGCCACGTATACCACTAAACCCATGTGCGCTGAAGTTGGTGGCTAAATATAATGGAGTGGATAAAGACGGAAGATTGTTTCCTTTTATCAGTCCACAGAAATACAACGATGCGATAAAGGCTATACTCATGATATGTGGCATAACAAGAATAGTTCCGGTGCGCAATTCAACTACAGGCGAAACAGAAATGAGACGTATCTGTGATGTTGCCAGTTCGCACATGGCTCGCAGAACTTTCGTAGGTGCTGCCTATAAAGCCGTGCGCGATCCAAATATTGTTGGCAAGATGAGCGGTCACGTTGAAGGCAGCCGAGCATTTAACCGCTATCGCCAGATAGATGATGACATATTGAAGCAAACGATAAGCGAGATTTAATCTCGTAGGACATAAAATTCGACATAAGCCAAGGGCATACCAAGGGTCACATTGACCAAAGGTATGCCCTTATTCTTTGGTTCTATATTGCCTTCTCGTTAGAACCAAATCTACTATTTGCCCATTAAATCAGTTGTTATTCATACGTTTTTTCTTCCTTTCGCTATTGTGCGTAATAATTTTGCTTGTGAATTCTCGAGAACACAAGTGAAATTTACAAGATGTATAACATTAAAAATTCAGAATACAATGGATATTAAAGAACTTTCAAACAACGCACAAATACAGGTTGTTTTGAACATTGCCGACCTGAAGGAACTTTTCCTTGAATGGAAGGATGACAATAACAGAAATGCCAACATAGCTGATGAGTATATGACAGCTGATGAGGTCGCCATCAAGTATCATGTCTCAAAGACTACACTTTGGCGTAACGTGAAGAACGGTGTATGGCCTGCTCCTATAAAGGTAGGAAGAAAAGCCCTTTACCGTAAATCGGACATAGATGCAGTGTTTAATCCTTCAAAGCAGCTGCCGTTATGATAAACATAACCTCACATTCCCTTGAAGCACCACCACACGAGATACCCATTTGGGGATTGCGCTTGGAGGTGCAGCGCATCATCAATCACTATTCTGAGGTCTTTGAGTGCTCCCGTGATTTCATCACAGCAGCCGTGTATGCCATCGTCAGCACAGTATGTGGAAAACATATAGAGATTTTCGATGGAAAATATAACAACAATCCCAATCATTGGCTCTGTGTGGTCGCTCCAAGCGGTTCGAACAAAAGTTCTCCAATAAAAGAAATGCTGAAGCCTATCTTTAAAGAAGAGGAGTTGCGCATCAAGAAGTTTAAGGAAGTTTATCGTGAATACAAGAAAAATGGCGGTGAAGAACCTGTAAGAGACCGACTGATTGTCTCGGATGTTACTCCAGAAGGACTGTATCAAGTTCTTGCCGACAAAAGCTACGCCAAGTCAGGATTGTTACTGTATCGTGACGAGATTAAAGGCTTTCTTGATGACATGAACCGCTATAATTCAAGTGGTGAAATTAGTAACTATCTGTCTATCTATGATGGAACACCATTCCCAGTAGACCGAAAAACGTTGGAGCCTCAATGGATTTCCAATCCTTACCTATGTATCTTGGGTGGAATACAACCTCGTGCCATTGCCAATGCCTTTAAACCATCATGGGCTGATGAGGGCTTTGTGCAGCGGTGGCTGTATGTTTACCCACAGGTACTTCCTGAAAAAGAATACAAGGACAATGTACTCGATGAAATGTACAAAACTGCATGGTGTGAGATTATAAACAAACTAAATGCAATCGGCGACATGAAGTTGGTGTTGAGCGTGGAAGCCAAAGCCCTCCTCGATGCGTTTAACAAGGAGACGACAAGAAAAGAAAAAGACGTAGACCCTTGGGTGTCAGCGGTTCTTTCCAAAATCAGAATTCAAGTAGAGAAATGGTGTGCCATCACTCACATTCTTTCTTGTGGAGAAAGTGCTGGTACAGGACAATACTTTGCCTTGCCGACATCAACGATAATTTCGGCGGAAGAAATGCAGTATAGCATAGAGTGTATGTACTACTTTGAAGACTGTGCTTATAGGATGTTGGCGCAAATGAAAAGAAAAGCCTCAAATGAGATTACAAAGGCACAATTGATTGCTGAACTTGTAAAACGCACAGAGCGACATAAACTCAACATCCAGAAATTGGCTGATGCGATAGGTGTGTCACGGCAATATGTAAGTAAAATCGTAAATCAAACCTCCGAGTTGCGGGGTTGCACTTGCGATACGTCTCAACTAACTGATAATGAGAATGTAAACTCATAACGCAACCGCAACCTGTAAACCAAAGAAAGACTATGGACATTTTTCAAACTCATGTATCCGTTTATAACGGAGTGACTGACAATACAGGGACAATAATGCCTTTAGGGACATTCCTTTTCTGTAAGGAATATAAGGATGATATACTAAGGTTGAGAGCTGTCTTTGACAAGGAGAAGCGTAATGCCTTAAAACGAGGTCTGCCACAGGCTACTATAAGTGGTGTATTCTCTCCAACAAGAGCAAAGAACAATCTTTTCCAACATTCAGGACTAATATGTGTGGATATTGACGCTAAGGACAATCCCGATATTTTGGATTGGGAAACATTGAAACAAGACTTGTCGGTACTTCCACAAATAGCATATTGTGCATTAAGTGTAAGTGGCAAAGGATTGTTCTTGGTCATCCCATTACGCTATCCCGAAAAGCATTTGCAGCAATTCCGCCAACTCCAGATTGATTTCCGAAAGATGGGGATAATGATAGATTCGGCATGCAGCGACATCACACGATTGCGTTGTTTGTCGTATGACGAGCATCCTATCATAAATGAAAACGCCACATTGTATGAAGGAGTTTATGTGGAAAAACCCAAACATAAATCCTTGCCGATTTGCTTTATATATGAAGGTGAGAACACATTTGCAGAGGTGGCTGTTTGCTGTCGAAAAATACAACAATGCGGCATAGATATTACAGCCTCTTATGATGATTGGTTGAAGGTAGGGTGTGCCTTGGCAACCCTTGGCGAGAGTGGAAGATCGCTATTCCATATTTGCAGCCGGCAAAACGCAAAGTACAATGCTGCTAAGGCGGACAAGATGTTTACCGACCTCCTTCGGAGGAACTATCAACAGGTTAATATCGGCACGTTCTTTTGGATGTGCAAACAATATGGCATAACAACAAAAGAATAAAGAAAAGAGCTTGCTCTTGCTGTAGAAAGAACACTTAGCAGACAAACGATTTATAAATCGCATAGCCTAATATGCGTTAACTTTCGTTTACGCTTTAGGCTAACCCCTCATAGAGGTTCCTTCGGGGAGCAAGCTCGGTTAGAATTTAATTGAAAATAGATATGGCAGAAAGAAAACAAGTGATGGATATACACGCCAATAGCAGTGGCATCACACAAGCAGAAAGCAACGAGCAACAGCGTAACTGGAATGACAAAGTGTGGAGTGTGAAGGCTTCCGACAGTCTCTCAAATTATGACCCTACAAGAAAGCATCTTAATTTTGAAGTGGCGAAAGGTGGTATTATACAGCCTATCGACACATCAAAATCAATAGCACAGAAGATGGCTGAGAGTCTTGCATCAAGAGGCATCAAAGACCCGAACGACCGTCCGAATGTCAGACGTAGGCAAAACACTCTCGCCCAGTTTGTCTTTGGTGGCAGCCGTGAACGAATGCTCAATTTGGCTTTCGGCAGTCAGAACGTAAGTCTTGAAAAAGGAGCGGACAATTCTCATCTTTGCAGGACAAAGGATATAGAGGATTGGGCAAAGGATGTTTATGATTTTGTGGCGAAGCGTTTTGGCGAAGACAACATAGTAGGCTTCTACGTCCACCTTGATGAGACAAATCCACATATTCATTGTTCTGTTATCCCAATGGACAATGAGCGTGGCAGAATATCGTGGCGTGCAGTGTTTGGAAAAGACAAATATCAAATGGCTGCCATCTTCCGCAAGCTCCATGATGATCTGGAAAATGAGGTCAGTCAAAAGTGGGGATTGGAGCGTGGCAATGACATTGCCACCACAAAAGCCCGACATCGCTCTATTTCAGAATACAGGTATGACTTAATTTCTGAGGTTACACGTTTGCAAACAACCAAAGAAGATTTGCTGAAGCAGATACATCGTGCCGAGATAAAACTGAAAGGCATCTCAACTATGATTGCAAACTTACATACTCGTAAAGAGGAGGTGCAAGAGCAGATAGACCTCATAGCCCGACAGTTCGGGCAAGACGGTGTTGATAATGCAGACTTGGCAATACAAATGTCCAAACTACGCAAGGAGTTGGATGGTATAGACGAGAAACTTGCTCTTCGACAGAAGATGCTTGACGATGCCAACGCTACGATTACAGAAGCCAAACAGAGGCTTGCAGAAATGAAATACGAGCACAGCAGAATGCAAGGAGTCCTTGGTGAAGACCGGGACCTACAGTCAATTCAACTTCAAAGAAATATGCTTGCCACTTTCAACAGTATGCTTGTTTCTTCCTTAGAGCCTCTTACCTTTACGTTCACCGACCGTCAGCAGGAAATCGTAAACGAGTCAGGCTATACAGACTTGACTCGAAACTGCAACCAAATCATCAACTGCGCCATGCTTCTTTCGCTTGGCTATATCCGTGAAGCTACAACCTATGCAGAATCATGTGGCGGTGGCGGTTCACCTGGCTCTGGTTGGGGTAGGGACAAAGATGAGGATGATGAGCATTGGTGGCGAAGGTGCATTGCAGTATCGGCTGCAATGATGCGACCTGCGAAGTATCGGCTGCGACGTGGCAGATAGTATGAAACAACCATAATGACAGATAAGTGTGAGAAATTTTGTTATTTCACACTTATCTGCTTGGCTATATTAAAACATGGAAAGTGAATTACGTATATCCTAAAATGGAACTGTCAGTGAAACAGATCTATTATTTTGATACTCATCATTCCATGTTATTTTCAGGCGAATAGTGTCATTGTGACCTTCACAAAGAGACATTATTTCCTCTCTATATGATTGAGGATTGATGACATCATAAGGCCCAAAAGAGCCATGAAGGTAGATGCCAGACATTTCTTCTTCGGATGAAAGGATATCGATTCTTACGTGTTTAGCATCATTCTTTCCTGCATTGACAAATCTAATTCTTGCGGTTCCCCCATGATAGTGGATAATATTGGCTTTCATTTCGGCCATTTTCTCCTTAGCCTCTTCTTTCTCGAACTGCTTAATTTGCAACTCATTTAGTCTTAGTTCTTGTTCTTTTATTTTTCTATCATGTCGCAAGTAAGCACAAAATCCTCCACTAATTCCTAACGAAGACAGAAGTAGGGCGCCCCATTCTTTGATAAAAGACAAAAGACATTCCATTTTATTTGAACTTTATAAATTTATTCCCTTTGAACCCTTTTCTTAATACATCTTGGAGATGTTTAGTTACATCATTTTGAATTTCCTTTTTTGTATCATCAAAGGCATCGCGATTAAGCTCTTTTAATTCTTCAATGCCACCTATGTACTCTCTATTACAGAAAGTGCATTTCACGTATGATTTATCGTTATTATACTCAAAGTGGTCTTCACAACCACATGTAGCACAACGTAGTTTTATTGTGTATTCTTTGTTTATACCCATATCCTTAATTTATTATATTTTTCTCTCTTGCTACATAGTTTGACATTGTTCCTTATTTACGACCCTATCTCTGAACAGCTTCATGTTAGTAAAGTTTCGAGATATGTTTTGGACCAGTTCAAGATAATTGTCTGTTCCATCTTGACATTTATGATAGTATGGCTTGATTGAAATACAATTTTCATGTTCAAAGATTGTGTTGAGTAATGTCCTGTCAGAATTGCCACAAGAATGTCCCATTATCAAGACTTGAAATGGCGCGGAAATAAGAAACTCTAACAAGTCGTGATAATGCCTTGTCTCCAAATATTTCACCGATTTTACATTTCTGAGCAACTCATTATCATTCTTGTCCAGAATCTCTTGATAACCTTTATCCAGTTCATCACCATAGCCAAAGATGATATTTTCGGGGTGATCCAATCTACCATGAATATAATTGTAGATTGTGTTATCCTCTTTGTACTTCTCGGCAGTGGCTGTATAGTTGAAACTCAATAGCATTGTGCGTTCGGGAAAGAGTTTGTTAAACTTCCTGGGATTACGCCTAATAGTCGCAAGGTCTGCAATGTTAATCCCTATATTGTCTAAGGCCTTGCTCTTACCTTCTGTAGAGAAATCATCAGGATTCAGCCTGTCTTTAATTGCACCTTGGAGGTCGTTTCTGAATACATCTGTTTCTATGGTTTGTAGATATCCTACAAGTTTTGTCTGAAGAAATGCCAATTGCATGTTCAATTCAGAGACAGTCTCATTACTGTCTACATTAGTTGCGCAGTCTTTAAGAAGCTGATAATAGTCATTCTCAATATCTACCCATCCCTTGGTTTCTATTGATCGCAGAATATTTTCAAATAATGGGCAGTACTTAATAGAAAACACTTCTGGATGTTTCTGTATCTCTTGGATAATTTCAAATCCAGAGTATCTTTCTTTATGGTATATGTCCTTAAAGAAAAATGAGTTTTGAAATGAAAAGAGATGCCAACTGCTAAGTTCTTCCTTGTTCTTTATAACTAAACTGCAAAGACAATCTTCTGACGTGTCTGTATGGTTGGTTAAAAGAGAATTGACACGCTGGTCCCAATACCAGTTGATGAAATCCATATAACTGGTTTTAAGACCATGTGCCATGTCAAATCCATTTCCTATGATAACAAGTCTATTCATATGCTAATGGTTTATATCCTTTGAAGTTTCTTAAATCATTGTATCTTGCTTGTATTGTATATAAAGTTTACGAACTTGACATATAGTTATAGTCAAGACAAATATAGACAAAGTTCCAACTAAATACAATGCACTACGTTGGTATTCTTGTGGCAAGAATCGAAAAGAGAGCCAACTTAATGTACAGTTAAACAGAGATACACATAAGATGGCAAATACCCATTTGTTTATAGACACCATTTTTTTGATTACTTTTACCGTAATTTGGTGCCGTCTTCTCATTAGTGGATCTGAATGTCCCAATTTTGCCTGTTCTGCATAAACTTCAAGTTCGGAACGTTTTCCTAAAATCACAGAATAAAGCAGTGTGATTATTGAAATTAAGATTCCACAAAATGTCATATATACAGTCCAGGCATCATTGAGCAGCGTTGAATAGAATTCGTTCGTTTCCATATTACTCATATCCACTTATGTAGTTTGAAATTATTGCTTCCATTTTCTCTTTCATGAAATCGATGTTATGCACTTTCTCTTCGAGTTCTTGCTGAGTGATGGCTGATTGGGCATTGAAGATTTTCTCTGCTGTCTCTTTCAGTTCTTCACCAGCTTCGGATATTAACTGCTTGGCAATTTTGTACTCACGTTTTCCGTGATGTATTAATGTCTCTTTTTTCTGATAGTTGCCATCCTCAGAAGTATCCGTTATCAACTGTTTCATAGTTTCGAATGGCATGTTCTTGAAATTACGGAATTCTTCTTTCTTAAGTTTTGTACTATCAAGATAGCTGGCATATTTGACATCAATGTTATTCTCTGCCTCTGTGAGACTAAAGTATCTGATGCTTAATTCTGGAATATCCCCAATGGATTTGAGCTCTTTAAGGATCATTTCCAATTTGATGTTTTGTACAGGAACATTCAGAATCTTGTTTGCTACAATCTTTGCAAGGCGACTTACTTCTCCTGCATCCTTAGTTGGGTCTTCATATGCCAACATCAAGAAGTAGCAGGTATAATGTCCTTCTTGCAGTCCAATTATGCGAGGATAGAACAGCACAAAGTTGGAATCACTTCCGATTTTGTTGTCTTTGGAAAAGGCAATTTTTTCAGAAGCTTCAAAATATCCATCATACAGATTTGTATTGAAGGCATTTATCTGTAAAAGTAAGGACGGAACATCCCCAATAACAACGTCTATCGGTGTAATTTTATTGATGACCATCTTCTTTGTCTTGTTTCGATTATCCGTTGAAATTGGAGAAGAGAAAGATTTCAATCTTTCCTTCAGTAGAGAAATCATATCTTGGTAGGTTACCCTACCAAACAAGCCTTCTTCTTGTTCCATCATAGATGTCGTATATACTGGCATCTTGATGTTGTATGTTTTGGGAGCCTTTTGCGTCTCCTGTTTGTGTCTTCTTTCTGCCATTCTGAATATAATTATTACATTTCACCTTTTAAATATTCCGACAAGTCATAATCTGTTTCTTGTAACTTTACGGCACTTTCTATAACAAAGTTTATACAAATATTACACAAGTCTTCTGAAATATTTACTCTTTCGGATAGAGACTCTTCACTTTCTATATCATCTTCCCCTATGAATCTGATGATATGAGGAGTAACGGCTTTGAATAGGGCATACTTTTTGAAATCAATGCCCAATGCTGTGATTTTTGCCACATCCCTCAATTCATTTGTCGTTTCGGAAATTTCCTTGAACCACACCATGTTGTTATTGGCATTTTTCAAAGAGGCATTCTTAACAAAGTCTTTGTATTTGTTACCTTGTTTTTTGCCGATTTCCAAAATGCTGTGATACCAATGCACTTTAGTTCCTTCATAATCCTCCAACAAATTGTCAAAAGCTATGCGTGTTTGTACCATTGAATCATACAGTTTGCCATTATTCATATTTGTAACAGCAGTAGACAGAGGGCTTCTTACTGATTCATATGAAACCAAGTCAACTAATGAGATGGTGTCGAAATCTATGCCAAATTGGATCTTGACATTCTCTTGCAAGAATGTTCCTACGTTGATACGGCATTCCACCACATCGTCATGCGAAGGAAACGAACCCTGATGCTTCAAGCTGACCCTTCTTTGCTTCATGGTGTTCATTGCATCACGCATAGTCAAAGACTCAATCTCTGTCCAATATTGCATAAAAGACCACTTGGTATAGTCTTTCTTGCCTAAATTTTCAGCAACCAGAAGAAGAAACATTTCTATACAGTCATGGAACTGCATAAGAGCAAAGCCTGCAATGACTTCTGGCAACTTTGATTGCTCAACCCCTTGTTGATAGAGATACTTTATGTAAGTGAGCCTCTTGGTTATGATAGTCTTATCTAATGCCATATATCCTACTTTTATGAGATTAAGCGTATCTTACCAGTAAGTAACTGTTGCATCATGCCTTGCTTTATTGCCTCGTATTTAGCTTTCTTTGTTTCGAGAGCGGTGATTTCGTTATCCATCTTGTTGAGGATGGTAGCAATGGCACGTTGTTCAGCCAAAGATTGTGGGGCAAAAAGCACAACATTTGCTACTTTCTCTTTATTCAAGTTCTTTACACTACTTCCAGCTGCCATAGCTATATATTGTTCAAATATAGCATTAGAACTTAAAATGTAATAGAGAAAGTCCATGTCATAAGTGTTGGGATAATCTTTTATGACCAGCCATCCATCATGTATGCACCCATCAATGTCGAGAATATATGGTCTGCCAAAACTCATGGAGTTTGACAGAATGAAATCTCCCTTGTATACTTGTCGTGAGTGAGATACACCCTCTGGGATTATTTTCTCTGCTGTATGTCTTATAAACTTGTCATTTGGGCGAACATCGCCGATTTTAATCCAATTAATACCATTCCGACTTGTTGTAAGATATGCTTCTATAGGTCTTGGCGAACCTCCACGTTGAATGGTAGCGTTTTCTCCCAACTTTCTTTTTACCCACGGCTCACTAAACCCTTTGAGGCGAGTCTTCCCAGTAAGAAGTTGCTGCATTGCACCTTGCTTGATGTTCTTCTTTTTCTCAATTAGTTTATCAAGAGAAGAAATCAAATTGTCAATACTTGTAAGGGCAGAGGCTATGCGATGTTGCTCGTGAAGAGAAGGTAATGGCAAAACAAAACTTTCTACAACTTTTCTATCAAGTCTTGGCACACTTGCGGTTCTTACAAACTTCTTGATTTCAAATTGCCGATGTGTCAACTCGTAGTATAAGAAAACCTTATCAAGTGTATTGCTTTTCTCGAAATAGGCGCAATCATCAGCAGCCCAAAATCTTTCCTTACTTAAACCTATTTGTCCAGCGGAACCACCCACAATGACAAACGGGGTGTTGGCATCCACATTGTAGTTATCAAAATAGCCCATAGGGTAATTGGTGTTTTGATAGACAGGATACCTTCCTTCGTCTGTTAATTGCTCTTTCGTTACACGTACTCCTCGTCTTACATTACACACCTTTCCGATAGGTATAACCTCCCAATCCTTAGGAATCTCTCCTATCTCCGTATTTTTGAATTTCGTTTCTTTCATACCTCTCAATCTTTATTTTGGGTATTTTCAAGCACCACCCACACACCTGCATTAACCTTGCCTTCATGCCGAATGATGCCAGCTTTCTGCATTGCCGCCAAATCGCGTTCTACTGTACGCTGTGTCACCGATAAAGTTTCCGACATTTCTTTTCCTGTGATTAACGGATTTTTCTTGATAGAAGACAAGATAAATCGTTGACGTTCAGTAAGGTTCGTTTCCGACATGTTTCCGACATTTGTTTCCGACATGTTTCCGACATTATTAGTGTTATTAGTGCCATTTACACCGACATTACGATAAATGGTAATCAGCGTTCCGCTGACATGATTCTCAATTTTAGGCTCAGGAAGTCCCATATTTTTCAAGCCTTGACGTATCTTGTTGATGCCACGCCCCCATGTCTCGATAAAGCCAGCCTTGTAGAAGACATTGGCTATGTTGCGGTTGCGAGGTTGTGAAGCATGTTCCGCGAACAATTTCTCTTGATCGATGCCTTCGGGCAGTTTGCCATCGTTCCAAAGCATAATACAGTCATCGTACACTTTCATTTGTGTATGTACCCCCATATAGTCACGATGAACAATGGCGTTGCAAATAGCCTCACGCAACACATCCTCGGGTATTTCCAATTGCTCTATACGTGTTATCCCTTCGTAGTGAATGGGGGACAAAAGGTACTTGGAACGCAGCAATTCAATGATGCGGTTTACCATTTGCAGGATATTTCCTTCTACAACGTCCTGTGTGATCAAGTCGCTCTCGTCATTACGGAAACGACCGATACGGAAATCGCAAGACACAAAGAATCTCTTGGGATTCTTGCCAAAGAGCAATAGGGCAGCTTGCTTGAGCTGTCCTTCCTCTGTTATCAAGTTCAGACTTTTCAGTACAGCTTCAGTAGATGAAGTATAGGCATCACCCGAAATACGTCCCACTTCAATGCCTTTGCGCAAGAAGTAGTCAATAGCCTGATGATCAATGTCGTTTAGCGTGGCTCCAGCGACTGGCATATCATCCCATGACCACCCCATCTTTTTCAAGATAAAGTTCTGCAATGCCAGTCCTTTTAGTTCTTGCTTGGTAGAACCACTACGATAGTGGTAAACACCACGGTAAGCCACAGGCATACTGCTTGGCGTTACCACAATCTCTATGTATTCTTTTTCTCCTTCTGTAAGTAGGTTTACATCTTCCACGATGCCAAGGTAGTTGACAATCTTGTTAGGAATGTCTTCCATCTGTTTCTTGGCATCGGGCAGACCTATCACTTGCTTCTCATCATTCACTCCGATAAAAATGCGACCGCCCTGTGCGTTGGCGAAACCGCATATCCATTTCAGATATTCATCTCGCCAAGATTCTTTGTATTCTATATTTTGACTTTCACTAAGCATGTTGTTTCTTCGTTAAAGCGTAAAACCCATTTCGGCAAGGTAGCCGTTTACCTCACTCTCATATTCACTCACCTCTTTTGTCAACTCAGGTAGGGTGTTTTCGTACCGTTCCACAAGTGAAGCAACTTCTGTACCAATGCGATGAGTGACTGACTGCATCAATGCCATGCAACCGCCAATGACCGTGGCGAGCCACTTGCGTTCAACAACAAGTGTTCTAATTTCATCCTCAGTGAGAGAGGCGTATTTCTCTACCACCTTATTCGTCAGTGTTGTCGTCAGTTCCTTGGTTTGAGCTTTCAGAGAAGTCAATTCGTCATTTTTGTCAAGATACTCCTTAAACACAACAAGTGTGTCAGAAAGAAGAGGACGATAATTTTCAATTTCACCAATTCTTCTATTGATATCCGCTTTGTTGAATTTTTCCCATCCAGCAAAAACGTCTTGATGCTCTGCAATAAAGGAGTTTCTTGCAAGTTTTGCATTTTTGTTGTTGTTTGGCATTTCTGCCAAAGCTAACAAAATTTCTTTTTCCCCTTTTATCGGTTTCTTGCAAGTTGCAGATTTGTATGCTGCTCTTAGTTCATTAACTTTGTCATAGCCATTGAAATCGTCCTCATGCTCCTCTGTCAATTCTTGTATCAAAGACTCTGTTTCTTCTTGTTTTGCTTTTAGGATATCAATATGATGTTTCTCGTCTGAAAAATATTCATCGAGTATAATATTTACAGGAAGAAGGTCGCATACTATCTCATCATACATGCAAGGTATCTCTTTTGTCTTAGACTTATTGCTTTCAGTATCGCTGCCATCATCCTTCTTGTTCTTCTTTTCCTTGACTTCCTTTACCTTGATGGCTTTCACTTCTGGATAAGTCCACCCGTCGTTGGAAATCATATAACAGTCATCTTGCATGGTATCTGCCCAGTAGTTTAGCAGGACATCATAGGTATCATAAGCATCTACGAGTCCACTATGCTCCATAGTTTTCGCTAATAGACTTTCAGACCAGTCGGCAATCAATTCTTTTGGATGGACACCTTGATTGATAGCCATCATCTTTGGTTCGACATCTTCTTTCCATCCATTTAATACTTTGGCAAAAGCTTCTCCTTGTGCTTTATAGGATGAATCGTTGTCTATGACATCGTTAACTTCTTCTTTTTTAGGCTTTAAGGAATAGTATCCATTGTTGGCATCACAGAAAAGTTTATCCTTCAAAGTTGGGCAAGCCTTCCAAAAGATTTCCATGTTTTCAACATCGGTAGCTGGAAGCCCACCATGCAGATGAGCTTCTATGTCGTGCTGAATCTCAGTGTCTATAGGTTGGATGTAACGAGAAATATTCAAATTGTAGTCATTCTTCTCGATCTCACTCCATTCTACCAATCGGCAATAATGTGGTATGGTTTGCTGAGCATCCCAAGCATCTACGATGTGTTTGATGTCCTGTTCACGAAGGCGGTTCTTCGCACCATCTTTCGTAAAGCCGTCTTTGGCATCAATGACAAAGATGCCCTTACGGCTATCCTTGTTTTTCTTGTCTATGATGATGATGGAAGCAGGAATACCTGTACCAAAGAAAATATTTGGAGGTAAACCGATTATACCCTTGATGTAATGTTTTTCGATTATATCCTTACGGATATCATATTCGGCATTTCCACGAAATAGTACACCATGAGGCAAGATGCAAGCGCCACGTCCAACATCAGCTTTCATGGAACTGATGAGGTGCAGTAAAAAAGCATAGTCTCCACATTTTGCTGGTGGTAACAGGTTGGCTGTCCAACGATTATATTGGTCGGGAAGCATGTCTGAGGCAAGCCAGTTCTTCTGTGAAAAAGGAGGGTTTGCCACACAAACATCAAAGGTGCTCAACATACCATATTGAGTGAACTGAGGATTGCCCAAAGTATCTCCCACCTTTATCTCTGCATTGCTGACTCCATGGAGAAGCATATTGAGTTTTGCCAATGCAGCCGTGCTACTATCCTTTTCCTGTCCACAGATAGACACACGAGGGTTGCTTGCTTCTGCCAAAGCACGAAGCAAGAGAGAGCCAGAACCGCATGTAGGGTCGTAAATGGTTTGCTCGGCACGGTCAAGTTCGTTGATTCGTAGCACCTTCGCCATGACACGACTCACCTCGGCAGGAGTATAGAACTGTCCTTTACTCTTACCACTTTCAGCAGCAAAGTTCTTCATTAAGTACTCGTAAGCATCGCCCAACAAATCATCGTCAGCTGCACGGTTACGTGAGAAATCAAGTGCGTCGTTTTCAAAAACAGCAATCAATCGAGATAGGGTATCAACCATAGTCTTGCCGCTGCCCAACTTGTCTGGGTCGTTGAAGTTTGGAAGGGCAAGGTCGCCTATCTGCCGAGCGTTCATTTCCTTGATAGCCTCCAGCTTTTGGTTGATAAGCTCTCCAATTTGGGCGTTTTGTTTGAGAGCTACAAAATCTTTGAAATAGCACCCTTCTGGAACTTTCAGACGGAAGCCAGGTTGTCCAGCTTTGTCTGATAGATATTTGATGAAGAGAACGATGAGAACGTAGTCTTTATATTGACTGGCATCCATAGAGCCACGCAAAGCATTGCATGACTCCCAAAGTGCACTGTATAATTGTGATTTTTTTATAGCCATATTATTTGTATATTAATTATGAGTTCTGTGAAGCAAGGCGGTAAATTTCATAAATGTCTTGCTCGGTCATTGCAGGGAACAAAGCCTGTAAGTCATCACGCAAGTCCCAACTTGCGTTGCTGTCAGGGTCTTGCCAATTACGCCCAGCATTCTTGTATATGAATTCATCTATTGTCTTGATGATGCGGATAGTCTCATCCTTGTCTTCTGGAGCATGCCATGTGGCACGATTGTTCCATAGAGCTTTGCTACGCTTGTTTGCCAAGTCGGATGGTGCGTCATTGCCATGTTTGATAGCCTTAATATGTTCTATCAAAGCTTCAATCTTTTCTTTTGCCGTGGCATTGCGAGCCTTTAGTTCTTCAAGGAGTGCCTGCAATTTGTCACTGAAAAGTTTATATTCCTCCGCATCACCGCTGTTCCAGTCTGTGTTTACTCGGCGAGCCTTACCTTCGATAGCCTCTGCTGCTCCATTGGCATTACCTCCTGCTTCGAGGATGGCTTTTTCGGTTGCTTCTTCGGTGTCTGTAGAGTCATTTATGAGGTCAAGAAATGAGAAATCTGCCGATGATGGAATGAATGTTTCTGCATCCTCCGCCCTAATGTGTTGGTCAAGAAGTTGACGCATATCGGGGTCAAGCGTCTTTGGGTCAAAGTCATCACCTGATTTTTGCTTGACTTTTCGCTGAACCGTTCCCGCTTCTCGTGAAAGTGAGGCGAAATGGTTTATTTGTTCTGCCGTGAAATCTGTTTTTGAGAAATAGTCCGACATGTTGTTATATGCAGTGACCATATTTCCTGTAATACTATACATGATGTTACGGCGAGCTTGCGCAGGTTCTTCGCCATCATATTCCTTGATATAATATTCAGACAAAACCTCCAAATCGTTCAAACTTTTACTCTCCCAAATAGTTTTTAATCCCTCGTATGCTTCTGTGGCAGCAAGAAGTTTTTCCTTGCATTTATTCACTGCACTATCCAGAAATCCATCTATGTCCACATCATCGAGTCCTTCAAAACCTGAACCATCATTGAACTTGGTGACAACATTTTCTATGCTGTTGAAAAGATTCTTGAAATCAACAATGCGTCCAAATTCTTTGTGAGTCTTGACTATAATGTCGCCATTGTCATCTTTGATGTCCTCGCCAAGTCGGTTGACACGACACACTGCTTGGAACAGCGTATGGTCTTTTATTTCATTATCTATATAGAGAATAGTGGCGCAAGGGGCATCAAAGCCTGTAAGCAACTTGTTGACTACTATTAAAAGTTTCATCTGGGCAGGACGCTTCACGAAAAGCTCTTTTGCCCATTTTTCATACTCATCAGCATTCTTTACTCCAGCTTCTTCAAACGATTTCTTCGCCCAGTCGTACTTGAACTTTGCTTCTGTAGTCTTGTTATTATCGGCAGAGTTGTTGGCTATATCACGGTCCGTAGGGTCGTAACTTGTTACAACTGCACATCTACCTTTCAAATCGCTACTTGAGAAAAACTTATAATAACGATAGGCCTGGAAAATTGAGCCTGCTATGAGCATGGCGTTACACCAATCGTGTTTCAGTAAACCATAATTCAAGTCATCGAGAATGCTGTAACCAATACGTTCTATGCGTTCTTTGGTGGAATAGATACGCTCCATTGTTGCCCAACGTTCTTCCACCATTTGCTTTTGCTCTGGGGTAAGTTCACGCCCTGCTGTAAGTGCAGCAAGCTTTTGGTCAACCTTCTCTTTGCTCGTAAGTTGCTGTTCCACATTACGGTATTCATATTGTAGGTCAAGGATAACCTTGTCCTCAACTGCTTGTTTGTGAAGGTATTTGTGAATATATGGTCCGAATGTGCGTTCTGACATGCTCTTAATGGCATTGTATGGGTCTCCTTTGTCTTTCTTCAGTAAAGGTGTGCCGGTAAAACCTATAAGCATGACTTCCTTTCCCATGATAGCACGCATTGCTTCATGGAGGCGACCGCTCTGGGTTCGATGACATTCATCAACAAATACGAAGATGTTGTCACCTTTTACACTGAAATGATTACCATATTTTTTTGCAATGATAGTTTGCAGTTCATTCAGATACTCATCAAGGCTGACTTTTGTTCCAGACTCATCCTTTTCAGCTTCATCATTATGATTGTGTGCGCCAAACTTGTGAATTAACGAACAGATTAGCCATTCGTCTCCCTTGTTTAATGTATCAAGAAGGTCGCTGCACGATTCTGCATGATGAAGTTTGTTGCCTCCCTTTACAAAAGTGCCAGCAAGCTGTAAGTCAAGTTCCTTTCGATCGGTGATCACAACGACACGAGGATTGGAAAAGTTCTTCTGGATATAGGAAGCCAAAGCTACCATCGTAAGACTCTTTCCTGAGCCTTGCGAGTGCCAAATGACTCCACTTTCTTTTTGAGGCATTCTTTTAGCAGCTGCTTTAATGGCATATATCTGATGAGGGCGTAATACCTTCTTAATGCCACCATCATTCAGTACACCATAATGAAAGAAGAACATAAAGTTCTCCTTGTCGAAAAACAGACGGTATGCTTCTTTCTCTGTAATAGTGTCACCAACTTTATTTGTATCTCTTTTCCATTTACACCAAAAGGGAAGAGGAGTACCTATTGTTCCATAACGAAACTCCACATCATCATTTGAGGCAATGGTGAACTGTGTTGTGGTAAAAAATGATGGTATAAAATCACGTTCGTTGCTAAGATGTTGTTTAATGCCTTCCTCGTAGTTGACCAAACTTCGTTTCAGTTCAATGACTGCAAGTGCTATTCCGTTCACATAAACCACAATGTCGGGACGCTTGTTTTTTCCAAGGAGAGGGTCTATATAACTAACCTCTTCTGCAATCGCAAAGTGATTGTTTTGTGGATGGTCGAAATCGAAAAACATTACATCTTCATGATTCTCCTCTGGTGATGGTTGTGACTTAATACCCATTATCAGTGTATCGTACAAATCTGTATTGCACTGTATGAGACTACTCATATTGGAATCACCAAGGCGAGCCTTATCCTTCAATTTTACCAAAACGTCCTCTATCTGCATTTCTGTACGACCTTGTTCTTTCAGAAAAGAGCGTACTTCGTCATCCAATATCGGTGAGTTGGCTACACCCATATTGTTTACATTAGCACCTTTAGCATACTGCCATTTGCCAAGATAAGTATATCCAAGTTCTTCTTGGAAACGCTTTACGAGAGCATTTTGATACTCTCGTTCTTTTTGTTCTTGATAGTTTGCCATATCTCTTATAGAGGAAATTCGTTTAATTGTTCTTTTATTTTTTGCCATCCTGGAAGGTAAGTTCCGAGAATGTGTCGAAACCTGTCTGTATGGTTTTGCTCAATGAGGTGAGTGAGTTCATGAGCTATCACATATTCAATACAGTTTAATGGTTTCTTTGCCAACTGGAGGTTGAACATGATTTTGCCACTTTCTTTGTGACACTTGCCCCAACTGGATTGCATTTGTTGAATAGTCCAAGTTGTTGCTTTCACCCCAAGAATTTGCTCCCATTTTGCAACAAGCCGTTCTGTTATTGGTGTTAATTGTTCTTTGTACCAAGTCCATAAAACATTGGCTATATTTTCTTTGGAAGTGTGTTCTGACACATATATAATAATGTAGTCCCCTCGTATCTCTACATGATGAGTACAAGTTTTGTCCCTAATAACTTTCAGTCGATAAAGTTCACCTTTGAAGAAATGTGCTTCTCCTGAAATATATTCTCTTTCGTCTTGTATGGTATAGGACATCGTTTCCTTTCGTTTTAAGGTTATCCATACCCATTTTTTGAGGATGAACAGCTTTATTTGTTCATCAGTATATTCGTTAGGGGCAGATACATGAACCCTCCCATTTGGCGGATAAACTGCCAAATGTAAGTTTTTGATGGGTTTGTGCTCAATTTCTATTTCGATACCATTGACTAACATTACTTATTTGTTGTTCTCTTGCGATAATAGATAAGATTTATATTCACGTACTATTAACTCTCTCAAATCCACTTCAAGCAAGTCTGCAATTTTTAGCAGGCTGCCTAAATCTGGCTGTGATGAGTTGGTGCACCACTTTGACACCGTAGAAGGGGTTACTCCCATTTGTTCAGAAAGCCATTTATTTGTACGCTTCTTTTCTACCAGTACAAGTTTTATTCTATTTATATCTTCCATGTTGCCCAAAAATTATAGTGCAAAGATAGTGAATTAAATTCAATTTTTCAAACTATAACGTATTTTGTATGCGTAAATAAGGGGTATATTCAATAAAATCATATTAATATATCCAGCCATAGATTTTAAAGGCAGGATTTTGAATATAAAAAATGAATTTGCCGAGAATATAACAGATACAAGTAAATTAACTCGGCAAAAACTCGGCAAAAACATAAAAGCAAAAATCCTAACTGCTCAATATCAAGCAGTTAGGATTTTCTCAGGTGCGCCTGATAGGACTCGAACCTACACGTCGTAAGACACTAGATCCTAAGTCTAGCGCGTCTACCAATTCCGCCACAGGCGCATTTGCGGGTGCAAAGGTAATAATTTTGTTGCAAATAACAAAATAATATGGCGGATTTTATTCTATAGATTCTATCTTTTTTAGTTTATAGTCCAATATGAGATGGACTGTCATGTATATGACGATGTCGATACCTACTATGTAAGTTATACCAATTACGCCGTTCAGCATGGAGTTCAACAATACATATAATAATTGTAGTATAAGGATTGCTACAAGTGCTCTGTGCTGGCTCATACCTATGCGAAGCAACTTGTGATGGAAATGACGTTTGTCGGCTTGGAACAATGGTTGATGAATGCGCAAGCGTACCAGCACAACACGAACCACATCAAAGCACGGAACAATAAGCAATGTATAGGCAAGTAGCATACTGTCGCTTCTGAATGGTTTGACCCAATCTGAACTCATGGAGAACTTTACCATAAGAAATCCAAGGATGAATCCGAGCGTTAACGAGCCGCAATCGCCCATGAATAGCTTGCGTCGTTTCTCCGCACTTCCCCATATATTAAAGTATAGGTAGGCTGTGAGTACACCCATCAATCCGGCTATCAGCACGCAATATGTCCATATTTGCTCTCTGCTGAAACAAACGAGGAAGCCTGTAAGTGCTATTAGCGATAAGCCGCCAGCCAGGCCGTCGATGCCGTCGATAAGGTTTATGGCATTGTCGATAAACACGATGATAAACACCGTAAGTGGGGCGCCTATCCAGAAAGGCACTTCGTGTATGCCCATAAATCCATATAGATTGTTGATGTAGAGATTGCATATAGGCAGTAACGAAGCAGCTATTATCTGAGCGGCAAACTTTATCGGGGCGCCAAGTCCAATAATGTCATCTACCACACCTACTGTATATATAATAAATAGACTTACAAGGAAAGCTCCAGTCCATAAGCCAATATTGAAGGGTAAATCGTCTGTTACGCACTTAAACACATACAACGACATAAGAAAGGCTATAAACATGCAAGGCAAGAAAGCCAAACCGCCAAGACGTGGTATGGCATTTTTATGAACCTTACGCTCGTTTGGCAAATCGTATAGTTTGCGTTTAAGACAGAAATCAACGATATGTGGGGTGATTATGAAGCCGCTAAGCAAGCTTAACATAAATGAAAGGACGACATACAACCAGTAACAATCCATCTAATTCAGTAGCTTTATATTTATAGTATATATTTTATTAACACTCTTTTTATAATAACTTTCGAAATGTGAAAATATTGTATATCCTCTATATTTTTCTCAATAAAATAAGTATCTTTGCGTTTATAGTAATAAAAATGTCTTGATTTTATAATTTGTTTAAGAACAAAAACTGTAATATGCGATACTACAAAGCAATAATATTATTGCTTGCTCTTACATTTGGTACATCTCAAAGCTATGCGCAATATGCGTGGCAAGAAACGGAACGCGAAAAATCTAAGCTTAATCTCAAGAAAGATGTGGAATACAATGTAGAGATGCAAGCGTCAATGTCAAACAACAAGACCCCATTATGGCTTAACGCTAACAAATATGGACTTAGTTCGCTTGAAAAGAACAATGGTTATATGCGTGCTGCCGTAATACGTCCACTGCAAGCCGACTCGGTGCGCCGTTGGGCTATAGGCTATTGTCTTGACATGGCGGCAGCAATGAACTATACTTCTGATGTCGTAGTTCAACAGGCATATGTTGAGGCTCGTTGGTTGCATGGTGTATTGACGGTTGGAGCTAAGGAGTATCCTATGGAACTAAAGAACCAGAGACTTAGTTCTGGTTCGCAAACACTTGGCATCAATGCCCGTCCTGTGCCTCAAGTGCGACTTGCATTGCCACAATATTGGCAACTGCCAATTGGTGGAGGATGGTTGCATCTTAAGGGACATGTTGCTTATGGCATGATGACCGACGACTCATGGCAACATGAGTTTACTGGCAAGCAATCGAAGTATGCCGACAATCTGCTCTATCATTCAAAGGCTGGCTATCTGAAGATAGGCAACGAGTATTCTAACTTCCCAATCTCAGTAGAACTTGGACTTGAAATGGCATCACAGTTTGGTGGCAAGCCATATCTACCTACTAAGGATGGTATGGTGCAAGTGTCTACAGATAGTGGACTTAAGAGTTTTTGGAATGCATTTGTGCCAGGTGGTCAAGACGCGTCCGATGGAGTATATGGCAATAAGGAAGGCAACGTATTGGGCAGTTGGCTCATGCGTATAAACTACGATCATGAGCTGTGGCGATTCTCTGTATATGCCGACCACTTCTTTGAGGATCATAGTCAGATGTTCTTGCTCGACTATAATGGTTACGGCGAGGGCGAGGAGTGGAACGTATGGAAGAAGCACCGCTACTTTAAGTATGCTTTGCGTGATATGATGCTTGGTGGCGAGTTTCATATGAAGTATGGAACATGGCTTCGCAATATCGTCTTAGAGTATATCTATACTAAATATCAAAGTGGGCCTTACAACCACGACCGCACGCAGAACATAAGCGACCATGTGGCTGGATTGGACGACTACTACAATCATAGTGTATATCCAGGATGGCAGCATTGGGGACAGGTTATGGGCAATCCGCTCTTCCGTTCGCCTATATACAATACCGACGGCATTATCAATGTACGCGACAACCGCTTTTTGGCATTGCATCTTGGTATAAGTGGACAACCTACCGAGCGACTCGATTACCGCTTGCTTGGTACTTATCAGGAAGGGTGGGGAACATACGACATTCCTTTTACACGCAAGCACCATAACATAAGTTTTCTTGTAGAGACTGGTTATCGTTTCAACCACGGATGGAAAGCAAGACTTGGTTATGCCATGGACTTTGGCTCACAGCAAATGTTAGGACATAATGCGGGTGTGCAACTCACGATAAGCAAGTCGGGAGTGTTTTAGGAGTTACGAATTAGGAGTGACGAGTTACGAATTAGGAGTGACGAATTAAGAATTAGGAAGTTATGATTACAAATTATAATAGCAACCGTACAAATAATAAAAGCAGCCTAACAAAGCTGTTTGTTACAACTGTTGTTGCTGCATTGCTGATGTCGCTTGCATCGTGCGAGATAGAAACGAGTGACAATGGCGAGCTCGATGGCTTTTGGCACTTGGAACGAATAGACTCGCTTGAAAATGGCAAGACTGTAGACTGCTCAAATCAACTGATATTTTGGGGAGTGCAATTGCGATTGATAGAAGCAAAGGACATGGGTAATAACTCAATCAATCATCTGTATCTGCGCTTTGAGCAGACATCAGACAGCTTATATATAAATAAGGTGTACGAGAACCACTGGCATGAGGATAATCCTAATGATGAAGTGGGTGGTGATGTGCCAGTAGAAGTGGCAAATGACGAAACACGTCATTATGGTATAAACAACATTCCAGAAGGATTTCTTAAAGAACGTCTTGACGGTAGCAAGATGGTGCTAAAGTCGAAAATGCTAAGATTGACATTCCGCCGGTTTTGACCAGTGGAATGTCAATATATTGTTCATTTTACCAAAGTTTCCACTCAAATATCTTATATAGGTATTTCAAGCTAATCAAAAAACGGTTAGTGTAAAAACCGTATGTTCGGCATGCTTTAACATCCTCGTTTACAAGTACCATACGACTGCGCACATTGTTGGTACTTGCACCACCAGTACGCATTGTCACAAAGTCGAGTGGTATATATTTAGCTTTAATATGATGTTTAAGGAACAGACGCACCATCATATCATAGTCGGATGCAATCTTGTAGTCAAGCGAATAAAGTCCGTATTTGTTAAACACCTCTCTACGAGCATAGAACGACGGATGTGCAGGCATAAAGCCAAAGCGAAGCCACATAGGGTGGAATGGCTTAGATGAATAATAACGCACTACACGATTGGGGAATCCATCTTTTATGAAGTGTATGTCTCCATAGATAGCGTCGAGCGAGGTATGTGCTTTCATTTCTGTAGCCACACGCTCCAGAACATTGTCTGATGTGAAATAGTCGTCGCTGTTAAGTATGCCTACTACATCACCGGTACTATTGCTTATACCTTTGTTCATGGCATCGTATATGCCACGATCCTTTTCGGATATCCAATGCAGACGGCCGCCAAACTGTGGTTCGTATCTACGCACAATTTCCATTGTATTGTCCTTTGAACCACCATCTATAATCCAATAGTCAATGTCTTTGTATGTCTGTGCAAGCACCGACTTTAGAGTGTCCTCTATAGTAGAGCCGCTATTATATGTTGCTGTTATGAGTGATATTGTCATTGATATTCCATCTTTGTATTCATATATATAACGAGAATTTATGAAAATATTGCAAAATACAAAACAAATTTGTATTTTTGCAGAAACATAAAAGGAAGAATTGTGCATGACACAATGCAACCTATAATAACAAACTTATATATATGCAAGCGATAATATTAGCAGCAGGTATGGGGCGCCGACTTGGCGAACTGACCAAAAACAACACTAAATGCATGCTCGAAGTGAACGGTGTGCGACTCATCGATCGCTACTTGAGACAACTTTCGAAGTATTCTCTCGATAGAATAGTAATTGTAGTTGGTTATGAAGGACAAAAACTTATCGACTATATACATGCCAACTATCCAGACATAAACATTGAATTTGTCAACAATCCTATATACGACAAGACCAACAACATATATTCGCTGGCACTTGCCAAGGACTATTTATGCGCAGACGACACCATATTAATGGAGTCGGACTTGATAGTAGAGGATGGCATAATAGACAAATTGCTCAACCATACAGACAAAGACCTTGCACTTGTGGCTAAATATGAGCAGTGGATGGATGGCACTATGGTGAGGATAGACGACAACCGACGCATTCTGCAATTCATACCTAAGGCGGGATTCAGATATGAAGAGGCTGACGACTACTATAAGACGGTGAACATATACAAGTTCAGCCGTGAGTTCTCAAGCAAGCAATACATTCCTTTCCTTGAGGCTTATTGCAAGGTGATGGGCAACAACGAGTATTATGAGCAGGTGCTCAGTGTGCTGACATTGCTGCAAAACACAACACTACGTGCATTGCCTATTGGCAACGAAAAGTGGTATGAAATTGATGATGTGCAGGACCTCGACATAGCCTCAACACTCTTCTCGGAGGACAAAAACAGATTCCAACTCTATCACAAGCGATATGGAGGATTCTGGAGATTCCCCAAGTTGCTCGACTTCTGCTATCTTGTTAACCCATTCTTCCCAACCAAGCGTATGCGCGACGAGATACGCAATAACTTTGATACTTTGCTCGAAAGCTATCCATCGGGCATGGGTGTGAACTCGCTGCTTGCCGGCAAGTATTTCGGAATAAAGCAAGACTATGTTGTAGTGGGCAATGGAGCCGCCGAACTGATAAAGGTGGTTATGGAGGAACATACCAATGGACGTGTAGGAGTGATATTTCCTACGTTTGATGAGTATCCAAACCGTCTGAAACAAGAACAGATTGTGCAGTTTATCCCTACCGACTCTAACTTTGGATATACTGCCGATGATTTGATGGAATATTACAACGACAAGCAATTGTCGCTGTTGATGCTCGTCAATCCAGACAATCCTTCGGGTCATTTCATGCCAAAGGCTGATGTGTTGCGCCTTGCTGCATGGTGTGATAAGAAAGACATAAAACTACTTGTTGACGAGAGTTTTGTTGACTTCACCGAGGAATATGAGAAAAACTCATTGCTACACAACGACATTTTGGCAAGCAACAGGAATTTGATGGTTATGAAGTCGATTTCTAAATCGTATGGTGTACCAGGTCTACGACTCGGTGTATTCGCATCGTCGGATACAGAATTGATACAGAAGATAAAGAAGGAGGTAAGCATATGGAATATCAATTCCTTTGGAGAGTTCTATATGCAGATATACGGCAAATATGAGAACGACTATCGTAAGGCTTGTCGCAAGTTCTGTGAAGTGCGCGAGAAATTCTATGAGGACTTAAAGCAAATCGATTTCTTGATAGTGATACCTTCACAAGCCAATTATTTCCTGTGTGAGGTGACAAACAAATACACATCGGCTGAACTCTGCGAACTGCTTATAGAAAAAGACATTGTCATAAGCAACTGTGGAAAAAAGAAGTATATGGACGGAAGAAACCTCGTAAGAATTGCTGTAAGGGACGAGGCTGACAATGCACGACTCGTAGAAGTGTTGAAGTCGTTGGCTTAAACATCTTTTCTTTGTTTTATACTTTGAAAACTTATACTAAAGTTATATTTACATAAGAATAAGTATGAAGCAAGAACAATGAATGTCAGAACAGTTATAAATAATAATAGGCAAGAATAAAGAAATAGATTTCTCTTTTTCTTGCCTATTATTCTATATCAGTTGTTGAGATATTTATATCCTAAAAAGGTACGCATAATTATTGACATTAGCTTGTATATATCAAGTATTTTGACGAATTTTGTAGGCTAAATAATACAATAATAATATGGTGGTATATATCATTATAGCAGTAGTAGCCGTTGCAATGACGGTAGTAGGCTTTGTGCTTGGCAATAGGGGCAAGGGTAATCAGCAGGACAAAACCGAGCTGATAGACAATTTGCATAAGCAGCTGGATGAGCTTAACAATAAGCTTGCGGAGCGTGAGCAAATCATTTCCGGTCAAAATGCGCAGATAACAACTCTTACCTCTGAAAGAGATGTGCAGAAGGCTCAAGCTGAAAACAATCTTAAGCAGCTTGACACCCAACTGGCTGATTACAAGGCTTCTTACGAAAAGCATATTGCCGAACTTAAATCATCGCAAGAAACCCAAATAGCCGAGCTTAAATCATCGCAAGAAACCCAAATAGCCGAGCTTAAGGCTTCGCACGACAAGCAACTAGCACAGGTTAAGGATGCTGCCGACAAGCAGATAGAGGCTCTTAGGCAGATGAACCGCGAGCAGGTTGACAATCAGCTTAAACTCATTCGTGAGCAGATGCAAACTACATCAGAAGAGGTGTTGAAGCGTCGTCAGGATGAATTGGGCGAGCGCAACCGTGAGCAGGTGTCTAAGATTATTGACCCATTGCAGCAAAGCCTGAAGAATATGCAAGAGGCTTTCGACAAGTCGAAGGAACAACAGAATGAGGCTCTTACTCGTCTTGACGAGACTATAAAGATTAATATGCAGAAGAGTGCTGCCTTGGGCGAGACTGCCGACCGCCTTACACGTGCGCTTACTGGCGAGGTTAAGGTACAAGGCAACTTTGGCGAGCTTAAGCTTAAGCAACTGCTTGAAGACCTTGAGCTAAAGGAGGGCGAACAGTTTGATACGCAAGAGACACTTAAGGACAAGGCAGGAAAGCTGGCAAAGGGTGATGATGGCAAGGGATTGATTCCCGACTTTATCCTTCATTTCCCAAACAACCGCCATGTTGTTGTCGATTCAAAGATGTCGCTTACCGACTACGAACGATATATGAATGCCGAAGACGGTACTCCTGAGAAAACCGAATATCTTAAGTCGCATATAGCCAGCGTGCGTGCTCAGGTTAAGCGTCTTGCCAAGAAAGAGTATACCAAGTATCTGCCAAGCGGATACAACAAACTCAACTTTGCCATTATGTACGTGCCCATAGAGGGTGCGCTCAACCTTGCATTGCTAAACGACAGCACGCTGTGGCGTGAGGCATACGATGAGGGTGTTATGATTCTCGGTCCGCAAACTATGTATATGAATCTTCGTGTATTGGAGATGATGTGGACTCAGGTGCGCCAACTTAGCAATCAGCAGGCTATGATGGATGCTGCCAACACTGTTATCGATCGTGTGCAAGACTTTGGTGTGCGCTTTATGGATGTAGAATCGAGCATGAACGACACTATAAAGAAGATGTCAAAGCTTAAGATTACTACTGCCGACAGTGGTGCAAGCATCATTACCGCAGCACGCAATCTGCTTAAGGCTGGTGCAAAGGAGAATAAGAAGAAAAAATCGCTTGCCGAAATGGACGACCAAGTGTTTATTGAGAATAAGGAATAATAAACGAATAACGACAATTACACGTACTCAAACCATTATAGTCTCCGTGTAATTGTCGTTAATTTTTTTGGGGGTTACTTTACGATGCTTTCGATATACTTGCACACCATATCGATGCCCTTGACGTTGTCGCCTCCCTCTGGTATAATAATGTGTGCAAATCGCTTTGTTGGCTCAATGAATTGCTCGTGCATAGGTTTTAGCACCTTGAGGTAACGGTCTAACACAGTCTGCACATCACGTCCGCGTTCCACAGTGTCGCGTTGTATGTTGCGTATAAGACGTTCGTCAGAGTCGCAGTCAACAAAGATACGTATGTCCATAATGTCGCGCAGCTTCTTGTTGATAAGAGTCATGATGCCTTCAACAATAATTACCGGCTTCGGTTCTACATGTATAGTTTCCGGCAGTCGGTTGCATTTGAGGTACGAGTAGGTAGGCTGCTCTATGGCTCTGCCTTCCCGCAGCTCGTTGATTTGCTTGGTTAATAGTTTCCAGTCGAAAGCGTCAGGATGGTCGAAGTTTATAGCGTGTCTTTCCTCTTCGGTCATTGATGTGGTGTCGTTATAGTAAGAGTCGAGTGGTACAACAGCCACATGATGCGGAGGCAATGCCTCCACAATCTTCTTCACTACAGTAGTTTTGCCAGAGCCAGTGCCTCCGGCAATACCTATAATTGTAACTTTATCGTTTGTCATATATATTGATTGTTTTTTTACTCGCTTATGCCTTTAAGTACCTTGACATAAAACTCCGCCTTCTTCTCCACCTTCATAGGATATGCGCGCGAGCTGCTTGGCATGCGCCACAGTCTCAATTGTCGTCCTTTATAGTCGAACTCTACATTGTCGCCAACCTTTGGTTGCATGCCAATGTTGAAGCATTGGCACAGCACATCGGTGGCTTTCTGTCCGGTAGTTACTATATCGGTAAGGCAAGGCAGACTGTCTGCCATAGCTTTCAAATTGGTAGGCTCCACCACTTCAAGGTCCTTGTCCGATGCCGTGTTCTTAAGTCGTATCACAGCTGTGGCTGTATCATACATTCCTATACCGTGTTCACGAAGAAAGGGTATGATAAGGTCAAGGCGAAACGTTTTGTGCTCAACGTCTACAAAGTGCATCTTGTCGTTATAGAAGCACAATCCGAAGATGCGCCACATGTCATTGGTGAAGTTGGGATAATAAAACTTCATAGACCACCGTTTCTCGCCTGGTGGAAAACTGCCAAGCATAAGCAATCGGCAACCGTCAGGCAAGAAAGGTTCAAATGGATGGCGTTCTATCATTTCTGTTCCTTGACAAGATACACCACTACAGGCAAGTGGTCTGAATAGCCATCAAGCCAAACGCCGCCTGCTGTTGTACGCTTAGGTGCGCCCTTGTATTTGCCTTCCGATTGCAAAAGGTATGGGCGGATGTGTATCTGGTTCTGGAAGAACTTAAGTGTGGCATAATCCTTAGAGCCCTTTGGGCATAGCATGTTAGGTGTCATAACAATCTGGTCGAACAGATTCCATGAGCCATTGTAGAACAATGTGCCGCGACCTTCCTTTGCCAGAATGTTGTACCAAGGATTGTACATGTCGTCCTTGCCCACCTCGCTTATGTTTGCCTTGCATGATAGGCCTTCGGTCATCGACTTGTTGGTTGGGTCGTCGTTCATATCGCCCATAACCATAACCTTGCAGTTTTTGTCGGCAGCGATGAGCGAGTCTTTTATCACGCGCACCTGACGTGCAGCCACCTCACGATAGTGTGATGTAGAGAATCGGCTTGGCCAATGGCATACAATGATAGTTACATGTTCGCCCGCCATTGTTCCGCTAACGGTTAGGAATCCACGTGTTACAAATCCAGAGTCTTTCTTCTGCTCAGGCACATAAGGCACAAGCTTTACATCACGTACTGTAAAGAAACGTGGATTGTACAGCAAGGCACAGTCGATACCACGGCGGTCTGGACCCTCGATATGTACATATTTGTATCCGCGGGCCTTAAGTGCTGGTTGTGCTGTAAGGTCGTCAAGAACCTTAGAGTTTTCTACCTCAGCAAGACCAATAGCCGCACATCCAATGCCAGGCAACTTGTCTGTGCCAAGGTCGGCAAGTGCCTGTGCCATATTGCGCAGCTTGTGACTGTATTTCAAACCATTCCACTTGTACGAACCGCCAGGAAGGAAGTCGTAGTCGCGCTTGCCTTCATCGTGGCAAGTATCAAATAGGTTTTCTTGGTTGTAGAAGCCTACAGCGTAGAGATTAAACTTTTTCTGTGCCTGTGTGCCTGTCACGATGGCAAGCAACATAAGGGCAAGGATTAAGAGTTTCTGTTTCATTGTCTTGTTTGTTGTAATTTGTTTAACTGAACTTTCGCAAGGTCAGAGAATTCAGTATTTAAAGGAGTTAAGAAGTTAAGCCAAATGCTTTTAATGCTATAAATCAAGCAAAAAAACTAATGGCTTCGCTCGGCTTTTGCCGCTTGCTTGCAAGAACTCCTTAGCGACCGTAGGGCGTGATATCTCCTTAACTTCTTAACTACTTTCGCTTGCGAAAACTTAATTTGTTTAATTTTTTTGCAAATATCGGCATTAAATCTGAAATATCCCAATTTGTAACAAAGAATTATTGAAATTGCCTTCTCAAAAAGGTGACATCCTATATATGGAGTGATGCAAACCGGTGGGTTGTAGGTTTGGATTATAGTCCCTCAAACCGACCAATTTGTCGGTGCTTAGCCATTGAAACATAATATTAATGTGAATAAAACTCGAAAAAACTTTTTTTATTGAAAATTAATGCTTTACTTTGCATTCTCTCTATATGAATCAACAAATCTAATTATCAAATACATGCAAAAGAAGCTTAATTTAGCAGTGTTGGCTATGTGCTGCGTTCCTGCTGCCTATGCTCAGACCGATTCTATCGGCTATCATAGTGAGGCATCTAACGAGGCAGCCTTCACATTTACTGAGGCTCAACTTGGTGAGGATGATGATATGACGCAAAACGTCACTATTGTCAATTCTAATACCAACATCTATGCCAGTCAGGTGGGCTATTTGTTCTCACCTGCTCGTTTCCGCTATCGTGCTTTCGACCAAAAGTACAACGAAGTTTTTGTCAACGGACTATCGCTAAACGATATGGAGAGTGGACAGTTCCGCTACTCGCAAGTGGGCGGTCTTAACAACATGACACGCAATGTAGACTACTCGCTTCCTTTTGAGAACAACTCGTTTGCTTTCTCTGGTATGGCGGGTTCAAACAATTATAACTTCCGTGCTGCCGCTATGCCCGTAGGACAGCGCCTTACATTGAGTGGCGCCAACCGCAACTACACATTACGTGGTATGTATACCTACAGCACTGGTCTTTCTGAAAAAGGATGGGCCTTTACCGGTGCTCTTAGCTATCGTTGGGCAAGCAATGGCTATGTAGAGGGAACATTCTATAATTCGCTGTCTTACTTCCTTGGTGTGCAAAAGGTATTTGGCAACCATAGCTTGTCGTTCTCTACATGGGGCAATCCAACCGAACGTTCTACACAGGGTGCTGGTACTGACGAGGTATACTGGCTTGCAAACAACCGCTACTACAATCCTTATTGGGGTTATCAGAATGGCAAGAAGCGCAACTCGCGTGTTGTAACCGATTATGCTCCAAGTGCAATCCTTACTTGGGACTGGACCATAGACAACGATACCAAGCTCACTACATCGTTGTTTGGCAAGTACTCTATGTACAAGAGCACTAAGCTTAATTATAACAATTCGGACAACCCACAACCCAATTACTGGAAAAATCTGCCTTCAAGCTATTATGATGTGTGGTACGACACAAATGAGAACTATCGCACAGAGCAGGCTTTCGACGATTGGACCACATCTTACAATTATTGGCGTGCCTCTAAGGCAAACCGTCAAATCAATTGGGACCGCCTTTATTATGCCAACCGCAACATAAATGCCGAGGGTGGCGACGCTATGTATTATGTACAGGCCAAACACAACGACAACCTTACATTGACACTTTCGTCTACATTCAACCATCAGATTGACAAGGACAAGAAGGTGAACCTTGGTATTATGGCTGGCACAAACAAGGGCATGCACTACCAGACAATGGAGGATATGCTTGGTGCCAACTCGTTCCACAACATCAATACTTACATTATCTCGGACAAGTATACTGCCGATTCGCCAGAGGCCGACTACGACCTTAACAATCCTAAGGCTGTGGTTAAGGAAGGCGACCGCTTTGGCTACGACTACAATATATTCGTAAACAAGGCCCGTCTTTGGACTTCTTACTCGCAGAACATAGGTCGTCTTAACTATACCGTAGCTGGCAAGATAGGCTATACTTCTATGCAGCGTGAGGGTAGAATGCGTAATGGTCTTGCTGCCAACAATTCTTATGGCAAGAGTCATCATGCACAGTTCCTTGACGGCGGCGTAAAGTTAGGCTCTAACATTACACTTGGTGGCGGACATGTAGTGTCGTTAGGTGCCGCTTACGAGTATCGTGCTCCTGAGGCCCGCTCTGCTTTCATGGCTCCTGAGGTTAACAACGACTTTGTTGCTGGCCTAAAGAACGAGCGTGTGTTTAATGGCGAGATTGGCTATATGTACGAGAACTCATGGTTGCACCTCAATCTTAATGGTTACTACTCGCGTATGGAGAATGTGTCTGACTGGCAGAACTTCTTCAACGACGATGTCAACTCGTTCATCTATGTATCTCTTACAGACATGAAGAAGGAGTATTATGGTGCCGAGCTTGGTGCAAAGTTCAAGTTGGCAAGCTTCTTCGACGTTAATCTTATCGGTACTATAAGCGAGGCTAAGATTGTAAACAATGCCAAGCTTACATATATGGAGTCTACCAGCGCTACATTGCATGGCGACGACCAGGTGGGCGACAACCACGACCGTATATTTAATAAAGGTATGCGCGACAGCGGCACACCGCTTACTGCATTGAGCCTCGGATTGAACTACCATCAGAATGGTTGGTTCATCAACCTTAATGGCAACTACTACGACCGTATATACTTGAGCTACTCGCCTAACTATCGTTTCGAGCAGAACATCAAGAACCGTAACATTGCCATGACCAAGTTGGGTTATCCTATCATTAACGATGCTACCAACGAGATTATTCCTGGCGCTCTCGACCAGGCTAAGGGCAAGGGCGGATTTATGCTCGACGGATCTATAGGTCGCAACATCTACCTTAAGAAGGGATCACTCTCTATCAACCTTATGGTGACCAACATACTCAATAACCGCAGCGTTGTTACTGGCGGTTACGAGCAGAGCCGAAGCGGATATTCGGGTGTGGCTACTGGCAAGTACAACTTGCGTGGCTACTCGTTCGAGAAGAATCCGTTTAAGTTCTATGCCTGGGGCACCAATGGTATGCTGAACATTACATATAAATTCTAACAAACACAAGCATTAAGATGAAAACAATGAAATATCTTAAGTTGGCGCTTCTTGCTCTTGTTGCTGTCTTTGCTACCACATCATGCATGGACGACGACTGGAAGGACCCTAATAGCGAGACATCTCCTTATGGCAATAACTCTATTCAGGAGACTAATGTGGTGTCTATTGCTGAATTAAAGAATACTTATGGTCCAAAGCAGAAGGACGAAATAAATTATACTGTTCGTATTGCTGACGGCACACAGATTAAGGGTATCGTTACAGGCAACGACATCGAGGGCAATATCTATAGCCAAATATCTATACAAGACGATAGCGACAAGCCTGGCATCATCATCTCTGTAGCTCAGGGCGGATTGTCGGGTCAGTTGCAGATAGGACAGGAGGTGCTCATCAACGTGGGCGGACTCTACTATGGTACTTATCGCTCACAGCCACAGCTTGGTGTTGCTTACCACGACTCGTCTAAAGATCAGAACTATCCAAGTCGTATAAGTCGTGCCGACTGGCAAAACCGCTTTAAGGTTATTGGCAAGCCAGATGCTTCTAAGATTAAGGTGCAGGTGTTTAGCACAAATCCTGACGCCTCAAAGGGCGAGCTTAATGTTGCCGACCTTCTTGATGCCGATGTGGCATACAAGTATGCTGGATGTCTTGTTACACTTAAGGGAGTAGAGTTTGCTATGGGCGACGGTAAAACCACTCTTGCTCCTGAAGATGAAGGCAAGACTCTTGGTTATGGTGTGACACGCTATTTTAAGGGTTACGACAAGACCAACAAGCAGATAGGTATACGTACAAGCTGCTATGCCGACTTTGCTGCCAATCTTGTTCCACAAGGTGTGGTTGATGTAACGGGTGTTCTTTCTTGCTACAAGTCAAGTGCAAAGTACAACCATACAGTACAGCTCGCATTGCGCCGCTTCTCTGACATCAAAGCTTCGGAGAGC
Organism: Prevotella merdae; assembly: GCF_900290275.1. GTDB lineage: Bacteria > Bacteroidota > Bacteroidia > Bacteroidales > Bacteroidaceae > Prevotella > Prevotella merdae. The sequence continues at coordinate 1,443,705 of NZ_LT985323.1, forward strand.
AAATAATATTCACATTATTATATATAATAGAACAAAAACATAACAATTATGAAGAAGATACTTTATACAATGCTTGTCGCCCTTGCGACAACATTATCATTTACAAGTTGCGAGGACGTTCCGGCTCCTTACGACATTCCTACTGGCGGTAATACTGGTGGCGGTGACACTGAGACAGGACTGAAGGAAATATACTCAGAGAATTTCGACAATGAAACAACTGCATTCACATTCAAGGATGTCACTCTTACTGGTGGTTTGACAAGAGTGTGGAAGGTTGCTTCTTACAACAACAATGGTTATCTCAATGCTTCTGCTTTCTTTAGCAATGCAAGTCATGCTTCTGAGTCTTGGGCTGTGTCGCCAGCTATCTTGCTTGGCGACAGTAAGAAGGCAACTCTTTCGTTCAAGCATGCTATCAACAAGCTTGCCGATGTAAGCACTATGAAGGATATGATGACAGCTTGGGTTTCTACCAACTATGCTGGTGATGTTAAGACTGCAGAGTGGCAGCAGCTCGTAATACCTAAATATCCAGAGGGTGTAAGCTGGACTTTTGTAGAATCGGGAGATATCGATCTCACAGCTTATTGCGGTAAGACTGTATACATTGCATTTAAGTATACAAGTACAGATGACAACTCTGGTGGTTGGGAGATTGATAATTTCACTATTAAGGGTGATGGAACTGCTATGAGCATTCCTTCAACACCTGATACTCCTTCTACCCCAGAATTGGCTGCTGGCTTGAACCTTGATACTACAAACGGATTGGTTACATTCGTTAATCCTGATGTTACATCAGATGAAAAACCAGTTACATTCGTTGTAGAGGAGCTTGGTCTTGAGGACGCTAAGGATGTTGCCGAATTGGATTTGGACGGCACTAAGTTGATATTCGGTGCCGATAAGGATGCTAAAATGACTAAGTACTATGCAAGCAAGAAGTCGATACGTGTCTACAAGAACAACACTATGCACATTGCCGGCAAGAGCAAGATTGCTAAGGTTGTATTCACTTGCGATTCGAAGTCTACTGTAGGCAATACTACAGCGACTCTGAGCTTCGACGGCAACAACATCGACTACAAGAATGTATTTGATGAGGCTTCAGGTAAGGCTAACGTACAGTTCCAGTTTACCAAGATTGCCATTACTTACGCTAAGTAATTAATAGGACAAAATATAATAAAAGGGCGCGCTGTCGATATGACAACGCGCCCTTTTATTATAGTACGCTCGGCATGAGCATTGTCTAACGGGTGAAAGTCCCGAGCAAGCCCTAATAGCGGGAATTGCATAGTCAAAGGCAAGGGTGTTCATCGCGAGATGAAATCTGAAGGAAGCCCAAGACAAACATCTGACCTAACGGACAGAAACTTCATATAAGGCATGTGACCGTGGGTGAGGTTGCTATTCAAACCAAAGCCCAATAGCTATTCGGAACGGTCGGTGTAAATGAAGTAGGTATAAGATGGAAAGACAACGCCCTTATCCGAGGAGGTCTCACGGACGCTTCAAATAGTTGTTTTTACGAAAGAAGTGGAGTAAAGCTTGCCGTGAGAAGTCAGCAGACGTCATAGTAGTGCAACAATCGATAACGTTGCACGAAGGGCTGAACCTAACAATTAAACGATAGTAATTGAAACATACCTTATGAAGGAAAGAATGCAGAAAACATTATCCCAAGTTAATGGCTGCCCACAAAGAAATAGGTCGGAAACCGAATGGTATGGGGGAGTGCAGACCTTCATGTGGATGTGTGAAGACAACATCGTGGAAGTACCATTCGACAAGGAACACCTTTTCGAGCAAATTCTTAGTCCCACAAATCTCAATCGAGCATACAAAGCAGTTATGAGAAACAAGGGCTGTGGTGGTATCGACAAGATGTCGTGCGAGCAATTGTTCCCATGGCTCCTGACCAATAAGGATGAACTCACCCGTTCCTTGATGGACGGTTCTTACCGTCCGAACCCAGTAAAAAGGGTAGAAATACCCAAGGACAATGGCAAGATGCGCCTGTTGGGAATACCTACAGTAGTAGACCGTCTGGTGCAACAAGCCATCAACCAAGTATTGACTCCCATCTATGAGAACCAATTCTCCAAGACGAGCTACGGCTTCCGTCCGAGAAGAGGATGCCATGACGCACTACGAGGAGCGCGAAGGATAGTCAACGAAGGCTACATATATGTAGTCGACCTTGACCTTGAACGCTTCTTCGACACGGTGAGCCATAGCAAACTCATAGAAATCCTCAGCCGTACGATAAAAGACGGCAGAGTGGTCAGTCTTATACACAAATATCTCCGAAGTGGTGTAATGAACAAAGGTTTGTTTGAAGCGAGCGAGGAAGGAACTCCCCAAGGCGGTCCGCTAAGTCCATTGTTGAGTAACATAATGCTCAACGAATTGGACAAGGAACTTGAACGCAGAGAACTCCCCTTTGTGCGCTATGCCGATGACTCGATGATATTCTGCAAGTCCAAAAGGGCTGCAATGCGAGTGAAGGAGTCTATAACCCGATTTATAGAGAATACTCTATATCTCAAAGTCAACAAGGAAAAGACCGTAGTGTCGTATGTGCGCGGAGTGAAATACCTCGGCTACTCCTTTTATGTGATGAAAGGCGAATGCCAACTCACGGTGCACCCAAAGTCCAAAGCCAAGATGAAGTCAAGGTTGAAAGAACTGACAAACCGCAGCAATGGATGGGGATATGCCAAGAGAAAGCAGAAGCTGAAAGAATACATACGAGGTTGGGTCGGCTATTATCACTTTGCCAATATGAAGCGTCTCTTGCTTGTAACAGACGAATGGTTAAGACGTAGAATACGCATGTGTATATGGAAAGCTTGGAAGAAAGTCAAGACAAAAGTGGCAAACCTCATTAGATGCGGTATCAATAAATACCAAGCATACGAATGGGGTAACACTCGCAAGGGCTATTGGCGAATAGCTGACAGCCCTGTTCTAAAAAGGGCGATAGATAACAATAAACTACGCTCCGCAGGGTATGCTACTTTAATGGAGGCGTATCTCGAATGGTATCCAAAATAGGAACCGCCGTATGCGGAACCGCACGTACGGTGGTGTGAGAGGTCGGAAAACGAAAGTAGGAAGAAAACTGCTTCGTTTTCCTCCTACTCGATTTTTACATCCCTGTCCTATCCACTAAATCTGCTTGACAATCTATAGGAGGGTATGGCATCCTTGCCATGCCCACTCTGCCATGATTGTCCAACCAGTTTAGTGGGTATGGCAGGGATGCCATACCCTCCTACTATATGTAAAGATAATTCTGAACTGTTACTTATAGAAAAGCAAATAAAAATATGGCGGTTTGAGGAAATAATCGTAAATTAGCACTTGAAAACCAAAGCCAAAGTATTATGGTAGAGACAAACGATAGAAAATTGCCGGTAGGCATCCAGTCTTTTGAGAAAATCAGAAAGGGTGGATACCTTTATGTTGACAAGACAGATATCATCTGGCAACTTGCCAACAGAAATAAAACGTATAATTACTTGAGCCGCCCACGCCGCTTTGGCAAATCGGTGCTGGTAGATACGCTCGAAGCCTACTTCTTGGGAAAGAAGGAACTGTTCGAAGGATTGAAGATAATGCAGCTGGAGACAGAATGGGTGAAGCGTCCTGTTATAAGGCTGGATATGAGTCAGGCGGGAGCAGAACCAGAAAGTGTAAGAAGCTATTTGGATGATGCCTTTCATACACTTGAGACGGAGTATGAAGTTGTAGTGCGCCAGGATAGTTCTTTTGCTGTAAGATTCAAGAATATCATTGAGGCAGCTTACAACAAAACTGGTTTGCAGGTTGCTATTCTCATCGACGAATACGACTCGCCATTGCAGCATTCCTGGAAGACTCCTCACCATGAAGCGTGTACCTCCATATACAGAGAAGTGTTTGCCGTCTTGAAATCTCAGGATAAATACGAGAAGTTTGTCTTTATCACTGGCATCACCAAGTTTACGCAAATCTCTCTCTTCTCAGTGCTAAATAATCTGAGCAACATCAGTTTCGAACCTGAGTATGCAGCCATTTGCGGTATAACGAAGGAAGAAGTGCTTAGGGATTTCAAACCCGAAATCAATAGATTGGCTGAATATGAAGGATGGACTTTTGATGAGGCTGTAGCACAATTAACAGCCTATTATGACGGTTATCATTTCAGTCGCCGCAACATGGTGGATGTGTTCAATCCGTTCAGTCTTATCAATGCCTTGGCAGATTCTGATTTAAAGAACTATTGGGCTTCGTCTGGTGCCACCTCCATGTTGCCTAAGTTTGTGGATGATATGGAACTCAAATTGGGTAATTTTGATCCTTGTACCATCCTTCGCCAAACTATCGAGACTTCGGATGTTACAGGTGGTGGAGCCGAATTGTTCCTCTATCAGTCTGGTTATCTTACGATAAAGGGTTACCAGATGGGAGTTTACATCTTGGGATTTCCTAATAATGAAGTAAAACAAGCACTTTACGAGACGGTGTTGCCTGCACTTACTCTGCGAAGCAATGGTGACATTCAATCCACACAATCAAGTCTGTTTCTTTCTCTTCAGCTTGGCAATCTGCCCGAAGCTATGAAATGCCTTAAAGCCCTCATTGCGGATGTGCCTTACAGCAACAAGAAGCTTGCCAGCATGGATATGGAGGAGCGCTACCGCTTAATTATGAGCACCATATTCAATGCCATTGGTTGCCGTGTTGAAGTAGAAAAGATGATAGCTACGGGTAGGATAGATATGGTGGTAGAAACCACCAACTTCGTTTATGTTCTCGAACTGAAGCTTAGCAATAACGGTGGCATAGATGCTGCTACAGAACAGATGTGAGCAAAGCAATATGCCGAGCCTTTCAAGGCAGACAAGCGAAAGGTGATAGCCCTTGCCATAGAATTGGATGATAAGGGAAAGGGATTGGTTGATTGGAAGGAAGTGTAAAAAAATACTGCCAACTTAGAAAACAGTAGGAGGAGGGTGTGTCAAAAGTTGTCTCAAGTGGTACGCCCCGAAGGGGCAGAAGCTCCTAGCCCAGGGCAGCGCCCTGGGTGTAATACATCCAAAGCAAAGCGCCCTGTAAGGGCAGAAGCGTTCATTATCAACGCTTTTGCCCTTACAGGGCGTATTATTTATAACGTCCGTTTACCCAGGGCGCTGCCCTGGGCTAGGCGCAATTTGGGCTTTCAGCCCGCGTAGTATGCATTATTATAAGGCTCTCCGTAATTCTTACTAAGAGCATTTATATCTAAATCAAAAGCTATTGCAAACATTATGCTAACTTAAAATATTTAGACTGCCCAAAGAATATTCTGCCTACATTGTCCTTGATGGAAATAACCAATCCCATAAAAGGGTTGTGTTCAACATCAATAACCTGGCCCTCAATCCAATCAGTCAAACCTGTCAAAGAAGGATTAACCTTCATAATATCTCCTAATTTTGGTTCCATAGCTATTTTGTATTTTTTATATGCTTGCAAAGATAAACTATTATTTTGAAAGTGCGAAGAAAACAAGAAAAATGTTTCGAAAATATATCAACGACAATACTATGCTTAACATTACCGCATATAATAAAATCAATTAGGGCTGCAAACGGCATTGGTGCCGTTTGCAACCCTAACTTATGTATAGTCTCAAGCTAAGACATCCCCAATAAGTCTAATTACTCCCCTCCCTTTTGGGGAGGGGTTGGGGGTGAGGCTTCTTTTAATCAGCCCAAATGCTGCCACTTCCATCGCGATAGTCACTAACCGATTCTTCGCTATAATCCTCGTTATCTGCTTTTCTTATTACAGAGCCAGCGAGGATGGCTTGTGTCTCCATTTGGTAGACATTCATTTCAGGCTTTATATATTCTTTCTTTTTCATAATTCTCAGTTTTTTTTATGGTTCATCCGAAATTTGGAGTGATTCAATAATGAGCTTATAAGTAGCGGAGGTCTCTGGCCTCCGCAGTACCAAGTAGAATACAAATCATTATTACTAATAATAGAGTTAGTATCATTGATTGCTGCGGAGGCCGGAGACCTCCGCTACTATATAAACTTGTTACATTATAATAATAGAGTATTATTATCACTCCATTTTCTTGATTCCTTTATTTGATGATAACTTTCATAGTCTTGTTGCCACGCTTTACGATGTTGATGCCCTTTTGAGGCTCATTGAGGCGCTTGCCCTGCAGGTCGTAGTATTCAGCCTTGTCGTTGGCAATGGTGTTGAGGGTGTCGATGGCTGTAGTGCTGTCGTCGTCGAAACCAATGCTAAACATCTTGGCACCAGCTGCAGGAGATGGAGAGTTGTCTACCATGTAAGCACGGAACGGCTTGCTTACCACCTTTGTTACCTTAGTATTTGCCAACAACTTTGCAGGGTTCATCAGCTTGTTGCCCTTCACGATGTAGCAGTTGTTGTCAGCATCCTTGTTGAACCCCTTTTGGGTGTAGAGTCCCTGGAGCTGATAGTTGCTATTATCTGTCTTTGAGGTCTGAACATCTTTTGCTATCGCTGTGTTTTCTACAGAGAAGCTGAGCGACTTTGCGCCCTCATTCATCTTGATAATAACAGGAGTACCAGCAGTAATGCTTGTCTCTATCTCTTCGAGTTCTATAGTTTCTGTATCATCATCAGCCGAAAGAAGCTTGAATGCACGGAAGTTCTGATTTGCGAGAGATACCTCGAAAGGCAAGCAGAGCGTAGCCCATGTGGTGTTAGTATTCATAAAGCGGCTATAAGATGTTGCCTTGGCTGCGAATGGCTCGTAAGCCACGAAGTCCTTGTCGTCGTTAAGAGTGAGATTCTCCGCAGTAAGAATTTCTCCTACAGCTCCTATCTTCTCATCACCATTCTTGCCTACCAACTTTGTGAAGTAGCCAGTCTTGTAGTTGGCGAATTCACTGTTGTTCTTGTCCGTGTCCGTGTTCTTGTTATACTCTATAAAACCTTTGAGCTTATCACAACCAAGGAACATATCTGCACCATTTTTCAATCCACTTCCAAAAGCAAAATTCTCACTTGCATAAATCGTGGTCAAGTTGGAGCAATTCTTGAATATATTGTCCACATACTCAACTCCTTTCGTATTGAAACTGCTCAAGTCGAGCGAGGTCAGGTTAGGGCAATAGGCAAACATGTGTCCCATATTGTTGACTTTCTCAGTATTGAAATTAGACACGTTTAGGGTCTTGAGATTAGTGGCACCATTAAACATGCTCGGCATTGATGTCACATTTTCCGTATTGAACATTGAGAGATCCAAAGACTCCAATGCAGAACAGTTAGCGAACAAAAGTTTCATATCTGTCACTTTCGCTGTGTTAAAGTTAGTGAGGTCGAGCGAGGTGAGAGCGGAACATCCATTGAATACCCCGGTCATATTCGTCACATTCTCGGTGTTAAGATACTCAAAGCCTTCTATTGTGGTCAGGTTAGTGAAGTCCTTGAACCACCCATAGCAGTTTGTTGGTCTTGCACTAGCAAACGAAGCATCGAAGACCACCTTCTTTACATTAGTTCCTAAATTATTCCAGTCAGGAAGATTTCTCCCCTCATTTAAGCCATAAGCTCCTTCGGGCTTGACTCCTTTGTAGCGGAATGTAAGAGTTCCAGTAGCATTGTCAAACTCGGCATAAGCACATCCAGGAGTAAAATAACCATCCGTGCCGCAGTTGGCAAAGGTGTGGTCGGTCTTGCTACTATCATAGCCTTTGAGGTTTGTGCAGCCTGAGAACATATCAGAACCAATTCTCACCTTGGTCGTTACAAACTCATCGCTAACGTAGATGGTTGTGAGAGCGGAGCATGCCTGGAACATGCTGTTCATATACCGCACCTTCTTTGTATTGAAATTAGAGAGGTCGAGCGAAGTGAGAGCGGAGCAGCCCTCGAACATGTTTCCCATACTCTCCACCTTCTCTGTATTGAAATTAGAAAGATCGAGCGAAGTGAGAGCTGAGCAGCCCCGGAACATGCTGTTCATATGCTTCACCTCCTTTGTATTGAAATTAGAGAGGTCGAGCGAAGAGAGTTCTATACAGTCCTCAAACATGCTTGACATATTCGTCACCTTCTCTGTATTGAACTTAGAGAGATCGAGCGAAGAGAGTTTTTGACAACCATAGAACATACCTCTCATATCCGTCACCTTCTCTGTATTGAACTTAGAGAGATCGAGCGAAGAGAGTTTTTGACAGTCCGCAAACATATCTGACATATCCATCACATTCGCTGTATTCAAATATTCAAGGCCTGAAATTGTTTCCAATGTACTGGAGCCAGAAAAGAATTGTTCCAACGATGTAGGTGCGTATGTTTTGAAACTCTTATCGAAAATGATATTCTTGATATTTGTAGTTCCTTTACATAACAGATTGCAGATATTTTTCACCCTCGGTTTGTCATTCACTATAACTAAACGGCTTAAATCAATACTTTCTAAATTATCAGAAGTGATTTTTTTGAAAGTCAATGTAGTGTTCGTAGCATCCAACTCTGCTACATAATCAGAAATAGTGGTTGCCGTGTTCAGATCGTATATGAATGCGCGGTCAGCACCTTTATTACCTTCATCACCAGGGAATGTATTGTATGATAATGTCAAAGTATATTCACCCTTGTTTAAAATGCTTTTATACACTTTTTGCTCTGTTCCATTAATATCATCAAGCGGTTTTCCATTTAAAGTAATAATGACATAGTTAGGATCCTTTGCCGAAATTAGATATTTAAATGAAAATAATATAGGCTTTTCTACATTGAATTTGACTTCAATTTCAGAATTACTGTCATCCACCCCATAATTACTTGACATCAGTCCTGTGTTTCCTTCTGTAAAATAGGAAGAGACATTAGACATTCCATCTGCTTTCAAGTCCAACATCTGCCATGGATAATCACCATTGTCAGTAATGGTAACATTGGTTATACCATCCAAATTGAACAAAGCATAGCGAAAATCCTTATAGTGACAGACAGTACAATTGCCTTCACTGTCGAATGTATGGCCTTTTGCTGGAATCACGAGGATGGCAGCATCAGTAAACTCTTTAGTTGTAGCTTCATCGCTGAAGAGTTTGTTGCATACACTGCACTGCCAGTATTCTATGTTACCAGCCTCTGTACATGTAGCTGCTTTTGCTTCATGATGAGTGAGTTTGTGTGGTTTAAGCACATCATCCTTATATACCTTCACAATAGAATTGCAGAGAGAGCATTTGTGTGTGGTATAGCCGTGCTCTGTGCAAGTTGGTTCTACGGTTTCGATTACTTCACCAAGGGCATCCGAGTTATCGGCATTCTTGTGCGAACAGGTATTGAGTTTGAGTTCAAACTCGCCTACCTGCAATGTGCCTCCACTATGAATAGCAGTGATTTCCCATTTAAAATATTTATAAGAGGTAGAACCTTCGCAGGGGAAGTCGTACGAAGTATAGTTCTTATCCTGGAGCTTCGTGTCATTTTCTACCGCCTGGATAAGCACCCATTCGCCTTCTTCGCCTTCATTGTTGCCATAGAGCTTCCATGACAACGGATTGCGACCTCCACATCCAAAATTTGCATTGTCATTACCCGTTGTGATGGTGTAACCCACAGGCACTCCTGCCTTGCTGGCTTTGAAGAAGACGTAGGCACTGCCATTAAACTTGCAGCACCACTTAGAGAAATTATTGGGTTCTTTTTTGCCATCAAAGAGATTAGCGTATGTCTCACCTTTGTACCCCACAGGGTTACCCTCTAAGGCACTAAACGTTACAGATGTGTCGTAATCTGTCTGCGCCACCATGCTGGCAGGCAGAAGCAACAACATGAGCAACATCAACCAGAGCGTAGAGCGCCTGTGGCTCTTGGCAGCAAGAGTTGAGTAAAGGTCTGTTAGGTAAGACCATTGTTTAGAAATCGTAGATTTATTCATACTCAAATATTTATTATTTATTGGTAAATCAGAAGTTAAGTATGTGTTCATATTTATCTTTATATATGAGCGGCAATCAGTAGGAGGGTATGGCATCCCTGCCATACCCACTCTGCCATGATTGTACAGCCAATTTAGTGGGTATGGCAAGGATGCCATACCCTCCTACTATATGTAAAGATTATTCTGAACTGTTACTTGTAGGAGTTAAAGAAGTTAGAGAAGTTCTTGCTATGCAAGCGGCAGAGCCGAGCGAAAGCCATATGCTTTTACTGCTAAATAGCCAACAAACAGACTTTTGTCTATTAATTCTTTGAAACTGCGCACATATCGCTGCAAATTTACAAATAATAATGATGTCTGCCCAATTTTAGGCAGACGCAAAATGACGCAAAAACGTAAAAAAGAGACGCAAAAGACGCAAAATTAAATGAAAATACCCCATGACATGAGTGCCATGAGGTATTGTTTGGTAGTGAATAATAAATTATTCTTTTAAGCATTTAAAATCTCCGTTCCGTGACGTGGAACGTGCATTCCGTGTCACGGAACGGCCATTCGGTGACACGGAACGTACATTCCGTGACACGGAACGGAGATTTATATTAAATTACTGAACTTGCGAAAGTTCGGTGAGTGCTCTATTTATGTTTTATTCGCGTTGATAAATCTTCAGTCCAAATTCTGGTGCAAACGCATATATTCTCTCCATTATCTCTGCCAGGTTGTGCTCGTACGTCTTCCATTCCTTGTTCTTAAGGAAGAAGTACACCTCAATAGGTAGACCGGTGTTGGTGGGTTGCAACTGGCGTACCATAAATGTAAGGTCGGTATTCACCTCCTTATTGTTGTATATCCACCATTCGATGTAATTGCGGAAGAGTGTAAGATTGACAACGTTGCTGTGCATATCAGCCTTGTTTATCAGTTTGCGTTCAACAAGGCGTTGCTTAAGATTGTCGTCGGCAATGCCGATAGAGTGGAAGTCGATGTATATCATACGTGTCACTCGGCGTCCGCCGCTTTGCTGCATACCTTGCCAGTTCTGGAACGAGTCTTCTATAAGCTTTTGCGGAGGCAGCGTAACAATAGTGTTGTCGAAGTTGCGCACCTTGACAGTAGACAGCGTTATGTCCTCAACCACACCGTTGGCTCCCAACTTATCCACCGTAATCCAGTCGCCCTTGCTCACCATATTGTTGCTTGTAAGACGTATTCCGGCAACCAATCCTGTTATAGAGTCCTTGAACACCAACATCAGTACAGCCGATGTGGCACCCAATCCGGCAAGAAGCGTCAGCGGACTGCGGTTTATAACTATAGCTACAATAACAATTACGCCAAGGAACAGAACCACAATCTTAAGCACGCCACAGAATGAGTGGAAGTATTGTTGTGCGGCCGTGCGATGATCCTTTTCGGAGTCGAAGAGCTTGAATGATCCTATAAAGGTAATGGCAAGTCGCATTACAGTAATGGTTATATATATTGCCGTGGCCTTGGATGCAAGTGTCTGTATTACGGGATTGGCGATGAATAGAGGCGGCAACATCTGCCATACAACAATGGCTGGCACTACATGGCAAGCCGAGTGTAGCACCTGAGGATTGAGCAGATAGTCGTCCCATATCATATCTGTATGTTTGGTGATGCGCACCAATAATGGTGTCACAATCTTGATGCACAGCATATATACCAGCCAAGTCACCAATGCAGTTACGGCACACAGCGCAAACATTGTGACAAACGACAGCCAACCACCCGACAAGGTGGTATAAGCCAACAACTCTTCAATGTACTTAGTAATTTGGTCCATAATCTTAAGGGTTTAATCAAACATGGTGGTTGCCCACGATTGGTCTACGGTTGGCACAACACGGTGCACACTCTATCTTGGAATGCTCTGCCATTAGCACGATGCATCACACCTTGGTTTATTATAGCAAAAGCCAGTCGGTGTCCGTTGGCGGCAGTACAATATCCAGCCAGCGAGGATATACCGGTAAGTGTGCCAGTCTTGGCATACACGTTGCCTTTGGTAAAGGTGCCATGCTGACGCGAGCGCAATGTTCCGTCTTCGCCAGCTATAGGCAAGGCCGGGTGTAGGTGCAGATAGATGTTGTTGTTCTGGAATGCGTATCTAAGGAAGCGCACCTCCAGTTCGGCCGATAAATAATTGTATAGCGACAGTCCCGAACCATCGGCTATGCTGTATCGCTTAGGGTCAAGACCAACTTTACGTATAAGTCGGTCGATTACAGCAGCCGAGTTCTTGGCAGTAGAAGGCTGATGTCCGGCAGCAGCGCCAAGTTGGTAAAACATCGATTCGGCATACAGATTGTCGCTTTCCTTAAGCATCTTCATCAGAATTTGGTCGATAGAGTGGAATCGGCTGGTTATGCAATAGGCATCTTCAGGACGTCGTGCCTCGCCTATAATGCCTTCTACAACAATGCCGGCTTTTTGTAGTTCGTGTACAAATCTCTCGGCAAATACATTCCTTCTACTGATAAGCAGCGGCGAGAGTATAGGGTTGTCGTCGTCCCAACACCATCCGTTTCCAAGAGTGTCGGCATCCTTCATAGTCTTGTCGGCGTATATATTGCCACGTATAGTGTCAACTCCCATCTTGCGTATGCCCTCTACAAAGGCGCGCATATCGTCTATGTTGAATCGTGGATCAAATCCTCCAACGCAATATATATTGCCATTAAGCGTGTTGTTGGCCACTTCGCCCTTATAGCATAGTTCGGTTTTGAAGCGATAGCTGCCACCCAACTTGTCGATGGCAGTAATGGCTGTAATAACCTTCATTGTTGAGGCCGGTCGAAGCAACTGGCGTTCGCCATGTGCATAGATTGTAGAGTCGGCATCAAGGTCGTACACCATAATGCCCACTTGAGATGTATTGAACATCTCATGATTGAGCAAGTGGTCGAGATGTTTGCGCACAGTCTGGTCCCAAGGCAATGCCTGTCTTGCCACCTCAAATGTATCTACGCCAAGCGAGTCGATGGTGTCTATGCCTTGTTCATCGTCATATTCGGTAACGTCTTGAGCATTTGCCATAGCCAACGACATCAGCAATAATGCAAGCGTGTATATATATCGTGAATAAAAAAGTTTCATTTGTTTTATTGTTTCTGTGGGCTCTTCAACTATTGTTTATCGTGAAACAGCCATTGTTCTATCAGGCTTTTTCAATTGTGGAGTCGCTTTGTTGCAACCTGCGTTTCAGCTCCTTAACAAATCCTTCGCTATCGGCAGGTTGCACCGATGTAAAGTGTCCCGCACCATATTCTATTACAATATGACTTGCCACAAATAGTAGTCCGCGTACGGGTCGCACAGCCACGATATCCTCTATGTTTACAACAATAGGCTTGGCTATTCGTCCATGCGATATAACGAGTTTGTTGTCTGAAGTCATAATGTATTCGGTATGCACCGTGCGGTCTACGGCAGCAGCTCCAATAATCAAGAGCACCATACCTAAAAGAGGCGTTATGCCCGTGCGGTTTAGAAACAGCATCAAGGCACATGCCGCAAGCAGAACCACCGCGGCAATAGCCTGTATGGATATCTTATGTTGAAAAGTGCGGTTCATTATATAGATGCGATGTTGTTGGGATAAAATGTTTTGTTGTTAGTCTGCATTCTGCGCCAAAGCCAACCAAAGGCGGTCGTCGGGTACAGGTGCTTCAACAGCTATTGTTTCCTTGGATACGGGATGTACAAACTCCACTCGGCGCGACATAAGCGATATGCTACCGTCGGGATTGCTTCGAGGCGAACCATATTTCAGGTCGCCCTTTATAGGACAGCCCATGTGTGCAAGCTGACAGCGAATTTGGTGATGGCGTCCAGTCATAAGCCGTACCTCAAGCAACATATAGTTGTCAGACATGCTGCGTACCTTATAGCTCAACACAGCTTTCTTGGCACCTGGCACCTCGCGGTTGTGTGCATAGCTTTTGTTTTGTCGCTCGTTGCGTGTAAGCCAGTCGGTAAGTGTGGCCTCTGGTGCAATGTCGTTCTTCTTGACAATAGCCCAGTAGGTTTTGTGCACGTCGCCCGTACGGAACATCTCGTTGAGACGAGATAAGGCCTTGGATGTCTTGGCAAACACAACCAATCCGCTAACCGGTCGGTCCAATCTGTGTACCACTCCGAGGAACACGTTGCCCGGCTTATTATACTTCTCCTTGATGTATTGCTTAACGATGTCGGAGAGCGGAGTGTCGCCAGTCTTGTCGCCCTGTACTATCTCGCCGCTCTGTTTGTTGACGATGATAATGTGGTTGTCTTCGTAGACTACGTTCATAAGAGTTAGGGTATGAAATTAAGTAGGAGGATATGGCTCGCCATACCCTCCTACCTTCTTTATTTTGAAACTAATTGTTAATTACATGTTCATGCCACCATCGATCTGGATAACCTGACCGCTAACATAGCTTGACATATCCGAAGCGAGGAATGCGCAAACATTAGCGATGTCCTCTGGCTTACCGCCACGACGGAGAGGAATCTTCTTCATCCAATCCTTGCGGATATCCTCAGAGAGCTGTGCTGTCATGGCAGTCTCGATAAATCCAGGAGCAACAGCGTTGGCACGTACACCCTTAGGACCGAGCTCCTGAGCAATAGACTTGGCGAGGGCAATCATACCAGCCTTAGAAGCAGCATAGTTGCACTGGCCAGCGTTGCCGTGAACACCTACAACAGAAGCCATGTTGATGATAGAGCCATTGCGCTGACGAAGCATGATAGGAGCGCAAGCGTGGATAAAGTTGAATGCCGATTTAAGGTTTACGTTAAGTACAGCATCCCACTGAGCTTCCGACATGCGGAGCATCAGACCGTCCTTTGTGATACCAGCGTTATTTACGAGAATGTCTACAGAGCCAAAGTCAGCATGTATCTGCTTAACAGTCTTCTCAGTCTCTTCAAAGTCGGCAGCATTGCCGGCATATGCGCGGCAGGTAACGCCGAGAGCCTCGATTTCCTTACGTGTAGCCTCAAGTCCGGCAGCCATGTCGTCGTTAAGCACGAGGTCGGTGAATGCGATGTTTGCGCCTTCTTTGGCGAATTTCATAGCGACAGCTTTTCCGATGCCGCGGGCTGCACCAGTGATGATGGCAGTCTTACCTGTTAATAATCCCATTTTCTTTTAATTATTAATTGTAGTTTATTAATTAATTATTAATTCTTTTTCCTAATGCACCGTATACCACTTTAGCAACAAGCGGCTTCGACGCTTCTTCGGTCATGCCGTGTCCGATACGTCCGTATATGAATGGCACCTCAAGACCTTTGATACAATAGTGTGTTATGTCGGCCACAAGGTCAACGTTGTCGATATCGAACTCTCCGTCAAGTTTGCCCTCGCTATATACTTTGCGGAACAATTCAATTTCGTCCTCATCAAACTTCTTTCGCACCTTTTCCACCATCCATATATTACGAAAGAACTCGGCACGAAGATTTCCGTTGCGCACCACAGTTTCGCGTATCATGCTTAGGTGGGTGTATATAAGCTCGATAATCTTGTCTTGTGGGCGCATCTTCATAGCAGCCACCTCGTCGAGTTTATCTGAAAGTCGTTCCAATTCAGCCTCGATAACAGCCGAGTACACGTCTTCCTTTCGGTTGAAATATGTATACAGCGTGCGGCGTCCTTTTCCTGATGCCACAGCTATGTCGTTCATAGTGGTGTTGGCTATGCCGTTTTTGGCGAACAGTTGCCTTGCCACATCAACGAGTTTTTGCCGAGTCTTGGATATTGACATAACAATTACCTACCTTCCTTTTTGTTCTTTATACCTTATTATATATGTGCCTACTAAATTATATATGTGCCTACTAATAGTGTTGCACATCATTCTATCTGTGTGCAAAATTACAGCAATAATTCGATACGGGCAAATTATTTGAGAGGAAATTACGAGCAAAGTAGGTGAAGTATCGAATAATATAGGTGTGATTTTTACTCTATTTGATGCTCCTTTGTAACATATCGCTGCCAATAAGCAATGAGCAGAGTGGTTAGAGGAAGTGCTATAATCAGTCCGATGAAGCCTAACAGCGCACCCCAAACCGATAATGACAGCAGCAGTATAGCAGGGTTCAGACCCATAGCCTTGCCCATTATCTTAGGTGTTACAATCATATCGGTTATAATCTGAACAACAATGAACAGACCGACTGCAAGTCCAAACACCATCCAGAAATTCTGTCCTGTGTCGGCAGCCTTTAGCATTGCCAGGAAGGCAGTTGGGATGATGGCGAATGTGTGCAGATATGGCACGAGGTCCATTACGCCAATCAGTATGCCCAAGCCAATGGCCATAGGGAAGTCCATTATGCTGAAGCCTATGCAGAACATTATGCCCATACACAGCGCCACAAGACTCTGGCCACGTATATAGTTGTTAAGCTCGCGTTCTACATCGCCTGCAAGCGCGTGCCAGAAAGGTCGGTTCTTCTTGGGGAATATCTTAATCCAGTTGGTTGTAAGAAATTCGTAGTCGAGCAGAATGAAGAACATATATAATAAGGTGATACACGAAGCCGCGACACTCATCACTACGGTTGCTGTTTGGCTTATGAATGCAAACACCTTAGGCATAGTGTTACGGAGAGTCTCCTTAAAGTCGCTACTCTTGAAGAACTGTTCTATATCTGTTTGGTTTCGCTCAAGCCATTGCTTTACAAGAGTGGTAAGGTCGTTGGTGTGTGTAGTTTGGTGCAGCCAATGCATAAGATAGCTATACAGTTTCTGAAACTGGTCTATCATAGGAGGTATTATGAAGTAAATCATAAGTCCGATGACGCTCAGTACAATCAGCATAGCAATGATGATGGCAAGAGCTCTAACCTTCACCTTCATACGGTATTGGATGAACTTTACCATAGGGTAGAGCAGATAGGCAAAGAGCCATGCAATGAAAAATGGCAGCAACACACCGCTAAGATAGTTTGTAATGTAGAGCACTGCCAGTACAAGCGAGCCAGAGCCGACCCACCTTACAAGTTTGTCGAATGTTATCTTTTGTTCTGCCATATTGTTGATTTTTTGTTGTGTAAATTGTATGCCCTTTTCACTCTTCACTTTTCACTTTTCACTTTTCACTCTTCGTTCTTCACTCTTCACTCTTCGTTCTTCACTCTATTATAGCATTCCCTGCACAACGGCTCATATTCGGTTTGTTCTCCAATGAGTACCTGATTGTCGTTGTGTACAAGACGGTGGCTAAGATAGGCAAGTGCACCACACTTTACGCATATAGCATGAACCTTTGTCACCTCATCAGCTATAGCACATAGCGAAGGAATAGGGCCAAATGGAGTGCCTTTGAAGTCCATGTCCAGACCAGCAATGATAACACGCACGCCATTATTGGCAAGAGTGTTGCAGATATCCACCAGCTCCATATCAAAGAACTGAGCCTCGTCGATGCCCACAACTTCTATATCGAATGTTCCATTGTCGTTGCGGCTCAAACTTGTCAGTATCTCGGCAGCCTTTGCTATCGGTGTCGACGGAATGGCATTGCGGTCGTGGCTCACTACATTCTTCTCAGAATAGCGCTTGTCTATCTGTGGCTTGAATATAACAACTCTCTGGCGCGCAAAGTTTGCACGCTTCATACGGCGTATCAATTCCTCGGTCTTGCCAGAGAACATCGATCCGCATATCACTTCTATTCTACCTTGGCGATGCTGCTCGCCCACTAAATTTACTGTCATGATAGGTGCAAAATTACAAAGACGTTTTAAAAATTGCAAAGAAACAGTCTGTTTTTTTGTTGTTCTTGATTAATATAGCTATATTTGTCGCCTAATATGGGTATATTGTACATTGTGCCCACTCCGGTGGGAAATATGGAGGACATGACAATGCGTGCCATCCGTATATTGAAAGAAGCCGACCTGGTGCTTGCAGAAGATACACGCACATCAGGCATATTGCTACAGCACTTCGGCATAAAGAACCGTCTTGCATCGCATCACAAGTTTAATGAGCACGGCACAAGTGCCTCTATTGTGGAGCGTCTTAAGGCGGGAGAAACCATTGCGCTTATAAGTGATGCAGGCACTCCAGGTATTAGCGACCCAGGATTCTTTCTATCTCGTGAGGCTGCTAAGGCAGGAATAACCGTGCAATGCTTGCCGGGAGCAACAGCTTTTGTTCCAGCTATAGTATCGTCGGGATTGCCTTGCAACCGTTTCTGCTTTGAGGGTTTTTTGCCACAGAAGAAGGGACGTCAGACTTTGCTTGATGCTTTGCGCATGGAGACTCGTACTATGATATTCTATGAGTCACCATATCGATTGGTAAAGACATTAGAGCAGTTTGCCTCTGTCTTTGGCGAAGATCGCCAAGCCAGCGTATGTCGCGAGATATCCAAAATACATGAGGAGAGTGTGCGAGGCTCTCTTAAAGAAATAATCAATCACTTTCAATCTACCGAACCACGTGGCGAGATAGTGATAGTGGTAGCAGGATGCGGCGAGGGCGAGATGTCGGCTCTTAAGGCATTGAAGGCACAAGCCAAGGAAAAGAAGCCCAAACTGAGCAACAAGGAACGCTATGCTATGCGCGAGGCGGCACCCGAAGAGTTCAAAAAGAAGAAGTTTAGGGATTCGGCAGAAAACGAAGAGTAGATGTTTGCAACCAAATTGTGACCATATACAATAGTAATAACTAATAAAAATCGGACAAATATGAAAAACGTTTCTTTTTTACTATTTGCATTGGCTTTAGCAGTGTTCGCTTCGTGCGGAGGTAGCCAAAAGAAGCCACAGACTGAGAACTTCGAGCAAAACGACTCGTTACAGAAGATTATCTCGCAGAAGGACAACGAAATCAATGACATGATGGAGACGTTCAACCAGATACAAGAGGGTTTGCGCGAGATTAACGAGGCTGAGAATAGAGTGAACATTGTAAAGGATGGCGAAGGTGCCAACAAGCGCCGCCAGATTGTAGAGAACATCCAGTTCATTCAGAGTACAATGAAGCAGAACCGCGCTCTTATAGAGAAGTTGCGTCAGCAGATGCGCGAGTCGAGTGTTAAGGGCGATCAGTTGCGCAAAAGTATAGAAGACCTTGTTAAGCAGCTTGACAGTAAGGATCAGGAATTGCGCCAACTACGTGCCGAGCTTGATGCTAAGGATATCCATATTGCCGAACTCGACAAGACAGTAAATTCGCTTAACGACAATGTGTCTTCATTGCAGACAGAATCGTCTAAGAAGACAGAGACCATTAATGCTCAAGACAAGCAGCTCAATACCGCATGGTATGTGTTTGGTACAAAGAAGGAACTTAAGAACCAACACATTATAGACGGTTCGCATGTTCTGGAGTCGAACTTCAACAAGAACTACTTCACCAAGATAGATATCCGTATAGAGAAGGAGGTAAAGCTCTATTCTAAGTCGGCTAAGATATTGACCATGCATCCGTCAAGCTCGTACACATTGCAGCGTGACGCCAACAAGATGTATGTGCTTCGCATCAACAACCCGCAGTTGTTCTGGTCTACAAGCAAGTATCTTGTTATTCAGGTTAAGTAAATATATATAAGCGTTAGCTTTAATGAGCTAACATATGAGGGTGTGTCAAAATAGGAGTTAACGGAAGTTTGGGCTTCGCCCGAAGTTAACGGAAGTTAGCGGACATATGTATAAATTGCTGAAAATAAAGCATTTGTCTGTTAACTCCCATCCATCGTAGATGGATTAACTTCTTCTTAACTTCCTCTAACTCCTATTTTGACACACCCTCATATTGTATTCGGTAAAAGGTAGAATATACGTTAGGCTTAATTGTATTTTTTACTTAACAGCCTCTACAGTATATCCCTTGTTCTGCAACAGTTTCAATACACCTTTATCACCCGGCAGATGACCAGCGCCTACAACAAACAATGTTGGAGCTGTCTTCATAATGGCAGGCATGCGGCTTGCCCAATCAACATTGCGGTTGTCTATTAGCTTAGCTGTCTCGTCAGGTGTGGCATCACATGTAGTGTTAAACTTCTCGTTCATAACATCAAGCAATCCTTTTAGATCCTGTGCATAATAAGCCTTAGCCATACGCTCGGTAAGCTGTGCATAATAGTCAAGATTGTTAAGGAAGCAGTCGAGTTGTTCAATCTGTCGCTTAAGAGGTGTGCCGTAAAGAAGGTTGGCTTGGAACGAAAGAGTCTCAAGTCCATCTACTTTCTCATTGTTTTGTTTTGCTTGCTTCTGGAAGTACTGGTCGATAAGGTTGGTAGGATCAAACTCGCCCATATGTGCCTTCATATACTGCAACACTTGCAACTGAGTAAGCAGAGTGGCAGGTGACAATTGTCCCATCTGCTGAGCCACCATAGGATTGCTTAGTCCAACACCCATAAAGTCGACCAATACAGCATCAAGCTTCTTATACTGATCGGCTGTGAGTACAGTCTTTAATGTCTTGCCCTCAGGCAGGAGCATATGTTTTTGCATCACCTGCATACTGTCAGGATTAAGCATAAAATCAAAATTCAACTCACCATAAACCTGGTCGGTAGAGTCGAGAGCCTGACGTACGCCATTAATCCCTTCGGCAAATGGAGAGTTGGCAAGATGGAAAGTACCGAACACATAAGAAGGCTTCTTAAGGTCGGCACCCGATACACGATAAAGCAACTGTGCATTGGCGCAAACACCAGAAGCCAACGCAAATAAGAGTGAAATTAAGATTTTCTTCATATTATTTATTGTTAAATGACCGTCAAAGTTTTGTACTAAGAATGTTTTTACGTATTTTTGCAAATGCGTCACACATATTATAATATTATGACGCAATATCTATATAATTAACTACATTAAATCTGATTTATTTTAAAAACAAGCTATAAAATGAACAATCTCAACCAAATTATCAGCCATTTCAACATTAAAGGCACCGTTTCTGAAGTTAAGCCGTTGGGCAATGGACTCATTAACGACACTTACAAAGTGAACACCGTTGAGCCAGATGCACCCGACTATGTTTTGCAGCGCATCAACGACTCTATATTTACTGATGTAGACCTCTTGCAGCATAATATCTATGAGGTAACTACACACATCCGCGAGCAGCTTGAGAAGGAAGGTGCCGACGACATCGACCGTCGTGTATTGACTTTCGTAAAGGCCGACAACGACAAAACATATATTAAGACCGAGGACGGCACGTTCTGGCGTATGTCTATCTTTATTCCTGATGCCATCACTGTAGAGACAGTTAACCCAGAGTATTCATATCATGCAGGTAAGGCATTTGGTAAGTTTGAGGCTCAGGTTGCAGATATTACCGACCGTCTTGGCGAGACAATACCTAACTTCCATAATATGGAGTTGCGTCGCGACCAATTGCGTCAGGCAGTAAAGGAAGACCGTGCCGGACGTGTAGCTGGTGTTAAAGACTTTATTGATGAACTTGAGAAGTATAGCGAGGAGATGTGCCTTGGCGAGCGTCTTTTCCGTGAAGGCAAACTTAAGAAGCATGTTTGCCATTGCGATACAAAGGTGAATAACATGATGTTTGATAAGGATGGCCGTGTGCTCTGCGTTATCGACCTCGATACTGTTATGCCATCGCTCTTTGTTAGCGATTATGGTGACTTCTTGCGCACTGGTGCCAATACTATTGCCGAGGATTCGCCTGAGTTTGACAAGATAGACTTTCGTATGGATATCTTCGAAGCTTTCACACGTGGATACATTGAGTCGGCTTCGTCATTCCTTACACCTCTCGAGATTTCGCTTCTTCCTTACGCTGCTGAATTGTTCCCATATATGCAGGCAGTACGATTCCTTTGGGACTATCTCAATGGCGACCACTATTGGAAGTGCAAGTATCCTGAGCACAACCTCGTACGTGCCAAGAACCAGTGGCATCTCTTCCTCAAGGCTAAGGAGCACGAGGCTGAGATGAAGAAATTTATCGAAGGACTGAATGCATAATATACCTATTATATATTAATGTCATACGATAAACAAATTAACGGTCATTACACGAGCTATTAATTCTCGGGTAATGACCGTTTATTTTATTTGTCGAGTAATGACCATTAATTGTTACTTGTCTTATACCTCTTTTCTAATAAATTACTGCTATATAAACAACTTTTTTCTTGGGTTTTGTTTGCAAAAATACAACTTTTTGCCAATAAAATCAATAGATATTTGCAACTTTTTGCCAATAAATATTATTAATAAACAAATAAACGGTCATTACACAAGCTATTAATTCTCGTGTAATGACCGTTTATTTATGCTGATACTCCAGCTTATTTCAGCTTGTATACCTTAGTCTGACCAGCGTATATGCCTGTGCCTGTAAAGTCGCACATCTGCTTAACAGCCTTTTTAAGGCTACCCTTAAGCTTAATCTCCACGTTTATAGGTTCCTGCTTCTGTGCCGGATCAGCCACATGCAGCGTTACGTTGCCATTGTTGTGGCGACGCACCATAACAATACAAGGCTTGTCGACAGTAAGTGTAATGTTGCGTGCATTGAGAGTAGAAGGCTTGTGGAATACAGCCTGCCATATGCCGAGATCAGTCTGCTCAACCGCCTGAATGTCGGTAGTGTTGCTTAGTATATTGACATGCTGTTTCTTGCAGTAGGCATCAAGAGACTTTGCATCGCCAGCCTCAGGCACTACGATGTAGGCATATGAGGCATCTGCAGGCTTAATGCCGTGGTCAAGAGATAGAGCTAAAACCTGAAAAGTTTCCTCACGGTTAGGCATACTGCGGTTAATATCCTTCCAGTTGCCTTTTTGTGTATCGAAGTCGAGCATCACATTGCCACCATTAGGAAAAACATAACCAGTGCCGTCGTGGCTAACCCAGTTGATGTTAGAAGCCTTGATGTGGTCGCCATCTTTAGCTGTTACCACCTTATTGCCCTCAGCATAAAGCACGGCGTCGGTCTTTTGTGCAAGACGCTGGTTTAGTGTAGTAAGTACCGTGTTGTCGTTAGTCGATGTAATGCCAGATCCAAGACACACAATCTCGTTGTCGAAGAAGAACCATGCCTTCTTTGCTTTTGTATTAATGCCAGCCCAAGTATCATCGTAGGCGTAAGCTGTAGCACCGTAGATAGAATCGGTAACACCACCAGCAAACTGTGATGTTCCCTCCTGTTGCCAATCGTGTTGTGCAAGTGGCACTTCAGGCATTTGTGGTGCTGTGGTACCTGGTATACGTGTCCAATTCCATGCAGGGAATATATTGAAGTATTCATCTCCATTCTTCACCAAAGCGTTGCAGCCGTCTGACACAAAGTAGGTCTTAAGGTTCTCCTTATTGCCATACTCAAGACGAGAAGTGCGGTTGGACACCATTCGCACATCAAAAGTGTATCCCTTGCGCACATGCATTGTATAGTCGGCGCGGAAGTAATGGTTGTGCGTAGGTTTTACTGCATACGATGCAGGTTGCTTACCAGTAAGACGCTCTACAATCTGCTTAAACTCATCGGCATGCGTAGGGTCGAGCTTTATCATTCGGCGTGCAAATATTGCCATGCGACTTTTGTTTAGCGTGTTAACGCGGCTCATACTGCGGCCCATAACATCATACAGCATATACTTGCCACGTATAGAGGGGTAATAAGTCTCGCGCATAAAGTGGCTCAATAGCTGCACCTTGTCGTTATCCAAAGCATATTGAGTGCCAAGAGCGTACATAGCCACCTGGGTTACACCCTTTAATATCTCGTCGCCATATCCGCCAATGTATAGCTGTGTGCCATGTTGAAAGTAAGAGCCATCGTGCTGAAAACCCTCTTTTGTGGTATAGCGTATGGGGTCGAATACCAATTGCATAGCCTTCTGCATATCTTTCTCGTTGCGCTCAAGGCACGAACGGTAAATCCAGTGAAGGCATATATCTGTGCGGTTGGCACCAGTCCATTTTGCTGGATCACCTCCATCTGTAAGCATACGCTTAAGTATGGCAGCCTCAAGTTCTTGAGGTACTTGCTTTTTTCCAGCGCGCATCTGTATTAGAATAATGCCAAGAGCCTGAGGCTCGGCTATTTGGTTGAACCACCAGTTCTTACAGTTAGGGTTGGTGTCCTGCCAAAATTGCAGCGCTTTGATGATGTTATCGGCAAGCGTCTCATCTTCAAAGTGCTTGTTCTTTTCGTTTACATATGCTGCAGCCCAATCTTCAAGTCGCTCAAGATGCTTTTGTGGTGGCCAGTTAGTTATGTCGTTACGCGAGTAGTCGATATCGCTAAACGAACCCTTCTCGGCATCATACAGTTTAAGCCACTTCTCCACATTAGGATTGCGGCGTGAGTCTTTGCGTATGCGTTTCATAAAGGTGTCGAAGTCGTCGGCAGCCGATATTTGTAGGCAACATACAAGTGCAAACATCAGCGTCAATATATGACGCATTGTAAATTTAATGGTTTTTGTCATAGTAGAATGTTTTGTTTTAGTCTTAAGTATTCTATTTATTTTTTTCAGTTTCATCAGTATCGTTTGCCGTGTCTTGGGTTGTTGTGGTAGGCATCTTATGCGAGTTGCGCTCAACGAAACGCTGCAACTGGTATATCTTTATTGCATTGAGCATTTCTACGACTCCATACACAATCATGGTCCAGCCTATTACAAACAGCGGTGCCGAGGCAATGCTTGTAGGCGATATTATGGCAATAAGACCCACCAAAAGCGTAAGGGCGGGCATTACCCAAAAGTATAAGCCTATGTGAGCAATGCGTGAGGCTGCTATGAGATTAACAAACTGGCTCACCGCTCCTAATATAAGGATAGCGGCAAGCAGATACATAAGGTAGCTCACAAAAGCCATGGGCATAATAGTAAGTATAATGCCAAGTATAAGGCTACCTAATCCTACGATGGGGAATACCGGACGTGTGACCGTAAGCTTGCGGCCGTCAGCATCGTATACCTCAATGTCCGACTTCTTACCGCGTGCTACAAAGTATGTGGCACACGAGAATACTCCCGACACGAAGAACAATACGCCAATGGCTATTGTAATCCACTCTACTGTCTGCTCGCGATATTTAACGAGCAACGCTCCGACTGCTATAGCGCACAGTGCTCGGAGCAAAGAACTTGCTAAGGTTTTCATAATACCAACAAATATATACATTATTATTTATATGAACAACAAAGGTTGCGTTTTTTTTGACTTATTGACAGTTTTGAGTCTTATAGGGATTTTCCCCATGTGTTTAGGGAAAATCCTTTTGTTGTGTTGTTATGTATTGCTAACTTTGCAAGTGTAAAGAAACAACATTATACGTCGAACAAATAAAACAACGATATTATGAAAAGGTTTATATCTATAATGGCTTTGTTGTTTACGCTTACGTTTACGGCAAATGCAATGAGTTACGAGCAGGCTCGCCAGCAGGCTCTGTTTCTCACCGACAAGATGGCATATGAGCTTAATATGACTGATGCCCAGTATGAGGCTGCTTATGAGATAAACCTCGACTATCTGATGAGTGTCAATACAGTAGACGACCTCTATGGCTCTTACTGGCGCTATCGCAACCTCGACTTAAGCTACATTCTGCTCGATTGGCAGTACCGTGCTTTCTGCGATGCAGCCTACTTCTATCGTCCTCTCTACTATAGTGGAGGCTATTGGCGATTTGGTATATACGCACGTTATCCGTATCGTGACTATTTCTACTTTAGTCGTCCGCGTGTATATGTAAGCTATTGCGGAGGCCATTCTTGGCATCACAATAACGGTCGTTCATGGTATCATGGACGTGACTTCAAGCCACGTCATGGCAAAAATTATTTCGGTATGCGTGATGGCTTCGACCGTGGTGATTATGGACGTGGCAATCGTCAGAGTTTTGGCAATCGTCCTGCTGGAATGGTTAAGCAGAACAATAACAATAGCTTTGGCAATCGCAATAATGGTAATAACGGCAATCGTGGCAACGGAAGCTTTGGCAATCGTGGCAACGGAAGCTTTGGCAATCGCAATAATGCCCCGAATGTAAATAATGGCTATAACGGTTATCGCAATGGAGGTGCAGTGGGCGATCGTGTCAATTCTATGAGAAATGGTAATGGTTCGTTTGGAACGCGCGAAAGCAGTACACGTACAACTGTAAGACAACAGTCTACTTATGAGTCGCCACGTACTAACAGCAGTCCTCGTCCAACATTCACACCGCGTTATAGTCAGCCTTCATCATCATTTGGAAGCAGTAGAGGCGGTTCATTTGGTTCAGGTCGTAGCAGTGGCACATTTAGTTCACCTTCACGTGGCAACTCTTCAGGTGGCAATGCACCGTCAAGAGGCTCGTTTGGCAGTCGCAGATAAAAGTAACAACACTAATATATAATTGGCAACAATAAGTGATGATTAATGTATAAATAACGAATAAAAGCAATGATTGAACGATTGGTATGATATATAGATATTAATAGTAGTTGTCAATAGATACATTAATAGGTAGAAATGGTTAAAAGATTTATCAGGATTTAAATTCAAATCAATTCTTTTATGCGTTAAGTGCGGACTTCTGCAAAGCAGGGTCCGCACTTTTTTAATGCTAATAGGTACGGCATTCTTATCCGTACCAATCTATAGAGTAAGTTCTTTTATAATGACAGTCGTCTTATTTCGGCGTTGTCCATCTTCTTTATGTCTCTCATTTCTTTGCCGTAGAATACAGCCTGTATAGCCTTGTTTATAATGCCGTGTCCCACAGCAGCCACCGTCTTTCCGTCGTAGTTGCGTCGTATATAGTCTATAAACTTGGCTGCTCGTTGCAACATATCGTCTTGCGACTCGATGTCGTCAGTCCATTTGGCATCTTTAAGGTCGGGTATGAATCGGCCAGTAAAGCTGCCCCAGTCGCGCTCGCGTAACAATTTAGTTTGGTCGATAGCTGCAAGAGCCTTGTCTTTGTCGCCGTTGAAATGTGGAGCGGCAATCTCTATACACGTATCAACAGCACGCTTTAAGTCGCTCGACACAAAGGCGTCAATATGCATATGTGCAAGTTGTTTGCCAAGCAAACGTGCCTGTTCTACACCGTTGTCAGTCAATCTGCCAGGTGTTTGACCTTGCATTATGCGGTTCACATTGTCCACGGTTTCACCGTGTCTAATAAGTAGTAGGTTGCAAGACATATTATAAGATGTTTATTTATTATTGGCTGCCATTCGTTTCCACTTGAGGTAACCCATGACAGCAATTACAGTATACAGGCCATACAGACCGGCTTTGAAGGGTATGCCCTTTATTATGTACAGATAGAAGCATATGGCATCAACTGCAATCCAGAAGAGCCATTGCTCCACATACTTGCGTGCCAAAGCCCAGAGTCCAACAAAACTCATGGCATTGGTGAATGCATCGAGCAGTGGAACGGTAGAGTTGGTAAACTCCTTAAGCACATAATAGGTGACGCCCCATGCCACAGCAAAGAATACGAATGCAGGCAGATAGAGCGACTTGCGCATATGTGTTACAGGCAATGGTTGTTTGTCTGTCTGTCCTTGTTTCTTGCCAAACTGCCAAACAGCATAGCCATATACAGCTGCAAGGGTGTAGTATACAGCCATGCCAGCATCGCCATACAGACCGTGTGTCCAATACAGGTAGATGTCGAGTGCAGGCATGATAATGCCTACAATCCATAAGGCAATACTCGCACGATACTCGAGCACAAGGTATATTATGCCGAGTATCGTGGTGAATATGTCGAGCCAATGTTGTGATATGAACTCTGTCATAAGTATGTTGTTAGAACTTCAGACTGACATGACCCATGCAGTTGAATCCAGCCATTGGTATGTAAGCCAGTGTAGACGAGCGTTTGCCGTCGTTGTACCAATCGTAGTATACATAGCCAGATGCAGCGTAGTGGCGGTTGAATATATTATTGAAGTCAGCACCAAGTACAATCTGCTTCAAGCCGAGTATGTCCTTGCAAAGATTCAATGTATATGTAGCATTGATATCGGTCTGCGAGAAACATGGCAGCTGTCGGTCTGTGCTCTGCGAGTTGTCCAAATATTGGCTGCTTACAAAGTTAGTATGCCATGTGAAACGTAAACCTGCGAAGTGTATATCAGCAAATCCGTTGAGTATGGCCGATGGCGAATATGCAAGCGTAGAGTTGTCGTAATGGTTGTGTACGGTATAGCTGCCGTCAGCCTCTGCATTCCAGCTCACCACACACTCGTCAAAGTTCTTAATCTTGTTGCGGCTCAATGCTGCATTGCCCTCAAACGAAATCCAAGGCAATGGATTCCATCCAGCAGTCAGTTCAGCTCCCATGCGGTAGCTGCTCTTAACGTTTGTAGTAAGAGCCTCGCCTATATCACTCTTTGCACCAGTCTGTACAAACTGGTTAAAGTAGTCCATATAGTAGAAGTTTACACCTGCATACCAGTGCTTGCCTTGGTACTGATAACCCCATTCAAGGTCTAGTAGACGCTCTGGTTTAGGTGTAGGATAGTTGCCGTTGTCAGTAAAGTTGTTGCGTTCAGGCTCGCGGTTGGCATAAGCCAATGATGCGTAAGCCTTATGACCGTTAGCTGTATAGCTTATGCCAGCCTTAGGATTTACGAAGAAATAGTTCTTGTCTATATCGAGTCTGTGCTGCTCGTAGTATTTCTTGCCATCCTTCTTGGTCTTGATAAACTTGTCGTTCACACCGTCTGTAGTATAGTTTACACAGCGCATCTGCAAGTCGGCAAAAACATTCCAGTTAGAAGCGAATGTATAGTTGGCTTTTACAAACCAGCTATAATCGTTTTTGTCGGCATCCGAGTCATAGTACTTATACTTGCCGTTCTTTAGATATTGCTTCTCCACATCCTCGTTGGCAATATAGGTAAGGTATCCCCAGTGGTTGCAACGGAAAAGCTGCATGCTTAAACCGCCAATGACATCCCAAGCCTCGTCCTTGTAGTTAATGTTGTACAGGGCACCATAGTTGTTCTGTGTAAGTCCCTTCTTGCGTACAACCTCCGACTTGATGAGGTTGCCCTCGTTGTCATAAATATTAAGTCCATACTTCTTACCCAGCTCGCTCTCGGGTTTAAACTCCTTGTAGTAGCCGCGTCCGTAGGTATAGTGGGCTGTAAGACTGTGGCTCCAGTGCTCGCTTGGCTGCCATGTGAAGTTTAGTATGTTGTGGTTCTGGTAGAAGTTGTCGGTAGTCTTATCCCAATACGATCCGTCGCGCAGTTGATACCTCTTTGTAGTAAACTTGCCGCCTTCTGTCTCAGGGAATATAAGCTCCTCGTATAGCGAGTTAAACTTGCCGAGTCCGTTGTTGTACATGTCGCGGTAGTTCATCATGCCATAGTTGCGCAGACTTGTATCGCCATCATAGTTGCAAGCAGCCACACCATTCCAAGCCTGACCAGTCTTCTCGAAGTTGCCAATGTTCTTGTACGAAATCTTGAATTTGTTGCCAAGCCAAGTCAGTCCGCCATAATAAGAACCCGAACGTCCTGATGTGCCATGTATAAATCCGT
Organism: Prevotella merdae; assembly: GCF_900290275.1. GTDB lineage: Bacteria > Bacteroidota > Bacteroidia > Bacteroidales > Bacteroidaceae > Prevotella > Prevotella merdae. Next base: position 1,473,178 of record NZ_LT985323.1, read on the forward strand.
CTGTATTTGTTTCATGATAAGCACCGTCGAATATAAGGTGGTTTTTGATGAGGCCCGTAGAGAAGTTTACGCCCGTGTTCCATGTATTAAAAGTTCCATACGACCCCGTTAGCTCTACAGTAGGTATAAGTGATGGAGCTGCAGTAGCAAGCGATATGCTGCCGCCGAAGGCTCCATCGCCATTGGTAGATGTTCCGATACCACGCTGAATCTGTACGCTGCCAGCAAGGGCAGCATAGCTGTTCATGTTTGCCCAAAATACGCATTGGTCTTCTGGCGAGTTCAATGGCACACCGTCAACAGTAACGTTGATACGGCTTCCAGCTGCGCCACGCATACGCATGTATGTCGTACCTGTACCAACTCCATTCTCGCTCCATGCAATAACGCCTGGTGTGCGTGCGAAAAGGAATGGCAATTCTCTGCCAGTTGTAGCAAACTGCTTCAACTCTTGTTTCTTGATGTTGGCTACTGCGAATGGTGATGTCTTGGGGGCTCTCACAGCCTTAACCACCACTTCATTGATGTTCTGCACTTTTGTTGTGTCGAGCTTGGTCTGCGCAATTGTTGCCAATGGGCATGCAATTGCGGCAGTCATAGCTGCACTAATAATCTTTTTCATGCTTTTGTTGTTATACCTGATATAAATATATAAAAGGGGTGACTTGCAAAGTTATAGCTTTTTAACAAAATCAGCAAACTTATTCGGCTTTTTTGATGGTGTATTCCATATTTCCTCATTTTTAACCATTACGGGATGAAAGTTGCTGACAAGTTTTCAGTATCTTTGCATTATGAAATTAAGCATTGCAAACATTATGGCAGCAGCGTTCATGTCGCTTGCTGTCTCTACAGCCACTTACGCCGGCAACAAGGCACGTGGCACAGTGAAGATAAGAATGATAGAGACGACCGACGTGCATGGCCGTTTCTTTCCTTACGACTTTATCCGTCAGCAACCCGTAGGTGGCTCGCTTGCAAGAGTGTCGTCGTATGTCGACTCATTGCGTACAATCTATGGCGACCGTCTGTTGCTTATGGATGCAGGCGACGTGTTGCAGGGTCAGCCCATGGTTACATATTATAATTATGTACGTACCGATACCGAGAACATAGCCTCGTCGGTTAGCAACTACATGCGTTACGATGTGCATACAATGGGCAACCACGATGTAGAGACTGGTCATGCCGTGTACGACAAGTGGGTTAAGGAGCTTGATTGTCCTATGCTTGGTGCCAACATCACCAATACCGCTACCTCGCAGCCTTATTACAAGCCGTATGTGGTGTTCAATCGTGATGGTGTGAAGATTGCCGTTATTGGACTTATTACACCTGGTGTACCGTCTTGGCTATCGGAGACATTATGGAGCGGAATGCATTTTGAGGATGCCGTTGAGTCGGCTCAAAAGTGGATTGATATAGTTAAGAAGAACGAGCGTCCCGATATCATTGTCGGACTCTTCCACACTGGCATACACGACCATAGCAAGACCAATGGCAACCTAAACGACGCTACCATTGAGATAGCGCGCCGTGTGCCAGGCTTTGATGTTATATTCTATGGTCACGACCACGCTGTACACTACGAGGAAGTAAAGAGCAGCGATGGCTCTACAACCATCATTGTCAACCCAGCCAATAATGCCATGAATGTGGCTGATGCCGAGTTTGTGGTTGACAAGAAGAGCAAGAAGGTTAGCGTAAACATTGTAGACATATCGCAGAAGAAGGTGGACGAGGCTTATATGAAGGCTTTCGCTAATCAGATAGACGAGGTTAAGCGATATGTAAACACCGAGGTGGGCAGTTTCGTATCGTCTATGACATCGCGCGATTGCTACTTTGGCAACAGTTCTTTGGTCGACTTCATCCATGACGTTATGCTTTCGGTTAGCCATGCAGATGTGTCGTTTGCCAGTCCATTGTCGTTTGATGTAACCGTAAAGGCTGGTGCGGCAACACTCAGCGATATGTACAAACTGTACAGTTATGAGAACGAGTTGTGCGTTGTCGACCTCACGGGCAAGGAAATAAAGAGTTATCTTGAGAATAGTTATGAGCGTTGGACCAACACAATGACATCTCCCGACGATCATCTGTTGCGTTTAAACACCGGCGATGCAGGTCGTGACAAGTTCTTTGGACTTGCCACTCCGTTCTACAATCTTGATAGCGCAGCCGGAATAAACTATATTGTGGATGTAACCAAGCCTGCCGGACAGCGCATAACAATAACAAGTATGGCAGACGGAACACCGTTTGACGAGTCGCACCATTATCGTGTGGCTGTCAACAGCTATCGTGCTGCAGGCGGTGGTGGATTGCTTACCAATGGAGCTGGTATAGAGAAAGCCCAGCTAGAGAGTCGTATTGTTTGGCGTGGCGACCACACTCTGCGCGACTATATAATAGAATATGTACGCACAAAGGGTAATGTAGATGTTGCTCCACATAGCAACTGGCGCTTCGTTCCATCAGAATGGACAGATGCCGCAGCCAAGCGTGATAGAGCGTTGTTGTTTCCTAACGAACAATAGGTAATGTGTGGAATTATTCCACACATGTTCCACAGGTTTCCACGCTTTTAAGATATGGCACGCTTCTGTACAAAATAACTATACGGTCTGATAATCAGTAAGTTATGATAATGTTGTAAAAAGTTGGCACGCCCATTGCATTTTATATGGCGTAAACAATTAACATTAACAACTTAAAAATATAAAGATTATGAAAAAGTTATTTTTTGCAGCTATAGCAGCTATGGTGATGGTATCAGTAAGCAGTGTATTCGCAAACAGCGCTAAGTCAGAAATGGGTCTTGTAATGGCAACCGACTCTACCGAGAACGATACAATTGCACCGGCAGAACAGCCTGCTCAGGAGCCTACTCAAGAACCAACCGACTCAACAGCCAAGTTGAACCCAAGTTCAGACGAGACTGCATGGTTGATGTCAACCGATTCTACACAGGTTGATTCTTCTTCGGTAGACTCAGCAAGCTTGGTCTAATAGACCCAAGGAAAAGGACAATTCGCATTTTTCCTGACATATTTAGTAGTACACAGCTGCAGCCTGTATCGTCTTGTTTCGACAAGAAGATACAGGCTGTTTGATTTTTAACATAATAAGACTTAAACCTTTTGCATATCTCGTATATTTTGTCGTATTTTGCATCCTCAATCCTGAACCGTTATGAATAAGTCGAGAGCCAAAATAGCAATCATCAAAATAATAATAGGTTATGCCTTGCTTGCCATTGTACTTTTGTCGGCCACGTTGATGGCCTACGACAACACACGCTCGTTGTCGGGCATCAATCAAGCATCCGAACAACTTATGGCGCGTCGCGATTTGGTCGACTCGCTTGTGGCATCTATGTTCGAGACTGCAAATGCCGAACGTTCGGTGCTGCTTGGAGATGTAGACGAGTGGCGTTACTTTGATGAGGCACTCAATAGTTCAAAAGACAAATTGCGCAGGTTGCGTCCTTTTATAGCCGATTCGTTAAAACGTTGTCGTATCGACTCACTCACTCTCTTGCTCGATGCCAAACGCGAGAACACGTTGCTTGTCCTTGCCGAAATGGGCAAGGATCAGCGCGACATATACTATAATAATAAGGTGGAAGCATTGCACAGCGGACGCGACTCGGTTGTAATCCATCCTAAAACATCGGGCCGAAACGAACAGCACGAGACTGTATACGAGATTGTGAAGAGCAGACGCGGATTCTTCAGACGTCTTGGCGACGCTTTCCGCCGTCAACATTCCGACACTATAGGCGTTACGCAGATTGCTCGACAGCAACCAACAGACACAATAAACCACCGGCTAAACATTGCTGACAGCGTAGCTAATGCCCTTGCGCAGATACGCAATGAGGAGCAACGTGCCAATAACCGTCAACAGATAGTGATAGCCAACCGCAATGAGAGGCTGCAACGTGTTAGTATTTTGCTAGCACGAAGAACAAGCGAACTGCTTGAGGATATTCAGACCGACGAGCACAAAGCCATGCGCAAGGCTGTGGACCAGACTGTCAGCTCGCACCGTCTTATCATCGTAAAGATATTTGCCTTCGGCTTGCTTGCCATAATCCTTGCTGCCATACTGGTTGTGAATATTTTGCGCGACATACGACGTGAGCGACGTGACCGCGACCGTATTGTGGCTGCAAAGGCCGAGACAGAGCGAATAATGCAGCAACGCGAGCGACTTTTGCTCACCATTACCCACGATATCAAGGCTCCGGCAGCTTCAATTGCCGGCTTCATAAGCTTGCTTTCCGACTATGTAGACCGTCCTAAAGCCGTTGACTATCTGCATAATATTGAGCACTCGGCACAGCATCTGCTGCAACTTGTAACGTCCTTGCTCGACTATCATCAACTGGAGAATGGCAAGGCAGAGGCACATTTGTCGAGCTTCGAACCTGCATCGCTTGTTGGAGGATGCGTGGCTGAATTGCAACCTTTGGCAATGGCAAAGCACCTTGAGCTTAATGGCGACATACGTATATCGCCTAAAACAATGTGCCGTTCAGATGTTTCGCGCCTTAAACAAGTGGTAAACAATTTGGTAAGCAACGCAATAAAGTATACCGACCAAGGCTCGATAACCGTAACCTCAGTACTTAATGGCAACCGATTGATTATAAGTGTGGTTGATACAGGATGTGGAATGACCGACGATGAGCAGCAACGTATATTCAATGCTTTTACACGTCTGCCCGGTGCGCAAGGTAAGGAGGGTGTGGGGCTTGGACTGTCTATAACCCGCGAGATTGTGCAATTGCTTGATGGCAGTATAAGGGTTAACTCGCAAAAGGGTAGGGGAACCAAGTTTATCGTAACAATTCCTGTAGAAATGGTAAAGGAGAGTGTGGAGAATAGTTGCTTGCCCCCAACCGACACCCGCTCTACAATCGACAATGCACCTACTGCCAGCCTTGCTGTACTTGTTATCGACGACGACCAGTTGCAAATACAGTTGCTGCGTGAGATGTTGTCGCGCATTGGTGGATTGCGTCTTGACGTGGCTACAACCACACATGCCGACGAGGCTTTGCTACTTGCACAGAAGCTAAAACCTCAACTTGTATTCACCGACATCGAGATGCCCGAGATAAATGGTACTGAGATGATGCGCCGTTTACGTGGCATTGCCGACAATGGGAATACTACTATGAAGTTTGTGGCAATGACAGCCCACGAGCCAAGCATATTGCCACAACTGCGCAATGAGGGATTCGATGCTTGTCTGTTCAAGCCATTTTCATTGCAAACACTTGCTGCCACGATTAGTCAGACAACTGGTATTCTTGTACGTCCTGATGATGTGCCAGCCGAAGCGCACGAAGAAGACACAGCTGCCGAAGCCGATGTCTTGCACAACGTGATAATGCAGTTTGCAGATGGTGATACCGAAGCCGCCAACCAAATAGCCGACAGCATACGCAGTTCGGTAGCCGAGTATCTGGAGTTGCTTGCCACTACGTCGGATATTGAGCATGTGTCGAGGGCTGCCCATAAGGCTATGCCGTTGCTCGAGATGTTGCAGCCGGGCGAAAACGAATGGCTTACACCCATAATTCCCGAGCATATAGGCAGCACAAGCAAGGAGAATATTGCCAATATTGCCTTGCGCCTTGCCGACAAACTGAGGGATATCTTGCGCTCATTGCAAGTTTAATATGCAGATAACGGTGTTTGGTAAGTGGAAAATGACTAACTTTGCATTGACAAACAAAACATTCGTAGATATATGCCACATATATTAATAGTAGAAGACGATATTGCTTTTGGCACCATGTTGCAGACTTGGTTGCGCAAGAAAGGATTTGAGGTAGACAAGGCTACATCTGTGGGCGCGGCAGTAAAACTGCTTGTGGACAACGCGGCCGACCTTGTGCTGTCCGACTTACGATTGCCCGACCATGATGGATTGCGTCTGCTGAAATGGATGCGCGACCACGACAACAATGCTCCATTTATTGTGATGACCAATTATGCCGAAGTGCAGAATGCCGTGCTTGCAATGAAGTCGGGTGCTGCCGACTATATAGCAAAGCCTGTACAGCCCGACATCTTGTTGCAGAAGATAAAGGATGCCCTTTCAGCAGCAAATGCACAGCCGGTACAGACGGTTGCCACGCCTGCCGCACCTGACAAACCGGTACGCAACAATCCAGTCAAGAGCCAGAAACGTGAAGATTCGCCGCGCTATATAGAAGGCAAGAGCGAGGCTTCAAGACAACTATACAGCTATGTGGAACTTGTTGCCCCGACGCCGATGTCTGTGCTCATCCTTGGTGCATCTGGCACTGGCAAGGAGTATGTGGCACGCAGAATACACGAATTAAGTCAGCGTCACGACCGTCCATTCTTTGCTCTCGACTGTGGAGCAATACCACGCGACGTGGCGGCATCCGAATTCTTTGGTCATAAGAAGGGTGCCTTCACAGGTGCCGATACCGACAAACGTGGCGCTTTTGAGATGGCTAATGGTGGCACTCTATTCCTTGACGAGGTGGGCAATCTTAGCTACGACGTGCAGGTGCAATTGCTTCGCGCTCTGCAGGAACGTCGTATCCGACCCGTAGGAGGTACAGAAGAAATACCTATAGACATACGTCTGGTGTGCGCCACTAACGAGAATCTGGCTGAGGCTGTTGCTGATGGAGGATTCCGCGAAGACCTATACCATCGCATCAACGAGTTTACTATATACATGCCAAAGCTGTCAGAACGTGGCACCGACCTTTTCCTCTTTGCCGACCTATTTGTGCGTCATGCCAACGAGGAACTCGACCGCGATGTGGAAGGATTCGATTCGGCTGCTGCCGAGATGCTTGCCTCGCACCCCTGGACAGGCAATTTGCGCGAGCTTAACAATGTGGTAAAGCGTGCTGTATTGCTGACACGTGGCAAATATATTACGCCACTTGAACTGTCGCAAGCCATGCCTCCGTCTCAGCCAGAGCCTACAATGGCGCTGCACGACGAAGATAGCGAGCGTTCGCGAATAGTTGCTGCCCTAAGACAGACCAATGGCAACAAGGCTGCCGCTGCACGCTTGCTGGGTATAGACCGTAAGACTATATACAACAAAATAGAGCGATTGGGCATTTAGCTCTCAATCGCTCTTTTTATTTCTGTTGTTTTACTTCAAAAAGTATATAATATTATTTGCCCATTTAATATAATATACTTTGCCATTTAATATAATATACTTTGTCATTTAATATAATATACTTTGCCATTTAATATATGCTCATTCTGAATCTGAAGTTATAGCGTTATTTCTCCCGATCCATAGCAACGGTGATGCTTCTCGTCGTACACCACACAGAACTGGCCTGGCGCTACGCCATGTATTGGTTGTTCGGCATGTACGGCAAGTCGTCCGTCTTCCAGTTGCTCAATAGTGCCTGGCAAATAGCCTGGTGTATGTCTAATCTTAAACGTTATGTGCTGCATAGGCACCTCGCATGTTAGATAGTGGAAGTCGTGTATAATGAAGTCCTGCTTATAGGCTGTCTGCGGGTCGTATCCATGGCTCACATACAGAATATTGTTGGCTACATCTTTCTTAATAACAAACCACGGACCGCCGCCAAAGCCAAGACCCTTGCGTTGACCAATGGTGTGAAACCACAGTCCACGATGCTTGCCAATACATTTGCCCGTTTCCATCTCCACCACATCTCCAGGCTGCTCGCCAAGGTATCTGCGTATGTATTCGTTGTAGTTAATCTGTCCTAAGAAGCAGATGCCTTGCGAATCCTTGCGTTTAGCATTAATAAGATGCTCGCGTTCGGCAATTTCGCGCACCTCGTTCTTCTCGTAATGTCCTATAGGAAACAGAGCCTTCTTAAGCTGCCAGTCGTATATCTGAGCCAGAAAATCGGTTTGATCCTTTACTGGGTCTGGACTTGTAACGAGCCATTTGCGACCATCGTTGTCCACTTCGGTCTGTGCATAATGGCCCGTGGCTATAAGGTCGTAGTCGTGTCCACGCTTTTCGTGAAAGGCACCAAACTTGATTAGTCGGTTGCACATCACATCTGGGTTGGGTGTGAAACCCGCCTTAACCTTCTCCATTGTATAACGTGTCACCTGATCCCAATATTCGTGGTGGCAGTCTACCACCTCAAGCTTACAACCAAATCTATTTGCAACAGCCGTAGCCATTTCAAGGTCTTCCTCGCTTGTGCAGTCCCACTCTTCTTGCTCTTCAGGACCTATCTTTATATAGAAACAGTCGGGATTCAGTCCAAGTTGTGCCAATTCGTATACAACTACCGAACTGTCAACTCCACCTGACAAAAGCACAGCTATGCGCTTGTCTTTCAAATCAGTATCTAAAATATTTCCGTTCATATTTGCAAATGTAGTGTAAATATCTGAAAATACATAAACAAAAACATTAAAATATACTATTATAATTTCGTTTTTAATAAACTTTGCTGTAACTTTGCAGCGTGTTAAAACGTGTAGGTGTAAAACACCTGTGTACAGACATACTTAAAAAATATATTCCTAAACAAACAATCTATGAAAAAGTTAAAGCTTTTTAGTATTGCTTTTGCTGCTCTCATGTCTTTGGGCACAATGACAGCAAACGCACAATCGCTCTCGCCATCTACCAAGTGGCATTGGAACAAGGGCAAAATCGTAATTGAAACTCCTGAGCGTCCAGCAGGTCAGAAAGACGTGTTGAGCCTTGCATTGCCTAAGATGAAGACTGTTCGCATTGGTCTTGTAGGTCTTGGTATGCGTGGTCCTGGTGCTGTAGAGAACTTCAGCCTTATACCTGGTGTTGAGGTAGTGGCTCTTTGCGACTTTGAGAAAGATCGTGCTGTAAAGCAGAACGAGCGTCTGCGCAAGCGTGGTCTTGCACCTGCAGCTGTATATTATGGCGAGAACGGATACAAGGAGTTGTGCAAGCGTCCTGATATCGACCTTGTATATATTGCAACCGACTGGGAACACCATGCTATCGTAGCCAAGTGTGCTCTTGAGAATGGTAAGAATGTTGCCGATGAGGTGCCTTCTGCAATGAACCTGCAGGAGTGCTGGGAGCTTGTAGATCTTGCCGAGCAGAAGCAACTCAACTGTATGATTCTTGAGAACTGCTGCTACGACTGGTTCGAGATGCGCACTCTTAATATGGCACAGCACGGTGTCTTTGGCGAGATATTGCGTGCACAGGGTGCTTATATCCACAATCTTAGCGACTTCTGGGACTATTACTGGAAGAATCCTAACGGTTCGGACCCCGAACAGCTAGGCTGGCGTTTGAAGTATAACCGCGAGAACCGTGGCGATATATACGCTACTCACGGCCTTGGCCCAGTTGCTCAGGCTCTTAACATCCACCGTGGCGACCGTATGACATCGCTCGTGGCTATGGATACAAAGAGTGTTCAGGGCAAGGAGCTTGTTGAGGCTAAGACAGGTAAGCCATGCAACGACTTCCGCAATGGCGACCACACAACAACTCTTATCCAGACTGCCGACCGCAAGGTTATTGAGTTGCAGCACGATGTTATGAATCCTCAGCCATACAGCCGTCTATATCAGCTCACTGGTACTAAGGGTTTTGCCAACAAGTATCCTATCGAGGGCTATGCTGTTGACGCTAAGCAGCTAAAGGCTACCGGCAACGCTCCTAAGGTAGACAACCTTACATCTCACGAGTTTATGCCTGACGATCAGCGCAAGGCCCTTGAGGAGAAGTACGAAAGCCCAATACTTAAGAAGTTTGGCAAGCTTGCCAAGGAAGTAGGTGGCCATGGCGGTATGGACTTTATTATGTGTGCCCGCCTTATCTACTGTCTGCAGAATGGTTTGCCTCTTGATATGGACGTTTACGACCTTGCTGAGTGGTGCTGTATTGCCGAGCTTGGCGCTATCTCAATGGATAATGAGAGCGCTCCTGTTACATTCCCTGACTTCACACGTGGTCTTTGGAACAAGGAGAAGGGTTATAAGCATGCTTACGCTACTGCCGAGCAGGAGGCTGCATCAGAGGCTGTTGCCAACGCCTTTACCAAGGCTTACAAGGAAGCTACAGCCAAGTTCAAGCTTTGGGATCTTTACGACAAAGTACTGAATGCTAAGAACGACGCCGCACAGAAGAAGGCTCAGGCTGCTCTCAACAAGGCTAAGGCTAAGGCTATGGCTCAGGTTGCCAAGGCTGTAAAGTAATGAAGGAGAATCGCATAATGCAAGATATGGCCAGATAGGGTCAATCGTTATTTTGACGATGTTTACAAAAAAAAGTGAAGTAGGCTTCAATACCTTTGAAGCCTACTTCACTTTTTTTCACTTTTGTAGTGGATTAACGAGTATATATGTATTAACATTTGCTCTCCTTTTTTTCTAAAAACTTTGGCGTTTTTATTGAATGTAAACGATGGCTTCCTCAAACTGATTATTGTAGGGGATAGATATCATTCGGGGTATAATGAAGAGGGTATTCTGATGATGAGCCTCTACGATTTCCTCTTGGGTAAGGGAGGCTAAGAATAGATGGACTTGAAGAAAATATCAAGAGTTCTATATTAGTGCAAATTAAGCATGTTGAAACATGCTTCTTGTGTGCCTTCACATTCATCTTTTTCGCCTTTGTATCAAAAAAGATGCTGAAAGAGGTGTTACATTTAAAATATTTTATTTATCTTCGCATACCCAGTATGTATGGGGTTATGTCCTCGTGATTACATGTCAGGTTTCAGTCATTGCAAATATGAAGTTATGGACGAAAATTTTGAGGTTAGTTTATTAGACTATTTGCAACATCAACTCGGATAAAAAAATTATGAAAAAGGTTCTAGCAATAATTAGTCTCTTGTTTCTTGTTTTGAATGGTAATGCTCAAGAATCATTAGATACTATCAAATCTTTTAGACTAAGTGAAGTTGTGGTTAAAGCAGAAAGGATTATTCATAAGGGTGATCACGATGTACTATATTTATCAAACGACAATAAAAAGTTTGGTACAAATGCTTTAGATGCAGTTTCTTCCTTAGAATTGTTCCAAACAGCAATAAATGAAACAAAATTGGTTTCTTGGGACAGACAAAATGTATTTATCCTTATAAATGGCGTTCCATCAACGGCATATGACTTACGTGGATATAAGGGTGAGGACATAAAGAACGTAGAGTTTTATTCTATTGCTCCTCCTCAATACATGAGTCTGACTGCAGGGCCTGTAGTCAACATTGTTGTGAAGAAGAGGCACGATAGATCTTATGCCGGTTATTTCAACACTTCTAATGCTGTAAACACAGGATTTGGAACAAACCAGATTGACTTGACATATGCGGATTCTCTGAACCAAGTAAAACTGGGTTATCTAGTTGATTACAGAAACATAGGCAATATTGATAATCTTGCTGAATACACTTATAGTCCGCAACTACATTCTCAATATAGGGGTACAAGTCGCTATAAAGGTCAATATCATAACATCAGTGCATCGTACCAAAGATATCAGGGTAATCATCTGTTTAATGCTAAGGTATATACTATCATTGAACCCTTACAAGATGAAGAAAAAAGGGCGGGCCTTATTTCGACAGATGACACCAAATATAATGGTGAAGGTACAAGCCTTTTGAAGAGTCGTTCCAATACGGTGGCTGTAGATTTATACTATCGCTATTTATTAAAGAAAGGCCGTCTGTTTGCCATAAATGTGGTCAATACATTTGGAAATAGTTATTCGGATTCGAAGCAATCTATGCTCTCGGAGAATACAGGAAACAATGACTATGACTACAATTTACACTCAAGAGTGGATAATGATTCGTATTCATTTATTACAAACGCTGTCTATGCCTCTCCGCTTTGGGGTGGCTCATTGAGTGTTGGTTCAAGATATGAATATAAGCAACTTAATCAGACTTCATTCAATAACAAATACAAACCATATTCTCACAATGAGTTCCTTAATACGGGTGGTTCCTGGACATGGAATACAATATCGTTTGTTCCGGCTGTTGGATTGAATATATTTAAGCAGACATCCTCGGGTATATCGCAAACCTCTGTTCTTCCTTACATAAGACTTTATTCAGATTGGTGGGGAAAGGGTAAAATGAAAGGAACAACTGTGCAGTTGACGTTGACAATGCGTAATATATCTCCTTCGTTAAATGAAATCACTGAGAGTGAGACCTATTTAGACCCCTGGCTGATATCTGCTGGCAATCCAAAATTGAAAGATTATTGGATTACATCGGGGAAACTGTCGTTTGCATATTTCTCACCAAATAATAAAAATCAGATAGTCTTCATGGTACAGCCATCATATGCTAACAATAAGATAGCTACCACAATACTAAAAGAAGGCGATAATGTTTATTTCAGACCTCAAAATATAGGAGGTGATTTCGAATGGAGATTTGACCTTTATGGGAGTTGGTATCCATTTAAATGGTTAGAATTATCACCCTATGTTGAATACTATATCTCACGACTTGAAACTCCATCGCAAAATATCAACTTTGATTATTGGCGTATAGGTGGCAATATTACAGCATCATTTGAAAACTTGTCTTTGATCTTCAGTGTTAATTCACCAACAAAAGTATACGACGGCGACCTTTTGTCACGTGGCAGCCTTCAATATGCTGGAACGATACAATATAAAATAGGTAATTGGTCAGTAGGTGCAAAATACAATTATTCAGGACACAACAACTATACTGTTTCGAATTTACCTATTCTTAGGTATAAAGAGAACAAGGATTGGAAACCACTTCAGCATATGGCACGCTTGACTGCCACATATACATTCTCCGTAGGAAAATCAAGAAGGCACGATGGCAAGATTCTTACAGAATCAAGTAAAGACAATACCGGTTTAGGTAAGTTTAATACACCACAGATAAGTAAATAAAATGAAACGCTTCCCCTTTATAAAGCAAAAAGATTCAATGCAATGTGGAGTGGCTTGCCTTGCATCTATATGCGAATATTATGGAAAGAAGTATTCAACCCAATTCATTTCAAAACTTTGTTCGTGTACCCCTACAGGGATATCTCTTCAATCATTAAAGTTGGCTGCAGAACAATTCGACCATGTAATAATCTTTCCATCCTAGTCATATCAAAATTCACTAGTCGTTTTGGCCCAAAAGTCTTTGAATCATGGTCGTTATAGAATCCAAGCGCAGGAAGCGCGAAAACATATTGAAGAAATACCCTGATGCGGTGATTGCTGATGTAACAAGCCAAGCTACAGACGGGATTGGTGAGGCTAAGCCCGTTCTACCCATACGGCGGAATCCCCGTTCCATTCAGCGAGGGCTACACCGCAATGTGCGTTGAGGCGATATGGCAGGGACTGAAAGTGTTTGAATCGGCGGATGTGGACGTAGATATGTTCGCTAACGACACGATGAAGAACATAAAGCGTACCGTGAGGCAGAATTTTCGCACAGATTACAATATAAATTCACCCTCCCAAAAACGAGTAAATCAGTATTGATTCTAAACAAGATTTCACTATCTTTGCTGAGCCTTACCATGTAAAGTGGATAAGGATAAGCATAAGCATCATGGTTAACAAAAAGCAAAAGAATGTCGAGAGTACCATGATCGTCTTTATATTATTGCAGATCAACAGACTTAGATGATGGTGTAGTGGTCAACTATGCCAAATTTGGGGATGTCCTAAAAAAGATAAAATAGCAAAGCTATGGTTAATAGTATTGACAGAAAAGCGGTAACAGAACTTATGAAGGGGTATTATTTTTATATCCCTTCATATCAGCGCGGCTATAGATGGACCAGCATCCAGGTGGTTCAACTACTAAGTGACTTATTATGTTATGCAAGTAGCACTTTTAACAAGCGAATACAAGGTATCAACGAAGGTGAGTACTATTGTCTGCAGCCGGTAGTAGCAAGAAAAATCACAGAAAAAGAAGTACTGAGAAAATTCCTACCAAAAGATGCTAAGAAAGATGCAGAAGCATGGGAGATCATAGATGGTCAACAAAGACTTACAACTCTTTATATATTGTACAAGTATTTAATTACGAAGTGCAATATTTCTGCTGAAAGTTTAAAAGAGGATGAAATAGAACTCTATCATCTTACCTATGCCACAAGAAAAGGGTCTTCAGCTTTCTTGGCAAATATTGGAAACAACGATGATGAATGCAATGATAATATTGATTTTTTCCACATGAGTCAAGCCTATGAAACTATTGACAAATGGATAAGAAGCATTGATGAGTATGAACTTGCAGGTGCAAAAAGTTTGTGCCAAAGATACAACTTAAGCACAAAAGTGAGCGATATTCTGAACATATTCCGTTCATTATTAAATGCGGAAAAAGATAAATATTCAATGTATGGATCAGTCCAAGTATTATGGTATGAACTTGCAGATGACAAAGATGCCATTAAAGAGTTTAGAGAAATCAATACAGGTAAGATTTATCTAACAGATGCCGAATTAATAAAAGCTCTCTTTCTCAGAACACAGAACTTGGAATCGCAAGAGCATATTCAAATGCAGCGTGCCATAGAATGGGAAAATATTGAAAATACGCTCCAAAATGATGCTTTCTGGTGTTTTTTAAACGCCAAAGGAATTGATATGCCTAACCGCATTGACTTCATCTTTAATCTAAGATATAAGATGGAAACTCTTTCTGTCTTAAATCAAGACGATGATAATCTTGATGGAAAAGTTGATACACTGTTAAGAGACGGTGAAACAAAACTCGCAACGAATAACTTTGTGTTCAACTATTTCTACGACAAGTTTGATGGAAAATCTAATGTTGAATTGATTCAAGCATTAACCACAGAATGGGATGAAATACTTAATATCTTCCATACAATAGAAGATTGGTATGAGGATGTCATCACCTATAACCTTATAGGTATGCTCAGTCAGTACCAAGGCAACTTGCTTCCGAAGTGTTATTATCATTTCAATCACATGGATGAAAATGAGTCCAGGGATGAATTTAAAAATTGGCTTAAACAAAAAATTTGTGATCAGACACAAAATATCACTGTGGAACAGGGACATATTGACCTCAGCTTTGGTGATAGCCGAATATTTAATTTGCTCTTGCTCTTAAATGTCCACCATTTAAATAAGCAAGCAGAAGGACTTGAGAGCCAAAGCGAGTTAAGTTCTATCTATAAATTTCCATTTGATGTTCTTACTAAACAAGGTTGGGATATAGAACATATAGATTCATTCACAACTAATGGATTGAAAGAAATATCAAGCAAAAAGGAATGGATTAGTATAGCTCTTGAAGACTTAAGTATGAATGAAGAGGAAAGATCTTTCATAAATGAGCTTTACGAAGAAGGAGAACTTGACAAGGCCATCGAGAAAATACGAGAAATCGCAAAAGAGTGGACTGATGCACCAGAGGAGGTTAAGAATAATATTGGGAACCTCACTCTATTAGACTCAGGAACCAACCGTTCATATGGTAATAGCTTATTTGTGGTGAAACGTCGTAAAATCATTGAAAGAATGAAAGCAGGCATTTATGTTCCAGTTACAACTACTTATGTCTTCATGAAACTCTTCGACGAAAACGGAACAAACCGCTCTCGATGGGGAGAAGAGGACATGAATAAATATCAAGCCTACATTTGCGATGAACTCAAAGATTATCTAAACATTAAAAAGTAAAGACAATGAGTGAGACATATACATTCAGAAGTATTTTCAGCAAACCTATTTCATACGCAAAAGACGAGGATCCTATAGTAATTTCGAAAGTTATCATACCAAAAATACAGAGACCCTATGCGCAAGGAAGACTTGGTGAAGCAGAAACAAAGATAAGAAATTCCTTCTTGAAGGATATTTTTAAATACTTGACATCTAAAAATGATGCCATCATGGACTTTCATTTTATCTATGGTTCTATCAAGAATATTGAAGATATTACAAATCAAAAAGAGTATATCTTGGAGCTATTAGATGGTCAGCAGCGTTTTACAACTCTGTTCCTTCTTCATTGGTTTCTTCTTAACAAAGAGAAAAGACAAAATACGGAAGTAGCAGAAAGCATTGTCCATGCACTTAAAAGTTTCACCTATGAGACTAGAGCTACAGCTACTGCTTTTTGTCAATCTTTAGCTCAATATTCATGCAGCTTAGAAGATGAAAAGCCAAGCGTTTGCATACGTAGAGCAAGATGGTACTATCATAATTTTGACAAAGATTCTACCATTGCAGGTATGCTTGTCATGCTGGATGCTATGAACGAGGAATACAATAAGACTGAAAATAATAATCTCTTGGAAAAGACCGAGAGATTGCAATTCTATGTACTCCCCCTAATGCAGTACAATCTTTCAGAAGAACTATATATGAAGATGAATGCTCGTGGTCTGCCTCTATCTGTCTTTGATAATTTTAAAGCAGAATTTACAGGTGCTTTAAGAAAATGTAAAACATTGACAGAAGAAAAGGTTGACTTAGAGGGTGGCATTCAAAATGAATTAATCTCACATGAAGAAAGTATTTCTCTGAAACTGGATGCCAAATGGATAGACTTGTTTTGGAATAAAAACAAATCTAATTCTGATGAAAGCTATATGAGATTTTTCAGTAGATTCTTTGCCTATCGATATATGATTGATAGTGATGTTGCAGCTAAAGAAATGACAAGCAAAGAACTTCCCATTTATTCATTTTATACACTTTCAGAAAGCAAAAAAAATGAAAATGTATATTTAGGATTTGATGAATATGAGAAAGTCTTGACCAACCATCCAGAATATTTTACGGCTTTAGAAAAAGTCTTAGATACACTTTGTTCGCATAAAGAAGAAATTGCCAAATCACTCACCCCGGCCTGGGGAAAAGAGAAAGAGGAAAACTTCTTTCTGGATTCTACAGCAACGTTTTCACAAACGCTCTTGGTCGTATTTGGAGCCATTTGTGAATTTATACTATGCTATGAGGATTGGGAAGCAGATATTTACCAAAAATGGATGAGAATCGTATGGAACATCATAGAGAATACCAATATTGACAGTTTGATACCAGCAACCAACACGCTACGTAATTTGTCTAATTTTACAAAAGCTGTTGCTTCGAATCAGCACAAAGCAAGTACATTCTATGATCTCAAATCCAGGGCAAAATGTAATAACAGTTTCTTTGAGGCAGTAGCTGCTTCCATGGAGATTGGCTCTTGGCCACGTCCATTCCAGGAAGAAATTGAAAAGGCCAAGAGAATTGCAGAGAATCCAGATTGGCTAACTGTTTTTCAAAGTGTAGAAGTCAATCCATTCATAAAAGGCACTACCTGTTTCTTCTATGAAGAAGGAATGCCAATAGAAGTATTCTGCAAGAACAGTGAGTGTATTCAAGAAATGTTTGATAAGGAAGGCATCAGTCCATATTATCGAAAGAATCATGTACTACTTCGTGCTATCAACTCCAATTTGTACGAATGGGATGGTCAACTAGAGAACCGCTATGTAACAGAAGATAGTGAACCTAAAAAGTTCTTAAAGACATTCCTCATTAATGAGCCTATCATAAGAAAGATGCTTATAGCAGCATTTAAGAATGCCAACAACAAGGAGGAGATTACATTCTTTTTAGAAGAGTACATCAAGAGCAACATTGTGTCACTGAATGGTTTAGAGAACTGGGATCTTCAACTTGCCATTGCTCATAACATCTTATGCCAAGACATAAGACTATACGACTGGATGACTTCTCAAAAAGCACCCGTTTGCATAAGCTTGTTTAAAGGACACATTGCTGTAGCTATACCACGTGTATGGTATGATAGATATTTAATCGATTCTGAAAGAGATGCCATAGCCCAAAAACTAAAAGATGATTTTAGCATGGAATATTGGGAAGATGAAACTAAACATACCTATCTGTCTGATTTCGAAGAAACTGGACACTATAAAGGTGAAGATTTGTTTATGTTTGCATCACTATCAGACAAGGAAGATTATTCTATGAATTGCTGGTTCAAGAATTACCACGAAATTCGAATATTCATACAATGTCCAAGTCAAAAGAAATGTAAGGAACTTGAGAAATTATTACTTGAAGGTACCATATATGATGATGAGCGAAATTGCTTATACTTCGATACCGATATGGATGGTAACCTGATGGCTAGCTTTCATTACTTTTCAATAAGTGACTATAGTCCAATAAAGAAGCGTTTAGAGGAGATTTGGGATAAAGTAGAATCGGCGGTTAAAAAATTAACAAAAAATAAGTAGCAATGAATTCGCGAAATAGAAGAATACAAGAAAAAACATAAATAAGCATCAGCCAAGAAGTCAGGAGCTTCTTGGCTTTTTTCGTCTAAAATCCTCATTTTTTTCCCATTTTATAAGGAAATATTTTTCTGTGTATATAGCCTGCACAGGAAGATGATACCTTTGCATTGTGATTCAGAGAAACCAAGGAATAATCTAAAAAGTTATCAAAATATTTCTTCCCCAAAACGGGAACTTAATTCCTGTTTAAGATCGTTTGGGAAATTACAGCATGCAAAATGATTATCCTTGCTCCAACAAGTTCTTGTCTGTCAAGAAATCCAAGAGTCCGACAGTCAACACACCGAGTTCGTCCTCCTTGCGATGAATGTCATCACCAACAATGACAATCTTACGAAAGTGGTCATTGATTGACAATAATGGACGACGTTCTTGCTGTTCCTTCTCTGGCGTAGGCATGTGAAAAGCCGACTGGATATACACTCTGTATGGAGGGCGGTTCACCACAAAGTCTACCTCCAACTGTTTTCTGACAAACTTACCGTTCTCATCCTTGCCACCAAGTTCAACCAATCCTACGTCCACATTATATCCACGGCAACGAAGCTCATTATAGACAATGTTTTCCATAATGTGTGTTTCCTCCTGCTGACGATAGTTAAGAATGGCTGCACGTATGCCGATATCTGCGAAGTAGTATTTCGTCTCGGTACCAATATATTTTCTGCCTTTCACATCATAGCGCAAGGCTTCCTCTATCAAGAAAGAGTCTTTCAGATAGTCAATGTATTGTTTTATAGTGTCTCTTTTTATGGTTACCCCTTGTGCAGATTGAAAGGTATTGGCTATTCTCGTTGGATTGGTTGACGAACCAATGCCCGAGGCTATTACACGCACCAATTCCTTCATTCCTTCAGAATTACGCAGATGGTTGCGCTCAATTACGTCACGCAGATAGGTTGTTTCATACAGACCACGCAAATAGTCAGTTTTCTTTTCTTCCGTTTCAAGCAAAGCCACTTGTGGTAGTCCTCCAAAAGTATAGTAATCCAACCAAGCTTTGCGTATATCTCCACCAATACCACTAAAGTATTCGTCAAAGGTGAGAGGCCAGATGCGTATCTCGTCACCTCTGCCTCGGAACTCAGTCACAACATCACTTGACAGGAAACGAGAGTTTGAGCCTGACACATACACATCTACATTCCGCATGTGTGTCAAGCTAAGAATAACCTCCACAAATTCTTCTACCAACTGTACCTCGTCCAAGACTATATAATAAGGATTGCCATCATCCACAACCTTTGAATCTATATAGTCGAGCAAGGCATCAGGCTTTCTCAACCGTCTGTTTCGGAAATCATCAAGTTGAATTTCGATGATGTGATTATCAGTCACCCCATGTTCCAACAGCCAATTATGCCAAATATCAAACAGCAGGAAAGACTTTCCACATCGTCTGACACCAGTTATAATCTTCACAAGACCATTTCCACGTCCTGCAATAAGTTCATCCAAGTATTTCTTACGTTCAAATATCATATTAGAGTACTATTTTTGATATTGGTATCATATTTTACACCGCAAAAATAATGGTTTTATCCCAAAATCCAGCACAATCAATGAAAAAACTGCGTTTATCAAGCAAAAAACAGTAAAACGTAGCATCGTAAACTACACAAAAATGTTTTTTAGAACAAAAGGGTATGACATGTAATCACACCCTACGTTCAAGAGAGTCGTTTCAACCGTACCCATTTATGAATTTCGTCCTATAACTTCCATTCACCACATTATGTAGTCAGTTAAAAGCGCCCCTCCCAACCCTTATCTCGTGATTCAAATCGGTTCACCCGATAAACATTGGGGATTATCGGGTGAGTCCTTTTTTCTCTAAAAACTTTGGCATTATCAAGTAAAAAGTGTACTTTTAATTACAAAATATGTGTCTTGACACAAAAATTTTCAATGAATGATATATTTTGAACGCAAGGGATATCTAAGTAAGCTCATTTCTGCAGAAGGCAATGGGATGATAAAGATTATTACCCGTATCCGCCGATGTGGTAAATCCTTCCTTCTCTTCAACATCTTCCGCAAACTGATTATTGTAGGGGATAGATATCATTCGGGGTATAATGAAGAGGGAATTCTGATGATGAGCCTCTCCGATTTCCTCTTGGGTAAGGGAGGCTAAGAATAGATGGACTTGAAGAAAATATCAAGAGTTCTATATTAGTGCAAATTAAGCATGTTGAAACATGCTTCTTGTATGCCTTCACATTTATCTTTTTCGCCTTTGTATCAAAAAAGATTCTGAAAAAGGTGTTACATTTAAAATATTTTATTTACCTTCGCATACAGATATCCATTCTGCTCACGCCGAGTTGAAGCATCCTCTCTTTGTTGCTTATAAATCAATTGTTTCATATTTAAAAGTACCATTATGGTACGCCCCTTTGATGTAGAATAGGACAAAGTGATAAACAATAGCAGACGATGTCTGTACACATGTTTCAAAAGAATATACACAAAAAAAAGAAATATGAGAAATTTTACTTTTAAAGGACTGTTTTTAACTGCGGTATTTATGTTGCTTGGCTGTTTATCAATTCAAGCTGCAGATGACGACTTGATTACAAAACAAATCACCATCAAGTTGGACGAGGCTGGTACTTTACCTGATAGGATTGGTGCAAGCAAGAAGTATCTGATTACCAATTTGAAAATTATTGGCAAGATAAATGGCACGGATTGGAAAATGATTCGTGAGATGGTTGGACGTGGTTATGAAAATAATAAAACTGCAGGAAAGCTATCTATGTTAGATTTGTCAGAGGCGAAGATTGTAAAAGGTGGGGATAGATATTTTTCTGGTTATAATTGTTATACTTCTAATGATGAAATAGGCGAGTACGCATTCAAAGACTGTAGCAGATTAACGAGTTTAACCCTTCCTGCTGGTATTACCTCAATAGGCTATGCCGCATTCAATGGCTGTCGCGGATTAACGAGTTTAACCCTTCCAGCTGGTATTACCTCAATAGGCCGTAGCACATTCGAAGGCTGTCGCGGATTAACGAGTTTAACCCTTCCTGCTGGTATTACCTCAATAGGCGAATACGCATTCCGAGGCTGTAGCGGATTAACGAGTTTAACCCTTCCTGCTGGTATTACCTCAATAGGCGGTGGCGCATTCAAAGACTGTAGCGGATTAACGAGTTTAACCCTTCCTGCTGGTATTACCTCAATAAACTATGGCACATTCTATGGCTGTAGCGGATTAACGAGTTTAAACCTTCCTGCTGGTATTACCTCAATATACTATAACGCATTCTATGGCTGTAGCGGATTAACGAGTTTAACCCTTCCTGCTGGTATTACCTCAATAGGCGAATACGCATTCCGAGGCTGTAGCGGATTAACTTCTATTTATGTATATTCAGAGAAAGTACCAAAAATGGGTACTGACGTGTTTAAAGGTTGTGATGCTAATAAATGTACAGTTTATGTACCTAAGGGAACTTATGATGATTATAGGATCTCTGAATTTGGCTACTTTGAGAACATTGTCGAATTCGATCCAACAGGCATCGACAAGACTACAACCTCTACTGATGTCGAGGAAGTATCGCGCTATTCTGTAAATGGTCAGCGATTGGTAGGTCCAACCAAGGGATTGAATATCGTGAAGTATAGCGATGGTAGCGTGAAGAAAGTTGCTGTAGAATAATGGGTGGCAAGCATCCTTGTGAGACAATATTTTTATATAGGGGTACGAGCAATCGTACCCTTTTTTGTATTTAAGCATTAACATTTGCTCTCATTTTTCTCTTAAAACTTTGGCGTTATCAAGTAAAAAGTGTACTTTTACTGCAAAAATATGTGTCTTGACACAAAAATTTTCAACGAATGATATATTTTGAACGCAAGGGATATCTAAGTAAGCTCATCTCTGCAGAAGGCAATGGGATGATAAAGATTATTACCGGTATCCGAAATGCAGTTCTTGACTTCCGACAGATAGAATACACTCATATTATGGAGAATGTTATCTATAACGAGCTTCGCAAACGAGGCTATGGCGTGGATGTCGGCATTGTTGAGAGTTTCAAGCGAGATGAAAATGGTAAGCTGCAGCGCCGGAATCTTGAGATTGATTTCGTGGTGAACCGTCATGATGAACGTCTCTATATCCAGTCGGCTTTCGCCTTGCCTGATAAGGAGAAGGTAGATCAGGAGCAAGCTTCTTTATTGAATGTAAACGACGGCTTCCGCAAACTGATTATCGTAGGGGATAGATATCATTCGGGGTATAATGAAGAGGGCATTCTGATGATGAGCCTCTCAGATTTCCTCTTGGGTAAGGGTAGTAAGGAATAGATGGACTTTTTGGGGGTTGTCATACTCCGTTTATAGGCTTAATATCAAAAAAGTGCAAGTTTGCCACTTTTTGATATGAGAAAAAAGAATATAAACTAAAATAATAGAACTATGAGAAATTTTACATTTAAAGGACTGCTTTTAACTGCGGTATTTATGTTGCTTGGCTGTTTATCAATTCAAGCAGCTAATGACGACTTGATTACCAAGCAGATTACGATCAAGTTGGATAAGGCTGGTACTTTACCTGATAGAATTGCAAGTAGTAAGAAGTATAAGATTACTAATCTGAAGATTGTTGGTGAGATAAATGGCACGGATTGGAATATGATTCGTGAGATGGCAGGAAGAAATTATCAGGAAAGTAGTACAGAAGGAAATCTCTCTGTGTTAGATTTGTCTGAGGCGAAGATTGTAGCAGGTGGTGATTATTATTATTATGATAATCTTTTTAATAATAAAGTGTATACTTCTAATGATGTATTTATAACCATAGAACAACCAAAACTAATCAGAAATATCCGAGTGTAAATCTTTAATTACCAGCATATTCTAAAATTTAACACTTTTCGGTTGCCATTTGTCGCTTCCCAAATTTCCACATATTTTTGAGACGTATTTCTGACGTGGAGAATTTGCGGGGCTTGTTTTTTGTCACACCGTGCAGACAGTTGACAAGGGTTTACAACCGTTTACGACAAGCGACAATAACCGCCCCGATATGCGGAAACAGTCACACTGTGTAGAAAAGCGACAATGGTTGACTTCCGTTCACATCCGTTTACCATTTCAGAGATATAGGATTGAAGAAATGAACCATTAAACGATAAAACGGTATGAAAGCAACCAGAAAATGCAGTTTTTGCGGCAAGTCCTTTGTAACCCGAAGCGGTATGCAAAGATATTGCAGTGAGGCTTGTCAGGCAGAAGCCAAACGAGCCAGAGTGATGCAGAAGAACAACCTCTTCAAAGTCGCCCAACCCTTGATGGAGATACAGCATCAGGAGTATCTCACCTTTTCCAAAGCAGCCATCCTCATGGGCTGTTCCCGACAGTACATTTACAAACTTGTAGCCATCGGCAAGCTGAAAGCCTCACGCATCAGCAACCGCATGGCATTCATCCGCAGAGCCGACATCGAGCAGATGTTGGAGGGCAATCCCTATCACCGCATCCTGCCCGGCAACACCTCCACACCAAGGAAATCATCTTCATCTTCCTTACCTGCCAAAAGAGAAAAAAGGGAAAAGGAAAGCGAAGAAGTGTTGGACTTCTATTCGGGCGAGGAGGTGATGTCCCTTTTTAAGGTAAAGCAGTCATGGCTTTACACTTCCGCCAAGCGTAACCATATCCCCATCTGCCGTATCGCAGGAAAGAACTATTACAGCAAGAAGCATATTGACGAGTTTTTCGGTGTGGCAGTTGATATTAGCGAAATTACCGACTGGCTACTGACCGAGGAGGTGGAGGAACTGTTCGGCATGAAGCCGACCGCACTCCGTGCCTACACCTATCGCCATAAGATACCCACTAAAAGAGAGTACGGGCGTACCTATTACTCCAAATCACATTTGAACGAACTCCGCAGAACTGACCTTGTGAACGATGAACGCTACTATACCGTTGAGCAGGTGCAGCAAATCTATGGTCTTTCGTCAGCCAACATCTGCCATATCGTCAAGGTGAAGCACATCGAAAAGATAAAGGTGGGTGTGAAAAACCTGCTTTTGCGCTCAGATGTGGAGCGTGTCATGGCTGAAAGGAACAAATAACCGTGAAAAATCGGGATTATCGAAAATTATTTCAAAATGATGTATCGTGGAGGTATTCACGGATATTTCACGTTGTTCCTTTGCCATCGGAAACATGGATACAACTCCAAAATGTATACAACCAATTAAAACATAATTATTATGAGTAAATGCAAAACAGTTACCTTGCGTAAGCGCAAGATTAAGAACGGGACACAGTATTCACTATGCCTTGACTACTATCCCGGCTACCGTGACAATGTCACCATGAGAGTGATTACACGTGAAGCCTTAGGAATTTACATCTTCGCCAAACCTGCAAACCAGCAGGAACGGG
The DNA here is from genome assembly GCF_900290275.1 of Prevotella merdae. Taxonomy (GTDB): domain Bacteria; phylum Bacteroidota; class Bacteroidia; order Bacteroidales; family Bacteroidaceae; genus Prevotella; species Prevotella merdae. Next base: position 1,497,915 of record NZ_LT985323.1, read on the forward strand.
ACTTCAACGCACGCATGATGAAGAAAGCGGTCATCCTGCGCAACCAGCGCTACGAAGCCATTTTCAATGAAAACAACGGCTTTTTTGACAAGACCAAGATGAAGGGCGATTTCCTTGCCTATTTCAAAGGACTGGCTGACCGCAAGAATATCAAGTGGCAGCACGTATACAAGCATTTCCAGCGGTTCGTGAACGGCAAATGCACCTTTGAGGAGGTGGATGTGGATTTGTGCCGCAAGTTCATGGAATACCTGCTTGATGCACCCCAATCCATCCACACCAACCAAAAGCTGCACATCAACTCCGCAGCAGGCTATTGGTCAACTTTCCGTGCCGTGCTGCACACCGCTTACCGTGACAGGAAGATAAAGGAGAACCCAAACGGCTTCTTAGACCGCATCGAGTGCATTCCCACCATCAGGGAGCATTTGAGCCAAGAGGAACTGATACGGCTTGCCGAAACACCCTGTGAGGAGGAGGTCTTGAAAAAAGCTTTTCTTTTCGCCTGTCTTACGGGACTGAGAAAGAGCGACATCAGACAGCTCACGTGGCAGCAGATACAACCATACACCAACGGCAGGATGTTCGTTACCACCCGTATGCAGAAAACCAAAGAAATAGTGCATAACCCCATCAGTGATGAAGCCTATGGACTGCTGGGAGAACGGGGCGAGGGACTTATCTTTGAGGATTTCAAGGACAAGATGCTGCAAGGACCACTCCAACGGTGGCTCACGGCAGCAGGGATAACCAAGAAAATCACCTTTCACTGTACCCGCCACAGCTTCGGAAGCCTGCACGTGGAAATGGGAACGGACATGGCTGTCATCCAAGCCTATCTCGGACATAAGAACATTACCACCACACAAATCTATTCCAAGATAGCAGCGCAGCAGATGTGTCAGGTGGTGGACAAGATAACCTTGAAGCGCAAGGAGGCATAAATGTCTCACATTGACAGGTATTCAGAGGGGCGGTTATGGCTACAAGGCTATAATCGCCCCTCTATGTTTTTGGCTTGATGCCACCATTTATAAGCCCCTCAGAGTATGAAACAGAGTATGATATGATGACATTTCGTGAAATACATTGAAAAAGACCGTTCTAACCGCAAATAACGGGCAGTAATTGGGAAAAATAGCATTAACTTTGCACAAAATAATACAGGAACATTCAATCTCTCAACGAAATATGGAATCATCAATCAAGGACAAATACATCATCTTGGGCTTTGTCGGCTTCGCCATCGTCCTAATATCTTCCATTGCCACGCTGGTAATAGCGGACAGCTTCAACCAAGACAACTTTGTCAGGTGGATAGTATTCGTATGCTGTAACCTGTTGGGATGGTTGCTCTATCTCTCCTTTCAGACACTTATCTTTGATACATACGAAATCTACAAAATCAAGTTCGGCAAGAAAGAAACGATTGCCGAAGCCATAGAGGTGCAGGAAGAACTGTCACAAAATACACTTGAAGAAGCCACATCTGTGCCTGGACCTACATCAGTCCCTGAGCCTGTACCCGAATCATCCCCGACAAAAGAAGAGACACTTATCCAAACACAACCGATAGAGCTTACTATCGCCCCGGATCTTCACGAAAAGAACCGTGCCAATTACGCAAGCAGAGAGCAACGGGAAAAGGAAGAGCGCATCCGCATGGTCATGGAGTATTGCCATTATTACCTGCCTCGCATTGCCGACCAAGAAACCGTGAACCACATCTGTACTGAGGTGGACAAATGGATGAATCTTAACACTTATACCCCGAAGCCCATACAAAGACCGTTTACCAAAGACATCAACAACATTCCACTCCGTCACTTCGTATGGAATATCTCTGAGCGTTTCCTGTACAAGAGATACTACAATGGGGATAACCGTGCCAAGTTCATCAAAGCCCTTTTCCCGAAATCGTTTGCTGATACAGACTTATCAACCATCAAGAATTTCAAGGTAGAGCCGTTAAAGACGGAAATTCCCATTGATGAACCCGAAAACGGCAAACTTGATTTCCACTATCCCGAGGATTATGTGCGGAATTAGGATAATCACGACACCAACGACAACCATCCGGTAACTCATAACCGCCTGTTTTACATCGTTTCCCGAGTAATTTTACCCGTCATTTATGGCTGGGCTTAATTATTCGGGAATTATTTTGCAATGACGTGTCGTGGAGATATTCACGGATATATCATTTCAGTCCTTTGCGCCAAGTCTTACAAAAGAGACGAGTACGCGAATGGAAAAATCAATTCTTACCTTCAACGACCTCCCCGAGGTTGTCGCTCAGCTTCGAGACGAAGTGATGAGCCTGAAAAGCCTGCTCGCCGAGCAGCGCAGTGTGAACAATGCCAAAACGGTGGACACCCACGTGCCCATGTCTGTGGACGAGGCAGCAGAGTATTTAGGTATCCCTAAGGGTACGCTCTACATGAAACTGTCAGAAGGGACAATCCCTGCCACCAAGCCCGGCAAACGCTATTGCCTTTACCGTGACGAACTGGACAAGTGGCTGGAAACCGCCCGAAAGAATCCCATACCGTTGTCAGACGAGGAACTGAACAAGTCCTTATCCTCTTCCCACCGTCGCAAGCCCAACCCACGTAACTGGTGAATGATATGGAAGAGGATAAGAACTATATCAACCTGATACGTGGCGACCTCACAAAAGCATCCCAAGCGCATAACGGTATGCCCGACAGTGTAGGCATGATGAATATCAAGACGGCAAACCAAACCATTCTTGAAGCATCGTTATTGCCTACGCCCCGTGCGCTGTGGGACAGCTTTTGGTACGAGGGGGAACTCTCCTGCTTGTTTGCCGATTCCAACGTGGGCAAGTCCATCCTTGCCGTGCAGATAGCCGACCGCATCGCCCGAACCGACAATGTGCTGTATCTGGACTTTGAACTGTCCGAAAAGCAGTTCCAGCTCCGCTATACCAACGAGCATGGAGAGCTCTACACCTTTCCCGACAAACTCTATCGGGTGTCTATTGACTGCAACCAGCTTTTGGATGCCAACTTTGAGGAAGCTATCATAGGCGGCATTGAACAGATGGCTGTGCAGACCGACTGCAAGATTTTCATCATTGACAATCTTACCTACCTGTGTTGCGCCATGGAGAAAGGCGATGCCGCAGGACGGCTGATGATTCAGCTGAACAATCTCAAAAAGAGATATGCGCTCTCTATCCTTGTCCTAGCACATACGCCCAAACGCTCTTTGGATTGTCCCATCACATCCAACGACCTTGCCGGAAGCAAACGGCTCTACAATTTCTTTGACAGCGTGTTCACCATTGGAAAAAGTGCCCAAGACGGAGGGCTTCGCTATGTGAAGCAGCTTAAAGTGCGCTATGGCACGTTCTCTCATGATGCGGATAATGTAATCGTTTACGAGATTGACAAGGTGGATGCTTTCTTGCAGTTCGTGTTCAGGGGCTATTCCACGGAAAAGGAACACTTGAAAAAATTGGGCGACAATGAATCAAGCCAAAGGGATTGCCAAATTCTGCAACTCTCCCAATCGGGCAAGTCCGTCAGGGAGATAGCCTCACAGGTGAATTGTGGCAAGTCCACCGTAAACCGTATCATCCAGCGCAGCAAAGAGAGTAAAAACGCAGGTGTCCCAAGTGTCCCACTGTCCCAACCCTTAGAGTGTGGGACAATGGGACAGGATGGGACAGCCGACAATCAACCATCAAAAACGGACTAAGCTATGGGCAATTATTCATTACAGAAGTATAAAGGAACGGCAACACGGCATACCTGCCCCAAATGCGGAGACAGGCATTCTTTCGTCTATTACGTGGACGAAAATAATGTGCCGTTGCATCCATCGGTCGGCAGATGTAACCACGAAAGCGGTTGTGGGTATCACTACACTCCGAAAGAGTATTTTCAAGAGCATCCTGAACACAGAACTACCAATGATTTCTCTTTTGACAGGCAAAGAGCAGAGCAGAAGAAAGTGAAGCAGCAAAGTAAGCCGACAGCCATCGGCTATATTCCCCCTCACTATGTGGAGAAGTCGCAAAGCGAGCGTAGCAATTTCTTCCGTTTCCTCTTCACACTCCTTACTTCCTACTATGGCGACAAGGCGAAAGAGGTGTTGAAGCGGTTGTTGGAGGAATACCGTTTGGGGGCTACCCGTGACGGCTCTGTTATCTTTTGGCAGATAGACAGGACGGGCAAGGTACGCACGGGAAAGGTGATGCAGTACAATCCCGAAGACGGACACCGTATCAAGGGAGGACAGACATCGGCAGTGAACTGGATACACAGCATATTGAAAAAGCAGCGTGTGTTGGCAGAGGATTGGCAACTATCCCAATGCCTTTTCGGGGAACACTTGTTGAAAACGCATCCCGACAAGGTGGTGGTCTTGGTGGAATCCGAGAAGAGTGCCGTTATCGGTTCTGCTATCTTCCCCGATTATGTATGGCTGGCTACGGGTGGTAAGAGTCAGATGAGAGAAGAGAAACTCCGTGTACTGTCAGGGCGAACCGTGCTTCTCTTTCCCGATGCCGATGCTTATGCCGAGTGGAAACAGCGAGCCGAGAGCATGTACTTTTGTAAGGTGGTGGTTTCGGACATCATCGAAAGGAATGCCACCCCGAAACAAAAAGAAGCCCATATCGACATAGCCGATTGGATTATCTTTCAGATACGGGAGGGCAAGGTGATGAGTACAGCCAACCACTTGGTCGAGGCTGAGAGAATCCTCCAGCGGATGATAGAGAAGAATCCCGTCCTGCAAAAACTGATAGACGATTTAGACCTTGTGCTGGTCGGTGCATCTCCAATCGGCAACGATGATGAAAAACCTCCCTGACGGAGGAGAGCGGAAGCCGTAGGCTGGAGTTTGCAGACAATGGCTTGCCATTGATATAGCCCACTATAACTACACGCTCCGCTTACGTAGTTGTGGGCTCTCCCGAGGGGATTAGGGTTTTACCCTAATGACCCACTCAGGGCGTTTCTCCCCTGAGAACCCAGAGCAAAGAGTGACCCTCTCTTTGCAATCTCCGCTTATGGGTTGCACCCCTAAGAACCCCATGCGTTTACGGACAGCGGAAAAGCAAACAATAAAGTACAAACCAAAAAACAAGTATCTATGGCAACAAAATCAAGCATACATATCAAGCCCTGCAACATCGCATCGAGCGAGGCTCACAACAGGAGGACTGCCGAATACATGCGCCACATCGGAGAGTCCAGAATCTATGTCGTTCCTGAACTATCCACCGATAACGAACAGTGGATAAATCCCGACTTCGGCAGTCCGGATTTGCGGATGCATTATGACAATATCAGACAGATGGTAAAGGAAAAGACCGGACGTGCCATGCAGGAAAAGGAGCGTGAACGCAAAGGCAAGAACGGTAAAATAGTCAAGATTGCGGGATGCTCCCCCATACGTGAAGGAGTGCTGCTTGTCAGGTCGGACACCACACTGGCAGACGTGCGTAAATTCGGTGAGGAGTGTCAAAGACGCTGGGGAATCACACCGCTGCAAATCTTCCTGCACAAGGATGAAGGGCATTGGCTGAACGGTCAGCCGGAAGCGGAAGACAGGGAAAGCTTCAAAGTCGGGGACAGATGGTTCAAGCCGAACTATCATGCCCATATCGTTTTCGACTGGATGAACCACGAAACAGGAAAGAGCCGAAAGCTCAATGACGATGACATGATGCAGATGCAGACCCTTGCATCCGACATCCTGCTGATGGAACGCGGGCAGTCAAAGGCTGTCACTGGTAAGGAGCATCTGGAACGGAACGACTTTATCATTGAGAAGCAGAAAGCTGAACTGCAACGCATGGATGCAGCCAAACGGCACAAAGAAGAACAGATAAATCTTGCCGAGCAGGAACTGAAACAGGTGAAATCAGAAATACGCACTGACAAGTTAAAGAAGACAGCCACCACGGCAGCGACAGCCATAACTAGTGGAGTTGCTTCTCTTTTCGGGAGTGGAAAACTAAAAGAACTGGAACGTGCCAACGAAAAACTGCAAGACGAGGTTTCAAAACGGAACACCTATATTGAAAAATTGCAGAGCCAAGTACAGCAGATGCAGAAACAGCATGATACGCAAATCCACAATCTCAGAGAAATGCACAGGCAGGAACTTGACATGAAAGAAAAAGAACTGTCACGGCTCGCCAGAATCATAGACAAGGCTTTCAGGTGGTTTCCGATGTTCAGGGAAATGCTGCGCATGGAAAAGTTTTGTGCCATGCTGGGATTCTCTAAAGAAATGACTGAAAGTCTTATAGTCAAAAAAGAAGCCCTGAAATGTAGCGGTAAAATCTATTCCGAGCAACACAGGCGGAACTTTGATATAAAGGATGATATTTTAAGGGTGGAAAATGACCCTGACGATGAAAGCAGGCTGAACCTGACAATAAACAGGAAGCCGATTGCCGACTGGTTCAGGGAGCAATGGCACAGGCTTAGATATGGAGCAAGAGTGCCGCAACAGGAAGAAAGAAAAAGTAGAGGATTCAAATTATAATAGAAGCAATTTGATTAGTAATCTAAAAGCACTCCGATAACGATTAGAGTGCTTTTAGATTGTTTATCATTAATTATCAAAGCAAGTGCAGTTTAAGATTTTACTGAAGTTTGCATTAATAAAGAATATACTACAGCTGATATATGCGCAACATATTGTGACGCTTGTGATTCATTTCCCTTGAAATCCTTAACAAATACCGCTAAGGTATAACTGATATTATTAGGCAGACATATATAGGCAACATCATTGTGAGCTGCAAGAACACCATTTTCATTAACATCACCTGAACCTGTCTTATGCGCTATAACAACCCCTTCTTTATCAAGAAGTGGAGCTGCTATCCTATCTACACCTGTTTTGCATTCTTTTAACGTATTCTTAATGAAACTTTGTTTCTCATCATCGATAAGACCTTCAGTAAACAAACGATTCATCAACATTGCAGCACCAAGAGGAGATGTATAGTTAGAGTAAGCCTTGTTATGGTCAGCCGACATTTCCTCTTCCGTATAAGCTATCTGAAAACTTGAACGAGGAATGAGTGTGGCTATAAAACTATCTGTTTGAGCGACATTAACCATATCCTTAAACATAAGGTTGCTTGCATTGTTGTCACTCTGAGTAAGAGTATAACGCAGCAAATCTCTCACTGTCAATGATATGACTGGCCCTGAATAATCTTTCAGCATAGGACTCCAAGTCTTTGGGTCAAGTTTATCCCTATTTATATTTACTAAGGTATCAAGTGAAATTCCTTTATTGTCAAAGTCATTACAAAGAGCTAATGCCTGATGAACCTTAAACACACTCATCATAGGATAAACACTCTTATTATTGACCTTAACCGTATCTCTGTTATTAACAATAACCGCCACACCAATTTCGCCAGGACAAGCTGAGACAATTTGAGAAATGCTATCAGTCAAAACATTTGTTAAAGGAGGATTTGCGCTATCTTTTGTCGCTGATTTATGGAACAATGAAAATACCAAGATGAAAATGCAAACTAAAGCTATACTCAAAACTACGATTTGTTTTTTTCTGTTTTTTTCCATGTTTATATTNTTCCTGCTGGTATTACCTCAATAGGCGAATACGCATTCCGAGGCTGTAGCGGATTAACGAGTTTAACCCTTCCTGCTGGTATTACCTCAATAAGCGATGACACATTCTATGGCTGTAGCGGATTAACGAGTTTAACCCTTCCTGCTGGTATTACTTCAATAGGCGAGTACGCATTCTCTGGCTGTAGCGGATTAACGAGTTTAAACCTTCCTGCTGGTATAACCTCAATAGACAAGTACGCATTCTATGGCTGTAGCGGATTAACGAGTTTAACCCTTCCTGCTGGTATTACCTGGATAGGCGAAAGCGCATTCTCTTACTGTAGCGGATTAACGAGTATATATGTATATGCAGAGAAAGTACCAAGAATAGGTCGTTATGCATTCGAAGGTTGTGCTTCCAGGAAATGTACACTTTATGTACCTAAGGGAACTTATGATAATTACAGGCTCTCTGAATTTGGCTACTTTGAGAATATAGTAGAATTCAATGCAACAGGTATCGACAAGACTACAACCTCTACTGATGTTGAGGAGGTATCTCGCTATTCTCTAAATGGTCAGCGATTGGTAGGTCCAACCAAGGGATTGAATATCGTGAAGTATAGCGATGGTAGCGTGAAGAAAGTTGCTGTAGAATAATGGGTGGCAAGCATCATTGTGAGACAATATTTTTATATAGGGGTACGAGCAATCGTACCCTTTTTTGTTGTAAATACAAAAAAGGGTATGACATGTAATCACACCCTTCAAGTGAGTCGTTTCAACCGTACCCCTTTATGGATTTCGTCCTATAACTTCCATTCACCACATTATGGGGTAGGTTAATAGATACGCTATATGTTTTGGTATATTTAGAACTCAACCCTCAATCCCACTTGCAGGTTGAATGCCCAAGGTTTGTCTTTGAATATAGTCACCACCTGGCTGTTGTTGTCTATATAATATTTCACACCAGGTTCGGCATACAGTCCCACATGCGGCACCACATCCAGCTGTATACCAGCTGCTGCATTAACCGAGAATTGTACATTGTCGCGGTCTACATCAGTCTTTACATCAGCGGCAGTCATTGTGGCCTTTACATTAAAGTCGGCCTGTCCTCCAGCTGTAGCGTATGTCTGTATATGCTTGTTGTTCCAAATACGATACTTTATGCCAAGAGGCACACCAATATAGTGAAGGCGCTGAGTCTCTGTAATGTCGTCCTTACCCGAAGAGCGTATAAAGTCGGTTACGGCACGTGTATACACCACACCCGTAATAAGCGACATACGGTTGTTGATGGCATAACCCACCGAAACGCCATATGATACAGGCTGTGCATGATGCTTGGTCTCACTATATCGCGACATAAGGGCGGCATTGCCCACAGGTCTGTGTATGTTAGGATGCGAAGTTTCGTCGTCGTTAGTAAGATCTCCCATCATCGAGGCGTTGATAGAGCGTGCCACAGGCATATTGGCATATTGGCTGTCCATCATGCTGCCAGCCGTGTGAGCGCCAATGCTCCAATGAGCCAACTGTTTGTCTTGCTCGTCGTTCTCAACATACATCATTCGTGGAGCCGTGTTGTGTGGCGCATATCTCTTGTTGTCGGCCACAACCACCTTCCTTTCCATCTCTGCAGAATGCTGTGCAACCGATGCTTCATTTTCCTTATAAGCCACATTAGCCTCGGTATTGGCTTCGGTTATGTCTTCTGCATTTGCGTTGTCTATAGCCATAGCCTCGTTAGCAGCAGCCGTAGCCTTGCCTGTATGGTTGTTGCTTGTAGCTCCGTTGTAATTATATTTTGCAGCAACAAGTTGGGTTGTAGCATTGGTGCTGCTGCCATATGTTAGCTCTATGTTTGGGTTGGCTGTGCTTGCAGTATTGGGTGTAGCGTTGTTGATGGCATTGTCAGCATGTGTTTTAGGGCTATTTGCGGCAAGTCTCTCGATAGTGTCTTCGTTTGCCTTGTAGTCTATAGTCACCAGCAAGGCAGCCACAGCAGCAGCCGATACACTCCATGTGGCAATGCGTCGTACGGTATATCGCGGCTTCACTACAGGCTTGTTGTCCTTGGCATCGAGCCGCATCTCTATCTTCTCCCACAAGTCATCGGGCGCAGGAGTTTCCCTATTGGCAAGTCGCCTGTTTAACTGTCTGGTCCAATCGTCGTGTTTCATATTATATTCTTTTTTCTATGTTCGTTAATCATACGTGCCAACATCTTCTTGGCATGAAAAAATTGTGATGCCGATGTACTTGGCGTTATGCCTAACTTGGCAGCAATCTCCTTATGGCTCAAGTTGCCGAATACATAAAGGTTTAGTACTACTCTGTAGCCCTCGGGCAGCTGGGCAATCATCTTGGCCAATGTGTCGTCGTCTATCATGCTGATGTCGGGATCTTCGTCGGGGGTGTTGTCTGGAATGTTGTCGGTAAATGTTATGCCGTTGCGTCGCCGCAGAAATCCCAAAGCCTCGTTGCTCACAATTCGTGCTATCCATGCCCTAAGCATACCCTCGCCGCGATACTCGTACGAGCCTATCGACTGGAATATCTTTACAAACGAGTCTTGCAGGATATCCGACACGTCGTCCCTGTCCGGAACGTACCTTAGCGCTATGGCCATGGCAAATCCCGAATATTGGTCGTAAAGGCGGCGCATTGCCAACCTCTCTCCCCGTTGTATATCGCTAACGAGTTGTTCCTCTTGTTTCATTTGTTGTTGCAGCCCTTACTTTTTGCCAGTAAAGGAAAGCCTGAGCGACAATGGTTGTGGCGAGTTGTTGTCGGTTGTTACAGATGTGGCGTGCAAGATAATTGTCAGTATTCCGGCGCTTGACAACGATGCCCATGATCCGTAGTCAGTAGAGCTTGATATAGACGATATGGCAAGCGCCAGCCTATGAGGCTGCCCGTCGATAGTGGCGGTTAGTCGCCATTCTGTAGGCTTGATAGTGTAGGTTATCGACTTGTCTGACGTAGGTGTACTGTCAAACCTCAGTCGCCCCGTGCCAATGCTGCATTGTGCGTTGCTTATTGTTTTGCCAGGAAACAGTTGACTCAGTATCTCCTCGCATGGTACATTACTCACCTGAAAATAATCGGCGCATACCAGCACCGTGCTCTTGGCAGCCGTCAGGTTGCCTACAGTCCATTTGCCAATATATGGCGTAACCCCCTCGCTGTTGTACGATCCCTCTAATGCGGCATCGTCGCTGTTGGCACACGATTGCAATGTGCCCACAGCCAATACCCATACCATCGACACCACAGCCATAATGGCCAGGCTGTACAAACGTTTTACAAATCTATTCATCTTATATATTGCGTCGACACTTGTGCCGATACATATTATAAATGTGCAAAGATATAAAATATTGCACCGATGAGCAAAGTTTTTTTTATGTTCATACGCAATAAGTTGTGCTAATCCGTTCAAAATTTGTACTTTTGCAGCAGTTTAGAAATATTAGAAATACATTAAGGTGGATAACTTTTAACATTATGAAAATAGGATTGTTTATACCTTGTTATGTCGATGCGCTCTACCCTGAGGTGGGTGTAGCCACTTACAAGCTCCTGAAGAGCCTTGCCCTTGACGTAGACTATCCCCTCAACCAAACTTGTTGTGGACAGCCAATGGCAAATGCAGGATTCGAGAAGATGGCAGACAGCATAGCAAGCCGTTTCGACCAACTGTTTGATGCCTACGATTATGTAGTGGCACCATCGGCCTCGTGCGCCGCATTCGTTAAGCTCTATCATCCGCGTCTTGTAAAGGAGGGGCACCAATGCCTTACGTCCAAGAAGATAATGGATGTTGTGGAGTTCTTGCACGACGTGGTAAAACCCACGAGTCTTAAGTCAAAATTCCCGCATATTGTAAGTGTGCACAATTCGTGCCACGGCGTACGCGAGCTTGGCTTGTCGTCGCCATCAGAGCGCAACGAGCCTCAGTTCAACAATATAGTAGACTTGTTGCGCCTTGTAGATGGCATAACCATATGCCAGCCCGAACGTAAGGACGAGTGTTGCGGATTTGGCGGTATGTTTTCTGTCGAGGAGCCTGATGTGTCCACACGCATGGGCGAGGACAAAATAGCACGCCACATAGCCACCGGAGCCGAGTATGTTACCGGTCCCGACTCGTCGTGCCTCATGCACATGCAAGGTATAGCCAAGAGAGAGAAAAAACCAATAAAGTTTATCCACGTAGTACAGATATTAGCAGCCGGATTATGAGTACACTACACAGCGAAGCGGCACGCCGCTTCAATCAAGACCGAGAGAAAACTACCTGGCATGACGCTACCTTTTGGGCTTTAAGGCAGAAACGCGACGCCATGGCACATACATTGCCCGAATGGGAAGACCTGCGCCAGCATGCCAGCCAAATAAAGCGCCACACCATTACACATCTTGCTGACTATCTTGAGCAGTTTGCGGCTCAGCTCGAAAGCCGTGGCGTGATAGTGCATTGGGCTAAGGATGCCGACCACTTCAACAATACGGTGCTCGATATTCTGCGCCAGCACGGCGTAAAGAAGATGGTTAAGTCGAAGTCGATGCTAACCGAGGAGTGCGGCATGAACCCCTTTCTCGAGCAAAACGGAATAGACGTGGTGGAGACCGACCTTGGCGAGCGCATCTTGCAGCTGTTGCATCAGAAACCAAGCCACATCGTTATGCCCGCTATACATCTTAAGCGCGAGGAGATAGGCCGCATGTTTGAGCAGCAAGGCATAAGCAAGGAGCACGGCAATTACGACCCAACATACCTTACACGCTGTGCGCGACAGCACTTGCGCAACCAGTTTATGGAGGCAGGGGCAGGCATGACGGGTTGCAACTTTGGTGTGGCCAAGACGGGCGACATAGTGGTGTGTACCAACGAAGGCAATGCCGACATGTCTACATCTATGCCAAAGTTGCATCTTGTGGCTATGGGCATAGAGAAGTTAGTGCCCGACTACAGCTCGCTTGCCGTATTCCAGCGCCTGTTGTGCCGATCGGCCACAGGCCAGCCCACAACTGCCTACACCTCGCATTTTCGTCAGGCGCGCCCAGGAGCCGAGATGCACGTTATACTGGTGGACAATGGGCGCAGCGATATGCTTGCCGACCCCGACCATTGGCAGACGCTTAAGTGCATACGTTGCGGATCGTGCATGAATACTTGTCCCGTATACCGCCGTTCGGGTGGCTATGCCTACACCTACTTCATACCAGGTCCTATAGGTATAAACCTTGGCATGCTACGCAATGCAAGCCGTTATAGCGACAATGTGTCGGCTTGCACGCTGTGCCTCTCTTGCGACAATGTGTGCCCAACTATGGTTGGTCCTGGCTCGCAGGTGTATCTGTGGCGACAGAAACTCGACTCGCTGCACCGTGCCGACCCAATGAAGAAGCTCATGTCCGAGGGTATGGAACTGTTGTTCGAACATCCGCATCTGTATGCCTCGGCCTTAAAGCTTGCGCCGTTGGCCAACGCAGTTCCTGACGGTATAACACACATACGCGCCATTAACCCTTGGGGTGTGGGACATGCCATGCCGCAGTTTGCGCGCCAGTCGTTTCAAGCCTTATGGAAGAAGGGTAAGGTAGAGTAGCAGTTGGGGGCTAACGCTCCCGTAGGAACAATCAAAAAAAACAACAAATGTACAAGGAAGAACTATTGCAGAAGCTCCGCCGCAACACGCGCGAGCAATACGATATGCCAGACAGCCACATTGCTGGCATAACCTACCCCGACGCCGTGGCACAGTTTGTTGAGGCAAGCAAGGCTGTAGGTGCCAATGTGCTGATAGCGCAAGCAGGCGAGAGTCTCGACAGCATTGTGCGCCGAGCCTATCCTGAGGCAAAGGTTATAGCCTCCAACATAGCCGAGTTGTCTATAGCCACCATCAACCCCGACACGGTGGAAGAGGCGCAACAGCTTAACGGCACCGACGTAGGTGTGGTGCGCGGACAAATAGGTGTGGCAGAGAACGGATGTGTGTGGATACCGCAGTCGATGCGCCAGAAGGCTGTGTGCTTTATAGTTGAGCAGCTTGTTATTGTGTTGCCCAAGAGTGGCATTGTCGACAATATGCACCAGGCTTACGATTGTATACAGATGCCTACAACCGGACTGGGTTGCTTTATCTCGGGTCCATCCAAAACTGCCGACATAGAACAGGCGCTTGTTATGGGCGCTCAGGCAGCAAGAGACGTAACGGTTGTTATTACACAAGACTGATAAAAAGCGGACGTTATTTTTATACGTTTATTCCAAATACTAAACAAATAAACACGATTATCGCTTTTTGTTGATTATTTGATGCATTTTACGCCATAAAGCCCCGTAATCACGATGGATTACGGGGCTTTGTGGATTTGTTAAATTAAGGGTTGTATTTGCGAGATTGTGGGGGAAAAAGTTGGAGATTATTAAAAAAAAAGCTAACTTTGTAAGGTATATTCACGTTTGATATACATACTTTAACACAAAATGAGTGCATTGTCTAATGCCAAAACCCGACGAGACGGGCATGATTCTCCTACAATTGGACTTACCTCCAATGTCCTCCCCAAAGCTTCGAGCTCAGATACAGGGGTGTCGGTAGGGAATGCACCGCCGCAAGCACCATTTGCATACGATCCAAAGAAAAAGTGGTATGTATTACGCATAACCTACTATCGAGCGCAAAAGGCTTACGACTTGCTGACAAAAAACGACATTGAGACATATATGCCCATGAGATGGGTAAAGCGGGAAATCGATGGGAAAGAAAAACGCATAACACGCCCACTAATACCAAATTTACTTTTTGTTTATACGACATTTGCTAAACTTGACGCCATTGTAAAAACCAAAGACGGTACCAACGCAAGAAGTTTTATAACCTACTACTACGATCATTTTAATACAGGACCAAACGGAAAAAATCCTCCTCTTACAGTTCGTAATGATGATATGGCCAACTTTATTCGCCTTACCAGCATAGCCAACGAGCACATCATGGTAGTTAGACCTGAGCTTTGCCACTATCGCAATGGTGATATGGTAAAAATAGTAGACGGTGAGTTTAAAGGTATTTGTGGACGTGTGGCACGTGTTGCTGGTCAGCAAAGGGTGGTCGTAGAGCTTAAAGGCGTGTGCCTGGCAACAACTGCTTATGTGCCAAGTAGCTTTATCAAGAAACTGACGTAAAACAAACTGAAACTGTACATTATTATATTTTATACATTATATATTATATATATCATTATCACCATATATGGACATACTATTAGGAAAACAAGGCAATCAGCCGTTCCCACTGACCGAACCAAGCATAAGTAGACAGCATGCATTGTTTCATTACGACCCCAAGACGGGCGTTATGACTCTACAAGACAACAACTCTACCAATGGTACATGGATATTGTGTAAAGACGGAACTTACAAGCGTCTTAATGGAACAATTAGAGTTGGTGCAGAGACTGTGGTGCGCCTTGGTGCCAAACAGACATTCCGAATAAAAGACTTGTTGAAAGGCAGTCAGACAAAAGAACCCGAACAGAAACCTGTAGACATAAGCGAACTGCGTAATGTGTACGAGGCTTATAGTCAAAACAAAATGACGCTTGAGGCCAAGACATCCAACATAATGATGTGGCGTATGACATCGATGTCGCTTGGTACGTTGGTGTCGCTTGTGTTGACGGTGTTCTTGCCAAAGGACTTTGCTGGAGACGCTACGGTAAGTACAATACTCAAGGTAATAGGCTCGCTTGTTGCTATAGGACTCTCGTGGTGGATTGTTGATATGAAGAGCCGCGGATTGATACTGCGTAAGGATCAGAACGAACGCTTCTTCCGTAAGAATTATTGCTGTCCTAAATGTGGCTACCATTTTGGTAGCAAGATTTATGACAACATTCTTGCAGAGGGCCGATGCCCAAACAACAACTGCAAGTGTAAGTTCACTGGCAAATAATAATTACTTTAAAAAGAAAGGCTGCTTATGAAACTGATAAGAATATTTAGAGCAGCATTGCTTGTATGCTTGCTGACCATAGCCCTAATTCCAATAAATGCACAAAAGACTTATGTGGTGACTGTTGGATTGGGCGATTATAAGTATCCGCAGATAGCGCCTTCGCTGCCATGCTCTGTGGGCGACGCCAAAGCAATATCCCGATTCTTTCACAACTACAACGGAAGCCATGTGTTTATGTTGCTTAACGAGAACGCCACACGCAACCATATTCTGCGTGTGTTGAAGACAGAGTTTGCCAAATCGGGACCTGATGACGAGATAATATTTGCCTTTAGTGGTCATGGCATCCAGGGAGGCTTGACTACCTATGAGACAAAGGATATGTCGAGTGTCATCAGCTACAACGAGATTCAGAATATAATGAAAGCAGCAAAGGCACGTCGCAAGATTATTTTGGCAATGGCGTGCTATTCGGGTGGGCTTACACTCAAGTCGCGGCAAGGTAATAATACTAAAAGACCGCTTGCAAAGACCGAGAAGTCAAGTGTCATGATATATACGTCGAGCCGTGCAGACGAGGTTTCGTGGGAACGCTCTGATATGCGCAATTCCTTCTTCTTCAACCGCATACTGCAAGCTTTTCGTGGTGCAGCCGACCGTAATGGCGACAAGAAGGTTACGGCAAGAGAGCTATTCAACTATGTCAATTCAAATGTTGTGAAAGACACAGAAGGCCAACAACATCCTCAGATGTGGGGTCGCTTTGACGACAGTATGGTCGTAGTATATGTGAAATAACGTAAAAAAAACTTCCATTATGATTATAACGTGTCCAAACTGCGGACGTCGCTTCAATCTAGAGCGTACACCGCCAACACTATTTCGCTGCCCAAAGTGCGCATTCACAGTACCTTTTAATATTGTACTTAATGGACAAGGTGGCAACTTAAAAAAGGACGTAACCAATTCGGATGAATTACAACAGACTGCTACTGTTGATGGACCATCGTTGCCAACAGATGGTGGTCAGCGTACATGTGTGGTGGAAGACCTGCAAAACAAGACTCGTGTGGTTGAGGGTCTTGGCGGTGACAGTGCAAAGACAAAGATGGTGGCATCGCTACAACGTAAGTCGAGAGCTTTACTGCAAATGACATATGGCGGACGTAGTTGGGGAGTGATAAATCTTCCACATGGCAAGCCATTCAACCTTGGACGCAACAGTGCCGACAGCAATGCTCAAGTAAAACTTACTCCAGACAAGTCGATGAGTCGTATACATGCTGGTATGCGTACACTTATGGGACCTAATGGAAATGAGTTGTATCAAATAACATCTGCCAAGAACGACAATCCCGTATACGTAAATAATGTGCCTATACCTAAAGGCAAGGCCTGCACGCTGAAGTCGGGTGACACTATACGTATGGGCGATACAACAATACTGTTCAGACAGATGTAATCCATATTTTTAAGAAAGGAGAATGATATGTCACAGAACAAGACCATAGTGCCTGGTGTTGACTACGACAATTTAGGCAAGACAGAATATAACAATGAGGCTTTCAACGATTTCTATAGCCGTTCTGGTAACGACGACAACCGTACATACATACCAGGTGTTGCCGCTAAACAGCCTCAAGCAGAAGTGTCGGCTGGTGCAGTAGGCGCAGTTCCGACACCAATAGGTATGACTAACGAGGCTGATAGTCGACATTTGGCGCTTCAGAATAGAGTGGTTGTAGGTGTGCTTTTTTCTATATCACACGGATTGCTTGGCGAGATGTTTCCTCTGTATCTCGGACGCAACATTGTTGGATATACCGAGAATTGTGATGTGCGACTTCTTGAGAATACAGTATCGTCTGAACATGCCATTATATATATAAAGAAGGACGAGTCGGCCACTGGTTACAATATAACCATAACCGACTATAACTCGACGTATGGTACTCTGGTAAACAATCTTGATGGCAGATATGAGACGCTGCAGGTTAATGAGAATGATGTATTGACTATAGGCAAGCACTATAGGCTGCTTGTCAAGATGTTCAACACCGATAAGGCAGCCTTGCAGGAGGAACCAGAGTTTGAGGCTATGCAAAACAATGCGCAAGTGGCCATGGCACAACCATCAAGCGCATCCAACTATTCATCCAATGTGTCAAACGACTTTTACACCCCATCATCAAAAGACGAACAATCGTCAGCAAGAACTGTTATATACTAAACGCATAAAAGTAAACAAAACATAATTACTATATGGCTATCATTAAGTTACAGGGAGAAAAGGAAAAGAAAGAAGGTATTTACTACGAGTTTGACGATAGCTCTGTGCCATTGGGCGAAGGCGGAATGGGCAAAGTTTACCGCGGACGTCGCATCAACATGTATACTCGTGAGATGCGCGACGTGGCTATAAAGTTTATGTTTGCCGGTCTACCTCCTAACGTCATACAGCGTGCCGAGGACGAGGCTAATATAAAGATAGTACACGAGAATCTTGTTGAGATGATGGGATTTCTTGCTGTTGAATCGACAATGCCTAATGGTGCCAAGACTGTACGTTATCACGTGGTAAGCGAATTGCTTAATGGTGTGGCTCTATCAGATCTTGTACAGGGGGTAGTTACCGACCAAAGTGGCAAGGATATACCATATGCACAGACCTTATATAAGATGTATAACACATCGCCCGAGCTTTTTGCTGTAAATGTGGTTAAGAAGGTGCTGTCGGGTATAATGGCTTTGCACGATGCTGGCTATATACATCGTGACATCGACCCTTCGAACATTATGATTACACGCGACGGCAAGATTAAGCTTATTGATTTTGGTATTGCCAAGAAGGTGGATGGTCTGAAGACACACGACCGCAACCTTACAACAGCTGGACAGTTTATGGGTAAGCCACAATATGCAGCCCCAGAACTCATCATCGGAGACTTGAAGAATCAGAACAAGCCTACCGACATTTATGCTATTGGCGTTCTATTGTTCCAGCTAATAGTAGGACACTTGCCGTTTGAAGGACCTTCCAACGTGGTGTTAAATGCGCATCTGCATAACAAAATGCCGTTGAAACAGGTTAAGGATAAGCGTCTGCGTGCCATTATCGATCGTGCTACTGCCAAGGATTGTACTCGTCGCTATCAGACAGCTGCAGAGTTTCGTGCCGCTCTTGACAGTTATGCGTCTGGTGCCGACAGTGGTTTTGACATAAAGGAAAAACTGCCACTTATAGGTGGCATAGCCGCTGCAGTTGTAGCAGTAGTTGTGGCTGTTGTGCTGTTTGTGCCTAAGGGTGGCGACAGTGATACTGCCAACAATGCACCAGTTGCAGAGAACACCGAGCAAAACACAAATAAAGAAACTGCAGAGGTGTCAATGCCTGCAGTAAGAAAACAACTGCTCAATCCGAGCGAGGCTAAGGCAGGATTGGCTGCATTAAAAACTCTTGCAGATGCAGGCGATGTTGAGGCTAAGTTTACATTAAGTCGTCTGTATGCCGTATCGTCAGGTTCGTTCACGCTTAACGATGAGTTTGTAACGATGCAAGCTAATCTCAGCGGTGATGTTAAACCCGATCCAGCCAAGGCACATAAGATGCTTGGTGAGATAGTAAAGGCAAATTCAAAGTACTATCCTGCTCTATACGAGTTGGCATGCGATTATTATGAGGGACCAGCCCTCACTGGAGGCGAGGATCGCAATCTAAGATATACAAAGGAATTGTTGGACAAGGCTTACAAGTATGCCTCGGAAGCCGACGATCCTGTATACGTAAATAAAATCTCGGCTCTGCTGAGAAAGTACTAACCATACACAGACTAAACGTATGACTGAAAATAATATCAATCCTACGGCAGGACTTGAGGAAATCAGGACCATAGCATCGTGCAACATCTGCGAAGCAGTGGGACGCACTGGTATAGGCGGACGTAAAGAGAATCAGGACTCATATAACGGAGTGCGCATTGGTGAAACCGTAGTACTGACAGTTTGCGATGGCATGGGCGGTATGAATGGAGGACAGACTGCATCTCGCATTGCTGTAGCCGAGATAGTGCAGACTATGAACGAGACTCCTGAAGAGGAAATATCTGCAGATACAGTACGTCTGGCTGTGGAGAATGCCAATGCAGCCATCTATCGAAGGGCAATGAACGAGCCGCAATTGCGAGGTATGGGCACTACAGCCACTGTTGTGGTGCTGTCGCCTAAGGCTGCCTATATTACGCACATAGGTGATAGCCGCATTTATCTATTGCATAAGGGCAAGAAGGAGTTTCGCACATTTGATCACTCCAAAGTGTTCGAGATGGTGGAGCAAGGTATGATAAGTGAGGAGCAAGCACGACAGTCGAGTTTCTCAAATATAATAACTAGGGCTTTAGGTATACGTCCTCAGGTAGAGATGACAGTGGAAATCTTGCCTTACCGCAAGGGCGACCGCTTCATATTATGCTGCGATGGTATATGGAATGCCAAGCCTGAACCCGAAATGATAAAACTCTTTAACGAGTGCAAGACGGCTATAGATGAGGTGAAGGTGCTGACAGAAACCATCAACGCATACGGAATGGAGATTGGTGGCGAACACGATAATCTGACCGCAATAGTGGCTGACATTAAGTGCAACTCGAAGATGCAGCATAGTTGCTTCAAACTTGTAGGTAGAGCATTGGGACGTCAGTGGCAACGTATCAAGGGCACTTGTAAGAAAAAGAAATAAGTATATAAGAGCAAACAAATATGGAGAAACGCATAATAATAGGCAGAGGAACGGATTGCGACGTTACAATCCCCGATGAAACAGATAATGTGAGCCGCCATCATCTGGTGATTTCGTTCAATATCTTCGGCAAGATGAAGATAAGCGACACCAGCAGCAACGGCACGTTTATCAACGACAACCGTATGCTGAAGGGTAGTTCGGTGCCTGTAACACGCAATGACAAGATAAGGTTAGGTGCACAATGGGAACTTGACTGGAACCTTGTGATTGACCCATTTTGCAAGATACGCAAGGCTATTATAGCTTGTTTGGTTGCTGTTGTATTAGCTCTCGTTGGATGGGGAATATATTGTGCTGTGAGCCCAAAAGCTGATGACTCGACAAAAATTATCATACCGAAGGCTGAAACAAATTCTACGGATGAACAGTGGAACGGAGATTCAACAAAGCATGTTGTGCCAATAGATGAACGAATAAGTGTTGGAAATGCCGCACGCAAGCAGTCTGGCACAAATGCAGGAAAGGGAAAATCGCCAAGAAACGTTCGCTATAAGTCGAAGGGAACAAATGGAAAGGCAGACAGGCAATACGCAAATGACAACTCAAAAGAAATGTCGAACAATAACCAAGACAAATCGTCAGGCAAGAATATAACCATTGTAAACTGATATTAGCTATAAACAAAAGCTGATAACAACGATTAAGACAAAATATAGAAACACAAAACTCTTGAAAATGAAAAAAATGCTTTGCTCTACACTGGCGGTTTTACTCAGTGCCTCAGCAATGGCGCAGACTGCCGATTGGCTTGTAACACCGCAGTTTGACGAGATGAAATACTTTGCACCTAAGATGTATAAGGTGACCAAGAATAACAAGGTTGGCATGATTGGTGCCGACGGTAAGACTATACTCGAACCACAATATGATGCCATAAACCTCTTTTACGAAGGTCGTGCCGTGTTTGTAGACCGCACTTCTGAAGGTTGGCTCATAAGGGGTGTGATATCCGAAGATGGAACCGTAAATTATGCTGAAGGCAACTACTACTTGCTGCCCAAGTATATGTTCTACTCGGAGGGTCTTCTTACCGTTCGTAACGAGCGTGGGCTGTATGGCTATCTAGATGAAAAATGTAAACCGGCATTCGACTTTACATCCGACGAGGTGAAACCCTTTAGCGAGGGCTTTGCAGTAGTGGGCGAGGGCGACACCTTTCACTGGATAAATACCTCGGGCGAGCAGATTCTGCCACGTTTAAAGAATGGCGGCACACCATATGGCGGTACCAACTTCCACAACGGCAAGGCTTATCTATGGGACGAGGACGGCGTGTTCTTTGCCCTTGACGACAACGGCAAGACAACAAGGGTACCAACACGACAACTTACGGTAGACTATCTGTATCGTGTGGACACCGACTATGGCGACGAGGTGCCATATGCTGCCTATAGCCCCGACTGTTCGACGGAATGGACACCAGAGCAGCGCGAGGGCAAGTGGACCTATATATCCAAAGGGGGTAAGTTGCTTACGCCTTTCCAGTATCAGAGCGTGGCACGGTTTGTCGATGGCTCGGCTGTGGCAGAGGCAGACGGTCGCTACGGATTGCTAAAGGTTGTGGACGACCATTCCACCTTCTACACCACCACGGGCAAGACTCGTCATGTGTTCTCGGCAGGAGGTTCGTGTACATGTAGCTTTGCGCTTGCTGTACCCCAGAAGTGGCAAGGTCAAGACCTAAACGTAAGTCTGAAAGATACTGAAACAGGTGCTGCTATAGCCTTGACACCAAGCAGTCAGAATCGCTATAGTTTTGCCTATCGTCCCAACGGCGCACGCCACAGCGAGCGCAAGACTTTCCGTGTGGAGGTGAAAAATAATGGCATAAGTTTATGGCAAGGCGAGGCAGACTATGTGTTTGAACAGCGGGCAAGGCTACAGTCTAAGATTCGCGTGAACAATGCCGATGCCAACCAAAACGACCGTTGTTACGTAACAGCTACCGTAACAAACCCTTCGGGCATAGCCGTAACCACCACCGTAACGCTACATGGAGGCGGAAGCAAGGCACGGTTTGAGTCTAAGACCACCACATTGACCATTCCGCCATACAGCTCGAAAACTATCAGCAGTTGGTTCTATGTAAAGAATGTGGAGCTAGGCGGATGGTGCTCGGTATCGACATCGGAGGGAACCCAGACACGCAAGAGCAATTTGGAATTGAAACCATTCTAAAAAAAGGACTTATATAGAAAAACATTCACATTAAACACAAAACCAACATTATGAACAAGAAGAGTATTATCCTTATGCCTCTTCTGGCTTGTGCCCTCACGGCATCGGCTCAGATCAATGGCAATGGTGGCGACTTTGAGCAGAAGCCAAAGAGCCAGACACACAGAACTAACGGAACAGACCTACAAATCAAGACAAAGAACTATGGCTACGAGTTCAGCATGGGCGTACGTGCAGGCGCAGGTGTGTCCATGATGAGCGAGGGCGACGACCTTAAGGTGTACGACGGCAGTGGTATCTCTTACGGAGGCGGTGTGGTTGCCAATGTTCGTTTTGGCTCAAAGGACTCGCGAGGACGTGCCTTGCATGGACAGGGCCTTTTTGGTATCGGTCTTGAGCTGAACTACAAGAACCATACCGTGAAGACTCTTGGTGGAGAGGACCTGAAGATGGGCTATTTTGAGGTGCCACTGATGTTCCAGTTCTACCCTATGTACAACAGCAAGCAGATGAAGAACCTCTACATCGAGGTGGGCCCAACGTTTGCCGGAACACTATCGTCGAGCCCCGAATATTTAGAGGTGAACAACACGCGCTACAAGACAGGCGACCTAAAGGGCTTTGACGTAAAGGCTACTGTGGGCTTGGGCTATCGCTTCAACACAAATGCAGCCAACGAGGGATTCTATGTAAACGCACGTTACTATCTTGGCACAAGCGAACTGGCAGGCAATTTCCCTGGTAAGATTTCGTCGGCAGAATTGTCTATAGGTTACACATTCCACTGTCTTGGCGGAAACCACAAGAAGGAGAAGTAGAAAACATTTTTTTTGAACCAAAACAACTAAATTAGTAGACATATGAAAAAGATAATATATTGCCTTGTGGCACTCGTTGCAGTGGTGCTGGCATCGTGCTCTAACGACGATATAGAGGTGGCGCAGACAGGCGGATTAACGCTGACGGTAAACACACAGGCCGCTTACGACCAGTTTAACACTACCGATGATGTGCGCGACATGTTGCGCACCAACACCAACACCTTGCATGTTATGACCTTTGTGTACGACACCAAGGGCAACCTAGTTACGAGCAAGGAACAGGACCAGAACACATTCAACACCGTGCAGTTCGACCTTGGCAGTGTGCCTAATGGTGAGTATACGGTTCTAACCATCGAGACCGTAATGGTGCAGAACAAGACAACCAAGAAACAGGAGTCGCCGGCATGGGATTTTGAGGGCACAGACAAACTGTCTACGGTAAAGGCTACACAGAAACTTTACGAGGTGTACTATCCATACACCATTGGCGCCACAACCGACAAGATTGTGGTGAACAATATGACAAAGGCTTCGGTCACGCCAAAGGCCATAGGCTCCTTGATGCAGTTCTACTTCATGAATTTTGACAAGTCATCTTATGTTGACGTGGGCTTTGCTTGCGACGACATGATAGACTACTATCTGTTTGACCCATCGTTGGAGCGTAGCGCGCGCTTCCATACCGACCTTACAAGCAAGGGATACTTCAATGTACGTTGCAGCGCGGCCATCGATGGCAAGAGCAGTTTGAGTCAGACCAGATACATCCTAGAGAGCAATATCTCTTATGACTTTTGCTTTACTAAGACAGCAGCCGACTCGAAGAAGGGCACATGGACATATTATAAGTCGCTCCATGGCAAAATGGCGCTTGAGGATGGCAAGTTTTACTATGGTGGATCAAACTACATCGATGCCAATACTCCTATGAGTGTATATCTGGGCAGTCGGGAAGGATTCATGGCATGGTTGCAGACATTGAACGGACAGACCACATCGATTGTGCCTGAAATATTCACTACATGGAAAGCGGATGTAAGCAAGGTGCAGTCGTTTATGAAGGGTTACACCATGACCGTAGGCGAATCGGGTAAGGCCATAAAGCAGACCGACGGCTCGTACGGAATACAGTACAAAGGCAACGGCAAGGAGTCGAGCATAGCCTACTTCTTCGAGACTGCCACTACAAGCCTGTACGAGGCAGACATCATTTATGCAAAAAATGCAGTTTCGGATACCGACTTGAAGAATTATGCAAATACCAATTTCACCTTCATCACCGACGATGAAGAAACCAAGTCGTATATGTACATGAGCAAGGATGGAAAGACCATTGTTGTTCTGCAGCTGCTGAGTGATAAAAATATTCTGGGATATGTGGATATGGACTATCTTAACAAGAACTCTGTACCCAAGAAGGATATGCCTAAGTATGCCATGAGAATGGTGACGGGCAAAAAACGATAATACAGCATTTTTATAGGAGAGGGTGTGTCCCTCTCCTGTAATAAAACTCTTGACAATCATGAAAAAATTGACATTGTTGATAATGTGTCTTATGATTGGGCTTGGCAGTTATGCCGTACCGGCACAAAGGGTGGCAAGGCATATAGGGCAGCCCGATGGCTCGGTGCTTGACGTGTATCTGTATGGTGACGAACACTTTCATTTTTTCATGACAACAGACAGCGTGCCTGTGTTTGGTACGGCACGCGGATTGTACTATGCTGACATCAGGGGCGAGGAGTTGGTTGTATCGGACGTGCTTGCCCACAATGCACCAGAACGCAAGCATATGGAAACGACGTTTGTCAGCAACAAGACTATTGTGGCAAAATGGCTCAGAATCCAGCACTTGCAGCATATGGAAGAGGCCAACGGCAAACGCATGCAACGGGCAACAAGTAGAGGGGTTGGAGAGCCGAAGCAATATGTTGGTACTAAAAGGGGACTTGTTATACTGGTGAATTTTGCCAATCTGCACTTTAAAACCGAAAACACCCAAAAGGAATTTGACAATCTCTTTAATCAGAAGGGATACCAAAAGAACGGCAGTATTGGCTCGGTACACGATTATTTCTACGACCAGAGCTATGGCAAGTTTGACCTAAGGTTTGATGTTGTGGGACCGGTTACGCTAAGCCACGACCTCGACTATTATGGCGCCAACAACGTAATTACCAACAATGACAGCAATCCGAAGGACATGGTGGTTGAGGCGTGCAAGATGGTAGGCTCAGTAGTCGACTTTGCCGACTATGATTGGGATGGCGACGGCGAGGTGGACCAGGTGTTTGTTGTTTATGCCGGTTATGGCGAGCATGCAGGAGCGCCCGAAGAAACTATATGGCCGCACGAGAGTAGGCTGGGAAGCAAGGCAATAACTCTTGACGGAATAAAGATAAATACTTATGCTTGCTCGTGCGAACTTGTAGGCAAGGATGGCAACACACTTACAGGCATTGGCACTCCATGCCATGAGTTTAGCCATTGTCTTGGGTTGCCCGACTTGTACGACACCGACTATAGTGGGGCCTTCGGAATGAGTTATTGGGACGTGATGGATTCGGGCAGCTATTCAGGTCCAAGCAACAACGGCGAGGTGCCTTACGGCTATTCGGCTTACGAACGATGGTTTGCTGGATGGTTGGAACCTGTAGAGATAACGGCAACGCAACATATTGTAGATATGAAGAATGTTGCCGATGAGCCAGAGGCATACCTTATATATAATATGGGCAACCGCAACGAATACTATATAATAGAGAATCATCAGCCTACACGTTGGTTTAGCTATGTGGCAAATTATACCGGCATTGGCGGAATGCTGGTGTCGCATGTCAATTACGACAAGACGGCATGGACATCCAATAAGGTTAATCCCAGTCCTACACATCAACGGCTCAGCATCATACCCGCCGACAACAGTTATGGCAGTACGGAAGAAGAGCTGCGTGGCGACCTGTTTCCTGGCAGCAATAAGGTGACATTATTGTCGAGCACATCGCATACTGCTACAGGCGGAAAGTTGTACAACAAGAACATCGACGACTCGTATTATCTGAACCGCACGCTAAACCGCATTGTCGAAAACAGCGACGGAACAATAGGTTTTGATGCTGTATTCGCCGAAGACACGCCTGCCCCAATAGGTATGTTGCCATTCGACATTGGCGATGTGGGCTACACAGCCAAGTGGGCGGGAGTAGACAATGCCGAATCGTATACTGTAGAGCAACAAGCCGTAGGATTGGGACAGTCTATGGTGCCGGTAATAAAGAGGCAGACCATAGAAGGGGTGCAAGGAACTACATTGCCTATGCAATGGCTTGTAAAAACTGGCACAACTAAGTATAGGGTTAAGGCCATAGTCAATGGGTTTGAGTCGGATTGGAGCGGACTTGTTGAGGTTGACCGAACCACAAGCGGCATAAATCCTCTTGCAGCCGGTAATGACGAGGAGACAATATACGGTATTGACGGACTGAAATACCCGCATGTGCGTAAGGGATTAAACATTGTAAAGCGCAACGGAAAAGCGGAAAAGATACTTGTGAAATGAAATCTATAAACTTTACAGAACAAATGAAGATATTAGTGAAATTTATCTCGGCATTAGTTGCACTTGTCCTGATGCCATGCCTTTCGGCTAGAGCCCAAGCCCCGTCAACCATAGTTATGAAGAATGGCTCTACAGTTGTGGGACATATTGTGCTGCAGCGTCCTGGCATCGACATTATGGTGAAGACAGAAAAGGCGGCGTTTGTGGTTGAGGAGGACAAACAGACATCCATTCTGACAAAGAATGTTAAGTACGAGAATCTGTCGCGCCAATGGAAGCGATGGGCGCTTACGAAGAATGCTTTGCAAGGCGACGCCAACGGACGTTATCTTGTGATGTACGACATCAAGACTAAGGACTATACCTACACCAATGTGGCACGTGTAGAGCGCGAGAAGACGCCGAAGGTGGTTTATGTGCAGATTATGCCAGAGACCTACAAAATAAAAATGAGCGACATAAGCTGCATAAAACGTGTGGAGCCTACAGCAAAGGAGCGAAACAGCGGAGTGGACGACGAGGTGGTGATTGCTGGCAATAAGACCTATAAAGGCACTATTGTAAATCAGGTGCCAGGCAAGAGCATGACTGTGTCCACGGCCGACGAGAGTGTGGAAATACCAGCCTCTAAAGTGTATGAGGTGCGCAAGGTGGCACGTGTGGCATCGGACAAGCTGTACGAACAATCCGATTACCGCAACACAATTGTATTGAAGGACGGATCGCAGAAAGTAGGTGTGATAGAGGTGCAGCGCTATGGCAAATTGCCTAAAGACCAATATACAACTCTTGTTATGGCAGACGGCAAAAACGTTAAGGTTAAGGCATCCGACATTGTTGAGATACGCTATACATACGAGGAAAAGCAGCACGACATATACAAGGCTGGAGGAGTGTATGCCAACGAGTTTCTGCTTCGCAAGGCTAAGACAAAGGTGGAGAACGGCCAAACGATGTATGTAGACAAGAAGGTGTTTGCATTTCCCGAGGGTATGGTGATAACGTTCAAGTCGGCAGGCACAAAGCTGCAAGGTGACTGGTACCTTATAGCTCTTGATAACACCACTACGGAAGACGGCACCTCAACACAAGGCTATACAGCCGAGACACGTGTGTCAAACGCCATAAAACCTTCGAATACCGACATGGTGGATGGCGTAAGCAGTATCAACTATGTTTATCTGTCGCCCGGTTACTATGCTTTGGCAAACGACAACATGAGCGATACGTATATCATAAAAATAAAGAAATAAAAAACAATCAGCATTTTTTTCTTGCCTTAGGTGTAAGAAAATTGCAGCAGGCGGGTCTTTATCTATAAAAGGACGACACTGCAAGGCAATGCCGATACCTTAAACTAAACATTAATTGCATAACCATCATTAAAAACAAAGAATTATGACTACAAATGGAACAAACCCCGGAATGAGTGTTGAGGATTACGAGAACATGGCTGTTCAGAAAAGTAATGTCGCTAAGCGTGTGGCTGCCGGAGCAGCAGTTTTTGTTGGTGGTGCGGCTGTTGCCGGAGGTGCTGCCTATGCAGCCAACCAAAATGACAACCAGACTGATGAAACGCCGCTCACCGAACAGGATATTGTTAATGGTGCTGGCGTAGGCGAGACTTACAAGCAGGAGACTGAGGAGACAACACAGGAGCATATTGTTTATGTGGAGAAACCACAGCCACAACCACAGCATAACGACAACACATCAGAAGATGAAACGTCTATCACTTGGGACAATACAACCGATTATTATGTAGACGGCGAAAAGCAAGGTTCTATTGAGGAGGGTACAATCGACGGACATAAGTTTGCCCTTGTTGACACCACTGGCGACAATCATGCCAACTATCTTGCCATAGACATGAATGACAACGGTCAGTTTGAGGACGACGAGATTATTGCTTACACACCAGAGGATCATGTACACATGGGACATGATACAGCTCATACTACAGAGAAGCACTATGAAAGCAATGGCGAAGAAGACGTGTATTATTCGGAAGGTTCGCATGGACAGAATATTAATGATGTTGCCGAAAACAACAACGGCAAATCAGACGATATGATTCACAATAACTTCGAGGATGAGAAGACGGGCGAGGAATATAGCGGCGACTATGCCGAGAACAATCCCGACTACAATCCTGATGCAGATGTGGACTATAGCGAGCATAACGACAACTATCTGGCCGAGAACGACAAGTATGACGACGACGAGAACGATATGGAGTATACTGCCGGTTTGAATATCGACGACCAGGATGACGAGAAGCTTGGATATGATATTGAGGTAGAAAACAATGACAATGAGTTGGCTTACGGCTCGGTAGACGACGTTGTTGAAGACGATGGCAACGACATGGCTTATGAGGAGCCTGCCGACGAGGAGCCGGATTCTTATGATTCAATGACAGGTGGTGATGAATTCCTTGGTTAATCCAAGGAATTTGCTTACCGCCATAAAACATATAAAAACAACCATTTAAACAATACAACTATGCCTAAGAAAGTTTGTCCTAACGGACATATATACGATTCGAGTATTTATGGTGACGAATGTCCTTTGTGCCCTAAAGGTGGCGAAGAGACACAATATGTACAACGACCCGACATGGGAATGCCTCCTTACAACCAAGTTGCAGAACCTGCTACAGGTATTGGTACGCAAGTTGGTTCGCCAGGCGGTGGCACACAGGTTAATCCTCCTGCTGGTGGAGCATTCCAAGGTGGTGCCGGCAACTTTCCTATGGGTGGAGGCACGGTTGGCGCTAATGCCAATAGTGCCGAGGGCGAGACAATAATTCGAGCTCAGCAGCAGCCACAGCAGCCAAGAGCAGGTGTGGTAGGTGGAGGCACCGTGATTCGTCAGCCAAAGGGCATGATGCAAGCGCAAGGCAGAAAGCTTGTTGGATTCCTTGTAACCTACAACCGCAATCCGCAAGGCAAGGCTTTCAACCTTTACGAGGGCAAGAACTTTATAGGACGCGACCGCTCGTGCGACATTTGTGTTCCTGAAGACAACCAGATGTCGGGCAGACACATGTCTATTCTTTACCGCAACGTAGACAACAAGTTTAAGTTCCGCGACGAGCAGTCGAGCAATGGAACCTTCGTAAATAAGGAACTTGCCGATGAGGGCGAACTTCAGAACTACGACATAATACGTCTTGGCGGCACAGTATTTATCTTTATAGCAATACCAAAACTTGGATAAGGAAATTTTATGGAAAACTATATTATAGCAAATTGCACAGATACGGGCAAGGTGCGTAGCGTCAATGAAGACAGCATGACCACCTTTGAGTCGCCTAACGGCAGAGTGGTTGCCGTATGCGATGGTATGGGCGGACAGAATGCCGGTGATGTTGCTTCGCAGCTTGCCGTAGCTGTGATAGAGGATATTCTTACCGACAACACCTTTGAGTCTCCAGAAGAGGCGATAACACGATCTATTGTTGCCGCAAATCAGGCCATTCTGCATAAGGCGGCACAGAATCCGGCACTCAGCGGAATGGGTGCCACTTGTGTTATGCTCATTGTAAAGGATGGGAAGGTATACTATGGATCTGTAGGCGACAGCCGCATCTATTATGTGGCCGACCATATGATAAAGCAGATAACCAAGGACCAATCGTATGTGCAGACTCTTGTGGATGCCGGACAGATTTCGCAGGAGGCTGCCGAGCATCATAAGGACAAGAACCAGATAACCAACGCTCTTGGTGTTGAGGGAATGACACTTCCAGTTATCTGCCAACTGCCTATCACTCCAGAGCCGGGCAGCATATTTGTACTTTGCTCTGATGGTCTGAGCGGAATGATAAACAACAATGCTATTCTTGAGACTGTGTCGCGCCATGACCTATCCCTTAACGAGCGTGCCAACATTCTTGTACAGCAAGCTAATAATGCCGGTGGTCTCGACAACATTACTGTACAGCTTGTTGAGTTCCCTGCTGTAGGCCGTGGTGCTATAGCTTCGACTTCGTCAACAATGTCGCCACAGCAGATGTATATGCAGACAGAGAATAATGCCACGAAGAAAAATCGCACCCTTATCTATTCTATTGTAAGTGTTGTGTTGTTGCTTGCCGTTGGTGGCACTACCTATTTTGTACTTAACAATGAGAAAGAGCAGAAGATGGAAAAACCAAGCAAGAATAGCGTGGTCAGCCAGCCTGTTCAGAATAAAGAAACCAAAAAGACGGAGCAGTCGATTACAACAATAAAGTATGTGCCTTCGCCTGAAAAAGAGGAACCTGCAAATAATACTAAAAAGGAAACAGGAAAGAAGACTAAACAAGGCAAACAATCCTTGGCAAAAGATGTAACTGGCAAGAAGAAAGCTCCAGTTTTGGATGTTAAGTCAGGCAAGGAAAAAGTCAAGGATACAAAAGAAGCCAAGGAATCGGATAAACTCAAGATTGGCGACTTTAGCAAGGATAAAAATTTTTAGACTATAAAAAGCGCAACTTCAATGAGACAAATAGCAAACTTTACTGTTGAAGACCAGCCCATAGCCCGTGGTGGCATGGGCCAGATCTTCAAAGGTCGCGACCAGAATGGACAGATTGTTGCCATTAAGGAGATTTTGCCGGAGTTTGCCAACGACTGGACCATATTGAGTCGTATTGAGAAGGAGGTGGAGTTTCTGCTCAAGGTGGATCATCCGTCGATAGTGAAACTCTATTCTGCCTTTCGTGATAATGCCACCCAAAACTACTATATCGTGATGGAAATGGTGGAGGGCGAGAACATCGAGCAGTATGTAACACGCAATGGTGCCATGCCTGAGGAAATGGCTGTAAGCCTTATGCTCAAGATTCTTGATGCATTGCAGTGTGTGCACAATGCCCATATTGTGCATCGCGACATTAAGCCATCTAACATTATGATACGCCCCAATGGCAATATCTGTCTTCTCGACTTTGGTGTGGCAAAGGATATGGACGGCAATGGTCCTGGCACTATTGTCGGTTCGGTAATTGGCACAAGCGGATACATGAGTCCGGAGCAAGCCGATGGCTATTCCATCAACTTCCGTTCGGACATCTATTCGCTTGGCTGCGTGTTCTATTATATGCTTACTGGTCATCATGCCTTCAGCACCCTTGCAAGCGATTTCGAGACAAGGGATGCTATTCTTAAGAACGAGTTTCCTCGACTTTCCAAGTATAAGAAGGGATTGTCTGACGCCTTGCAGCCCATTCTCGACAAGGCCACCGACAAGAATATGATGCAGCGTTACCAGAATTGTTACGAATTTATGGCAGCATTGCGCAACGGCACACATATAAGTACTGCCAATGAGACTTCTCCACAAGTGCTTATCTCTGTGGGACGCGAGATGTGCGATATCATTATCAACGACTCGGCACGCAAGATTAGCCGTCACCATGCCGATATTGAGCTTAAGGAGTTTACTGGTGGCAAATATTATGTGTTTACCGACCGTAGCGCCAACGGCACAATCATTAACCGTCAGGTCTTGCGCAAGAACTCTGTCAACATTCCTGCCAACGGCAAGGCGCCGGAGATATATCTTGCAGGAGTGCCCGATGGACATCTCGACTGGAATATGGTTGTTGCCGAGCTCGACAAGCGTGCACGTGCCATAGAAAGCGCTGCAATTGACGACAACAAGACAGAGATTGTAAAGGAGGAGGGATTGGCAGATCCAAGCCTTAAACCATCAGTAGAAAAAGATCCTGAGCCTAATAATGAGTACGAGCCTAAGGATGCCACAGTAATGCTTATATTCGCTTATCTGTTTGCGGTAGGTGGAGGATTCTTAGGCATTATTCTCGGTATTTCTGTAAAATGCCAAAAGGTGGTAGACGACAACGGGGATAAGGTATACAAGTACAAGAGCTCGCATCGTACGCTGGGTGCTATTGCTGCAGTTATCGGTGCTATTTCTTGTATTGTGTGGAAATTGGCAGTTCGTTAGTTGTTAAGCCAACAACAGAATCTATAAAAACAAATTAGTTTATGATACCAACAGACATTCTTAACTACAGAATAGTGCGTCATCTCGGTTCGGGCGGCATGGGTAGCGTGTACCTTGCCGTCAACACCAACATCGACCAGCAAGTAGCCATCAAGGCATTGCGTCCAGAGGTGGCAAGCAACGCCGTATTGCGCGCACGATTCAAGCAGGAAGCCGAACTCCTGTGCTCGCTCGACCATCCAGGAATAGTGAAATTTCTAAACTATGTGGAAACTGCAGACGGCGTTTATCTTATCATGGAATACGTTAAGGGCATCACTCTCGAAGACTTCATCAACAAGAAGAACGGTTTGATAGTAGAGAAGAAAGCCTATCCGTTTATTTGCGAGATACTTGACGCCTTTGCCTATGCCCACTCAAAAGGCATTGTTCATCGCGACATCAAGCCTTCGAACATCATAATCCAGGATGACGGGCACATTAAGATAATGGACTTTGGTATCGCACAGATTGTGTCTGAGGCTAAGGTTTCAGACAGCAGATACGTTATGGGCACACCAACCTATATGAGTCCGGAGCAGATATACGGCAAAAATGTCGATGCCCGCTCGGACATCTATTCGATTGGTGTGCTCATTCATAATATGCTTACGGGGCGTGCTCCATATGACGCCACATTGCTTACTGTGCAAGAGATTAAGCGCAGAGTGGTGAAGGATGCAATGCCGCGTATGGCAGAATATTACCCATACATATCCAATGCTATACAGGCTGTTGTAGACCGTGCTACACAAAAGGTGCCAGAGGCTCGATACCAGTCGTGCGAGGAAATGAAGCAAGCTGTAAAGAAAGCTCTTGCTCCCGACCCAATACCACGCAAACTGATGTATGCGGGTGGAGCCGTGGCATTGGTGTTGCTCTTGGCTGGTTTCTTTACCTGGGACTATTTCCGCACAAAGGTGCGCTACTATCGCGACTATGTTGAGGTGTACGGATTGCCTGAAGGCGTTGGAAGTCTTAGCGGAAGAGAGATGTCGCATCGCGAGGCATCATACCGCTTTGAGTATTCGCGCTATCGCTTGCGCCGTGTGTCTTATGTCAACAGCATGGGCAACCTTGTCGACCATCACGACACAGAAGACAAAGACCGCATTGTCGACATGACCGTAACCTATACAGAGGGTAGTGGCAAGATTGACGCGGCCAAATATATGAACCGCAGCGGCAAGGTGTTGTACGTAAAGGATTATGACAGCAACTTCAAGACTTGTACGTTCAAGCTAGACGATGAATTGGGAACAGAAATGACCCTAAATGCACAGGTGGCTCTTTTCCAAAGCAATTTTGACAACACTCTTGAGGACGGCAAGGGCAAGATATCCAAGTATATTCTTGACTATGACGATAATGGTTATCTAAGAAAGGTTGAATATGCGGGTTTCGGCAATGTGCGTGTACCTGACGGACAAGGCATTTTCGGCAAGAGTTATGTTGTCGACGACAAGGGACGCATTATAGAGGAGCACTATCTTGGCAAGGACGGCAAGCCAAAAGCCACTCAGTTTGGCCTTGGTGTAAAGAAGTTTACATATGACGACGACGACAATATAGCTAAGATAGAATACCAGACTGTTGATGGAAAACCAAGCAGCGATGGCAACAATTGCCCGATAGTGCTGCTCACTTACGACAAGTGGGGCAACCGTATACTTGAGAAATACACCGACATAAACGGTAATCCAGCGGTACGCAAGGATGAGGCTTTCTCGGGTGTGGCTTACGAATATAATGACGATGGTTTATGCGTTAAGCAGCAATATCTTGGTATGGACGGCCGACTTACATATATACAAGGTGTTAGTGGATATGTAAACGAGTATGATGACAACGGCTATCTTGCCAGTCGTTCTTATATCGATGCCAATGGTCATGCTGCCTACTTTACCGAAGAGAGTGGCGATTTTACTTACTCCAAGATAGAGTTTGTGAACGACAACCATGGCAACGTATTAGACTTGAAGATGCTCAATACATCAGGAACGCTCACCGAGTCGGCAAATTTTGCTCACAAGGTTTGTAC
Source organism: Prevotella merdae (assembly GCF_900290275.1). GTDB lineage: Bacteria > Bacteroidota > Bacteroidia > Bacteroidales > Bacteroidaceae > Prevotella > Prevotella merdae. The sequence goes on from NZ_LT985323.1 coordinate 1,532,874, forward strand.
CTACGACTCTGTTGGCAACAACACAAGCGAATATTATCTTGATCAAAGTGGCAAGGTGTATATTCCTGCCCAAAATGGCTATGCTGGTATTGTAATACAATACAACCCTCAGGGACGTGTTGGCAAGGTGACGTATATGGACGAAAAGAAACAGCCTATGGCATTGCCCACTTCGCATATTTGTTACTTTACTAAGGACTATGACGCTCGTGGCAACATCACAAAGATATGCTATTATGACGAAAAGGGCAAGCCTGTACTTTCTGATGAGGGCGTGGCAATGGTAACCCGCGAATATGACGACAATGGCAACGAGACGGCACGTGCCTTTTACGACACAAACGGCAAGCCTTGTGTGCTCAACTGGTATTGCGCACGTATAGAGTATACTTACGACGACCAGGGCAACTGCATCACCGAACGCTACCTCAATACAGATGGTAAGCTGATGCTTTGCAGCGGCATTGCTGGCTCAAATTACGCATACGACGAGCGAGGCAACCGTATCAAGGATTATCCAATAGGTACAAACGGAAAACTTGCTGCCGGAAAACTTGAGGAAAGATCTCGTTATGACGATCGTGACAATGTTGTAGAATCGAGCTACTTCAATGCTGCTGGCAAACCCGCCATATGCGATGAAGGCTATCATAGACTTGCAGCAAAGTACAACTCCAACAACCAGTGCATTCAGGTGGAGTATTATGGCACCGACGGATTGCTGAAGAATGTAAAAAATCAAAACTATGCTGTACGCAAGTCGGAGTATGACAATCGTGGCAACCGTATCTCGGAAGTCTATTTCAAGCAAGATGGCACAAGAGGCACAGACAAGTCGAAGGTGCACAAGTACTATAACCAATACGACAAGGTTGTAAACAAAGTTTCACACCAGATATCGTTTGGCGTGGATGGCAAGCCGGTTGCAGCCGACGGCATTTCTCCTGAAGGCCGTCTCGAATACGACAAGCGAGGTAACTGTGTAAAGATTGTTTGCTACGACGGTTATGGAAAGAAAGTTAATGGTCAGCACAATTGGTGCGAGCAGCGGTTTACTTACGATGATGCAGGACTTCAGACATCTTTCGCCTACTACGACATAAACGGCAAACCCGTTATCGATAAGTCTACAAAGTGTCACAAGACAATGCGCACATATAATTCGATGCGCGAGATTAGCACCGAGACCTACTATGGTGTAGACGGTAAGCAGATGCTAAGTGAGGTTGGCTATAGCAAGATGACGTATAAGTATAACTCGCAGAACCAGCGCACCGAGATAGCCTATTTTGGAACAAATGGCAAGGCCGTAAATTGCAAGAACGGATGGCATCGTGAGGTTTATGCCTATCGTGCAGGTACCGAGTATAAGTGCGACCTATACGACACCTCCAATCGTAAATTGGCCACAATGCTTATGGTCAATGGCAACTGGACCTTGCAGAGTGGCGGCGGCGTATCTCCATGGCGTTTGGTATGGCAGCAGACAGCCCAGGCTTGTCCGGTGACAATAGCCAATGGCATTGTCTTCGAGAAGATAATTGTTGGCAGTAACTCGATAACTCTACATGTTAGATTCAGCAACTTGACGGCAGACATGATTAATGAGGAGTTTATCAATGCCCTTCCCGAATTCGGAGCCCAGTTGAAACGCAATACACATACACCTTCGAGTGTTAGTCTGAACTTTGTGATTTACGACAAGTATCACAATCGTTTGTAGTTTATAACATTAAATAATAATATCAATAAAAACCTGATAATAATGAAAAAAATTAAAGTGATTTTGTGCTTGCTGCTCATGTCAGTGGCAACTGCATTTGCTGGAGATTTAAGTCCGGTGCAAGAAAAGGCTCAGCGCAGCATTTATTCTTTCTTGCTCAAGAACAAGTACGATCCAACTGTAGACACATCAGACAATAGTGTTTGCTTTCGCAAGAACGACGTGCTCTACTGGATAACGTTTGAGGGCGACTCACCTCTGCTGTATACATTCCACCGTAAGGCTTTTAAGGTTGGCGTAGGCGATAAGGATTTTAAGAGCAAGCCAGCCATCATGGCTTGCAACGAGGTGAACCGCAAGCACAAGACCGTTAAGCTAACGGTAGGCGAGAAGCGTGTCGACATCGCCATTCAGGTTTATGCAGCCAAGCCTGAGGATTTTACTGCCGTGCTTATTACCTATTTCAATATGTTTGACAAGGTAGATACCGACTTCAAGTTGGCTTATGCCGCAGCCATCAAGGCCGAGCGCGAACATGAGAACAAGCTCGAGCAAGAGGCCCGCAAGGATCTTCCGCCAAGCGAACTGCGCGGCTTGATACAGAGCGCTTCGTTCCGTCTTGTGTCCGAGGACGACAAGGTTGTTACCGAATACGACAAACCTTTGCGTGCTTTCAATGCCCGTTATATCCAGGCTGCCTTCGAGTTGGGTCCTTGGAAGGAGAAGGCCGAAGAGTATGTTCTGCAGCTGAAGATAACAAAACCCGATGGCAAGACAATATTCCTATCTGGCAAGAAGTACACAGCCGAGGCTAAAGTTACTATTGAGAAGTCGAAGAAGAACCAGGTTGTGGAGTTCGACAAGTTTGGCTCTAATAAGGAAGGATTTTGGAAGGCCGGAGAATATAAGGTTGAGGTGCTTGAGTCGGGCGACACCATCTACCAAACCTCATTCAACATTCTGTAATATATAAATGTATTCATTATGAAGAAGTTTCATATATATGCATTATTTGCGTTGCTCCTTGCATCCACGGTAGTGGGGTGCAAGCCCAACAAGAACGATAAGGAGCAAGAAGAGCTAAAGACATTTGTCGATAAAATCAATGCTAATCCGGGGCGTGAGCTTCCCAATGGCACCATACTTAACAGCCTTGACTATGCTCCTGGCGACAGCCTCTTGGTTTATCACATACGTGTTAGCGACAAGCGTTTCGATGGTGTTGAGGCCGATTCGGTAAAGGCCCAGTTGCTCAAGGATTTGTCCTTGTCCGACAATAAGGTTCTTGTAGGCCTGCTCAAGCGCAACAATATTGGCGTGAAGTATATCTATACCACCGAATCCAAAGAGATAAGTGTTATATTGAGCCCGGCAGAATTAGGCTCTTCTGCCCAGTAAACATTATTATTCTAACCCATAAGCATTGGTTCTGTAAGTGTGTCTTGCAGGGCCAGTGCTTTTAGTCGTTTTATTTGCTTATGACTTTTACAGATTCTATAAAGACGTGCATCAACAAGTATGCAACATTCTCCGGACGTGCTCCACGTTCTGAGTTTTGGTGGTTTGCGCTTTTCAATGCCATCGTGTCTATTTGTGCCCAAGCTGCATTCTTTGGCATCGGGCTTGGCTTGGGAGGTGTGAAAGGTGCCGCATTGGCCACCAATATATGCTCGGTATTGGTATTGCTGCTGTTTTTTGTTCCTTCGCTTGCTGTTTCTGTGCGCCGACTTCACGACACCGGACGTAGTGGTTGGTGGGTTATGTTGGTTTATGGCCCAACGTTGCTTTTGGTGGTGCTTATGGTGTTGGTTATGCTTACACGCAACGAGACATTGGCAATTCTATTATTGGTTAATTACGTTCTATTGTTAATTGGCAGTCTATGGCTGTTGGTGCTGTTCCTTCTGGATAGTGACGAAGAAAACAAATACGGACTTCCGGTCTACTAATACACTTCAAACAATTATAAACATAACAAGAAACAACAAATTGATATGGCTATTTTAAGATTACAGGGAGAAGCAGAGAAGAAGAAAAACATATACTTTGAGGTCGATTCGGCCGACGCACCTATTGGCGAGGGTGGCATGGGCAAGGTGATGAAGGGCATTTGTGTGGACATTGCTACAAAGGTGTCGCGTCCGGTTGCCATAAAGTTTCTCTATGCCGACCTACCCGAACACGCTATAGAGCGTGCTCGCCGTGAGGCTTCAATACAGTTGCGCAACGACAACCTTATCGAGATGCTTGGCTTCATTGAGGTGGATACCGTTCGTGGCAGCAATACCGTCAAGCACTATCATGTGGTAAGCGAGTTGTTGCACGGCATTTCGCTTGCCGAACTGCTCGACGGCAAGTGCAGCGACAAGGCTGGCAACGAGATTGCTTTTGCCAAGAAGATGCTAAAGGACTATCAGTCAGACCCTGTACACTTTGCCAAGACTATAGTAATGAACGTGTTGTCGGGTCTTATTGCTTTGCACGATGCTGGCTATGTGCATCGCGACATCGACCCCTCAAACATTATGCTTACTGCCGACGAGCACATCAAGCTTATCGACTTTGGCATTGCCAAGCAGGTAAACAAGCTTACCACCAACGACCGTGGTCTTACCACCACAGGCTCGTTTATGGGCAAGGCCGAGTATGCGGCACCCGAACTGGCTCTTGGCGACCTTAAGCATCAGAACCAAACCACAGACATCTATGCCATGGGCATACTGCTCTTCCAATGTATTGTGGGACACGTTCCTTTCGAAGGTCCGTCGCACGAGGTTCTCGAAAAGCAGCTTCATAAGAAACTCCCCTTGCAGCTTATAAAGGACAAGGGCTTGCGCAACATCATAGCGTGTGCCACAGACAAGAATCAGAAGGTGCGTTATCAGTCAGCTGCACAGATGCGTGTGGCCATGGAGAACCTCGATGGTCAAAAGCGCGAGATGAAGAAGTCTACCAAGATGTCTATTGCCGCTGCCATTGGTGTGGCTGTTGTTGTGCTGCTCGCCATAGCCGGCGTGTCGTACAGCAACCACCAGAAGGCAGAGCGCGAGGCACTTGCCAAGGAACAGGCCATGAACGACTCGCTGCGTTCAAAGGTGTCTGACGCTACAGCCTCGGCCGATGCAAGCTTTGCTCTTGGTCTAAAGCACGACGAGGGTTACGAGGTGGCTCTTCTCGACGCCTTTAACGGTTATGCTCATGCAATTGGCACAGCTGCAAAGATGACAGCCAATAATGTAGACACCAAGCCTATTGTTGCTAAGAAAGACAAGACTAAGGCTGCCTTGCAGGAAGCAAGAAAAGAGCTTGCCGACAAGAAAAAACTGTTCACCGATGAAGGAATGGCCGACATTGCAGCCGAGTTTGACAAGCGCATCAAGCGCATAGACGAGGCTGTGAAGTAACTTCTATAAGGATATAAAAACATCAACAACTAAAAAGAATTTTTTTTACGTATGAAGAATTACATCAGATTTGTAGTGGTCGTACTGTTCGCCCTTATAGCTGTTAACGTCAGCGCACAGTCGGCTGGCGACCGCTTGTTTGCGCAGGGGCAGAAGTATCAGATGAAACAGACTGTAAAATCGCAGAATCTTGCCATTGCCAAGTTTCGCAGCGCCAAGGCCGCTTACGATTCTGCCACCAAAAAGGCCATGTGCGACAACCAGATTGCCATTTGCCAAAACAACATCAGGACCATCAACTCCAAATCCAAGGTTGTAAGGCATAAAGACAAGCACAAGACTACCGACAACACCCAAGAGAAGCAACCGCAAGAGGCCGAGCCCGAGCGCGAGCCCGTCAAGCTGTCGCTCTCTGTCTCGTCGTTGGAGTTTAAGGCTGCCGGCAAGAAGAACGACAACCACGAGGTAACAGTCAACTGCAACTACGACGACTGGACCTTTACACACCCCGATTGGGTGCAGGTGGTAAAGAACGGTAACCGACTGCTGCTTACAGCCTCGGCCAACGAAACAGAGGAGGAACGCTCAGGCAACCTTACCGTTACGTGTCATGGCACAAAGGCCGAATTGATGATTTATCAGAAGAACAAGTTCTCGATAAAGTCTATCTTCGGCAACAAGAAGAACAAGAAATAATCCATCACATATATGTCCAATCCCGACCATGCCATAGTGCAGGCTCTGCTGCGCCACGACGACAGCGTTACACGCGAGTTTTTCTACCGCAAGTGCTACCCACTCTTCAAGTCGGTATACGACAACTATCACACCGACTGTTCGTCGTGCGTGGAATTTATTAACGAGATTTACATACTCTTGCTCACGCCCAGCCGCTCTACCGGCAAGTGCAAGCTCGAGGGATTCCAGTTCCAGAGCACGCTCTTCACATGGTTGAAAACTGTGTGCTTGTTTCATTGCTACAAGAAGTACGAGGTAAGGAAACGGGCACCCCAAATGCCCATTAGCGAAAATTTTGACGACGAAGGTGTAAGATTTGATGCTCAACACGGGTCTATAGATTTAGACCAGTCGGCTCTGCATGGCCTGGATGCCGAAACAATACTGCGTCTGATGCCCAACCGAAGGTACAGCACCCTTATACGTTTGCGTTATCTAGAGGGGCACACCAACGAAGAGACAGCCCAGATGCTTGGCATGAACCTCAACACGTTCTACAACAAGCACAAGCTGGCTAAAGAACAGTTTAAACGTATATTAAGAATGGAGGAATCGTACAATGACTGATTATTACGACCCGCTGCCCTTTAGCGAGGAACAGTTTGCGGCATGGCTTGACGGCACAATGTCGCCCGACGAGGAACAGCTCTTTATGCAGGAGTGTGCCTCTAACCCCGATATGCAATCCTTGCTCGACGCCAACGACAACATCGACGACTCTTTTGAGGAAATGATTGCCAATGGCTACGAAATGCCTGAAGAACTGTATGCAGATAGCTTCCAACTGCCAGAGATTGGCGACTTCGATGATGTCGATGACCACGTCTTTGGCTTCGACGACCAAATTGCCGACGATGACGATGTTGCCAATTCTGACGATATTACCGATGATGACGATATTGCCAATTCTGACGATATTTCCGATGCCGATGATATTGTCAATTCCGACGATATTGCCGACGATAACGATATTGCCAATTCTGACGATATGAACAGCGACTTCGACCATTTCTTTATATAATAAATCTAACTTATAATTCCCCTCTAAAAATATGGATATTCTGGATAGTAAATGGAACTGTTCCGTATGCATCGATTCGCGCCAAGGTGGACGTCCCGAGAACCAAGACTGCTATGCTTGTGCCGATACGCCTATAGGTTTTGCCGTCGTGGTGTGCGACGGTATGGGTGGCGGACCAGGTGGAGCCAATGCCTCAACCCTTGCCGTACAAGCCATCTTGCAGCACCTTAACAGCTGTCAGCCGTCTGCCGACGTACAGGCTGCGCTCAAGAATGCAGTCGGCTCTGCCAACAGTCTGCTGCGACAGACTGTGCTCGATCATATTGAGCTACAGGGCATGGGCACAACGTGTGTGGTGGCTGTAGTCAATGGCAAGACAGCTACCGTGGCACATGTGGGCGACAGCCGCCTCTATCAGGTGCGGGGCACAAAGGTGCTGTTTCGCACAGCCGACCATTCGGTGGTGGGCGAGATGGTGCGCCGTGGTGAGCTAACTGAGGAGGACGCACGCCGAGCCGCCAACTCCAACGTCATTACAAGGGCTCTTGGCATAACGGATGTCGTGGAGCCCGAAATCGACCGCCTTAGCCTTGCCCCTGCCGATCGCCTTGCTCTCTGTACCGACGGCGTGTGGGGAGCCATGTCCGAGGCACAGGTGGTGGCTTTGATAAGCGACAACAAGAGTCTGCGCGAGGTTGTAAGGCAGACAATGGACAGCGTGGAGATGATGGGACGTGCCAAACCTGGCTACGACAACCTTACGCTTGGCATTGTGCGTATTGCAGCACCCAAGGTTCCACGCAAGCCACGTGGCAAGATGTTTATGCCCCTGCTTGGCCTAATGCTCGTGGCCAGTCTTGGCCTTAATGCCTACTTCTACATGTCGTCTGCCCCCAAAGCCAATAGCTACAGCCAAGACCAAAGCTATAGCGAAGACCAACAATGGGACGCCAAGCACACACAATATGTAGCGCCCCACGACGACTCCGCTACCAGACAAAAGTCCACGCAAGACGATGCGCCCCATGCCGACTACAGCAAAGACGAGAATCCAGACCCCAACCTGAATTATCAGTATCTTAAGAGTGAGAGTAGACAGAAAGACGACACTATACGCAAGCTGCGCCAGCAGATAGAACAGGCTCTCAACGCCAAGCCCGTGGCACCAACCGCAAGGCAGCACACCAACAAGTCGCGCATTACAGAGCGCATAGTAAAGAATCTCAAGGCTATGAAGGAGCCGCAAAAGGACAAGGTACAGGCTACCAAGGCAAAGCGCCAGTATCAGCAACTTATACTTAAGGACTTCGAGCAACTTAAGAACGAGTATCGTCGCACCAACAAGAGCATCTCTGATGTAGAGCGACAAATCAACTCGAGAGCCTTGATCGAGATTAGTCCTGACGGCAAACCATCTGCCAAGTCAAACCAAACGATAGACTACGTGGTGAACACCCTTAACAACATGCCTGTGTATCCGGCTAAATAGAAGCAAAGTGTAGCCCTCTCTACTTGATTCACAAAATCGGCAAGTAAAACAAAAAACGACAACGCCGACTGTTAAGAATAAAAGAATTCTTACAGTCGGCGTTGTTTACATATAACAGTAATAATCCTCGCCAATATCTCTATATTAGCGGCATTCCAAGTTCAGCGCATTCTCTGCGCATATCTTCGGGCCAAATAGAGGCCTGAATCTCGCCAATGTGTGCCTTGTGCAGCAGAACCATGCACAGGCGGCTCTGGCCAATACCGCCGCCCACCGAAAGGGGCAACTCGTTGTTGAGCAGTCGGCGGTGGAAGTAGAGCGATGCGCGGTCTTCCTTGCCCTCAAGCTTAAGCTGGCGCTTCAAGGCCTCGCTGTCCACGCGGATGCCCATAGACGACAGCTCGAACGAGCGTTGCAACACCGGATACCATATAAGAATGTCGCCATTAAGTCCAGCCTTGCCATTCTCGGCAATAGTCGACCAGTCGTCGTAGTCGGGGGCGCGTCCGTCGTGCTTCTCGCCGTTGGCAAGCTTGCCGCCGATACCAATGATGAACACAGCTCCATACTTCTTGCAGATGGCGTCCTCGCGCTCCTTGGGGCTGAGGTTTGGATACATGGCCAGCAAATCCTCGCTGTGTATAAAGTGAATGTCCTCGGGCAAGAATGGTCTAATCTGCTCGTAGGTCTCGCACACCAGGTATTCTGTGCGTCTGATGGCTGCATAAATGCGCTGAACCACATCCTTTAGGAATGCGATAGAGCGCTGGTGCTGTGCGATAACAGCCTCCCAGTCCCACTGGTCAACGTACAGCGAGTGTAGGTTGTCCAGTTCTTCGTCGGCGCGTATGGCGTTCATGTCGGTGTACACGCCATATCCGGGCTGCACCTGATATTCGGCAAGTGTCAGTCGTTTCCATTTGGCAAGCGAGTGCACCACTTCAGCCTTCTGGTCGCCAAGGTCTTTAATTGGGAAAGTAACAGGACGCTCCACGCCGTTAAGGTCGTCGTTAATGCCAAGTCCCTGAAGCACAAACAGCGGAGCCGTTACGCGGCGCAGTCGTAGCTCGGTGGCAAGGTTTTGCTGGAAGAAGTCTTTTATAAGTTTAATGCCCTGCTCGGTCTTGTAGGTGTTGAGCAAGGCACAATAGTGTTCTGGTCGAATAAGTGTGCTCATCGTGTGTTATGTTGTTGTTTTGTAATATTTATCCTTTATGTTCTATACGTTTGTAAATGCAAAGGTATAGAATAATTATCGATTGGCAAAACAAAAAGCCGTGAAAATATCAAAAAGATATTAAAATAAATTGTTTGCTTTACAAAAGTGCATAATAATGCAAGGTATGCTAACCTCCTACAGGATGTTCTTCTCACGCATACTCTCTCGTTGCATCAAAGCAAGGACAAGCCTTGGCAGCAAAATCCCTATGCGACCGTACCACAGCTTCGGGAAACACGTGCTTGAGCGTCTTAACGAGATTGCGCATAGCCTTTCGTTGCTCCACGGTCCTGGTGTCCTTAGGCATCTTGCCGTCGGCATCGAGACCACCGATGTAGCACACGCCAATCGACGTGGCGTTGTGTCCCTTGCAATGTGCGCCCACTTCGGCAATTGGTCGGCCACGCTCCACATCACCATTCAATCGCACTACGAAATGGTAGCCAATAGATTTGAAACCCTGCTGACGATGCCAGCGGTCGATGTCGGCAGCCCGAAAGTCCTTGCCCTCGGCAGTAGCCGAACAATGGATTATTATTAAATCAATTTTTCGCATAATATATATAATGAACGTATAATTTTACTTGTAGTTCTTTTGTATGTAGTTCCCACAGAATGCACAGACCACACAGAAGCCTACGGGCTTAAGCTTTTCGAATCCACAGAATGGCCTACGCTTCGCGAGGCAAGAATCCACAGAAATGAATGCTTGCTGGTCTGCGTTCTGTGGGAACTACAAGCAAAGGAGATACAAGTACAAGAGCCTTTCGCCGCCATAGACGGCAACCATGCTTAACCTCGGCGTCGCTACACAAGCAATCAATTCTGTGCTTTCTGTCGTATGACGCGCAGCGTCTATACGCTCTGTGAATTCCGAAATATTAATCCCGTAGGCTTCTGTGTAGTCTGTGCGTTCTGTGGGAACTTTTCCCCTCACATTATAGCAAAGCTAAAAATGCGATGCGCACGAGCTTGCGGTTATTGCGCAAAGGATTGACGAAATGAAAGTCAATATCGCCTGAATTACTGAATGTTTCTGTTCTTGAGTCATAATAATAATTTTTTGATGAAACTTTAGCAAGTTTATAGAATTCAGAAGTTAGAGAAGTTAAAGAAGTTAAGTTTCGCAAGCGAAAAAGAATTTATCGGAAGTTAAGAAGAAGTTAAGTTTCGCAAGCGAAAGAAGTTATCGGAAGTTAAGAAGAAGTTAATCCATCTGCGATGGATGGAAGTGAACGGACAATACATATGCCCTTTAACTTCGGGCGAAGCCCAAACTTCCTTTAACTTCTAATTTCCCTCTTCACTATTGGATTTTTCTCTCTTCACTCTTCACTTTTCACTTAATACGCTATTGGATTCTTCACTCTTCGTTCTTCACTCTTCACTTAACATATGGATTCTTCACTCTTCACTTTTCACTTTTCCCTTAAACTCCCTTTTTCTTTATCGCTTCCAAGTCCACGCTGCCCTCACCATTCTTCTCCGCCTTCAGCGCAGCAGCCTGCACCACGCGACTCGACGTTGGGCTAAAGACAGCATCGTCGATAAGGTTCTCCAGTTCGCTGTCCGGGGTGAAGATAACGTTAATCTTCTTGATGTTGGCAGCGGTGAAATCCTTCACATTTTCTGCACCTTGGCTGCTGATAGTGAAACCGAATGTACCCAAACCTTCAAGCTGCACCTTGTTGCCGTTCAATAGTTGCTCGCGCACACAGCAGGCCACGTCGGCAAGCACGCCCTTGATAGTGCCCTTAGAGAACACGCTGTTGTGTCGCGCCACGTGCGCCACAAACTTATCGGTACCCAGCTTCTCTCTAATCTGAGCGGCTGCATAAGCCTTAGCACCCTCATCCTTACTCAAGTGGTTGGTGGTCATAAAAACAGAATATTCAATCATAATGTTAAAATGTTTTAAAAGTTAGACATTGAAATTTTAGAGTTAAGTACGAGTTCATATTTAGCTTTATATATGAGCGGCAATCTGTAGGAGGGTATGGCGTCCTTGCCGTACCCACTCTGCCATGAGTGTCCTGCCGATTTAGTGGGTATGGCAGGGATGCCATACCCTCCTACTATGTGTAAAGATATTTATGAACTGTTACTTAAACATTTGAAATCCCCGTAGCCCGACCGTCCCGTCATTTTTCTTGTGCGACTATTGTCGTGGGCCATTTACACTATTCTCGAGGCGCCTTTCGAGTAATGTTGTTGGCCAGGGCGAGCAGTCGCGTGTGAGCAATCCGCTTGTGGATGGACGTTGGACATGTGGCTGTTGGATTACATGTGCAAAGTTAATACATCCCAAAACATCAATCATACGATTGAGTACGATACGTGCGATTGAGTACGATTCAGTACGATTTTGTTTGTAAGACATAAGAACATGGTTTATTTAGACAGAAGAACAGAAGAACATGTTTTTTATTAAGACAAGAGAACAGAAGAACATGTTTTATTTATTAAGACAAGAGAACATGAGAACATGTTTTATTATTAAGACAAGAGAACATGAGAACAAGAGGGAAGGGTGAAGGCTTGATTGAGCAAAACGAGAACATGAGGTTTGGTTGGGCTTTGCCCAACACTCGTTGCTTGCGTATCCTCTATTAACTATTGGATTCTTCGTTCTTCACTCTTCGTTCTTAACTTTCCCTTCCATTACGGTTCGCCCAGCCACCTCACAATCATCTCCACCTCTCTTGTGGACAGCCATTTAACGTTCTTCTTGTATCCTTGTTCCACGAGCGCGTTGTGCAGCTCGGGGCAACGTTTAACCCACATCATCAGTCGGTTTACGGCCACGTGTGGGTCGGTTGAGGGGAAGTAGAGGAGGGCCAGCTCCTTCTTGGTGTAGGGTTGTAATTTAAAATTTTTCATACGTTTAAAAGGGAAAAGTTAAAAGTTAAAAATCCAAATGCTAAGTGAAGAGTGAAGAGGGAAGAGTGAAGAATCCATGTGTTAAGGGGAAAGTGAAGAATCCATGTGTTAAGGGAAAAGTGAAGCTTTGGAGGCTATGGCGCCTCGCCATAGCATAAGCAGCAAGTACGGCACAATTCTATGAATATGTGAGTGGGAGTTTGCTGCTTAGGTAGCCAATGGTAGGGCTGGGTTGTGCCAATGGTAGGGCGAGGGCGCCCTACCTTCCAAATGCTGTCGCCATAGTATGTTAGCATTGGAGGCTATGGCGCCTCGCCATAGCATAACCAGCAAGTACACCGCACAAATCTATGAATATGTGGGTTTGAGTTTGCTGCTTAGGGTAGGGCATGCTATGGCGAGGGTGCCATAGCCTCCCAAGCCTCTCTTAACATTTGGATTTTTCACTCTTCACTTTTCACTTTTCACTTAATACGCTATTGGATTTTTCACTTTTCCCTTTTCCCTTTTCACTTAACACATAGTAGTCGGAGAAGTCCTTGCAGGTGGGTGGCAACTGATGGTGCTCCAACGTGGGGAGGACCTCCTTTAGCTGAAGGAAGAGTTGTTCGCCAGGCGCGTCGCGGTCGGGATACATGTGGAAGGAGGTAGCCAGACGGTCGGAGAGGTTGCACAGCAAGTCCTTGTCGGCTTTGGAGAGGAGCGTGGCTGATGGTATTGCCACAGCCTTGTGACCAGACGAGAGCATGGCCCAACAGTCGGAACAGCCTTCTGTGATGTATAGCGGTTCTTCGGGGCGCAGCATGGCGACGATGGGCAGGTTGTAGATGGAACAGCGGGCGCCGTAGGGGAATCGGAAGCGAGGAGTGGCCTCTCCCACGGCGCCTCCACCATAGGGATGGGAGTGATGTGCTGTTGTGGGATGACATTCCCCTTTGGCAGGCTTCTGATAATCAAGGTTTCGGTTCTGTATGCCAATCAGCTTGCCCGTGGTGTCAAAGTAAGGCGTTTGTAGCCAATGCGTGCCTTGGCGGTCGGTCCAGGAAGTGAGGCGACACCATCTTACGACGCGCGGGTCGAGCCTACGCTCGTCGAATAAAAACCTTTGCGCTTCGTCGCTCAGCCAGGGGTGCTCAAAGTGGCGTGCATAGCGCGAGGCGTCGAAGGAGTTTTGAATTTTGAATTTTGAGTTTTGAGTTTTGGGGTTGTACTCTTCTACTATTATGTTGGTAGAATCGGCCAGCCATCGGCAAGCGTCTGGGAAGTCCTTGCGCAGATGTCGCATCACGAGGTCGATGGTTCCGCCATGCGCTCCGCAGGCAAAGCAGCGGTAGATGTTGCGCGACGTGCTGTAGGTCATACTGGCGTGATGATCGTCATGAAACGGGCATAGGCTCTTGTGACGTGTGACGCGCAGGCCGAGGCGCTCGGCGACCCCCTCTATTGGAAGGTCGCGGAGCTGTTGTATAGTGGATTTATCGAGCATGGCTACTTATTTTTTGGTGATATTGTCGGAAGATATTCCTTGTAGATACTCCTGAGTCTTGGTGTAGAGTCCGGTTTGGGCGGAGTGGACTATAAACTTGCGGAACACCCATTTGTAGAGTTGATTCTTCGTGCCCTCCTTCGTCTTGCCTATCGATATGCGCAGAGCCTCAAGTTGAGCCTCGTTGAACGAGTCGGGCAGGTCGTCGAGCAGATTCTTCGGGCCGCGTCTGCCAGCCTCGCTGACGCTGCCCTCGTCCTGACCGAGCATGTCTGCAAAGACTTGCATCTTCGACCATATATCGTGGTAGACGAGCCATTCCACGAGATGCCCCATGGCAGCAGTCCACGTCTGGTTGTTCAATGCCCAGAGCAGGCATCCAGCCTTCCATGCCGAGACGAGCGCACGTTTGGAGATGTCCCAAAGGATGTCGTCGTCGGCAAGGTCGGCAAGCGAAGCCATGTCGGCAGCAAGCTGGTCGGTAAGGCGGTTGAGCGGCTGAATAACGAACCTTCCCTTGCAGATGGCAAGCCGAGCAATATATTCGTCGAGTTTTTTGTAAAAATCGTCACCATATTTGCCTTGGCGTGGAATGCGCCCGTCGCGTCCTTGGCGAGGCTTGTACGAGAATACCACACGTCCGAAGGTGCCGTTGAACAGTTCCTGCTTATAGAACTTGCGTGCGGCGAATGGAGTAGAGCTGATAGTGATGTTGGCACGCAGAACGGGATTGCCCGTAACGCCGTCGGCTGTGGCACGCAAAGCACCCGCACGCTGGCGGTCGTATATGTTGCGCATCATCTGCGAGATTTGCCGGTGCCCGCCACACACGCGGTCGGCCATCTCCACCTCGGGCATGTTGATGTACTGGGTGCGCTGCCCCAGCTTCTCGCATCCCATGGCGTTCTGTATGAAGGCTGCGTTGGTAACATCGGCGGGTGGAAACCAGAAAGCCACATCGGGTCGGACGGGTTTCTCCTTGTTGGCGCTCTTCGTCTTCACCAGCTTCTGCCACTCCACCAGCTTCGTCAGCTCCTCCTCGTCGTGAGCGCGGAAGTCGCGGCAGAGGGCTTCCACAAGTCCTGACAGTTGACCCTTTCCAGCGCCACTATCAGCCACGAGATTTGCCAACATTCCACATGTTTCCTTCCAACTTTGGTCGGGATACATGAATTCTGCTCCGCTTACGTGAGCGCCAAGGATAGGAAAAATCATCGGGACGATGGGCTGATGCATGTCTTTTGACACTTGCGAGAGCAAAAGTGTAACACATTCCGTTCCTTTTCCAAGTTTTGGCATCTTCGGAGCGGTAGTTTTACTGATATTGTATTTCATTTCTTGTTGTTGTCATTTATTTAAACTATTGATTATAAGCCTTTTAGAGGGAAGTGGGTTTTGCTTAATCTTCCAATTCCAGTTCTTCCAATTATTTTTTTTAGGGTTGCCATTCCCTTTCTTATATATATAACTACTTAATAATCAGTTAATTATATAGTCTTTAGAAAGGGATTTTGTATGAAAGTACACTTATTGGAATTTGGAAGAACTGGAATATTGGAAGATTTACGATTCACCCAATGGAGGAGTAATGTAATTCAAGTTTATTACCAGCCCACCCACTTCACCTCTCCGAGGCCCTTGTCCGCGCAGCACTTTAGTGCCATGCGAATCTCGTTTCTCACGCCCTCGGCATACATGTCGCTGTTGAGCAGATACACCGGTTGTAGTTCTTTGAAGTTGAATCTAATGTGTCCGTCTCTCGGTCGATAGGTTAGGGTGATGTATTGTCCGTCGAAGATTCTCATGTTGCGCCTTGTGTAGGCTCTGCTCGGTCGTTCCACAAATTGAGCGTGGTATTCGTCGTCGAGCGTCAGAGTGCCGTAATAAGGCTTGTTCTCGTCCACCAGGTCGTCGGTCTGCAGAAAAGCCTGCAAGTCGATGCACAGCAAAATGTCCCTTTTCATGCCTGGCCTCCTTTCTGTGCGAGGTTGGGCTTGTAAGTCAGCAGCTTGCGACGGCCGTTGGCGAGGGGTGAGTCACTTGCGAACATCTCCTTGATGATGTCGCATACTGGGCGAGGCTCGTTGCATGTTGTAGAGCCTGCCTGAAAGTTGGGATTCAATACCTTTTTCATAGTTTATATCGGTATTAAAATGTCCTCTCTGGTACGACAGCAATCGAAGAGGAATCCATGCTGTATTTTATAGTACCATCATTCCCCGTCTTGTGATTTCGAACTCACTCATCGGGTAGTCTTTGTTTTACTAAGACAATGCAAATTTCGCTGTTTTTTCGTTGGTAGCCAAGGAATAAATTAGATTACGTATTGCCGTGAAAATACTGGTTTTCAATGCGTTGCAATTCTGCTTTTGCGATAAAAAGTAGATTGAAAAAGCCGAAATTAGATTGGAAAAAGGCAAAAAGTAGATTGAACACTCCGCTCCAATCTACTTTTTATGCAAAATCAATCTACTTTCCTTGAAAACTCCACCAAACCATACTTATGTAAACTAAAAAAGTGTATCAGCTATAGTCGGCCGATACACTTTTTGTATATTTCAGATAAAAACCCTAAAAACAAATCTACTTTTTAGGCTATGTTTCCCATTAAATCCTCGTCGTTGCTGTCGGTAAACAGTACGATAATGTTGGAAAGGAAGCGCTTTACAGCTGGATCTTCCTTGTCGTAACTCTGTCTATGGTTGTTCACGGCAGCATATTTCACTACCTTATGCTTGCCTTTGTAATGGCTGACGAAATACTCAAGAGCTTTTTTCACATTGTTGGGCAACGCCCATTGACAGAATATATACTCGTACATTCCCATGTCCTTATGTTTGAAGTCGGGTGGCAAGAGTTCGTCAAAATGACTTATCACATACTTTATCTTCTTTACGGTTTTGGGATTGTTGCCCCACAGAGCCTTCTCTTCCAGAGTGATGTCAGCGGTATCCGTGAAGCATTCTATAATGCAGAAGTGCTCCATTTCGGCATGATTGTGCTTATGAAATTCACCTTGTGCGAATCCTTCTTCTGAGGCATAGTTTAGGTAACTCTGATATGCAGGTGTTATCTCTCTAAGGCTGTTAACCGTGTCTTCGGTTATAAGCATTATTTCATTCTTAAGACGCTTGTATGCCTTGTTTCTATATGAGTCCAGAGAGCATTTGCTTCTTGTTGGGTCGTTACGAATCTCCATCTCTTCCTTCAGAATCTCCGTACACAGATTCATGCATTCTTCTTCTGCCCTGAAGAACTTTATAAGCTCGGAAAACAAGCCTTGCACAACAGACGGATAGGTGGACAAGTCGAACAGATTCAACTCGTAGACATTCTTGCCCAATAACGACTCTTCGATTGCCGACTTCTGTTGTATGCCAAAAGTTGCACATTCGGCAGGCGTGGGATGCTTCCTTGGGCAGAATTTCCTGAATATGGTTTTCAAGGGCGACATATGGCTGCGCATATGTCGGAGAATCTCACTTACGGAATTGTAATAAAAATTGTGGTCGGTGGCAAAATCACTATTAAAAACCTCTTCGTATTTATGAAGTCGCACGAGTTCCTTATCCATTTTCTCACGAGCCTGATATATATATTCTGCCAGACGTTCAATCTCGACAAGGTCCATGTGCTTCATTTTAAGGGCACTCAACAGGCGGTCGGCTCCTTCAAGTTCAAAATTTGAGACGATGTCTTTCACCTGAAGCAGTCGGTCGAGCGTTGGTTCAATATCGGTTTTGTAGTAAGCCTTAAGGCACTTTTGTTGAAGGGTTTCTGTCATTTGATGTTTTTAGTTATTGGAGATAAGACAATTTGAAAAACACCTATAGGGTGTTAGAAAATACAAATTTACTACTTTTATTTTGTTCGGTTGTCATGACGAGCAAATAAAATACAGAATATTTTTGCGTCCTAAAGATTGTTAATTAAAATGTGAATGTAATAAGGAGGAAGAAGGGGATAGATATGAAGCATCGGCAGACAGAAATTAAGAAATGTGTGGTGTTGGCTCTGTGCGAATAGACGTAAAATGTTGATGATAGACATTATTCTGCAAGGTAAAGACTGCGGATTATGCTTTGGATTTGGAGCGTGCGAATGGGGCTTGTAGGAGGTACGGTTCGTAGAGAGGGCACTGAAAAAGTTAGCCCTTTAAGACTTTATTCCACTCTTTTAAATAAAAAAGCAGATTGCATTAAACATTATGTCGGTTTTGCAATCTGCTTTTAATTTGCTTTGATATGGTCTAATATACAGCCTTATAGAGGATGTAGGGCACTTATGTCACAAGTGTATAATTCTTCTAATTATTCTTAGCTTAGTCTCAATATTCTTTTGATATTTACGGCAAATATTGTCATTGCACCTTGCATTTGCATACAATCTAGCCCATACGACAATGCCTTATCATAGCCGTATACCTGTTTTAACTCCGAATTTTTTGCCTCTATCTTGTATCTCTGGCGGGCTATTTCTTTAAATTCTTGTGTCTTCTGAAACTCCAGTTGTCTTTTATGTTCTCCTTTCTTGATAGGTACACTATAGGTCTTGCTTTTAGCTCCATCCTTGTAGCATCCGTTTCTTCGTGAGCAAGTCTTGCATTTATCCACATCAAAGAAATAAGTCATGGATTGATTCCAGTTCCTATTCTTTCCCATTATTACTTTTCTGATTGCCATATGGCCAGCAGGACAAACAAACATGCCTGCATCCTTGTTGTAATCAAAATTGTCTTCACTCTTTCTAAATCCACTACTAATAGACGGATGTAATTTGGACACCAAACGAAATCCCCTCTCTTCATCTTCTGCCAGTTTGAGGTTCTTGCAGCCAGAATATGCGGTATCACCAACAACCGTGTCAACCTCCATTCCGTTCTTTCTGCTTTGCTCAACAAGCTCTTCCAACTGAGGCCCGTCACCCTTCTCGCCAGATGTGACTGTGGCAGCAGTTATGATACGCTCATCACTCATTGCGATGTGAGTCTTGTAACCGAAGAACGACGTGTCTTCTGTCTTATGCCCAACACGTGCGTCTGTATCCTTTGAGGTTGTATAGTGGTCTTCTATGTCCGCAAGCGTCTCCTTTAGCATATTTAGTCGCTGTTTTACTGCGGGCACTTCCGAAAGGCAGGAATCCGAGGTGATATGATTTAGAAGGTCCTTGGTATAATCCAACTCATGAACAAGGTCATCGTCTTCATTCTTAGCCGGAAGTGTTTCCTTTATATTATCATCCATGGCATAAAGCGCCTTGCGGAGTTGCTTCGAACGGAGTTTCAGTATCTCAACTGGTGAATACGGATTTGACCTGGCTTTTGTATGAGTCGAATCTACAATAATAGTCTTTGATGTGATGATTCCTTTCTCTATTGCTATCTCTACAGTTTTTTTGATAAGCAGGTTCATAAGATCCGTGTCTTTCAGGCGTAATCTGCGAAACTTACAAAGACTGCTTGGATTGATAACGCCTTCCTCAGGAGTCATATCAAGAAAATACTTAAACGACATGTCATAACGGGAACGCTCTACAACATCCACGTCAGATATATCGTATATTGTCTTCAATAGAAGATATTTGAACATACGAATGGGCGATTCAGCTGTACGGCCGTTATCAGGACAATATTTATTGACCAGTTCCTGATAGACAAAGCTGAAGTCTATCAGGTTATTAATACGGCGGAGAAGGTTGTCCTGGGGGACGACTATATCATAAAGTGAGCTATATTCACTGAGTGGAAGTTGTTGTTGTGACAGCATAAGTACCTTGGATTTTATTCCTTAAAGGTACAAAAAAATCTGCACATAGCCAAATTATGTGCAGATTATAATTGATAAATATATCGCAAGGGACTTTTTCAGTGCCCTCGTTCGTAGACCGTACCACGCAATAGCTATATTTAATGGTTTGCTTATTAATGTAGGCTTTGTGAGATTACATTATTAATGTAGGCTTTGTGCAATTTCGTTTATTTCTTCTGCCGTAAGCCCCGTATATCTTTGTATTTTTTCTGTAGAGTCGCCATCGCTTAGCATGAGCTTTGCAAACTCAATGTTCTTCTGTCGCTCAGCCTCAGCCTTTCCTTTTTCCATACCTTTTTCCATTCCCTGCGCCATACCTTTTTCCATTCCCTGCGCCATTCCTTTTTCCATTCCCTGCGCCATTCCCTGCGCCATTCCCTGCGCCATTCCTTCCTCTAATCCTTGCTTTCGTCCGTCTTCCAAGCCTGTCTTTATGGCGTATTTGTATGTGGCGTAGGCGTCGCGCATAATTCTGATGCTATCCTCGTATTTGTCCATGTCTTTTTTGCTGAGAGTTCTAAGGTCAGAAATCTCAGCCAATTTCTTAAATACTGCGTTTTTAGCCAGGAATGGCATTCTTTCAAATGTATTCATATTCTTTAAAACAAATATCCAACGTTCAAAATCGTTTTCACACTCTGTCTCTGTCTTCTCAAAGAACGGCAGCATTAGATACACCATGCGTATCTTGTCAGACACCATCTTTCCATTGTCTTTATCTGCGAGTATCATGTCCGTTCGTAATTTGCCCAATGGCAGCAAAGGGTCGACGAAGTTCATGAAGCATATTGTGTAAACAGGGCGTATATCATAGTCCCATTCGCCTTTTATGCCTTGGTTTACTATCACGCGTGAGGTATAATACAAAGCCCGGTCAATGAAGTGTTCTTGTCCTCGGTTTTGCATTTCCACGATAATCTCTTTGCCCTCGTCCGTTGTGCAATAGATATCGAATATCACCTCTCTTGAATCTTTCGACAGTCCGATTTGTTCTTTGTTGCCGAACGCCAGCGACTTAATTACGAATTCGCCTGCAAACAGGTCGTTCAAGAAACAAATCAGCAAGTCTTTAGAAATTTCGCGACCAAAGATATGTTTAAATCCCCAATCAGAGAAAGGATTGATGAATTGTGCCATATTTCTATTGTTTTGATTTACTGCAAAAATACGATTTTGTTGTGAGAAATACAAGAATAGAGCGCTATTTATTTATTATTTATGTGTTTTTGTAAAATGATTACAAAAAGGCTGACACCTTTGATTAAGTGTCAGCCCTAATTTTATGTTGTTTGCAAAGTTTTACTGTCCTGCAATTTTTCTTTTTATTTTCTGAACTTTATTGTCTTTGTGCCAGACTTCAGTACGAACACTCCTTGAGGCAACGTCGAGAGCAGGCGCGGCCATAGGTCGTAAGTCACGGTTGTTGTGGTGACGAGTACTCCGTTGAGACCATACACCTTTAACGTTTCACCTATCTCAAACACCTGGTCGGATGTGCTGATAGAGCCAATGCCTGTGAAGCCTTCGGAATCAACCGTAAAGTCGGCTATGTTTTTCTCGTCAGGCGTAACCACGAAGGTATAGTATTGTCCATTATTGTAGTCTTCTTCGTTGAAAAAGAGCGTTCCGTTGTACTTGGCGTTCTTCGAGAGCATGGGCGTAAGCGTGATGGTTTGCGTTACGTTCTGCTGCAATATCACATTAGTTACCGAGTCTGCCACCATCTCGCCCTTTTCCTTGTCGTAGAAAATTGCCTTCACGACGGCTTTTCTGCTTATTTCCTCACCGTCCTCACGATTGTATGGGTAGTGATACTTCAGATCGAACTGCAGATTGGCTGTATATTGTGTGTCGTCTGCGTATGCCGCCTTGGCTGGAGCGTTGTTTGACGTCATCTTGCATGAGATGAGCTTCATATTGGGTGTTTTCAAGTTGTTTTTCAGCTCGTATCTCCAATAAGAAGGCTTGCCGTAAAAGTCGCGTGGCATCAGTCCGGCACGTTCGCCGTCGGGTGTCAGATAGCGGCACTTGAACTCATAGTTGCCCGTAAGCGGGTACAGGCGATTGTTGTATGGAATTGTTGTGCCTACCGTCCAGTTCTCTATTACGGTCAATAGTCGCTCCTCCTTGGTGTCCTGATTTACTGCGTATATGCGCAGAGTCACCGGACTCGTGTTTTTGTTAGCGTATTTCAGGGCTGGTGAAAAGCCGTCCAAATAATATTCGTTTTCAAACGTTTTACAATTCAGCTCATCATTATCCATCACTAAACCGTCGTATGCATACACCAGGTCTGTGCCGTCAAGGATAGGATAGTTGGGCTTCTCCGCTACATCTATATATATGTCTTTTCCCATCACCACCTTAGTCTGTCCCTCTGGCACCAACACCTGATAGCGTCCGGCAGGCATGGTGAAGTTGTTGTCAACGTTCTTCGGCTCAAACTTGAAGGCTGTTGTGGCTGTGTAGTTGTTGTAGACGAAATTGAACGATACAGAGCTTGATCCGCTGGTGCCGTAAAGTTTGCCAGTATCCACATTACGGAACTGCAGGTAGGTGTTCTGTGAAGCACCCGATGCCTTTACGTTCAGATAGAAGCGTGTACCAGCATATATTTCGCTGGCAGGCGTAACATCTTCGATGGTGAGAGTCTTCACAAGGTCTTCTCCCTCCAAACCACGTATTATCATGCCCGTTCCTTCATTCACGATTTCGAGGGTAGGTATGAGTTGCTTCGGCATAGGGCAGAGTTGTGGCTTGTTGTCCTTGTCATAATAAGCCATGCGCAGTTCGTATACGCCGTCAGCCACACCTTGCGGCACCTTTTTGAAGCTATTTGAAAGATTGTAGCGCGTGATGTCTGGCCATCCCTTAATGTCCAGTTGGTAAACTCCGGAAGTAAGATTTGTCACTATATGACCGTTATTGGCAAGAACGGTTATAATGTTTCTTTTCTTCGAGTCGTACGTATTGGTGACCATGAAGTAATACATGTTGCTTTTCGACGTCACAATGCTCTCGCTTGCTCTTGCCGGTGCTGCCTTAGCGTTGTGTTGCGGTGCCTTTACGGCATCGCCACGCGAAGCAGCCCAGTCGCACACATGGAACGGCTGATAACACGCCTCCTGCCAGTCGGTGGTTCGCGGCTGTATGCCGATAATCATGGAGTGCTGGCAGCGATAGCCTTGTTCGTAATTGAATGTTCCGCCCGGGTTGAGTATCGCCACGTCGTAATATCCGTCGGCAACGCCGCCCCATCCCCAGTTGACGTGTACATAGTTCTTGTCGTCAATGCCGTCAATGACGAAGGCGTGGTTTCTCGCGGGTTTGACAATGTAGCCGCCGCTCACGTCGCTCGCAGAATAGATGATGGGGCGTCCTGCCTCCATTTCATCCTGTATCATGCTCATCCATTTGTCCGTGGAGATGTAGTAATCGGAACTGCGTACCATGTCGACATAATAATGCAGGTCGCGTTCCACATACATACATTCATAATTGTAGTATCGGTTGAGGGCAACGAATGGAAGGTAAGCGCTGGTTTCGTCATAACCGAATTTTGCCTTGCTGGCTACTGCAGCCTCAAATATCAGCTTGCCCACGGCATCCTTCTGTGTTTTTGTAGCGTTTACGCCATCGTAGGTGTTGAGCATGTTGTTCCAGTCGTAGGTGGTAGTAGAGTAGTCGATGTTGTATTCGGTCTCTGACTCTACGTCGGCATACTCCAGCTTGCCGTCACCCTTACGGTCCTGATGATAGTAATTGAGCACCTGAGCCAATGCTACGGGCACACAACCTGCCACTACCGTCTTCGTGCCGTTTGACGGGCATTTGCTGTTGTATGGTGCACCTTGATTCCATTGTGTCTTTAGCAGAGGTGCCACAGGAGCCACCGTCTTGCCCTCCCAGTGGGGTTCGGAAGTGGCGTCCGTGGCTGTCATTGCTTCACGATATTGCGCAAGCCACACCTTCATGGCGTCAGGCATGTTGGTTGGGTCGATAGAACCCTTGTCTGAATAGCCCGCCACCAGTGTGTTGCCGTTGCCAGCGCACACCACGCAGTAGCCGCCTTCCTCGGCGTTGAAGGCATACACGCCGCCATTGTCGGCGGCTGCTCCGCCTTTACCCTTTACCTTTGCAATAGATTTGCCGATGTTAACTGTGGAGAGATTCACAGCCCCACCTCTTTTCTGGGTCATGAAGCTCAACGCCGTCTCCTTGGCTTCGTCAGCGGTTTGTGCCGAGACCTGAGACGGCAAGACGAATGATGCCAACATAATTGTTGACAAGAGTAAATTGTCTGTCTTCTTCATTTGAGCATTAAAATTTCTGATTTTTTATCTGTATGTCATAATAGTTGTCGCCGCATACGGTTCTGTGCTTTATGATGCTGAACTCATGAATGTTTGAGGGGACATTTGGAATTGTGATTAAAGCCTTCATAGGAATGTCTGGCTGAAGCGTAACGCCGTCCCAGTTGTCGATGCTTTTGCCGCCTATTGTCATCGTGTGCTTGTAGGAGTTGCCCTCGCTGTCGTATACTGCATGTCCGCTGCCGTCGCTGGCTGCCAGCTTGAACGCATTGGTTCCAATGTTCTTCACCGTGGCATCTACGATTACATTCTTGCCGGTCTTGTCGCGGTAAACCCTGTTGAGGTTGTACTGGAGAATGGGCAGCGACACGAATATGTTGTCGGCATTGGTGTTGCTTGGCATCTTGATGGCGTTGGAGCCAATAGTATAGCTGAACTTCTGGTTGTTCTTGCCGTCCTCCACAATGCCGCCGAAGCGCACACTCTTGATGAAGCGGCAGCTTGTGCTCACCTTCTTTATCGAGATGAATCCCTTGACGGGCACTCCAGAGGGCAACGTCTTGAACAGCTCGCCGCCCCAACCGTCTTCGCCTCCAACATTGAAGCTTATAGCGTGGATGTTGTTGTTGTCGTCGGTGGCATAGGCATCGTTTATTTCGCCCCAGAATGGGCGGAATGTGATGTCGCTCGTCGAGGTGTTAATTACTATGAACCGCAGCAACACCTCGTCGCCCCAGTATTCGCACGATGTCACCTTGAAGTCGATATGAGGAATGTAGCCCTTTGTGTCGCTGCTTGACGAGTTGCTGTTGTTGGATGTTTTAGTCGATTCGGTGGTTGCGTCAAGCAATGCTCCCGCTACCTTGCCGAGTTTCTTGAAGAATTGGGCGTTGGCGTTCTGCACGCTGAGTGACGACAGCACCAGGGCCATGCCGATGATAGTTTTTGCTTTCATATTTTTATAGATTTCTTCTTGTTACTATTTAGCATTGATTGTGTAAGTCTCGAACGTGTCGTAGTCGTTGAAGTCGTTGAAGTCGAATTTTACGCCTTTCGCGCCTTTCTGCAGCTGCTGGTACTTCGCCCATCCGCTCTCGTTGAACACTTGGTTGCCAAAGCTTATCGTCACCTTGCCGCCTTCGAACGAGGCGATGGCGTTCTGCGACTCCGAGTCATACGACCATTCAGCTGCGTCTTTTAGCTTCTCCACAGCATCTCTGACGAATGTATGCGTGTTTGCTACTTTTCCGCCGAGCTTTATCGGCAGTTTCTCTACCTCTATGCTCTTAATCTTTCCCTTGCCGTCGCCGATGGCGGTGAAGAGGGTGGTGTGCGTTTTGTCGCTGAACTCGCAAACGGTCATGTCCGACTGGTTAACCGGTATCTCTTCCTTGTAGCAGTATATGTAGCACGAGTCGGGCATTTCGCTTATCTTCGCACCAATCTTTACAGGACCAACGCCTTCTGTCGTTGCGCGTTTGTCGGTGTAGTCGAAGTAGGTGTTGTAGTCGACAAGTTCAATAGAGGCGATGCTGTCGAGCGACATGAGATAATGCATCTGCTTGTCGTACTTGTCGTTGTCTTCAAGAGTCTCGTCAAGTGAGCAAGCGTTGTACTCTCCGATTGTGAACTGCAAGTTCTGGTATGAGTGGAAATGTGCCATACCTTTATCTGTTACAGTTCCATCGGCAGCCTTGCCGAGATAATACAATTCTGGAGTGACCTGTGAATTGTCGTTACGTTTGAGCTTTACGGTTATATAGCCACCCATGGCATCGGCTGTGTCAACCCTTGCGGTAATGTTCAAGTCGCCGAACTTCATTCCCGTCTTGTCTTCAAGCGGGAAGTCCTTGCCCGACTCAAGTCGTGCCATGTCGTCAACCAATGCCTTGCGCGTGTCGTCGCCTATCTTGTCGTGTATGCGCTTCTGCATCTTTTCGTATTCCTTCAGAAAGTCGTCGCTTGACACGTTGATGGCGTGCTTGTCGCGGGCTTTTTCCATTAGTTTCTTCATGTTGTCGGCCTCCGAATGGTATGCTTCGTAGCACTTGGCGCGTGCCTCCGGTATGCTTCCCAACACGCCGTTGCCCGTGAAACTGTAGCCGTCTACGCTGTTGCCGCATGAGCACATAATTGCCGTTGTGGCTATAAGCGCCGATATCATGCACTTCGTTCTTTTGTTCATATGCAATGTTTTATTGGTTTAATAATACACTATTGTGCGGGTCTCTGTCCACGGGTCGCGTCCGGTGGCGCCGTGGCACGTGCGCTTGGTCCAGTTGCCTTGCTCGTCTATCTTGGTGTAGTCGTAGGTTACGTTTTCCTCGTAGGTTATCGGTTCATCGGCTCCCATTTCGCTTATCTCGCCCTTGCAGTAGCGCGAGCTTACGAAGCCTTTGTCGTTGTACTTGTATGTGTAGTTGTCGGTTCCAGAGTCAGCATCGCTCATCGACGACTTCTTCACACGGCCGTTGGCATCGTAGCTGAACAAATAGCTTGTGAGTTCGTTCTCGCCGAGCGCGTATCTCTCTATCAGTCCTTGCTTGTTGCGCGAGATGTTCTCCTTGCGACCGTTGATGGTCGTCAGGTTGCCATGCTTGTCGAAGGCGTAGGTTATGGTCTCATCGTTGGCTTCGGCGTTCTTCCACTTGCAGGTCTTCACGTTGCCCACAAGCTG
Source organism: Prevotella merdae (assembly GCF_900290275.1). Classification (GTDB taxonomy): domain Bacteria; phylum Bacteroidota; class Bacteroidia; order Bacteroidales; family Bacteroidaceae; genus Prevotella; species Prevotella merdae. Next base: position 1,559,631 of record NZ_LT985323.1, read on the forward strand.
GAATGTCGGGCGGTCGCCGGGCTTGTTGGCTTCGGTTTTGGGCTGCTGTTCCGGCTGGGCCGTAGCTGTGGGGTCGGTGGCAGTTGTGTCAGCCTGCTCAACGTTGGGTGTAGGTTGTTCCTTTGTGCCATTCTTGCACGATAGTGTTGTAAATGTTATGGCAGCGAAAGTAGCTACCATAATCGAATAGAAAGGTTTTCTCATAGTTTTATGGGTTTAGTTATTTTACTGCAATGTTGTAGAATGCAACCTCGTGGTCGCCAAATGGATAGTTGTTGGCGATACAGCTCAGTTCGAAACAGAATGTCTTGGCATTGGGCTTTACATTCTCAATGCGGACGGTGTACTGCTGTGTTGCCGACTGGCGCAGCTTGGTGGCAATGCCTGTCTGGAAGTTGGAGCCATTGAGAGATATTCCCATATAGTTGTATTCCTCGTTGGTGTTGTCTTTTGCGTCGTCGGTGGTTAGTTGGAAGTCGTACAGGTCTTTGCCGGTGTTGTTACCTTGCAAAAATAACAATAATTTAAGAACAGAAGAAACAATATCGAAAAATTTTTATATGAAAATAATGCAACCCCTATATTTTAGGAGGCTAAAATGCTAACCGTACCACGCAAATGGCTATAGTATTGATAATGTATAGCTTACGTGGTACGGTTCGTAGACCGTACCTTCTACAGTTTCGTGGATAATTCGTGTTGTTATAGCGTGAAGTCGAATGCCAGTCCGCCACCCTCGTTGTTCTTCACGCTTATGCTGCCTCCATGCAGAATGACGGCATTCTTGACGATAGCGAGTCCCAGTCCTGTGCCACCCATTTTTCTTGATCGTCCCTTGTCCACGCGGTAGAAGCGCTCGAAGAGGCGTGGCAGATGTTCGGCGGGCACGCCCACGCCGTTGTCGCAGAATGAGAAGTGCCACTTGGGCAAGTAGTTTGCGTCGTCGTAGGTTTCGTGGCGGTTGATTGGGGTGGCAGCGAGTGTGATGGTGGTTCCCTCGCCAGCGTATGCGATGGCGTTGTCGGTTAGGTTGCGAAATACGCTGTACAGCAAACTGGGGTTGCCCTTCACTACGATTCCTTGTGGCAGATTGTTGACAACAGCCATGTGCTTCTGTTGCAGCTGTAGGGCCGTTTCCTTCTGTATGTTGGCCACGATGTCCGAGATGTTCACCTGCTCGTTGCCCATCATCTCGGGCGCGTCGTCCATGCGGTTTAGGGTTGAGATGTCTTGCAGCAACGACGTTAGGCGCTGGCTTTGGGCGTAGCATCGCTTAAGGAACATGTCGCGTGCCGTGTCGCTGGTGTTGGGATTGTCAAGAATTGTTTCCAGATAGCCCTGAATGCTTGCCACAGGCGTCTTGAGCTCGTGGGCAATGTTCTGCGTCAGTTGGCGTTTAAGCACGTCTTGCTCGCGTCGTGTGGTCTGCAATCGCTTGTAAATCTTTATTATGCGTTCAGCAATTTCGCCCAGTTCGTCGGCAGGAAAGCCAACAAGATCCTCTGTGTCGAGCGATTCGCCGTGGTCGGCACGTGTGGCAAATGTGCGCAGCCTCTGAATGTTGTCGTCCAGTCGGCGTGTAAAGCGGTACAGTATGACGGTAAGCAGCAATATGGCGCCGAATGCAAACCAGATGTAGTGTTGGTCGGCCTGTAGCGACTTGGCAAGGTCGCTGGTGTAGGGCAGGGCCGTGCGAATGATGAGCGAGTCGTTGGCAAAGTATGTGGCCGAGTAGAAGAAGTCGCCGTTGACGGTCTTGCTGTTGCGCTCCACGGTAGAGCCCACGCCCTTGCTCAAGGCGGCTGCCACCTCGGGTCGCGAGGCATGGTTGGCAACATGTCCGTATTGCTTAAGGCTGCTGTCGTACATCACATGTCCGCTGGGCGATATAAGCGTAACGCGCAGATGGGGCATGTTGTGCGACTTGACGTAAGCGTCGAGCGCCTGTTCCGAGTAGTCGGGAAAGAGGTGCAGATATTCCTCCATGCGCGTGTTGTAGTCTTGCAGCTTAAGGTTTAGGGTGTCCACCTTATACTGCTTCTCCCTGGTTTGCTGAAACACGATGAATGCCACGGCAAAGACCAGGAACACGGACAGCACGCTGAGATAGAGCTTGGTTCCAACGGATATTCGCATAGTTTTTCGGTTTGTTTTTTATTGTTTTAGCGCCTTTTCTTATTATTTAGCGCCCTTTTCTATTGTTTTTAGCCCCTTTTTTTATTGTTTTTGAACGCCTTTTTTATTGTTTTAAGCATCAAAGTAGTAGCCAAATCCCAGGCGCGTTACGATGCACTTGGCAAATGGGCCAATCTTCTTTCTAAGGCGCGTGATGTTTACGTCCACGGTTCGGTCGAGCACCAGCACGTCCTTTGGCCATATGCGCTCAATAAGCTCCTGTCGTGAGAATACGCGTCCACGCTCGCTAAGCAGTAGGTTTAGCAGCTCAAACTCGGTCTTGGTGAATGGCACGTCCTCGCCCTCGATGCTTACCGTCTTCTTGTCGAGGTTCATAATGATGCCCTGGTACGACAGCACCTGTGGCTCGCCCTCGTCGGCGCTGGTGGCTGTGCGTCGCAGTACGGCGCGCACCCTAACCATAACCTCGCGCAGGGAGAAAGGCTTTGATATGTAGTCGTCGGCACCCAGGTTGAATCCGGTAACGGTGTCGTTCTCGGTGTCGCGTGCTGTTAGGAATATGATGGGCACGTTGGCAGTTGTGGGTCTTTCCTTCAGCTTGCGCGCCATGGCAAATCCTGACATTCCGCCCATCATCACGTCGAGCAGCAAGAGCGAGAACGAGGCTATGTCCATCTGCAACGCCTCCTCGGCCGACGAGGCTGTAGCCACCTCGTAGCCCTCGGTTTCAAGATTGAACTTAAGGATTTCGAGCAAGTCCTGTTCGTCGTCCACAACAAGTATTCTCTGGTTCTGTTTCATCTTATATTTAATAATGTATATAGTTTTCAGCCGTGTAATTGTAAAGAAATTGTATCTTTTCTTTGATTACGTTGCAAAGATACACATTCTGCTCATCATACATATTGCACAGGCGTTACAATTTTGTTACATCAAAATATCTATCTTTATTTTTTGTGCTTTCAACCATTTGCATTAACTTTGCATATTGCATCTGCCTTGCCGCCATAAAATGAATGGTAGGGGCAGGCAAATCTCAAATATAGTTTCATGAACAACGACAAATTAGGACTCTTAGACAACATACAGTATCCAAGCGACTTGCGTCGTCTGGACGTGGCTCAGTTGCCCAGGTTGTGCGCCGAGCTGCGCCGCGACATTGTTGAGGAACTGGCCGAAAATCCAGGTCATCTCGCTTCGTCGCTGGGCGTGGTGGAACTGACGGTTGCCCTGCACTACGTGTTCAACACCCCCAACGACCGCATAGTGTGGGATGTGGGCCATCAGGCCTACGGCCACAAGATACTGACGGGCCGCAAGGACAACTTTCACACCAATCGCAAGCTGCATGGCGTAAGGCCGTTCCCCTCGCCTGAGGAGAGCCCCTACGACACCTTTACGTGCGGACACGCGTCCAACTCCATCTCGGCGGCTTTGGGCATGGCTGTGGCGGCTCGCAAGACGGGACACGCCAACCGACATGTGGTGGCTGTGATAGGCGATGGAGCCATGTCGGGCGGACTGGCCTTCGAGGGACTGAACAACGTGTCGTCGTCGCCCAACGACCTGCTTATCGTGCTGAACGACAACGATATGAGCATAGACCGTGCCGTGGGAGGTATGGAGAAGTATCTGCTGAACCTTGACACCAACGCCACGTACAATCGGCTGCGCGACCGTGCCTCGCAATGGCTGCGCTCTAAGGGCTACCTGAACGACGACCGACGCAAGGGAATAATACGGCTGAACAACGCCCTGAAGTCGGCGCTGGCTCATCAGCAGAACATTTTTGAGGGCATGAACATACGCTACTTCGGACCGTTCAACGGCAACGATGTGGGCGAGGTGGTGCGCATACTTGAACAGCTTAAGGACATGCGCGGACCAAAGCTGCTGCATCTGCACACCGTTAAGGGCAAGGGCTACAAGCCTGCCGAGGAGCATGCCACCATATGGCACGCGCCTGGCAAATTTGACCCCGACACGGGCGAGCGTATCAACGAGGGCGAGCCTTATCCGCTGAAATACCAGGAGGTGTTCGGCAAGACGTTGCTGGAACTGGCAAAGAGCAACCCCAACATCGTGGGCGTTACGCCAGCCATGCCCACAGGATGCTCTATGGACATAATGATGAAGGAAATGCCCGACAGGGTGTTCGATGTGGGTATTGCCGAGGGACATGCAGCCACATTCTCGTGTGGTATGGCCAAGGACGGACTGATGCCCTTCTGCAACATCTACAGCGCCTTTGCTCAGCGCGCCTACGACAATATAATACACGACGCGGCAATACTGAACCTGCCCGTTGTGTTCTGCCTCGACCGTGCCGGACTGGTGGGCGAGGACGGACCTACGCATCATGGCGTGTTCGACATAGCGGCATTAAGACCTGTGCCCAACCTTACCCTGTGCTCGCCTATGGACGAGCGCGAATTGCGCCGAATGATGTACACAGCCCAACTGCCCGGCAAGGGAACCGTCGTTATACGCTATCCGCGTGGAAAAGGCGTGTGCGGCGAAGACTGGCAATGCCCGCTTGAGGAAATACCTGTGGGCAAGGCACGCTGTATTAGTCAGGGCAAGGACGTGGCTGTGCTGAGCTACGGACCTATTGGCAACGACGTGCAGAAGGCTGTAAACGAGCTTAAGGAAGAGGGATGCCCGCTGAGCGTGGCCCACTATGACATGCGGTTCTGCAAGCCTCTGGACACGGAGCTGCTGGAGGATGTTTCTGCCCGTTTCAAACGTGTGGTTACGGTGGAGGACGCACAGCGTGCAGGAGGCTTTGGATCGGCCGTGCTGGAGTGGATGAGCGACAACAACAAGGATGTGAAGGTGCAGCGAATAGGTCTGCCCGACCACTTTGTGGAGCATGGAACCGTAAACGAGCTGAAGGTTATTGCAGGCATCGACAATGACTCGATAAAGAAGGTAATTAGAGAGGGATAACGTAAGCTGTTAAGGAGCAATCTGCTACCATCGAGAACGAAAAGCTCCTTAACTTCTGAACTTTCTAAAAATCAATATAGATCAACAATGAAGATAATAATAGCTGGCGCCTATGCCATCGGAACCCACCTTGCACGACTGCTGTCGCGCGAGCACGACGACATCGTTGTGATTGAGCCCAACGAGGAACGTTTGGCAGGTATTGGCCAGGATGTGGACATCCTGACAATGGAGGCATCGCCTACAAGCATAAAGGCACTAAAACAGGCTGGTGCCGAGGATGCCGACCTGTTTATCGGCGTAACGCCAAACGAGTGCCAGAACATGACGGCGTGCACACTTGCAAAGGCTCTTGGAACCAAGAAGACCGTGGCTAAGGTGGACAATTCGGAATACATAGCCCCCGAGCTGCAGGAGTTTTTCTCAGAGTTGGGCGTAAGCTCTATCATCTATCCGGAGATGTTGGCCGCCATCGACATCAACAACGGACTTAAGATGTCGTGGGTTAGGCAGCGTTGGGACGTACACGACGGAGCCCTTGTTATGCTGGGCGTAAAGTTGCGCGAGACGTGCACAATACTCGACCGCCCGTTACGCGAGCTCTGCGGTCCTGATGATCCTTACCACATTGTGGCCATAAAGCGCCAAGGCGACACCATTATCCCAGGCGGTAACGACTGTCTGCAGATGTACGACATGGCCTACTTTATGACTACCAAGCAATATATTCCATACATCCGAAAGATTGTGGGCAAGGAGCATTATGTGGACGTGAAGAACGTGATGATAATGGGAGGCGGAGCCACAGCCGTGCGCACCGTAAAGACTATGCCAAGCTACATGGACGTGAAGATTATAGAGACCGACGACCAGCGTTGCGAGCGACTTAACTCTATACTTGAGAACGACAAGGCGCTTATAATCAACGGCGACGGACGCGACCTGTCCTTGCTCGTAGAGGAAGGTATAAAGAACACACAGGCCTTTGTGGCGCTAACAGGAAATGCCGAGACCAATATCCTTGCATGCCTCACAGCCAAGCGCATGGGCGTGCGCAAGACGGTGGCCATGGTGGAGAACATCGACTACGTGAGCATGGCCGAGAGTCTGGATATAGGCACCATAATCAACAAGAAGTCGATTGCGGCAAGCCACATCTACCAAATGATGCTTGATGCCAATGTGCACAACGTGCGATTCCTTATGACAGCCAATGCCGATGTGGCGGAGTTTATTCCGTCGGAAGGCTCGAAGGTGACGCGCAAACCGGTTAAGGACCTTGGACTGCCTAAGGGAATGACCATCGGCGGACTGGTGCGCGACGGTCAGGGACTGCTTGTGTCGGGCAACACGATGATACGTCCGGGTGATTCGGTTATGGTGTTCTGCCACAACCTAAACATGAAGAAGATAGAAAAGTTCTTCCTATGATAAATCTCAAACTGATATACAAGATTATTGGCTCGCTGCTCTTCATAGAGGCAATGATGCTGTTGGTGTGCCTTGGCGTGTCGGTTTACTACCACGAGGACGACCTCCTGGCGTTTGTCTGCTCCATAGCCATATCTGCGGGAACAGCACTTGTGTTGCGACTGTTTGCACGCAACTGCGACAACAACCTCTCGCGCCGCGACGCCTATCTTGTGGTTACGCTTACGTGGGTGGTTTTCTCGCTCTTCGGCACGCTGCCATTCCTTATAGGTGGCTATCTGCACTCGTTTACCGATGCCTTCTTCGAGACAATGTCGGGATTCACCACTACCGGAGCCTCCATTATCGACGATGTGGACGCTCTGCCACACGGCATTCTGTTTTGGCGCTCGTTTACCCAGTGGATAGGCGGTCTTGGTATCGTGTTCTTCACGATAGCCCTTCTGCCGTCGTTGGTGGGAGGTAGCGTAAAGGTGTTTGCAGCCGAGGCTACGGGCCCTATAAAGACCAAGCTTCACCCCCGACTCAGCACCAATGCCAAGTGGATATGGGTGGTATACTTATGTATCACGTTGCTGTGTATTGTTTCGCTGAAGTTAGCCGGAATGGATTTCTTTAGCAGCGTGAACTACAGCTTCACTACAGCCGCTACGGGTGGATTTGCCACACATAGCGACTACAGCTATCTTACCCCCGTGGTGCAGTATATCGTAACCTTCTTCTGCTTTGTATCGGGTGTCAACTTCACCATGCTTTACATCACGGCGTCGAAGCGCAAGATAAGCACCCTGTTCAATAGTGCCGAATGCAAGTTCTACTTCTTTGTAGTAGTGGCCTTCACACTATTCATAGCCTTCGAGTTGATGTGGAAGAACGGCTACGCGCTTGAGCCTGCGTTGCGCAGCAGCGTGTTTCAGGTGGTGTCGTTCATTACCACAACAGGTCTGCTTTCCGACGACCCTGCAGTATGGCCGCACGTTACGTGGGTAGTGCTTGCCGTATGTATGTTCTTTGGAGCGTGCTCTGGCTCAACCAGTGGTGGCTTTAAGTGCATTCGTTGCGTTATGCTATTGAAGATAATAAAAAACGAGTTTCGACAGATGTTGCACCCCAATGCTGTGTTGCCCATGCGTGTGGACGGTACAAATGTACCATCGTCTAAACGTGTAACGCTGCTCGCCTTCTTGTCCATATACCTTATATTATGTTTGTTTTGCTCGTTCTCGATGATAGCAATGGGCATCGACAATACTAATGCCATTACCATAACACTTAGTTCGCTTGGCAATGTGGGCCCTACACTCGGTACCGAGATTGGTCCTACTATGTCGTGGAGCGAGCTACCAGTAGCAGCCAAGTGGATTTGTTCGGTGCTGATGCTCATAGGCCGTCTTGAGATATTCAGCGTCTTAGTGATATTCACACCGCAGTTCTGGAAGGAGAATTAAACTTTCAGAACGTGTTAGAACGGAAACTACTAATGTAGAAACGTATTAGTAATATATACTAATATATATAAATATATGGAACTAATTAAATTTTATGCCCTTCTAAAGTCAACCCTTTGGGGTGGCGAGAAGATTGTCCCATTCAAGCACCTTAGCACCGAGCAGCATAATGTAGGCGAGAACTGGGAAATTTCAGGTGTTCCCGACAATGAGACAGTCGTAGCCAATGGAGTTTATGTAGGGAAAAAACTAAATGATATTGTAGCTATTTTGAAGGAGAAACTTGTAGGAAAGGACAACTACGAGCGCTTTGGCAACGAGTTTCCGTTGCTCGTCAAGTTTATTGACGCTCGTCAGGACCTGTCCATACAGGTACATCCAACCGACGAGATAGCCAAGCGTCATGGCAAAGAACGTGGCAAGACAGAGATGTGGTATCTGCTCGACAGCGACAAGGATGCCTCTCTGCTGTGCGGACTGAAGAAACAGATTACGCCGTCGCAGTATGCCGAAATGGTGGCAAACGACACTATTGTGGATGCCATTGCCCGCTATAATGTTAAGGAGGGCGATTGCTTCTTTATACCTGCAGGACGCATACATGCCATTGGTCCAGGCTCTTTCCTTGTAGAGATACAGCAGACGTCGGACGTTACTTATCGCATTTACGACTATAAGCGTATTGATAAGCACGGCAACTATCGTGAACTGCACACCAAGCAGGCTGCCGAGTGCATCGACTATAATGTTTCTTCGAGCTATCGCATAGAGTATACACCTGCCAAAAATCAGGGGGTAAGTTTGGTGCAATGTCCTTACTTCTGCACCGCCGTGTACGACCTTAACGAGCCAATGACGCTCGACTACTCCGAGCTTGACAGCTTTGTTGTCCTCATCGGACTGAAGGGCGAGGCGAAGATTACCGACAACGAGGGCAACATCATCAGCTTCCAGGCTGGCGAGAGCATCCTTGTGCCGGCTACAACAAAGACGCTTAAGGTTGAGGGAACAATAAAGTTCCTAGTAACATACGTTTAGATTCAAATAAAAAAAACATTTGGATGTTCAATTATTGGCGAACACCCAAATGTTTTTTTATGTTGCATATTGCCTCAATCCCTATTGGGAGGAGGGGCTTTCTTCCTTTTTTAATCGTCCTGACCAAACAACGGGTCTTCCGGCATAACCATCAAAGGCTTCTGGTCGAATTCCTTGAGCAACGTTTCCGGCACATACTTCTTGTCTACGACAAGGCGGAACATGTATTCGTTGAACCAGCGGTTGGTCATTATAAGACAGCCGTTGACGCCATTGTTGGCACCCCAGCTGTTTTCAACCTTCCACTTAATGGGGTTGCCGTCCTTGTCGAGGTCTACAGCCGTTAGGGTCATGGCGTGTGTAGAGCCGCTGTCGAAGGTGGCGATGCGCTCAGCCTTGTTCATCTTGTTGAACGAGGTAGAGAAAAGCGAGCCATAGTCGAAATTCTCTGTGTCGAGATAACCTGAGGCACGGTCGAGCTGCTTGCCAACATCGTACGACGAATACATCTTCTTGCCGTCCTTAAGTGAGGCAATAGCAAGCTTGGCAATATCCTCAACCGGCAGGTTAAGATACTTCCAGTTCTGTCCGTCGTAAACGTGGCGGTCGTACTCCACCTCATAAGTCTTGTGGTAAGGGCGGCGTGGGTCGTTCATCACCATGATGAATGTTCCCTCCAACGGATGGCCCACTACCTCGTCGTAGAACGACTTAGGAGTGAAGCGGCGTGGTTCGCCCACAGCCTTGCCGTCCTTGTTGCGGAACTGGTAGGTGAACTCCTTTACAGGCTCGCCCATCGTGATAGACAGCATGTGGTATACGGTGCCAAGCATCTCGGTCTTGCGCTGGTTGATTGCGGCAACCTTCTTGCCGTCGGCCACCATCTTGCGTAGCTCCAAGCCAAACTCGCGCAGCTTTGTAGAGATGAGCGACGAAATCTTTGAGGTGTTCTCGGCCGAGAAAGTCTCTGGCTGAACCGACATAGGCACCAAGCCATACTTAGGAGCAAGGTCGGCAGCGCCGCAGAATGTGCCGCCGTCGTTAAGCGGATTCTTGAAGAAGAACTGTACACGCTGATCGTCGATAGGCTTCTTAGCATTGTCTATCACGCCCTGAAGCATAAGGTTGGCCTTCTCGAGTTGGTCGAAGAAGAAGAGGTAAACGTGCGAGAAGTCTACCACAATAGAGTCGCCATGGTTGCGTGCAAAATCTGAGCGCAACACGTTGAAGCTTGAGAACATCCAGCAGCGTCCCGAGCTTTTCTGGTTGTGTATCGACTGCTTGGCAGTCTCCACGCTGAAGTGGTCGTTGGTGTAGCGGTTGTTGCCAAAGTTCTTTGCCAAGTCGTCAATCTTGTTGGATGCAAGAGCATTGAAGAGAGCCTTGTCGGCAGTAGTTGTTGCCTTCTGTGTCTTCTCAATATTCTGCAACATCTCGGCAGAGATGCCTCCCTGCTTGTTTTGTGCGCCGGCTGTTGTGGCAAGCGCCAGGCATAAGCCTAAAGCCAATGTCTTTGTATTCATCTTTTTAAATTAGTTTGTTTTACTTGTTTTCAACCTACAAAAATAGGTATTAATCCCGATAAAGCCAAATCTTTTGCTTGATTTTTAGAAAGATAGAACTATAATGTACTTTATTGTACTAAGAATTGAAATAAATTGTTTAATTTTGCAAATTATTATTAGTATTCACTAACATTTATTTCTTAAATACACAACAATGAAGACCAACAAACTCACCATTTTGGTAGTTTTGCTTGTTGCCGTTCTTTTCTCGGCAAAGGCTAAGGCACAAACCAATGCACAAGTTTTGTACGATTTCGGCTCAGACCGCAAGTTTGTCACCCTCACACTTGAGATGTTCAAGCAAGACAAGTGGGGTAGCACCTATTTCTTTGTAGACCACGACTTCAACTACGACAAGGTAACAGGAGCCGAGCACAACATTGCCCAGGGCGGTACTTATACCGAGATTTCGCGCGCCCTCAACTTCTGGAAGAACTCAAACATGAAGAACTGGAGCCTTCATGCCGAGTATAATGGCGGTATTTACGCATCTTATCCTATCAACAACGCATGGCTCTTTGGTGTGGAATACTTCATGCACGACAAGTCGTTCAAGAATGTTCTGACACTTGAGGCTCTGTACAAAACAATCCGTAAGACCGACCAGAATGTGCCAATGCAGTTTACTGCTGTGTGGACCTGCAACGACATCTTCGGTGTAAAGGGCCTGAAGTTTAACGGCTTTGCCGACTTCTGGTGGGAGACTCACGCCGTTGACTATCGTGAGGACGGATCATTCGACACCAAGCACACAGTATTCATTACCGAGCCACAGCTGTGGTACAACGTAGGCCAGCACTTTGGTTGCGAGAATCTAAGTCTTGGAGGCGAGGTAGAACTGTCTAACAACTTTGGCTCGACAGGCGGATTCAAGTGCCGTCCGTGTCTTGGCGTTAAGTGGGACTTCTAAAAGGTAAAAAAGTAAATAAAAGGGTAAAAAAGTAAAAAGTTTGATTCTATAGTCTTTAGAGGCTTAGTTATATAGACTTATAAAGTATTAAAACTCAAAAAGACTTAGAAGACTTAAAACTCAATAACAATGCTTTCAAAACTTTTCGGCTTCGATCCTGCGAAGCACAACATCAAGACCGAGGTAATGGCAGGCATCACAACATTCCTCACCATGGCGTACATCCTTGCGGTCAACCCAAGCATCTTTGCCAACCTCGCATCTAAGGGAATGGACACCAACGCCGTGTTCACGTCTACGGCTCTTGCAGCCATCGTTGGCACATTGGTTATGGCTATATATGCCAAGAAACCCTTCGGACTGGCTCCTGGTATGGGTCTTAACGCCTTCTTCGTGTTCACCGTGTGCCTCACAATGGGCTATTCATGGCAGTTTGCACTTACAGCCATCCTCATAGAGGGATTCCTCTTTGTGCTGATGACGCTCACACGCATACGCACACTCATCGTCGACGCCATTCCGGCTGCGCTCAAGAGAGCCATCGGAGCTGGCATCGGACTCTTCATTGCCTTTATCGGACTGAAGAATGCGGGCATCATTGTAGAAAACTCGGCTACGTTTGTAAGCATCGGTCACCTTACATCGGGTACCGCCTTGCTTGGTGTTATAGGCATCATCTTCACCTCTGTGCTCGTTATCAAGAATGTGCCTGGCTCGCTGCTTATCGGCATCCTCGGCACAGCTCTTATCGGCATACCTATGGGTATCACCCATTTCACGGGCATACTTGACACTCCGCCGTCAATAGAGCCTATCTTATGCCAGTTCGAGTTTCACAACATTTTTACCATCGACATGGTTATCGTGGTGTTCACCTTCCTCTTTATCGACATGTTCGACACCATGGGCACCCTCGTTGGTGTGTGTACCAAGGCAGGTATGATGCGCAAGGACGGCCGTATTCCAGGTCTTAACAAGGCTTTCATGGCAGACGCTATCGCTACTATGACTGGCGCATGCTTGGGCGCAAGTACTACAACAACCTACGTTGAGAGTGCTTCGGGTGTAGCCCTGGGCGGTCGTACAGGTCTTACAGCCTTCTCTACAGCTGTTTGCTTTGCCGTGGCTCTGTTCTTCTCTCCGCTGTTCCTCTCTATTCCGGCCGCTGCCACAACTCCTGTATTGGTAATTGTGGGCTTGTTTATGCTGTCGCCAGTAAAGGACATCGACCTCGACAACTATGCCGAAGCCATCCCTGCTTTCATCACCATCGTCATGATGCCGCTTACATACAGCATCTCCGACGGTATCCTTTGCGGCGTTATTTCGTATGTTGCCATCAACGTGCTGTGCGCCAACTGGAAGAAGCTCAACCCTACGCTTTACGTCCTCGCCGTGCTGTTTGTAATAAAATACATTTTTATTTAAGGATTGCACAGATATTTGGACTGATACAAAATGCAATTTATACTTATATCACTTCATGTAAAATATTAATGGGCATTAACGACAAGCTTTGTAAGCGTCGTTAATGCCCATGTGTGTTTCTATAGGTTTAATGAGAGTACCTTCCATACCTAACGAACAATGTAGAAAAACGTAAAATGAGAAATAAAAGTTGTTAAATGTTGGTGGATTATGCGCTATATTATTATTAATGTGAGTAACTTTGCAGTCGGAAAACTTGATAAGCGAATTTAGTTTTCTATATAGCGATAACTTTTTTATGATACTATATATTAATAAGGTGTAAAGTTGAAATAACGAATAAACAAAATATTTAGTTACAAATAGGTATGAATAAAACAAAGATTTTATTGGTTGCAGCTTTGACTGCAGTGCTCGCCTCTTGTGGTGGCGGCAAGAGTGGCGGCAAGCCAAACTTCGGCGACAATGAGTATGCCGTACGTACTGTCCAAGGACAGAACGCAGACCTTCAGACCACTTATCCCGCAACAATCAAGGGTGTACAGGACGTAGAGATTCGTCCGAAAGTATCTGGTTTCATCACAAAGCTTTGTGTTAAGGAAGGTCAGCAGGTTAAGGCTGGTCAGCTCCTTTTCGTTATCGACAACGTTACTTATGCCGCTGCCGTACGTCAGGCTAAGGCTGCTGTTAATGCTGCCAAGGCTCAACTCAATACTGCCCGCCTTACATACAAAAACTCGGAGAAGCTCTTCAAGAACAATGTTATTGGTTCATACGAGCTTCAGTCTACCAAGAACGCTATGGAGAGCGCAGCCGCACAGCTGGCTCAGGCAGAGGCTGCATACGTATCGGCTAAGCAGAACCTCGACTTCTGCTACGTAACAAGTCCTGCCAACGGTGTTATTGGCGACCTGCCTTATCGTGTTGGTGCCCTTGTTAGCGCTTCTTCACAGCAGCCTCTTACAACTGTTTCAAACAACTCTACTATGCAGGTTTACTTCTCAATGACTGAGAAGGATCTCCTCGACATGACCAAGACAGCTGGCAACATGAACACAGCTATCTCAAACTATCCGGCTGTTAAGCTTCAGCTTGCAGATGGTTCTATCTACAATCATCCGGGTAAGGTGGCTACTGTGAGTGGTGTTATCGACCCAACTACTGGTACTGTGTCTATGCGTGCCGACTTCCCCAACCCTGAGCGTGTGCTCAAGACTGGTGCTTCTGGTTCTATCGTAGTTCCCCACACTGCTACTGGTGCTGTTATTATTCCTCAGGACGCTGTTGTTGAGGTTCAGGACAAGCACTTCGTTTATATTGTTGGCAAGGACAACAAGGTGAAGTATACTCCTGTAACTCTTAATCCGCAGAATGATGGCAAGACTTATATTATCACTTCAGGTCTTAAGGTTGGCGACCGTTTCGTAGTAAATGGTGTTTCTTCACTCCAGGACGGTATGGAAATCAAGCCTGTTACAGAGGCTCAGTATGCCGAGAAGCTGAAGAAGACAGAGGAACTGGGTGAGGCTCAGGGCGACCTCGGCAAGCTGAAGAAGGCATTCGGAAAATAAAGAATTCAGAAGTTAAGAGCTTGGAAGTTAAGCCAATAGCACATATTAAGTAGCTTGACATATGGCTTAACTCCATTATTCTTAACTTCTTAACTCCTAAATTTTAAACAAATGAAATTAGATAGATTTATCAAACGCCCGGTGCTTTCCACGGTGATTTCTATCCTCGTGGTTATCTTGGGTGTACTCGGATTGGTGTCGCTGCCTATCGAGCAGTACCCTAATATGGCGCCTCCTACCATTATGGTGCGTGCCGCCTATACCGGTGCCAACTCCCAGACTGTGCTCAACTCTGTGCTTGCACCGTTGGAGGAGTCAATCAACGGTGTGGAAGGCATGACTTACATGACTTCTGCCGCTACCAACGACGGTTCGGCTTCTATCACCGTATTCTTTAAGCAGGGTATGGACCCTGACATGTGTCAGGTCAACGTTCAGAACCGTGTGTCGCAGGCTTCGGCTTTGCTGCCTGCCGAGGTTACCAAGGCTGGTGTTACTGTTGCTAAGCGTCAGTCGTCTACCGTTATCCTCTTCGGTCTTACAGCCGACGACGACCGCTACGATGACAAGTTCCTTACCAACTACGCCAACATCAACGTCATTCCTGCCATCAAGCGTGTGAATGGTGTGGGTGAGTGTCAGTGCTTCTCACAGAAGGACTACACTATGCGCCTTTGGATTGACCCAGTGAAGATGAAGAGCTACGGCTTGATTCCTTCCGACCTTACTGGTGTGCTTGCTCAGCAGAACATCGAGGCTGCTCCTGGTTCAGTAGGCGAGTCTTCTGACAATCAGTATCAGTATACATTCCGTTATAGAGGTCGTCTGCAGACTCCTGAGGAGTTTGGCGACATGATTATCAAGTCTACTCAGGACGGTCAGACTATCCGTGTTAAGGATGTGGCACGCGTAGAGATGGGTGCCCTCTCATATACTGTAGAGTCAAAGAACAACGGCAAGTCATCTGTAACCATGATGGTTACCCAGACCGCTGGTTCTAACGCTACCGAGATTGCCACCAACATCAAGAAGCTCCTCAAGGAGCAGGAGGCTTCTATGCCGCCGGGAATCCACTTCGACATCATGCAGGACGTTACAGAGTTCCTCTTCGCCTCTATCGAGGACCTTATCAAGACTCTCTGCGAGGCATTCGTTCTTGTGTTTATCGTGGTGTACATCTTCCTTCAGGACACACGCTCAACACTTATTCCGTTGATTGCCGTGCCTGTGTCGTTGATTGGTACATTCTTCTTCCTCTATGTGTTTGGCTTCTCGCTCAACTTGCTTACACTTGCCGCCCTCGTGCTTGCCATTGCCATTGTGGTCGATGATGCCATTGTGGTTGTGGAGGCCGTCCATGCCAAGCTCGACCTTGGCTACAAATCGGCCAAGCTTGCGTCTATCGACGCCATGAACGAGATTTCGGGAGCCATCATCTCTATTACCCTCGTTATGGCATCCGTGTTTATCCCAGTGTCATTCATGGGTGGTACGTCAGGTGCATTCTACCGTGAGTTCGGTATCACTATGGCTATCTCTATCATCATCTCGGCTCTTAATGCCTTGACACTTTCTCCGGCTCTTTGTGCTATCTTGCTTAAGCCGAAGGATGAGGAGGGTAAGGAGCGCAAGATGTCAATGGTCGACCGCTTCCACGCATCGTTCAATGCCGCTTATGGCAAGGTGCAGGAGAAGTACACCAAGGGTGTGCGCCGCCTTGTGGAGCGTCCTATCATCGCCATCGCTACTGTAGTTGTTGCTATTGCTGCAATGGCTGTGCTCATGGGTACTACCAAGACAGGTCTTGTGCCTGACGAGGATACCGGTACTGTATTCTGTACTGTTTCTACACCTCCTGGAACTTCAATGAAGAAGACCAATGAGGTTATGGACCAGGTAGACCGTATGCTTGCTACCAACCCTGCTATCGCCAGCCGTATGCGTATCACTGGTTACAACTTCATCGCTGGTCAGGGCTCTAATCAGGGTACGTTCATCATTAAGCTCAAGAGCTTCGAGGAGCGTCAGAAGGATGAGGGACCGCTTAAGTATATCGGTGTTCACAACCTTGGTTCTACAATGGTGCTCGGTATGATATACAAGCAGACTGCAGCTATCAAGGGTGCTCAGATTCTTGCCTTCCAGCCGCCTATGGTGCAAGGCTTCTCTGCAACCAACGGTATGACCTTCTCTATGCAGGACCGTACTGGTGGTGATGTGAACAAGTTCTTTGACATTACTCAGAAGTATATCGCAGCCCTCAACGAGCGTCCGGAGATTTCGAACGCCATGACATCATACAACACCAAGTATCCGCAGTATAAGATTGATGTTGACGTGGCCAAGTGTAAGCAGAGCGGCATCGACCCGTCTGCAGTGCTCTCTACAATGCAGGGCTACTATGGCGGTATGTATGCGTCTAACTTCAACTCTTACGGTAAGCTCTATCGTGTATATGTTCAGGCTCCGCCTGAGGCACGTGCCGACATCAAGAGTCTCGACAATATCTATGTGCGCACATCGGCTGGAGCTATGGCTCCTATCAAGGAGTATGTCAACCTTAGCCGTGTGTATGGTCCGCAGGAGATTGACCGTTTCAACCTCTTCACATCTATCAATGTGAACGCTTCGGCTGCCGAGGGTTACTCTACTGGTGACGCTATCAACGCTATGGCCGAGGTTGCCAAGACCACTCTGCCAGCAGGCTACACCTACGAGTTCTCAGGTCTTACACGTACAGAGCAGGAGTCATCCAACTCTACTGCTATCGTGTTCGTACTCTGCTTGACCTTCGTTTACTTGATTCTCTCGGCACAGTACGAGTCTTATGTTCTGCCTCTGTCGGTAATCCTCTCAATTCCGTTCGGTCTTGCAGGAGCCTTCATATTCACCAACATTTTTGGCAAGAACAACGACATCTACATGCAGATTGCGCTTATCATGCTTATGGGTCTTCTCGCTAAGAACGCCATCCTTATTGTACAGTTCGCCCTTGAGCGTCGCCTTACTGGTATGGCTATCTCATGGTCGGCAGTGCTCGGTGCTTCGGCCCGTCTGCGTCCTATCTTGATGACCTCATTGGCTATGATTATCGGTCTTCTTCCGTTGCTCATGCCTTGGGGTGTAGGTTATAATGGTAACATGACACTTGGTGCTGCAGCCGTAGGTGGTATGCTTATCGGTATGCTCTGCCAGATTATGGTTGTACCGGCTCTGTTCTACATCTTCCAGACTCTGCAGGAGAAGATCAAGCCTATCGAGTTTGAGGGTGACTCTGCTAATGTTGATTCTGAGATTCGTCAGTACACCAACCCCTATGTGGCTGGAGCATTGCAGGATCAGATAGACAAGAAATCGAATTAAGGTTTTTAAGAATTTATCGTAGTTAAAAAGAATTTATAGCCATTACCTATTTCTGATGGAAAGGCATTTGGCTATAACTTCTTTGTAACTTTAAATTCTTTAAATTCTAAACAAAGTAACAATGAAATTAAACAAGATATTTCTTTTCGCATCTGCATCCTTGCTGATGACCAGTTGCGGATTATACAACAAGTACGAGCGTCCTGAGGTCAACGCCAAGGGCATTGTGCGTGATGTTCAGAGCACCACCGACACACTTGCCGTGGCCGACACAGCAAGCTTTGGCAATCTGCCTTGGCGTGAGGTGTTCACCGACCCACAGCTTCAGTCGCTCATCGAGACAGGTCTGGCCAACAATACCAACCTGCTCAATGCTGCTCTCAACGTTAAGATGGTTGAGGACCAACTTATGATTGCCAAGTTGGCTTTCGTTCCTGGTTTCACTTTCTCTCCGCAGGGAACTGTGGCTTCTTGGGATGGCAATAAAGCTACAAAGACCTATTCATTGCCAGTTACAGCATCTTGGAGTGTCGACCTCTTTGGCAATCTTCTTAATGTGAAGCGTTCTGCCCAGATGGCTCTCCTTGCAACTAAGGACTATCAGCAGGTGGTGCAGACAAAGGTGATTTCAAACATCGCCAATATGTACTACACTCTGCTTATGCTCGACAAGCAGCTTCAAGTGGTGAATGATATGAGCAAGCTCGTGGAAGAGACTTGGAATATCATGAAGATTCAGAAGGAGCTTGGACGTGTGAAGGAGACATCTGTGCAGAGTGCTGAGGCTAACCTCTATTCTGTTCAGGCTCAGGCAGCCGACCTCAAGCGTCAGATTCGCGAGACAGAAAACTCGCTCTCGCTTTTGCTCGGTCAGCAGGCACAGACTATCAAGCGTGGAACATTCGAGGGACAGTCGCTTCCTTCAAAGTTCTCTACAGGTATAGGCTTGCAGCTTCTCAACAACCGTCCTGACGTTCACTATGCCGAGATGTCGCTCGCTCAGTGCTTCTATGATGTAAATACAGCTCGCTCAAAGTTCTATCCTAACATCACAATCTCTGGCACTGGTGCCTTCACCAATTCTGGTGGCGGTGGCATTGTCAATCCAGGCAAGTGGCTTCTTTCGGCTGTAGGCTCACTCACACAGCCTATCTTTGCCCATGGACAGATTGTTGCAGGCCTTAAGGTTGCCAAGGCTAAGCAAGAGCAGGCTTACAACACATGGCAGAATGCTGTGTTGTCGGCAGGTTCTGAGGTGAGCAACGCCCTTGTTCTCTACAACTCGTCTGACGAGAAGTCGAAGCTTGAGGAAAAGCAGGTGGAGAGCTTGAAGAAGAATGTGGAGTACAACAAGATGTTGTTCAACGATGGTTCTGCCACATATCTTGAGGTAATCACCGCTCAACAGAGTCTTCTCAATGCCGAGCTGTCGAAGGTAGCAGACGACTTCTACAAGATGCAGGCTGTGGTAAACCTCTACTACGCTTTGGGCGGAGGAAGATATTAAAAAGTGAAGAGTGAAAAACGAAGAGTGAAGAATCCATATGTGACACAAAGCAATTGGATTTTCTCTTTTCCCCTTTCCACTTATACAATTGGATACTTCACTCTTCACTCTTAGTTCTTAACTTTCAAAATTCAAAATTATGATTAGTGATAAAGCATATATAGCTCCTGGCGCAAAGATTGGCAACAATGTGACAATCTATCCGTTTGCCTACATCGAGGACGACGTTGTCATTGGCGACGACTGCGTAATCTTTCCTTACGTCAGCATAATGCGTGGCACACATATGGGCCGTGGCAACAAGGTGTATCAGAACACTGTGCTTGGTGCAGAGCCGCAGGACTTCAACTATAATGGTGCGGAGACTCGTCTTGTTATCGGCGACGAGAATATCTTCCGCGAGAATGTTGTAGTCAACCGTGCTACATTCGCCGAGGGTGAGACACGTATAGGCAACCGCAACTTCTTCATGGAGGGTGTTCATATCTCTCATGATACTAAGGTAGACGACTACGTCACCTTCGGTTATGGTACTAAGATTGCTGGTGACTGCGAGATTCACAGTGCAGCCATATTCTCATCTGGTGTTATCGTCAATGCCAATGTGCGCATTGGTGGTGCCTCTATGGTTACCAGTGGTGTGCGCATCTCCAAGGATGTGCCTCCGTTCATCGTGGCTACCGACAACCCTGTGCGTTATGGTGGCGTGAACGAGACTCTCCTGAAGTCATCCAATACTTCAGAAAAAGTCATCAGCCATATTGCCAATGCCTATCGTCTTGTGTTCCATGGTCAGACCAGCGTGTTCGATGCTATCAACCAGATTAAGGAGCAGGTGCCCGAAGGCAAGGAAATCAGCGCTATCGTCAAGTTTCTTGAGGGCAGCCAGATTGGTATCATCAGCAAATTGTAAAACAGATATTTCATACCTTTTATATATTAGTGTTGTTATTTCAATAAGTAAGCGGCAGGGTAGACGAGAGGTCTGCCCTGCCGTTGTTGGATTAATAGAATTGCATTGTTAAAATATGTCCAAACGAAATATTTATTATTTAAAAGATTTTATATTTAAATAATATTTTGTAGCTTTGCCAATAAATAGTCAATATATACAAACTATATCTCTATTCCGTGACACCGAATGTCCGTTCCGTGACACTGAATGTCCGTTCCGTGTCACCGAATGGCTGTTCCGTGTCCCCGGACGGACATTTTAAATGTGGTTTAACGATTTTAGTTGACCACTCTAAGTATTATTGATAATACAAGTTGACTCAGTTATTACTTATTTATAATTCACGTTGACTTATTTAATTTTAGTCATACTTATAGTTGACTACTTATG
>NZ_LT985324.1:0-307500 GCF_900290275.1 Prevotella merdae
TGTAAGGTGTTCTAAAGCATAAAGACGATAAATCTCCTTGCTTAATTCAACTTCCTTTAATGTCTCTTCTAATGATTTTTTCATTTCACTTACATTTTAGGGAGTCAACCATATTTACAAAAAGACAAACACTTGTTGCTTACTGTATTTTCGGGATGTCTGTAAAAAAACAATCGGTCAAGCAAAGGCCGGTATGGGTGTGGCTCTTTGCTTGACCGATTGGAATAATTATTTGATAAGATGTGGGGTGAGCTTATTTGTTGACAAACTGGCGGTCGGTTACCATCTGGCGCTTAGTTAGAACACCTTCGGCATATTCCTTTGGCGACATGCCACGATTGTTCTTAAAGCAGCGGTTGAAGTAGGGCACGTCGTTGAAGCCTACCATATAGCATACCTCTGTAACATTAAATGAGCCCTGGCGCAGCAAGTAGCAAGCGCGGTCTACACGCAACTTGTTGAGGTAGGTGATGTAGGTCTGTCCGGTAGCCTTCTTGAAGAAGGTGCAGAATGAAGAGCGGTTCATGCCTACATACTCGGCTATCATGTCGATGGTTATGGTGCGTGCGTAGTGCGACTGTGTAAAGTCCTTGATACGCTTAATACGCTCGGATGTGCGGTCGTTCTCGGAGAATCTTCCTACCACCGTGGCCTGCTGCTCGCGCTTAGACAATAGCAGCAACAGACGGAAGAAGTATGGCAAGAGCTCGCTTTCTTCCTCTTTTGTCATCATAGACATGAAGTCGGCCAAGACCTTTGTTGTGTTCTCGTCGAACGATAGTACCGACGATATTGATTTGACGCGCTCCAGTCGGTCGGTAAGCTCGGGGAAGGCGCTTACGCAACGGTCTATGAACTCTGTCTTGAATGTGAGCGTATAGTGACCTATCAATCCATCCTCGTCCACACAGTCTTCGTCGAACTTCCAGCAATGTGGAATGTGTGGAGGGACAAATGCAAGGCTACCTGCGGCGAAGTCTTTCTCCGAATCGCCGAGTACACATTTGCCACGTCCAAAAACAACATATGTGAGCTCCCAAGAATCTTGACGATGTAGAGGAAGTTGCTCACTTGGTTTCATTCTCTTGTATTCAAATTTATACAAATCCATATTGTAGTAATTCTTTGTTCTTTGTTTTTAATATTAGTGTTGATTATGCAAAGATATTTGGATAGCTCCATATCTCTTGCAAAAATACGATTAAAAATTCATATCTTCTTATTTTGTTTACCTTTAAAAGGTTTTTATCGTATTGTTTATTATCCCAACATACTAAAGTTTTGTTATTTATATTCAGTTTTTATATCATTCGCACACAGATTAATGATATTTATGCCAAAGATACAACTTTCTGTATATACTAACAAAAATAACGGCTAAATTTAAGACTTATTATCGTTTGGGCTCGTATTTTATACGATTCTGATAATCGTAGATTACATTTTACGCTAAAAATAGTCTAATTAACTACAAAGGTATAAAAAATATTGGAATCCATTATACTCTTTATCAAATTAATTTATAAATTTGTAGAAATCTAAAACAACTGCACATTATGAAATATGCCGAATATATCAAACAGATAGAGATTGAGTCGCTTTGGAGCGGACGTCGCCATGTGGTGTGGAACTTGGACCGTCAGGTGAACATACTAAGTGGTATAAACGGTGTGGGCAAGAGTACCATACTGAACAAGGTGGTAAAGGGGCTTGCGTCGGGTGGCGAATTTCCAAGCCATATGCTAAAAGGTGTGCACCTTATAGTAGAGCCCGAGGATGCCAAATGGATAAGATATGATGTGATACGCTCTTTTGACAGACCTATACTGAATCTTGACGCTGTGGGCAAGTTGAACACAGCCTTGAGCGACCTGACAACCGAGCTTGACCTGCAACTGTTCTTTCTTCAGCGCAAGTATCTTGACTATCAGGTGAACATTGGCAACCGTATTATAGCCTGTCTGCAAAGCGGAGACGCCGACACGGCACTAAAGGCACAGAAGATATCAGAGCCGAAGAAGACGTTCCAGGACCTTATAGACGACTTGTTTGCAGAGACTGGAAAGCACATTGTACGTACCGAGAACGAGATAAGATTCTCGCAAATAGGCGAGACGCTAACGCCTTATCAGTTGTCGAGCGGCGAGAAGCAGATGCTTGTGATAATGCTTACGGTGCTTGTGGAGGACCAGCAACCATACGTGCTCTTTATGGACGAGCCCGAGGTGAGCCTGCATGTGGACTGGCAGCAGAGGCTGATAGACCTTATTCTGACACTTAACCCCAACGTGCAGATAATATTGACCACACACTCGCCAGCCGTGATAATGAACGGATGGGCCGATAGAGTGACAGAAGTGAGCGATATTACTGACCAAATCTAAGGATTATGGCTAAACGACTCCGCGACAGCATAACGTCGCAATATATAGAAGCCGCCAACCGCCTTAACTCGCAGAAGGCGCGCCGACGCATCGTGGCATATGTAGAGAGCTATGATGACGTGTTCTTTTGGCGTGCAATATTGAACCGTTTTGAGAATGATGAGCGCTACTTTGAGGTGATGTTGCCATCAAGGTTGGAGCATCTTGAACGCGGCAAGAAGGCGGCTATAATGAGTCTGATATCGGGTGGCGCCATTGGCAAGGATATGATAGCGTGTGTGGATGCCGACTACGACTATCTGCAACAGGGCGCTACACCTACATCGAAAACCATATTGGAGAGTCCATACATATTCCATACTTATGCCTATGCCATAGAGAATATGCAATGTTATGCCCCATCGTTGCATGATATATGTGTGGCTGTAACGCTGAACGACAGCTCAAAATTCAACTTCGAGACATTTCTGAGCGAGTTCTCTACAGCTATATTCCCGCTGTTTGTATGGAATATATGGTCGTATCGCACATCGTCTACGCAGAAGTTTTCGATAACCGACTTTCTTCGTGCCATAGAGATGGGCAATATATCGCCCGATACGGCAGCCGAACAGCTTGCCACATTGCGCCGTAGAGTAGGCCATCGCATCAACATCTTGCAGCGTCAGCATCCGGATGCCAAGGAGAGTTATCTCAAGATAAAGGAAGAGCTGAAGCAGCTGGGGGTGGTTCCGGCGCAGACATACATGTATATTCAGGGTCATTTCCTGTTCGACAAGATTGTTTTGCCGCTGTTAAAGAAGGTGTGCAACCAGCTTATGCGTGAACGTGAGCGCGAAATCTCGCGCCAGAGTGTTCACTCCACACAGTACAACAACGAGATGTCGTGCTACTCGTCGAGCGTTGCGGATGTGCAGCTTATGATGAGACGCAATATTGGGTTTACGGCTTCGGAACAGTATAAGAGAATTGTGGCAGACCTGGAAAAAAGGATAGAATGATAGCGGCTGTTGATATAAACGATGGCGGTTGTTGATATAAACGATGGCGATTGTTGATATAAACGATGGCGATTGTTGATATAAATGATACTATTAGTTGATATAGATGCTATGGTTTTGCACTAAAAATTCAGTATTTTTTTGTACCTTTGTGCTCGATTATAGTATTGCAATATAAAGACATGAAGTTATATAGTGATGCCGAACTGGCACAGATACTCGACAAGAAGATTTTTCATAAGATAGGCGAAGTGGCCGACGAGATGCATGTAGAGTGTTATCTTGTAGGCGGATACGTACGCGATATATTCCTGGAACGACCCACCAACGACATAGATGTTGTGGTGGTAGGCAGCGGCATTGATGTGGCAAAGGCTCTGCAAAAGAAACTTGGTGTAAATCCAAAGAATGGCAAGCCGCGTGCACATTTGGCTGTATACCGCAACTTCGGCACAGCCCAGGTGAAGTATTATGACACGGAAGTGGAATTTGTAGGGGCACGTCGCGAGAGTTACGACCGCAACTCGCGCAAGCCAGTTGTTGAGGATGGCACACTGGAAGACGATCAGAACCGTAGAGACTTTACTATAAACGCCATGGCTGTATGTTTGAACAAGGACCGTTTTGGCGAATTGGTAGACCCTTTTGACGGTATCTACGACCTTGAAGACGGTATTATACGCACACCACTCGACCCAGACATTACATTCTCTGACGACCCATTGCGCATGATGAGATGTGTAAGGTTCTCGGCACAGCTGCGCTTCTTTATCGACGAGGAAACATTCGACGCCCTTGGACGTAATGCCGAGCGCATAAAGATTGTAAGTGGCGAGCGCATAGCCGATGAGCTGAACAAGATAATGAAGACACCTCAGCCCAGTAGAGGATTTGTGGAATTGCAGCGATGCGGACTGTTGCAACTTATTATTCCTGAGCTTGCAGCCCTTGATGTGGTGGAGACACGCAACGGAAGAGCACATAAGAACAACTTCTACCATACGCTGGAGGTGGTGGACAATGTGGCAAAGAACAGCGACAACCTATGGTTGCGCTGGGCGGCTTTGTTCCACGATATAGGCAAGCCTAAGTCGAAACGATGGGAACCGGCTGCTGGTTGGACATTCCATAACCACAACTATCTTGGCGCAAAGATGATTCCGTCGATATTCCGACGCATGAAGTTGCCTATGGATGCCAAGATGAAATATGTGGAGAAACTTGTGGACCTGCACATGCGCCCAATAGTAATAGCCGACGAGGAGGTGACCGACTCGGCTGTAAGACGACTGATGAACGATGCTGGCGATGATATCGACGACTTGATGACTCTGTGCGAGGCCGATATCACATCGAAGAACGAGGTGAGGAAGAAGCAATTCAGAGAAAACTTCCGCATGGTGCGCGAGAAACTTGCCGACCTTAAGGAGCGCGACTATAAACGTCTGCTGCAACCCGTAGTAGACGGCAACGAGATAATGGAACTGTTTGGACTGAAGCCTTGTAGGGAGGTTGGACAGCTAAAACAATATCTTAAGGACGCTGTACTGGACAATAGAGTGGCCAACGAACACGAGCCGCTGATGGAGTTGCTTACAGCCAAAGCCAAAGAAATGGGACTTGAGCCATTGCCTAAAGCATAATGGCAATAGGCTCAACCCTAAATTATTTAATCCTTTTGCCGCAAAAGCGTACTTATATATAAAAAAAGTAGTAACTTTGCAGACAAATCAGAATTTAATTTCCAAAACACTATACAAGCAGTATGATTTTATTTTTCATGACTCCAAGCAAGAGCGTGATTGCCACAGAAGTGGATCACAAGCTCTCTCAAGACGAGATCAATGAACTGTGTTGGCTTTACGGCGGTGCCACTCTCATAGAGGGTGAGACTGTCGAAGGATTCTTTGTGGGTCCACGCCGCGAAATGATTACTCCATGGAGTACGAATGCCGTAGAGATAACTCAGAATATGAGCCTCCACGGCATTTCGCGTATTGAGGAGTACTTCCCAGTAAGCTCGAAGGATGCCGACCACGACCCGATGCTTCAACGCATGTATGAAGGTTTGGATCAGACTGTTTTCACAGTCAATCATCAACCTGAACCCATCAAGCGTGTAGAGAACATCGAGGAGTACAACGAGCAGGAAGGTTTGGCTCTATCGTCAGAGGAGATTGAGTATCTCCACAAGATAGAGAAGGAACTTGGTCGTCCATTGACCGACTCAGAAATCTTCGGTTTCGCACAGATCAACTCAGAGCACTGTCGCCATAAGATATTTGGCGGCACATTCATCATCGACGGCAAAGAGATGGAGTCGTCGCTGTTTGCTATGATTAAGCAGACCACAAAGGAGAACCCAAATAAGATTCTCTCTGCTTATAAGGATAATGTGGCTTTTGCCCAGGGTCCTGTTGTGGAGCAGTTTGCACCAAAGGACCAGTCAACATCTGATTATTTCCAGGTGAAGGACATAGAGAGCGTAATCTCTCTTAAGGCAGAGACCCACAACTTCCCAACTACTGTAGAGCCTTTCAACGGTGCAGCTACCGGTACAGGTGGTGAGATTCGCGACCGTATGGGTGGTGGTGTAGGCTCATGGCCTATTGCAGGTACAGCTGTATACATGACAGCTTATCCACGTCTAAAGGACGACGACAACCTGACACGCGATTGGGAGGACATCATGCCCGTGCGCAAATGGTTGTATCAGACACCTGAGCAGATTCTTATTAAGGCTTCTAATGGTGCATCAGACTTCGGTAACAAGTTTGGTCAGCCACTTATCACCGGTTCGGTACTTACATTCGAGCATCAGGAAGGCGAGGAGAAATATGCATATGACAAGGTTATCATGCTTGCAGGTGGCGTAGGCTACGGCACCAAGCGCGACTGCCTCAAGAAGGAACCACAGAAGGGCAACAAGGTTGTTGTAGTAGGTGGCGACAACTATCGTATCGGTCTTGGCGGTGGCTCTGTATCATCAGTAGACACTGGTCGCTATTCAAACGGTATCGAGCTTAATGCTGTTCAGCGTGCCAACCCAGAGATGCAGAAGCGTGCATATAACTTGGTTCGCGCACTTTGCGAGGAAGATGTCAACCCTGTAGTTAGTATCCATGACCATGGATCAGCAGGTCACCTCAACTGTCTCTCGGAGCTTGTTGAGGAGTGTGGTGGCGAGATAGATATGACAAAGTTGCCTATCGGCGACAAGACACTTTCGTCAAAGGAAATCATTGCCAACGAGAGCCAGGAGCGTATGGGCTTGCTCATCGACGAGAAACATATCGACCACGTGCGCCGCATAGCAGAGCGCGAGCGTGCTCCGCTGTATGTAGTAGGCGAGACAACTGGCGACGCCCACTTCTCATTCAAGCAGGGCGACGGAGTTAAGCCTTTCGACCTCGACGTTGCTCAGATGTTCGGTCACTCACCAAAGACCATTATGCGCGACGAGACCGTAGAGCGTCACTACAAGGATGCTGAATATACTCATGAGGAAACTTCGGAGAATGGCAAGGACGACGTTCTTGACAAATATGTAAGTCGTGTATTGCAGCTTGAGGCAGTGGCATGTAAGGATTGGTTGACAAATAAGGTTGACCGCTCGGTAACTGGTAAAATTGCACGCCAGCAGTGCCAAGGCGAGATACAGTTGCCACTTTCCGACTGTGGTGTTGTAGCCCTGGACTACCGTGGCAAGAAGGGTATCGCTACTGCTCTTGGACATGCTCCTCAGGCAGGTTTGGCTTCACCCGAGGCTGGATCTGTATTATCTGTAGCCGAGGCCCTTACTAACATCGTTTGGGCTCCTTTGGCTGATGGCATGAACAGCCTTTCGCTCTCGGCCAACTGGATGTGGCCTTGCCGCTCGCAGAAGGGCGAGGATGCTCGTCTATATAGTGCTGTTAAGGCATTAAGCGAGTTCTGTTTGGCATTGAAGGTAAATGTTCCTACCGGTAAGGACTCTCTGTCGTTGAGCCAGCAGTATCCTAACGGCGAGAAGATTATATCTCCGGGAACCGTTATCGTAAGCGCAGGTGGCGAGGTTTCAGACATCCGTAAGGTTGTTTCGCCAGTTCTCGTGAACGACAAGAACTCTTCACTCTATCATATCGATTTCTCATTCGACGAGCAGCGTCTTGGTGGTAGCGCTTTCGCACAGAGCCTTGGCTTCGTGGGCGATGATGTTCCTACCGTAAAGAACCCAGAATATTTTGCCGACTGTTTCAATGCAGTTCAGGACATGATAGAGAAGGGATGGATTATGGCAGGACATGACATCTCGGCAGGTGGTCTTATTACTACATTGCTTGAAATGTGCTTCGCCAACAAGGAAGGCGGTATGAGCATCAACCTCCATAATCTTGCAGGCAACGACATCATAAAGATGTTGCTTGCTGAGAATCCAGGTGTTGTTATTCAGGTTTCGGATAAGTACAAGGATGAGTTCAAGGAGTATATGGAGGATAACGGTATAGGCTACGCAAAGATTGGTTATCCAACTCCGTCAGAGCGCACCATCGTTATCAAGAAGGACGAGTATACTCATACCTTCGATATCGACGCTTTGCGCGATACATGGTATAAGACTTCTTACTTGCTCGACCGTGACCAGAGCTTCAACGGATGTGCTGCTAAGCGTCGCGACAATTACAAGAAACAACCATTGGAGATGAAGTTCCACGACTCATTCAAGGGCTCTCTTGAGAGCTACGGCATATCTGCCGATCGCCGCACAGCATCAGGCATCAAGTCTGCCATCATCCGTGAAAAGGGTACAAATGGTGAGCGCGAGATGGCTTACTCACTCTATCTTGCTGGCTTCGATGTTAAGGACGTTATGATGACCGACCTTATCACTGGTCGCGAGACTCTTGAGGATGTCAACATGATTGTGTTCTGTGGTGGATTCTCTAACTCCGACGTTCTTGGTTCGGCTAAGGGTTGGGCTGGCGCATTCCTCTTCAACCCGAAGGCTAAGGAGGCTCTCGACAAGTTCTATGCTCGCAAGGATACTCTATCACTCGGTATCTGCAACGGTTGCCAGCTTATGGTTGAGCTCAACCTTATCAATCCTGAGCACGAGAAACGCACACGCATGTTGCACAACAACTCGCACAAGTTTGAGAGCACATTCCTTGGCTTGGAGATTCCGCAAAACAACAGTGTGATGTTCTCTTCACTCAGCGGCGACAAACTTGGCATCTGGGTAGCTCATGGCGAGGGCAAGTTCTCATTGCCTGAGTCAGAGGACAAGTATAATGTTGTGGCTCGCTACAACTATGCAGAATATCCTGGCAACCCGAATGGTTCAGACTACAATGTAGCTGGTATCTGCTCGGCAGATGGTCGCCATTTGGCTATGATGCCTCACTTGGAGCGTGCCATCTTCCCATGGCAGAATGCTTGGTATCCTGCAGAGCATCGTCAGGATGACGTAACTCCTTGGATAGAGGCTTTCGTAAATGCACGTAAGTGGATTGAGAATAATAAGTAATAGATAATAATAAGATCCCACTCCCAACCCTCCCTCTGAAGGGAGGGAGCGGTATGCATATACTGCTTGTTGGGAGTGGGACTTATTATATATATGGAATTGGTTTTATATGAATTTTGATTTATTCCGCACTTTCTTCAAGATTGGACTTACCAACTTCGGTGATGGCAATGTAATGACACATACCATAAAAAACATATTGGTTGACCGTCGCAAATGGTTGACACAAGAGGAGTTTGCCGACCTACTTGTAATGGCACAGACAGCACCAGGAGTACAGGCTATAAACCTTAGCGTCTTCGTTGGCTATAAGTTGAAGAAACTGTCAGGAGCCGTATGTTCTACACTTGGCGTTGTTCTGCCTTCGCTGCTCATCATACTGCTCGTGACATTGCTCTACAACAAGCTTAAGGACTACGCTGTAGTGGCATCTGTATTCAATGGCATACGTCCTGCCATCGTAGCTATAGTGGCTATCCCCGTGTTTCGACTGGCCGATGCGGCTCGTATAGGTTGGACCAACTTCTGGATTCCTATAGCCAGTGCCTTACTTATATATATAATAGGTGTAAACCCCATATATGTGCTTGTGGCTGCCGGTATGGGTGGTTACTTGTATGGGTTGCTTGTTAAACCAACGGAATAGGAATTTTGAATTTTGAGTTTTGAGTTTTGAATTGTCGGCTTGCAGCCGATAACGAATTGTTCATTTAGGACTTAATAATCCGAAGACTATAATCCGACAACTTAAAACTTAACATTCAAAACTCAACATTGCGCAAAGCGCAACAACTCAAAACTCAACATTCAAAACTCAAAACTTAATATGCTTTTTCTACAACTCTTTTATACGTTCTTCAAGATAGGACTCTTTAGTTTCGGCGGAGCATACAGTATGTTTGCTCTTATGCAAGACGAGATAGTATACCGTCAGACACTGATGTCGTCGGCAGAGTTTCTCAATCTAATGTCGTTAGGACAGTTAACACCTGGTTCTACATGCATAAATGCCGCTACCTATTGTGGCTATACTGTGGTGCACAATGCCGGTATGGGTGCCGGTATGGCTGTGCTTGGCAGCATTACAGCATTAATAGCGCTATTGTTGCCTTCGTTTATAATCGCCACAGTCTTTTGCCGTCTACTAATGCGTTATGTAAAGTCGCCCGTCATGCTAAGCATTATGAGTGGGCTGCGTCCTGCAGTAGTAGGATTAATGCTTGCAGCAGTATCCTTTGGATTATTCAACAAAGAAAACTTCTCGTCTTTAGACGTCAATCCATGGTACTTTTGTGTAAATATGTTTATACTCATTGCCAGCTTCATAGGCATAGCATTTATGCGCATCAGTCCAATACGTATGATATGCTGGGCAGCGTTTGCTGGATTGATGCTGCTATAAAGACAACGCGACAATACAGTTAATAAAAAAGCGATATGTTGTCTTGCAAGAATGTCAAGACAATAAAAAAGGCGGTTTGTAAGTGCTTCTAACACTTGCAAACCGCCTTTAGGTTTTATGTTAATATATCATCTATGGGCTTTTAAAAGCCTATTGGTATGGGTTTACATCATGCCACCCATGCCACCTTGTCCCATAGGCATAGCCGGAGCTTTATCCTCAGGCTTGTCACAGATAAGGCATTCGGTAGTGAGGAACATACCTGCTATAGAAGCAGCATTCTCAAGAGCAACACGCTCTACCTTAGCTGGATCGATAACGCCAGCTGCACGCAAATCTTCATAAACATCCTTGCGAGCGTTGTAGCCAAAGTCACCTTCGCCCTCGCGAACCTTCTGAACAACTACAGCACCTTCGCCACCAGCGTTCTTAACAATCTGACGAAGTGGTTCCTCTATGGCACGACGTACGATGTTGATACCAGTCTGCTCGTCTGCATTATCGCCTTTGAGGTTCTCAAGAGTCTTCTGGGCACGGATGTAAGTAGTACCACCACCTACAACAACACCTTCCTCCATAGCTGCACGAGTAGCGCAGAGTGCATCGTCAACACGATCCTTCTTCTCTTTCATCTCAACCTCGCTGTTAGCACCAACGTAGAGAACTGCTACGCCACCTGCGAGTTTGGCAAGACGTTCCTGAAGCTTCTCCTTGTCGTAATCGCTTTTTGCATTTGCAATCTCATTCTTGATCTGAGCAACACGATCGGCAATAAGTTCCTTTTGACCGGCACCACCAACGATAGTAGTATTATCCTTAGATACAGTAGCCTTCTCGCAAGTACCGCAGAGGTCGAGTGTAGCCTTGTCCAAAGACAGACCCTTCTCCTCGCTGATAACAACACCACCAGTAAGTGTAGCGATATCCTCAAGCATTGCCTTACGACGATCGCCAAAGGCAGGAGCCTTAACTGCGCAAATCTTCAAGCCACCACGCAGACGGTTTACTACCAATGTGGTAAGAGCCTCAGAGTCTACATCCTCAGCAATAATCAACATTGGACGTCCGCTCTCAGCAGCAGGCTGCAGGATAGGCAGAAGGTCCTTGAGGTTGCTTATCTTCTTGTCGTAGATAAGGATGTATGGGTTGTCCATAACGCACTCCATCTTGTCGGCATCTGTAACGAAGTAGCCACTCAAGTAGCCACGGTCGAACTGCATACCCTCTGTAACACCGATGCTTGTGTCACGGCTCTTGCTCTCCTCGATAGTGATAACACCATCCTTAGATACCTTGCGCATAGCGTCTGCCAAGAGCTTACCAATCTCAGGATCGTTGTTGGCAGAAACAGTAGCTACCTGCTCAATCTTGTCGTAGTTGTCGTCAACCTCCTGGGCTGTTTTCTTAATGTGAGCAACAACAGCTGCAACAGCCTTGTCGATACCACGCTTAAGGTCCATAGGATTGGCACCTGCAGTAACGTTCTTCAAGCCTTCTGTAACGATAGCCTGAGTAAGGATGGTAGCGGTAGTTGTACCATCACCAGCGTCATCACCAGTCTTGCTTGCAACGCTCTTAACAAGCTGAGCACCTGTATTCTCGAACTTGTCCTCGAGCTCCACTTCCTTAGCAACGGTTACACCGTCCTTAGTAATCTGAGGAGCACCAAACTTCTTCTCGATAACAACGTTGCGGCCCTTAGGACCAAGTGTCACCTTAACAGCGTTAGCCAATTTGTCGACACCGTTCTTCAACAGATCGCGTGCATCTATATTGTATTTAATTTCTTTAGCCATAATTTTTATGAGTTTTGAATTTTGAGTTTTGAATTATTATTTCTTAACTACAGCGAGAACGTCGCTTTGACGCATGATGAGGTATTTTGTTCCCTCAACCTCAAGCTCTGTGCCTGAATATTTGCCGTAGAGAACCTCGTCGCCCTCTTTAAGAATCATTTCTTCATCCTTAGTGCCATTGCCGGCGGCAACGATAGTACCGTGCTGTGGTTTCTCTTTTGCTGTATCAGGAATGATGATTCCGCCAACTTTCTCTTCTGCCTGTGCAGGAAGTACAAGCACTCTGTCTGCTAATGGTTTAATGTTCATAATTCTTATGTTTTTAAGTTTTTATTATTCTATATATTGTTTGCGAACGATATTATAACCGAACGTCTTTCGCAAACGATATAGCTAAAAGCGTGCCAAAAACTTAAAGTATAGATTATACGTCAGACAAATGTTCTGCATGGATGCACAAATTGGCATAAGGTTATGACAATTTTTCAGTATATACATATTATTTAAGGTAAGAGAACCGTAGATAATAGGGTAGGGGGTGGTAGGTTTTACTAGAAAATAAGAATGTCCTCCTCACTCGGCAAAGCTGAGCAAGGGGGACATTATAAATAGTACGCTCGGCATGAGCATTGTCTAACGGGTGAAAGTCCCGAGCAAGCCCTAATAGCGGGAATTGCATAGTCAAAGGCAAGGGTGTTCATCGCGAGATGAAATCTGAAGGAAGCCCAAGACAAACATCTGACCTAACGGACAGAAACTTCATATAAGGCATGTGACCGTGGGTGAGGTTGCTATTCAAACCAAAGCCCAATAGCTATTCGGAACGGTCGGTGTAAATGAAGTAGGTATAAGATGGAAAGACAACGCCCTTATCCGAGGAGGTCTCACGGACGCTTCAAATAGTTGTTTTTACGAAAGAAGTGGAGTAAAGCTTGCCGTGAGAAGTCAGCAGACGTCATAGTAGTGCAACAATCGATAACGTTGCACGAAGGGCTGAACCTAACAATTAAACGATAGTAATTGAAACATACCTTATGAAGGAAAGAATGCAGAAAACATTATCCCAAGTTAATGGCTGCCCCCAAAGAAATAGGTCGGAAACCGAATGGTATGGGGGAGTGCAGACCTTCATGTGGATGTGTGAAGACAACATCGTGGAAGTACCATTCGACAAGGAACACCTTTTCGAGCAAATTCTTAGTCCCACAAATCTCAATCGAGCATACAAAGCAGTTATGAGAAACAAGGGCTGTGGTGGTATCGACAAGATGTCGTGCGAGCAATTGTTCCCATGGCTCCTGACCAATAAGGATGAACTCACCCGTTCCTTGATGGACGGTTCTTACCGTCCGAACCCAGTAAAAAGGGTAGAAATACCCAAGGACAATGGCAAGATGCGCCTGTTGGGAATACCTACAGTAGTAGAC
This sequence comes from Prevotella merdae, assembly GCF_900290275.1. GTDB lineage: Bacteria > Bacteroidota > Bacteroidia > Bacteroidales > Bacteroidaceae > Prevotella > Prevotella merdae. The sequence goes on from NZ_LT985324.1 coordinate 13,517, forward strand.
CGTCTGGTGCAACAAGCCATCAACCAAGTATTGACTCCCATCTATGAGAACCAATTCTCCAAGACGAGCTACGGCTTCCGTCCGAGAAGAGGATGCCATGACGCACTACGAGGAGCGCGAAGGATAGTCAACGAAGGCTACATATATGTAGTCGACCTTGACCTTGAACGCTTCTTCGACACGGTGAGCCATAGCAAACTCATAGAAATCCTCAGCCGTACGATAAAAGACGGCAGAGTGGTCAGTCTTATACACAAATATCTCCGAAGTGGTGTAATGAACAAAGGTTTGTTTGAAGCGAGCGAGGAAGGAACTCCCCAAGGCGGTCCGCTAAGTCCATTGTTGAGTAACATAATGCTCAACGAATTGGACAAGGAACTTGAACGCAGAGAACTCCCCTTTGTGCGCTATGCCGATGACTCGATGATATTCTGCAAGTCCAAAAGGGCTGCAATGCGAGTGAAGGAGTCTATAACCCGATTTATAGAGAATACTCTATATCTCAAAGTCAACAAGGAAAAGACCGTAGTGTCGTATGTGCGCGGAGTGAAATACCTCGGCTACTCCTTTTATGTGATGAAAGGCGAATGCCAACTCACGGTGCACCCAAAGTCCAAAGCCAAGATGAAGTCAAGGTTGAAAGAACTGACAAACCGCAGCAATGGATGGGGATATGCCAAGAGAAAGCAGAAGCTGAAAGAATACATACGAGGTTGGGTCGGCTATTATCACTTTGCCAATATGAAGCGTCTCTTGCTTGTAACAGACGAATGGTTAAGACGTAGAATACGCATGTGTATATGGAAAGCTTGGAAGAAAGTCAAGACAAAAGTGGCAAACCTCATTAGATGCGGTATCAATAAATACCAAGCATACGAATGGGGTAACACTCGCAAGGGCTATTGGCGAATAGCTGACAGCCCTGTTCTAAAAAGGGCGATAGATAACAATAAACTACGCTCCGCAGGGTATGCTACTTTAATGGAGGCGTATCTCGAATGGTATCCAAAATAGGAACCGCCGTATGCGGAACCGCACGTACGGTGGTGTGAGAGGTCGGAAAACGAAAGTAGGAAGAAAACTGCTTCGTTTTCCTCCTACTCGATTCGGATGAACAGTTATTATTTCACAACAACCTTGGCCTTTAAGTTTCCTGCCTTAACAATATACATGCCATTGTTAGGTACAGTAAGTTGTCCATCGTTTGATGTAGTCACAATTTGTCCGTCAATAGTGTACAGACTCATTGCGGTAGACGATGCATTAACAAGACAGATGTTGCGTCCGTTGACAGCAAACACAGGTTGTGCATTATTGGCATTTACATTGTCGATAGCATTAATTACGTCCATCTCGGCATAATAGTATACCGTTGTCTCGCGTCCAGTAAAATGGCGTTGAGGATTATTTGCCAAGTAGTCGGTGTTATAGTTCTCAAACACCTCTTTCGTTAGACGCTGCTCGCTATCGTATGTGTAGTATGTGGGAGCTTCGTGCACATTGTGCTTGGATGTCTTAACCACCATACCTTCAGTAGCTTCATCATATTGAGGCTCCTTTGTTATTTCGGTTTGGATGGTATTACTTTCCACAATGTTGTAGTTGGCGTCGCGTGTAGTCTCACTTACTATCGTTCTCTCCGAATAGTAACCGTTTTCTTCGCTACGTATATCGATTTGTTTCTCTGTATACTTGTCGCCGTCTACTGAGTATTCATAACCCGACTTTGTTCTAATCTTCCATTCACCGTTATTCCAATAATAGACAATTTGGAGATTAACCTCAGTCTCGAGCGGGTATACATTATCCATATCTGTGTAGCTGAAGTACTCATCGTTTACCTTAAGCGGCTGCTGTAAAGGGTTCACCTTGAAAGATATTTTGTCGGATGTTATGCTTTCTTCTTTGTATTCGCCCACCCATTTGCCGTCTTCTTTTCTGTAACTTGCGTACCAGTGGAGATTGTCTTTACTGTATTCCTCCCGTTTTCCAGTCTCAACTACGGTGTTGGTGTCAGGGTCTAATTTGCGGTATATGGTAGTTTTTACACCATTGTCGTCAGTGCTTACGAGATCTGTGGCAGAGGCATAAGCATTGCCAAAGTCGCGTCTGTCATCATCCCAATAATATATCTCTTTTATACCATTGGCATAAGTGACATGCTTTCGTGCCCAGGTAACATTGCCCATTGCATCGTATATATAATGCACATAGGTGTATGTACCCTTAGCGTCCTTCGACAAAGAGGTAAGGCTGCTCTTGTTCAGTTGGCCGCCAAGAATACGGTATGAGGTCTCGGTATATCCCGATGGTGAATATTCGTATACAGAACGATTATTGATAGTTCCGTTTTCGTATTCTATCGACTCCGTAACCCAACCCTTTTCGTTGAGTGTGGCTTCCAGATGGTTGTCGCCATCACCGATAGAAATCTTGCCAGATAGAATCTGCCATGTGCCGTTCTTCAGTTCATAGAAGGTTCCTTTAGCTTCTGTATTGGTATACTCGTCTTTGTGGCTCTGATTCTCTACGTATTTAATCTGTCGTGTGATGTTGCCCTTCTTGTCGTAGAAGGTGTAGAAGCAGGTGTATATGTCTTTGCTTTCTTCAGTGTCTTCTTCTACTTCTAACACATAGTCGCCATTGCCGAATGGATATACACAGCCAATCTCCTTGCCCTTGTCATCATACATATAATAATATGTACCCGATTCGTCCTCATACTCATTGTCTACTTCCACTTGCTTGAGATAGCCTTGCTCCGTCCACTCCTTGGTGCACGAACGTAGTAGCTCCCATGAGTCATCGTTGCTGTTGTACAAATATTCTTTTTCCGAACGCGATCCGCTGAAAGGAATAAGAGGGTCTTCATAGTTGTCGGTAGCTATGGTCTTCTTGGCTTTAGTCCACATTCCGTTCTCGTCGATACGGTTGGTTATAGTTGTGGTGTAGCCCTTTTCGGGAGTGTTGTACTGATATTCAGTCTTCGAACCCTCTTTACTTTCAATCTTTCCGTTATTATACCTAGTCAGTTCGTTGCCGCACTCTTTGCCGTCTGCAGTGTAGTAGTGGCGTTCAGTTCTTGTAAGTACATAATTATCGTAGTCGGGATAAGTTACTTCGTAACACTTAACCTCATAATAGTCGGCCCCAATGCTAAGCTCTAATTTCTCGCTGTAATTGTGCCACTCAGCCTCCACATAGCTCTTTGTAGGAGCAAACCATTGGCGAATCAAACCAGAATTAACAGAGCCATCATATATGTTATACACCATCTGCTTTACAAGCATACCGTCAGCATTGTGTGTATACTCGTATGCTTCCTCGCTTGCAAGAACCATCTTCTCGTCTGCTTGTTCGTAGCGCTTAATAGATATAACTCGTCCTTGATTGTCGAGCGTACGTTCTTCCTTGCTCTCCACTATAGAATAGTTGCCATCCACCCTTGTTACAGTCTTCTTTGTCCAATGGTTGCCATAGCCATATTCGTAGTCGTACAGCATCTTGTATGTTCCGTAGTCGAGAGTCTTGAAGTGTCCGTATTCGTTGTATGTCACGTTGCAGTATTCTCTTCTGCCATTGTCGGAGGTCATCTCCATCTTTGTTATCAGAGTCTTCTTTACAGTCTCCTTAGTTTTTGCTTCTGCACGTGCAGTCTCAGCCTGCGACATCACTCTTACGCCAGGAGTTGTAGGAATGTATATACGGTCGCTCTTCTTAGCCATATCATTGGCTTTTTTCTGATGCGCCATATATAACTGTTGTACATTAATGCCAGGTACGGGCATAGGCATACGTGGAGTGTTTTGAGCCACTGCGCCCAAACTTGCAAGCAAGGCAATGCTTGCCAAAATAGGGGAAATGTGTTTCATATATATAATAGTTTTGGGTTAGTTGTTATTTAGACAAAATGCCCAATCTAAAAGCATTGCCAATTAGGTCGGCAATGTTTTTAGAGCCAGTCTTCTGCATAAGTTGACGGCGATGAAAGTCCACGGTATGATGCGATATAAAGAGCTTGGCAGCAATCTCGTTGCTGCTCATACCGCGTGATAGGAGGTTAAGAATCTCCATTTCGCGTTTTGTTATAATGGCCTTTATATCTGTCATAAATATTGGTTCTTTTTTCTTCTAAGACTATACAAAATTAGAAACAAAAAAGCAAGTACACGAATATTTGTGTTGTAATCAGATGTAAAGTCATTAAAAACTATTATTTTCCGTAGGTTGTTCCTATGGATATCCGTAGTGTATTAAGGCAAAAAAGACAATTTTTTTTTAATGTTTTCTCATAGGTAGCAATCCTTCTTTCAATGCAATGCTTACGGCCTGCACATTATTCTTTGCACCGATGCGTCTTAGTATTTGTTTGCGATGATATTCTATGGTGTTCTCGCTTACACACATCCCTTCTGCAATCTGCTTGCTCGACAAGCCGTCGCACATCATCTGCAATACTTCCATCTCGCGTTCGGTAAGGTATCCTGATGCATTTGCGGCGCACTTCTTAAATCTTGAAGAATAGTATTCAATGCCAATCTTTACCGACTCCACCGCCATTTGCAGTTCATACGGATCGTCGCCTTTAAGCACAATAGCCTGCACATTGGCATCCTGTAGTTCGCCTATAATCCATGGTTCCTCGTGCATTGTGTACACCACGAAGCGCATTTGTGGCTTGGTGGAACGCAGGCGTGTTATAAGCTCCAAGCCATTAGCGTCGGGCAAGTCAATGTCAATTACAGCAATGTCGATATTATGTGTTCTTGATATGTCTGCGGCTTCGGCAGCGCACGAAGCCTCGGTGATATAAGATGCAGTATGGCAGAGTAGTGCGGCAATGCCTTTTCGCACAATGGGATGGTCGTCTACAACAAGTATGTTTGCCGCGTGTTCTATAATCTTGTTCATTTGTTTACGAGTTAAGTTTTATTTCTACCTTGTACATACCGTTAGTCTCCGAGCGTTTAATCTCTCCATTCATTCCGAGCACACGGTCTGTAGTAGTGTATAACCCAATACCGTTGGTCGAATCCTTTAGTTGAGGTTGGGCACCATCGTTTTCTACCTCAAGCACAATCTGTCCCCATTTCTCGTATGTCATATACACATTAATAATATGTGCATTGGCGTGCTTGGCAATGTTGCCCATAAGTTCTTGCACTATGCGGTAGATTTCGAAAGCTTTAGCCTGGTCGATATGTTGCCAGCGGTCTGTATCGGTTGCTTGGAAGTTGATTTTGCAATTGGCAAGAGGATAATGTGTCACATAGTCGGCTGCCACCTTGGCAATGTCGGCATGAGCAAAGCGTGGAGGCATAAGGTCGTGAGATATTTGTCTAACTCCAATCATAATATCCTTCAATATAGGTATTGTTTGTTCCTTGTCACTTGTAGTCATAAGTATCTGTAATCCCAGCAAGTCGTTGCATACACCATCGTGCAGTTCACGTGCCAGTCGTGCTCTCTCGCTCTCTAATCCCTCTATGTATTTGCGTCGCAGATTAAGTTCGTAGCGTTGGTTTGCTATGCGTCGCTTGTACAATATCAGTACAATGCCGAAGGCAAGAAGCATAGATGTTACAGCAAGAACAAGCACAACGGTCATAAGTCTTGCACGCTCGGTGGCTTTCTCTTGGTTCAGTTTCACAATCTGCAGTTCCTTTTGCTGGGTGTTGTAGCGCACGCTAAACTCAGACAATTGTCTGTTCACGTCGCTATTCTTGGTTGAGTCGGCAATGTTGTAAGCCTCTCTCATGTATCTCAGAGCTTCGTTGGTGTTGCCAGTTAGTCGCATACACTCAGCCTTCGACCACATTATGCGCTGTTGCGGAACTCCCTGATTAGTTTTGCACAGCGTCTCAATGCGATTCCATAAAGCCAGTTCGCCATTGTAATTATGTTGTGCGTGCATAAGGGCAGCCTCAATCTCGAGTATACCCAAAGACCCGTTGCTTGCAGGTTCAACCTTTTGCATAACAGGTTGCAGCTTACGTAGATAACTATCAGCCTCGTCTATCAGTCCCAACTTTACACACGATTGCAACATAGGCGATGCTGTCTTCAATGCCAGTGGGGTAGAGCCTGTGCCCAATATCTCATCAAAGTGGGGCGCAATAGTCTGTCGAGCTCCCTTATAATCGTTTTGCTTAAGAAGAGCCGAGGCTTTTGTTGCCAATGCAGAGAACAGCTCTACCGTATCCTTTGCCTCTGTAGCCCATCGTGTAGCCTCTTCGGCATAGCTGATACCTTCTTTTAGGCGGTCGGTCTCTACGAACATCACAGCAATATTATTATATAGGTTTGCCACATAATCTTTCAGTCCCACGCGTTTCGACACCTCAATGCCGTGTTGGTAAGCCCACATAGCCGAATCGGCAAGTCCCAATCGTCGGTATACTATGCCACATGTAGAGTATTGGTTAATCAGTACCTCGTCGTTTCCAATACGTTCTCCCTCGCTAATAGCCTGTCTGCAAAGAGGCAAGGCATCTGCCATACGTCCAAGAATAAGCATGTTGTTAGCCTTCTCGCCTACAGCCATTGCGTGCACAGTATCGTCAATGCCGTTGAGGTTAAGCACAGAGTCGAGCAAGGTCAAGGCAGAGTCGGGTCGTGACATAGCTGTAAGTTCACTTGCCGCATTCAGCAAACTTTCTGCTTTGGATTGTTCCTGTGTAACCGTAGGCTTGCTGTTGCATGCTGCCAGCGATACTATAAGAGTTGCAAATATAATAAGGTTTAGATGTCTGCGCATATTGTATTTGTTTGATGAGGTTGTTAAATTGATGTCTGTGCAAATTTATTTAATTAAATTGGGATATACAAGAAATAGGTGGCGATAAATACTATTGACCATATTTTTTGAGTGATGCACCTGTAAACTGCATTTTCATGCATCTTCTTCATGTAATCTTTGTTACATAATACAATAGTGTGCAACGCCTTAGTGTTAAACGATTGTGACTATCTGTTAATATCTGTTGTGTACGCACACATAACCTTGCTTTATATCAATAAAACCGCTAAAAGAAGCTAAATAAATGCCGAAATGTTTGCGCACACAGAAATTCTTTGTACCTTTGCATCGTCAAAAGGTTAATAGATTGTTTAGGTTAGTAGTAATAGATTTAGGTTTTTAGTTATTAGGTTTAAGGTAAATTGAACGATTGTTTAACAGGTACTAATGAGAGTCCGTGAGGATTTTCATTTAATACAGAAAGTTTTTTAAGTTAAACATAGCAATACGGCGCAGCTTGTTGAGAGTTGCGCCGTTGTTGTTTTTAGGCGTGACATCATGTTGTTTTGTTGATAAGAGAGTCTTGTCGTTGTACATAGTTACGTGTTACACGCCGCCTTCGGCGACGCTACACAAGCTGTCAATTCTGTGGATTCTGTCGTATGACGCGCAGCGTCTATACGCTCTGTGAATTCCAAAAGCTTAAGCCCGTAGGCTTCTGTGTTTTCGGTGAGTTCTGTGGGAGCTTAAACTCCAGATTGTGCCACTCCAAATATCGGATGAACCTAAAAGATTAGGCTGTTTCACTTTATTCCTACGATTTAATCCTATCCTCAATCCATTCCCTAATCTCTTTCCCAAACTTCTCTTCTGCATAATCTAAAAGTAGTGCGGTAGAGTTTATTTCACGTTCGGCAACTCCCTGCATAAATTCGAAGAAATGCTGTTCGCCTACTTTTTGTTCCAAGTCATACAGAAGCAAGGCACCTTTGTTGTACAGGGCATCGTAAGCTTCGGGTGCGTCGCGGTCGACCTCGTAGATGGGACAGGCATGGCGTGAATCCTCGCGACAGGCTTCCAGATAACAGTTGAAGACGTGCTTGTCGAAATGGCACTTGATATACCACAGCATGCTAAACTCGGCAAAGCCTTCGTTAAGCCAGTCTTCCCAACTAAATGTCGGTGCCTTGTTCCACCAGAAATGACCCATTTCGTGACCAATGGCGGTCTTGAAGTGCTCGTTAAAGCGTCTCGTTGCATAGGCTATGAAGTTCTTTCGGCTGATGCCGCCACCACGACGTGGCACAACAAGAAACTTCATATAGTCGTTGTTAGGATTTGTTTTGAACAGACGAGTATAGAATTGCAGTGCCTTACTGCATGCCACTAACGCCGAGTCGGCATCTGCATCGGCGAAGTCGGTATATACTACTTCGAATGTGCGCCCATTATTAGTCATCTTCTTCGATTTTAGTGATGGCGAAGCTACAATCTGGAGGTCGAAACTTCCCCACGTCTGCGACATTTTCCACTTGTCGCCCTTGCGCTCTACAATGCCCGATCCGCTGACCGTATAGTCTTTGTTGATTGATATAGAAACGTTTGCCGTGAAGTCGCGGCTGTCGTTGTTGACGGGAAACCATGCTATGTAATAACCCAGTTGCACCCAGTCCTTTTCCATCGAACTCATCCAAGTGTCGATGCTATCGAGGTTGCAGGTATAGTCGAAGGCAATGCTGCAAATGCCCTTGTTCTTTGGAGCGGTAAGATGGAGTGGTGCTCCCTGACGGATGTATGTGTTAGTTGATTCGTCTTTAGTGTCGAATGAGTATGCCAGTTCCTTTTTCTTGCAGCGGATGTGATTGATGGTCGAGTTTTTCCAGAGCGTGAAATCAATGCTCTCTCTGCCTTTGAAGTCAATTAGTGCCGTCGTAGTTACGGCGAGCTTCTTTTTCTCCACGTCAATGTAAAGCATAATGTCGTATCGCTTTACGGTTGGGGCGTTGGTGTCCTTCACAACCGCTTTCTTAGGATAAGCGATTTCTCTCTTATCCTCATCTTCATGCTTATAGATACGCATAGAATCCATAAATGCCGTCCATCGTGCATCGTTGTGAAGTGGTCTGTAGTCTTCTTCTGTTAAGAAAGTTGTGTAAGCGTATGCATATTGTCTGCCGAACCTCTTTCTGAACATATCGAGATAATAGAAGGTACTGTCAGTATCACCAGCCGCCAGTGCCTTGTCTGCAGCCAACCAATAATCATTTGCAGTTTGTGCCGATACCGATTCGCTGCTGCAAAAGATGAGGGAGAGTATGGTAGTGGTCGTCAAGAGGATGTGTCTCCAGAGTTTCATTGCTTTCATTTTTTTATGTTTTCTTTACCTTGCTTGTTCTATAACGCTGTAATCGCTGAAATATTACGTTGTGTGTCGTTAATTCTGAATAATAAATCTATGGCTTGCTTAGTTTCAGAAAAAAGCGTTAATTTTGCAATCTAAACATATATAAGAAGCATGTCAAAAGAAAGCAACTATCTATATCATCTTGTGGCTTTTGTCACCGTTGCGATATGGGGCACCACCTTTGTCTCTACAAAGGTATTGATGCTCAACGGGATATCTCCCGCTCAGATATTTACGCTTCGTTTCTCCATAGCCTATGTATTGATGCTTTGTTTCAATCACAAGCGGCTGTTTTCCGATTCGTGGAAGGACGAGGCCAAGATGATGCTGCTTGGCATAACGGGAGGTTCGTTGTATTTCTTGAGTGAGAACGAGGCTATGAATTTCACCACTGCTACCAATACCTCGCTCATAGTGTGCTCATGTCCATTGTTTGCCACTCTGCTTGTGCGCCTTGTCTATAAAGACACGGCACGCATCAACACGATACAGATGCTTGGTTCGCTTCTTGCCTTTGTAGGTATGGCTATAGTTGTGCTCAACGGACGCTTTGTGCTTCATCTGGCACCTGCGGGCGATGCACTTGCTTTTACGGCATGTATATGCTGGGCATTTTATTCGTTGCTTATGAAGTCGGCATCCAGCCATTACGGCGCAGCTTTCATCACACGCAAAGTGTTTTTCTATGGAGTGCTTACCATACTTCCTTATTATTTCATCAAGCCAGGTTTTCCGTCGTTGACAACGCTTACCCAGCCAGTGGTACTTGGCAATCTTTTGTTCTTGGGATGTCTTGCATCGATGGTTTGTTTCCTGACATGGAACTGGTGCATATCCAAACTTGGAGCCGTAAAAGCAACAACCTGGGTATACTTCAATCCGATTACGACAATGATTTTTGCCTCTTGGGTGCTTGGCGAGAAGATTACTCCATATTTTCTAATGGGTGCGGCATGCATTCTTACGGGTATGTATGTGGCCGACAAGAAGACCAAAGAATAATTGAACAAGTATATAATAGAATATAATAATGTATATAATATAATAATGTAAAGCAAATCAATATGAAGACAATAAATACACGCCGCTCTATACGCCGCTACGCTCAGCGCGAGGTTAGCGAGGAGTTGCTTAACCGTCTACTTTCCGAAGCCATGCGTACCCAGACCATGGGCAATCTACAATTATATAGTGTTGTGGTTACCCGCTCTGACGAGATGAAACAACGTTTGGCTCCAGCTCATTTCAATCAGCCTATGGTTACACAGGCTCCCGTGGTTCTTACCTTTTGTGCCGATACTCGCCGCATGACAGCTTGGGCAGACAACCGTCAGGCAAATGCCGGTTACGATAACTTATTGTCGTATCAGAACGCTGCCACAGATGCCTTGCTCTACTGTCAGACCTTCTGCAATCTTGCCGAAGAAGAGGGATTGGGCTGTTGCTTCCTTGGAACAACAGTTTATATGCCACAGATGATAATAGATACATTGCAATTGCCTCGTCTTGTTGTGCCTGTAGCAACCATAACACTTGGTTGGCCAGACGAGCAACCACCTCTTACCGATCGTCTGCCGCTTGCCGCAATAATGCACAACGAAACTTATAAGGATTACACACCCGAAAGCATTGACCGCTTCTATGCAGAGAAAGAGTCGTTGCCCGAGAATAAGGAGTTTGTGCGTATAAACAACAAGCAGACATTGGCGCAAGTGTTTACCGACTGCCGATACACCAAGAAGGACAATGAGGCTATGTCGGAAGGACTGATGGAGGTGCTTAAGCGTCAGGGGTTCATTAATGATTAGCTGTGCGTTGTTCGACACAACATATTAATAGTAATGTAGAACTCGAGTCACTCCATGTTTCTGATACACCTTATTATATATAGGCTATGAGTAGTTTCAGACAATCATTACATATTGCTCATCATCCTGATGGTGGAGTAGCCGATGCTATTCCAGCCCTCTCCCTTTATGAGCTCAACAACCTTGTAGCGTCAGTCCTGTCTATAGACTTGCCTGATGAGTATTGGGTTGAGGCTGAGCTAAGCGAGGCACGCGAGGTGCGTGGCCATTGCTATATGGAGCTTGTGCAGAAAGACGAAGCTTCGAATACGCCCATAGCCAAGGCCTCTGCCAAGTGCTGGGCGTCTCGATGGGCAATGCTGCGGCCTATGTTTGAACGCATAACTGGGCAACGTCTGCATGCAGGCATGAAGGTAATGCTGCGTGTAAAGGCACAGTTTCATGCGGCATATGGATTCTCGTGGATAGTGTCCGACATTAATCCGGAATATACCATGGGCGACCTTATGCGACGCCGCCAAGAGATAATCAAGCAACTTAAGGCAGAGGGCGTGTTCGACTTGCAACGCGAGCTCCTTATACCTGCATTTGCCCAACACATAGCCGTAGTGTCGAGCGATGGGGCAGCTGGCTATGGCGACTTCTGTCGTCAGCTTGCCGACAATGCTCAAGGCTATAAGTTTGCTGTCCAACTCTTTAGTGCCACTATGCAAGGCGAGGCTGTGGAGCATAGTGTAATAGCAGCACTCAACCGCATATACGAACAGCAAGACCATTTTGACGTGGTGGTGATAATACGTGGTGGAGGTGCAACGAGCGACCTTTCGGGGTTTGACACATTGGCATTGGCAGAGAATGTAGCCAACTTCCCTTTACCGATAATCACCGGTATTGGTCACGACCGCGACGAGAGTATACTCGATATGGTTGCCCATACACGTGTAAAGACACCTACGGCGGCAGCACAGTTGCTTATAGACAATCTGTCGCGTACCGACCAGCTGATAGAGTCGTTGCGCCAACGCATTGTTCATTACACCCAGCAGCGTATGCACACCGAGCAAGTGCGCCTTAAGGCCGTGTCCGAGCGTATCCCGGTCCTATTCTCGCTTGTAAGCGTCAGGGAGCAAGCCCGTATAGATAGGTTGTCGCGCCAGATGCTCAACGCTGTTGCACGCCGCATCGATACGGCACGCCAGCGGGTGGAGCGTATAGAGACCCGCCTTGCCGATAATGTGCGACATAGGCTTGTAGACGAACACTATCGTCTGAAAATGCTTGAGCAACGTATAGAGGCCGAAAATCCAGAGCGCCTATTGCGACGTGGATACAGTATAACCACTTATGATGGACGCGCTGTGCACGATGCCTCGCAGCTGCCTAAAGGCGCTGTTGTGGAAACAAGAGTGGAGAAGGGTAGATTTAAGGCTAAGGTAGAGTAGTTACAAAACTTTTAAAAAACAGCATACCGCGTCACTTCTTTCCCCTTATTAGGGTATAGGAGATGGGCGGAACTTATAATAATATGGCACGCGAAATGAAATACGAGACAGCAATGCGTCAACTTGAGGACATTGCTGCAAAAATGGAAAACGGTGAGCTTGACATCGACTCGCTATGTGAACAACTAAAAACTGCGCAGAAGCTGATAGGGCAGTGCAGGGACAAACTGACAAAGACCGACGAGGAAATAAACAAGATTCTGAAGTCGGAGACCAAGTAATTCTTCCACACTTGTGGAAGTTAAGGTGTTTAGAGGTGTTAAGCCAAATGTCTTAAGGCTCATTAATGGCAGAAAAGGGCAGTAGTTTATAAATCAAAAAAGTGTCCGGTAAAACCAGTAAAGGGCATATGGCTTAACTCCTCAAACAATGATATTATATTACTTGCCAATTTAATATAATATACTTTGCCATTTAATATAATATACTTTGCCATTTAATATAATATACTTTGCCATTTAATATAATATACTTTGCCATTTAATATAATATACTTTGCCATTTAATATAATATACTTTGCCATTTAATATAATATACTTTGCCGTTTTATCCATAATCGCTAGTCATAATATATTTATTTTAAATATCCAATTATTTTTCTATCTTTTTTATGTAAAAACACTGAAATCGATTACATCTTAATTCTCAGTACTTTACACATGTTTTGTCTTCTTTGTTTTTAAGTTGCTGCAAACGATTGTATATATTTTGTGGTTGTTATTCACGAATTTTGTTGTTGTATATTTCTTTTATGTCTAATTTTGCGACATCAATTAAAAACTTAGTAACTTCTTCAATAAACCTAATTAAATTTATGTTCAAAAAACTTTTAAACCCAAAGGCATGGGCTTTATTCCTGCTTATGCTTTTTGCCATACCAATTGTGGCAGATGATTTCAACAGTCAGCGAACAGATTTTCGTGACGAGAGTATTTATTTCATGATGACCACTCGTTTCTACGATGGTGATACAGGAAACAATGTGCTCTGCTGGGATAACCAGGAAGAACAGATCAAAACAAAAGACCCTTGCTGGCGAGGCGACTTCCAGGGTGTGATCGACAAGCTCGACTACATCAAGGCGCTTGGTTTCACAGCCATTTGGATTACTCCAGTTGTTCAGAACGCTTCAGGCTACGACTATCATGGTTATCATGCATCTGACTTCACACGCGTTGACTGCCGTTATCAGAGCAGTGACGGTAAAAAGACTGGTGACGCGATGTTCCAGGAACTCATCGACAAAGCGCACGCAAAGGGTATCAAAATTATCCTCGATATCGTGCTCAACCACACAGGTAACTTCGGTGAGGAGACACTCTGCAAGTTATTTGATCGTGACACACAGCTTCGCAATCAGGCTTACATAGATGCTTGTATGATTCCAAATGAAGAAAAGTTGGGTAGCGACTACTTGAATGTTGCAGGAGGTTTCCAGTATCAGCGTCGTCTGGCGCAGATGAAGAATACCGATGGTGTGAATCATGATATTCACAATTACTGGCACCATTTCGGTAACTTCAATTGGGATGATCCTACCCGTTGGTGGGCTCAGATTGCAGGCGACTGTGTAGACCTCAATACCGAGAACGATGCAGTGGCAGATTATCTTGTCAACTGCTATGGCAGCTTTATCAAGATGGGCGTAGATGGTTTCCGTATCGATACCTCTGGTCACATCTCTCGTCTTACCTTCTGCAAGCAGTTTATCCCTCAATTTGCAAAACTTGGCGAGGAGTACAAGAGCAAGCGTCTTAACGGGGCTCCTTTCTTTATGTATGGTGAGGTATGTGCCCGTTTCGGTGGTGTAACGTACCGTGGTCAGGACAATCTTTCACCTTATTATTATACATGGAAGGCTCCACAGGACTTGATGGATCAGTTTGATGGTAGCCAGTCATATTGGGATACACAGGCCGTCTATGATAGAGGTTCTGGTATGGATGATAAGCTGATGCCTCTCTGTGAGAAAGATAATGCAGCATCTCCTGAAAGCGATAACACCTTTATGGTGAATGGCAAATGGCATGAACCAGACTATTCTCAGTCAAGTGGATTCAATGTTATCGATTTCCCATTGCACTACAACTTTAACACAGCTGGAGCCGCATACCGTTTAGCTAAAGAAGGTGATAAAAAATATAATGACGCTACTTACAATGTAGTATATGTAGATAGCCATGACTACTGTCCAGGTCCAAACGATGGTGTTCGTTTCCCTGGTACTGATGCTCAGTGGGCTGAGAATCTCTCTCTGATGTTTACCTTCCGTGGTATCCCATGTCTCTACTATGGTTCTGAGATTGGTTTCCGTCGTGGTTCTGCAATTGATCGTGGCCCTCATGGTCCTCTCTCTGATACAGGTCGTGCTTACTTCGGTGGTTATATCACTGGTGATGTGGAAGCATCTGACTTCGGTGATTATCAAGCTTCTGGTAATGTGGCTGCCACATTGAATCATGATGTAGCTCAACACCTCATTCGTTTGAACAAGATTCGTCAGGCAGTTCCTGCACTCCGTAAGGGTCAGTGGACCGATGACGGTTGTGAAGCCAATGGTGGTATCGCCTTCAAGCGTGCTTACAAGGATAGCTACGCTCTCGTAGCCCTCAATGGTGGTGCTACATTCACAGATTGCCCAGAAGGCACATATACTGATGTTGTTACTGGTCAGACATATACTGGTTCTACTATCACCGTAGACGCTCCTCAGACTCAAGGTCAGGTACGTGTACTTGTAAAGGATTGGACTGGTGGTGTAATAGGCGAGGATGGCCCATTTATCTACACAACTTCTCCTGTATCAAAGGGCGATCAGAAATACGACGGTCATGAAGAGGATGGCACAACATGGAACGAGCAGGCTCCTTCTGCTTCTGCAACTGTTGAGTTCTCACAAGCAGGTGGAACATTCCGCACAGAGACTATCGACCTGACAGTTACTCTCTCTGAAGACGCTCAGTCTGGTTGGTATCAGATACAAGGTCAGGATAAGGTGAACTTGACTCCTGGTGAGAGTGTGAATCTTACCATTGGCGCAGATATGGCCTTTGGCGACACCAAGACTATTGACTGGTACGCAATGAGCCAGGATGGTAAAGAGAAGAACGGTAGCTTGACCTTCAGAAAGGTAGATCCAAATGCTTCTATCATAGTATACGTTAAGGCCAACAGCGCTCCTAACCTTTATGCATGGGTAGAAGGCGGCGAAAAAGCCAAGGTTCTCAATGGCGATTGGCCTGGCAAGAAGATGTCTACCAAGACAACTATCGAAGGTGTAGATTATTATATGTTCGTGGCAGATGGCGTAGAGAAATTCAACATTATTCTCAACAATGGTAGCGGCGCACAGACTGGCGACATTACTGACATCACAGCTACAACATTCCTCTCATATGATGGTGGCTCTGGCTACAAGATTCTTACCGATATTCCTGTTCCTGTTCCTGATCCGAACCCGAATCCAAATCCAAATCCAAATCCTGATCCAGAACCAGACCCAACACCTACCCCAAATCCAACTGGCAAGTTCTATGTTTACTTTGCCGCTCCTACATCATGGACAACTGTTAAGGCATGGGTATGGAACCACAATAATGGCGACGAGAACTATACTGGTGGCAATTGGCCAGGCGAGGATTGTGTAAAGACTTCTAACAAGTACAACGGTATGACCGTTTGGATGTGGGAGTATAAGGGCGACAAGACAGACATGCCTACAAACATCATCTTTAACAATGGTAGTGGCGAGCAGACCAAAGACCTCGACTATCAGAACGGCAAGTGCTACGACTTCAATGGCGTTAATGGTTCAATCAACATCACAACAGCCATCAAGGGCATCAACGCAGCAGCCAAGACAATGGTTAAGGTTTACACACTCAACGGCGAATGTGTTGCTGTACTGTCCGACCTCAACTCGGCAACCTACACTCTCCGCCCAGGCATCTATGTTGCCAACGGCAGAAAGTTTGTGATTCGCTAAAACTACTTAACCATTAATATTTAGAGAATATATTGTTTAGAGACGATAGGGACAATTCTTTGGTAAAAGGTCTTTGCAGACCATAGCCAAAAACATAGAATTGTTTCTATTGTCTCTTTTCTTTTGCGTGTCAATATAAAAATTGCGTGAAAATCGTTGGCAGTCTCTCTTTTTATTCGTACTTTTGCCTTTAACAAATATGAAATGTAATTAATCTTACAAATACAGATAATGTTATGAAAGATATCGCATGGTCTGAGTTGTCGTTTGGCTATATGCCTACCGACTACAATGTTCGCTGTTGCTACCGCGACGGCAAGTGGGGCGAAATAGAGGTTTGCTCCGACGAGTACATAAAGCTGCACATGGCTGCAACATGCTTGCACTATGGTCAGGAAGCATTTGAGGGACTAAAGGCTTATCGTTGCCCAGATGGTAAAGTGCGCGTGTTCCGTGTAGAGGAGAACGCAAGTCGTCTGCAGTCTACATGCCGTGGCATAATGATGCCAGAGGTTCCAACAGAACTCTTTGTCGAGATGGTTAAGAAGGTAGTGCGCCTAAACCAGGAGTATATTCCTACTTACGAGAGTGGTGCTACACTCTACATCCGTCCGTTGCTCATAGGCACATCGGCTCAGGTAGGTGTGCATCCAGCTACAGAGTATATGTTCCTGATCTTCGTTACACCAGTAGGTCCTTACTTCAAGGGCGGTTTCTCAACCAACCCTTACGTCATAATGCGCGACTACGACCGTGCAGCTCCTCTGGGTACCGGTATATATAAGGTGGGTGGCAACTATGCAGCCAGCCTCAAGGCCAACTCTATTGCCCACGCCAAGGGTTATGCCAGCGAGTTCTATCTCGACTCAAAGGAGAAGAAGTATGTCGACGAGTGTGGCGCTGCCAACTTCTTCGGCATCAAGGACAATACATATGTAACACCAAAGTCTACATCAATCCTCCCTTCTATTACCAACAAGAGTCTGATGCAGATTGCCGAAGACCTGGGTATGAAGGTAGAGCGTCGTCCAGTTCCTGAGGAAGAACTCGACACATTCGAGGAGGCAGGAGCTTGCGGTACAGCTGCCGTTATATCGCCAATATCTCATCTCGACGACCTTGAAACAGGCAAGGTGTACAACTTTGGCGATAAGCCAGGTCCATGGTCTACCAAACTTTACAACACTCTGCGTGGCATTCAGTATGGCACAATAGAGGATAAGCACGGCTGGACAACTGTTGTTATTGAGTAACAGGCAGTTAAAAGGACCTTTAAAAGTAAAAAATAGTTAATGCGGGTGCAAATTTACGCTTGTATGTCATTGTATATGAAATAAAAAGCGTACCTTTGCACCCGCATTTTGCACAAATAACAATTTAATTCACAAAAGTTCTATGTATTTAGATCAGGCAAAAAAACAAGAGATCTTTGGACAGTACGGAAAGTCTAACACTGATACTGGTTCAGCTGAGAGCCAGATAGCATTGTTCTCATACCGTATTTCCCACTTGACGGAACATCTTAAGAAGAACCGTAAAGATTATACTACCGCACGTTCTTTGACACAGTTGGTAGGAAAGCGCCGCGCATTGCTCAACTACTTGTACGACCGCGACATCAATCGCTATCGTGCAATCGTTAAGGCTCTCGGTCTGCGTAAGTAATCTACGCAAAGAGACTTTGAAGAAAAGTAGAGCAATTTGCAAAGAAAACGAAATCCCGAGGATTCAATTACGAATTCTCGGGATTTCTGCGTTTAGGTGGACAGGAGAACATGAAAACTAAGACATAAGAACAAGAGGACATGAAAAACTAAGACATAAGAACATAAGAACATGAAATTCCTTGGAAGCGTGTGTTAAGACATAAGAACATGAAAAACTAAGACATAAGAACAAGAGAACATGAAATCCTTAGTAGTCTAATTTTATGTTAATATTCTTTTTTATTTCATAAGTTATTTCTATCTTTGCATAGTGTAAGAAACAAAAACCGTGAAACATACGGTGAGAACACTACTAATTTACTAATCAAAATTTTTTAAACCTTATGAACAAAAGAACAGCCGCAACACTTGCGCTCTGTCTTTCGATGTCTGTTGCATCATATGGACAGAATCAAGCGAGCAAACATTCGGTTAAGGGCGTTGTGCTTGACGAAAAGGGAGAACCCGTAATCGGAGCAAGCGTAAAAGTTCCTGGCAGCAAGAATGGTACTGTTACCGACATTGACGGTAACTTCACACTCTCTGTTGCCAACGAGAATGCCACCGTAGAGGTGACTTATCTTGGCTACGACGCCCAGCGTGTTAAAGTGAGCAGCGGTAAGGCAGCTACAGTACGCCTGACACAAAACTCTCAAAATCTTAATGAAGTGGTTGTCGTAGGTTACGGCACCCAAAAGAAGGTGAACCTCACGGGTAGTGTGGCTTCAGTATCTTCAGACAAGCTGACCAACCGTGTAGAGTCGAATGTGCTTTCGGCCATTCAAGGTACAGTACCTGGTGTTACCATCATCTCGCGTCCAGGCTCTACTCCTTCCATCAACTTCCGTGGCCGTGGCAACCTTGGCACCTCAGAGCCTCTCTACGTAATCGATGGTGTTATTGCCGATGCCACATTCTTCCAGAACCTCGACCCCGAGAGTATCGAGTCTATCTCGTTCCTTAAGGATGCCGCTTCGTCGTCAATCTACGGTTCGCGTGCAGCCTATGGTGTTGTGCTCGTCACAACCAAGCAGGGCAAGAAGGAGCGCATGTCTGTATCCTACAGCGGAATGGTTGGCGTAAAGACACCTACATATCTGCCCGACCTCATCAGCTCGTCCGAGTATGCCGAGCTTCTTAACGAGGCCATGTACAACCGCAATCCTGCCGGAGGCAAGAATCAGGCTTATACAGCCGAGCAGGTTGGATGGTTCAAGGACGGCAGCAAGCCCGACCTTTATCCAAATACCGACTGGATGGACCTAACCATGGACAAGCACGTTGCCACAACACAGCACTCGCTCAACGTTAGTGGAGGCAGCGACAAGGTGCAGTATTATCTCGGTGGCGGCTACCAGTACAACGACAGCTTTGTGCGCGGACGCAACAGCAACCGCTACAACTTTAACATGAGCCTGTCGTCTAAGGTAAACAATTGGCTGTCTGTAAACGGTAGCGCCAAGTACATACGCAACCAGAACGAAACAAACCAGGGTGTGCCCGACTTTACCAGCTTCTTGCTCGTGCCTTCTACCATGGTGGCAAAGCAGAGCAATGGCGAGTTTGGTAGCATTTCGGGTGGCCAGCAGGCTACATTAGAGTTTATCAACCGAAACCCGCTGCGCCGCCTTTCGAAGAAAGACTGGTCGAAGTCGGCTTTCGAGAACTCGCTCTATAGCGTAGGCATGGACATCACACCATTGAAGGGACTTAAAATTTCGGCTTCGGGCTCTTACAAGCGCTACGAGTACAAGTATAAGAGCTACTCGGCCAAACAGGATGCTGTAAACAACTTCGAGTCGGGTAACCCGATATCAGGTACTTCGAGCGACGTTAACAAGATGAGTATGTCGTGGAGCAGCAGTTCGCGCCTACAGACCAACCTCGTTGCCACCTACAACTTCAACATAGCCCAGGACCACTCGTTCACGCTCCTTGCCGGTACATCCTACGAGGACAACAAGTACGAGTCGCTGTCGGGCAGTCGCAAAAACTTCCCTACCGAGACATTAGAGAGCATGGGCGCTGGCTCGTCGGCACCCGAGGACATCTCTAACGGAGCCTCAATGAGCAACTACAAGCTTATGTCTTACTTCGGACGCATCAACTACTCGTTCAAGGACCGCTATTTGTTCGAGGCCAATGTGCGTACCGATGGCTCGTCACGCTTCTACAAGTCAGAGCGTTGGGGATGGTTCCCCTCGTTCTCGGCAGGATGGCGTGTAAGCGAGGAAGAATTCATGAAGCCTATAACATGGATTAACAACCTCAAGATTCGAGCCTCTTACGGTACGCTGGGTAATATTAATAATGTGGGCAACTACGACTACTTCCAGCTCTACGACAAGTCGGGCAACTATGTGTTCGACAAGGTGCCTGTTGAGGGTATTGCCGAGTCGAAACCAGCCAACCGCACTCTTACATGGGAGAAGGTGGCTATTGCTGACGTTGGTGTAGACCTCGACCTCTTCGACAACCACCTGAGCGTTGTTGCCGACTACTATGTTAAGAAGACCAGCAACATTCTTCTGGGCTACAACGTGCCTGTAGAGACCGGCATTACACAGGCTCCGTCGCAGAACGTGGGTAAGGTTAAGAACACAGGTTTCGAAATGGCTGTTACCTACCGCAACAAGATCAGCGATTTCCGCTACGAGGTTACAGGCAACATCTCGTTCAACAAGAACAAGATTGAGGACCTCTCTGGCTCTGACAACATGATTCAGAATGGAGGCGACAAGATTAGATACATTCTCAAGGAGGGCGAGTCTATCGGTTCGTTCTACGGTTACAAGACCGCCGGATTGTATACACAGAAGGAGATTGACGAGGGCCACTACTACACACTCGGCCGTAAGCCTAACGCCGGCGACATCAAGTACGTGCCACAGCGCGACAATGTGGAGTGGGGATCGGCTATTACCGACGAAGACCGCACCATCATAGGCTGCGACGTGCCTAAGTTCACCTACGGACTTAACCTCAACCTCGGCTATAAGGACTTCGAGCTTTCGCTCTTCGGACAGGGCGTGGCTGGTGCCAAGGTTGCGTTCGAGTCAGAGCAGGTATGGGCATTCTTCCTCAACTCCAACCCGCGCAAGTTCCACCTTGGACGTTGGACTGAGGCCAACCCTAACCCTAACGCCAACTATCCGAGAATTTACGGTGGTGTGTCTCAAGACACATACAACCAGAACTTCTCCGACCGCCAGTTGTTCAGCGCCAACTATTTCCGCATCAAGACCATCACCCTCGGCTATCGCTTGCCGCGCACATTGGTCAACCGCATTGGCTTGAACTCTGTCAAGGCTTTCGTTACAGGCGAGAACCTCTTCACATTCAGAGGCGACAACATCATGAAGGACTTCGACCCAGAGTCGGTTTCAGGTCGTTCGGTTTCGGCGCTTGGCGAAAAGTCAATCGCTTTCGGTTTAAATGTTGAATTCTAAAAAAAAGAGTAAAAGTTATGAAGACTAAATATATCAAACATTTGGCTGTATTGGGAATGTTGACGCTTGGCGTATCATCATGCGACCTTGGCGTTGTTCCGCCAGACGCTATCTCGGCCGATAGCTATTGGAAGACCGAGCAGGACGCCTGGTATGCCATGAACGAAATATATGCTAACGGAATGCCCGACTTTATCGACGGCATCTCCGACGAGATGTATACCGACAATGCCCACAGCCACAAGCCATGGGAGGGCCCGTTCGAGGCTTTCCAGCAGGGTGGCGTTACAGCAGGCGATGGTGCAGGCAGCTACAACTATACCACCATTCGCCTTGCCAACAACTATATTGCCAACGTAGACCGCTGCTCGATGAGCGACGAGCTTAAGGAGCGCACCAAGATGGAGGCACGCTTCTTCCGTGCATGGAGCTATTACAATATGGTAATCAAGTTTGGCGGTGTGCCACTTGTTACCGACGTTATGGAGTACAACGCTCCAAACGTGGCGCGCGACGACGCTCAGAAGGTTAAGGACTTTGTGCTAACCGAGCTGGGCGAGATAGCCAAGAAGCTGCCCGAATCTTATCCCGGCGGCTCTAAGCTTAACGAGACAGGCCGCGTGACACGCTACGCAGCACTTGCCCTACGCACACGTGCAGCACTTGCTTTCGGCAATTATACCGAGGCTGAGGCTTCTGCCAAGGAGCTCATCGGCTCAAACAAGTTCAAGCTCTACAAGGTTACATCCTTGACCCCAGCCCAGGAGCTCGAGGCCAACGAGATGACACAGTTTGTAGACTTTGCAAGCCTTGGCATCGACAAAGACAAGTTTGTCAAGGGCATCTTCAGCTACGGAGGCATCTGGCAGAACGACAACGGCAACGTGAGCGACCCTGAGGTTATCCTTGCACACGAGCACACCACAGGCTCCAACAGCGTAGACTGGGCTCGCTACCAGTACGCTCGCCCGTCGCAGCTTGTCAAGGGCTACTCGTCTTACGAGCCACTTGCCGAGCTTGTTGAGGCCTACTGGAACGCCGATGGCAAGACAATGCCAGCAAAGGTGGACGTAGACGTGAACAAGGCCAACTACGACAAACTTTATGCAAAGGTTAGCGGTCTCGACCAGAAGGGCTACATTGCCAAAGTGCCTACACTCGACCTCAAGGACGACGCCTACATGCAGCAGTTCCGCAATCGCGACAGCCGTCTCTATGCCTCAATACTCTTCCCGTTCAAGGGTTGGCACGAAACCGATTTCGGCACATTCTACTATCGTTGGAATCCGGCATGGGCTGGCAAAGACGGCAACGAGTCGTGGACAGGCTTCAGCTTCCGCAAGCTTGTGTCTGTACGTCCTTACGACACTGGCTGGGGCGAGAACTATAGCTACGACGACTTCCCCGTATTGCGTTACGCCGAGGTGCTCATCTCTGCTGCCGAGGCTCACATCATGAACACAGGCTACGATGCTACAGCCCAGGGCTGGCTCAACCAGTTGCGCGACCGTTGCGGTATGCCTAACGTTCCTACATCGTTTGCCTCAAAAGAGGCTGCGCTCGACTTTGTGCGCAACGAGCGTCGTATAGAGCTTGCTGGCGAGGGTCAGCGTTTTGCCGACATGCGCCGTTATGGCAACGAGTATTGCGCCAAGGTAATGACTGGCACATCTTACGGCATCAACAAGTATGTGGTTGTAAAGAAGAATTGGGAGAGCAAGAACATGCTGTTCCCAATCCCAACATCCGCACGCGACCTAAACCCACTGCTTGAGCAGAATCCGGGTTACTAATCGCCTTGTTTCTCTTTTTTAGTTCTGCTACAAACAGGAGATAATATATATTTGAGAGGGTGGCCCCTGAGAGAGAATAGACGGCAACATGCATGTCGAAGCTCTCTTAGGGGCTTTTTCCATTTCCCTTTTTCTTTATCGCCTCCAAATCTACGCTCACGTCTACCTTCTTCTCTGCCTTTAGCACAGCAGCCTGAGCCACACGACTTGGCATTGGCTTAAATACAGCATCGTCGATAAGGTTCTCCAGTTCGCTGTCTGGGGTGAAGATAACGTTGCCCAAACCCTCAAGCTGCACCTTGTTGCCGTTCAATAGCTACTCGCGCACACAGCTGGCCACATCGGCAAACACGCACTTGTCCCGTCGTCATTTTCGTGCGACTATTGTCGTGGTCCATTTACATTATACTCGAGGCGTCTTTCGAGTAATGGCATTGGCCAGAGCGTGTAGTCGCGTGTGAGCAATCCGCTTGTGGATGGACGTTGGACATGTGCCCGTTGGATTGCATGTGCAAAGTTAATACATCCCAAAACATCAATCATACGATTGAGTACGATACGTGCGATTGAGTACGATTCAGTACGATTTTGTTTTGTAAGACATAAGAACGTGGTTTTATTTAGACAGAAGAACAAGAGAACATGAGAACAAGAGGACCCTTTCCGGCGCCACTATCAGCCACGAGATTTGCCAACATTCTGCACATTTCCTTCCAACTTTTGTCCAGATACATAAATTCTGCTCCACTTACGTGTGCGCCAAGGATAGGAAAAAGCATAGGAACGAGTGGCTGATGCATGTCTTTTGACACTTGCGAGAGCAAAAGTGCCACGTTTTCGAGTCCGCGACCGAGTTTTGGCATCTTCGGAGCGGTGATTTTACTGATATCGTGCTTCATATTCTTCTTGTCGTTTAAAGATTAAACTCTTGATAATGAGCCTTTTAGAGGGAAGAGGGTGCGTTCCCGTTCCAGTTGTTCCAGTTGTTCCAATTAATGTTTGCAGTATGCGCGTTCTTGTTTTCTTATATATAACTACTTAATAATCAATTAATTAGATAGTCTATAAAGAGGGGTGTCGCATGTGGATATAGTATTTGGAACAATTGGAACAACTGGAACTGGAACGCTAATCACGTGATTAATTTCTGGCGTCTTTTTACCTTCCCAGCCACTTCACCTCTCCTAGGCCCTTGTCGGCGCAGCATCTTACGGCCAGTCGAATCTCGTTTCTCACTCCTTCGGCAGTCGCTATTCATCAGGAACACCGGTTGTAGTTCCTTGAAATTGAACATGATGTGTCTGTCTCTCGGTCGATAGGTAAAGGTTATTAATGTGTTACGGGATGTTAGTAGGGATAAAAAAAGTCTGCGTTCAGTTTATTGACGCAGACTTTTTTTGTGTCCAATCTTCTCAGCAGCCAAAGGGCCGAGCCAATCATAGCCAAACCCGCTATCCACGAAATGGCGGCACAGGCGGCAATGCCGAGCTGCTGGGTGAATCCCGCCACAACGAATGTTAGGAACGACACAAGGGCTACGGTTAGGGCGTAGGGCAACTGCGACGACACGTGGTGAATGTGCTTGCACTCGGCACCAGCCGATGCCATGATGGTGGTGTCGGATCGTGCCTGTGCCCATCGACATGCTGTACAATATGGTGCCCAGTACAATGCCAATGAACAGCGACGAGTATACCTCCTTGGTCTTGAGCGCCAGCGCAATGGCAACGACTGGAGGAAGAAGAGACCATACGGTCCCGATGAAATTGAAATCCATAATCTGTTTTTATGCTTGTTTTTTGGGGATTCATCCTTAATGCGTAGCGAAGAACCCTGTGTTTTCGGGTTGCAAATGTAAGGCTTTATTGGTATATGTGAGAATAATTAGTAGGCAAACTCTTCGTTAAATCGTTTAAAAGTTGTACTTTTGCGATTGACAAACATTATTTATTAACCAAACCACTAAACAAACATAGCATATGGTTATTTGCGATTTGAAAGACAGCGCACGCTTAGAGGCGCTTCATCCATTGTTCAAGATGGCGTTCGACTATCTTAAGAGCCACAACTTCCTCGAAATGCCCCTGGGCAAGATAGAGATAAAGGGCGACGAGCTGTTTATAAACAATGCCGAGTCGGAACTTAGAACCAAGGAGGCGCAGCAGCTGGAGATGCACCGCCGCTACATCGACATACATGTGCCGCTCGACGGCGAGGAGATTATAGGCTGGACTCCAACAGCCGACCTTGATGAGGCCGACACAACCAAGCCTTACGACGAGGCTAAGGACGTGGCCAAGAGCAAGGGCCCTGTGCACACCTACTTCGTGGTTCGCCCGGGACAGATGGTTATCGACTGGCCTGAGGATGCCCATGCCCCGATAATAGGCGAGGGCAAGCTGCGCAAGGCTATTGTTAAGATTAAGCTGTAAGGAGAGAGAAGGGGGGGGCTTCTGCTTGCAACACCCCTCTCTTGTAAGCAATCAGTTTTTTTTAACGTTCAATTATATTCCTTCCCCTCTCAATTATGCTTTCCTTTGCCATTAACCTAATACGCTAAAAAAAGGACAACGATGATGAGACACATTAAGCTACACCAATATGTTTTTGCCGCGACAGCCATTTGGCTGCAGGCCACCGTATCTGCCACGGCGCAGGTACAGGAGTTGCATGTGCAACGCGACACCATCCCCACTTATTTGAAGTTGCAGAACAAGGGTATTGTGAACAATGCCCTCGACGTGCTTAACGGCAACGCGGCGGGTCTTAGCGTTACGTCGAACGGCATGGACCGCATGGCGCAGCTGTCGTCGGTACGTGTGCGTGGTACCACCTCTATAGTTGGCGGCAACGACCCGCTTGTGATTATAGACGGCGTGACGAGCGACATAGCCACCCTGTCTACCATCTATCCAGCCGACATAGAGAGTTTTGCCGTGCTGAAGAATGCAGCAGAAACGGCTCTGTATGGCTCGCGCGGAGCGTCGGGCGTGATAGAGGTGAAGACCAAGAAGGGCACGGGCAAGGGCTTCCAGATATCCTACGAGACGAATGTGGGCATAGAGGCGATGTCGAAGAAGCTGGAAATGCTGTCGGCAAACGAGTATCTTGCTGTGGCGCAGAGGTTGGGCGTTCATGCCAACAACGGCGGCTACAACACCAACTTCTACGACGTGATAACGCGCACGGGATTTGTGCAGAACCATTATCTGGCATTCAGCGGAGGCTCGGAGAGGTCGAACTATCGCGCCTCGTTTGGCTACATCGACCACAACACAATAATAAAGACCAAGGACTACAATAACTTTGTGGCGAAGATAGACGTAACGCAGCACGCCTTAGACAACCGCCTGACGGGCGACTTTGGCGTGTTTGGCTCTACGTACAAGAACAACGACATCTTCGACTCGCAGATGTTGTTCTACTCGGCTGCCTGCCAAAACCCAACTTATCCGGCTGGGCGCGACGCCAATGGCAATTGGACCAAGAATGGGTCGGCCTACCGCATCAATCCGCCAAGCGCCGTGCTTGCCGAACGCAGCGACCAAAGAGAGATGTACTTCAACACGCACATGCGACTGGTTTACAACCTGGCACCGTGGCTTAAGCTGTCGGCATTCGGCAGCTATTCGTACACGTCGAACGAGAACTCGGAGTTTTGCCCCACATGGGTGTGGGCACAGGGCAACGTATATCGTGGCGAATTCAAGAAGCAGGAATATCTTGGCAACGTGTCGCTCAACTTCGACCGCAGTTGGGGTGGGCACGCCCTGACGGCAGGATTGTCAACCGAGTATCATTATCTGGAGAAGACAGCCTTTTGGACACGCGCCAAGGGCATTACAACCAACGCCTTTGGCTACGACAACATTGGTGCCACAGCGTCGCGCCCATACGGAGCTACGGGCAGCACGTACGAGGACCAGTCGCTGGCGTCGGTTATGGCCAATGCCTCTTACACCCTATATAATAAGTATACATTGGCCCTGACAATGCGTGGCGACGGATCGTCGATGGTGGGCGACGACAACACCTGGGGCTTCTTTCCGTCGGTTTCGGCAGAATGGAACGTAAAGAAGGAGCGTTTCTTGCAAGGATTCAAGGGCATAAACACCCTGAAACTGCGTGCCGGATATGGACGATCGGGCAATTTGGGCGGAATATCGGCCTACACCACAATGGACAACGTGCAGCAGACAGGCATAGTGCCAGTGAACAATACGCCAACCGTAACGCTGGGCATGATACGCAACAACAACCCCGACCTGAAGTGGGAGACAAAGTCGACATTCAATATAGGCGGCGAAATAGGATTGTGGAATAACCGACTGATGCTGACGGCCGAATATTACTACTCGAAAACCACAGATATGCTGTACGCCTACGACGTGCCTGTGCCGCCTTTTGCCTACGACAAGCTGCTTGCCAACATAGGCTCGATGTCTAACCAGGGACTTGAGATAGGATTCTCGATAGCGCCTGTGCAGACAAAGGACTGGGACCTGAACGTGAGCATGAACCTGTCGTTGCAGAAGAACAAGCTGCTGTCGCTGTCGGGCAACTACAACGGCATGAATATGTCGGCTGCCAACATCACGGCCATTGGCTCTATCGACGGAGCAGGACAGAATGGAGGCGACAACAACCATGTGCTCTACCAAATTGTGGGACAGCCCTTGGGCGTGTTCTATCTGCCCCATTGCACCGGACTGTACAAGGACGAGCAGGGAACGATGAAGTACAAGATAGCCGATCTAAACAACGACGGCAACATCGACTTTGGCGACGGAGGCGATCGACGCGTGTGCGGACAGGCTACGCCTAAGGCTATGCTCGGATCGAACATCTCGCTGCGCTACAAGGACTTCTACGTGTCGATGCAGATGAACGGAGCCTTCGGACACAAGATATTCAACGGCACATCGCTTGCCTACAACAATATGTCGTCGTTCCCCGTGTACAACGTGCTAAAAGGGGCGCCCCAACGCAACATCGTAGATCAGAACGTGTCTGACTATTGGCTTGAGCGTGGCGACTACCTAAACCTGGAGTATCTCACCATTGGCTACAACGTACCCGTCAAGAGCCGTGTGGTAAGCTCGCTGCGCGTGTCGTGCAGCGTGAACAACCTTGCTACCATAACATCGTACAGCGGACTGACGCCAATGATAAACTCGTATGTAATGAACTCGTCTATGGGCATCGACGACAAGCGATGCTATCCGATGTATAGAACCTACTCTGTAGGAGTGAGCGTGCAGTTTTGATAAAATTATCTTAAACGAAATCGTTAGTTTATGAACAAATGGTTTAAATTTTTTTATATATTCTCGGTTCTTTGTCTCTCATCGTGTCTTGACGAGACCCCCAAGGACCAGATGCCAGAGTCGGGTATTTACGACTCTGCCAACAGCTTGTATGTCAATGCCGTTGCGTCGCTCTACAATTATGTGGGAGCCCATGAGGAGGGCGAGGGTCTGCAAGGCACATGCCGTGGCGTATACGACTACAACACCCTGACCACAGACGAGGCTATAATGCCTATACGTGGTGGCAACTGGTACGACGGTGGATTGTGGAAGAATATGTACGATCATACATGGACCTCTACCGATACCGACCTGTACAACGTGTGGAAATATCTGTACAAGGTGATAGTGCTGTCTACTAAGTCGCTTGAGACGATTGACCAACACAAGGCTCTGCTAACGGCCAGGCAGCTTGAGGAGTACAAGGCCGAGGTGCGTGCCGTAAGGGCAATGTTCTACTATTATGCCATGGACATGTTTGGACGTGTGCCTATAGTTCAATCGTCTACACAGAATACGGCCGACATACAGCAAAGCAACCGCAGCGAGGTGTTCGGCTATATAGTTAAGGAGCTGCAAGCCACGGCTCCGCTTCTGCCCAACGAGCACAGCAATCTGCAAGGCAACTATTATGGCAGGCTTACACGCCCCGTGGCTTGGTTTCTGCTTGCCAAACTATCGCTTAATGCCGAGGTTTATACGGATGACAATTGGACAGATGAGTGGCGCCCGCAAGGCAAGACCATTATGCTGGATGTGGACGGAACGAGGATGAACGCATGGCAGGCTTGCATACACTATTGCGACCTGATAGCCAATGCCGGATACGAGCTGGAGCCCGACTATACAAAGAACTTTGCCGTGCACAACGAAAACTCAAAGGAGAACATCTTTACTATCCCCTTGGACAAGATGTTGTATACAAACGAGTTTCACTATCTGTTTCGCTCGCGCCATTATGCCCACGGCGGAGCCTATGGCGGAGCGTCGGAGAACGGCACATGTGCCACTCTGCACACAATGTCTGTATACGGATACAACACGGCATCGGCCGACAAGCGTCTGGACATGAACTTCTATACGGGTAGGGTAGTGGTAGATGGCAACGAGGTGAAGCTAGACGACGGCACGCCACTGGAATACATGCCCCTGGCCGTGGAACAGAACCTGACGGCAAGCAAATATATAGAGACTGCCGGAGCGCGTATGAAGAAGTACGAGGTGGACCGCACGGCTTATTCGGACGGCAGAATGCCCGACAACGACATCGTGCTGTATCGTTATGCCGACGTGCTGCTGATGAAGGCAGAGGCTAAGGTAAGGAATGGAGAGAATGGCGACGGCGAACTGAACGAGGTGCGTGCACGCGTGGGAATGAATACGCTGGCGGCAACTCTCGACAATATACTTGACGAGCGCCTAAGAGAACTTGTGTGGGAAGGCTGGAGACGACAGGACATGATTAGATTTGGAACCTACAACAAGACGTACGACATCCACACCCCATCCGAGGCCGACAAGAAAGGCTGCACCATCGTGTTCCCCATACCCGAGAAGGTGAGGGAGATGAATAAGAATATTAAGCAAAACGCTGGATATTAGTATTAAATGTTGTATTTTTATACGTGTTAGTAATATATCGTAAGGAAAGTGGGTAATTTTCTAGTAAATTGTTGCTGTGTTTAATTTATTTTGTATACTTTTGCAATACAAATAAGCATTGCATGATTTGTAAGCATTTTTGCAATATAAGTAAACATAAAATAGTTGATTATGAAAAAACTTTACTCTCTGCAGCATTATTCGCTGCTTGTGTTGCCGCATCGGCACAGAAAATTACCTACGTTCCTTACACAGACAACCCTTTTTTGACTGGTACAACAATATCTGAGAACGGACGCTATTTGGCTGGACCAGATATTGAGGGACGCGTGTTTATATACGACAAGGAAACAGGCAAGCTAAAGATGTTTCAGTCGCCAAGTCTTGACGACGAAAATGCTGGTATTGAAGCTTGGGCCGACATCCGCTCGGTAACCAACGATGGTGTGGGCTATGGCGACGTGGACGCCAAGTCGGCAAAGTTCGACTTTGCTACAGGTAAGTACAATTATTTGTTGGACGAGAGTGTTGAAGACTATTCGCTGGTTCACTATGCGACAGCCGACGGCAAGTTTAATTGTGGCGTGACCTACAACGACGCCTATATCCAGCATCCGTATGTGATGAAGGACGGCAAGATGAGCTATCTGCCCGAGTTAACCGACGAGTGGACTGGATACGAGACAAATGGCTTTATAGCCAATGGCGCCAACAAGGATGGTTCGGTTATTATGGGTAGTGTAATCGACAACTTTGCCTCGTATCCATTGATAGTATGGACACAGAACCGTGACGGCCAGACCTATTCGGTTTCGCAGTTGAGCAAGCGATTCTTTGACGGCAGCATCGATTTAGACGGAGTTCAGCCTTACGATATATTTAACGGAGCGGCAATTAGCTCCAACGGCAAATGGATAGCTGTGTCGTACCACAAGAAGATGGTGGACGCCGACTCAGAGGATGCCAATCTTATCGGACGATACAATGTGGAGACCGATGTGTTTGACACACTTACATGTCCAAATGCAAGTGCAGACCTTGCCTATTTTGCCACCTCTGTGGCCGACGACGGCACAATATTGGGTATGGCTCAGGAAGGAATGTCGTCGCGCAATGCTGTAATCTGCAAGGCAGGCGAAACGGAGTTTAAGAATTTGTCGGCTGTTTATCCAACAATTACCGATTTTTCTGCAATGGAGACCAACGGCTTTTTACAGGCCAATAGTATTACACCCGACGGACGCTACATTGTAGGCTATGGCTATAAGGACTATGACGACGAGAACTATTGCTATGCCACATGGTGTCTAGACACACAGACCGAAGCTACAGGTGTAGAAGGTGTGGCCGACGCAAGCAAGCAGTCGAAGGTTGTGGCCTCGTACACAGTAGACGGCAAGAAACTAAACCGTCCTACCATGCGCAACGAGCTTGTCATCAACCGTTTTGCCAACGGCAAAGTGAAAAAGATGGTGAAGTAAAAACATGCGCCAAAGTCTACTAAGAATGAAAAATCCTAAAATGTACACAAAAAAATACCGTGAAATAGGTATAGTATAATTCTTTTTTTGTAATTTTGTAAACGTTAATGAGTAGGGTGTCTATACCTTATTATATATAAGGTACAGCCCCCTCTCGTTTATAAGATGAATTTTCATTAATAATTTATTTTATTATACCGATTATGATTTATTCAAAAGAAGTAGACAACATGTGCGTTGTCGCAAAGGGTCCAAACCACGGACCGGCTCCAATTCCTGAAGAGGGAAAATGGATTTATGCCAAGGAGATTAAGGATATTTCTGGTTATACTCACGGTGTGGGTTGGTGTGCTCCTCAGCAGGGTGCCTGCAAGCTGTCTTTGAACGTAAAGGACGGCGTTATCCAGGAGGCTCTTGTTGAGACTATCGGTTGCACCGGTATGACTCACTCAGCAGCTATGGCTTCTGAGATTCTCCCAGGTAAGACAATCCTTGAGGCTCTGAATACCGACCTTGTTTGCGACGCTATCAACACAGCTATGCGCGAGCTCTTCCTCCAGATTGTTTACGGACGTACACAGAGCGCATTCTCTGAGGGTGGTCTTGTAATCGGTGCTGGTCTTGAGGACCTTGGCAAGGGTCTTCGCTCACAGACAGGTACTCTCTACGGTACTGTAGCTAAGGGTACACGCTACTTGGAGCTGACAGAGGGCTACATCACAAAGCAGTTCCTCGACAAGGACAATCAGGTTTGCGGTTATGAGTATGTTCACCTCGGCAAGATGATGGAAGCTATCAAGAACGGTATGGACGCTAACGAGGCTGTGAAGAAGTTCACTGGCTCTTATGGTCGTACAACTGCCGAGCAGGGTGTTGTTAAAGCAATTGATCCACGTAAAGAATAATAAGGAGATACACAACTATGATTAGAAAAGTAAGTTACGAAAGTCAGGAGCGCCGCGAGGCTCAGGTTCTTGCCGCTCTCAACGCTGAGGGAATCAAGAGCCTTGAAGAGGCTAACGAGATTTGCGAAGCAGCTGGTGTTGATCCTTATCAGATGTGTGAGGACACACAGCGTATCTGCTTCGAGAACGCAAAGTGGGCATACGTTGCAGGTGCAGCCATCGCTATCAAGCGTGGCGTTAAGACAGCTGCCGACGCTGCCGAGGCTATCGGCGTAGGTTTGCAGGCATTCTGCATCCCTGGTTCTGTAGCCGACGACCGTAAGGTTGGTCTTGGTCACGGTAATCTTGCAGCCCGTCTTCTTCGCGAGGAGACACAGTGCTTCGCTTTCTTGGCAGGTCACGAGTCGTTCGCTGCTGCTGAGGGTGCTATCAAGATTGCTGAGATGGCTAACAAGGTTCGCAAGAACCCATTGCGCGTTATCCTCAACGGTCTTGGCAAGGATGCTGCTCAGATCATCAGCCGCATCAACGGTTTCACATATGTTAAGACAGAGTTCGACTACTACACAGGCGAGCTGAAGGTAGTAGACCGCATCGCTTACTCAGACGGTCCCCGTGCTAAGGTTAACTGCTACGGTGCCAACGACGTTCGCGAGGGTGTAGCAATCAACTGGAGCGAGGACGTAGACGTATCAATCACTGGTAACTCTACCAACCCAACACGTTTCCAGCACCCAGTAGCTGGTACATACAAGAAGGAGCGTATCCTCGCTGGCAAGCCTTACTTCTCTGTAGCTTCAGGTGGTGGTACAGGCCGTACATTGCACCCAGACAACATGGCTGCAGGTCCTGCTTCTTACGGTATGACTGATACTCTCGGCCGTATGCACTCTGACGCTCAGTTCGCAGGTTCTTCTTCAGTTCCTGCTCACGTAGAGATGATGGGCTTCCTCGGTATGGGTAACAACCCGATGGTAGGTGCTTCTGTAGCTATCGCCGTGGCTATCGACCTCGCCCTCAACAAGAAGTAATTATCTGACTGTCAGATATTTATATAGAATTATCCTCCATAGTCCTTGTAGTGATTATGGAGGATTTTTTGTGTCTGTATGCCTGTTGAAACTTGGCTTTTATAAGTGGGTTGAGCTTGAATTTATGGCAAATAAACCTTGTAAAAAAGAGTCTTTAACAGGTTGCATGGAGACACTAAAACACCCCATTTTATCGCTTTTTCGTGGTACATACTGATGCCACTTTTGGGTGTCTGTAAAAAGTGGCATCACAACATGGGATAAACCATTGTATATTAAGTAGATAAGTCTTCAAAAAATTTGTTTAAGAAGCAATGGAAAAGCATTGTACATCGGTCTATTTCATGGTAAAGAAAACCAGAAAAGACAAAAATGGATTATCCCCTATTGTAGCTTACATCAGCGTTAATGCCGTGCGTGTATCTTATTACACAGGCAAAAAGATTAAAGTATCTGACTGGGACGATGAAAAGCAGTTGGTTCGTGGCAGAAGTGAAGAGGCTAAACAGCTAAACGAGTATCTGTATCAGCTCCGCAACAAAATCTTTCAAAAGGAGATTGAGTTGATGGAAAAAGGTTTTATGATTACTGCCAACCTACTGAAAGAAGCAGTAAACGACCATGTGGATGCCATAAACCAAAAGACATTGTTGGATGTGTTCAAAGACTTTCAAGCGATGCGCAAACCACTTGTCGGTAAGAAAATCTCCCAGGACACCTACGAAGCCAATGAACTTACAGGTCGTTATATCAAGGAGTTTATGGGGGCTAAGTATCATCGTGAGGATATTTACTTGCACGAGGTAAAGTTGGGCTTTATACAGGGCTTTCATACCTATCTGCTTACGGAGAAGAACAACTGCCAAAATTCATGTTCAAAACATCTGAAGTTCTTGAAGCAGTTGATGAACATAGCCGTGGCAAATGGATATATCCAGTTCAATCCACTTAATATATATAAGGTGGAGCGTGAGCATGTAGATATAGACTATCTTGACGATGTGGAGTTGCGTAAGATTATCAATTTCACTACTCCTATCAAGCGTTTTGAGCGTACACGAGACGCTTTCCTTTTCGGTTGTTTCACAGGTCTTGCCTATATCGACATCAAGACATTGCGTAAAGAACATTTTGAGACAGATGACGAGGGGCGTATCTGGATTAAGAAGAAACGCATAAAGACAGGTGTTCTCTCACGCATCCCTCTCCTTCCTATGGCAAAACTCTTGTTGGATAAATACAACGACCCAAACAGTGATATTGTTATGCCTATTCAGGATAGTACAGATGTGAACGAGAACCTAAAAGACATAGCTACATTGTGTGGCATAAACAAGCGAGTGACTTTCCACACAAGGAGTCACAACAAAATCTTTTATTGATTGAATATCAACGAATTAAGTATTTAAAAGAATGTAACTGCTAACGATTTAGAAACGAGCTATATTCTTTTTCTTTCACAACTTTGCAATATACAAAGAACGCTTTGTTTACGAATGCAAAGATAAATCTAAAATCTGAGAAACTATCTTTTTTGCTCTTAATTTACATATTTTTAAGAGGTGAACATTGATTGTCTATCTCTTTTGTAAATTACGACATTGCTTTCAAGTCAAGACCTAAAAACAGAACCATAAAGTTTCAAAAATAAGCATAAAAAGTGGGATTTGTAGCATCTTCGACTAAAATCACCTTATAAAATGCTAAAATTTTGCCTATTTATGATAGATTATCGCAATAAATTATTATTTTTGTATGGTAAAATGCAATAAAAATATGAAGTTAAATCGCATAAAGGCAGTTTTAGAGGAGAAAGGAATAAGCCAAACTTGGCTTTCCAAGAAAATGGGCAAGAGTTTTAGTACGGTCAATGCCTATGTGTGCAATCGTACCCAACCCAACCTTACAGCGCTTCTTGAAATTGCACAGATATTGTCTGTGGATATGAAGGAACTTATCTCAGACGCGAAAGAACGTAGTACTAAATAAAAGACAAGACATAATGGAACAGTCACAATATAACTTTTTGTTCTCGTTCATCTGGAACATAGCCAATGATGTACTTGTGAACGCTTTCAACAAAGGCGATTACAAGAAGGTCATTCTGCCTATGTTGGTGTTGCGCCGCATTGACGTGCTGCTTGAACCGACAAAGGATGCAGTTATACAGATGAAAGAACAACTTGACAACAAGAGCTTCCAAAATGCCATCAATGAAAGAGTTTTCCAACAAGTGTATAGCAAAGTATCACAAGGACTATAAAACAAGAAAAAAATGAGCAAGACTATTATGAAATATTTATTGGCTTTATGCCTTATATGTAATGTTGGCAATGTGTTTGCACAACATCGTTATTATTGCGAGGTAAAGGGTATTGAGAAAGACCTTTCTTCTGGTCTAAAAATCATATTCGATTTCGGCACAAAGGCATCATATAACATTTGGGGAGATCTCAGCAGCAAATTGAAATTTGTGGACGAAAATGGTGAAGAAATCAAATTTAACAGCATGGTCGATGCCGCAAATTACATGGTTGATAAGGGGTGGAAATTCCAACAAGCCTATTCTTCTGCTTATGGCGGAAAACCTATAATACATTGGATTTTCTACAAAGATGCCGAAAATATGGATAAAGCCAGAGAAGGAATTATGACTAAGACGGAATATCAGAAACTAAAGAAGTGAAGCTATGACAGAAGAAGAAAAGAAAACGTTGGTTGATGCGGTGAATTGCAAATATCCACATCAGAACCTAACGGAGATTTATTACAATATAGGTAGAGCATTGCCTTTTACTGCCCAAAGATTCCCTGACGGAAGAGTTTCAGACTGGTATCGTAATCAGTATGTAGAGGTTGTACGAGTAGAACCACATGGAAGAGGTGGTAAGTTTGGAAATGTATTTGGTTTTTATTACCGTAATGGTGAAAGAGCTGATGCTTATGAGAATGACCCAGAACACAGTTGGTGTACAAAGGATGATACCGAACCGCAACCAATACCATGTTGTGGATGTGGCTCATGGATGTTGTTGGACATCATCGGTGAGAAGACAACAGAATCTGTTAAGGTTCTCGGTCTTGATGACAAGATTGGCTTTGGTAAATATAAGGATATGACTTTGAAAGAGGTCATCATTAAGGATTGGCAGTATGTCAAATGGGCGATTATAGATTCCCAACACTTATATACCGATGTCGATAAGGTATTGGAATATCATATGGAGAATAGACCAACACTTGGTCCTAATGATATAATGAGCTTCGGGAAATACAAGGGAAAGTCCATTGAGGAGGTTTGCAAAACAGACCGACAATACCTTATATGGCTTTCACAAAACAACGATTCTTTCAATCTTGATTGGGAGAAATTCAAGTAATCAAATTATAATGTAGCTATGAAGAGATTTATGTTAATATTTTGCTCCCTGCTTATAGCATTCGGAGCAACAGCACAAAGTAAGTTAGGTTCGCAAACTCCTAAGAAATCTATATTCATTACATCAATACTTTTGGTATTGATGACCCTAGTTTCATGTTCTGTCGGATATAAAAACGATGGTAAGGAGGTAACATGGAATACGTGGAATGAAGGAAGCGGTTATACTTCAAGTCATGTTGATGCAGACCCAAAGACTTTTGAAATACTGAATGATGATTATGGTCGAGACAAGAAACACGCATTCTACGAGGGCGATATTATCAATGGTGCCGATGGCGGCTCGTTCCGTGTGCTTACCAAATCGTATGCAGCAGACAATACGCATGTATATGTTTCCGGTAAATTGATAGAAAAGGCGCATCCGGCAACATTCAAAGTGCATTCCTACTATTTTGCAGAAGATGCCAACGATTTTTATTGGGATGGGAAAGCACTGAACGTAAGAGATAAATCGACATTCAAAATCTTAGGCAGTTCAGATTCTTGGGAAACTCATTGGGCAAAAGACAAATACAATGGATACTACCTTGCAGGAGGTGTGATTACAGATATCGATTACGAGACTTTCCACCCGATTGAAGCAAAGACTCCGGACCAATCAGGAGACTATGCCGCTGACAAGCACAAAGTGTTTTTCAGGGACAAGGAGGTTCCCGGTGCTGACCCTGCGACGTTCAAGGAAGTGGACTTCTATATAGGGCAAGACAAGCACAGGGCTTACAATAAAGGGATTCCAACCCAAATAAAAGATTATTCCAAACTCACCGAAGTAGGCAGTTTGATGTATTCCGACGGAACAAATATCTACGATTCCCATTTTAATATCCTTCCTAAAGCCGATGTCGCGACTTTCGAGCATATTTCCGACAACTGGTACAAGGATAAATCGCATGTCTGGTGGAGTTCCCAATTAGTTGCCGGGGCAAATCCCGAAACTTTCCAGCCTGTGTCCGAGGGAGGTTTCGGGGGAGATTTCAACTATGGGAAAGATGACAAACATGTGTTTTGGAACGACTCCATCATTCAAGGTGCTGACCCCGGAAGTTTTGAGAAGATGACATTCCCGGACGGCGACAGTTGGACGGTGTTCGACCGCAACCGAATATATGAAGGCAAGGATTCTCCCAAACTGCGTGAATATCTGAAAAAGAAATATGGAAAATGAGTATGGAAATCATGCTGCGCTATATAGTCGGAATCGCTATTGCTTATGGCATAGGCAAATGGATATATCAGTCGATACGTTCACGGTCGATTGACTATTTTTTATTGGCGATTATCGCGCTTATGGGTGCAGTTTTATGGCTTTCAAGAGGGTTTCTTATCTCCAACCGTGTATATGATTTCTTGATGATTGTCGTATGGCTTGTTGCTGTCGGTTGTTTTATCATTTCCCGAAAATCCCAATATGGCAAGTATTTGAAATTTGCTACTGTTGGCGGTCTTTCTACTTTTCTTGTGCTTTTTGTCTATTGGAATGTAAAAGCGGAGTCTATCAAACCGATAACATTGACAACTCAGCTGAGGGGATATTCAACAAGTAGAATAGTTGAGGTATGTTTCCGTTATAACGAAACTCCATT
Source organism: Prevotella merdae (assembly GCF_900290275.1). Taxonomy (GTDB): domain Bacteria; phylum Bacteroidota; class Bacteroidia; order Bacteroidales; family Bacteroidaceae; genus Prevotella; species Prevotella merdae. Next base: position 52,257 of record NZ_LT985324.1, read on the forward strand.
TTGGAGAAGTTACAATCTCAACCAATACCCAAATGTAAAGCTACTCCCTGAACAGTACGATGTAAGGGTGACAATCAAACCTATCTCGGCCAATGTTGCCAAACTTGAATCAATAACGCTAATTCAAAAAAACAGAAAATGAAGCAGTGGTAGAAAATTCGGGGGTTACATCTTTTAAACAAGCGTTTCTGATACAGCGTTAAGCCAATCAGATTATTTCTATTTTGTGTTCAGTCGCATATATAGAGAGATGCGACTGAACACATAAGAGAATCACTTGAGCTAAAACCAATTGAATATGATAATGTATTAAACTTCGCATTATGAAAAAAATTATTATAGCAACTCACTACTGTCCAAAGAAATTTTCCCATAAGGTCAACTGACCATCATCGGAGTCATTCTGAGGACGTTTGGGCTTAACAAATAGCTCACCTAAAGGTTTCCTTTCAAAGAGGACTTTACCAATGGCAGCAGATAANACTCACTACTGTCCAAAGAAATTTTCCCATAAGGTCAACTGACCATCATCGGAGTCATTCTGAGGACGTTTGGGCTTAACAAATAGCTCACCTAAAGGTTTCCTTTCAAAGAGGACTTTACCAATGGCAGCAGATAATATATAAAGATTTTGATCAATATGATATACCTTCTTAGCTATGGCAAGCAGCAGATAATCGCATATGGCAATCCAAATCTGCGAGAATACAGCATTCTGGCTCGTTCCATAGAACGACTTGATATGCAGTCGTTGTTTGATCCATTTAAAGAAACATTCCACTTGCCAGCGCTCTCTATAGAGTTCCGCTATAGTCAGGTAGGAATGAGTGAAATCGTTGCTCAGAAATCTATAAATGTTGCCGGTAGCATAATCCTCATAAATAACCATGCGGAGTGCGTCTGGATACCATTGTGAGGTTTTCTGTCCAGTAAGCCTAATAATGGCATCACTCACAACACCAGTCCGCTTGTCTACGGGACGTTCCTCCAGCACTTCATATTTCATGTTATCCTTGGCTCTTGTTACAAAGAACGCTTGCTGACGATGAAAGTGATTAAACAGCTGCTTGAAGTCGACGTAGCCTTTGTCCATGAGATAATAGCTTCCAGGCTCTACAGGAATCAAACTCATTGTCTTAGAGTCATGAACTACAGCTTCTGTAAGATAAATGAATGTCGGTATGGAACCACGCAGATCCAACAACGTATGCATCTTCACACCGCCTTTGTCATGATGCAGACGAGCCCATGGACAAAGCTGAAGGCACAACTTGATAGTGCTGCTATCAAAGGCGTACACGATACCATTCACGTCAAGACGGGAAGGTTCATCTTGGTACAGCTCTCTTGCCCAAGCAATCAGTATCTGACCGAAATCATGGTATATACGCCAATCCTTGGTCTCATTGATATGGGCCAAAGTGGAACGTTGGATATACTTTATTCCGCTCGAATAGAGTTTGGAAGAGAGTGCAACCAGCGTTGCATCAATGCTGCGGAGACTAACTTGGTCAGTGAACTGCGCAAAGCTCATCACCATAAACTGGTCTCTGCATTTGAACTCGATGGCATGTCTATTGCCATTGTATCTCTTTACGCACTTGTCGAATTCATATCTTGGTATGAGCGACATGATTTGAGCGAATACGGTCTTTCCTTGATTCATGATTTCAGTCTCTTGCAATACAATTTGCAAAAGTACAAAATCAAATCTCGAAAAAATCAAATTCGTATAACTCATTGAATATAATCAATTTAAATCATGTCCAAGATTTTTTCTTTGGACAGCAGTGATAGCAACTCTTATAATTTGCGTTGTGTTTTGTATGTTGTTATCACACAAAGAATACCGAAATTACAAGATAACGAACATTACACTTTCTGAGATTGTTATCAAAGATTCTCTTTTGAATTTGAGAAAGGGAAATAGATATTTCCTATTAGAATTCATGGTAGACTATTGCCATAGTTCTTTAACTTTTATGGGAGGAGGTATAGAACCTGGTTTGAATGGTACAATTGAGTCAATTAAATCTATAAAAATAATAGATTCCAATGGCAATGATATATCCTCGTTGTTTCATAATCTTACAATTGAGGACAATGATTTATGGCTCGACGATTACTTAGTTTTTTCTAAAAATTATAATATTGATTCTTTGGTAAATAGCATAAATCATCGAGATAGAAATGAAATTGGACAAAGAATTACTATTCCACGCTTATTCGTGATTGATTCTACTTCTGTAATCCCAGACTCTATTATTCTAAATTTTGGAACACATTCTATCATTAGTAATGTCAAATATAAAAAAAGTAAGCCTTTTGTTTTAAGTACAAGTGATAGATAGAAATATAAAACTACGTCACAATATTCAAATAATGAGATTTATTCTTGTTAGAGTTGTTCCGACCAATGGTAAGAGGAATAAACATTGTTGATGCACGGACAAGCCCTTGCGCTATCGAATACGATGCGAATGCCGTTGGTCTTAATCTTGTCGAAATGAAGGATGTGCTTTCTTTTGGGTCACTCTCGCATACCGCTGCGTCATCTTCACATCCTTATGACCGAGCATCTTGCAGATGGTCTACATCGGCACACCTGCCTCCAGCGTAATGAGGCTGGCGAACGAGTGTCGTCACGAATGGTAGAAATAGGTAAGTCCGTTCTCTTTTCCACAAGCACATCGAAAGCCTTTTGGATGGAAAGCAACAACTGCTCGATGTCTTTGTTGGTCTCCACGGCTTCCTTGCTCTTGTTCTCCTTTGGCTGCTTTAGAGCTTTATGTTAATAAAACTACAATCACAGCAATAATACTATTGATTTTACGTTCTTTTCAAAGAAAGGGGTTGTGCAATAGTGGCTTAAAGGCTAAAAGCACTACCTTTGTACGCAATATAACAACAATACGTTTAAGGTCACAATTTGTGATCTCAAAAATAAAGATAGCAATATGGCAGACATAACGGAAAAGACAGAAAACGGCGAACTGGTCACAAATCGTGACCAGTTGGTTGTCATGGATAATATAGAGTCTCTAATCAAAGTGATTAGAGGACAACATAGGTATGAGAGGGAATATAGCAACATCGTGGAAAAGCCAAATTCCCTCTACCACCCCCAATGGTACTAATTTTTATAAAATAAACGGATTTCAGGTATTAATACCACGAAGTAAGGGAGGTAGTAATTCTACAAGAAATGCCCAAGTCCTATCTAAAAAACAAAATGGTCAAAAGAGCAATCATTGACTAATTCATTGACCAAAAACTTGCCAATGCCATAAATAACATTGGCAAGTTTCTAAAATTTCAAATAATGGATAAAACAGAAACGATAGTACAATTAAAAAAATTGCTTGCAAGTAAAAAAGCGGCAGATTTGTTAAAGGCTTTTAAAAAACTTCAACGCAATTATTTCCCTGAATTTGGGAATACAGTAGTTGATATTTTCGAAGAAAGATATAAAAGAAATATATCATGGGAAGTACAAGTTGAGGCAATTAAAATAATAGGTAAACAGCATTTGGTTAAAGCCTTACCTTTGTTAGAACAAATAGTAAAAAAAAATATGGAGCATGATATGGTAACGATGGAAGCTGCTGCTGCATATTTCAGAATTGTTAGATTGAATATGAGAGATGTATCTCCTATCATAAAATCTTTTGGAAACATTGGCTTTTCTATTGGAGAAGGTTTTTTAAATGTTTTGGGCGAGGACAATATGACTCCTAATATAGAAGAACAAGAGTTAATAATACTGCATTTTTGGCATTTTGGTGAGAACGTGGACAAAGGAATATTAGATCCAAAATTCGGATTAGTAAAAGCTTGCCTAAAATGGCAAGCTCCCAGTGTTTCTTCTTTTATAGAATACTGTCTTACAATTAAAGATTCACGAATCAGTTCCTTGCTAAAGAAAATTGAAACTAAAGAAGTTTGATTTTCAGAGAGTGTAAAATAAACTAAAGAGGGCTTCAAATGACCTAAAGGTTACCAGCAAGCCTCTCTCACCTTAAAAAATCTCTTAAAGTAGACTCATAATATTAAAAGAAATAATATGGGAAAATATAAATTATTTTTTTTGTTAATGATTTTTCTATGTATCTCTTGTGGAAATAATAAAATTTCTATTAGAGTTGAAAGTGCATTAATTTCATCCTCTGATAATCAGCCCTTAAGAAGTTTAACATTAGAAAATGATTCTTTGTTATTTACATATCAGATTTCATTAAAAGATGGATATGTAGGTCTATCATCAATAAATCTAAATAGAATTAATGACGCTTATGTTATTACTTATGGAAACAGTATTATTGAAAATGAGAAGTTTCATCTACAACCCGATGCGACATATATTATATCTAATTATTCTATACCAGACGCAAAAAGCCATGCCCTTGAGTTTAAGACCAATCCAAGAGGAAACGTAAAATCCGTTAAAGAGGTAAAATAAATGAGATTTATATTTTGTATTTTTTTGTCAGTTATAGGATTGGTTAGTTTTGGTGAAACATCTAAAAAACTTGAAAATGGTATCTATCATAATGAAACCAGTTCAAAATTGATAGAAATTAAAAATGACACACTAAAGTTCTATTCCTCCTCTTCTATAGAGGGGGAACAGAGCTTTCCTTTGGCTATTTGTCAAATAACTAAAGTCAGCGATACTTTTTTTGAGATAAATTCAATAGAAGGACCGATGCAAAGTGCTTTTAAAAACATTTTAATTATCGAAGAAGTTTCTGGTAATAAAACTCTTGCTGAAATACTTTTCAAAGTTCCGAATACAACTATGCCTATAAAGTTTAATGTTTATTGTGGAACTATTTCGTATTCTGGGATTACTGAAAAAGGGACATGTACTATAGTATTGAATCGTAATAGAATTAATTCTCCAAAAAGTTTCAGATTTACATTCCAACCAATGTATTATACCGAAAGTAATCCCGCAGGCCAATACTTTGGTGTCTTATACTACGAGTATCCGTATAAAGTGGATTTGAATACTGAGAAAAGTATTATTATAAATCTACCTGATGTAACAGATAAACTTTTCAATCAATATTATTTATTAGGAGAGTATATACAAGTTACACCAAATGGTATAAAATGGAGAGGTGAATACTACAAAAAGCAACAATAATCTTAGTGTGTTTACTATTCAATATGTCTTTGTAAACAATAATTTGTAAAAGTCCATCTTTGGTTCGAGTGTAAAATAAGCTGTGTTCTACTACAATGGGTAAACACAGTTTATTTACATTTCATTTCTTTATTAGGGCATAGTTATCCCGATTTTCTTTTTTAGGTTCGTTACCAAACGAATCTATCAGAATAATATGGTTGCCATCCCTCACCTTATAAAAGATGTTGTCACCGCTTGAAGGACGAACAAGCATCAGGATGTTGTAGTCAAGCACTTGGAAAGTTCCTCTTAACTTTTCCTGTTTGTTCTACTTTTCATTGTATGCCTGTATCAACAAATAGGTACCATCAGCATTTAACGTGAGTGTTGTTTCAACATTAGGTGGTAACACTCCGTTATAAGTTCCAGCTATGGAACCCAAGCTGGCTCTATTTCCCAAAACTGCCGTATATTCTTCAAGCTTATCGGTACACCTGCCTCCAGCGTAATGAGGCTGGCGAACGAGTATCGTCACGAATGGTAGGAATATGTAAGTCCGTTCTCTTTTTCACAAGCACATCGAAAACCTTTTGGATGGAAAGCAACAACTGCTCGATGTCCTTGTTGGTCTCCACGGCTTCCTTGCTCTTGTTCTCCTTTGGCTGCTTTAGTGCTTTATGTTAATCGAAGTACAATCGTCGCAATAATACTATTGATTTTACGTTCTTTTCAAAGAAAGGGGTTGTGCAATAGTGGCTTAAAGGCTAAAAGCACTACCTTTGTACGCAATATAACAACAATACGTTTAAGGTCACAATTTGTGATATTGGAAAAATGAATATAAATATGACAGATAAAATAGAAAAAAAGGAGGCAACCTTTGCAGTGCCGTACAATGGCGAGGACAACAACGACTATGTGGACGGCAAGGGCTTCTGCTGCAATGACGGCAGCTTGGAGGCTGCGCAAGCACGTGTAANAAATTAAATAAGTCAACGTGAATTATAAATAAGTAATAACTGAGTCAACTTGTATTATCAATAATACTTAGAGTGGTCAACTAAAATCGTTAAACCACATATATTTAAAATAATGGGAAAAAGAAAATCAAATTTTATAAATTCAATAATCCATTTTAATAAAAAGGAACTGATATTTGAGGATTGTGGTGAGACTATTAGCTTCTCTGTTTTGAAGGATTTTTTAATCAATAGATACAATTCATTAGATGATAATTTAGCTAAGTCGGTTCTGATTAGATTAACAAAACAATCAAAAAATATCAAGGATTTAATTGGGTAAACGTAAAAACATAGCCCATTTTTGAAGTAGTGTAATATAAACTGTGTTAGGCTATAATATTATAGTTTAACACAGTTTATTTGCATTTTATCTTTCCTTCCTCAGAATGTAATTCTTTCTTTCCTCTATTTGGGGGTCATTGCCAAACGAATCTATCAGAATAATATGGTTGCCATCCCTCACCTTATAGAAGGTATGTTCACCACTTGAAGGATGCACAAGCATCAGGATGTTGTAGTCAAGCACTTGGAAAGAACCTTTTAACCTTTCCTGCTCGTTCTGCTTTTCATTGTATGACTGTATCAACAAATAGGTACCATCAGCATTTAATGTGAGTGTTGTGTCAACATAAGGCGGTAATACACCGTAATATGTTCCAGTAATAGAATCCAAGCTGGCTCTATTTTATAAAGCATATCATTCGTTTTTTATTGAAATATATGCATGTCGCCAAGTTTTCTATGATTATTTAAATATAGCGTAATACGTATAAACCATTGAAAGATCAGTATTTTGAAGTAATGCAGCAATTCTATGCAATAAAATCAAATGTCAATCGTTCTTTAGATAAAACATAAAATAAAGACGTATGAAAGTATCAACAAAACAAGGCTATAAACCGCCTTAAAATTCGTCAGGGCTTATCAGAGGATATTTCCCTTGTATCTTTGAAATCTTTTCTATGTTCAGGCTACCCATACCAATGGCAGTGGCAAGACCTTGAAGACCATCCAGAAGAGCGGTCCTGACGGTGATATTACCACCTCGTTTGAGTATGACGGCATACAGCGCCTTGTCCGTGTCACCGACACGGAGGGCAATGTAACGACCTCTACTTACGACATGGGTGAAATGTGAATGAAAGACCTCAAACTGTAAATGTAACCATAAAATGAGAAATCACATTTGTTTAATTACGCTTTACGCTTTTACCTATATTTTATACTCTTGCTCTATGGAGCAAGAGTATAATTCTTTCAATATAATATATTGTAAAGAAGTTTCCTCAGGATTACAATATAATAATTCTTGTGGAACGATAGAATATAAGGGGGAGAAATATACTATAAAAAAGAGTGTTTATTATGTTAAAAAGAAACTGCAAAATGTAGATGTGTATAGGAGTGATGGTATAATATCCTATACTAAAAGTGAAGTAGAATCTGATAAAAAACTCGCAAACTATTTAGGGATTCCTTTGGTTAGAATTGTTGTGATTAGTAAGGATAAACTTTTGGATAATAATACATTATTTTCTTATGAAGCAAAAGGAGATTCTATATTTGTTAATCAGGCAAAAAATCTTGTCATTTACGTAAATTCTATTCAAAAATAAACTCTATGGGGAGTTTTTTATTATGGTTCTACAAGAATTAGTGTGTGTTAACGAGAGTGTAAGCTAAACTGTGTCATGCTATCACTGTTATAGTTTAATGCAATTTATTTGCATTTTGTTCAGTATAGTTTTCCCAATAATGAAGATTTATACTATTTTTAGTTTTACGCAAAGGAAGATATTTTTTTTTATGGGTACTCAAATTATCCTAAATGTAAGTTTGCACTAAATAAATGAGAGGGGAATAGATTAAAGTTGTATTTCCCTCTCATTTAGTTTAGTTTGTTTCCCAAAACACTATTTGGAGCTTTTGATAGCACGTTTTATGCTTTTTGATTCTTGCAAAAGTTTATTGGCTATACTATCTTTGTATGCTGCCATTTCAACCATTTCATAGTGATGACGAACAGAATCCTCATAAGCAGCAACACGATTTCTTACATCATCAATAACTTTCTCATCTCGACAAACAGAGAAAAACTTCTCTATGTAGCGAATATTCGGGTCGCCGGATGGAAGCGCCATTTTCAATGCTCGATATTTCAAGTCTGCCTCCTCCCAATCTTGGTGCTCTCGCCATTGGGTGAGATTGCCCCAAATGGAGAGGACAAGAGACAGAGCCAAGCTACCAATGAAAAGAAGAACTTTCTTTGAGGTTGGCTCGAAGCGATGGGTTACAACCTTCTTTTGAGGTGAATTGTTCAACACTTCAAGTTTGTCCTGCAATACCTTCGAGAAAACATCATTCTCTTGTCTTATCTGCTTGACTGCATCAACCAAGAACTTGCTTCGCTGCTCATTTTTGCCAAGTTCAACCTTAATAAGGTCAGCAAAAACAACAATGGCATCTCTTAATTTGGATATTTTACCTCTGACTTCCTCTTCCTTGGTAAACATCGCATTGATTGACTTATCCAACTTGGTTATGTCATTACTTGCAGGAACGTTTTCTGCTCCTGCGTTCTTTGTGGAGGCAGAAAGTTCATCGACTTTCTGCTCCAATCTCTCAACTGTGCCGTAGATGGCTTCCAATAGTTCTTCTTTCATGTTCGATTCTATTTTTAAGTTTGTAACTTGCATCAAAGGCTGAAACCCTTTCTGCGTTTTCTCTTTTTCTTCTTGGCGGATTCTTCCTCTGGGAATGGCTCATAAGTTTGGGCATTAGACGGAGCGAACAAGCCGATGGAAGAAATACCACTCCAAGGGTCTTGGGTATGTTCTGCCGTTGGTTGAGTCGGCTCTACTTGGTGACAACTTGGTTGTCCTCCCTGCATAGATTCGGCTCTTGGCGATACACGATTATACTCTGTGCCAAGTCTTGCATCCAACTTGACAAAGCTGTATTCTCGGCTAATCTGCGTACCCTTGAAGCTATATCCATCCTTGCTGAAACGGATGCCTTGTACCTTGGTTCTCTCCTTGTCCTTATAGACAAGCTCCAAGCGAACACCTCGTTTTGCAAGTTCATTCTTGAACTTCTGCCAGCTATCTGCAACTTTTAAGGCATCTTTGACAGCATTGTGAATCTCGTATTTCGCACGCTCCGCATTGCGCAATTTGCGAGTGCTAGTCTTGCTCTTGTCAGTTCCGTAGGTCAACCCATACTTGGATTTTAGAGCCTTGGTCACTTGCTCATTACGCCTGTAATCGTGGGCTTCTGATATGAGTGTGCCCTCATTATTGATGCGGTTATATACGATATGGCAATGTGGATTGTCCGTGTTGTGATGCCTTACGATAATGAATTGGGTATCGTTGATACCCATCATTTGCATGTATTCAAGGGCTATCTTAGCCATGAAATCATCCGTCAAACGTGGCTTGTCCTCGGACTTGAAACTGAGTGCAATGTGTCCCACAGGCTTCTTAATCCTTGAATTTAGCTGCCTCTGTAGCTCGAAACTTTGCGTCATCTCGGCATTCGTGCCGAGTAACACACCATCGGAAGCAAGGATTTTAGCCTCGTCCTTCCCTGTCACATAGCGGATACAGCCAGCAAATGAGCAGCCTTTCTTTAGCTTGCCTATCATGTGGTATCCTCCTTTCTGCTCATTCCGCATGGCTCCGATTTTGGACTTGCTTGGCGATACTCGCCAAGGATTTCTTTCAATCTTCTCAACAAGTCCACCACATATACATGGGTTTCATGGAAACCTCTCTGATGCGACAGCTTGGTAAGTTGGTTGAGGTTGTTCGCCATGCCAATGAGATTCTTGGCGATGGCTACCGTCTCTGCATTATGTCCGCTGACCACCACGCCGTTCAAGGCGGACTCACGGATGTACTCCGCCAACTTGCAGTTGGTTTTTCTCGCCCTCAGTCTCAAAGCCTCGTAGCTTGGCTTCGAGAACTTCACCGTGACAGACTTCGACAACTTGCGAACCCTGCCCGTGGGCGGTCTTCCGCCCTTTCTCTTGTCTTGTTCCTGTACGTTTGTCATTCGATACACTGTTTACAGTTGGTACACTCACTTTCTGCGACCGTCGGGAGCAAAATTCCTCCGCCCTCATGGTGGAGCGAGGCGTTTTGGGGTTCCCAAAACATAACCTCGCTCCCTCTCAGAACACGTTAGTTGGAACTACAGCCTTTCAGCTATCCACGTCCAAGGTCGCAGACCTTAATTCTCACAATTTGCGCCAAGCCTCGAAGTCCTCTTCATAAAGGCTTAGGTGGTGGCGCACGATGTTCTCGATGATGCCCGATACGNTAGTTGGAACTACAGCCTTTCAGCTATCCACGTCCAAGGTCGCAGACCTTAATTCTCACAATTTGCGCCAAGCCTCGAAGTCCTCTTCATAAAGGCTTAGGTGGTGGCGCACGATGTTCTCGATGATGCCCGATACGCTCATGCGCCTTCCTCCGAGGATGCGGACGACACGATCAAGACGGTCTCGTACATCGGAACTAACGAAGACTGGCTTGCGGTCGTCAATCCTTGGAACTTGGAGGAAGGTCTGCTGATACTCCTCCAATGTCGCCTTGCGCTGCTTGCCACTGATGCGCTTCTGCGGATTCGGTGGCGATTGAGCCTCGTTCGTTGATGTTTCCTCTCTATAGGGAGTTGTTGCAGCAACTTTCTCTACAATTGCTCTCAACTCTGGGTTCTCTACATCATCATAGAGAGAATTACAACTACTTGGATTGGCTTTGTTGCCATACGTAGATGGTTTAACAAAATCCAAATACTCTTTTTCCATCAGCTCCTTTTGCTCAGGAGCCAAGACTACATCTTTTGTTCTTGCCATAGCTTATGCTGTTTTATTTGTTAGTATAGTGGTCACGGTTTGCACCATTGACCGATTGTCGGGTGCAAAGTAAGTGTACTGAGTGCAGCCATGCAACTGATTGGGTGTAACGTGGCAATTTAGTTGTGGCTTGCTTATTTGCATACCGAGATAGTTGTGAGAACTTCAACGTATTTCTCAACTCATCATTGTTCATGCATTCGTTGCAGTCGTGCAAGTTTTTCTTGTTGTTTTTGGCGTTGAAGTCGGCAAACCCCGGCAACATACTGCCACAGAAATTGAAAACGCTTGTTTTTAGATTGCCGTGCCTTATCTTTGCACTCACAAACGTGGAGCACAGCATATGCGTGGAGCTTTGCGACATATAACATAGTATTAACTTAGAAAAAAGAAAAGTATGGGATTCATCGTATTCGAGGAAGAGGCATTCAACTATCTTGATGCCCAGTTGGAGAACTTCGTGAAGCGCATGGACAGAATCCGTGAGCGCAGTGAGGACAAGACCATGAACAAGTGGCTCGACACGCAGGACGTGTGTCAGACGCTCAACATCTGCCCACGGACAGTGCAGACGCTTCGGGACAACGGAACTTTGGCTTATACGCAAATCAGCCACAAGACCTACTACAAGCCGGAGGACGTGATGGCTATCGTAGCAGTAGTGGAGGACAAGAAAAAGGACATGCGCTTTCGCAAGCGCACAGGTTAGGCAGTCAATATACAACAGCCACTTTATCCAATGCAGCAAGTAAACCGAGTAACGTAAGTATCAACAATAAAACGAGACAACTATGAGCAATGAAGTAATGACAAGAAACAGCGAGTGGATGAACCACATCGTGAACCACCTCAACCGAATGGTTGACAATTTTGAACGTGCCGTGATGAACTACCGCCCCATGCTTGGCGGTGAGCGCTTCATGACGGACAAGGAGCTTTGTGCCAGGCTGCAACTGAGCCGAAGAACCCTGCAGGACTACCGAAACAACGGTGTCATCCCGTATATCCAGCTTGGCGGAAAGATACTCTACCGCGAGTCCGACATTCAGAAGATTCTCATGGCTAACTATCGTGAGGCGTACCGAATGAAGGGCTTGTAGGAGAAATGCATGTCCTTGATGAGTGGGTGAAATGAACAAGGCGACAACGTATAACTCACCGAGTGTGGCTGTTATAGGTTGTCGCCTCGTTTTATTGGCTATACCGAGTTGTTCGTGTTTGCCGGGTATCATTTGTGTTACCTGTATAAATCTAATACCATGCTAAAACACACTGCGGTGGTTCGCCCAAGTGGCTGGAGGCGCAAAGCCTCCAAGGAACGTTGCTTTATGGCAGGTCTATGCCATTGCATTCTCTGTAAAGATACAGACCAGTTTAGTGCGGCTTGTCTGTCTGCCGATGACGGACTGCATGATGAACTCCCGAAAGGCTCTGCTCTCAATGCTGTCAATACGGAAGGCTACCGCAATGACGAGTTCAAGGCTATACACATCATAGCTGATGCGGTCGTTCTTCCTGACATGATGGCGTACACCCTGCTCTTTCAGAATGCCGTCCTTGAATACAGCCTTGACAGCCTTGCGCACATAGCAGCCGAACACATTATACATGTCGGCAATCTCCTGCATGGTCATCCATACAGTATCGGTCGGCATGGATACCGTTCCGCTCTCGCTGATAGTTATAACTCCTCTGTTCATTTTTCGTCCTCCTTATTTCTCTTTTGGTCAGCTTCTTTTGTTTTTCTGCGTTGCATCAGTTTGTCCATGTCTATGGAAATCTTGTTATCGGTGATAACGGCATAGATTTGGGTGCTTCGCAGATTGGAATGTCCCATCATCTTGGCAACGCTTTCCATTGATATGCCCGAAGTAACCATGTTTACTCCGAATGTATGTCTTGCAACATGTGCGGTAAGGTTCTCATTGATACCCAAAGCCACACCGAGTGAATGAAATTCAAACCACATGGAATCACGTGAAGAAAGAGGGAAAACAGGTTTGCTATCATCCGCTGTATTGTATAGCGACATTATTTGTTCAGCTATCGGGTGCAAGGGAATGAACGCTTCGTTGTTGGTCTTTGCTCTTTTCTCACGGATGTATTTTCTACCGTCTGCCGTCATACCGATATGGTGTGGATACAGGTTACGTAAATCGACATAAGCCAAACCTGTAAGGCTGGAGAAAACAAACATTCTTCGTGCCAACTCCAAAGCCTTATCCTCCATAGGAGTCTCCATAATGAGCAGCAAGTCATTTCTGGATATATGTCTACGCTTTGGTGAGCCTTTCTTTTCATATCCGACATCTTCCAATGGATTGAATTTCAGTAGACCTCTGTCAACAGCGATATAAACCAAGCGTTGCAACCAACAAAGATTATGGTTCGTATTGGATGCACTATACCCTTTGCCAATCAAGAACAACTTATAAGATTTGCCAAATTCCTCAGTCAAATCTTCAAATGCAATGTCATTCATTCCTCGTAACCCGATGAACTCTCGCAAGTTGAGCTGCGATGTCTTAGATTGGCGATAAGAAGATGTTGAGTTAATACGGATGGAGCGCAGCCTAAGGCGTTCACGCTCCTCCTCGCCAGTGGCAAGCAATATCATCGGGATAGTATTTGCATCAACAATAACATTCTTCAGAATCTCGGCGGTAATGATGCCCTTTTCCTTTGTTGCCTGCTCGTAGGCTTCGTCAATTCTTAGTCTGAACGCTTGCAGTTGTCCGTTCACTCTTGCATTCTTGGCTTCACCTTTTTTCGTGTCCCATTCTTCGGGAGCACAGTAAAGACCTGTTGCTATGGCTGACACTTTGCCGTCAATCGTGATACGGCAAAATATAGATGTGGTTCCGTCTGCCTTTACTCTGCCACGGTTGATATAATAAAACTGCTTGTATGTACTTCTCATTGTTATGTTCCTTTCTTATTTTGTGAAAATATTACAGGACAAACTTGAAGTCCTTGTTGGCTTCGATAAACTTGTCCATATCCTCAAATAGCTTTTTCGGGGTGACACGTGCATAGATTTGCGTGGTCTGAATGTTGTTGTGACCAAGCATTCTGCTGATAGTCTCTATCGGAACACCTTCTTCGAGCGTAACGAGCGATGCGAAACTGTGCCGTCCAACATGATAGACCAAATCCATACTTATGCCAGATAGTACTCGGAGACTTTTCATATTACCTCTCAGCACTCGAAATTCCTGTGGCGGTAAAAGAGTAGGTCTTGTCGGGTCTTTGTATTTCTCCAACATGGCAAGCGCCTCTGGCAGTAACTTCACACGTGCAAGCATCTTGTTCTTCTTTCTGTGGTATTTCAGCCAAAGGCTGCCCTCCTCGTCACGAAAGAGGTTTTCTTCCGTGATAGAAACAGTATCGGCGTAAGCCGTGCCCGTATAGCAAGCGAAAAGAAAAAGGTCACGGGTCAAAGCCAACGATTTTCTTCGCTCTGGTATTTCGAGGTCACGAATTTTCAGGAAGTCCTCACGTGTCAATGCCTTTGGTGGATTCTCTTTCTTTTGAGGTAGCTTGAAGTGCATAAAATGATAACGCTCGGAGTGTCCTGCCTTGAAAGCTATTCGGCAGGTCTTCTTCAAGATGGCGAGATAGTGGCGGACTGTATCAAGTGCAAGACCTCTCTGGTCCAAGCAAAAGTCCATGTACTCACGGATAAACTGCTCGTCAAGCTCACCGAATGCCACATCGTCAGTTCCATAACGCTTCTTGACGAACAATCCCAATGTCAGGCGAGTGTACTGGTAGTTTGGCAGCGTGCCTTTCTTGTAGTCGATGCCGATTCTTGACTCAATGTCCGCAATGATGGCGTCAAGCTGCTTCAACAAGGTCATCTGAGTGTCTGCACTGCATTGAAACAGATCCTTTATCGCCTTTGCGTCAAAATCCGTCTTGCGCTCCACAAGTGACTCGTAGGCTGAGTTTATTGCCAGCAACAGCTTGTCAATCTTGGCGTTCACTTCCACAGCCTCCTTGCTCTTGCCGTCAAGTCTGCTCTCACGTGGATTCCATAACTTTGGCGTACATGACAACTTGCAACCGAACTGCGCCATTGTTCGGTTGAGGGTGATGCGTCCCATGATGGGAGCCTTACCGTTCTTGTCCAATCCGCTCTTTTTAAGGTAGAGCAGCACCTTGAATTTTTCAACTTTCATCTGCTTACTTTTTAGTTTGCAAAAATAATCAATCAGTAAGCATTCTCCGTCATTGAAAGTTGTGCAGAACTGTGCAACAAACACTGGTGACAAACTATTTGTTTTTCACCTCGTTAGCAGTGTTGGTTTCGGTAACTGACCGCTAACGGTTTGGTAACTGAAATAACTCAATATCCTGCTCGGTTTTGCTTTGCAGCCAATTGGCAGAATTATGAAATATTGCTCATTCTCAACCACTTGCAGTTCATTTCTCTCATCTTCACTTTCCGTTGCTTTTGCTTAAATTGTGCAAAGACGTCGCCATACTTTCGCCAGTACCGTTACGCTCGCCAACAACATATCGCTTGAAGTCATATCAAAAATGATGGGGCATACCAATACTCGTATGACCAGTCGTTACGCAAAGTTGATTGATAAAGCGATAGGTGAACAGATGGATAAGATAGCTGACACATTCTAAGTTAGTTTTGCATTTGAAACCAACGATGCATAATATGTTAAACTTTATAGAATCAGAAAAATATATGAGCAAAATAAGAATTGAAACGAAATTTTATTTGTTATTTTGTAGCTGTGATAACAGCTATGTTATTTTATTTCAGGAGCATCCGCCTGATTAAACAAAGGAAAGACGTTTTAACGCAAGTATGTCCTACTGCCAGTGAAGGGAACAGGATATTTAGAGTTAACATGTGTAACAAAAAAGAAATGCTTATGGTATAAAAGT
Source organism: Prevotella merdae (assembly GCF_900290275.1). Lineage (GTDB taxonomy): Bacteria > Bacteroidota > Bacteroidia > Bacteroidales > Bacteroidaceae > Prevotella > Prevotella merdae. Next base: position 68,179 of record NZ_LT985324.1, read on the forward strand.
GAACAAGGAGTAGATGTATATAAATATGATTCTATCAATTTTGTAGATGACTACTCTCTGTGAGCGAACAAGAAAATTTGTTTGTGCAGTTGGAGAATATTATTCACGAGGATAAGAAGCTCACTCCAAAAAGTGTAGAAGTTCTTAATAAAATCCTGTCTCCAAGAGGTTATAAAATTGTAGCCAATCCCATAAGAGAAAGGAAATTTACACAAGAACTCGCATTAAGAATAGAAACAATGTATTATGAATTTAAAACAGATATAAAAAATGCAGGAAATCATAAGTCGGAAAGAATAGTTCGTGATAGGTATTTCCAGTTGGTATATGCTATTCTCCAACGAGAGAAATTTGGCATAGCAAATGATAAAAATAAACTTATCAATATCTCTTGCTGTAGATTTGCAGCAATGTATCATATTAATCGCAAAACTCTTGCTGAAAATAAATGTCGGGCAGATTTATATGTAATACAAGGTGATAAACTTAAAGAACTCAAACCGATATATGATGAGATAAGAAAGAGAATTATTAATTTATGATTTATAGCTTTTAAAGGCTTGGAGATATGTTTCTCTGAGCCTTTTTTGTAGTACGCTCGGCATGAGCATTGTCTAACGGGTGAAAGTCCCGAGCAAGCCCTAATAGCGGGAATTGCATAGTCAAAGGCAAGGGTGTTCATCGCGAGATGAAATCTGAAGGAAGCCCAAGACAAACATCTGACCTAACGGACAGAAACTTCATATAAGGCATGTGACCGTGGGTGAGGTTGCTATTCAAACCAAAGCCCAATAGCTATTCGGAACGGTCGGTGTAAATGAAGTAGGTATAAGATGGAAAGACAACGCCCTTATCCGAGGAGGTCTCACGGACGCTTCAAATAGTTGTTTTTACGAAAGAAGTGGAGTAAAGCTTGCCGTGAGAAGTCAGCAGACGTCATAGTAGTGCAACAATCGATAACGTTGCACGAAGGGCTGAACCTAACAATTAAACGATAGTAATTGAAACATACCTTATGAAGGAAAGAATGCAGAAAACATTATCCCAAGTTAATGGCTGCCCCCAAAGAAATAGGTCGGAAACCGAATGGTATGGGGGAGTGCAGACCTTCATGTGGATGTGTGAAGACAACATCGTGGAAGTACCATTCGACAAGGAACACCTTTTCGAGCAAATTCTTAGTCCCACAAATCTCAATCGAGCATACAAAGCAGTTATGAGAAACAAGGGCTGTGGTGGTATCGACAAGATGTCGTGCGAGCAATTGTTCCCATGGCTCCTGACCAATAAGGATGAACTCACCCGTTCCTTGATGGACGGTTCTTACCGTCCGAACCCAGTAAAAAGGGTAGAAATACCCAAGGACAATGGCAAGATGCGCCTGTTGGGAATACCTACAGTAGTAGACCGTCTGGTGCAACAAGCCATCAACCAAGTATTGACTCCCATCTATGAGAACCAATTCTCCAAGACGAGCTACGGCTTCCGTCCGAGAAGAGGATGCCATGACGCACTACGAGGAGCGCGAAGGATAGTCAACGAAGGCTACATATATGTAGTCGACCTTGACCTTGAACGCTTCTTCGACACGGTGAGCCATAGCAAACTCATAGAAATCCTCAGCCGTACGATAAAAGACGGCAGAGTGGTCAGTCTTATACACAAATATCTCCGAAGTGGTGTAATGAACAAAGGTTTGTTTGAAGCGAGCGAGGAAGGAACTCCCCAAGGCGGTCCGCTAAGTCCATTGTTGAGTAACATAATGCTCAACGAATTGGACAAGGAACTTGAACGCAGAGAACTCCCCTTTGTGCGCTATGCCGATGACTCGATGATATTCTGCAAGTCCAAAAGGGCTGCAATGCGAGTGAAGGAGTCTATAACCCGATTTATAGAGAATACTCTATATCTCAAAGTCAACAAGGAAAAGACCGTAGTGTCGTATGTGCGCGGAGTGAAATACCTCGGCTACTCCTTTTATGTGATGAAAGGCGAATGCCAACTCACGGTGCACCCAAAGTCCAAAGCCAAGATGAAGTCAAGGTTGAAAGAACTGACAAACCGCAGCAATGGATGGGGATATGCCAAGAGAAAGCAGAAGCTGAAAGAATACATACGAGGTTGGGTCGGCTATTATCACTTTGCCAATATGAAGCGTCTCTTGCTTGTAACAGACGAATGGTTAAGACGTAGAATACGCATGTGTATATGGAAAGCTTGGAAGAAAGTCAAGACAAAAGTGGCAAACCTCATTAGATGCGGTATCAATAAATACCAAGCATACGAATGGGGTAACACTCGCAAGGGCTATTGGCGAATAGCTGACAGCCCTGTTCTAAAAAGGGCGATAGATAACAATAAACTACGCTCCGCAGGGTATGCTACTTTAATGGAGGCGTATCTCGAATGGTATCCAAAATAGGAACCGCCGTATGCGGAACCGCACGTACGGTGGTGTGAGAGGTCGGAAAACGAAAGTAGGAAGAAAACTGCTTCGGAGGGCACTGAAAAAGTCCCTTGCGATATATTTATCAATTATAATCTGCACATAATTTGGCTATGTGCAGATTTTTTTGTACCTTTAAGGAATAAAATCCAAGGTACTTATGCTGTCACAACAACAACTTCCACTCAGTGAATATAGCTCACTTTATGATATAGTCGTCCCCCAGGACAACCTTCTCCGCCGTATTAATAACCTGATAGACTTCAGCTTTGTCTATCAGGAACTGGTCAATAAATATTGTCCTGATAACGGCCGTACAGCTGAATCGCCCATTCGTATGTTCAAATATCTTCTATTGAAGACAATATACGATATATCTGACGTGGATGTTGTAGAGCGTTCCCGTTATGACATGTCGTTTAAGTATTTTCTTGATATGACTCCTGAGGAAGGCGTTATCAATCCAAGCAGTCTTTGTAAGTTTCGCAGATTACGCCTGAAAGACACGGATCTTATGAACCTGCTTATCAAAAAAACTGTAGAGATAGCAATAGAGAAAGGAATCATCACATCAAAGACTATTATTGTAGATTCGACTCATACAAAAGCCAGGTCAAATCCGTATTCACCAGTTGAGATACTGAAACTCCGTTCGAAGCAACTCCGCAAGGCGCTTTATGCCATGGATGATAATATAAAGGAAACACTTCCGGCTAAGAATGAAGACGATGACCTTGTTCATGAGTTGGATTATACCAAGGACCTTCTAAATCATATCACCTCGGATTCCTGCCTTTCGGAAGTGCCCGCAGTAAAACAGCGACTAAATATGCTAAAGGAGACGCTTGCGGACATAGAAGACCACTATACAACCTCAAAGGATACAGACGCACGTGTTGGGCATAAGACAGAAGACACGTCGTTCTTCGGTTACAAGACTCACATCGCAATGAGTGATGAGCGTATCATAACTGCTGCCACAGTCACATCTGGCGAGAAGGGTGACGGGCCTCAGTTGGAAGAGCTTGTTGAGCAAAGCAGAAAGAACGGAATGGAGGTTGACACGGTTGTTGGTGATACCGCATATTCTGGCTGCAAGAACCTCAAACTGGCAGAAGATGAAGAGAGGGGATTTCGTTTGGTGTCCAAATTACATCCGTCTATTAGTAGTGGATTTAGAAAGAGTGAAGACAATTTTGATTACAACAAGGATGCAGGCATGTTTGTTTGTCCTGCTGGCCATATGGCAATCAGAAAAGTAATAATGGGAAAGAATAGGAACTGGAATCAATCCATGACTTATTTCTTTGATGTGGATAAATGCAAGACTTGCTCACGAAGAAACGGATGCTACAAGGATGGAGCTAAAAGCAAGACCTATAGTGTACCTATCAAGAAAGGAGAACATAAAAGACAACTGGAGTTTCAGAAGACACAAGAATTTAAAGAAATAGCCCGCCAGAGATACAAGATAGAGGCAAAAAATTCGGAGTTAAAACAGGTATACGGCTATGATAAGGCATTGTCGTATGGGCTAGATTGTATGCAAATGCAAGGTGCAATGACAATATTTGCCGTAAATATCAAAAGAATATTGAGACTAAGCTAAGAATAATTAGAAGAATTATACACTTGTGACATAAGTGCCCTACATCCTCTATAAGGCTGTATATTAGACCATATCAAAGCAAATTAAAAGCAGATTGCAAAACCGACATAATGTTTAATGCAATCTGCTTTTTTATTTAAAAGAGTGGAATAAAGTCTTAAAGGGCTAACTTTTTCAGTGCCCTCCTGCTTCGTTTTCCTCCTACTCGATTATTCGGGTACTTTCTTTTATTTCTGAAGTCAATCCATTTTTGGCGTTCTGTTCCGAATCTGACAGCATTGTTGTGATAAGCGTATAGCACACGTTTTTCGATGTCCGATTCTGAAACGGCAATCGCAGGGTCACGAGTGTAAAGATATGTCAGTTTCCATAACGCTGCGTCATAATGCACTCCGCATAGGCATAGTTGGGTTGCCTTTTTTATTAACGAGTTGTTTCTTTTGCCTATTATGTAATCCTCTGGATGTTTGCTCCAACTATACTTGTCGATGTAATCCATAAGTGCCTTGTCTTTCCATGTTGCTTGAAACAGACCATTCATCATTACCATATTCTGAGTCATTGGAGAAACACCTATGAAGCCTTTGCTTATAGCTTTCTTAATTTTTGTCTGTTGCGTTATATTAGGTGCATACTCAAAGTGAAAACTCTTTGATTGTGGATAGAAGAAACTATCACTATCGTAAGAAAGGAATGTTGCACGAGACAAGTCATGCACCCCTTTGTCTGTATACGGAATGTTGCCAAATGTTTGTAGAAGTTGGACATACAGATTCCAATGAAACTCCGGATGCACATTGTCATGTTTAACCAATACCTTATAACCATTTCCAGAAGGTGAAGTAAAAAGATAATATGTCAGAGGATTGCAAATAAGCATTTCTCTTACTTGCGCCATTTCGCTTGTCGGTATATGGTCAAAGTCCAATGCCGTAACTTGGTTATATACGGCAATGCCATCATCGCAACGATGTGGAAAGACACCATTCACGGTAATGTTTGGTAAATTGCTTTTTATATATTGCCTTTGCTTTTCATCCGATGCACTGCGTAAAGCGTCAATCTTCGACTTCATTTCATTAGAGGCTATAAGTTCTCTTAATTGCTCAAAGGACACAGGTGTATTAGATACTGTAGTCCAAATGTTAGGGTAAATGCTAAAATTCATTTTGCTTTTATTAAAAATCCGTTTGTTCTTTTGTTAAGTCCTGACGATATTTTGACATCTTCAAGATTGAAATATTCCTGCAAATCAATAGCCTTTGCAGTCTTGTTTATATGACAACGCCTGTATATTTCTGTCAGAGTATCTTTAATGTATTTCTTAGAGTATCTTTCGCCAATTACAAAAGATTTGGTTATCTCTGGCATCAGTAAATACTGTTCTTTGTAACGCTCATAGTATTGCTCCAATAATGACATATCATAGTTGAAGGTTTTTAAACCATCCGAGCCATAAACATAATAATAGTTGTAGTATTTACTTGAAATGCTGTGTATGCCATTAGAGTAAGCAAGCAAATCTGGATATGCGTCAAAGAATTGCGCAAAGTACATCATCCTTGTATTGTCATCTTCAAGTCTGTAAAACTCGTCAATAAACGACAATAGTATTGGAGGCAAATTTGGATTGTCTGCCATTTCAAAGCCATTCCTGACAATGACACTTTGCACACTCTCATGCTTTACATATATTCTGTCTCTCATTTCCCATGCGTGTTGTTCCGCTATCAAAGCATTTACACAATTCTTGGCAATTCGTTCTCTTGTCAAAGGGTCTTCAAAGATTACGCCATACGGACATATATCACGCTTCACTTCCGTTGCTGCCAGTGCGCCTTGTGACAGTTTGTTCCATTCGTTGCAGATGGCTTCAGATTGTCGCCATTTCATTTCTTGGTCAGCATAGAACTCTTCTCGACTGGTTGTAGTGCCGACAGTTGTCTTTACATAAATCGTGCATCTTTTTCTGAAATGGTTTTCTGCTAAACGCTGCCGTCCTACAATCTGAACCAAGTCCAAGGATAAATCCGTACACATAGACTTGACATTTGAGTCTGCAAACACATAGGTACTGGCAGATGTTGAATAGAAGTCCACTCCAAAGTATGAACACTTAGAGCAAAATGTATAAGTACAATGCGGTTTGCCTTTCAATGGTATCTTACCAAAACCGAAACCATTTCCGAGTCCTTTGATTATTTTTTTGTTCTTGCTGTCATTGGCAACAAGAATATTCACATCGGATGCTTGCAGTTTATTTTCGGTTATGACCTTTGCTATATCCCTAACGTTGTTCACAAAGAATATAGCTTCCGTGCTTTCATAGCAAATACCATTCTCAATGATGGTATCAAAGAAACCATCATTCCTGTAACGGATTATAATCTTGCCTATCTCGTCAACAGTTGAAGTCATCGGGAGGTATTGTGTCTGTACTTTCATTATCTTATTTTCCGACCACTCTAACTCTATATAAGGCAGATTTTGTAAGAACTCCATTCTGTCAAGATATTCTTCCAATATAGGAGTTGCCGATATATACCATACATTTTGCAGTTTATAAAGAAGCGATGACACCCTTTCTATGACATCTGGTTTTAATGTGTAGTCTTGGAAACAGGCTTGATGTTCATCTACAACATACAGAAAGTCTATGCCAGAGTCTTTAAGAATAGGATATATCGTAGGTAGAGAATCATACGTTACTATAACCTTTGGTACGGTTTTGTATAGAGTAAATGGATTTTGCCAAGTTATGTAGTTACGCAAGTTCATAAAAGTTTTCTCATTTTCTTCTTTCTGCTTTTCTCTATCGGTCTTACAACTCGGTCTGAAATAAAAGTATGATTCATGTTCTTTCTCCATTTGTTCAACCTTGTTCTCTGCCAAATATTTTCTTGGAACACACAAAACGGTTGGAATGTTATTGTGAAGTGCCCAGTAGGTAAGTCCACAGCCAGGATATTTCTTGTTGATGATAACCTGTCCTTGTGGAATCTCGTTTTCAAATCCTACCCAATCTGAAATGTAATTTACATTATTGGGTACATGAATAATTTTCTTGTTCATATTTATATATGTGTAATGTTTAAGTTTAATGCCACTTCGTGACAAACAACAAGGATAAGAATTTTAGACTGTCCTATTTTTACTATAAATCCCTTAGAAGCTATATAACAGAAAAAAGAGACACGTAAAGATAAAAAAAGGTCTATCTGTCTTTCCTTGCAATCCTCCGTAGGAGGGTTAAACACAACGCTTAGTATTGCATTTGGTAAAGATTTGGGCTATTTTACAAGCCCAAATCAAATACTTCATAAAACTCATAATAGATGTTTGCACCTTGTTCATTACACCGATGCCAGTTAAAGCAATCAACAAAAGACTTGTAAGCCTCATGTCCTTCTATTCCGTTTTCTTTGGCTCTGTACGCAAAGAATCTTGCTGCCGCAATAATTGAGTTACTTCGCCTCAGATTGAAATGCTGCATGACATCTTCTTTCAAATCGTCAAGTGTTGTAAACGCTGAAAAATCAGGTTTCATTGCGTTATAAGAATCGTTGGTTAATTTTGTTGTTGTTTTGAGATTCTTGATTTCTGGCCTGAAATGAAAAGTGCCACATTTGTCATTTATAATCAACTTGTCGTCAAACGATATAGTGGCAGAGCAATAGGTACTTTCACTATATGCGCATATATCCCATGAGCGATATGACTCTGCCATATTTGCTATTTCTTTTTCAATATGTGTGCAACGTGTCTTATGCTGGCTTGGATCTGTATTGTCGTGCTTGCAAATAAGTAATGCACATTCGTTATAAATATCAGCATAAGCAGCATACACAAATGGAATCTTCTTTGCGAACTCGTCTCTCGTCTCATTGCCATCGGCAAGATAGCCATTACAAAAGTTAGGAACTGTAACTGCTACCATATTTGAGTACGACAGGAAGCAGTTGTTTTTGATGACACCTGAGTAGTTGACCTTTGGTATACCACTATGGATATAATTCCATTTATCAACACCAGAAATCTTTTCACCTTTCTCTTTATAGCTCCTATATTCGTCACTATTCATAATGTTAAAGAGTACAGTTGACATATCCGTCTCTGTTGCTTTGTTGTCTTTCGGATTGATTATTGTTATCTTATCCGATAAAGTAATAATAGTATTTTTTACTTTTTCCATATTATTTAAAATCCCTCGTATTGTTAAATCGGAAGTATAGAGGGCTATCAACTTCCAACAATAAAGATTTTGACGGTTAGAAATGGCGTTTTTTGACTTTTTACTCTTGACAAAGAAGAAAGAGACCAAGCTATAATGCTTAATCTCTTGTGCTTTTACGTAACACTTTTTCTTGTGTTTAAGTGATTTACCTATCGAAAAAGGTAAATCGCAAAACTTACTGACATTCAGCCTGTTTTGTGCTACTTTTACCTATATTCAAAAAAATAGTACACCCCTATAACTCATTCAAACCCCATATATGCCATTATTTTGTTTTTAGGTAAAAGGCATTATGAGTTTGCTCCAATAATCTTAATCTCCAGATAATGTTTGCCAAAGTTTATCTTTATGTCTTTAGCTCCCTCAGACAGGCGTTTAAGGAAGTGCCTTTTAATGTTGTCATCAGCAGCATACCAACTTCCATTGTATGCTATCAATCCCCAATAGCCATCATCCAATCCGCCAAATACCTTCGGAAAGAAGCACTCCTCCGTCAGTCCTGTTATAAGTTGGCAGTCTTCGTTCTTTATCCAACCACAATCCAGATAGCTTACTGAATTTCTCTTGAATAGGATGGTGGCTGTATTGGTGCATGGATTATAGTCATACGCAACACCCTTAATGTCTATCTTGGGATATAAAGCAATCGCCAAGAATGATAATTTGTCAGACAATTCTTGATAGTCCTTCTCAACATCCGTATCAATGTCGTAATTCATAATCGTAAGTTTCATTGCTTGTCCTCCTTTATTTTAGTTTTTTGTGAAGTTACATAAAGAGTACAATCGAACTCTTTATTAAGATAGTCTGCCAGGCTCTTGTACGCATCCACCCTCTTTCGGTCACGAGGCATAAGCTCCAATGCAGATTTCAAGTCCAACACGATAGCTTCTCCTGCAACCAACGAGTAGCCTGCATCTTTCAATGCCTGTATATCGTGCATGAACTTTGACTTGACTACTTTATGTTCCTCGGCAGTAGTCTTAACCTGTTCACTGGAAGTTACTATACTTCGCTCCCCAGTGACTATTTGAAATAGATTCTTAAACATTTCACATAGATATTTAATACATAAGTAAGAAGTTTAAAGTAGTGGAGGTGAGTTTTATAGCGTTTTTCGCCATTCTAATAATTACGTCTGCAAAGACTTAATACCCTTACTTTTGACAAGTTATTAATACTTATTAAATAATATTAAAATATCAAGATAATATTCTTGATAAACTTTAAGCATAAAGAAGGGATTGCCAGGTGATGAATCTGGAACAACATGAACTTTAGCTTAGGCTTGGATTACGGTACTCAAGGAGCTACTATTCTACAGGTCGGGCTATTGCTTGAAGTATTACGATGAGGTCAAAACCAAGGTGTTTTGAGCCTCTTTTTTTTCTTTCAATTTTAACGGAAATATCTGGCTTTCAAAGCCTTAGATATAGAATATAACTTTTTTAACAACGTAAAATATCAGAAAAAAAAATGAACATCAAAAAAACTCTTGTGATTAGCTATCGTGTACTATGCGTAGCTGTCACTTTAATCGAAGCTACAGATTTAACGAAGAGTGTCTGGAGCAAGTACAAAAACAAGAAGTCGGTAAAGTCAACAACAACGCCTACCGACACAACAAATGTCGAGACTGTATGTGACTAAAAACGAAAGACTCGACACAATCATTACCCTTTTAGAAGCTATAACATTTTTCTTCAAAGGGTGGAAAAAATTATCGGGAGCAACCAGTAAAATTAAGTCTGGTGGCTCCCATAGTTCTAACTGTTCAAAATGTAATAAATATGAACAAAACGAAATCAGAACTTATCATCAGAGCAATTAATAAGAATGGCTCTGTTAAGCTCGTGAGAAACATGAAGGCAAAGATTATACGCTTTCCTTTCTTCCCACGACTAAGTTACTTTACAGTTTGCTAACAACTTCAAAAACAATAACAACATGAAGAAGAAAGAAGCAACTACAGCCGTGATTGTTCCTACAGCAGGGACTATCACATCAGACATAACCTTGGGTCTCGAAAAATCAGATGATATAATCGAGGCTGAAGTTATTGAAGAAGAAGATTGGGGTGACAACCATCCTAACTTCATTGAAAGCAATACTCAGGCAATCACGCTTGAAGAGTTGCAAACTAAGAACGTAATTCCTACTTTCTTTGACGGAACACTTACTCTTTCACACCAGAATTTTATTGGTGCTGTAAAAAGCGTTGCCGAGAAAGTATTTGGAGAACTTACACCTGTTGAGTGTAGAGTATCACATCCTATTATCGGAAGAATACCATCAGCTCAACACAAGAAAGCAAGTGAATTGACAGATGCAGACAAGACCGTATTTTATCAGAGATTGGCTTTTTGCTGCCATGTCAAGAACCTTACAAAAACTATCAATGGTCAATTGGTTCACCTTTGTATTGGTGGAGTGAGGGGCTATAATGAGGACAAACTCTATAACCGTCCAACCGCATTAAAATTCAAAGTATTTGTCGGTTGGCAAGTAAGAGTATGTTCAAACTTAATGCTAACCTGTGACGGAAACTCAGGAACCATAGACTGTTTGACAGAAGCAGACATTATGCAGAAGTCATTTGAACTTTTCAATGGTTTTAACCCTCACAAGGACGAAACATTAAAGCTCTTGGAAAATTTGCAATCAACATCTATCTCCGAAGAGTTATTCTGTAAGATTATCGGTAGAATGAGACTATACCAGTTTCTTTCACCGTCCGAACAGAAACAACTGCCATCGCTGACTATCGGTGATCAAGCCGTAAATGCTATGGTAAAAAACTATGTGTCTAATCCCAATTTCGGTAAGAAAGAGGGAGAAGATATTACTACATGGAATCTACTACAGCTCGCTAACGAATCTGTAAAATCCGCTTATATAGATAAGTGGTTAGATCGAAACCAGAACTGTACTGATTTTGCTTTAGGAATCCAAAAAGCCCTAACAGGTAAAGACACTGAGGGCTATTCTTGGTTCATCAACTAACATCCTTCTCTCTAAAAGTCTGGAAACTAATAGACCTGGATGTTTGAGAGATATACATTTATCAACGAAAGAAGATATTTGTGTATCTCTCTTTTTGTTTATCATTAGTATTCACAACAACTTAAAAAATACCGCAATGTGTAAATTTAAGAAACCAGAAATTCCTGCTAATATAACAGCAGACGAGCGTAGAGCTATAATGTTCAACGCTTTATCTTCTCTCGACCTTAACGATAAATTAGAGAAGCGAGAGAATGACAAACTCAGTTATTTATCCTGGGCTAACGCCTGGGCAGAATTTAAGGCTGCATACCCAAGTGCTACCTACCAAGTAATTAAGAATCCCGAAACTAAATTACCTTACTTCACAGACCCAAATGTTGGCATCATGGTATTCACTGAGGTTACAGTTGATAACCTTACTCATTCAATGTGGTTGCCTGTCATGGATGCAAAAAACAAGGCAATGAAACTAACTCCTTATACATATCAGGTATGGGACAGTTATAAGAAGGCTTACACCGAAAAGACGGTTACAGCAGCTACAATGTTTGATATCAACAAAACGCTTATGAGATGTTTAGTGAAGAATCTTGCCATGTTTGGACTTGGACTTTATGTCTATGCTGGTGAGGATATTCCAACAGACAATACAGCAGACGGACAGAATGACAGTACAACATCAACTGCCAACACTACAAAGAAAGCGGCAACAAGAAGAACTGCCACTAAGACAACTACCACGGCACAGCAGAAATCCCTCGACAAGTATGCAGGGATTAGAGCAGCCGTGAATTCTTGCATTAGCCAAGACCAACTTGCAAGCCTTTACTATCAGCACCAGAATGAGGTAAACGGCAACGAGGAGGTCAAAGCTATCTTCACACAACGTAAACTCCAACTTCAACAAGCAGCGTAACTATGGCAAAACGAATAGAACTAAAGAACTCTGGTGTCTTTTTCAATGAAGAGGCGCACGAGTATTGGCTTGGCGATAAACAGCTAAGTGGAATCACAGGGATGTTTCAAAGACAGCTATTCCCTGATGAATTTAACGGTATCAGTGAGACTACTCTTAATGCAGCAGCGGAATATGGTACAGGAGTCCATTCTTCGATAGAGGACTTCGATAAAAACTGGATAAACGATGGTACACAAGAGACAGTCGATTATATCAAAATCTGCAAGGACTATGGATTGACGCATGAGGCATCCGAATACAATGTGACAGATGGCAAATCATGGGCATCCAATATTGACAAGGTATATAGAGTTTCAGATGATACCTTTTCCTTGGGCGATATAAAGACTTACGGACAGATGACAGCAGATAAACTTCAAAAGGCTCGCTGGCAACTTTCAATTTATGCTTATCTCTTTGAACTTCAGAATAAGAAGGCAAAGGTAGATAAACTCTTCATCATTCATCTTCGTAACAAACAGAAGAAAGATGGAAGTTTCGACCACATATCAGAAATCATCATCCTCAGTCGTATTCCCCCTGAGATTGCAAAAGATCTTCTCGACACAGACCTTCGAGGTGAGCAATTCAAGAATCCTTATGCTATCCCCTATGAGTGGGCATCACAAGAAGAGACAATCCGTGAACTTATCGAAGCCAAGAAATCAGCAGAAGAGCAGTTGAATATTATCAAAGGCAAGCTCCTCTCTGACATGGAAGAGAAGGATGTGAGGAGTTGGGCAACAGAGACAATGAGAATTACTCGTAAACTCCCGACAACTCGCAGCAGTTTTGACTTGAAAGCATTTAAGGCTGATAATCCTAATATAGATTTGTCTGCCTACATGAAGACCTCAGATGTGGCAGGGTCTCTAAGCATTGCCATATAACAACCAGTATTTACAGAGCTGGGGAGATTATCAAATACAATAGATTTTCTCCCTGGCTTTTTTGTTTCACAACATTAAAACTCAAAAAATATGAATTATCAGGAGACTGTAATATTGAAAGAGAGCCGAGAATATAAAGCGGCTGAAGCTTTGACAGATTCCATCAACTCAATGTCATGGAATCCTAAGAAGTTTGGACTTGCTGTTAGTATGCAACACAGAACATTACAGCAGTCGTTGATGAAATCGTTTGTGGCAACTATCCGAGTTATAGCTAGCGATGATTACGGTTACGATGACAGAAATCGTGGCGCACATGAAGCCGCAAAGAAGATGGTTGAGTCTGGCATTTTGGATGAGATATACTTACCATTCATTTAGCCTATGACTTACGAATGTTGCTGTTCCGATATTACTCTTTCGGAATGGCAGAAGAAGATGAAGGGGGTTAAGCCTATCAATTACAAGTGGTTGGTAAATAAAATCAAGAAGCATATTCCTCAGCTATACGAGGCATTAGCACTTGACTACTATAATCCCTATGAGAATAAGTGTGGAGTGAATCAGGACTACTATATCTTAGTTCATTCCGCTATTGAGTATTTTATTAAAAAGTAAACAACAATGGCAGCAAATATCAATATCGAGTTGTTCAAAAGATACGCTCCAAAGAAGAAATTGGAGATTATCAACGCTCTTAACGAAAACGAACTTTTGGCTATCACAAACAATACCATCCTCAGAATTATCAAGGAGGCAGGTCGTGGAGATAGTAACAAAACAAGATGCAAGTATAAAACATTATTCCTTTCTGATGCTGGCAACAACTGGAATAGCAAAGTGACAAACATTTATAACTGGAAGAAGGATGAAGTCTATCTTTCGGTTTACATCCAGGGTGACGATACAGATACCTATGTTACTTATAAACTCAGAGACTTTCTCGACAACAGATATGAAGAGCAGTGTCTGGCATATATCGAAGAGTCATTCAGAAATGGTTATTCTCTCAAGAAACCAGCCAACTACAACAGAGCAGACAGAGCCAGAGTTATCAAGGCTATTCTTACTGCCTATGTTGAATGCAAGTACGAATCAAAACTAAAAGGAAATGGCAAACAAGAAAGCAACTAAGAAAGGTAAGGTATCTGTGTCTTACCGTGGAGCTTCGATGCTCGATGTTGTCCGCTATGTTCACGAAGAGACTGTAAGACATTGTGAGTATTGCGGCAGACCGATGACAAGAAGTGATGTTAATGATTATGGATCTCTCTGTGAAGATTGCTATATGAAGGAATACTATGGCTAAAGGAGTATTTTATCTTATAGATGTTGAGCATGAGGGTGATGTTCAATACGCCATGAGTCAAATTATAGATAATGGCGGTACGATAGATAAAGTTGTATGGACTGGGATAGAGGACGATGATGCTTATATCGTATTCTCAGCTCCAACCAAACAACAAGTACAAACAATTAAATCAATCCTACAACATGGCTAAGGAGATAACTTATAAGGAGAATTTGATTATTCTGAACTCTCCCGATGATGTTCAAGCCTTTATTCTGAATGAAGATGTGAAATAGAGGACAATACCTTTGATTCACTTGAAGAGGCAAAAAAATGGATTGATAACAATAAAAGGCAAGATGGGTAATAAGAAACTATCAACCGACATGGCAAGGTACATTTGGAGTATCATTGCCAAAGAACCTCTCCTTCCTATGAGTTGGGGAGTGGACTTAGAAACAGTAGTATGTAGTGAAGATGCTCTCGAATTCCATGTTCAGGGCTTCTTACATACAGGAAACGTGAGAATTGTCTATATCGAAGGAGCTGATATATTCCAAGTTCTCTTATATGATGAAGAAGGGAATTTGCTCAAACAGATAGACGATGTGTATTTAGATAACCTGGCAGAGACGATCGACCTAAACGTGGAGAACGACAAGGTTGAGAACTATAATGCCAAAGTAATGAACTTCTTAATTGGAGCATAATATGAACGATAGAATAGCAAAGCAAATCTGGCATGATGCTCTTCAATGTAGCATGAAGCCTTTCTCATGGGGTCTCCACTTCAACGACATCAAAGTCATCGAAAACGGAACTTCATTTTATGTTCAAGGAAAAGTCTGTGGATGGATTAAGATACAGCTGACAGAAGATAACAGATACGATATAACAATAACTCCCGACAACGCTCTGGAATCCGAAGTTATCTATCGTTTCGTTTCTTTAGAGAATATCGCTTCACTCATAGATGTAAACGTACAATATGGCGTTTCTTACTACGATTACATTTGCTCTATATTTGGGCTTACACATAAAATCGCAGTATAGGGAAACTATCAATCCTACGAAGATGGGGAATATCAGGAAACTAACAATCTCTGGTATTCCTCATTTTTTATGTCTAACTCACATTGGTTCCATCGACAAGACGGACATCTAAGCTGTGGAACTTATGTTAAAACCAGTAAACAATGACAAAAACAAAGTATGTAGCTTATCTCCGAGTCTCTACACAAAAGCAAGGATATAGTGGACTTGGACTTGAAGCACAAAGAGAAATTATACACAACTACCTCCGTGACACAACTCCGATTTCTGAGTATGTCGAGGTAGAAAGTGGACGCAAATCTGACAGACCAAAACTGAAAGAAGCGTTATCACAATGCAGAAAGGAAAATGCAACTCTGATTGTTGCTAAACTAGATCGTCTCGCTCGAAGCGTATCTTTCCTTTCAAATCTATTGGAGTCTGATGTGGAAATAATCTTTTGCGATTTCCCCCAGGCTAATAAAATGGTACTGCATATAATCTCTGCTATTAGTCAGTATGAAGCAGAACTTATTGCAGCAAGAACCAAAGCATCATTACAGGCAAAGAAAGCAAGAGGATTCAAACTTGGCAATCCAGAGCATTTACTGGATAAGCATGAGCAAGCAATCCAGAACAGCATCAAGACCTGCAAAGCTAAAGCGGATAGCAACCCTAATAACAAGAGGGCTATTGCTATGCTCCGTACTCTCGTGAAAGAAGAATATACCTTACAAGAAATGGCAGACACACTCAATCAAGAGGGATTTGTCACTTCCAAAGGTTGCTCTTTCTCTAAATCAACAATATATAAACTTATCAAAAGATACAACTTAAAATGAAAGAGAATATACACAATCAGGAGGGTGCTATCATTAGAACTCTTCATTCTTCAAATGTAGCATACGCTAGAATCTATAGTGAAGAACAACGTATGAGAATCAAACAACTCATACAACACAACTTTCTTCCACATCATACTTCTGTGGGGGTCGGTAAATCTACGAGAAAGCATTGGAACGTGGAGAAGTACCAAGGCAAATATGGAGTGGGGTTTAAGATGATTACCACAAGCCCCTATAGCTCCAACTTCAACCACCTAACCTATTTTATCAAGGAGGCGGTATGACAGAACAATATCTTTATCCAGTGTATGAGACCGACTCCTGGCACTCTCTTTCGAATCGAGATTGCAAGGGGATCTACACATCAAAAGAAGAAGCCGTTGAAGCCATAGCGGAACATCATAATATTCCTTTGGATGAATTTAATGGACTTACGGCAGAAGAGGCAAGAGAACAAATAAAACAAGAATTACAAATCCCCTTTCAAACACAGGGCTATACTGTAAACTATGACATTGAGGTATGGCTTGTGAATGACTGGGCTTAAAAATCGAGAACAATGAAAAAGTTTACTGTACATTACAACTATTACGCTACAGCCGATGTAGTAGTTTTTGCCAACTCGAAAGAAGAGGCTATCGAAAAGGCTGACCAAATCGAACTTGACAACAATGACTTTGAACTGGATTTTGACAGTAGAGAAGTCTTTGAGTCAGAGGATGCAACTTCAAACAAGATTACGATATGAGAATCTTATGGTACTTTATGGCTTGGACTAAAGAATCAGCCAAGCCTATCACATTATGGGTAGAAGCAAAAAATCAAGGAGCAGCAAGAAACTTGATTATGAGAGCAAACCCATTTGTGACCAAGTTAATGTTTTACAAATCAACAAGAATAGAATAATCATGGAACCAAAGTATGTTTTAATCTTAGACTTCACTATCGGAAGCTTGAATATCATAGAGCTTACCGATGACGAACTGAAAGCATCTGAGGAGTATGAGGATTTTTCAGATTTCCTCTCAACCCTCGAAGATAAGTATGGTTTCAGACTAAGTAATTCACAGTGGATGACAACAGAAACTTTGTCTATCTATCACTACAAAGACGGAAAGGAGGTTGGGGATGCCGAATTGGTGTGATACCTCTTATAAGTGCGTAGGAGATTTGAAGGAAGTAAAATCTCTGCATAAAGTCTTGAAGTATATGGAGAAACGTAAGACCTCTATACTGTCTAATGGTTTCGGCAAGATGTGGCTCGGAAACCTTGTATATAAACTTGGCGGCAACTGGAAAGAACTCAGATGCCGTGGGGAGATAACAGACTTCTCTCTTGACGGAAATGTACTGACAATAAATCAGGAAACGGCATGGTGCGAACAGGAAGGGGTTAGACAGATTATCGAAAAGACCTATCCCAGCATTAAGGTTTACTTTATGGAACAGGAACCTGGCTGTGAAGTTTACTACACAAACGATGCTTCAGGCGACTATTTCCCTGAGCGTTACTTCCTTGATTCAAACGAGGATTGGGAATATTTTGAAACTCTCGATGAAGCAGCCAATTTTGTATCTAAGATTGTCGGGAATGATGTAGAGCCAAGCGTTAATGCAATACAAGACGCTTTGGATGCTTATGTTGAGAAGCATGAGGAAGAGAATGAGGATATGTTTTATTCCTTCCACGAGTTCAATGTCTGCAATGACTAATCAAATTAGGAAGAAGGCTTTTATGGGCTTTCTTCCTTTTTTGTCATATATAACGGTAGCGTAATTTAAACTGTGTCAGGCACTGTGTTTTCTATTTTATAGAGACTGACACAGTTCTGTTGACATCCCGATTACCCAATGGCTTATACCAACAATCTATAATGAGGCATTACGAAACACGGTCTTGCTCTCTTGCCACAAACTGTACTTCGACATTCACACGGAAGTCATTAATATTGCAGAGGTCTTCAAATGAATAGAGAAAATGATGATTGTGTAGGCAGTACCATGGATAGGTAAAATACACATCTTGATAAACAGGATAGTGCATACCTTCGTCCCATGAAACTCCATCATCCATTGTTATCTTGCGCTCATCCCAATCGTCTGGAGAATACTTGCTTACCCAGTAGTCACAACAGGAGTGTGGCTCGTAATAATTAGAACCGCTCGCCAAGGCTGCAATAATATTCCAAATGTGTGTACCCTCATAATTGTGCAATTCTGCCTTCAAACGTTGATTCTCTTTGGCAGACGACTTGTATTTTCGCTCATATCCCAGTTCGCTTTTGCTGTTCTTCCATTTGGGATAAACATATATTCCAATCTCATAGTGTGTAGTATGGCTCACCTTCTCCATCCACTGTAGCGACTTGCTTGTCTTTTTGCCAAGTTTGATAGCTTTGCGTATGGCACGCATCAGCAGGTCGTTCGTCCGCCTTATACGTTGGGCATTCTCCTCGTTATGTACAAAATTTCGGTTCATCATCCGTTGGCGGTCTGCAAGCAGACTCCTGACCTTCTTCTCTTGGGCATCCACTTTGGCGCAATGCCCTTGGCTCCAAACTTTATCAGTGTAGTTTTGGTAGCCAAGTTCAATGAGTGTGACAAACTCCTTCTTGATACGTTCTTCCAGTTCTGTGAGGCTCATGTTCTCCACCTCTGAATTGTCATACTCTGTTTCTTTGTTCAGAAGCTCCAATTCCCAATCTTTAAGATTCGTGGGCTGACAATTCTCATCGTATGCCTGAGCTGCACCATCGTTGGTGAAGCAGACATAGCCAATGAAAATCTTCTTATACCCATCCTCCTCTTCGGGAATGGGTACACATCTATAGCGGATTTTTAAATCATCGTAGATAAAAGGAATGAGAATCTGATTCTCCTGATTGATTACGCCTGTCTTATAATCTTTCCATGAAATCGACTGACCGTTTGCGTTAAAGAAAAGCGGACAACCATATATGGCTGGGATAAGGATGCGTCTTTCGCCAATATGATAGTAGCCGTATTTTCCCTGCTGCTTAAACCACATCTTTTCATCTGCTGTACCCTCGTCTTTTATACCTATTCCTTTAAACTGAGGCTTTATGTACCAACTCCTTTGCCCTTCGATTTTTACCCCGAAAAGGTGCTTGCGTTTGTCAAAAACCTTAAAATACTTGATACTATCTGTTTGCTGTTTCATGCTTCCTAATCTTTTGTCTTACTATCAGAATTCTCACT
This sequence comes from Prevotella merdae, assembly GCF_900290275.1. Classification (GTDB taxonomy): domain Bacteria; phylum Bacteroidota; class Bacteroidia; order Bacteroidales; family Bacteroidaceae; genus Prevotella; species Prevotella merdae. Next base: position 87,709 of record NZ_LT985324.1, read on the forward strand.
TGCCATATTCTGTTCTTTTAAAGCTGCTTGTTCTGCCACCTTTTCTTTTAATTTACGAGCTATTCTATTTTTCAATGCACGTTGCTCCTCTTCTTTAAGTTGTCTTTTCTGTTCTACTTTTGTCAAAAGGGCATTGTGCAAATCTGCTATGCAGAAACAGGCATCTTCAGAACTTTCTCCAGCTTTTCTTAATAGCATATCAAGAATTGCATTTTTTATATCTCTTCCAGAAAATCCATCTATGATTTTACCCTCTTCTGAAATGGACTCTTTATTGATGGTATCATCATGTGGTAAGGAAGCAGGAATAGTATGCCAAAGAATTGCAGCACGAGCTTCCTCGTTAGGAAGTCCAAAGTATATATGTTTAAGAATGCGAGAATTGAAAGCTGTGTCAAAGTTGGAAACAAGGTTGGTTGCAAAGATAACCACACCTGAAAATTCCTCTAAAAGGATAAGCATTTGGCTGCGTAGTGAGTTCAATGCTTGGTCTGAACCATGACGGACATCCTCTATACGCCGTCCAAGGAAAGAGTCTGCTTCGTCAAAAAACAGGACAGAATTGGTTTCCTTTGCAACAGAGAAAGCCTTTTGAAGATTTTTGGGTGCTTCTCCTACATACTTAGATTCAATTTCCGAGTAGTTGAGCAGCAAGATAGGCATATTCAAACTTTTTGCTATGGCGTGAGCTGTCATGGTTTTTCCAGTGCCAGGCTCCCCATAAAGATTGATAACACTACGTGGAACTGGGTCTATATCTTTAAATCCCCATTTGTCGTAAATAAGTTCTTTGTAGCGTATTATTTTCAACGCATCTTCTATATCCAGTTTTGTTGTCTCATCAAGAATAACTTGATTTAAAGAATATTTAGGAGTTTGCGGAAAGAAAGATGGTGTTTCGTCTTTTTCTTTCGTTTTGATGACTTCATCCTCTTTATGAACATTCTCCTCTTTCTCTTTAAAGTTCAAGTCTATACGTAGATGTCCAGTAGGAACTATAGCTTCAATTCCAGCCACCTCTGTATACTCCTTAGCTTTGACCATTATGTCAAAACTATTAGAGATAGAAAAAGCAGCATTGCTAGTCAAACTGTATGGAAGTTCAGTATTCTCCTTTCGCTTTAAAGCCATACCAACAGACACCTGTAATCGTTTGTTGGTACACTCATTTAAGCATTTGCGAATATAAGATGCAAAGCTATTCTCAAATTGCCCTAATAAGAGAAGTTGATTGTCAGTCAACCCCTCCATTCTTATATTTATCATTATTGTATATCTTTGTTGTTAGTTGTTAAGATAAATTGTCTGTCCGACATAGAGATTATCTTGGACACCGTCTCCTTCAATATCCATAGGACAGATAGGCTTATCTTGCTCTCCAAAAATTCCTACACGCACTGCACTTTTTTTCTTTTCCATAATTTTTATTTTCAATGCGCTTGGAACTTTCTGTCGAACTTGGTCTTTAATTGTAAACAGGTCAATTACACCTGCAACAACAGCAACAACAAGGTCATACGCAAAATCCACCACTTCACCTGCAAATTTAACAGTAGCCTTGGTTGCTCTGTATATAGTCATAATGACAGCGATAATCAGAGACAGCAACGATAGTACAAACCACAAAGCTATACTATCGTAACTTTGAACAGCACAACAGCAAATAAAAAAAAAGAAGAAGAGAGCAGTAAGTCCGAAAAACAGTTTTATCATTTGGTAAATCTATTGTAGTTTAACTTGTGGATTATCCCAAAACGACAAGATGCTCAGAACCCAAAACTTCTTTTACTTTCTGCTCAACTTCACGAGCATGAATCAGTCTGGCGAACTTTATTTCATCCTTTTTCTCGTTATAAACACCTATAAAGAATGTCTGATAACCTTCCTTCTTTTTAGGATATGGTGCATGAAGCATTCTACGGAACTCTTCACAATCTCCATCTGCGAGGAATGGTATATCTTGTCCTTTAATGATTTGTTGTGACTTGAAGTAATTGATGATGTCGTCCATTCGTAGTGTTCCCTCAACGACATCCTCCTGCACTGAAGCGAGAAAATTTCTTTTGTTCAGATACATTCTCCAAATACAATATCCGATAGCAGCAGCTATTCCTGCGCCAATAATATAAGTACATCCAGTCATAATAATTATTATTTGTATTTATGCTAATACAACAAGCTCTTCTTTTCCAAGAACCTGTTGCGTTCTTTGATCTAAAGCGTCAGCCTCAATGTATTCATTGTGGGTAATCTCGTCAGTTTCTTCATTATAAACACCTTTGAAAATACCAACATCTTTGACAGGAGCCTTTTGTAGCATTTCTTTGAATACTTGTTGATTGGCATTTGCTATAAATGGCACATCTCGTCCTTGTTGTAAATTGAGACTTTTGAACCAGCCTACAACATTTCGAGCAAAATTCAGACATCCTTCAATGACTGTTACAATGAGCTTCTTGATATATGCACATGCTTGTTTTATCAGTTCTATAATCTGCTCCATATTCAATTATTTTAAAATAACCAACTTGTTTTCCTCAAAAAGATTGATAACTTCAGGAGTTAATGCTGTCGCCTTAATCACAACGTAATGATTATCCTCAACAGGAAGTAAATCACGGTCTTTTACATAGGCGAGATATACAATGTTAGAATTGTCCTTGATTACTTTCATTGCAGCGACACCATTACTGGAATTTACACGGTATCTTCGACTGATTTCAGTCAGAAGTTTCATATCCAGTACAACGCACTCTTCATTGTGGATTGTCATTTTTAATGCAGTCTTGAATGAGTCGATAAATTTGCCTACTTTTTCCGTTGCATACTTAGTTGTTTCCTCGATAACAGACTCTGCATATTCTTCTATGAGATAGTCTACAACTTCTGATATGTATTTGTTCATCAGTGAAATTATTATAACTGTTCAACATGGAGTTCTGTCATGGATAAAGCACCAGCACGTTTGATGTCAATGCCATATATGCGATAAAAGGCATCTACTACAACCTGACCTCCGTTTGTGGTTACAGGGTTGCTCATGCTTTGGGTTACAACTTCCACAGACATTCCAGGCTCTATACGAATGCCATTTGAATTCTTTACTCTTTTGGTTGTGATTCTAAATCTTGCCATAATTCAAAAATCTTTGCCGATACGCTCCACAACCACGGCGGTTAGTATATAGATACAAGAAAGGGATGGAGTTCGAATCTGCCATCCCTCGCTCTAGGTAGTCTGGAAAAAAACCTGTGGTACGAAATGTTCAGAAACAAAGCCCCATCCCCAGTGCTGATATGTAGGGGTACAATTAAGGCTGTACCGAACATTATCATATACACCAAGGAAGGGCATATCGTTTCTATTCATTAGTACCTTTCTTCTTTGTTTTCCAGACATTTTAGAGCGGTATGAATAGCTTGATACGCCTTCTTGACTAACTGGCTATTCCCTGCTTTTACACAGAGCCTCCAATCAGCGTGACAAAAGTACAGAATTTAAGTGAGAATCAAGAATCTTTTGCTGAGAAAGTGGCAAAATCGGGCTGTTTTTCTTAATTTAACGTGTGGATTGGTGGAATTTCGGAGAATTTGTATAAATTTGCATCAAACGATAATAAATTTTATATGGAGCAAGATTTAAATCGCATTAAGTTAGTCCTTGTCGAAAAGAAGAAGACGGGGAAATGGTTAGCACAAGAACTGGGTGTATCAGAGTGTACTGTGTCAAGATGGGCTAGTAATAAAGCTCAGCCTAACCTTAGTTCACTTAATGTCATAGCAAAACTACTTGGTGTCGAAATGAAAGATCTGTTAAGAAGTTAAACCAAGTTCTTCTCCAAACCAAGACATTAAAGTAATGTATATATGGACAAAGGGCAATTTTTATTATATCAAACTCCTGACGGTGATTCACAGATAGAGGTGAAGTTGCAAAACGATACTGTCTGGCTCTCGCTTGACCAGATGGCAGAGTTGTTTCAGCGTAATAAATCCACAATCTCACGACATATAAAGAATGTGTTGGAGGATGGAGAATTACAAGAAGAGGCAACTATTGCAAATTTTGCAACAGTTCAAAATGAAGGGACTCGCAAGGTTGAAAGAGTAATAGCATACTACAACCTCGACATGATTATCAGTGTAGGTTACCGTGTACATTCATACCGTGGTGTTCAGTTCCGTATATGGGCAACTAAGGTACTGAAGGAGTATATAGTAAAAGGCTTCGCCATGAACGATGACCTTTTGAAGAGAGCTGGAGGTGGCAATTACTTTGACGAGCTGCTTGCAAGAATACGTGACATCCGCTCCAGTGAGAAGGTGTTCTATCGTAAGGTGTTGGAGATTTATGCCCTTAGTATCGACTACGACCCACGAGTGGAAATGACACAAAAGTTCTTCAAAACAGTACAGAACAAGATGCACTATTCTGTTCACGGTCATACGGCGGCGGAAATAATATACGAGAGAGCCGATGCCGAGAAAGACTTTATGGGACTTACAACGTGGGCTGGAGCTATGCCGTCAAAACCGGAAGCGGAAATAGCCAAGAACTACCTCACCCACGAAGAAATAAAGTCCTTGAACCGCATCGTGAGCCTGTATCTTGACTTCGCCGAAATGCAAGCCGAGGAACACCGCCCTATGTATATGAAGGACTGGATAAATATTCTTGACGACTTCCTCCGTATTTCCCGTAAAGACATCCTCACTCATGCAGGTAAAATCTCCGCCAAGCTCGCCAAAGAGAAAGCCGACCATGAATACGACAAATTCAAGGAGCGTACCAAGAACAACCTCTCACCTGTAGAGATTCACTTCTTGGAGAACTTTGAGCGTGAACAGAAAAGGTTGATGGGAGGAGACAAGAAAGAGGGAAAGTAAGAACAATAATATTTCACCTTATTATATATAGGGAACTTACTACTCGTAGTTCAGATAAATATTGTAATTTTGCACTTGGATTTAGGTGTTATTGGTACAAGATGATGCCAACAGTCCGAAAATAGTTCTTTTAAATATTAACTCCAAAGACTGAAATGCTGAAATATGCTATTGGTTTACAATGGATTATGGACAAAGGATAAAGCGAGATAGAAACGTTTTGCCGACCGTATGACTGATACTCTCGGCCGTATGCACTCTGACGCTCAGTTCGCAGGTTCTTCTTCAGTTCCTGCTCACGTAGAGATGATGGGCTTCCTCGGTATGGGTAACAACCCAATGGTAGGTGCTTCTGTAGCTATCGCCGTTGCTATCGACCTTGCCCTCAACAAGAAGTAATTGATAATATAATCAGTTATTAAATACATTTCCTCCATAATCATTCGTGGTTATGGAGGATTTTTTTGTTGGATTTTTTCTACCAAATATAAGTGTTGTTTGCCTTAATTTGCTTAATTTTGCGCTTTACAATCAAATACAATTCATTAGATGATACAAGAATACCAAATTCGTGTGCTGCCCGTTGTGGCCTCGCACGAACAGAATATACGTCAGTATGTGGCCGATGAGAAGGGTATTGACGCGCGTACAATAAATGCTGTGCGCGTGTTGAAGCGCAGCATAGATGCCCGCCAACGCACAATATTCGTAAACCTTACGGTAAGGGTGTACATCAACGAAATGCCACAGGACGACGAGTATGTAAAGACTGAGTATAGCGACGTAAGCTCGAAGCCGGCCGTTATTGTTGTGGGCGAGGGACCAGGTGGATTGTTTGCCTCGTTGCGACTTATCGAGTTGGGGCTGCGCCCTATTGTGCTTGAGCGTGGCAAGAATGTGCGCGAACGTAAGATCGACCTTGCCAATATTGGCAAGACACAACGCGTGGACCCCGAGAGCAATTATTGCTTTGGAGAGGGTGGAGCAGGTGCCTACTCGGACGGCAAATTGTACACACGCTCGAAGAAACGCGGCAACATAGAGAAGATACTTAATGTGTTCTGCCAGCATGGCGCTTCAACCTCAATACTTGCCGATGCCCATCCGCATATTGGTACCGATAAGCTGCCTAAGGTAATCGAGAACATGCGTGAGACAATAATAAGATGTGGCGGCGAGGTTCACTTCCAAACTAAGATGACACGTCTGCTGATAAATGCCGACACGGTTGTGGGAGCCGAGGCTGTGAACCTGAAGACAGGAGCAGAGGAGACTTATCATGGCCCGGTTATTCTTGCTACTGGCCATTCGGCTCGCGACGTGTACAGATACCTTGCCGAGGCAAAGGTGGAAATTGAGGCAAAGGGAATAGCCGTAGGTGTGCGCCTTGAGCATCCCTCGCAGCTTATAGACCAGATACAGTATCACTCGAAGCAAGGCAGGGGCAAGTATCTGCCAGCTGCCGAATATAGCTTTGTAACACAGGTTGACGGGCGTGGTGTCTACTCGTTCTGCATGTGTCCAGGAGGTTTTGTCATTCCGGCAGCAACGGATAAGGAGCAACTTGTGGTAAACGGTATGAGTCCAAGCAATAGAGGCACACAATGGTCAAACTCGGGTATGGTTGTAGAAACACGTCCGGAGGATGTGGGAGGCGACGAGAACGATCCGCTGCGCGTGATGCACTTTCAAGAGAAGCTTGAGCGTGATTGCTGGCAGCAGGCCAATATGAAGCAGACAGCCCCAGCACAACGTATGGCTGACTTTGTGAACGGTCGTCTTTCGTACGACTTGCCTAAGAGCAGCTATGCTCCAGGACTAATTTCGTCGCCATTACACTTCTGGATGCCTAAACAGATAAGCCGACGCTTGCAGGAGGGATTTAAGAAGTTTGGCAAGATGAGCCACGGATTTCTGACAAACGAGGCTTTGATGATAGCCACGGAGACTCGTACATCAGCTCCGGTACGTATTGTGCGCGACCGTGAGACGTTGCAGCATGTGCGCATACACGGACTCTTTCCGTGTGGCGAGGGAGCTGGATATGCTGGTGGCATTGTATCGGCTGGCGTTGATGGCGAGCGATGTGCTGAGATGTGTGCAGAATATGTAGGCGCGCTATAATATATAGAAAACGTCCATTACACGTGATTGAATCCTAATACGTGTAATGGACGTGTTTTTTTCGGGAGTGGTATAATAACCATGCATTGGCATGAGCGATGAATTGCGACTTTTATATTACCGGAGCAAGCAGATGAGCAAACCATCCTACAAAGCGCTGCCATGGTGTGCGGAACTTTAGCCACCTTTGCTGCGTAAGTTTGAAGCTGCGGTTCTTGTCGCGCTCAAACATCTTGGACAATTGGGCTGTGGTGCACGGGTCTATGATGATGGCGTTCTCCTCGTAGTCGAAGCTAAGACTGCGCGAATTGAGGTTGGCACTGCCCACAGTGCAGAAGCGCCCGTCAACCATTATAATCTTGGTGTGATGAAAGCCAGGCTCGTAAATATAAATGTGCGCGCCTCGCTTCATTAGCTTGTGCACATTGTAGAAGACACAGTCGGGCGTTAGTGGAATGTCGCTATGTGCCGACACCATAATCTCTACCTTAACGCCACGCTTAATAGCCTGTTTAAGGGCCTTCTTCAGTTTATGGTTTAGCGTGAAGTAGGGATTAACAATCTTAATGCTGTCTTTAGCGTTGTTGATGGCGTTGTTGTAGAACGTGCGTATAATCTTGTTTGTGGTGTGTGGCTCGCGGTTTATTATGCCCACCATCTTGTGTCCGGCAGTATTGCATGTGTCCGGCTTCAGGCCTTCGAAATGGTGCAAGCCATGTTTGTTGCGATAATACTTGTCTCCATGAATGTTCTGTTTGGCCGTCTTGTTCCATATTCGCAAAAAGATATCCTGAAGAGTGTTTACCTCGGAGCCTTCTATACGGCAATGCATGTCGCGCCATTCGCCCACCTGCTTTGTACCCTTGATGTAGTAGTCGGCCACGTTCATTCCGCCTGTATAGGCAATCTGTCCGTCAATGATGACGATTTTGCGGTGGTCGCGGTGCCACACATGGTTGACCCAAGGAAATCGCACTGGGTCGAACTCGTATATTTCTATTCCCCGTGAGCGTATGTCATTAAGATGGCGCTTGCGCAAGGGACGGTTGTTGGAGTCGTTTCCGAAACCGTCGAACAGCGCCCTAACCTCGACACCCTCTTTAGCCTTTTCGGCCAGGATGTCGAAGAGTAGTGATGCAATAGAGTCGTTTCTGAAGTTGAAGTACTCCAAGTGTATGCTGCTGCGTGCCTGTCGTATGGCGCTGAACATATCGTCAAACTTCTCTTGTCCGCTCATCAGCAGCGTTACGCTGTTGTCGTGCGAGAAGCTTATGCCCTCCTTACGAAGTCGACTGACGATAAGCGAATCGCTTGTTTGGGCAGACGCTTCGCCCACGATGCCGAGACAGGCTATAAGGCAGATTAATAAAGTTTTTAATCTCATATCTGTTTTTCTACACCATACAGCGGTAGTGGTCTACAATGCCAAGCAGGTGCAGCTGCTCGTCTACCACAAGTACAGAGTGAATCTTGTATTTGCTCATAATCTTTTGTATCTCGCTAATCTTGGCTGTAGGTGCAACCATCTTAGGCGAGCATGTCATGATGTCGCTTACTGGGCGGTCGAAGAAGTTTTCGCGCCACTTCTCCATAGCACGACGCAGGTCGCCGTCAGTAATCAGGCCAATAACCTTGTCGTTCTCAATAGCCACACCCATACCCATCTTGCCTTTGCTAACCTCAAGAATAGCGTCGCCCAAAGGCATGTTCTTAGATATTACAGGCATGTCGTCGCTCTTCATCACGTCGGCTGCGGTGGTAAGCAGACGCTTGCCAAGAGATCCGCCAGGATGGAATTGTGCAAAGTCGCGAGGCTTGAAGTCGCGTACCTTCATAAGGGCAATAGCCAATGCGTCGCCCATAGCAAGTGTTGCAGTTGTGCTGCTTGTAGGTGCAAGGTTTAGCGGGCAAGCCTCCTTCTCAACACGAATGTTGATGTGGGCTGTAGAGTATTTGGCAAGCAGCGAGTCGGGATTGCCACTCATGCCAATGATAGGAATCTCCATATGCAGCACCATTGGTATGAAGCGCAGAAGCTCGTCGGTCTGACCAGAGTTGCTTATGGCAAGCACCACATCGTCCTTGGTCATTACGCCAAGGTCGCCATGAAACACGTCGAGTGGATTGATGAAGAACGACGGTGTGCCTGTAGACGACAGCGTGGCTGCTATCTTTGCGCCTATGTGTCCGCTCTTGCCCACACCTGTTACAATAACCTTGCCGTGGCAATGGTAAATCAGTTCAACCGACTTCTCGAAGTTGTGGTCGAGTTGAGGTATGAGGTCGGTCAAGGCTTTAGCCTCGTCGTTGATGCATTGAATTGCATATTCGTTGACGTGCTTAAGACGTTCGGTTGCAATCTCGTTCTTATCGGTTGATGTTTCGTTCATAATAGTTTTGTTATAAGTTCTTCAAGTTTGTCAAGATACAGCATGTTAGGTCCGTCGCTCAAGGCGTGGTCGGGGTCGGGATGCACCTCGAAGAAGTAGCCATTTGCACCAAAAGCTTTGGCGGCAAGAGCCATGTTAGGCACAAAACGGCGGTCGCCTGATGTCTTGCCTCCACCTGCTCCCGGACGCTGAACACTATGTGTACAGTCCATAACCACACGCGGTGTTATGGTGAGCATGTCGGGAATATTGCGGAAGTCGACCACAAGGTTGTTGTAGCCAAACATATTGCCGCGTTCAGTAAGCCACACTTCCTTGGCACCAGCTTCGAGAGCCTTCTCCACAGGATACTTCATGTCCAAGCCACTAAGGAACTGTGCCTTCTTGATGTTGATGATTTTTCCAGTCTTTGCAGCAGCCACAAGTAGGTCGGTCTGTCGGCAAAGGAAGGCTGGTATTTGAAGTACGTCGCATACCTCGCCTGCGAGAGCTGCCTGATAGCTCTCGTGTATGTCTGTAAGTACACGCAGACCATATTTAGACTTGATGTCGGCAAGCATCTGCAAGCCTTTCTCAAGTCCCGGACCACGGAACGAGTGTATAGATGTACGGTTGGCCTTATCGAATGAGGCTTTAAAGATAATATCTGTGCCGAGTTTGCTGTTGATGCGTACAAGTTCTTCGGCAACTGTATTGAGCAGTTCCTGCGACTCGATGACACAGGGGCCAGCTATGAATATTGGTTGCATACGATTGTTGTTTACATTGTTATATATAGACAATTACAAAGGTAATACAATTTTTTTGTACATCAACACTTTATTGGTGTCAAATCTACTAACAAAAAAAAATAACGCCAATTAAACGAATCTCTCCGTATAATTGGCGTTAATTATGGATCATCCGATATTTTGAGTGATACAAGCTGGAATTTATCGATGAGGATTATATGAGTATACGGCGATAAACTGCAATTTACACATCAATCACCCATTTTTCGGATGAACCTTAATTATATTCGTGCAAATGATGCCTGTCTATGTGTGTGCTTTACTCGGCAGCCACAAACTCGTCCAGGAAGCGTGTGTCGTTCTCTGAGAACATACGTAGGTCGGCAACACGATACTTAAGGTTGGTGATACGCTCGATACCAAGACCAAAGGCGTAGCCTGTGTAAACCTTGCTGTTGATGCCGCATGCCTCAAGCACGTTGGGGTCTACCATACCACAGCCAAGAATCTCAACCCATCCTGTGTGCTTGCAGAAACCGCAACCCTTGCCACCGCAGATGTGGCAAGAGATGTCCATCTCGGCGCTTGGTTCGGTAAATGGGAAGTAGCTTGGGCGTAGACGAATCTTTGTGTCAGGACCAAACAACTCGCGAGCGAATGTCAGGAGCACCTGCTTAAGGTCGGTAAATGAAACATTCTTGTCTACATACAATCCCTCAAGTTGGTGGAAGAAACAGTGGGCACGTGCCGAGATAGCCTCGTTGCGGAACACTCTACCCGGACATATCACGCGGATAGGCGGTTTCTGATGCTCCATAATGCGGCTTTGGTCGTTAGATGTATGCGAACGCAGAAGTATGTTCTTGGTTACATCATTTGGGTGCTGGCTTATGAAGAAGGTGTCCTGCATGTCGCGTGCTGGGTGATCGGCAGCAAAGTTTAGCTTAGTGAACACGTGAAGGTCGTCGTCAATCTCTGGTCCTTCAGCAAGGGTGAAGCCCATACGCTGGAAGATGTCGATAATCTGGTTCTTAACGATATTAAGCGGATGACGTGTGCCGAGCTGTATTGGATAAGCAGAACGTGTGAGGTCGAAGTCGTCTGCCGACTCCTCAGCAACCTCGTTCTGTTCCTTTAGTTCGTTGATTTTCTGTAGTGCGAGTTGCTTCAACTCGTTGATTTTCATTCCGACAGCCTTTTTCTGATCGGCTGCCACATTACGGAAGTCAGCCATAAGAGCTGTTATTTCGCCCTTTTTGCTGAGATACTTCAGTCTGAGCTGCTCAATCTCTTCGGCATTGTTGGCCTTGAGATTGTTCACTTCATTAAGAAGCTGGTCTATCTTTTCTAAAATCATATAATGTATAATATTTATTTCTGTATTTTTAAAAAACAATGCAAAGGTAATATTTTTTGGCATAATAAAGAAGTTTATCGAAATAAAGTTGTACTTTTGCGTTTTAAAATTTGAGGGATGTAATAAAGTCCTACAACGTAGTATGAGAAAAGGAATTTTTTTTATTGTGCTTGCCATTGTGGTATGCGCGGTAAGTTTTTCTTCAGTAGGCTGTACTGACAAGAAGCCTACACCAACCGATTCGGACAGCGTGGTGTCCGCCGTTGGGCAAGAGGTGGTAGACACGATGGAACAGATAATCGCCGAGACACCTATGCCTAAGGCAGCCGACGAGTTGTTCGACGATTTCTTTTTTAACTTTGCCGCCAACCGTAAGCTTCAGATGAAGCGTATCCACTTTCCGTTGCCTGTTTATACTGGTGGCGACTCGGTGTTGATACAGAAGAAGCGTTGGAGAATGGACAACTTCTTCATGCGCCAGGATTTCTACACGCTGATATTCGACAACATGAAGCAAATGAATGTTGTTAAGGATACGGCAATTGGTCATGTGGTTGTGGAGCGCATCAATCTTAAGCGTCATCATGTGCGTCAGTATGTGTTCAACCGCATAATGGGACAGTGGATGATGACTCGTATTGTGAACAAATCGTTGGCTAAGAGCAAGAATGCCTCTTTCTTGCAGTTCTATAGCAAGTTTGTTGCCGATTCTACTTTCCAGATTAAAAGCATCAACGATCCGCTTGAGTTTACTGGTCCAAATCCCGACGACGACTTCTCTACAATGAGTGGCATACTTGCTCCAGAGCAATGGCCGTCGTTTGCGCCTGAGTTGCCTAACTCGGTAATATACAACATATTGTATGGACAGAAGTATTCGGAGAGCAGTCAGAAGATATTTGTGATACGTGGTATTGCAAACGGACTTGAGACCGAGCTCACCTTCCGTCGCAAGGGCGGACATTGGAAACTGATGAAAATAATAATGTAGACATTACTAACACGAATATGAAGGACATTCTCAACTGTAGTCTTCTTGCCCACAACACGTTTGGCATAGACGCACGATGCAGTCGTTTTTTGGAGTACGCTTCTGTAGAGGAGGCGCAGCAAGTGGCTCTTTTATTAAGAGACGAGGGCTTGCCTTATATAATAGTGGGCGAGGGCAGCAATCTTTTGCTCACAAAGGATTATGATGGTATTGTGGCTCATTCTGCCATCCTTGGCTGCAAGGAAGTAAGTGTGGATGGGGCTAATGCAGATGAAGTGTATGTGAGTTATGGCTCGGGTGTTACCTGGGACGATGTTGTGGCCGAGAGTGTAAGCAATGGATGGCATGGAGCAGAGAATCTGTCGCTTATACCTGGCGAGGTTGGTGCAAGCGCCATACAGAATATTGGTGCTTATGGTGCCGAGGCAAAGGACTTGATATATAAGGTTGAGGCTGTGGAGATAGCTACCGGAAAGGTAGTGGAGTTTGGTGTTGACGAGTGTGCTTACTCATACAGGCAGAGTCGTTTCAAGCATGAGTGGAAGAATAAGTATCTTATCACCCATGTCACCTATCGTTTCTCACGTCATTATTCGCCCGACCTCGACTATGGCAATATACGTCAGGCTCTTGCTGCAAAGGGTGTTGAGGGAATGCCTTCGCCTGAGCTTCTGCGTCAGACAATAATAGAGATTCGCCAGGCAAAGTTGCCCGACCCTAAGGTAATGGGCAATGCAGGTAGTTTCTTTATGAATCCTATCGTGGGTCGTGACGTATATGAACGTCTTGCTGCACAATACGAGGCGATGCCGCATTATGTTGTTGATGCTGACCATATCAAGATTCCTGCAGGATGGATGATAGAGCAGTGTGGATGGAAAGGCAAGTCGCTTGGACGTGCTGGTGTGCACGATCGCCAAGCCTTGGTTCTTGTAAATCGTGGCGGAGCAACGGGCAATGAGGTTGTTGCCTTGTACGAGCAGATAATAAAGGACGTTAAGAAGAAATTCGGAATTGAGATACATCCGGAAGTAAATGTTATTTGAATAAGGAATTAAGAGTTACGAATTAGGAATTGTTCTCGGCTTCGCTTGCGATTGAGAATTGAAGAATTTGGAATTAATAATTCGTAACTCGTAATTCTTAACTCGTAATTCTTAACTCTTAACTCTTAACTCGTAATTCCACAAATGGATTCTTCACTCTTCACTCTTCGTTCTTCCCTTAAAGTCACTCTTTTAGGAACCGGAACATCCGGTGGAGTACCTTCGCTTGGATGTCATTGCAAGGTATGTAGCAGCAACGATCCTCGCGACAAGCGCATGCGTTGTGTGGCATTAATCGAATCGGACACAACCCGAGTGCTGATAGATTGCGGTCCTGATATACGCCAACAGCTAATGCCGTTGTCCTTCAAACCGTTAGACGCCATACTGTTGACCCATATACATTACGACCATGTTGGAGGCATAGACGACTTGCGCCCATTTTCTGTCTTCGGTCCTATACGTCTATATGGCGACAAGAAGACGTGCGAGCATGTGCGCCAGATAATGCCATATTGCTTTGGAGAACATCTCTATCCCGGTGTACCAAAGCTTGAGCTGCACGATGCAGAGCCGCATGTTCCCTTGCATATAGGCAACCTTACAATTGTGCCAATACAGGTTATGCACGGCAAGATGCCGATACTCGGTTTCCGTATAGGTTCGTTTGCCTATATCACAGATATGAAGACAATTGGCGATGGCGAGCTGCCTTATCTCGAAGGAGTGGAGACACTTGTAGTAAATGCCCTACGATTTGAGAAGGAGCATCACTCGCACCAATTGGTCTACGAAGCCATAGAGTTTGCCCGTCGCATTGGTGCCAAGCGTACATACATAACTCATGTATGTCATCACATTGGATTGTATGATGAAGCCCAACGGCGTATGCCAGAAGGCGTTACATTGGCTTACGATGGCGAGGTTATATGTTGCCCCCAACCTCCTACTGTATAAAAAAAGAAAACCTATTGGAACAGAACTCCAATAGGTTTTCTTATCTACGTTTCTTGTTACCGAAGAGGAATGCACCCTCCTGATATTTGCGGTAAAGCTTCCAGCCCAACAACACACCGTCGAACACTCCAGTGCCGAGACTTAACATACGTGCAATCTTCTGTGCTTTGTTTTGTGGAGCAGGTTCCTCTTTGTGGAACAGCTCGTTCCAAGCAGAAGCAATTTTCTCCTCGTCTTGGTGTATGCGTGTGCGTAGTTCCTCTTTGTAGTCGAGTATGTCTTCAAGCGATCTAAACTCTCGCTTGTTGTTTTCTGTAATATTCTGTGCCATTTCGCCTAAATCTTTATAAGATAATTACTGATAACATGATGAATACCGACTGTCTTTAATCGTGCATAAGCAAGCTTGCCAGGAATCGCACAAGTGGACGCTCAATCCACTTTTTTCTGAACATAATGCACATAAAGAACACCAGAAGATAGGCTCCAGCAATGCATGCAAAAGCAGCAGCGGTTCCTACAAGTGGTTGTATGGCGTAAGCAGCTGCGAACGACAGGTAGATGAGTGCAAGCACAAGTAGCAACGACAACACCGCAACCATTATAAGTGCAGTGAGCAGACGCACAATTTTATCGATTACATCGAGCTTCATGTATTTGGACTGAAGCCCGATGTAATGCCTTACAACTTCTACGAGTTGTGCTATTGTCTCTATGTTTTTATCTGTTGAGAACATTAGCAAATGTCTGTGTGTTATTAGTCGTTAGCGTTGTCGGTAGCCTCCTTGATGTCGTCAACGAGGTCGTCTACTTCCTTACGGCTTACGCGAATGTTGTGCTTCTTGCAGAAATCATCAACAGCATCGCCAATCTTTGTACGTGTTTCGCTTCCCTTTTCTGGAGCCAACAAGATACCTAATGCTGTGCCGGCGATAGCTCCGCCCAAAAATGCTCCAATGTAACCTAATGTTTTCATGTCGTTTAAAATTTATAAGTTATAGAATATAGATTTAGCCGCCGACCTTAACCTTGGATTTTCGCATATGTAGGATATTACATTCCATTTGTTGTGCTTAAATACCGTTGGTGTTTGTCTTTGGTGAGAGCAAATATAATAAAAATATTCCATCTTTCAGCCTTTTTCTTGCAATTTTTTCTTAAAATATACAGAGAAATCATATTTAACAAACTTTATGCGCCAAAGAACCTCTTTATTATAATATATTTTGTAATTTCGCACCAAAATGTACGTAATATAAATCTCTAATAACACAATATTGATATGAAGAAAAGTATGGTTTTGTGCGCAGGTGTCTGCGTAGCATTGGCTTTTACAAGCTGCAAGTCACAGGAAAGCGCATACAAGAAGATGTATGATAAGGCTCAGGCTAAACACGAACAGCCTGCTGAGCAGCCTGTACAGGAGGAAACTCCAGTTGTAGCGCCTATCGTTGAGAAGCCTGCCACAGAAACAACTGTTGTTGACAACTCAGACAACGTAGCTGTACGTTCAGAGGATTTTACCTTGGTTGACGGTTCTGGTTTGAACAACTTTAGCGTTGTTGTTGGCTCTTTCTCAGTTAAGGCCAATGCTCAGGGGTTGCAGGGTCAGCTCAAGGCTGCAGGAAAGAACGCACAGATTGTATACAATTCGGAGCGCAATCTCTACCGTGTAGTTGCTGCAACATTTGCAACTAAGGCTGAGGCTGCACAGTCACGCGACCAACTTATGGGTCAGTATCCAGGTGCTTGGTTGCTCTACAAGAAGTAATCTGAAACGTAGAACAACTAATATATTATTGTGGCCCGTATACTTTCGATCGACTATGGAAAGAAGCGCACGGGCATAGCTGTCACCGATCCGCTGCAGATTGTACCTGGCGGATTGGCGACAGTAGCAACGTGCGACCTTATGAAATTTCTTAAAGACTATGTGTCACGCGAGTCTGTGGAACGCATAGTAATTGGTGAGCCTCGCCAACTAAATGGTGAGCCAAGCGAGAACCTGCAACGTGTGCGTCAGTTTGCGGCACAGTGGCGTAAGCAAATGCCAGGTATTCCGCTCGAGTTTTACGACGAACGCTTCACATCTGTGCTTGCCCATAAAGCTATTCTTGATAGTGGTATAGGCAAGAAGGCGCGCCAAAACAAGGCGCTTGTCGACGAGATAAGTGCCACTATTATTCTTCAGGATTACCTTCGGATGAAGGGAATATAGAAACAAAAACATCAAAATGATTTTACCTATTTATACATACGGTCAGCCGGTGCTTCGCAAAGAGGCGCAAGACATCACGCCTGACTATCCTGAGCTTAAGACGCTCATAGCCAATATGTACGAGACGCTCACCGAGAGCGACGGCATTGGACTTGCTGCTCCGCAGATAGGTCTTGACATTCGCCTCGTGGTTATCGATCTTGATGTATTGAGCGAGGACTTGCCCGAGTACAAGGACTTCCGCCATGCCTTTATCAATCCTTATATCCTTGAGTATGATGAAGACTCGAAGAAGGAGACAATGGAGGAGGGATGTTTGTCGTTGCCAGGCATTCACGAGAGCGTTACACGCCCAACACGCATACACGTAAAATATATGGACGAGGACTTCAACGAGCACGACGAGTGGGTTGAGGGCTATCTTGCACGTGTAATGCAGCATGAGTTCGACCATCTTGGTGGCAAGATGTTTATCGACCGCATATCGCCTATGCGTCGACAGCTCATCCGTGGCAAACTTAAGAACCTTCTGCTTGGACGCTTCCGCTGCTCTTATCGCACGAAGGTTTTGAAGAAATAAGGACGGTTTAGGCAGGAGGTTATGGCTATATATACGGCCACAGCCTCCTGCAAATAGTCTATATATATGAAAAATAATTTGGTCAATCGTCACATATTCAATCTTTCGTTTTATAAGGGCAAGAGAGAAGGCGCTCTTGTTCTTTTAGTTTTCATACTCCTTTTATGCCCATTTCAACGCGTTAAGGCGCAATTCAATACCGACCGATTGATGATTTCGGGGCGTAGTGCGTTGTATTATGAGGATTATGTGCTTTCTATACAATATTTTAATCAGGTGCTCACAGCAAAGCCTTATCTGTATGAGCCTTGGTTTTTCCGTGGCCTTGCCAAGTTTTATCTCGACGATTTCTCAGGAGCTGAAGCCGATGTGACAAAGGCTGTCGAGCTTAATCCATATATATATAATATGTACGAGCTAAGAGGCTTGTGCAATATACGCCAGAACAAGTATGCTCTTGCCATTGCCGATTACGATAACTCCATACGTCTTAATCCGCAGAACCAGGCAGCATGGTACAACCGTGCACTTTGCCGTGTGGAGCTGAAGGATTATGCAAAGGCACAACTCGAACTCGATACTGTTGTAACTCGTTGGAAGAAATTTGCTGGCGCATACACGCTTAAGGCTCAGATATATCTTGCCCAGAAGGATACTACTAAAGCCGACCAATGGCTTAACCGTGGACTTGAGGTTGATCCTTATGATGCGGATGCGTGGAACACAAGGGCAATGATATCGCTGTCGCGCTCGCATTGGAAGGATGCCGACACTTATCTAAGCAAGGTTATACACCTTAAGCCAAAGAATGTGGGGTGTTATGTCAATCGTGCACTTGCCCGATTAAACCTCAACAACCTGCGAGGTACGATGTCCGACTATGACACGGCACTTGACCTTGACCCCGACAATTTTCTTGCCCACTATAACCGAGGATTGCTGCGTATGCAGCTTGGCGACGATAACCGTGCTATTGAAGACTTCAACTACGTTATAAAGATGGAGCCCGAAAACGTGCTTGCCATATACAACCGTGCCATATTGCTTGACAAGACAGGCGATCTGCGTGCGGCCATACGCGACTATACCCGAATGATAAATCAATTTCCAAACTTTTGGAATGGTTTGGCGCGACGTGCATCATGCTATCGTAGATTGGGCATGACAGCAAAGGCCGAGCTCGACGAGTTTCGTATATTTAAGGCTCAGAACAACAAGCATCTAGGCATACAGCCAAGATGGTCGGCTGCCAAGCGCAAGCAGATGCGTAAACGTAGTGAGATAGACCCCGACAAGTACAACCAGATTGTTGTGGCCGATGAGCAGACAGCAGAACACGAGTACAAGAGCGACTATCGTGGACGTGTACAGAACAGAGCTACCGGAATGGATGCTATGCCTATGTATCATCTGTCTTATATGCAGTATGCAAGCGATGTGCACACCTATCATGCATTTGCCCCAAAGGTAGAGACATTCAACAATGCTCATACACGCAATTTGCGAATGTATGTAAGCTGTGCTATGCGCCAGCTAGACGAGCACGAATCAAGAGTTATGCTCTCTCGCGTAGATTCGCTTACGGCTGTTATAAGCCACACACGCGACGAGCGTCAATTGGCCATTATACTTAAACAGCGTGCTGTGGCAGAGAGTGGCGCACAAAACTATGATGCTGCTATAACTGACCTTACAGCATGTATTGGCATCGACTCAACCTCTGTGCTTGCCTTGTGGCAACGTGCTTACTGCCAGTCAATGATGAACGAGTTTGACCATTCGGTTTCATCGGCTACTGCCAAGCAAGACCCGGCACTTAATGCAATGCGTGTGATAGCCGATCTCGACCGCGCTATACAGCTTGATGAGGATAATCAATATCTCTATTACAATAGAGGTTGTGCCAATCTTACGCGCAAAGACTATATGCATGCAATTGACGACTTTACGCGTGCCATTAATATTGACGCAAATCTTGCAGAGGCGTATTACAATAGAGGACTTGCCCGTGTGCAAAATGGACTGAAAGCCGAGGGCATAGCCGACCTCAGCAAAGCCGGAGAACTTGGACTATACAATGCTTATAGTGTGATAAAACGAGTGTCTGCGGATAAATAGTAAAAACGAAACTAATAACAATAAAACAAAATGATAAGAAAACTCTTTGCCTTGGTGCTCTTTATGTTGTGCACCAGCGTATTTGCTGCTACCAAACCCTATGTGCCACAGAAACGAGAGTTTCGTGGTGCTTGGATTCAGTGTGTCAATGGACAATTCATAGGTATGTCGACACATAAGATGCAGCAAACCTTAGTCTATCAGCTTGACGAACTGCAGAAGGATGGTGTCAATGCTATATTCTTTCAGGTGCGTGCCGAGTGTGACGCTCTTTACAAGAGTGACATTGAACCATGGAGTCGTTTCCTTACTGGTCAGCAAGGCAAGGCTCCATCACCTTATTGGGACCCCTTACAGTGGATGATTGACGAGTGTCATAAACGTGGAATGGAGTTGCATGCATGGCTTAATCCTTATCGTGCAAAGACCAAGTTCACATCTACTCTCGATCCTAACCATATTGCTATGAAGCGTCCGGGCTCGGTATTTCCTTACGACGGACTGTTTATTCTTAATCCAGGACAGCCCGAAAACCGCAAGTATATAATAAATGTGGTTAACGATATTGTGTCGCGTTATGATGTCGACGGCATACATATGGACGACTATTTCTATCCATATCCGGTGGCAGGAGTTCCTATTCCTGATGACCGCGAGTTTCAATACAACAGCAACGGCATACGCGACCGTGGCGACTGGCGTCGTGACAACGTCAACATCTTTATTAAAGAATGTGGCGAGAGCATACACCGTATAAAGCCTTGGGTTAAGTTTGGTATTTCACCCTTTGGCATCTATCGCAACAAACGTGTAGGAGTGGAGTTTGGAAGTGCAACCAATGGCACGCAAAACTATGATGACCTTTATGCCGACGTACTGTTATGGGTGAACAATGGATGGATAGACTATTGTGTGCCGCAGCTTTATTGGCAGATAGGGCATAAGTCAGCCGACTATAAAACGCTTATTGAATGGTGGAACAGATACGCTTCCAAGCGTCCGCTTTTCATTGGCGAGGATGTGGAGCGCACAGTTAAGTTTGCCGACCCAGATAATCCTAACAGCAACCAAATGCCTGCCAAGTTTGCCCTGCACCAGCAACTGCCATACGTAAAGGGTACCGTGCTGTGGTATGCCAAGGCTGCAGTTGACAATGTGGGCAATTATGGTACTATGCTGCGTCAGCGTTATTGGCGCTACCCGGCTCTTCAACCACGCATGCCTTTCATCGACTCGAAGGCTCCGAAGAAGCCTCGTAAATTGGCTGATATATGGACTGCCGATGGACCAGTGCTCTTCTGGACCAAGCCTAAGGCTAAGAAGTGGGGCGACGAGGCTACCAAATTTGTGGTCTATCGCTTTGAGAAGGGTGAGAAGATAAACCTTAACGACCCGTCAAAGATTGTGAAAATAACACACGAGACAATGTATCGCTTGCCTTATGAGGGTGGACTTAAGAAGTATACATACGTTGTAACTTCGCTCGACCGCCTTAGCAATGAAAGTAAGGGGGCAAAGCTGAAGGTAAAGTTGTAAGCGCGTTTAAGCTGCTCTAAAGATTAGCATATAACAATAATGGCTGGATTTCCTCTTGGGGAATTCAGCCATTATTGTATTCCTTAAATCGGCTCATCCGATATTTTACTAATGTGCATCGTCTCTCAAGATACACACTCGCATTCTCAAGCCTATATTATTGCAGCGTTTTAATTACCTTTATAAGCTTTAGATAACCTATGCGTTCGATCTATGCTTGCTATCAAATGTACGTATGCTTGCTATCAAATGTACGTATGCTTGCTAACAAATGTACGTATGCTTGCTTGCCGATATTTAATTATATCTATTCGTCATCTTAAAGATCAATGTGCCTCCATTCATTATAGCTGTGTGGTCGATATGGTTGGTCTTTAGTTTCTTGCCGTTTAGAGTTATGCTTTCAACATATTTATTTGTCTCTGATAGTCCGTCGGCAATAATTGTAAATGTCTTTCCATTCAGAAGGTGTATGGTTATCTTCTTCATTTGTGGAGCGCCAAACACATACTGACCGCTCACAGGATTTACTGGATAGAAGCCCATAGCCGACAGCATATACCATGCCGACATCTGTCCACAGTCGTCGTTGCCGCATAGACCGTCTACTGTAGGACGATACTGAGTGTTGAATATCTGGCGTATCAGCTCTTGTGTGCGCCATGGACGACCTGCCAATGTATATAGATAAGCTACGTGGTGAGACGGTTCGTTGCCATGGGCATATTGTCCTATCAGACCAGTTACATCGGCCAGTTTGCTCTTAAGTTGCAGCGAGAAGAACTGGTCAAGCTTCTTCAAGAACGGCTTGTTGCCGCCAAAGAGTTTTATCAGTCCTGGTATGTCGTGTTGTACTTGCCATGTATACTGCCATGCATTACCTTCGGTATAGTCACCTCCTATACTCTCGGCATGTGCAAGGTCGCTCGGGTTGAATGGAGTCTTCCATGTGCCGTTAGATAGGCGTGGGCGCATAAAACCAGTAGACTTGTCAAACAGATTCTTGTAGAATTGCGAGCGGCGCTCAAAGTATTGTTGGTCTTCTTTCTTGCCCATAAGACGTGCCATGTCGGCTGCACAATAGTCGTCGTACATTGACTCGAGCGATGATGATACCGATTCTGATTTGATGATGTCGGTAGGCAGATAGCCATACTTTGTATATGTTTCCCAGTTGCTTTTTAGCTTATGTGATATTGTCTGTGTGTTTTTTATAGCCTTGAAAGCACGCTCGGCATCGAATCCACGGAATCCCTTATGATAGGCTTCTGCCACTATTGATACAGCATGATTGCCTACCATACAATAGTTTTCCTTGCCCCACAATCCCCATATAGGCAGAAAACCTTGTACCTCGGCTTGCTCTACAAGTGAGCTAACCATAGCGTCTACACGGTCGGGCATAACAATTGTGTAGAACGGATGAGCTGCACGGTATGTGTCCCAGCAAGAGAAAGTGGAGTAGAACTGTCCGTTTTCCGCCTTTACTATCTTGTCGGCTGCATTGCGGTACATTCCGTCAACATCGGCTATTTGGTTAGGCTGTATAAGCGCATGGTAGAATGATGTGTAAAAGTTCTTCTTCTGGTCGTCGGTACCTTCGATGTCGATACGTTTTAGATACTTGTTCCACTCGTTATTGGCAGATTGCTTTACGGCAGCAAAGTCCCAGTAAGGAACTTCTGTATATAGATTCTTTTTAGCTCCATCAACACTTGTAGTAGACATAGCAATCTTCATAAGCAACTGTTCGCCTTGCTCTATACCATCGAATGTGGCAACTATACGGTCGCCTTTTTCTGTATCAGCAGCTTTGTTAAGTGTTATGTGGCTTGCTACGGGGCGGTTGAACTTAATAATGAAGAAGTAGTCTTGTTTTACCCATACGGTGTTCTGTACATGTCCTACAAGTGTGTATGCATCCTCCCAGTGGGTCTCGCAACGATTTACTTGTGAGTGATATTGTTTGTCGTTCCATGCAGGACCGTGCTGAAGGTCAATAAGTACAGAAGTAGAGTCGGTGCTGTCGTATGTATAACGGTGAAAAGCCACATGTGCCGAGGCTGTTAGTTCTGCCTTGACTTTGGTATCGGTAAGGTAGACAGAGTAATAGCCTGGTGTAGCAAACTCTTGTGTCTTGTAGAAATGTGATCGGTATCCATCCCAAGAGCGTGTGCGTTTGCCGGTAGATGGCATTACGAGAATATCGCCAAGATCCATGCAGCCAGTACCGTTGAGATGGTCTTGTGTGAATCCCCATATTATAGAGTCGCTATAAACATATTCTGAACAATAGCGCCACCCGATACCGCCAGTTACAGGACTCGTCTGTATCATGCCAAACGGTCGGCAAGCTCCAGGAAAAGTGTGACCATTGTCGGCATTGCCAACAAAAGGGTCTACATATTTAGTGTATTCTGTTTGTCTAGCAAAGGCTTGTTGTGCAACAATACCTAATAGAAATATAGCCGTAAAGGCATATCTGTAGATTAAGGATTTAGGTTTGTTCATATTACTTTAGTTTATATTATTACTGTTTGCAAATTTAGCTAAATTTATCAGGTTGAACAAGTCAACAAAATTTATTTTACTGCTAAAGCTTCATCAAATAATATATTTTATTTACCTTTGTATATGTCTAAATTGCTGACATTGGGTTTAACGTTAAAACACAGAATATTATGATAATACATGTTGCCAATCCTATTTACGACTCCGTGTTTAAGTATATTATGGAGGATGAGCGCATAGCCAAGACTATGCTGTCGGCATTGTTGAAGAAAGAAGTGGTTCATGTGACGGTACGTCCGCATGAATACAGCAATACAACACGAGACACGCTGTCTATGTTTCGCATTGACTTTGCTGCTACAGTACGTGAGCGCGAAGGCAATGAGATAAAGGACCGTATTGTGCTGATAGAATTGCAGAAAACGTGGCTTAATACCGAGACGCTGCGTTTTCGCCAGTATTTGGGAGCTCAGTACAGCAATAAAAACAATATACGCGAAGCCGAAGATAAAGGTTTTGCCTACCCAATGGTGGCTGTTTATTTGCTCGGGCATAGGGTTGGCAACATAAAGGAGCCTATTGTATATGTCAACCACGACGTGTTCGACTATAACGGAAACGTTGTTGAGGATGGCAATATGGAGCCTTTTGTGGAGAGTCTTACACACAATAGTATCATTGTACAGATACCACTACTACATGGTAATGTGAACAATAGACTTGAGAAGGTGCTTAGTGTGTTCGATCAGACTTTGGTTGATGGTGACACTCAGCAGGTACTTAAGATTGACGAGGACAAGTTTGCAGACGATAACGATATGCTATATGTGCTACATAAATTGACGGCTGCTGCAGCAAACTCGGAAATGAGACAAGATATGAATGTGGAGGACGAATACTATAAAGCTATTGAAGACCGTGATACAGCTATTATGCAGAGGGATAAAATGCTGAAAGAGAGAGATTGCAAGATGGCTCAAATGGACGAACGTTTATCTCAGCAAAGTGAACAGTTGTCTCAGCAAAGTGAACAGTTGTCTCAGCAAAGTGAACAGTTACGTAATATGGCTAAGGCCTTATTTGTAAATGGTCTTTCTGTTGAGCAAATCTCTAATATGACAGGAATAGACATTGATATCATTGCAAAATTTATAGGATAATAATAAGTTAACGTGAGTTCGACGAAATATAAGTGTCTAAAAATTTGGTGATTAGCGAAAATTGTTGTAACTTTAATGTGCTAAAAATCAAAATTTTACAAACAATAATCGCTATGATCACCGAGGACAAAGTTACTGAAATTTTCTGTATTGCGGATGACTTCTGCAAAGTTTTTGATGCCCAAATGGAAAAATACACCATAAAAAGCAATTTAAAACGCAAATATCATCGTGAATCGACCATGTCAAAGGCTGAAATTATGGTTATCGTTATACTTTTCCACAGTTCAGGCTTTCGTTGCCTGAAACATTTCTATAAGGAATATGTATGTGTTCATCTTCGACATTTATTTCCAAATGTAGTATCATATAACCGTTTTGTGGAACTTCAGAAGACCATTGCCATTCTGTTGGCTATCTTTATAAAGAAGGTTCTTTTGGGAAAATGTACCGGAATAAGTTTCGTAGACAGCACACCTCTTCGTGTATGTAGAACCCAAAGAATCCATATTCACAAGACATTTAAAGGCATCGCACAAAAAGGCAAATGTTCTATGGGATGGTTTTTCGGCTTTAAGCTCCACCTTATATGTAACGAAAAGGGAGAATTGCTTAACTTCATGATAACTCCTGGCGATATTGACGACCGTAAACCATTAGAATACAAAGCGTTTGTGAATTTCATATACGGCAAGCTTGTAGGAGATAAAGGATATATAAGCAAGAACCTGTTCAATCGACTTTTCGTTGATGGAATACAACTCATCACGAAACTAAAAAGCAACATGAAGGGTTCTATTATGAAAATATCAGACAGGCTCTTGCTTAGAAAGAGGGCGATCATAGAGACCATTAACGACGAACTTAAGAATATTGCACAAGTGGAACATTCCAGACACAGATCATTCGATAACTTCATTGTCAACACTCTTGGATCTTTGGCTGCTTATTGTTTCTTTCCTAAGAAACCAACAATTGCAGTTCAAAGGACAGTAGATAGACAATTAACGTTATTCTAATTCGTCGAACTCACGTTAAGTTAGATAAGTATCTAATATAAATCTTAGATACTATAAGCAATATGTATACTATAAAGAAAAAGGGTGGGGTGCATCGCTGCAGCCCACCCCTAAAATAATTAGAGAGTTATAAAAAATTAAGTTCTTATTAATTTTCTCATTTTACTCTGCAGCCTGAAGCTGCTCAATAATTTTCATACCCTCATCCACAGCTTGCATGTTGAGCGGAATAAGGTTATGGTGACGCTCAGGCAGAGTCTTGAATAGAGCCTTGTTCAGACCTTCGGTGCTAACGATAGGGCAAACTTTAAGCAGTCCACCAAGCACAATCATATTAAACACCTTAGAGTTCTTCAGTTCGGCAGCCTTGTCCATAGCGTCGATACGATATACATTGATGTCCTTACGTGTAGGAGCGTTAATAATACCGAATCCGTCGTATATAAGAATACCGCCGGGTTTGATTTTATGCTCAAACTTGTCGAGCGATGGTTGGTTCAGCACGATAGCCACATCGTAGTGGCTAAGGATAGGTGACGAAATGCGTTCGTCGCTTACAATAACAGTAACGTTGGCTGTACCGCCACGTTGTTCTGGTCCGTAAGCTGGCATCCATGTTACCTCTTTATCTTCCATTAGTCCGGAGTAGGCAAGAATCTTGCCCATAGAGAGTACACCCTGTCCTCCGAAGCCTGCAATGATTATTTCTGCTTTCATAGGTTTGTCGTGTCTTTTAAGTCACCTTTGGGGTACTGTTTAAACATGTTTTCTTCCATCCACTTATTGGCATTAACTGGCGACATCTTCCAGCCGCTGTTGCATGTAGCAACAATCTCGACTAATGACGAGCCCTTGCCTTCCATAGAAGCGGTAAATGCCTTCTTGATAGCAGCCTTAGCCTTGCGGATAGATGCTACATTCTCTACACTCTGTCTTGATACATAGCATGTACCTGGCAGTGTGACAGCTATCTCAGATAGATTAAGTGGCCATCCATGCAGTTTTGGGTCACGTCCGTAAGGGCAAGTAGAAGTCTTCTGACCAATAAGAGTAGTTGGCGCCATCTGTCCACCAGTCATACCATAAATGGCATTGTTGATGAAGATTAGTGTGATGTTCTCGCCACGGTTCAGGGCATGTATACTCTCGGCAGTACCGATACAAGCCATATCGCCGTCACCTTGATATGTAAATACAAGTCGGTCTGGCCACAATCGCTTTATAGCTGTAGCGCAAGCTGGTGCACGTCCGTGTGCAGCCTCTTGCCAATCTATATCTATATAATTGTAGGCAAAAACAGCACAGCCAACAGGGCTAACGCCAACAGCCTTTTTCTGCATGCCCATTTCCTCGATAACCTCTGCCACGAGTTTGTGAACCATACCATGTGAGCATCCAGCACAATAGTGCATGTGGGTGTCATTGAGAAGATCCGGTTTCTTATAGACCAGATTCTCTGGTGATATTATATCGTTCATACCAATTTCTCCTTTAAAACGTTAACCATTTCTTCCGGCTCTGGCACGATGCCACCGAGTCGACCATAATGCACTACTGGCACGCTACCGCTAACAGCAAGCTTAACGTCGTCAACCATTTGACCTGCGTTAATCTCGGCTACCAATATGCCCTTGACATTCTTTGCAGCTGCCTCAATCTCTTTTGATGGGAAAGGCCACAATGTAATAGGTCGCAACAAACCAACCTTGATGCCTTTTTTGCGAGCCATCTCGATAGCTTTCTCTGCTATACGTGCAGCACTACCAAATGCTACAATCATATAGTCGGCGTCGTCCATAAACTTTGTCTCGTAGCGCACCTCGTTCTCACGTATAGTCTTATACTTCTCCTGAAGGTGGATGTTGCGCTCCTCCATAACCTCCGACTTCAGTTCAAGAGATGTTATAACGTTGCGTTTGCGGCTACCATCGCATCCTGTAGAAGCCCAAGGACATTCTTTCAGAATTTCTTCCTCAGTACGACGTGGCTTGAAAGGAGGCAACACTACCTTCTCCATCATCTGTCCGATTACACCGTCGCTAAGAATCATAGCCGGTGTGCGATACTTAAAGGCAAGTGTAAAGGCAAGGTCTACAAAGTCGGCCATCTCCTGTACCGAGTTTGGCGCAAGTACAATGACATAGTAGTCGCCATTGCCACCACCACGTGTTGCCTGGAAGTAGTCGCTCTGTGAAGGTTGTATAGTACCAAGACCAGGACCGCCACGTTGTACATTTACGATAAGTCCAGGAACCTCGGCTCCAGCCATATAGCTGATACCTTCCTGCATAAGCGATACGCCAGGACTTGAAGAAGATGTCATAACCTTCTTGCCGGCACCTCCACCGCCATATACCATGTTAATAGATGCCACCTCGCTCTCTGCTTGAACCACAACCATACCGGTAGTTTCCCAAGGTTTAAGTTCAGCAAGTGTTTCGATGACTTCGGTTTGTGGAGTGATAGGATAGCCAAAGTATCCGTCTACACCACAGCGAATAGCAGCGTGGGCAAGAGCCTCGTTGCCTTTCATAAGTTTAACTTCTTGTTCTGCCATAGTGATTAGTCCTCCATTTTTTTACGATAAACAGTGATACATCCATCGGGGCATACAATTCCGCACGAAGCGCAACCGATGCAGTCGTCAGGATTTACCGCCTCTGCATAGCGATAGCCATGCACGTTGACAGTTTTCGCTGTCAGAGCAATTACTTGTTTAGGGCACGCCACCACACATAAGGAGCAACCCTTGCAGCGGTCGGTGTTGACCACGATGGCACCTTTAATTTTTCCCATAATGATTGTATTTAGAAATAAGGGTTTTTAAGTTGTTTTATAGGCGTCTTTTTTACTAACCTTTATTTTTAAGGATTGTACATATCTTTACAACGATAAGCAAGAATGTCGTCGAGCATACGTTTAGCCTCAACAGCCGGCGACTGCGGGTCAAGAGCTATAGCCTCGAGATAGTTGTCGAGAGCATGTTGCCAGTCGCCCTTGCGTCTGTATTCATTGCCAAGCTTGTAGAATTCGTCTGCTGTCATACTTGTTTTAGTATTTATATTCTTGCTTTTATTTGTAATATTCTTTCTTGCCTGCTGCCAGTGTGTTCTTCATAAGCGAGCATATTGTCATAGGTCCGACACCACCAGGAACTGGTGTTATGAAGGAGCACTTAGGTGCAACCTCGTCAAACTTAACGTCACCGTTCAGTCGGAAACCGCTCTTTCTTGAAGCGTCGGGCACACGTGTTGTACCTACGTCTATTACCACTGCACCTTCCTTTACCATATCGGCTGTAACAAAGTTGGGTTTGCCTATAGCAGCAATAATGATGTCGGCATCAAGACATTCCTTTTTGATGTCCTTGGTGTGCGAGTGGCATACAACCACTGTTGAGTCGCCATATTGTTTCTGCATCATAAGCTGTGCCATTGGTTTGCCAACGATGTTGCTTCGTCCGAGTACCACGCATTTCTTGCCTGATGTCTCTATTTTATAGCGCTTAAGCAATGTTATAATACCCAATGGAGTTGCCGATACGAAGCAAGGCAGACCTATAGCCATGCGTCCGACATTGATAGGATGGAAGCCATCGACATCCTTGCGGTAGTCGATAGCCTCAATTATCTTTTGTTCGTCGATATGCTTAGGCAATGGCAGCTGTACGATGAATCCGTCAACATCCTCGTCCTGGTTAAGACGGTCTACACAAGACAGAAGTTCCTCCTCGGTAACATCGGCTTCGTATCGTATAAGTGTCGACTTAAAGCCACACTTCTCGCATGCCAATACCTTGTTCTTGACGTATGTTTCCGAACCTCCGTCATGACCAACGAGTACAGCAGCCAAGTGGGGCTGTTTGCCGCCTGCTGCAATAATGTCCTTCACCTCTTTGGCTATTTCAGCCTTAATGGTTTCGGCAGTTGCTTTTCCGTCTATCAGTTGCATATTCTATTGTTATTTAAAATTTCGGCATTCCAGGCATACCTTTCATCTTGCCCATCATTCCAGCCATCTTAGCCATGTTAGTGCCAGTAACAAGCTTCATCATCTTGCGGGTTTGGTCAAACTGCTTAATCAGGCGATTAACATCCTGAATATTAGTTCCGCTACCCTTGGCAATGCGCATACGGCGACTCTGGTTGAGTATTTCGGGGTTGGTACGCTCCTTCGGAGTCATACTCTTGATTATAGCCTCGATACCCTTGAATGCATTGTCGTCGATGTCTACATCCTTAATGGCTTTGCCCACACCAGGAATCATGGATGCAAGATCCTTTAGGTTACCCATCTTCTTAATCTGTTCAATCTGTCCAAGGAAGTCGTTGAAGTCGAACTTGTTCTTCTGAATCTTCTTCTGCAAGCGACGTGCTTCTTCTTCGTCAAACTGTTCTTGGGCACGCTCTACAAGGCTTACTATATCGCCCATGCCAAGTATACGGTCTGCCATACGTGATGGATGGAACACATCGATAGCTTCCATCTTCTCGCCAGTACCAACAAACTTGATAGGCTTTGTAACTACAGTGCGGATAGACAAAGCAGCACCACCGCGTGTATCACCATCGAGCTTGGTCAGAACAACACCGTCGAAGTCGAGACGGTCGTTGAATTCCTTGGCTGTATTTACAGCATCCTGACCTGTCATTGAGTCGACAACGAACAAAGTCTCGTCAGGGTTTATAGCGTTCTTGAGATTAGAAATCTCATTCATCATCTCCTCGTCAACAGCCAGACGACCCGCTGTATCGACAATAACAACATCGTTGCCTTTGGCTTTAGCCTCCTTTATGGCATTGTTGGCAATAGCCACAACATCCTTGTTGTCTATTTCGGAGTAAACAGGTACACCTACTTGTTCGCCAACCACCTTCAACTGTTCAATGGCAGCAGGACGGTATACGTCGCATGCCACGAGCAAAGGCTTCTTGTGCTGTTTGGTCTTGAGCATATTGGCAAGCTTGCCAGAGAATGTAGTCTTACCCGAACCTTGCAGACCGCTCATCAATATGATAGCAGGTTTCTTGTTGAGGTGCAATTCTGCTGCCTCGCCTCCCATAAGTTCGGCAAGCTCGTCGTGTACAATCTTGACCATAAGTTGGCTCGGCTTCACAGCTGTAAGCACGTTCATACCGAGGGCTTTCTTCTTAACGGTGTCGGTGAACGACTTTGCCACCTTGTAGTTTACGTCGGCATCAAGTAACGCACGTCTTACATCCTTTAGGGTTTCAGCAACGTTAATATCTGTAATTTTGCCTTCGCCTTTTAGAATCTTGAAGCTGCGTTCAAGTCTGTCGCTTAAATTTTCGAACATATATGTTTCTTATTTTTATTATTTCTATTATCTGTTATCAGTATACTGCAAAAGTAAACAAAAAATAATGACAAACGGGAAAAGTCTGTATGTATTTAATTTATTTTAAAACAGTTTTCGCCAAAAATGCGCACATGTATATAGTTTGTGCACACAGCCTCTGTACCTATTTATATAGTGGTACAAAAAATGCTGCTATTTGGCACGAACCCTTGCATGTTCTATGCATATCAGCTCCTCTGATACGAGCTGTCTTACAGCATTGTCCACAGCGTCTTTCGAGGCGTCAACGTTCAGCAGTTCGGTTTTGTTGTGCCATTCGCCATCGGCGAGTAATGCCATTATTTTTTGCCTTGCGTCCTTGGCGTCAGTCTCTGTTTGTTGTTCGTTCTTTCGGACCAAGCACACATCGCATTTGCCACAGTCGGTCGATTCCTCCTCGCCAAAGTAGTCTAGCAGTTGTCTGCTTCGGCATACATTATTGTTCATGGCATACTGCAGCATTTTCTTGATGTGCCATTCGAATAGTTTCTTGCGGTCTTCGTAAACCGATTTTGGTATTACAACATTCTCGGGCAATTCCCGGTCGCGTGTGTATGTCACCAGTGGAACTGTGCGTTGTGGAATAAAGTGCACAATACGCCTTTGGTTCAGACTCTTGAGTATAAGGTATACCTTATTAATAGGTAATCCCGAGAGTTGTGCTATGCGGCTCTCGTCAATATATCGGTAGTCGGTAAACATGCCGCTATACTCTCTTAGCGCCACGCTTATCACCGCCTCCTCTTCTGGCGAAGAGTTGTTGAGTACGTACAGCTGGTCGCGCTCAAGCAGAAATCTTAGTCGTGTTCTCGAGTCAGGGTCGGTTTCATAGTGAATATATCCGGCACGCGACAGAATACGTAAAGCCGAGTTGACGATAGTAGGAAAATGCTTGAAAGTGCGTGCAAACTTGTCTACATCCAATTGGAACGTGTGTCCATATCCCGTGTTTGCTGCTATCTGCAAGAAGTAGGCAAGGTGCTCGTATATCTTTATTATTGTCTCTTTGTCGGGATATTCTTCGGCAATGCGTTTAAGCAGTCGGTTGTTGTCGCTTGCATTGTACAGCAACACAGCGTAAGCCTTGTTGCCGTCGCGTCCTGCTCGTCCTGCTTCCTGAAAGTAGGCTTCTATGGAATTTGTGCAGTCGTAGTGTATAACAACCCTAACGTCAGGCTTGTCAATACCCATGCCAAAGGCGTTGGTTGCCACCATAACACGCTTTGCATCATCGTGCCATTGTTTCTGCCTTTCGTCTTTAGTGCCAGGTTCCAGTCCGGCATGGTAGAATGTGGAGCTTATGCCGTTCTGTTCAATCAGTTGGCTTATCTCCTTGGTGCGTTGCCTGCTGCGCACATACACAATGGCGCTGCCCTTTACCGACTTAAGTATATGTATCATTTCGGCCTCCTTGTCAAGCGTTTGCCTTACAACATAGGCAAGGTTTTTGCGCTCGAAGCTCATCTTGAACACATTGTCAGCCTTGAATCCCAACTGCCTTTGTATATCGTCCACCACTTGTGGTGTAGCCGTAGCCGTAAGTGCCAGTACCGGAACATTAGGCTTAAGCCGTCGTATGTCGGCAATATGCAGATACGAGGGACGGAAGTCGTAGCCCCATTGCGATATGCAATGTGCCTCGTCCACCGTTATAAAGCTCACTTTTATGCGCTCAAGCTTCTGTCTGAACACATCTGTGCCAATACGCTCGGGCGATACATACAACAACTTGGTGTTGCCCAGTATGCAGTTGTCGAGCACCGACATAATCTCATGACGCGACATACCCGAGTATATGGCAGCCGCTATTACCCCTCGCCTTCTCAGATTCTCCACCTGGTCCTTCATCAAGGCGATAAGAGGAGTGATGACAATGCACACGCCCTCTTGTGCAAGAGCCGGCACTTGGAATGTAAGCGACTTGCCTCCACCAGTAGGCATCAGTCCCAGGGTGTCTTTGCCCTGGGCAATGCTGTGTATTATGTCGCTCTGGATACCACGGAATGCGGGATAACCCCACACCCTGTGCAATATATCCAGATACTTCTTCTCGTCCATATATCTCAGTCGTCTTCTTCGGCCGGTCTGATATCTTCAATCTGCAGCTGCACCATATTGCGCTTAAACACGTTGTCCTCGATGGTGTAGGCAATGTCAAAGCTACGTTTCGACTTGATGTATCTTGCCGAAGCGCTCTGTCCGAAAGCAATGCCGTTGACCACGTTGCTCGATTTTGAGTCTACCAGCTCAAGCTTTATGTGCTCTTGTTCTCTGCCCACAACCTTGCTTGTGCCGTAGTCGTAAACACCTGTGGTGCAGAACAGTGGCTTGGGGTTGCATGGTCCGAAGGGGGCAAAGCGCTTAAGATCCGAGTGCAACTTCTTGGTAATGTCTCTAAAGTCAATCTCGGCATCAATATTCAGCATAGCCTCGGTTTGTTCGGGCTGTATGTGCTCATCAACATATTGCTGGAACCGTTTGCGGAACTGCTGAATGTCGTTCCACCGCAAAGTCAGTCCGGCAGCATATGTATGTCCGCCAAAGTTTACCAGCAAGTCGCGGCAACTCTTTATAGCCGAGTATACATCAAAACCAGTAACGCTACGTGCCGACCCCGTAGCAAAGTCGCCATCACGAGTCAGCACTACCGTAGGCCGGAAGTAAATTTCGGTAAGTCTGGATGCCACAATACCTATAACACCCTTCTTCCAGTTTTCATCGTACAGCACAATAGACGATCTGTGGCATTGGCTCTCCAGTCGCGACACAATATGATTGGCCTCCTCCGTCATCTGCTTGTCTATGTCCTTGCGCTGTTCGTTGTAACAGTCGATGTGCTTAGCCTTTTCCAGAGCGCCCGCAAAGTCTTTCTCCACAAGCAAGTCCACACTCTCGCGTCCATTCTCCATACGTCCCGATGCGTTGATGCGCGGCCCAATCTTGAAGATTATGTCGCTCATGGATATGTCTCTGCCCCCCAGTCCGCATATGTCGATAATAGCCTTCAGTCCAATGCTTGGGTTTTGGTTAAGTGTCTTCAGACCGTGTAAGGCAAGAATGCGGTTCTCGTCTGTCACAGGAACAATGTCGGCGGCAATACTCACGGCGCAAAGGTCGAGCAATGGTATGAGTCGTGCAAACGGAATGCCGTTGTTCTTGGCAAAGGCTTGCATTAGCTTAAACCCAACACCACATCCGCAAAGATGCTTGAACGGATAGCTGTCGTCAGGGCGTTTGGGGTTAAGTATAGCCACAGCAGGCGGCAGTTCCTCATCGGGCATGTGGTGGTCGCAAATGATGAAGTCGATGCCAAGCGACTTGGCATAGGCTATTTCCTCCACTGCCTTTATGCCGCAGTCCAGTATAATGACAAGCTTCACGCCAGCCTCCTTGGCATAGTCAATACCCTTCTTGCTCACGCCGTAGCCCTCGTCGTAGCGGTCGGGTATGTAGTATTCAATATTCGAGTAGAACTGTTGTATGAATTTGTACACCAGTGCCACTGCCGTGCATCCGTCCACGTCGTAGTCGCCATAAACCAGTATGCGCTCCTTGCGCCCCATAGCGTCGTTCAGACGGTCTACGGCAAGGTCCATGTCCTTCATGAGGAACGGGTTGATAAGGTCGGCCAGCTGCGGGTGGAAGAATCTTTTGGCAGCCGACTCTGTTGTTATGCCGCGTCTGATGAGCAGCCAGGCGAGTATTGGGCTGATATTCAGCTTCGCCCCCAGTTCGTCGGCCGCCTGTTTCTCCTCTGTCGTAGGTGGCTTGTAATTCCATTTGAATAACATTATATATAGTATTTGTTTTTTCTTTTTCGGTGTGTGGGGTGGCGGTGTGCTTGCCTGTTATATGGGCAAACCGCGTGTAAAGTTACAAAAATATTACGTAACAATGTAAGAATGCTAAGGTTTTAAAGTATTTTTTTGTAATTTTGCAAGCTGTAATTTGTATCAGTATGAAAATAGGATTCGACAACGAGAAGTATCAGAAGATTCAGTCTGAACACATTAAGGAACGTATTTCACAGTTTGACGGAAAATTGTACCTCGAACTTGGGGGCAAGCTTTTCGACGACCATCATGCTAGCCGTGTGCTTCCGGGCTTTATGCCCGACAGCAAATTGCGCATGTTTCAGAAAATTAGCGACAGCATCGAGATTGTTATCGTTATCAGTGCCACCGACATCGAGAAGAACAAGAAGCGTGCCGACCTTGGCATAACCTATGACGAGGACGTGCTGCGTTTGCGTGGCGAGTTTCAGAACCGTGGCTTTATGGTTGGTTCGGTTGTTATAACCCACTACAACGGGCAGCCCGCCGCCATTGCCTTTCGCCAGCGGTTGGAGCGCGACGGCATCAACACCTATTGCCATTACCTTATTGAGGGCTATCCTCACAACGTGGACCTCATAGCGTCGGACGAGGGATTTGGCAAGAATGACTATGTTGAAACCCGTCGCCCCTTGGTTATTGTTACGGCTCCGGGCCCTGGCAGCGGCAAGATGGCTGTATGCCTTAGCCAGTTGTACAACGAGCACAAGCGTGGCGTGCGTGCAGGATATGCCAAGTTTGAGACTTTCCCTGTATGGAATCTGCCCTTGAAGCACCCAGTAAACATTGCATACGAGGCTGCCACTGCCGACCTGAACGACGTCAACATGATTGACCCCTTCCACCTTGAGGCTTACAACAAGATAGCTGTAAACTACAATCGCGACATCGAGATATTCCCCGTGCTCAACGCCCTGTTCGAGGGTATCTACGGCAGCAATCCATACAAGTCGCCTACGGATATGGGGGTCAATATGGTGGGCTTCTGCATAAGCGACGACGACGCTTGCTGCGAGGCCTCAAAGAACGAGATTGTACGCCGCTACTATGCAGCCACCAACAAACTTGCATGTGGAGCTTGCAACGAGCCGGAGATACAGAAGATACGGATGCTTTTCAATCAGGCTAAGATAACAACCGACTTCCGTCGATGCACCGTTGCCGCCAAGAACTTTAAGAAGGAGACGGGCCATACATCGTCGGCCATAGAACTTGAGGACGGCACCATAATTACGGCTAAGTCGAGCGAGCTGCTGGGATGTTCGGCTGCCCTACTGCTCAATGTAATGAAGCATCTTGCCGGCATCCATCACGACGTAAAACTTATACCGCAGTCGATGATTGAGCCTATACAGCATACCAAGATTAGCTATCTGGGCGGTCGCAATCCGCGCCTCCATACCGATGAGGTTCTTGTGGCATTGTCGGTATTGTCGGAGAAGGACGACAACTGTCGCCGTGCCCTTGAGCAGCTGCCAAAACTACGTGGATGCCAGGTGCATTGCACCGTTATACTGAGCGATGTCGACCAGAAGATATTTAAGAAGCTTGGTGTTGACATCACTTGCGAACCTGTGCTAAAGAGATAAAAAGAACGGAATAATAAGAATAAAAAAAAAACGACAATTACACGAGATTGGGAAGGTACTCGTGTAATTGTCGTTTTTTAGGTTCATACATTAACTATAGTGCGGCACCAAACTGTGTTGTTGGTATTGGCGCTGCGAAGTAGTAGTTTTGGTCGTTGCAGTTGTCAAGGAACATAACTTTCTTCATACCAAAGAATGCAAGTCCGGTAGGGAAGATGCGCTGTATACCAGTAAAACCACCCGACAGAGCAGGACTACCCTGCTGAAGATTGAAATTCCATGAGCGGTCGAAGGCAAGCGGAGCGCCCTGCTGCACGTTGTCAATCTCGCAGTTGATGTTCATCTTATCGCTCTGCTTGAAGTTCTTTAACAGCGGATTGAGCTGTCCTGCCACGCTGCTCTTTATGTCGTTGTCGTTCCAGATAATCATGTCGGCATTCTTCGACATTTGCTTCACACCAGTTTCGGTTGAAGCGAAATAGTAGTTGGGGGCTACTGTAGAGTGTTCGAGGTCGGCACCGTCCTTCTTAGGCTGTTTCAAGCCATAGCGGCAGTCGTATACAAGGTTGTTGACAAATGTCGGTGCAATAGCCTTCTCAAGCCAGACGCTTCCACCCTTCTTGTTCTTGGCGCGACGCCAACCGCAGTTTACTATAGTGTTGTTGTAGGCAGTGAGCTGTGTAAGCGGGATAAGCTCGCTGTTGCCGCTGTTAGACAGCTTGAAAGCATTGGTGCAAGCATTGTATATGATGTTGTTGGCAATATCGAGCTTGCAACCCGCTTTAACGTTGATAGCCTCGCCACCGTCTGTGGCATTGCCGTTGTCGGCAAATATACAGTTGTATATCACACCTTGGCCTCCTGTGAAATAGGTTTGGTCGTTGTAGTTGTCGTGCAAGAAACTGTTTGCCATTACAAATTTGCCATTCACGTTGCAGAAGTGGAATGCAGGCACGCCACCATCGATAGTGCTCTTGAAAAGGTGGTTTTGGAATGATGCCGATGATTCGGTAGGTGTTGCTCCGGCATAAGCCAAATCCACGTGGTTGAGCACAACCTCCTGGCTGTTGTATCCACAGATGATGCCACCCCAATCCTCAGTCTTCTTTGTGTCTGATGTAAAGGTTACGGGATGCTCGGTTGTTCCCATGCAATATAGATTGCCAAGCACCACAATCTCGATAGGCACCTGCACATCCGACTTGCATGTTACGGTTACACCTGGCTCTATATAGAGCGATGTGCCTACAGGTATCTCCACACTTTCTGTAAGCGTAGTGTCCTTGGTCCATACAACTGAGCCAATTGGGTATTCGGCAATCTTGGTCTTAAGAACTTCGGTAGAACCTTGGTTCTGGTTGCTGCCATTGTTGTTAAACTCATAAGGGTTGATGTTGTCGTTCTCGCACGACGAGCCTACAAAGGCAGCTGCTGCCATAAGAAGCATTGCAGCAATGTTTTTGTTATTTCTTTTCATATCGTTTTTGTCTAATTATATTTTCACTCTAACTCCGACAAGATACGTTCTACCATATTTATATGTTCCTACAATAGTCTTGTCCGAGCTTTGTCCCTCATATTCGAGGTTGCTCTGGTTTACAGTTTTGAGATAACGCTCGCGCTTTGCGTCAAGCAGATTGTTTGCTTTCAGGAATACCGACACGCCGCAAGGAAACTTCTTCTCCATACTGAAGTCGAGTCCGAACATTGCCTTATCCCACTGGTCGGCATCCTTAAACGGCGACACAAGGGCAAGCTTAGTACCTGTGTAGGATGCAGCAAGCTGAGCGTTCCATCCGTAGTTGGTGTCCTTGTACAGCAAGGAGAGGTTGGCTGTGTGCGGGGCCTGATTTACGAGCGGACGGCTTTGTGTAACACCTGTCTTATACTCGGCGCTGCCTTCCTTATACTCGCGCTTGCTGGTTGTTATTCTTGAGTGGGTGTAGGTATAATTGGCCTTAATGCCGAAGTGGCGTATGTACTTCACCACGTCAATCTCGAAACCATAGTTCTTGGCATTGCCAAGGTTGTCGGGCATATAGTAAGCATCGGCTCCGCTGCCCAACTTGCCGTCGGCAGCCACGAACACCTGCTCAATAGGATCTTGCAGATACTTATAAAACACGCCTGCCAACACTTGCTCGGTAGCCGATGGGAACCACTCCCAACGCAAGTCTATATTGTCGATGCGTGCTCGCTTAAGGTTAGGGTTACCCTTCTCCTGATACTCCTCGCCCATAATCTGGTAAGGCACAATCTCGTAGAAGCCCGGACGGTTGATAGAGCGATAGTACGAAAGGCGCACGTTCATCTTCTTTGTCGGTGTCCACTTGAGCGATGCCGATGGCAACCAGTCCCAATAGCTTTGCTCGCCTACCTGTCCCATGTTGCGGAACTTCTGCAGCATAGTGTATATCTGGTTGGTATGCTCGGCACGCAAGCCAGCGTTCAGTTCGCCCCATCTGCTCTTAAGAGTTGTCATGATGTAGGCAGCGCCAATGTGTTCCTTCGAGTCGTAGTTGAGCTGTGATGCCTGCGAGTATGGTGTCTTGCAAGTCCAGTCGATAGCTGCAAACTGGTCAAAGCCGTTGCCGTCGAGTTTCTGCGATATGTCGGTAGGAGTGAAATTGTACGAGTAGTATCTGTTGCCACGTTCCTTACGGCGATACTGCGCTCCAGCTTTCCACAAAGCGTTTATGTCGTTGCCAAGCTGTGAGTTGTAAGCGAGGTTGATGTATCCAGCCCAGTCCTTGTCGGTGTTGTGCTGAAAACGTCGCTCCATATTCTTAGGCATCGTCTTCAGGATGTTCTTATTGCCGCTCCAAAGCGAACCGTCTACACCATCTGCCGACTGAATGGTATTGGTCAGACTAAGATACACGCGGTCTGGGTCTTCTGATTTAGCTTGCGAGAATATTCCTGCCCAGTCAACCGTGAAGTCTTTCGTAAGATGATGAGTGCCCTTGATATGTGTGGCAAAGATGCTCTGTGTCTGCGATAGCGAGCGTGTCTCGTCGTCCTGTGTGTAGCTGTCGCTGGAGATATATTCAGTATTAACAGTGTTGTTGTAGCGTACTCCCTTCGAGTTGGTGCGCACGTACATGTTGTACCACTCAAATTTGTTGTTCTCCAGCTGCAAGTCTACCTTGGCATGAACGCCCGCTGTAAGGTCGTGTATTGAATAATATCGGTGCTGAAGCGAGTATATGTACATTGCTTGTTCGCCCGAAGCCATCTTTACCGAATTGTAAGTGCGCTCAGTTCCGCGGAACGTGTTCTGTATACTGCCCGCAAGCATCACGCCAATGCGATCCTTCCAGAAGCGGTTACCTATTGACAGACCGCCTACGAAGTTGGGTGCCGGCATCGAGTGGCGGCTTATCTGTGTAGGTCCGCTTGCAAAGTCGGATGTAGTAGCCTTATATTCAGGACCATTTACTTCGTATGGAGCTTTATGTGTATAGTCGCTTCGGTTGGACGTTAGATAGTCGCGGCTGTCTTTCCAAAAGTAGTCGCTTGCGCCTACAGCAGCATTGGCCTGAATTTGGAAGTGAGATGGTGCGTCCTTCATCACCATATCCACCACGCCACCAGCTGCATCGCCCTCCATATCAGCGGTCAACGATTTGGACACCACAAGTCGGTCCATAAGGTCGGACGGGAAAATATTAAGGGGAATATAGCGGTTCTTGTCGTCAGGGCTTGGTATCTTAACTCCATTTACAAGCGTATAGTTGTAGCGCTTGTCCATGCCTCGTAGTATGGCGTACGAAGCTTCGCCCGAGGCATCACGCTCCATAGTGACGCCCGACACACGTTGCAGTACGGTTGCCACATTCACGTCGGGTGACAGTTGTATGCTTTGCTGGCTCATCACATTAAGCACGTTGCCGGCTGTCTTCTCCATGTCTATTGCGCTGCGGTCGGAATGATATTCTTTATGTCCTTTGATCACCACCTCGCCAAGTTCGCGTAGGTCCTCGTCGAGCGTAATGTTGACAATGCCTTTATCCGAAACATCAACCGGAATCTCACGTGTCTTGTACGATATGTATCTTACGACGAGTGTGTATCGACCCTTGTTGGGCAACTCGTGCAAGGTAAATGATCCGTCAAGACCAGTTGTTGTCTTGACGCTTGGCAACTCCTTCACTTCTATCACCGAGCCAATAAGAGGCTCACCCGTACGATTGTCCTTGACAATGCCGTCGAGGGTGTGTGCTGTGGCTACTGTAGTAGAAACTGCAATAAGGGCTACACTTAGCAGAAACTGTTTCATATATGTTAATGTATTATGAAGTAGTTGAGGCTTTTACTTCTTAAGCTTTTCAATTGTATGTATCACCTTTCCGTCCTTGTCGATCATCGACATTCTCAACTTCTGCTTTGTGGCAGAGATGATAGAGAATCCGTCTGCTGAAGAGCAGAATACAGTTCCATCGGTCTGCTTAACTGGTCGGGCCAATGAGGCCGACGAGTTTACAACGTAGTCGATATTGTCGTTGGGCATACGTATGTGCTGGAAGTTGTGGATGTGTCCGCAAGCATATATAGCCACATTGTTATATTTATGCAGGATAGGCATCACATTCTTCTGCATGTCGGTACGTTCGTATTCGGCCTTTGTAGTGTAGGCATAGATAGGATGGTGTCCTACCACAACTACCCAATCCTCATTAGCCAATTTCAATGTGCGGTCGAGCCAATCGAGCTGAGCTTGTGGGTCTTGCTTGCAAGCATCAGGATATTTAGTGTTGTTCTCACGATAACGGTCGATAAGTGGAGTAGTGTCGAGGAAGACGATACGAATAGTTGTGCCCTTGCTCTCAAACACCTTAGTATAGTATCGAGCCGGCATCATCCAGCGGCGGCTTACCTTACCATAGTCTAATACAGCCTGTGTGTTGCCTCTATACTCGTGGTTGCCAAGTACCGGAAACCAGTCGAGCATCAGTTCGGGATGCGAATATACCTGCTCGTAGTTGGTAGTCCACAGTGGGTCGTTGACCGAAGCTACACCGTTGAAATGATGAATATCGCCAACGGCAAGCACACATTCCATGCCCGTAGTCTCAGCCATATGTCCCATAAGTTCGGCAATAGGCTTCTGGTCGTAATAGCCATTGCGTCCAAGGTCGTTAGCCATGTACAGCGTTACGTCGCCTTTAAGTTGTTTCCATTCTTTTGGGGTTTGAGCTTGCAAATGCAAGCAACCAAGCAACATAAAGGTTGCTGCGAGAACGGTAGTTGTGCTTCTACCGATGGTCTTTAATAAATTCATTGTGTAATACTTTTATAATATTGTTATACCTGTTTTGTTATCTTTCACGATGCAAAGGTAGATATGGTTTATTGCAATACGGTTACAGATGTTTTAAGAAGACGTTTAGTCTGTAATTTGTATTAAATGTTCTAAAAAAATAACGACAATCCATGGCTTTATCCATTTATTCTCTCTATATTTGCAATATCAAAATGATATCATTTATCAATTATTCAATATCTAATTAAAAAAGTTACAATTATGGAGAACAGGGAATTTCAGTTTAAAGGTGCTACGCTTGGTGGCTTCCCAATGCTTTTTGCCAACATTCTGTTGACGTTGTTAAGTATAGCATTGATAGTATTGGGTATACTTCAAGAGTCTAATGAGGTGTTGATGTGGCTGCTTATAGGTATAGGTGCAGTAGTGCTTGTGTCTACATTTTTTATATGGGGTGGCTTTGTGATGCTCGAGCCAGGCGAGGCACGTGTAATGATGTTCTTCGGAAAATATAAAGGCACGTTCACCAAGGTGGGCTACTCATGGGTCAATCCATTTATCAATACTAAGAAGTTGTCGTTGCGTGCGCGCAACCTTGATGCCCAGCCTATTAAGGTGAACGACAAGACAGGCAACCCGGTGATGATAGGCTTGGTGCTTGTTTGGAAACTTAAAGATACCTATAAAGCAATGTTTGAAATCGACTCGCAGACAATGGCACAGAGCGGAGCGGCACAACAGAACGGAGTGCAGATAGGCACAAGCGTGTCTAATGTTATGCTTGCTTTCGAGAATTTTGTCAAGACACAGAGCGACGCAGCCCTTCGTCAGGTGGCAGGACTGTATGCTTACGACAATAATGGGTCGGGCAACAAGGAGCTTACCCTGCGCGACGGTGCCGACGAGATAAACAAGCAACTTGAGGAGAAATTGGACGAGCGTCTTAGCATGGCCGGAATAGAAGTGGTAGAGGCACGTATCAACTACCTGGCTTATGCCCCAGAGATAGCTGCCGTGATGCTACGTCGACAGCAGGCAGACGCCATAATCTCTGCTCGCGAAAAGATAGTCGAGGGTGCTGTGTCGATGGTTAAGATGGCTCTCGACAAACTAAGTAGCGAGGATATTGTAGAGCTCGACGACGACAAGAAGGCGGCTATGGTAAGCAACCTGCTGGTAGTGCTTTGTGGAGACGATTCGGCTCAGCCCGTTGTCAACACTGGAACCCTAAACCATTAAACCAATATGTCAAATAAAGAAACAAGTACAAAGAGTTTTGTTCTGCGTGTGGATGCCGAGACAATGGATGCTATTGAGGCGTGGGCTGCCGACGAGTTTCGCAGCATCAACGGACAATTGCAATGGATCATTGCTGAGGCTCTGCGCAAGAATGGACGACAACCTAAGAAACGAAAAATAAAAACAGAAGAAAAATAGACGATGTGTGTCAAAAGTCATTGTATAATGCCAAAATGGTCAAGATTACTGGCTTGTAAAAGCAATATATATTACTTGTATATTTAATATATAATCTTTAGCCATTTAATATATATTATTGCGTCAAGCAACACTCCCCGCATTATTTTGACTTTTGGCACACCCTCTCCACTTTTTTATATAACCACAGCCGTTCCACTTTTTTATATAACCACAGCCGTTCCGCTGCACGTAACCATAAGCATCGATCCGCTCTCGCCTACCGTTTCGTAGTCGAGGTCTATGCCTACGATGGCGTTGCAGCCCATTTGTTCGGCTCGCTGTGCCATCTCTTGCATAGCCGAGTCCTTAGCCTGGCGCAACACTTTCTCGTAGGTGCCGCTGCGGCCGCCAAAGAAGTCGCGTATGCCAGCCATAAAATCCTTAAACACATTGGCGCCGATAATGGTCTCGCCAGTTACCACTCCGCGATACTCGCGTATTGGATGTCCTTCAAGAGTAGGAGTTGTTGAAAAAATCATATTAGTCCTTTCTTTTTTTGATTGTTATTTTTTTGTTTTTCCCAAAAAATAGTCGGGGTTTATAATTATTGACGTATATAGATAACCGAAAGTTGCAAAAATGAATAGTTTTCTTTGCATTCTCCCTTATTTTACGTAAATTCGCAACATAATAAAGCAAACAAGCAGAAAGGAACGGAATGGGTTTTGGAAAGAGAACTGCCATAATAGGTCTCGGCATATTGTC
The DNA here is from genome assembly GCF_900290275.1 of Prevotella merdae. Taxonomy (GTDB): domain Bacteria; phylum Bacteroidota; class Bacteroidia; order Bacteroidales; family Bacteroidaceae; genus Prevotella; species Prevotella merdae. The sequence goes on from NZ_LT985324.1 coordinate 131,561, forward strand.
GATGGCATTATTGCTTGTCTCGTGCCGCAAGGACGAGGCCAAGACTTCCATGCGCTCGGTCTACTACTGGAGCACAACCCTCAACATGGACTCCACGAAGACGGCATTCATAAAGAAATACTCCATTTCGCGGATGTACCTGCGCTACTTCGATGTGGTGGACGACGAGGCAGGAAGAGCCATGCCCAACGCCACACTAAGTTTTGCCACTAAGGTGCCTCAGGGCATCGACATTGTGCCAACCGTGTTTGTCATGCCCGAATGTCTCAGGCACGACCGCCACCATTTGGCACGGCTTATTGTAAGGCGTGTGCTGCAGATGAGCCAGACAAACGATGTGCACAATGTAAGGGAAATACAGATAGACTGCGACTGGACCCAGTCTACACGCCAGTTGTACGACGACTTTATGCAAGCCATGCTCAACGAGTGTCATAGCCGAGGTCTGCAACTGTCGTCAACCATCCGTCTGCATCAGCTGTCTCAATTGCCTCCGCCAGCCGATAGAGGCGTGCTTATGATGTACAACACGGGCGACGCAACCAACATTAAGTGCCACAAGCCAATACTCGACATGCGCGACGCGGCTCCATACCTTCAGTATCTTGCCCAGTATCGGTTGCCCTTGTCAACAGCCTATCCCATATTTGCTTGGCGCATACTGTTCCGTGGAGGCCGTTTTGTTGGCTTTGTGCATTACGATGGCGAATATCCCATGCTTCCCGACGACTCCATTGCCATACGGAAACCCTCAGCCGCGGACATCATGGAAGCCGTAAAGGCAATACAGAGCCGACGCCCCGACGCCAATAGCGAGACAATACTCTTCGACTTAAGCAACAATAACATCAACCATTTAAACCACAAGGATTATGAGACGATTCTTAATTTATAGCCTCCTTGCCCTGCTGCCCCTTGCCCATGTCAAGGCGTGCATATCCGAAGGCCACTTGCACAACAGCTATATGTTCTCGGTATTCCACCGCAATGCCCTGACCTATGGCCCTGCCTATCTATACTCCATTGACCGCTATTGGCAAAGCTATACTGGCAACGACGGCCCAAGTGGTACTACATACTACAAGTGGAACAGAGAGGAGATAATGAAGACAGCAAGCAGCAAGGGCGACCGCGAGATGATGGCATATCTCACGCTGTTAAACCGCTATCTTAACATCAGCGAAGCCTATGCCACCGACGCTTGGGATTATCCCACAAAGCAAGAGATGGCAAGCAGACGCAGCACGCTTTCTGGCATCATTGCCGCATCCAAGGCCTACAGGGGCGCAAGGCTGCGTGCACAGTACGTGCTGCTGCAGATGCGTGCCAATATGATGCTGGGTAACCACAGTGCCAACATAGCCCTATGGAACGCTACGGCATGCAAAATGGATCAAAGCCAGTGGCGCGACGCCATGCGCAACATTTATGCCCGTGCCTTGCTTAAGAGCGGACAGCGCACACGTGCTTGCGACATCTATGCCGAGCAAGGCGATGTACGGTCGATTAAGGCTGTAATGAAGAACTATCGCAGTCTGGCAGGAATCAAGTCGGTATTTGCCAAGAACCCCAACGCTCCCACACTTGTATATCTTGTACAAGACTTTGTGAATAATTTTCAGGAAACACTCGACCAAAAGCCCGAAGAGCTTGCTAGCGACGAATGGTTTAGTCTGATCGACGCCAAGCGGGTGTTGCGCAAGGACGCATTGGCCTTTGTGCAGTTTGCCATTAACGCTGCCGACAACAAGAGGGTTAAGTGGCCCAGCTTGTGGCTCGCTGCCGCAAGCATGACCAATTATCTTATGGGCAACTACGAGCATGCCTTTGTTGAAGCCGAGAGGGCTGTAAATGCCGAAGGCACACAGCGCATGCGCGATAATGCACGTGCCATACGCCTACTTGTGTCCACATGCTGCAACAAGCCCAATGACGAATATACTAGCTTTCTGCTTGCCGAGTTCGGGTGGCTCGACAATAAGATAAAGGAGGAGCGTGCGAGTGACGGCGAATACTTCAACCATTATACCGACGTTAAGGACCGTGTGGTGCACATGGGTCTGGAGCCTCTGTTCCGTGGCGTGGGCATGGACAATGCGGCGCTTGCCCTATGCGCCATGATGAGCGCCGAGAACAAAGACCTCTTAATGGTTGAACAAAGGAACGCAGAAGATTCGTTCGACGAGAACTATAATATGGTGTATGGTCCGTGGGACGAGTATTTCTGCAAGATGGACAGTCTGACAGCCGACCGCCTTGCCAACTACTACAAGTATCTAACAACAGCGCACAGCAATGCCTTTGAGACATACTGCGTACAGAACACCTATCATGACGCCGACTACTTTAACGACCTGATAGGTACCAAGCTAATAGCCGAGGGACGCTTTGCCGACGCCATACCCTATCTAAGAAAGGTGCCAACATCGCTGCTCTCGAAACAGCTGATAAGCGTGTTTGCTTCAAAACGCCATTTCGACACGCCACGATGGTTTGGCAAGCAATATGTTGACGACGGTTACGAGCCGGTAAAGGTTAGTCGCAACGCCAAGCTCGACTTCTGTATTGACATGACCTCGCGCCTAAGCCAATACAGTCTGGCACGCGAGGGCAACGACAAGCAACAAATGGCTTACGACCTTGCCGTGCGCTACTATCAGGCCTCGTGCTATGGTGACTGCTGGTATCTTACCCACTACTATCGTAGCGTTATGGATTCGGCACGCTCGTGGGAGAAGGATTTTGCAGCCGAAACCGTTAAGTATCTCAATGTGGCAAAGCAGAGCAACGACATGCGCTTGCGCTACAATTCGCTTTATGCCTTGGCGTTTGTGCCAGTAGAGCCGTGGGCAACAACCGAATACGACGCGAGCAACGGCTACAATGAGATTCTTGTGCTACATCCACAGGCGGCACAATACCAGGCACTAAACGAACTTGGCATGTTTGCCTTGGCTCATCCAGAGGCAATCGACGACTACACACGTCGATGCGACGTGCTGCGGCAGTTCAATCAGAAGTAACGATGAGTGAATAACAATTAAATAAAAAACAAACAGAAGAAGAAAAAAAACATTATTATGTGGCAAAGACTGAAATATCTATTGTCTGAATTTGTTGTGGTGTGGGCATATTTTGTGCTGCAGAAACCCGTGTTTATGATGTGCAACGCGTCAAAGCCCTATGCCCTTGCCGATTATCTGAGCGTAGCATGGCATGGAGCCTGGCTTGACGCCACCACAGCCGGCTATCTTACGGCCATACCTTTCCTGCTGCTGTTGGTGTCGGTGTGGTGGAACAAGTTGCCCTTGCGCAAGATACTTACACCTTATTATATAGTGGTAATGTTGCTTGTGTCGACAATCTTTGTTGCCGACACGTCGCTCTTTGCCTTTTGGGAGAGCAAGCTCGACGCAACTGTGTTTGTGTATCTCGACTCGCCCAAGAATGCGGCAGCCAGCGTTTCCACATTGTATATAGTGCTGCGCGTGCTTTACATCGTGGTTCTAACGGCCCTGATGTCGTGGTTGCTATGGCGTCTTACGCCCTGCAAGCTGCAAGCCGTGTTGGGTTGGGGTAGGCGTATGCTTGCCACGGTGTGTGCCCTGCCCGTAGGCGGTTTGCTGTTCTTGGTTATCAGGGGAGGCATCAGAGTGTCTACACAGAATGTGGGAACCGTGTATTTCAGCAGCGACCAGTACCTCAATCTGTCTGCCATCAACCCCGTGTTCAACATGTTTGCCAGCATGGAGTTTCAGAAGAAGTATGAGGACGAGTTCCGCTTCTATCCCGACGAGCGCCGCGCCCAGCTAATGCAAGGCCAATACCTTGTAGCCGACACAGCCACAACAGCTGTACTCAACACCAAGCGCCCCAACATCCTTGTGATATTTATGGAAAGTTTTGGCGCCACAATGATTGAGCGTCTTGGCGGAGCCAAGGGAGTGGCGCCCAATCTCGACCGCCTGTCGCGACAGGGAGTGTTCTTCAGCAATCTGTATGCAAGTAGCTTCCGTACCGACCGAGGCACGGTTTGCACCTTTAGCGGCTATCCAGGGCTGCCAACATTGTCGATAATGAAGGTTCCGCGCATAGCCAACAGTATGCCCAACATTGCCCATTCGCTTGCCGAGGCTGGCTATCAGACCGACTTTCTTTATGGTGGCGACATCAATTTCACCAATATGCGTGGCTATCTGCTTGCTGGAGGATTCCAGAAGCTAACGTCGCAAGACGACTTTACGATGGAGGAACGCAACTATGGCAAGTGGGGTGTGCCCGACAACCTTACCTTCGACCGCCTATTCAATATGCTGAAGGAGCGTGAGGGCAGCAAGCAACCGTGGTTCACGTCGTTCCTTACACTAAGCAGTCATGAGCCGTTTGAGGTGCCGTTCAGTAAGTTCGAGGACGACCATTTCAATGCCTTCGCCTATACCGACCACTGCATAGGACGCTTTATAGAGCGATTCAGCAAAACACCGCAATGGGCCAACACCCTCATTGTATTGCTGCCCGACCACGGCATTCCATATCCAAAGCAAGGCGAGCGATTTGCCCCGCACTTCTTCCGTATACCGATGATTTGGACCGGAGGAGCTGTGGCCAAGCCAATGGTGGTGGACAAGATAGCCAGCCAAACCGACTTGGCAGCCACGCTTCTTGCACAGCTCGGCATAAGGCACAACGACTTTGAGTTCAGCCGCAATGTGCTCGACGCCTCTTACACACGTCCGTTTGCTTTCTACACCTTTGTCAATGGATTCTGCTATCTCGACAGCACCGGCGTAAGCGTATACGACAATGTGGCAAACCGCGTGTTCTACAACGAGCAGCCATCGGGCAACAGCCAGCGTGTGGCTAAGGGCAAGGCAATATTGCAGACCCTATACGATAGGGTAGGGGCCATAAATAGTGGCAAATACAAATAAAGCATTTCTTAAGGAGAGGGGATTAACGGCATCCCTTCTCCTTTTTATATTATATAATGTATATATACAAAAAAAAGCCGTTTTATGTTATATTGTAGATATAAATGTAATATCTTTTATTATTTATCGAAAAAATACAATAAAAACTACTAATTATTAACGATTTTATTTTATCTTTGCGCTGTAATAAGTGAGAGTAGGACAAATTTAGTTTGTTTATACCCCCAGATTAGCTAAAATATTAATTGTAAATACAAATTGCTCAATACAACTTTGTTGCTACAAATTGCTCAATACATAGTTTATAACATTTTTTAATTATTATCTTTTATGAAGAACAACTACATCTTAGCGTTGGCTTCGGCGTTCTTCTTTTTCGGTTCGGTTGGTGTCAAGGCACAGACCATCCTCGACGAGGATTTTGAAACTGAGAATACAGATGCCGAAAACAACATCACCCGTCCAGTGGCGGTTGAAGAAGGTTGGACCACAATCGACTCCTATTCAGGAAGCGAGTTGCGTTACAATTGGTCTAACTATTATTCTGACAAAGGCACAATTGGCGGCAAGCATGTTGCTATGTGCGACGGTCCTATAAGCGCCGACTTTGCTCCAGAAGCTGCCAAGCCACGTGAGGAGATTCTGCTTTCGCCAGAACTCGACCTCAACAACACCTATCAGTTGAGCTTCGACTGGAAGGTTTCGCCAATGGCAGCCACAGCCAAGAGCATGTACGACCTTCAGGTTAGAGTTGTGGTAGACGGCGATGTTGCCAATGCCGAGACAATATTCTCTATCCAGAACAAGGAAGACCTTAAGGAGAGCGGCGTTAGCGAGTGGCCTCTTTCTACATGGGACACACACACTAGCAAGCTCGACCTAAGCGACTGGAAGGGCAAGAAGATTAAACTTGCTTTCGTTTACAAGATGTATACTACTATTGCCAACATTGTTTATCTTGACAATGTTAAGGTAAAGAAGTTTACTCCTGCCACATCGCCTGTGGCCAAGCTCAACAAAACCACTTACAGCTATGGCGATGTTTACATCGGCGAGAAGTTCTACTCGGATGCCTTCACCCTTACCAATACCGGTTTGAAGGGTCTGCAGATTACAAGTGTGGACCTGCCTGAGGGCGTAGGTCTTACTATCGACCCATCTGCTGTAAATCTCGACAAGGCCCAGTCGGTTAAGTTTAATGTCTCTTATACTGCCTCGATTACATCATCTGCCACACCTAAGGTTGTGCTCCACACCAATGGTGGCGACCTTACCATCAACCTTAAGGCAAACAAGAAGATGGCTCCCGACGGACTTACCGAGGAGACATTCGAGGTAGCCTTCCCGCCAGCTGGTTGGCAGAACGACGGATGGTCTAAGTCGAATGGCGGTCTTGAGGGCGACGTGTCGGTTTATGCCTCAGGTTCATATCGCGACCAGTACATCACATCGCCACGTCTCGACCTTACCAAGGGCGGAAAGGTGCAGTTCTCTTACTATAATCAGTATGATACCGAAGAGACCGATGAAGATGGCAATGGTGTAGCACAGAGCAACGACATCACACTCGACCTTTCTACCGATGGCGGCAAGACATGGAAGGCCGTTTGGACATTCGACTACAAGAAGGGCACTTACGGCGAGACTACTACAGTAGATCTTGGCACAGCTACCGACAACTCGTACGTGCGCTGGCACAATACAGCCATTAAATCTAACGACGGTGATGTAGATCCTTACTCTTCGTTCTATCTCGACCGTGTGTTCCTCCCTGCACTATATGGACAGGAAGGCACTCCGTTTGCAGCTATTCTTGTGGCTCCTGCCGACAGTCTTACAAATGTATACAACCAGAACATCGAACTTAAGTGGGGACCGGCCCTCTTTGCCGAAGGCTACAAGCTCTATGTAGGTACATCAGAGAATGTGTACAACGTTGTAGATGGTCTCGACCTCAAGGACGCCCTGTCTTATACATTGGCTACAGCCGAGTACGAGACAATGTACTACTGGAAGGTTGTTCCTTACAACGAGAAGGGTGCCTCGACACAGGCTACAGTATGGCACTTCACCACACAGAAGGACGCTTCTACATCCGAATTCCCATATACTCAGGACTTCAGCGGTGTTAGTACCGATCTGCCAACAGGCTGGATTTCTACCAACACCACACAATACGCCAACCGTAGCTGGAGCGTGCTCAAGGACAAGGGCACACCTGCTCCTTGCCTCTTCAACATGTGGCTCGACAAGGGCAACCAGGCATTTGTAACCACTCCAGAGTTCAAGCTTCCTACCGACAAGAATATGTCTATCTCGTTCGATTGGGTTGACTGCCATCCGGTAAACGCCAAATTCGACCAGCTGGGCAACGCCAAGAAGCAGAACACAGAGGGTGCTCCTACAACCGTTACATTCGAAGTGTTGGTAGACGGCGCTTGGAAGCAGCTCTCTTATATCTCACAGGGTCTCGACGAGGATGTTGATCCTATCTATTGGATTAACGAGAAGATAGACCTCTCGGCTTATGCCGGCAAGACAGTACAGTTCCGCTGGACTCACACAGCCAACAATGGCAACGACAACGGTTGCGGTCTCGACAACGTGGTTATCGAGGAGAACGTAAGCGACAAGGCCGTATTCAACAAGGAAGGCTGGAACGCTGGCAAGGCGAACTATAACAAGGGCACCAACTCTGGCGACATTTTCACTATCCAGAACAAGGGCGAGCAGGCGTTGAAGGTTAAGAGCGTAAGCTTCGCTACCGACAACTTCGCCTCTTCTATAACTCCGGGCACAGAGATTGCAAAGGGCGAGTCGCTCACATTCTCGCTCCAGTTCTATGCCAAGGACGTGCAGTCTACCGTAAACGACAACATGACCGTTACATTCGAGAGCGGCTACTCTGTACAGTTCCCTGTTGAGGGTACAGCTCTTGCAAGCGACGTGCTCTACTACTCGTTCGAGGACAACGACCTCGACTACAACTGGACAACCGACTTCAACCTTATTGATGTTGACCGTTCAGCCACAGTTCCATTCAATTGCTATGGCACCGAGTTCCCGTCAAATAATGGCGTTTACGCATTTGCAGTGGCTTACGAGCGTCCCGACCACAAGAACGTGGCTCCTATCTCTGGCGACGCATTCATTATCCCTGGCTCTCCGCTCAACGAGACAACCAAGGGCGACAACTGGATTGTGTCTAAGAAGCTCACAGCTACAGCCGAGTCGGAGTTCGACTTCTACGCTCGCAACTGGGAGAGCAAACAGAGCATCCTGCCTTCAGGTCTACACAGGGTAGAGGTGCTTGTTAGCGAGACCAGCAACACCGACCGCAACTCGTTCAAGACTGTGCTCAACCAGCAGGAGATACCATTGCTCGACCACGAAGACTGGAAGCATTACACAGTTAACCTCTCGGCTTATGCTGGCAAGGACATCTATGTTGCCGTACGCGACTACACAGAGAGATATGCTCTGGCTGCGTTCTACGACGACTTCACCTTCTCTCATTTCGACAATGTTGCCACTGGCATCAAGTCGGTTCAGAACGCTGTTTCGGCTGCCGACGCTGTGGCTGTATACAATCTTAATGGCATGAAGGTGGCACAGGGCAACGGCATGGCTACCCTTAACGGCTTGGCAAAGGGTGTTTACGTAGTAAAGGTGCAGACCGCCGATGGTGTTAAGACCATGAAGGTGGCCCGCAAGTAAAATATCATCTTTGGATTAATGCTTTTAAAGGTAATGTGGTGCGCATGCTCCTTGCGGGTTGTGCGCATCCGTTACCTTTTTCCTGTTTTCATCATTCTATAAAAAAGCTAAGTAAAAAATGAAATCAAAATTCTACTCATTTACGCTGCTCCTCTTCCTCTTGCTCACGTCTACAGCTTCGTTTGCACAGAAGCGCGATAAGATGCTAAATATCGAGGTCACCACCAATGCCGGCATTTCGCTTGCCGGACAGCTGGTTGACGTAGAGCAGACCGATTATCAGCTGCAATATCCAGAAACCACACTCGATGCCGACGGCAAGTGCTCGCTCAAGGTTTATGCCGGTAACAATAAGGTTACGGTAAAGCGCGACGGATTCAACACAGCTACTGCAACAGTCAATATTGCCGCCAACGAGACTGGCAAGGACGTAAAGTTGCAGCTCGTAGAGCTTACGCGCGACCCCTTTGCGCTTAACGCCGTTTGCACATACGACGCCTATACTGGCAAGAATCAGGTCAAGGTTACTTGGAATACCGAGAAGCCTGCATTCTTCGACGACTTCGAGAGCTACGATCCATTCTCTATCAATTTTGGCGATTGGACTGGAATCGATGCCGACCATCTAATGACAGCTCCTCTTACTGGCGACTATCCCAACCGTGGTGTCTTCCAGTATGCACAGATAATGAATCCCCTGAAGGTAGACCCTATGTGGTACTACGACTATCCTACAATGCGCGCATACAGCGGCAAGCAGTATGTGGGTTTTGTACGCACCAATTCGGGCGAGCCTAACGACGACTGGCTCATCTCGCCTGAGATTACTGTTGGTACCGACAACATCCTCTCGTTCTACGCTATGGCTGCCGACAAGTACATCGAGAAGTTTGTTGTCTACATCACAACCCAGACCAACAATCCTACTGCCGACGACTTTGTACAGCTTACCAAGGGCAATTACGAGACTGCCGACTACAAGAAGAATTGGCAGCTTATGCAGTACGACCTTGCCGAGTACGCTCAGCAGAAGGTAAAGATTGCCATTCGCTATATTGGCGATGCTGCCAGCGAGGGAGCCTTCATGCTCAAGCTCGACGACTTTTATGTAGGTCAGTCTACAGCTGTCTCGTATGCTCTCGCTCCTAAGGCCAATCGTGTGGCACGCAACCACAAGTCGCCTGCCAACCCCAACGAGACCTTCGACATCTATCTCGACAATCAGAAGGTGGGCAAGACCGGCACCTACAGCTATGTGCTGAGCGATGTTGCCGAAGGCACCCACACCATTGGCGTAAAGGCCAACTACATTGCTGCCCAGAGCCAGCTCGTTACCACTACCATCGAGGTTAGCAAGTCGGCCTACGCCAGCCTTACAATGAAGGTTGCCGCTGACAGCAAGCTCTCAGCCGACGGAACCGTGGTCAACCTCCTTTCTACCGATAACGGAACTGCCTACCAGGCTACAGTTGCCAATGGCGTGGCAAAGATATTGATGCTGCCTAAGGGCAAGTATACTGTAAATGTGGAGAAGGGTGCCTTCAAGGCCTACTCTAAGGAAATAGACCTGCAGGCCGACCAGACTCTCGACATCAATCTTGAGGACGACGTAATAACTCCTTACAATATTACTGCCGACATGAACGAAAGTGCCGACGGTATAAGTGTAAAGTTGAATTGGAACCAGATTCTTGGCTTTAGCGACAGCTTCGAGACCTACGACGACTTTGCCACAGGACAGTTTGGCGACTGGAAGTCGGTAGACCTCGACCAAACCCCGGTTTATCCTATCGGTCTTGGCTCGACCAGCAACATCGTAACTTTCCCTGGCTCGGGCGACGCCTCTAATCCTAAGGCCATTGCCCCAATTGTGTTCAACCCTTGGAACACGGTTCCTGCCATGCTTCCTACCGATATGGCTATGCAGGCTCCCGATGGCAACAAGTACGTGGTGTTCTTCTCGCCCCAGGGCGCTCAGGCCGACAAGTGGCTTATCTCGCCGCTTATCGACATCTACGACGGCTACGAGCTTAAGGTTACAGCCAAGAGCTATACCGACATGTACAACGAGAAGATGGAGTTTGCCGTGTCAGAGACGGGCAGCGACAATCCCGACGACTTCGTAGTGCTGAGCAACGCCCAGAACATTCCGAGCGACCAGTGGACCGTCTATTCTACCGACCTTGCGCCTTATGCCGGCAAGAAGGTTCGCCTTGCTGTTCACTACACGTCTACCGACGCCTTCTTTGCCCAGCTCGACCTCTTCAAGGCTGAGCCTGCCGATGGCAGCAATGTGCAGCAGGATTACGGCAACGTGCTCCACTACAACATCTACATCGACGGCTCTAAGTATGGCGAGTCTACCACACCGTCGTTCACCATCGACAACCTGCCAGAGGGCAGCTACACCATCGGCATCGAGGCTGTCTACAAGAACGCCGTGTCTGAGATGGCTACCTATCAGATTGTTGTTAGCGGTATCGATGTGGTTAGAGCCGATACCGACGCCAATGCCCAGGTGTACAACCTTGCCGGACAGAAGCTCAACGCTCGTCTGCACGCCCTGCCACAAGGCGTCTACATCGTTAAGGACGCCAACGGAGTAAGAAAGGTTCGCAAGTAATCTAAACAATTAAAGAATTCAAGTAATAAAGAATTCAATTAATTCAAAAAAGCAAAAGAAGAGTAAAAATGAAAAAAACATATATTACCGCCATGTTGATGTCGCAGAGCCTTGTGCTCTGCGCCCAACAGGTGCACGTGGGTGGCGTTTGTGCTAAGTTGCCCAAAACGTCTACAATAACTGTCAACGTTCCGGTAGAGTCGGCTGCACCACAGGCCAAGGTGCCCGTTCGTCGTGTGCTTGCCTCTACTGAGCGTGGGGTAGGCTATTGCAGCGGCGATAGCATCACCACCAAGGGCATGTGCTTTGGCAAAGCCGGAACCTACAGCGTGGCAGCCGACCTATCATCCTCTGTACTCAGCTCGTACAAGGGCTGCAAGGTAGTGGGCATTCGCTTTGCCCTGTCTCAGAGCATAGGCAAGTCAAAGGTATTTATATATAAGGTTAGTGGCCAGAATGCCTCTAGTCTTGTCAACGCTACCGTGCGCCGTACCAGCGAGGGCTGGAACGAGGTGCGCTTCAACAGCGCCCAAGAGTACACCATACAGGACAACGACGAGCTGATAATTGGTTACGACTACAACGAGTCTGAGGCAATGGCCACAGCCGAGGAGGGTGCCATGTGCTTCTACACCCCAAAGACCTCCACTCCCAAGGCGTCGCTCATTATGAATGGCGATGGTTTCTACTATATGGAGGGTGTTGGCAACCTTTGCGTGCAGCTGATAGTTGACGTTAGCTCGTTGCCCAAGAAGGACGTGCAGCTGACCCACCTCTTGGCTGGCGGCAAGTATCAGAAGACAGGCGCCACGCTCGACACTTATGTGCAGTTGCAGAATGTTGGTCTGGAGGACATCTCGTCTATGCGTCTGGGCTATCGTTTCGACGACGGCAAGGCCACCTATAAGGATTACGACGAGGAGGTTAAGGCCGACGGCTTAAGCGGCGTAAGCCTACTGCTGCCATTGCCTAAGGACATTACGCCCGGAGCCCACAAGCTGACTGTCTTTGTAGACAATATAGAGGGCAGCACACCTACCAAACCCGATGGCGACGAGATTGCCAACTCGTTCGTGGTCTACACCAAGAGTCTTGAACGCCAGCAAACCTACGTGGAGCAGTATTGCAGCCAGGACGAGAGTATGGCCTACTACATAAACCCTGGCATGGACGAGGCTGCCCAGAACAAGGATGTGTGTCTGGTAAATGTCTACAAGCATGGCGAGCCACTTGCTCCCGAAGGTTCAAGCTATCTCGAGAATCTCTATGCCTACACCTACCCGTGCTTCACAGTAGACCGCTTCTACTTCTTTGGCGAGAACAACATTGCCTTCGACCTAATCGACTACGCCACCTTTATGCCTCAATTGGTGTCTGAGGCGGTTGAGCAGTTGGTCAACGAGAACCGCGCCGGCAACCCGTCGTTCGCCACAGTCAATCTGTCGTCGACCTACACATCTGCCACACGCCAGCTTACGCTCGACGTTACGGGCGACGTTACCGACGAGGCTAAGTCTATTTATGGCGACATTGGCCTTACGCTTATGCTTGTAGAGAATGGAGTTGTGTCGCCACAGAAGGTTGTTGGCACCCTGGGCTATGGCACAACCACCGACAACAAATACGTGCACAACCACGTGCTGCGCGCCTACGTAACAAGTCCTAAGGGCGACCGCATGGATATTGCCGACGGCAAATACTCGGCCCGCTACACCTACACCTTGCCTGCTGCCTGGAACGCCGACAACATGCAGGTTGTGGCATTAGCCGGCAAGTACATGCCGACAATCGACGATTCTAACGTGCTGGATGCCGACATAACCAATGCTTGTACAGTTAAGCTCACAGGCGGCACAAGTGGCATAAGCGCTGTAAATACTGCCAACGTAGCCTCACCTGCCGACGGCATCTACACCCTTGACGGCACACGCGTGTCCAACCCATCCAAGGGCCTCTACATCGTGCGCAAGGGAGGCGTGGCACGCAAGGTGGTGATAAAAAATAACTGAGACACAGATAGCGAAAATAACAACACAGATATTAACAACTTAAAAATTTATTAGCTTATGAGAAATTTTTATTGTTCGTTAGCTCTCATCGCCGCCTCCACGCTGTGGGCAGGACAGGCAAGGGCCGACATCGTGCAAAACTACACGATGGACTTCAACAAGTCTATCTCTACTACTGCCCACGATTTTAAGGTGGGCTCAGGATGGGGCCACATCGTAGGCAAGTACACAACCGAGGGTTGGAGTAGCGAAGATTATTACGTGAGTTACACCTACAGCTCGACAGACGGACGCAACGGTTCGGGTGCGATAAAGGTTGGAAGCCAGACCATTGGTGACGACTACAATTACGACGTTGGCCCTGTAAACGACCTGCTCGTTACGCCAGCCATCACAGGCAAGGCAAGCATCTGGGTAAAGAAGACTTCTTCGTGGAGCTCGTCTACAATTAAGTTTTATGCCGTAACCCTTGAGAACGGCAAATACAAGATGGGCGACCAGATTGAGGTGGAGATTCCTAAGCTTAGCACCGATTGGGTTCAGGTCAATCTGCCCGAGCAGAACAACCAGTACATTGGTATTCGTGCCGAGAACCTCTATATCGACGACTTTGCCGCCGACAATGCCGACATCGAGTTGCAGAAGTCGTTGCTCGTAAGCAAGGTAAGCTACAAGGGTAAGGACAAGGTAGACTGTGATGCCGATGGCAAGTTCCCGGTAGAATATGAGGTTACAATTACCAACAATGGCGACCTCGACCTTACCGAGGGTACCGAAGGCTACAGCCTATCTGTAAGAAACTATAGCAAGAACAAAGCGGTGGTATTCACACAGCCGCTTAAGGGCAACCTTGCGGTAGGCGCATCTACTACAGTTATAGTATCTGGCACCGCCAACTGCAACACTTATCCTGATCGCAACCGCTATGATGTGTATGAGGACCTTACCAACACCTCTAAGGCTGGTGCGTGGATAGAGCCTGTGCCCTACAAGCCTGTGCTCACAATGCGCAACGATGATGGCAAGATAGACAACGGCAAGGAAACATTTGCATGGGGAATGGTCAATGCCAGCACCGACAAGACATTCAAGATAAGCAACGATGGTGCAGCTCCGCTCAACATAACAAAGGTTGTTGTGCCCGACGGATTCACCACCTCGCTTGCAGCTCCGCTCACAATTGCGGCTCACGAAACTAAAGATTTCACCGTAACTATGACGGCTGAAAAATCGGGCATCTACTCGGGCGAGTTTAAGGTGTCTGGAGAGGGTGTTGACGACTTCAGCTTTAACGTGTCGGGCACCGTGCTCGACCCAGCCAAGTATTACGCCAACTTCAACGACGACCAGATTCCGGCGGGTGCCTATGCCGAGGATGGATGGAGCGTAGCTCAGCGCGATGCTGCCAGCAGCGACAACCCATACCTCTTGTCTAACGGCAGCCAGGACAAGGACAACAAGTTTGTTACACCGCTGCTTAAGGTGGCAGAGGGCGAGAAGATGTCGGTTGACGTAGCCCGTACCAACTACTATACTGGTGGCGAAGGCGTCTACCTCAACGTTTACTATTCTACAGACCGCACCAACTGGACTCTGGCTCGCAAGATTACAGCCAATGAGCTGTCTGAAGACCGTGCAGTAAACTATACCTATTACTATAGCAAGCTCAAGACATTCGTTATCGACAACATTCCTGCCGGCAACTACTACATTGGCTTTGGTGCTGGCTACACCAGCATCGACAACATCTATGGCTTCGAGAAGGTAGACGTGGCTCACGACCTTATGCTCACAGCCTCTAAGCTGCCTGCTACAGCTGTTGTAAACAACGCCTATACAGCTACAGCCACCTTGCTCAACGTTAATGCCAAGGACGAGGCTGCCGACTCATATACAGCTTCGCTCTACGTAGACGGCGAGGTAGTGGCTACAGCTCCTGCCAAGGCTATTGCAAGTGGCGAGAAGGCCGAGTTCTCGTTCAGCTATACTCCGCACAAGGCTGGTGTTGCCGAGGCTTACATCGAGTTTAAGAATGCCGCTGACAACTATACCGTAGCTTCAGAGAAGGTTTCGGTTGACGTTAAGGAAGAGCAGGCTACCGGTACCGTAACCGTAGGCAATGGCAACACTACTTCAAACAAGACCGCTATCGACTGGTACGATGCCAACGGCTCAGGTGCCCACATGGACAACCTCTACAAACCCGAGATGCTCGAGAAGTACGGTCTTAAGAAGGGTGCCAAGATTACATCCGTATCTTATACCGGAACAAGCTTTAACGATAAGACCGTAAGCGACATCCTCCTTACAGCATACGTAGGCGCTGTTGATACTGCCAAATTCGAGGCTGGCAAGAACTATGAGTCGCTGCAGAAGGTGGACGTTTACACAGGCAAGTCTACTATCGACTTTGTAGACGGTAAGACCTATACAACAACTATCACGCTGCCCGAACCTATCATTTGGGATGGCACATCGGCAATCCGCGTGCTTACTTATGTTAAGGCCGACAAATATGTAAACGTTAAGTTCAACGCCGACGATTCTGACAATAACTCATATTATGGCTCTGGCGCTCCGGGCGAGGCTTCAAGTCTTTCGGCTAAGCCTACTGCCGTAGCCGAGTTTGGCATTCAGACCGAGCCTTCAGTAATGTCGGGCAAGGTTACATGGAAGAACAAGGCTGTGGCTGGTGCTACCGTAACACTCACAAGCGGCGACGTTATCTACACAGGCGCTTCTGACGACAAGGGTGCTTATTCTATCGACGTTATACAGAACGACAAGAAGTACAACCTCACAGTTTCGGCTCCTGGCTACATCGACTACACAGAGAACGACGTAGACCTTAGCAAGAGCCTTAACAAAAACATCGTGCTCGAGGTAGAGCCTGTTGCTGTAACAGTAGGCGAGGGCGGCAACGCCATGTTCTCTGCTACATGCGCCATCGACTTCTCGCTCACTCCTGAGGTTGAGGCTTATGTTGTAACTGACGTTAAGGGCAACTACACCGAGCTTGCTCAGGTTACAGCCGTTCCGGCTGGCACGGGTGTGCTGCTCAAGGCTAAGGCTGGCAACTACAAGCTTGCTCCGGTTCCCGAGGCTGAGGCTGTTCAGAAGAACTTGCTTGTAGCCGTTGACGAGGATTACACCATTGCAGCTTCCGACGTTCAGAACATCTGGTCGTTGGCTACCGACGACAAGGGTCAGGCTTGCTTCACATCTGTTGTTGGTTCTGTAGTAGAGGCTGGTTCGGCTTATCTGTCTGTAGCTTCAGACAAGGATTACATCTACCTCGACAAGGCTACAGGTTTGCGTGGTATCAACGCTGCTGCCACTCTCGACACCAAGGCTCCGATGTACAACGTGGCTGGTCAGAAGGTAGACGCTTCTTACAAGGGCATCGTGATACAGAATGGCAAGAAATTCAATAACAAGTAAAAGATATAAATTCTGATGCTTGCATGGCTCAGCCTAAACATGGGCTTGAGCCATGAACTTATACAAAACGAGAGGGGATGTCTTATTTACGAGGCGTCCCCTCGTTTTGTGTTTGGGCGGTTATATGGAGTAGTAAGCTCGTCAGAGCGCGTTTCTGCCGTTGTGGGACGATTATTCGCATGGGCATTTTCGAATATTCGCATGGGCATTTTCGAATATTCGTGTGGAGCATTTCGAATATTCGCTTTGGTGCTTTCGAATGGGGGCTATGGCGCCTCGCCATAGTATGAGCAGCATGATTAAGTGAAGTGTTAAGAGTGAAGAAT
This sequence comes from Prevotella merdae, assembly GCF_900290275.1. Taxonomy (GTDB): domain Bacteria; phylum Bacteroidota; class Bacteroidia; order Bacteroidales; family Bacteroidaceae; genus Prevotella; species Prevotella merdae. The sequence goes on from NZ_LT985324.1 coordinate 148,608, forward strand.
CCATGTACTAAAAGTTTTTAAAAGTGAAAAATTCATTTGTTGAGTTATGATTTAATCAAGAAGCAAGCGGATTATTCAAATTCTTCACTTTCAAAACATCACTTTTCATCTTCTGATTCCACTTGCTTGAAATCAATTGCAAAGATACAAAAAATATGGCAACAACAAATGATGTGGCAAGAAATTTCTTCATAATCCTTAGTTAGTCATTTTCAGTCATTAGTCATTTAGTCATTTTCAAAAAAAATATCATGTCACGATCTCTATATAATTATAATAATTATATAGGCATAATTTCACACTTTCAAAATCGAAAATGACTAATGACTGAAAATGACTAAATAAGTAGAGTCTTATTGCTCCTTAGCATGTTACTCCTTTGAAAATAAGACCATTAACATGCCAATCTGTACACTCTTATACGCAATTGGTCGAGAACAACAGCAACAATCATGATTGCAACAATAGCCAAGATAGCTTTTGTCCAAAACAATACTGTTGGATTTGTACACCACAGGGTCTTGAAAAAGGTCTGATAGCTGTCTTGCAAACATGGAGATGTATGTAGTAAATAAGCAGCAAAAGAGCTTGCGGCAAACCAATTGACAACCTTGTTCTTGAACTCAAACTTGGTGAATATCAAGCAGAAGTAAATAGAAGAAATTATTACAACAGGATTGAGATAAATAAAGCAATTAATTCTAAAGCAACACCACGTAAGCGCCGTTAATATCGTACACAAAACATATATCAACAAATCAGCATATATAGGGAAAGTTGTAAGTCTGGGTTTGTATATTCTAATATATCTTACTAATAGATACAATCCGAAGAAGAATATCGGGGAATATCCCTCGTTGAATGTGCTGACAGGACGGAAGCCATATGTTAATGCAAAGCCCCAAAACAGGACAAGTAATAAGCGGTAGCTGTTGCGTGATGCTGTCTTTATATAGGCGTTGAGTACAGGAGAGAATATCAGGAGAAGCACGTAAGACATTATATACCAATTGTCTGCAAACGTCATCCTTATTAATACCAATTTATTTAAATCGCATATTCCAACCATTACTAATATAACAGTTGTGCCTATATAGAAAAATGAACTTTGAAACAGGAAGCTTACTAATCCTTTGAGTTTGAAATTTATTCCAAACCAACCAGATATGAATACAAAGCAATTGACAGCTATTATACCAGCTGATTCGAATAATGTTCTACACCAGGTGGCAAGTGGATTGGCTGCCATTTCGTCGATTGTCGGCTCTCCTAAAGACCAAAAATTGGCATGGATGAACAAAATGAAGAACATTGCTATAATCCTTAATATCTCGATATTCGAAGCTCTTGTTTTGTCTCCAGCGTTTATAATTTTCTCTGTACCCATAGATTGTATTAATTGTTTCTGTCAAATTATATATTTTTTTGCGTTAAAGCCAGCATTCTTGGTTCCGTGTTTTGCTCGTAGTCATTAAGGTCATTAGTCATTAAGGTCATTAAGGATTCTTGTGGTTTATCAGGAATATGGAGTAATAGATGTGTACTCTTGCAGTTTATCTTTTCCTTGTTTCATGCCTTCAGCCATACCTTCTTCCTTGCCTTGTTTCACGCCCTTTTGGAATCTGTCATCCAATAGGGTTCTTTCAACACTTACAGAGTCCCAAAACTTGTCGTAGGCCTTCGAGTTCGGGCACAAGTTCTGTAGGCAGATACTCTATCTCGTGTATCTGCTCGTCGTCGCTGAGTGGCATGAGAGCGTTAAGGAGACTTATCAGTCGCGCTGGATGATTGCCAAATATCTTCTTGAACGTGAGGTCTGCCTTGGGGTCTAAGTATTTCATAATCGTTGCTTTTCTTTTGACAAAAATACAATTTATCCTTGTATCCTCCAAGAGAATCCATAATTATTTAATCCTCAGTTATTGGTATACGATCCAAAATCGTTCTTCTTTTCGGTATCTTGCACTCTGCAGATAGCCTCGTTCCCGTCATACGCGCTTGTTCGTGGTCATTAAGGTCATTTGTCATTAAGGTCATTAAGGATTCCTTAAACATAACGCTGAACGATTCGTTCATCGTTGCGAAACGTGACACAGCTTTTCAACACTCTTTATAAGCGTGTGGACAAGAAGGATAAGGGCGTCGCAAATTGCGACTCCCTTGGTGGACGACAGAAAACTACCATCATCAACGAGTCATGGCTTTACTTACGATGAAGTGCTTGTCGTTGACCCAGCAACTCCGATAAGTCGTGAGGAATATCTGGCTTATAAAGAAACAAACGCGAAATGTTAACAAGATTATTATTTACCCACATTATGGAAACAAAAACATTGGAAATAGATAAGGCCCTTTATGAAGAGGTTCAGAGATATGCGAGCAGCAAGGGGACCGACTTGAGAACTCTCGTAGAGACTTATTTGAGAAGTCTGCTTAAAAATGAAGCAGAAGAAGGGGCGATTTAAAGTCACTACAGTCACGAAAGTTATGAAAGTCATTAAGGATTTTTGTGTAAGGGCCTCGCTACAAACGAGGTCCTTTTTGTAGGAGTTTGTGCTTGTTATTTAATTATTTTAGTTCGATCTAATATGTTGTGGTAGTATGATTTCGTAAGCTAATGGATTGCGTATTCGGAAAAAATATGTAACTTTGCAAATAAGCAAGGTTGCATTTCAATAAAAAGGAGGTGATTATGAATACAATAACAATACAGGTTGAAGACCGTAATGTAATGTCAGGACTTAAAAAAGTATTGAAGTCCATGAATGGTGTCGTTATTTTACCTACTCATAAAAACAAGAAGTCAGGCATGGAAGAAGCAATGGATGATATTCGCCATGGAAGAGTGACAGAATATAAAGATGCTGATGAAATGTTTGAAAAGTTGGGTATATGAAATATCGAATTATTGCTACTAAACGTTTTGAGAAGGATGTTAAGCGTTGTATAAAACGTGGACTTCCAATGGAAAGGTTTAAAAAGGTGATTGAATTACTTGAAGAAACAGGGCAGTTGTCTTCGGAATATAGACCACATAAACTTTCTGGAAAATATGTAGGAAAGTGGGAATGTCATATTATGGCTGATTGGTTGTTGGTATGGGAACAATATGATGATAAGCTTGTGTTGATTTTAACAAATACAGGTTCTCATAGTGATGTATTTTGATTTATAATAACGTCCCCTTGCTCGATTTCGCGGAGCAAGGGGACGTTATGTTGTTACTGTTCAAATGTTTTTTTGATTATATCTTTTTATTTCGTAATTTTGCAATTGCGGACAATCCACATGGATAAATTAATAAGATAATTGGCATAAGAAAGAAATGAAACAACTGAAAGAAAATGAAGGCTTAGAGCGCGGTTTGTTGCTTACAATGGCTGTTATTGCGGGATTAACCGTGGCAAATTGCTACTACAACCAGCCTCTTCTGGAGATGATACGCCACGATATGGGGGTGAGCCAACATGAGGCAAACCTTATAACCGTTGTCACACAGATAGGCTATGCGCTTGGTTTGTGCTTTCTTATTCCGATGGGCGACCTCTACTCGCACCGACGCATAATTGTTGTGAACATGACGGTGGCAGCCATTATGGCCGTAGTTATTGCCGTTGCCAGCAAGGTGTGGATGATTTGGGGAGCCTCCCTGCTATTGGGAGCCTGCTCCGTAATACCGCAGTTTTTCATACCTATAGCAGGACAATACTCCAAAAAGGAGAACAAAAGCAGGAATATGGGCGTGGTTCTGTCGGGACTGCTTACGGGTATTCTTGCTTCGAGAGTGGTTAGCGGTTATGTTGGCGAATGGCTTGGCTGGCGCGAAATGTTCTTCATAGCGGCTCTTGTGATGGTGCTGTGCATGGCCCTTACGCTCAAGATTATGCCACAGATAAAGAGCGACTATGTGGGCACGTATGGGGGCTTGATGGCCAGCGTGTTTAATATTGTGAAGAGTAATGGGCGTATTCGCCTTTATGCCGTACGTGCCGCCTTCAGCTTTGGCAGCATGATGGCCATTTGGTCGTGCCTCGCCTTTCGGTTGGCTCAGGCTCCATTCTTCTCGGGTAGCGAGATGGTAGGAACGTTAGGATTGTGCGGCATTGCTGGAGCCATAGCGGCAAGCGGTGTGGGAAAGCTCGTTAACCAATGGGGCATAAGAAAGATGAGCATATATGGAGCCTGCTTGCAGCTTGTGGCGTGGGCTACGGCCTATCTGTTTGGCGACACCTTCATAGGGCTTGTTGTGGCTATCATCTTGGTGGACATAGGCTTGCAATGTCTGCAACTAAGCAATCAGAGTGGCTGCATTCAGGAGATGCCTCAGGCCTCCAACAGGGCCAACACCATCTTCATGACCACATATTTTATAGGCGGCTCCTTTGGCACCTATTGTGCCGGATTGGCTTGGACGCATGAGGGATGGATGGGTGTGTGCATGGTGGGAGCAATCTTGGCTGCAATTTCGCTCAGCATAACATGTTTTAAAGGGAAGAGAATTTATTAAGCTAAACGGATGTTTCCTGTTTTAAATTGTGCACCACATAGTGACGAGGAACGGCACGGTGAAGTCGGTTACGAATCCGTGGTAGATGCTTAGTGCCACGTAGCGCTGGCCTACCGACTGGGTGATGATGGGTAGGGTGGTGTCCATGGTTGTGGCGCCACCCGACGAAATGGGGGCCAATGGTCCGAACCGCTTGGCAATAAGCGGGGCAAGCAAGAGTGTAATCATCTCGCGTATGATGTTGGCAAGCAAGGCTATGGTGCCAAGCTCGGCTCCACGATATTCGGTTATGAAGATGCTCGACAGCGAATAGTAGGCAAAGCCGCTGTCGATAGCAAGGCAGTCGGTAAGGCTGCGGTGGTGCAGAATGGAGCAAACATCGTTGCTCATGAGCAGATAGGCCGCCATGGCTCCCATCCACGAGCCGAGTATGGTGGCTACGGGCAGAAGGGCAAAGCGGGGGCTGAGGCTCTTGATGTCGTTCTTCATGTCGGGGTTGAGACCAATGCCAATGCCTACGCAAAGCAACAGAGCACACAGGGCCACGAAGCTGGTGGTGCTGCTGAGAACCCATGCCGGCATGCTACCGCTGCGTCCGGCAAGCACGCCAAGTACGAAAAATCCCACTACGATAAGGCTTCCTTTCATCGCTCGTTTCCTCCCTTCGCAGTTTTCCACAATGCCCATGCTAAGGCACAGCTACCCAATGTGGCGAATACCGACAATACAATGGCTTCTACGCCCAGGGTGGGCAGAGCAGAAATGAGCTGCTTGTTGCTGCCAACCTCGATGCCAAGCATAAAGAGTAGGAGCCAGATGAACCATGTTGTGATTTTAGAGTTCCAGATGTTGATGGTCTTTAGACGGGCCAAGAAAACGCTCCTTGTGCGTAGAGTGTAGCCCACGGCTATACCAAGGAATATAAACAATATTACTATAAACATTCTGCAAATCTAATCATTTTTATCTGTTTTGGCAAATATTTGCGTACAAATAGTGTCGTGTGAAGGGAATAGTGTGTCATAACCTCTTGTATAGCCTGCTTTATATTGATAAATATGTTTACATTTTATTTCATTCTTATTATGATTTTTTCTTGATTTTCCACAACATTCCAATATTTATTGCTAACTTTGCAAACTGAAAATTGCAATTCGAATACTTAGCGGTATTCTACGTAGAAAGAAAACAAATTGTTTTAATAAATTTTATGGATTTTATCTTATTAATCACAGTCATCTTGACGGCTGTTGTATTGGTGGTAGGTGCATACGTAGTTGCAAAACTCGTAGGTCCCCGTTCGTACAACCCGGTTAAGGGTCAGCCTTTTGAGTGTGGTATTCCTACGCGCGGAACATCTTGGATTCCAGTGCACGTGGGCTACTACCTCTTTGCCATCCTTTTCCTGATGTTCGACATTGAGACACTCTTCCTCTACCCATGGGCAGTAGTAGTCAAGCAGTTTGGAGCCATGGCGCTTGCGAGCGTAGGCTTCTTCATGCTGGTATTGGTATTTGGCCTTGCTTACGCATGGCGGAAAGGAGCGTTGGAATGGAAGTAAGAAAACCTGTCATCAAGAGTATCCCTTACGATGAGTTCAAGGACAACGGTAGCCTTGAGAAAATCGTAGACGAGCTCCAAGAGGGAGGCGTCAATGTTATTGTTGGCTCGCTCGACCAGGCTATCAACTGGGGACGTTCCAACTCTTTGTGGTCATTAACATTCGGTACATCATGCTGCGGTATTGAGTTCATGGCAGTGGGCTGCGCCCGCTACGACTTCTCACGCTTTGGCTTTGAGGTTACACGTAACTCTCCACGCCAGGCCGACCTCATCATGTGCGCCGGTACTATCACCAACAAGATGGCTCCTGTCTTCAAGCGTCTCTACGACGAGATGGCTGAGCCTAAGTATGTTGTAGCTGTAGGCGGTTGCGCCATCTCGGGCGGTCCGTTCAAGAATTCCTACAATGTGGTGCGCGGTATCTCGGAGATTGTTCCGGTAGACGTTTACGTTCCGGGCTGTCCTCCACGTCCAGAGGCTATCCTCTATGGTATGATGCAGCTTCAGCGCAAGGTGAAGGTAGAGAAGTTCTTCGGTGGTGCCAACCACAAGATGAACAGTGAGGAGAAAGCACTCTCAATGTCGAAGGGCGGTCTGCACGGACTCAGCAACGAGGCTCTCGCTGGCGAGAAGAAGCGCGAGACAATCGTTGTGAACAACGTTCCCGAGGGCTTCGACGCTAAGAAAGGTCTAACTGATTAATATAATAAGGTATAAGATATGAAACTTGAAAACATTGAACTCTCATTCGACAAGTTCGCGAGTGAGATGTCGAAGCTGAAGAACCAGAAACATTTCGACTACCTTGTTACCATCATCGGCGAGGACTTTGGCGAGGAAGGCTACGGATGTATCTACATCCTTGAGAATACCGACAACAACGAGCGTTGCTCTGTAAAGACCATCGCCAAGAAGGTTGACGGCAGCGACGTTATCCCCACTGTCGTTAATCTGTGGAAGTCGGCTGAATTGCTTGAGCGCGAGGTGTTCGACTTCGTAGGCATCAAGTTCCTTGGTCATCCCGATATGCGCCGCCTCTTCCTGCGCACCGACTTCAACGGTTATCCTTTGCGCAAGGACTTCGACATGAGTCCTGAGGCAAACCAGTTCCCGTTGACCGACGAGCCTGAGAGCGACTTCACCGTAGAATACTCACTTGATGCCGACGGACACTTGGTTGCCACCAAGAAGCGTCTGTTCGACGATGAGGACTTTGTGGTGAATATTGGTCCTAACCACCCGTCAACCCACGGTGTGCTCCGCTTGCAGACTGTGCTCGACGGCGAGAAGGTGAAGCGCATCTATCCTCACCTCGGCTATATCCATCGCGGTATTGAGAAGATGTGGGAGGGCATGACCTATCCGCAGACTCTCGCCCTGACCGACCGTTTGAACTATCTCTCGGCTATGATGCACCGCCATGCTCTTGTAGGCGTGATAGAGGAGGGTATGGGCATTGAGCTCAGCGACCGCATCCACTACATCCGTACCATCATGGACGAGCTCCAGCGTATCGACAGCCACTTGCTCTACCTCGGTTGTACCGCACAGGACTTGGGTGCCTTGACAGCATTCCTCTACTGTATGCGCGACCGTGAGCACGTGCTCAACGTTATGGAGGAGACAACAGGCGGACGCCTTATCCAGAACTACTACCGCATTGGCGGACTCCAGGCCGACATCGACCCGAAGTTTGTAGAGAACACAAAGAAGCTCTGCAAGTATCTGCGCCCGATGATTCAGGAGTATCTCGACGTATTTGGCGACAACGTCATTACACACAATCGTCTTGTAGGCGTTGGTCCTATGGGTCTTGAGGATTGTATCAACTACGGCGTGACTGGTCCTGCCGGACGTGCTGCCGGTTGGAAGAACGATACCCGTAAGCGTCATCCATACGACCTCTACGACAAGGTGCAGTGGGAGGAGATAACAATGACCGGTTGCGACTCAATGGATCGTTACTACTGCCACATTAAGGAGCTTTATCAGAGCCTTAACATTATCGAGCAGCTCATCGACAATATCCCGGAGGGCGACTTCTACATCAAGCAGAAGCCTATCATCAAGGTGCCGGAGGGACAGTGGTACTTCTCTGTAGAGGGAGCCAGCGGCGAGTTTGGTGTTTATCTCGACTCTAAGGGCGACAAGAGTCCTTACCGTATGAAGATGCGTCCGATGGGTCTTACCCTTACAGGTGCTCTCGACCCGATGCTTCGCGGACAGAAGATTGCCGACTTGATTACTACTGGTGCGGCTATTGACTTCGTAATTCCAGACATCGACCGATAAAAGGAATGTTGAATTTTGAATGTTGAATTTTGAATTGTCGGCTTCGCCGATGAAGAGTTAAGAATTTTGAATGTTGAATTAGAATGTTGAATTCATAATTCACAACTTACAATTCAAAATTGTGGCTTGCCACAATAATTCAAAACTCAAAACTCAAAACTCACAATTCACAACTCAAAACTCAAAACTCACAAATCAAAATTTAAACAAAATGTTTGACTTTAGTATAGTAACAAACTGGTTCCACAATCTTCTCGCAGTAACCTGCGGACTCGGAGATTTTTGGACAATACTGATCGAGTGCATCCTGGTTGGTGTCTGCATTCTCGCAGGTTATGCCATCCTCGCCATCATCTTGATCTTCATGGAGCGTAAGGTCTGCGCCTACTTCCAGTGCCGTCTTGGCCCGATGCGTGTAGGTCCTTGGGGCGTGTTCCAGGTGTTCGCCGACGTACTGAAGATGCTCATCAAGGAGATCTTCTCAGTCGACGGTGCCGACAAGGTGCTCTACTATGTTGCTCCGTTCCTCGTGATTATAGCCTCTGTAGGCACATTCTCGTTCCTGCCTTGGAACAATGGTGCTCAGGTGCTCGACTTTAATGTTGGCGTGTTCCTCATGTCGGCTATCTCAAGTATCGGTATTGTAGGTATCTTTATGGCTGGTTGGGGTTCTAACAACAAGTACTCAGTAGTTTCGGCTATGCGTGGTGCCGTGCAGCTCATCTCTTACGAGATGTCTCTCGCACTTTGCCTTATCACAGCCGTTGTCTTGACAGGTACAATGCAGGTTAGCGGCATCGTTGAGGCTCAGACCGGTGCTTTCGGCTGGCTCATCTTCAAGGGACACATTCCGGCTATCATCGCCTTCCTCGTGTTCCTAGTGGCAGGTAATGCCGAGGCTAACCGTGGCCCGTTCGACTTGGCTGAGGCTGAGTCAGAGCTTACCGCTGGCTATCACACCGAGTATTCTGGTATGGGATTCGGCTTCTACTACCTCGCCGAGTACCTCAACCTCTTCGTAGTTTCAGGCATCGCCACCACAGTATTCCTTGGCGGTTGGGCTCCGTTCAACATTGGCGTAGAGGCCGTTGACGGTATCCTCAACTTCATCCCTGGCATCGTGTGGTTCCTCGGCAAGACATTCGCTGTTGTATGGCTGCTCATGTGGGTGCGTTGGACATTCCCGCGTCTGCGTATCGACCAGATTCTTAAGCTCGAGTGGAAATACCTCATGCCTTTGTGTCTCATCAACTTGATTCTCATGACAGTAGTTGTGGCATTCGGTTGGCACTTTTAATTAGAAGTTAAGGAGTAAAGAAGTTAAGGAGTTAAGCCAAATGTACTGATTGATATGGAAAAAAGGTTATGGCTTAACTACAAGTGACCAAAGGGAACGATAACTTCTCACTTCTGAATTCTTAATAATAATAAACAATGGAAGAAAACAAAAAATCATATTTCGGAGAAATCGGAGCTGCTGTGAAGACTCTCGCTGTAGGTATGAAGACCACCTGGAAGGAGTACTTCACACCGAAGAGCACTGAGCAGTATCCCGAGAACCGCAAGACCACGCTTCACATTGCTGCCCGCCACCGCGGACGCCTTGTGATGAACCGCGACGAGAACGGAGCGGTGAAGTGTACTGCTTGTACGCTTTGCGAGAAGGCTTGCCCGAACGGCACCATCAAGATTGTATCGCAGATGGTGGAGAACCCAGAGACTGGCAAGAAGAAGAAGCAGCTTGTCGACTACCAGTACGACCTCGGCGACTGCATGTTCTGCGAGCTTTGTGTCAATGCTTGTAACTTCGGTGCCATCAAGTTTGTCAACGATTTCGAGAACTCAGTGTTCGACCGCGAGGCACTTGTGCTTCACCTCGACAAGGAGGACTACAAGGGAGGCTCACTGCCCAACCTCATCGACGGTGGTGCCGACTTCGAAATCGGAACATTTAACACTAAAACCAAATAAGGAGTAAGAAAACAATGGCAAGTTTAGTAATGTTTTGCATCTTGGCAGTGGTCATCCTTGGCTCAGCTGTCATGTGCGTGATGACAAAGCGCATCATGCGTTCTATCACATTCCTGCTTTTCGTGCTCCTTGGAGTGGCAGGTCTCTATTTCCTGCTCGACTACACCTATCTTGGTGCAGCCCAGATTAGCGTTTACGCCGGTGGTATGGTGATGATGTATATCTTCGCCGTACAGCTCGTGAGCAAGCGCACTCTTCAGGGCTTGGTTGAGCATGTTAAGGGCAGCCGCGCACTCTCAGGCGCATTGCTCTGCATCGTAGGTTTGCTTACTGTAGCTGGCATCCAGCTCAAGAACGGCTTCTTGACTCTCGCTGTTGAGGGCGAGGAAGTTCCGATGCAGACCATCGGCGAGGCTCTCCTCGGCTCAGAGAAGTATCAGTATGTATTGCCCTTCGAGTTCATCTCAGTATTCTTGCTGGCATGTATCGTAGGCGCAATCGTTGTAGCACGTAAAGAAAAGGAGGACAAGTAATTATGATACCAGTAGAATGTTATTTCGTGCTTAGCGCACTTCTGTTCTTCATCGGCGTGTTTGGTTTCATCACCCGCCGCAACCTGATAGCAATGCTCGTCTCTATAGAGCTCGTGCTCAACGCTGTCGACTTGAACTTTGCGGCATTCAACCGCCTGCTCTTCCCGGGCGAGTTCGAGGGATTCTTCATGACCCTCTTCTCTATCGGTGTGAGTGCTGCCGAGAGTGCCGTAGCTATCGCAATTATTATCAACGTTTACCGCAATTTCCACAGCGATCAGGTGAACAGTATTGAAAACATGAAATATTAATTTTAGATTATGGATTTTACATATTCAATATGGATTCTTCTGTTGCCGCTGATCAGCTTCCTGGTTATCGGTCTGCCAGAATTCGTGAATAAGAAGTATGCCTGGTCGCACAAGGTAGCCGGACTCATCGGTACCAGTTCGCTTGGATTGGTTACTGTGTTGAGCTACTTCACAGCGTTCAAGTATTTCTCAGCCGACCGTCTTGCCGACGGCACCTTTGCAACTTTCGTCCCCTATAACGTGACATGGTTGCCACTGGGCCATCTGCACTTCGACCTCGGCATCCTGCTCGACCCAATCTCGGTGATGATGCTCATCGTCATCTCTACGGTCAGCCTCATGGTTCACATCTACTCATTCGGCTACATGCACGGTGAGAAGGGATTCCAGCGCTACTATGCCTTCCTCTCTCTCTTCACCATGTCAATGCTCGGACTGGTGCTCGCCACCAACATCTTCCAGATGTATATGTTCTGGGAGCTTGTGGGCGTAAGCTCTTACCTGCTCATTGGCTTCTACTACACACTTGGTGCAGCCGTACACGCTTCTAAGAAGGCGTTCATCGTGACCCGTTTTGCCGATATGTTCTTCCTTATCGGTATCCTCATCTTCGGTTACTACACAGGAAGCTATAACTTCTCGTTCACCGGTACTGAGATAGCTTACGGCGCTGGCGCTTCTGCCTTCACCGTTGCCGACAACGCTCGCGCTCTTGCAGCAGGCGGCATGATTCTGCCTACAGCCCTTGTGCTGATGTTCATCGGTGGTGCTGGTAAGTCGGCCATGTTCCCGTTGCACATCTGGTTGCCAGATGCCATGGAGGGTCCAACTCCAGTATCAGCTCTTATCCACGCTGCCACCATGGTGGTTGCCGGTGTGTTCCAGATTGCACGTCTCTTCCCAGTATGGATTGAGTATGCTCCTCAGGCCCTTGAGGTAGTAGTTATTGTAGGTGCATTCACCGCCTTCTATGCTGCTGCTGTAGCATGTGCACAGAGCGACATCAAGCGTGTGCTTGCCTTCTCTACAATCTCTCAGATTGCCTTCATGATGGTAGCCCTCGGCGTATGTCTGCCAGGACATCATGGTGCTGCTCTCGACAACCACGCCCAGCTTGGCTACATGGCTTCAATGTTCCACTTGTTCACACACGCCATGTTCAAGGCTTGCTTGTTCCTCGGCGCAGGTTGCATCATCCACGCTGTTCACTCCAACGAGATGTCTACAATGGGTGGCTTGCGCAAGTACATGCCTATCACCCACATCACATTCCTCATCTCATGTCTCGCCATTGCGGGTATTCCGTTCTTCTCGGGCTTCAGCTCTAAGGACGAGATTATCACCGCTTGCTTCGAGTACTCTCCAGTATGCGGTTGGTGGATGACAGGAGTTGCCGCCATGACAGCATTCTATATGTTCCGTCTCTACTACGGCATCTTCTGGGGTACAGAGAACAAGGAGCTTCACGCCCAACACACTCCTCACGAGGCACCTGCAGCCATGACCTTCCCACTCGTATTCCTGAGCATCATCACCGTAGGTGTAGGTGTATTCACCACACTCGGAGGCTTCTGCGACTGGAGCTGGGCAAGCTTCGGCTCTATTGTGAGTGCGGCAGGTACAGCCTACACCGTTCACTTCGACCCTCAGGTAGCAGCCACATCAACCGTGATTGCAATCCTTTCGATAGCCCTTGCTACCTATATATATAAAGGTGAGAAGCAGCCTATTGCCGACAAGATGTACGCTACATTCCCGCGTCTGCATCGATGGGCTTACAAGCGCTTCTACATGGATGAGGTTTATCAGTACGTCACACACAAGATTCTGTTCCGCTACGTCAGCCGCACGGCACAGTGGATTGACGAGAAGATCATCAACGGTCTTATCGACTTCTCTGCTTGGGGTGCCAACGAGGCAGGCGAGACCATCCGTCCTTGGCAGAGCGGCGACGTTCGCCAGTATGCCGTTTGGTTCCTTACTGGTACGGTAGCTTTAACATTATTATTACTTTGCTTATAATTAAAATATGAATATATTAAGTTTATTCGTAGTAATCCCTGTCCTGATGTTGCTCGGTCTTTGGATCGCACGTAACGTCAATCAGGTGCGTGGTGTGATGGTTGCCGGTTCGTCTTGCCTCTTGGCATTGAGCGTATGGCTCACACTCCACTTTATCGGCGAGCGCGCAGCAGGCAATACCGAGGAGATGATTCTCCGCGCCACTACGGAATGGTTCCCTGCACTCCACATCAACTATGAGGTGGGTGTTGACGGCATTTCCGTTGTGATGCTTCTGCTTTCGAGCATCATCGTGTTCACAGGTACTTTCGCTTCGTGGAAGCTTAAGCCGCTTACCAAGGAGTTCTTCATGTGGTTCACATTGCTCTCAACTGGTGTTTACGGTTTCTTCATCTCGATCGACCTCTTCACCATGTTCATGTTCTATGAGGTAGCCCTCATCCCTATGTACCTCTTGATTGGTTTCTGGGGTTCAGGTCGCAAGGAGTATGCAGCCATGAAGCTTACGTTGATGCTTATGGGCGGTTCTGCCCTCATCATCCTCGGCTTGGTAGGCATCTACTTCTTCAACGGTGCCTCTACAATGAGCATCCTTGAGATTGCCCACAACAACCACATCCCAGCAGCAGTTCAGAACGTGTTGTTCCCATTTGTGTTTATCGGTTTCGGTGTACTTGGTGCTCTGTTCCCGTTCCACACATGGTCACCTATCGGTCACGGTTGTGCTCCTACTTCTGTGTCAATGCTCCACGCAGGTGTGCTTATGAAGCTTGGTGGCTACGGTTGCTTCCGCATCGCCATGTTCCTCTTGCCACAGGCTGCTCACGATTTGGCTTGGATATTCCTCATCCTCACCACCATCTCAGTAGTCTACGGTGCATTCTCTGCTTGTGTTCAGACCGACTTGAAGTTCATCAACGCTTACTCTTCAGTTTCACACTGTGGCTTGGTGCTCTTCGCTCTGTTGATGATGACCCGCGTATCTTGCACAGGTGCTATCCTCCAGATGCTCTCTCACGGTTTGATGACAGCCCTCTTCTTCGCCCTCATCGGTATGATTTACGGTCGTACACACACCCGTGACATCCGTGAGCTTGGCGGTTTGATGAAGATTATGCCGTTCCTCTCAGTAGGTTATGTGATTGCCGGTCTTGCCAACCTTGGTCTTCCGGGCTTCTCAGGCTTCATTGCCGAGATGACAATCTTCAACGGATCATTCGAGAATGCCGACACATTCCACCGTTGCTGCACCATCATCGCCATCACATCAATCGTTGTGACCGCCGTGTACATCCTCCGTACTGTAGGCTTCATCCTCTTCAACAAGGTGAAGAACCCGCACTTCGAGGAGCTCACCGATGCTACATGGGACGAGCGTTTCGCAGTATGCTGCCTCATCTTCTGTGTTGCAGGTCTTGGTTCGTTCCCAATCTGGGCAAGCCATGTCATCAACGACGCGGTAGCACCTATCCTTAGCGTAATTCCAACACTTTAATAACAAGTTCAGCAGTAAAAAATGGATTATAGTCAGTTTTTTAATATGATACCCGAGGCTGGCCTTATGGCAATCCTCGTGATAGTATTCCTCGCCGATCTCTTCTTGAAGGGCGAGAAGAAACACGCTACATTGAGCATGCTGACATGCGTTTTGTTGGTAGCTCAGGTGGTATTATGCTTCACAGCCCAGCCTGCAGAGGCATTTGCAGGACTCTATACAGCAACAGCAGCAGCCCAGGTGATGAAGGTTATCCTTACAGCCGGAGCATTCATCGTTGTAGTTATGGCTCAGTCGTGGATTGAGCGCGAGGATGTGCTGCGCAAGGAGGGTGAGTTCTACGAGCTCATTATCTCTACATTGCTTGGTATGTATATGATGATTTCATCAGGACATTTCCTCATGTTCTTCCTCGGTCTGGAAATGGCTTCTGTACCTATGGCTTGCCTCGTGGCATTCGAAAAGTACAAGAAGGAGTCGGCTGAGGGAGCTGCCAATTTTGTCCTCACCGCCACATTCTCAAGCGGCGTTATGCTCTATGGCATCTCGTTCCTCTATGGTGCATGTGGCACACTCTACTTCGACGATATGGCTGCCAAGATCAGCGCAAGCCCATTGACAATCATGGGTCTTGTGTTCTTCTTCAGCGGACTTGGTTTCAAGATATCTCTTGTACCGTTCCACTTCTGGACAGCTGATACATATCAGGGCGCTCCTACAGCCGTGACAGGTTATCTGAGCGTTGTATCTAAGGGTGCTGCTGCTTTCGCCTTGATGACAATCTTGCTGAAGGTGTTCGGTCCGATGGTAGAATACTACGAGACCTTGATGTACATCGTCATCGTGCTCACCATCACCATCGCCAACCTCTTCGCTCTTCGTCAGACAGAGCTCAAGCGATTCATGGCGTTCAGTTCTATCTCGCAGGCAGGCTACATCATGCTTGCAGCCGTAGGCAACGAGACAATGGGCCTCACAGCCTTGATGTACTACGTGCTTATCTACGTTGCAGCCAATATGGCAGTGTTCACAGTCATCAACGTTGTTGAGACACGTGGCAAGGGCAATACAGAGATGTCGGTGTTCGATGGTTTCTACACCACCAACCCTAAGCTCTCGTTCCTCCTCACTCTCGCTCTCTTCTCATTGGCAGGTATTCCTCCTTTCGCTGGTATGTTCTGCAAGTTCTTCGTGTTCATGGCAGCAGCTCAGCAAGGCTCGAATATCGCCTACGCAGTAGTGTTTCTGGCATTGGTCAACACCGTACCGTCACTCTACTACTACTTGAAGATAGTTAAGTGTATGTACATCAACAAGACAGACACTCCGCTCCCCACATTCCAGAGCGACTGCGCCACACGCACAGCTCTTGCTCTCTGCACAGTGGGCGTACTCCTCTTCGGCGTATGCAGCTGCGTTTACGGATGGCTGGTAGCGGCTACATCTGCGATGTAGCGCTCGGCTTTGCCGCTTGCCAGAGCAAGAATGTTAATATAGCATAAACGAATAATAAAGAAGAATGGTTGGCAATTCGCACCAAGCGAGTTGTCAACCATTTTTTTTGAAAACATTTTGCCGTATGGATTAATTGTTGTAGATTTGCGATAAGATAATTATATAGAATAAACGTTTAGAAGCTTATGGATTCTACACATAATATAATTGAATATATAAACTGCTGTGTCGGTGCTTTTGCCAATCGTTTTAGTTTGACATTGGCGCAGTCATACGCCTATTTACGCAGGTTTAAAGGAATAGATTTCCTTATAGATAGTTATGCTGCAGAGCATACTCTTTCTATAGAGGATGCTGTGGAGGATATAATGTTGTTATGCCAAAAGAATGGAGGACGATTGGGATGCTGAAATTATATCATGGCAGCAACGTTGTGATTGACAAGATAGATTTATGTCGTTCATGAAAAGGCAAGGATTTTGGCTGTTATGAGCGAAGATATCCAATTTCAAATAGAATGTCTCTCTACCGAGTTAGTCGAAATGCTGATGCAAAAATATGGGTGGAATATGAAGAAGGCACTTGATGAATTGTATTCTTCAGAGACCTATAAGCGTTTGTGCAACCCAGATTGTGGTTTGTACTACGAAGGTTCGGTGTATGTGTTCTCGTATTTAGAAAACGAGATAGAAACAGGTATAGTAAAATAGATTCATGAAAACCCTCCTCTCTCACCGTCTTTCCATGGACGGGATAAATGATATTTGCTTGCTTGTTCAGGGCGAGCAAAACCATAGTTTAAAGGAACAGCTTTATCAGCTTACGCTTGACAACGACCGTCGTGTGGCAACCAATGCGTTGTGGGTATTCACCCATTTCGCGTTGGCTGATAATGAATGGCTATATGCCAAGCACGACCAGCTTATTGACCGCTGTTTGAATGAAAAGGACGCTACAAAGCTTCGCCTAATGCTCAATCTGCTTCTTCGTCAGCCTTATACCGAAGAAGACATCCGTACCGATTTTATTGATTACTGTCTGATGCGACTTACTGACCCCAAGTCGCCTTATGCCGTTAGAGCGCAATGCATCAAGCTTGCCTACGAGCAAATGCGCTATTGGCCCGAACTTCTTAATGAACTGCGCCAAACGCTTGAAATGATAAGTTGTGAGCCTCTATCGCCTGGACTGCGCTCGGCATGGCGGCAAGTGATGAAGAAATTGTAGTTTAGCTTATCGCTTTATTTTTCTTTGTTATACAATCTTTTATTACCCTGTAACGCATATTGAGACACCTAATGCGTACCTTTGCACTTGATTCAATAATACTACTATTATGGAAGAATCAAATAAACTCTATTATGGGTCTATTCCGAGAGTGCTTAACGAGGATATCTTGTCATTTCTCTGTATCAAGCATAAGGGTGAAATAGGACTTGGAAGTAAGAAGGATTGTCCTCGTATCCGTATACGCTATGTTATAGACAAGAACAGATTCGGTTATGCCGACTTTGGTGACTTCTTCTTTTGGGAAGATGGCGGTCTGTATGTTTGGCAACAGAGTGAAGAATTTGAAGAAGATCACAATCCAGACTTAGTAGAAGACTACTTCGGGCATCCGTGTGAAGGACGTGGCTATACGTTGCGTTCTATCTTTGCAGGAATAGACACAGGGTATGATGACAGCAACGGTAGTAGAATGTTCACTGGCGATGTTGTGCTGGTAAAAGAACCTAATGGATACGAAATGGGAGCTTTATGTCTTGCTTCACTATGCGGTAGGATTGGCGATGGATTCTATGGCTTCCCTTTGGACAATCACAGTTTGACGCTGGATATGTGTAAAGAAAGGGGATATAATTTAGAGCGTATCGGAACAATATTCTATCAGTTAGACCCTTGCGCAGACCCAGTTTCTATATGGGATAAAGCATTGACCTTCAACAATACTTATCGTGGTAAAGAAGATGAATCCGTCTTACGCACAATGGCAAAATATACACCAAACTTTGATAATGAAGTATGGAAATACTTGGGACTTGAGATACTTGGAATCGAGGAGTTTAATTGGAAATAATAACTATATAATATAATCAAAATGAGTACAAATAATACACTTGGTACAAGGTCGACACAACCTGAAAAAGCACGTCTTGGGGCAGTGGGAGAGAATATGGTTGTGTCTATGCTTATGCAAAATGGATGGGATGCCTTCAATGCGAATTGTACAATAAAAAATTACAAATCAATTGATATTGTCTGTCTTAATAGCGAAATAAAAGAAACGCCTAACTATCCATGGAAGCCAGTGTCGGCTCTTATTCAAGTAAAGACAAGTGTACAAAAGAATATTCCAACAGGATTTACAATAGAGGATAGTCTTAAGCGCGATTTGCTTGAGGAGAAAGTAATGGGACCGTATGTGTTTGTTTATGTTAATATGGTAAATGAAGAATGGAAGTTTAGGTACTTTATTCTTTCACGTAGCCAGTTTATTGAGCTACTTCATTCTGCACATGTTTGGTACAAGTATGATTGGTATAGAGATAAAGAAATATCTGAAAAAAGTCCAGCAGGAATAGATGTCAAATGGCTTATGGGAGAAGATGAACCTGAAACGAAAAGACATAAAGCTTTTGTGAATCCGTTGAAAGGGGTTTCATGTGAGGATTGTTGGGAGAATATTTGGAAGGATTAAGCCTATGTCACTCATTCAAAAATACATCTGGGTTATCAAGACCATTCATCGTTCTGGCCGCATTACATTGAAAGATCTCAATGAAAAGTGGCGTCAGAATATAGACCTTAGCCGTGGTGAGAACTTGCCACGGCAGACCTTTGATCGTTGGAAAGGTGGTATTCTTGATATGTTCGGCATTGTGATTGATTGTGAACAACATGGCAGATACCATTATTATATAGCCAATCCCGAAGTTTTAAGCGAAGGAGAGTTGCGTACATGGCTTCTTGACATCTACGGCACGGCAGAAACAATATCAAGCTGTATATCCATCCATGATAGAATACTGACAGAAGATATTCCTTCGAGCCAAGACTTTCTTGCAACAATACTTGAAGCGATGAAGTCAAATATTGTGCTGCAGATGACGTTTCGTTCTTTTTCGATGCAAGAGGCGAAGACGTTTCTTGTTGAACCGTACTGTGTGAAAATGTCCGCACAGCGTTGGTATATGTTAGCAAGAAATGTAGACTATAACTACTTGCGTTTGTATTCTCTTGATAGAATAGAAGGTGTTAACTTAACAGATGCTAATTTTGTTTTGCCAAAAGAATTTTGTGCAAAAGAATATTTTGCAGAATACTTTGGAATTGTATTGGATGAATCAGCTCCGCTTCAAAGAATTGTGTTAAGGGCAGATAAATATCATCAGCACTATATGCGCACATTGCCGTTGCATCATTCGCAAAGAGAAATCTATGCATGTGATGATTATGCCGATTTTGAATTAACCCTACGTCCAACCTACGACTTTTATATGAAGTTAATGAGTTTCGGCAATATGATAAAAGTTTTGGAACCAAGAAGTCTTCAGGAGAAGATATATAAATGGTTGGAAAAAACAATAGAAGTTTACAAATAAAAATAATTCAATAAGTATGGAATCAAGATTATTTCAAGCCTTAAAAGCTTTCAAAGGCGCTGATGGTTGCGAAGCAAACCTGTTTGAAGAGTTTAAGAAAATTGCTGAAGCAGCATTCTTCTCTGGCTATTTTCTTATTAATGGCGGTTGTAAGGATGCGTATAAACTAAAGTTGACCTGCATCGAATTTTATTACCACGAGGATGATGGCAATATTAAAGATGAAAAAAAATATCTGAAAGGGAAAGATGAATTTGGCTATGCTTTAGGTGCTGTATGTCCGAATCCATCAGGCGTGGATGTTTTGTTTGATGATCCACAGAAGAAATATCATGCGTCTTTCTTGATTAGAGGCTATAAAGCTATTGTGCCTGGGGAAAAAGAATGGGAGAATAATGAAAAAAGAAAAAATTGGGCTCCTCATGATTTTTGGTATGATTTATATGGTGGAGCAAATATGCTAAGCAATGGCAAGTTTAGTATAGAATGGATAGATGAGTCTGATGAAACGCTGGGCTATGCAGAACCTATGAAGCGAATCAAAATAAACGACAACAGATTATGGGGATTTAAACGAGTTGAAAAGCTATGATAACAGAACAATATAAAGACAAAGTGTTTTTTTCACAGTTGCTACGTACAGATTATCCCAATATCTATAAGGATGTTTGTGAAATTCTGGATGCTAATAACGTAGCGCATGAAACGCTTCCTTTAACTAAGGATTATTGGTGTCGTGACTATATGCCAATACAATATGCATGTAATCGTTTCTCTCAATTTGTATACAATCCCGACTATCTAAAAGGAAAGGAAAAATATATTACTGATGTAGATAAAGTGATGAATAAGATTGAAGATAAGAATTTTGAAATCAATCATTCTTCTTTGGTTATAGATGGTGGAAATATTGTTGTTGGCGAAATAGAACAACCAAATACTTACACCACTAAATCCTTTATTGTAATGACAGACAAGGTGATGATAGAAAACGAAGGATTATCTAAAAAGGAGATAGAATCTAAAATTCGGGATTCTTTCAAACTCAAAGAATATAATTCGGATAATGATGATAAAACTATAGTATGGCTACCATGGGATAAAAAGGATGTTTGTGGGCATACGGATGGAATATTAAGATTTGTCGGCGCACAAAAAAATGGCAAACCTGTAGTGTTAACTAATCTTTCAGTATATGATGATGGTATTGCTACTCAAATGCGTAATATCTTGATGGAATATTTTTATGTTATAGAGTTGAAACTTTCTGAATATCACGAATTAAGTTGGGCATATATCAACGCTCTTCAGACACGTGATGTTATTATTGTTCCAGGAATTGGCAATACAAAACTTGATAATGAAGCAATGGGTCAGTTTATTGCTTTATATCCTGATTATAGAGGAAGGATTTTTCAAGTTCAGATGAAAGAAATTATTGAGAAATGGGGCGGAGCTTTGAACTGTTGTACATGGACAATTAGTGAAGATAAGAAACTACAATAGCCGTACCAGACATCATCAATGCTGGTATCTGATAGCAGATACTCTTTCCACCGCCAGTAGGCATCAACACCAAACAGTCTTTGTTGCTAAGTATATGGCGTATAATGTTCTCTTGTAGAGGGCGAAAGGAATTATATCCAAAATATCTTTTGAGTGTAGATAGCATAGGTTATTATTTTAAGGTGTATTATGAATATATATATTAATGTGACAAATGTACAAAGAATAATCGAAATATAGAATAACGAAACGTATTATTTTGTTCTCCAGTTTATGATTATATATACCAATTTTCTGAATATGTATTTGCCTTAGAAACAAATAGAAAAGTTGGGTTTATGAACATAAAAGGAGAGATAATTATTCCTATTGAATATGATTCTTTGTCCTGTAGAAATGATAAATATTATAAATTTTCTAATGGAAGGGCCAAGGTGGTAAAGTGTCTTGATGCTTTCGAAGGTGATGAGATGAATATGTGGAATATAGATTAGTTAATGTTCATCGTGCAGTTATCAACGATACTGCACGATGAACAAAGCCAAAAAAGTTTTAGCCCAATTGATAGAAATGATTCTAAGCATTTCTCTTATGGATAAGACACCACTCGTTGATTTCTTCGAAAGGACTGATTTAAAAATGTCAAAGAACTCGATTGTCCCCTCTTTCTGTGGTTATTTGATTAATGTTTAACTGGGCCCGATTTTAACGGGACACTAATGATTTTAATTTATAAGCAAAGGTATAATGATGAATAAATGTGTACAAGGCTACATCGTGGGTACGCCTATTTTTTGTTGTTAGATATCACATTTAATTACGAAATGTACCATAGATTAAAACATTGATACTAATTTATTTGTGTGGCTATGGTTCTTATGTCACATTTATTACAATACTCAACTATTTTTATATCAATCATATAGTTTTAATTATATCGGAAAAATTTGTTATAAATTTTGGATATTCAACAAATATTCTTTAATTTTGGAACAAATATATACAAAAAACCCGCGGTTGTCCGCGGGTGGAAGATACTCCAAAGTATCCAAACTTTGGACTCTACGGCTTATAGCCTTGTTGTGAAAAGTCTTTCACTTGTGTATCTTCTGCAAAGATAAGAAACATTTTTCATACTAACGAATTAAATCTCCTAAATATGACAGAAAAAATACTTGGAATAGACCTTGGTACCAATTCAATAGGTAAAACTGGCAAGGTGGCGAAGGTCGTGTGGTATCGCTAAAGTGGTACACACCGAAGAAAGATAAGCCTAAGTATGGTGGCGACAACGGTAAGAACCGTCGTGTGATGCGTTTCCCAGAGGTAGTGCTCACCTATGCTGAGGCGCTGAATGAGATGGGCGACCGCGAGAAATCATTGCAGATGCTGAACATGTGTAAAGCGCAAGTAAACACCATCAATGCCAGCACGGTGCTTTATAAGGCAGGCGGCTATGGCTATATGCGCGACCAGATATGGAAAGAACGTCGTGCCGAGATGTGTTTCGAGTGGGATCGCTATTTCGATCTGGTACGCTCGGGACAGGCTGCCAAGGTGATGCACGCTTTTGGAGCACGCCGTGCCAATCGTCGTGGAGCTTACTTCCGCGAGGGTGTACACAACCTTCTGCCTATTCCCCAGACAGAGGTTGACGTGTCAAACGGAAAGGTTGAGCAGAACCCTGGCTATTAAGTCTCGGCTTTTATGAAAAATGGTTGTAAACAATAAAGTCATTTTACATTTTATGAAAAAGATAATTAGTTTTGCCCTCATGGCTTGTGCACTGCTTCTCAATACAGCATGTAGTGACGAGAACGTAGAGTCGCGCACACCAGTGGCTTCAATACAATATGATACGAACAAGACAACGCTGAAGGTGAACGAATCGTTGGTGATTGATTTCACAGGCGTAGCCGACCTTGTAGCTATCTATCCTGGCGATGATGGACATCGCTATGAGAAACGTGACGAGATGGAAACGGGTATTGCCGTGAACAAAAACCATTTCACCTATTCGTATAAAGCGCCAGGCACCTATCATGTGGTGTGCGTAGCCTCTACCTTCGACACTTATATGGGTGGCAACCTGAAACAGGCCACTTGCTCGTTTGATGTTACCGTGGTTGACGATGAGACCGAATTTAAGGACCTCTACACAACAATCACCCCCAACACCTTCTATGCTAACAAGCTGGGAGATGATGCATGGGTGCTGAATTTGCCCACAAAGCAGGTGTATAATGGTAAAGACATTAAGGTAAACCCAAAGAACCAGCGTATCTATTATGATATGCCTTCCGACTCTACCCTCGTGTTTGTTGATATGTCTGATGCCGATTATCAGCTTCTTCAGAACTATTCAGCCCTCAGCTCTGCCGAGCAAAAAGCCCTGAAGAATAAGGTAACCACCAACAAGGTGCGCTACAATCTTTCACAAGATCATGTCATCACAGTGCGCTCTTATGCAGGAACCATTAAGCAATATACACTCTATTGCTTGATATATCCTGAGTTTAAGACTGTAACGGTGAATGGTGTGAAGGGCGTGCTCACACGCGATGCCTTTAACCAAGACCATCAGATATACACCTTCACGTTGCCCGCTGGCACCGATGTGGCCAATGCAAAGATTGAATATACACTTGATGGCACCGGCACCTTTATGATAGATGGCACCGAAGTGGTTTCGGGTACCACTACCAATCTTGCTGCTGATAAGCTCAGCATTGAACGTTCTTCTGATGCTAATGCACAGGCAAAGGCTGTGTCGAACGTTGAGTTTGTCTTCAAGTTTCAATAATTGATCTATAAATTTAGGATAAAGAAAAGGGCGACATGTATGGACATAGGCTTGCCCAGCATGTTGCCCTTCTCGTTAATCTATCTGTTAACAACCCTAACAACTCTAAAAACAACATATCTATATGCGTCGCACTTTACTTCTCGCTCTTACTTCTCTCACCTTGCTTAGTATGCCCAGCGCTACGTTGGCCGCACGTCACGAACCCTATAAAGGGTCGCGCATATTTTGGGACAATGCCACTCGCAAAACCGTATTCTCAAGTGGTGGTTATGCTCGTATCATCCAGCTTAAAGATGGTAGGCTCATGGCCACATGCGAGAGCAAGGGCATAGTGATAGCCTTCAGTACAGATAAGGGTAGCACATGGTCGTCGCCGACAACCATTGTCAACAATACAAATAATGTACCCAACTGTGTGCCCGACCTTGTTCAGCTGTCTGATGGCACCATTGTTGTGGGCTACAACCCTCGCCCCAGTACGCCTTACACTGAAGACCGCCGCTTCGGTATACGCTGTAAACGCAGTACCGACAACGGCAAAACCTGGAGCGACGAGATATTTGTGAACGATGCATTACATACGTTTAACGATGGTTGCTGGGAACCGTCATTCCTTGAGCTCCCTTCGGGCGAGCTACAACTTTATTTTGCCGACGAAGGACCCTATACCGCCTCGAACGAGCAACAGATATCAATGTGCCGCTCGTTTGATAAAGGCCAAACATGGACAGCGGCTCAAAAAGTTTCTTTCCGTGCAGGTTATCGCGATGGCATGCCGTCGGCCATCATCTTACAAGATGGTAAAACTATTGCTTTAGCCTTTGAAGACAATGGTTGGGCAGGTGTAAACAATTTTATCCCCACGGTGGTAACCTGTCCGCTTGAAACCAACTGGAACAACTATTGGGTAGATGCTGCCAGCCAATATCGTTGGCAAGCCGTCAACTACGATTATAGTCCGCTATACCGTGGTGGTGCTCCCTATCTTCGCAAGCTTCCTTGGGGCGAAACCATTATCTCGCATCAAGGCGAGAATGGCAATGGCGCCGACATGTCGAAACTGCAAATGTGGGTATATGTAGGTAACGAGCAGGCCAAAGATTTTAAGGCCATGAGCGAACCCTTTGGTGGCGATAACTCATTGTGGAACTCGCTTGCCGTTATCGATACAGGTACCGTTGTGGCTGTAGGAGGCATGAACGGACGTATTGATATGATAAAAGGTAGAGCCGTGCGACAGCTCGAAGCCTCCTATGCCCATCCCACCATTGATGGAAAACAAACAATAAGAGATGGCTACTATACGGCCAACGCTACGCAGTTGCTCTTAGGACATAGCTCTAATAAGGTGCGTTTTACCGCCGACTTTGCTTATGATGAGGATGCTCTCTATTTTACCACTCGCGTTTCTGACAACACACAGCACCCTCTTCCTTCATCCTACGGCGATGGTGTAACCCTCTTCCTCGATACCGATTATGCCTCTGACGAGCAGCCCGTCGACAACATTCACCGCCTGTTCTTCCGCCTTGATGGTGGCGTGGTGGCCTATAAGGGCAGCAATGAAAAGCGTCGTTGGATGGCAAACAAGGTTGAAAACGTGCGTAGTGTGATAACTCGAGCCAACAAATATTATATCATAGAAGCCGCTATACCTTGGAGTGCGCTGGGCTTTACCACGCCTCCGATAGAGAAATTGATGCGTACTAACGTTATGTTGCACGACAATCACGACGGCAGTAACAATGTGGTTTATGATATGATGCCTGATGCAAAGCGTGATGCCTCATGGACATGGATTGACTTTGTGTTAGGCACTAACCCCAACGCCACCAAGGTAAATGTAGTTAAAGTTACACCAAAGGTTAGTGTTGTTGTGGGCGATACAAATATTTCGGTTAGTGGTAACGTGGCTAAAACCACCGTCTACACCCTCGCTGGCAGCAAGGTGGGCGATTTTTCTACCACCTCTTTTATCAAGCCCACCACCAAAGGTGTATATCTTTTAAACTTCGCGCTGAATAATGGCAAAGAGGTAACACGAAAGATAAGTGTAAAGTAAACAGCAGTTGCATTGTGCTACAAGTCTCTGCCATCTGTTGCATAGATAATACCCCTCTTATACAGAACCGATTTATACAAAACCTACAATTATGAAAACTCATTTTAGAAACCTACATTCCTGCAGTATAAAAAAACGTCTGCTGTTGTTTGCTTCGGTAGCATTGCCCCTTGTATCAGCGGTCTTCTCATTAAATGTGGAAACGGCAGAGGCACAATCATATACTAACCCTGTTATTCCTGGCATTGCCGATGCAGGATGTATAAAATATGCGGGCAAATATTATTTGGGTGGTGTGGCCACTTATGGCGACCTTTTTGTAAGTTCTGATCTCATGAATTGGGGCGAACGTGTGCATGTGTTCGACCTTGATAACCAATGGACAAAGGGAACGGGGGCTAAGAATAACCAGATACATGCCAACGATATGTCGTACAGTGGCGGACAGTTTCACCTCCTCTTCAGTGCCAACTACTGGGGTAAAGACAAACATATTGTGCACATTACCCATGCCGTGTCGTCCTCAGTTACTGGGCCGTATCGTGAGGTGCGTGATGACCAGTGGTTTGAAAATCGTATCGATCCCATGGTGTTTCGCGATGATGATGGTCGCCTATACCTATATATGGTGAAGTTTACCGATGGCAACACCATCTGGGGCCGTCCTATGAACCAAGACTTTACGTTCTGTGGCGATGCTGTGCAACAGTTTAGTTCGCAGCCTGGCACCTGGGAAACATACGACAATCGCGTGGCCGAAGGCCCCTTTGTCATTAAATATCGTGGACGTTATTATATGATGTATAATGCTAATCACACTTCACCATCCTTTGGCAACTATCGTCTCGGAGTATGCGAGGCCACCAGTCCCCTTGCCTTTAGTCCTGGAGGAAAGTATAGCTGGCCTGTGGTAGGTCCCAACACCGAGAGCATTGACGATACCCATGCCGACCTTTTGCATTATGGATCAGGACAATGGCAACCATTGGCAACAGATAATAGTGGTGATACTGGCAATGCGTCTGCCCGCACCATGCGTTTTGACCTTGCGTCAGTGCCTGCAGGTAATGTGTATCTGAAACTTATTCAGCGCGGTGGTATAAGTGTGAAAATCAATGGCCATGCAATAAATGCTGGTAAAAGCTCCGACTATCAGTTGTATCCCATCAACCACAGTTGGCTGAAAAAAGGTGTAAACACCCTTGTTATTGAACAGCCGAAGGAAGGGAAAGGAACATTGTCGTCAATCGCCCTTTACGATTTTGGAAATGAAAAAGCCGACGACCTGCTCGTAACGCCTGGTCAGCCTAATATTGTGCGTGGCCCTAATGGCTGGGAATGGTGGCTCGTTTATATGGCTAATAAAGGTTGGCAGCGTAGCCAATATATTGATCGCATCCATTTCAGTAATGGACGTATGGTGGTTGATGGCATCACGGGGCCGAATACTGCGGGCTTCCATCCAGCACCCTCTAAACCCCAGTATGCGGGCACCAGCATTGCTGATATACCTTTCTCTTCAACAACCTATTTGCTCGAACTTACTATGTCGTCTGCCCAACGTGAGCAGGGTATTGTCATAGGCGATAAAACCGTTCTGCTACCCGATAGCATGGCTCGTAACGTTGCACACGAGTGGCGTATAGAGAAAAATCACAACCTGCTGACGGTGTGGATAGACAAAGTTCTTGTAACCCAACATCAGCGTGTGAATGTTAGTGATAATAAGGTTGAACTATTGGGTGATAGCAATGATTACCACATTGACCACGCTGCTTATAATGAAGGCTTTGACGAATACGGATCGTATTTCAGTGGATGGGATACGCTTACCGCAGGAACGCATGGCTTAGCACTTGCCAAGGGCATGTGGCTGAAGGGCGCTGCCGCTAATAACTATGAACTGAGTGTGCAGACCGACGATAATGATGCTACATCAGGCACTTATGGCGTGATGGCGGCCTATACTGATGATAAAAACTATGTAAGCGTAAAGATTGATGCTGCAAAAGCGCAAGTGGTGATAGACCATTGTGTAAAAGGTAAAACAAAGATGGTAGTGAAACCTCTTGCCACAGAACAGGTGGTATATCCTGATGTGAAATACACCGACAGCTTTGAAAAGCAATATCGTTTCGACAGCGACACTTATGTCAACGCACTGCTCTTTCCTCACAACACTCCTGATAACGACCCCTATGCACACGATTTGGGTATTGAGGCGGCTGTCAAGGAGCATTATCAGGCTGATGTAGCATCATCGCAAGAGATAGCATGGCTGGATGGTGACACCTGGCGACCTTTGTCAACAGAATTAGCTACATCGTCAAATCCTGCGTGGCAACGCATAACGTTCCCTACGGTCAAGACTCGCGGATTGCGTTTCATCAATCGTGAAGCCACTGATATGCATCGTAACATATACCGAATAAAGGTTGGCAGCGAGCGTCAAACTGTGAACCAGTTGCGTGTGGAACGCCGAGGCAAGGACATACATATGTATGTAAACGATCGTTCGTTTGGTGTCGTCACTCTTGCTCATGACGTTCCTACCCGTTGTGGACTTTTGTCTGACGGTGCTGCAAAGGTAACAGTTGGCAATGTGCTCTATTATGTTGTAAACTAAAGAAGGAACATGGTATTGAACAAGAACTGCTGTATGAAATAAATTCTTTTCGAATGAAGAAATTATTATTTTTGATATTACTTGTATTGTCAACAGGACGTGTGTATGCAGCCCTCATCGACTCGTTGCACGTTACACCCTCTATTGACGAGCAAACTTTTAAAAACGGAAAGTTAGATATTACGTTTTGGAACCAGGGCAATAGTATGGTGACATACTGCCTGATGGATGCCGATGGAGAAGTGGTGGCCGAAGGCAAGCTTGTAAAGCAAGTAAAACCAGCGCGCCAGCAGTTTGCTATTGACGTACAAAAGGTAAAACGCTGGACGGCCGAAACGCCATACCAATATACGTTATATCTCAACGCCACACCCATAAAAGGTAGGGGGCTGGCAGAACAGGTGAAGCAAAAGGTAGGTTTCCGCTTGGTAGCTATACGCTATGCAAAACTCTTTCTGAATGGTTGCCCCTTGTTTTTGAAAGGCATCAACTTGCACAATCTGCAGCCAAACATGAGTCGTGCCGACATGATAGACATTCTTCGCCTACTGAAAGCGCATAATATCAATGCCGTGTGCACTGATCGGGTTGACCCATTATGGTATGATCTCTGCGACGAATATGGCTTTTACGCCTGTGTTGAATTAGGAAGAAGTCAACACATAGCTGCTTTCAAGCAGTTATATAATCACCCCAGTATTATAATGTGGAGCGTAGGAAAAGCCGAGACCGACAATGTTGTGATAAGCAGACTGTTTGAAACGTTGAAGCAGGAAGACACAAAGCGCCCCGTGATATGGGTCGATATGCCTTTCACTGATAAACGCTGTGAACTGTATGCGCCTTTTGCTCCCACTGCCAAGGTGGCCGACGATTTCTGCAATATGGGCAATCCTGTTGCTGAAAAGCCTCAACTTTTGGCCAGCTATGCCCAGCCTAACGGCAATAGTTATGGTGCTATTGATGAGTATATGTCGTTACGATACCGACAGCCTAAATATGCTGGGGGCTTTCTGTGCGAGGGCACATTAGCCAATATGCAGGCCGCTACCCCTGCCATGCAAGAGATACGCTACCAGATGCAGAGCATCAGCACGCTGTCACATGCCCCACGCATAGGGCGTCTTGAAGTTTTCAACGATAGTTTTTACGATACGCTGAGCAATGTATATATAAGGTGGGTGGTGCGCCACAATGGTGTGCCCATAAAAAATGGTGTATATACAAAGCCCTTTAGTGTGGCACCTCGTAAAACAACAAACATCAACTTGGGCTTTACCGATTTGTTTAAAACTTATCCGAAGGGCGAATTAACCCTTGATGTTTCCTATCATCAGGCAATTGCTACAGAACTGATTGCCAAAGATCAAGAACAGGCAAAGGCGCAAATAACGGTGCGCCCCTTTAAACCGAGCGTTGAGCCCCTGCAAGCATCAATGGTTGACAAGCGCCCACTAAAGCTGAAACGCGGGCAAAGCATAGTTATCTCAAACACTTGCTGCACAGTAGCGTTTGACAAGACTACAGGATGGCTCACACGTTACGATGTAAATGGACAAAAACTGCTGGCCGAAGGTGGCACATTAAAGCCTACGTTTTGGCGAGCGCTGACCAACAACGACCGTGCTGCAAATGGCGAAAAACAGTTTGCCCAATGGGAAAAACCTACCTATACGCTTGTTGCGCTGAAAACCGAAAAGGTGAAGAGTAACAGCACCCAACGTACCGATATTTGTGTAACAGCGCAATACGAGTTGAAGGAACAGAATGTAGCCCTATCTATTTGTTATACTATTAATGAGGGAGGCGTAATGAAGGTTGAGCAAACGGTAACGCCCAACGATGAAACGGCTGTGCCCCTTGCTTTACGCTATGGTATGACGCTTCAAATGCCAGTGGATATGTGCCAGAGCGAATATTTCGGACGTGGCCCATTGGAAAACTATGCCGACCGTAAGGCATCGCAATTTGTGGGGCAATATAAATATAATGTTACTCACGCACAGTGTCCTTATATACCCTATCAAGCGTGGGGTAACCACTGTGACGTGCGTTATTGGCGTCAAACTAATGCGCTGGGCCTTGGCTTGGAGGTGTCGTCGGCAATAACGTTCGGTGCCAGCGCATACCTTGCAAAAACATTGCCCTCGGCTATCGATTTGCACATCGACCTTAAGCAGTCGGGTGTGAACGAGATGGTGAACGTAGGCCAGTATCCAGAGATGATAACCGACACTCGCGTGTTGTTGCACAAACAAACGTTTACGTTTTGGCTTAACCCCATAATGGACAACGTTGAAAAGTATTAATAGCTTTTTAAGAAAAAGGTACGGTTTAAATAAAATGTTCGAAATTGTTGAATACTTATATAAATAGTAAAAAATGAATGTATTTAAATATTTTGTCTCCAGCCTTTTAATGCTTATACCCACGGTAAACACTAAAGCCCAAGGTTGGAAAAATCCTGTGGTGATGTCGGGGCAGCAGAGTTATGATGTGGGCGACCCACAAGTGATAAAATATCGTGGCGTGTATTATCTGTATTGCAGTTCGGCCACAAAAAGCTTGCTGTGCTGGACATCGCGCGACCTCATTAATTGGTCTGATGCCATTGTGGTGAGCAACGACCCCATTGCCGTTGATGGCTATGCACCCGAGGTGAAATACTGGAATGGTACTTTCTATATGGTGACCTCGCCCAACGGCCTGGGCCACTATGTGTTGACCAGTGATAGTCCCACGGGCCCTTTCAAGGTGGTGACCGATAACCTGAAGCAGGAGATTGATGGTAGCATCTTTATTGACGACGATGGCCAGTGGTATTTTTATCATGCCGACCATACGGGCATTAAAGGCAACAAGATGCCTACACACACCTCGTTTGGGACCGATGTCGACCTTAACGCCTGTATGAACGGCCAGTGGACTGAGGGCCCCGGCGTGTTTAAACGCAATGGCAAATATTATCTTATCTATACGGGCAACCATGTGCTCACAAATGGTTATCGTATCGACTATGCCGTAAACACCCAAGGGCCGATAGCCCGCTATACGCCTCAGGCCGAACAAAACCCCATCCTGATAAGTGCCGATGGTGTTGACAGCCATTATGGTTTAGGTCACGGCTCGGCCTTCGTGGGCCCCGACCTCGACTCGTATTATTTCTGCTATCACAACATGACGCGTACCAGCGGACGCACGCAGCGCCAACTCGACCTCGACCGCATAGCATGGAATGGCGATAAGATGATGATGCTGGGCAACACCACCTGGATGCAAGATGCCCCCATCATAGCGCCGTGCGACTATTTTGATCGTGCCGAGATAGGCCCCGACTGGAGCACAAACGGTGGCACATGGAGCATTGTGAACAGCGACTATCTGGCTCAAACATCGTCGGCCGAAAACGCTATGGCGGTGTTTACGCCTTATGCCGAAGATACCTTCACGGCCGAATTTACGATGAGGCTTGCCCAAGGCGAGACCAGCGGATGCTTTGGCGCCCTATACGCCTATGCCGATGCTAACAATTATCAAGAGGCGCTGCTGAACGCTGCCGAGGCCAAACTGGAGCTATACAGCTGTAGCCAAGGTGTAAGAACACTGAAGGCAACGTATAACCTGGTGGGCGACTTTACCCCACAGGCATGGCACAGCATACGCCTTGAAAAGAAGGGTACACGCCTGAAAGTGTTTGTCGATGGACTGCTGCGCACTACTACTACTACGGGCGAGAAAGGTGGCTCGGTGGGTTACGTGTCGCATGGCTGTAAGGCCGACTTCTCATACATTGCCCTCAGCCCCTATGTTGATGGTTCGGGCATCTTAGATGTAAACCTTCCTGTGCCAGGCATCATACCCGCTACCCTGTGTAAGGAGCAGAGCATTGGCGCCGAGCGCGAAAACTTTGCCCTGAGTTATGGCATGTGCGAGGTGATGCACCTGAAGCAAAGCCACTGGCTGCAATATAATATTAATGTGCGCATGAAGCTACTGTATAACATGGGCTTGCGCTATAAGTCGAGCGCACCAGCACATGTGCGCTTGCTGGCAGGCGATGAGGTGGTGAAAGACAATGTGCTGCTGCCCGCAACAGGTGGTGCATGGGCCGTGGCACCTATCAACGACATACAGTTGCCCAACGGCCGCACCACCTTGCGCATAGAGGTGATAGATGGCGACGTTACACTGTATGAAATGCTGATAAAGCGCGGCACGGCCACGCCTAAGACCTATGAAGACACCTTCGACACCAGCATCTCAAAAATATGGAAGCACACCGAAGGTGTATGGAAGGTTGTTGATGGACAGATGTGCAGTCCGTTATTCGGTAAAAATGTTGCAGGTGCACTCACCGACATTGGCATGACCGATTATAGCGTAGAGTGCGACGTCACTTGTACAAATGGCATCAACGCGGGCCTTATCTTCCGCACCAACAACCCATCAATAGGCGGTGCCAACGACAATACTACGCTGGGCACCGACTTCCAGCAAGGTTACTTCTTTGGCATCAGCAATAACGCGGTGGTGCTGGGCAAGCAGAATTATGGTTGGACCACGCTGGCCTCGAAAAACCGCGCCTTCTACGTAAACCAATCTTACCACTTGAAGGCGGTGGTTGAGGGCGCCACCATAAAATGTTATCTAAACGATGAGGCCACGCCCGTCATTACTTATACTGACCCGCTGCCCTTCATCTCAGGACGCACGGGCGTGCGCTCGCACAACTGCATTGCGCTATTTGACAACTTTAAGTGGGCTCCCATCACAACAATATCGGGTATAGATAGCGTCTTTGGCGATATTTCGTCTACACTCGATGATGAATTTAACAGTCAGTTACCCATAACAGCTTATACCTTGATGGGCCAAAAGGTGGGTGCTGACAGCGACGCTTACAAACTGTACGATAAACTGCATAAGGGTATCTACATATTGAAAGATAGCAAAGGAAAAACTAAGAAGGTGATAAAAAAATAATAAATAATAAATAACGATATGAAACAACTACATTCTTCATGTGCTTCGTTGCTGGTAATACTGGCAACGTTGACTTCCACGGCGGTACGGGCTAATGTTATGGGTAGCCAGCTGACTAATAATTCGAATAACCTGACCCTTTCAGGTCTTGACCCCGCACACTTTGAAAGCAATATCGAGGGGCGTGCCACACACCTTTACACCATGCGCAACAGTAAGGGCATGGAGGTGTGCATCACCAACTTTGGCGCGCGCATCGTATCAATCATGGTGCCCGACCGCAAGGGCGTGATGCACGACGTGGTGCTGGGCTACGACAATATTGCTCAGTATGCTGACCGCGTAAACTTTAGTAGCGACTTTGGTGCCGCCATCGGACGCTATGCCAACCGCATCAACAAAGGACAAATAACGGTGGATGGCAAAACCATACAGCTGCCACAAAACAACTACGGACACTGTCTGCATGGTGGCCCCACAGGTTGGCAATATCAGGTGTATGACGGACGTCAGCTGAACGACTCTACCTTGCAGCTGACGCTCCTCTCGCCCGATGGCGATAACAACTTCCCTGGAGCGGTAACGGCTATCGTTACCTATACGCTGACACACGACAACGCTATCGACATTCGTTACGAGGCTACCACTACGAAGAAGACGGTGATTAACATGACTAACCACTCTTACTTCAACCTCAATGGCGACCCCTCGCACGATGGCGAAAACCAAATGCTGTATATCAATGCCGACCGCTATACACCTGCCGACACTACCTATATGACGACGGGCGAAGAACTGAGCGTGGCTGGCACTCCGATGGACTTCAGACGCTTCACTGCACTCAGCAAAGATATTAACAACCAGCAGTTTGATATGACACGCAATGCGCACGGCTTCGACCACAACTGGTGCTTGAACACATGGCACAAAGGAAAGGGTAACGATAAGGTGGTGGCAGCAGCTCTGTATAGTCCCACCACGGGCATACGTCTCGATGTTTATACCGATGAGCCAGGCATACAAATATATACGGGCAACTTCCTCAAAGCGTCGTTCGCCGCTAAGCATGGCCTCCGTTATCCGCGTCATGCCTCGGTATGCCTCGAAACTCAACACTTCCCCGACTCGCCTAACAAACCGCAGTGGGCAAGTCCGTGGCTCGAGCCTGGACAGAAATATACCAGCCACTGCCGCTACCAGTTCTCGGTGTCGAAAGAGGAACAGATAGCCTTTGCTGATCCCACTATTGTACGACAGGGTGCGAACTATTATCTTACGGGTACTACCAACACTATACCGCAAGGGTTTTCAATGCTGGTGTCGAAAGATTTAAAAAACTGGACATCGACAGGCCCTCTGCTTACTGAAGGCCCCCAGGTGTATGGCGACAAGGGATTTTGGGCGCCGCAACTATATCTTAACGGCAAGACTTGGCAACTGGCTTATACGGCTAATGAGCAGGTGGCTGTAGCAGAGTCGTCATCGCTCACTGGCCCTTTCACGCAAAAGCAAGTGAAGCCCGTTGATG
Organism: Prevotella merdae; assembly: GCF_900290275.1. Lineage (GTDB taxonomy): Bacteria > Bacteroidota > Bacteroidia > Bacteroidales > Bacteroidaceae > Prevotella > Prevotella merdae. The sequence continues at coordinate 183,870 of NZ_LT985324.1, forward strand.
CATCAGAAAAAAATATCGACCCATTCATCTTCACCGATGATGATGGCAAGACGTATCTCTATCACGTGCGCTTCAATAATGGAAATTATTTATGGGTGGCAGCCTATGATAAGAACACTATGAGCATCGATCCCAGCACGCTGAAACAATGTCTCGGCAACACTGAGGCGTGGGAGAATACCCCCGACTATCCCGCAGCGCCTATCATGGAGGGCCCTACGGTCATTAAACATAAAGGTAAATATTATTTATTTTACTCGGCCAACCATTTTATGAGTCGCGATTATGCTGTAGGATATGCTGTGGCCGACTCGCCAATGGGGCCTTGGCATAAGCCTGCTAACAACCGTATCATTCACCGCTCTATAGTGGGCGAGAATGGATCAGGACATGGCGACGTGTTTGCCGACAAGAAGGGCAACCTCTTCTATGTGTATCATGTACATAATTCAAACCATGCTGTATCGCCTCGCCTTACACGTATTGTACCGTTACATTTTATACCCTCTAATGATGGCTTTGATCATGTAATCGTAAAAAAAGAAGAGGTGATTGTACCGATGAAGAAATAATAATCGAATGTGATGTAAATTCCATTTCCCGCGTGGTTTCCCCCTCCTCGTGTGAGAGGGTGTGTATAGTCTTGCAAACCATAGTAGAACAGGGTCTATGGAGGGCACTGAAAAAGGTAGCCTTTTAGAAGTAAATTCTACGTTTTAAGACACAAAAGCAGATTGCATTAGCCGTTATGTCGGTTTTGCAATCTGCTTTTTTATTTCTTGATATAGTTTTATATAGGGCCTTATATAGGCTATAAAACGGGTCAGTGGAAATTTAGTGGGGATAAGCATAAATCTTTGCAAGTCGATACAGAAAGAACTTTTCATCAACGATACCCCTTAGTGATGCTCTGAAGGCTTTGATTTTCGCATTAAAGGATTCAGCTGCAGCATTAGATGATCTATTTTTATAAAAGTTAAGAATATCATCGTAATGTTCATAGAATGTTGCAGCAATAACATTGAAAGAACGGAAGCCAGCTTCTTCCACTTTGTTGTACCATTTAGCCATAGAAAGTCTTGCGGCATCCTTAACAGTATTTTTTGAGAAAATCATTCTCAAAGAATGCGAGAGTCCATAAGCTGTCTTCAAATCTGGATATTCTCTAAATAGGATCTCTGCTCTCTTGCTTTGTGACAGCGTCCATTTCTCTCCTGATTTGAAAAGAAGATACCTACTCCTTGCTAGCAATTCCTTTCTCGTATCTCCGTTCTCATATCGAAAAGGCACGTATTCGCGTCCTTCAAGTTTTGCATTCTCCATGTCGTCATTGGCCTCTTGTATAGCATCCCAACGATGCTTAATGCGCATTTCTTGCACAGCATCGCAAGCAAGCTTCTGTATGTGAAATCTATCAATTACTCTCATTGCTTTTGGAAAGCATGTGCGAACAATCTTTCTCATGGAGTCTGACAAATCTAATGTAACCTCCTCAACGATATTCAGAAGTGCTTCCGGTATATGCTTCAAGGCATTGATAACGTCCTCTGACTTAACACCCTTGACAATTGCAACCAGACATTGATCTTTTCCGTGTCTGTCCCTGTTGGTGACGATTGTGCGCAATTCACCGTTAGACATAGAGGTCTCGTCTATTGCCAAATTACGACCTACGTTGTCAGGAAAGACAAGCCATTCATCGGCATGTTCTAGTTCTGACCAGGTACGATAGTCACTCAAGACATCCTTGTATTGTTTATCCAACGTATTGGAGTTTACATGGTAGTATTGCTCAAGCGTACGGCAGGTCGTCGGGGATATGTCCATACGTCTCTTTTAAAAAAGCCGCAAACTCTTTCGAGTAGCGGGTTCCTGATTCGGTAACACTAATACGGTCGACAAATGTCTCTCCTGTTTCCTTGTTTCTCCATCTACGACGACGAAGTACAAGAATCACTTTATGGTCACGAATCGGAAAATCAGTTATGCGTACAGCATCCATAAAACCTTTGGATTCGTAGTCCTCAGATTTTTGGAGATAAGCATTCATACGCTCGTCTAGATAGATGGTCATACTCATTGAGTCAATATCAGACTCATCTGTTTCTATCTTGACGATATCGAAATTGTCCAGTATTTCTTTGGGAAGAACTATACGGGCTAATTGTTCAAGCATGTTCATAATGCAAAGATACAAAATACTATGAAACAAAAAAAACATCCACAGTACTTTTCCACTGAGCCTATAAAACGCCTATATCACAGTACTTGGGCTATTCGAATAGAGCTTCTTAGCTTAATCGCAATATTCTCTTGATATTTGCTGCAAAAATGACTATTGCACCTTGCATCTGCATACTATCTATCCCATACGACAATGCTTTATCATAGCCGTATACTTGTTTTAATTCTGAATTTTTTCCTGACTTCGTCACTCAAAAAATACGTATTTTATAACTGATTACCCCAGTTCGGAATATAATAGTGATTAGTTGCATGTGAAGACAGATACGCGAGTTCTCTTCCCATGCCATCAGACATGGGCTGTATATAAAGAATCGAAATAGATTATTCTGTCTTTAGAACAACGAGAGCTGCTTTGTGTTTTCGATGCAGTACCCCTGCAAAGCCTTGGGCTTGTTGTCAAAGAAACAATAAGCTCCCAATGCTGAGATGAGGTTCATGACAAAGTTGTTCACAGACCTATGACGCGAATGTACAATCTGTGCCGTATTCTTCAGCATGTCGTTAATGGTTTCGCCCTGAATCATGTCGATAGGGAAGTTTTCGTGCCACTTGCCGTCGATAATCTCACGGCAAGCTTCGGACATTGCGCCTGCAATCTCGTCGTTGATAACACCAAGAGAGTGGTTGGTTTGTGCGGCAGCCAACTTGACATAAGCATTTGCTATGATGAAGTCGGGATAGTCGCGCATGGTCTTGCGCGAGATGTGATAGTTGTTAATACCGTGGCAACCAAGTTGTCATCTTACAAAACCTTCATTCTGTACATCAGTCCCAATTCAATGCGGCTGGTGTTGTAGTTGGCCATCAGGCTCTGCTTGGTATATTTGTATTTTCGGCCCGTATATGCCAGGAAAATGCGCAAGTCTTGTTTCTCCTTTCTTGTTGGATATTACTCCACGGCTCCTACATAGCCTAATGCCTTGCGATAGTTGTTGAACTGTTCTGATTTAGTAAGGCTCGTTGTTTCGTACATACCCTTAAGCATAAGGTTCCAGTCGGAAGCAAACTGCCAGTTCATTTTTGTAACCCAGCCTTGGTATCTAATCTTTCCTACATATATTTTGCCCTCTGTGTTAGTGGTTAACACATCCGCCAACTCGTTAGATGCAATTTTCATTCTGTCCAAGTCGTCGTAGGTCATATTGTAGTCGATGTACCATTGTAGGTTGTTTAGGTTGAGCTTCTGTCCCAATCTTAGGAATCGGCTGTACTTATGCTTTGCTTGTGTGCGTATAGTGTACGACCAGCGTGTCTGCAATTTGCCGTCCAGCATCTTGCCGTTCCATCCTATGCTGTAGGCAAGAGGTATGTTTGATTTTTCCAACAATGCAGTATTTATCTTTGCAGCACCATTTTCGTCGTTACCTATTATATTTCCGTTGGTAACCTTGGCGTTTTCGCCAAACTCGTCCTTAAGCTTGCCGTTGTAGGTATTGCTCACCTCTATGGAGAATTGCTGGTTGGGCGTAGCGTTGTATAGCAGGTTGACGGCCCCCTTCGAACTGTCCACATTGTCCTCAATGTCTGAGTATTGGTATATAAACAATGGATTCTCGTCAAATTCGAATGATCCTAATGCCTGACACTTCTTGCCTCCCTGAACAGACCAATGGTCGTTAAACTTCCATCCCACCATCATATAGTCGGTAGCCTTGGCAAATCCGTCCTCGCTTTGTGCCTCGTGCGACTTGTTAAGGCGTTGGCGAAAACGGTAGTACAACTTATCGGTAAGCCAACCTATCATCTCCACCTTAAGGTAACGGTTGACCATATGCGAGTTCCATTCTCCGTTGCGCGAGTCGTACATAGTTTGGTTGCTCATACCATAGTTGAAGTACAGCTTTAAGGCCTTGCTTTTCTGTTCGTGTTTTGTCACCATCTCGTATAGCGACTTTATATCTATGTCGTCGTCGCCAAGTCCGTTGTTGGTGCCTTGTGCCATAGTGTGCATTGGCATTGCGGTCAATAATGCCAATGCTATTTTAATGTAATTAGTTTTCATCTTTAGTATTACATGAATTGGATTATAAGATAGCCCACGCCGTAAGCGGACCAAAGTAGGTGACAAGTATAAATACGCCTACCATACCATAAATACCGAGTCCGATGCCACCTACTCGGGCACCTTTAAAGATTAGGGCCACTACAATGGCCAATTGTAAAAAGATAATAGCTGTAGTCATAGAGATATTTGTCTTTAGGTTTAAGTTGTATAATTCTTAGTTATTAGTATCACGCTGCAAATTTACGTATAAAGAATGATTAAGCGTTTTAAATTTTTGACAAAGATTTGTAAAAAAAAGAACTAAGGGGGAAAAAACATGTAATCCCCGCCACTTGCACAAGTGACGGGGATTTTTCTAACTACTACAATCAATTATTATACTACCTAAGCCACACCGCTCGACACCCCTGTTGCCATTGACAATTGGGACAAAACAGTAGTAATACAAGGTTCGCTGTTTGCTGATTCAGGTATTTTATGGCGCGCTAATAGGCATACTCGTAAAGCCATAAAAATACAAATCTTTTTTGGCGGTATGGCATTGATTTATTATATTTGCAACAAATGAAAAGATTTTTGCAATATATAAATAAGTTTTTGCCATGCCGCCAAAGTCGTGATATAGCCTTGGTGCTGGGTGGTGGCGGAGCACGTGGTTTTGCTCATATAGGTGTGATAGAGGTTTTGCAGGAGCGGGGCTACAACATTACTTCGGTAGCCGGCACGTCGATGGGGGCGCTTGTGGGCGGACTGTTTGCAGCGGGCAAGCTTGATGAGCTTAAGTCGACTGTGTTGTCGGCAGATAGGCGCCAGATATTGTCGCTGCTTGATGTGTCGCTTGGCCTCGACCATATAGCCACTGCCGACAATCTCAGTCAATTGTTCGACCGTATGACGCAGGGTGTGCGTATTGAGGACTTGCCGCTACCATTCTGCTGTGTTGCATCCGATCTTGTGTCTGGTCGTGAGCATGTGTTTCGCGAAGGTTCGCTCAGCGAGGCTGTGCGTGCGTCGATATCCATTCCAGGAGTGTTCTCGCCAGTGCGCATAGGTAGCGAAGTGCTTGTTGATGGCAGTCTGCACAACACTCTTCCACTCAATAGGGTTGAACGCCGTAAGGGCGATATGCTTGTGGCTGTCAATGCCTGCGCACCTGACAGTGGAACGAAGTCGGGTTATTTGCAGCAGCGGCCGAAACCACAAAAGCCGCAGGGGCGTGTGTCTAAGTGGATAAGGCAGCGCGTGCCGAAGCTCAACTTCCAGTTGTCGGAGAACTATCTGAATATGGCTATGCGTGTAGCTCAGGTGGCTGTGGAGACCAATGCACAGATGGCTATAGCCCTTACGCCGCCCGACATCTGCGTAGACATTCCTACTGATGCCTTCGGACTGATGGACTTTGAGCGTGGCAGCGAAATAATAGAATATGGACGCAAGGCAATGGAAAAGGCACTTGCAGAATATAAGAAATATTGAGAATTTCAACTAATAGACCAATTACTACTGCTACTTCAATCAGCAGTACGCGGCTTGCCCATTCGTTGGCCTTGCCCAATGGTGCGTTGTTTCCATAAGGTATCTCCAAGCCATTCTGCATGAGATATTCGCCCGAGAATGGTTTGCCCTCGAACGAGAGGGGAGAGTTGTCGATACTGATATTTTCGGCATTAGCAATACTTGACAGCATCATTATGGCCAATGCCGGAAGAGTAATGTGCTTGGAATACTTTCCTCCACATAGTTAAGCTCAAAGACTTCATGCTTGTGTATTGGGTAGGTGAATTCTTTCTTTCGCCGGTCCGCCACATACATGAAGTCGCTGTCGAGCAGCGGAGGCAATTCGCGCAATACTCTATCTTCCATAATTTGCAAATTTAGCAATTATTTTTGAATGTCCCCAACTGTTTGGTGCTTTTTTCGGTAATAACACATCAATTTTTGTGCTGTATTTTGCATTTGAATATTCGCAATTTCAAGTATTTTTGGATTATCATCCTACATGGCATAATCTATTTATGTCTTCGTCGAATGTTTCGCGGTTTATTGCGCGTGTACGCATTGCCGACTTATAATTGTAAATGGTTTGGGTGGAATAGAACAATAGCGTGGCTATCTCCTGACTGTCGGTCACTCCGAGTCGCATTAGAGCATAAATGCGCACTTCGGTAGTCAGACTGTTAGGAGAAGGCTGTTCGATTTGAACATTAGGCAGAAGCAGGCTGTTGAGTTCTTCCACAAAACTTGGGTATAGTTCAATAAATGCTCGGTCGAAACGTGTATAGAATGTTGTGGCTTCTTCCTCGGCAAGCTTGTAGCTGTTGATGGTTTTAAGCAAGTCGGCAGTTTGGTTGGCTTTAATCTTGCGCCCTACAAGTTTGCGATATTCAATAAGTTTGCGTATATACACGGCACTGATGTCCATAAACAATCGCATATATGTCTCGCGGCGATGGTTTGTAGCTATCAGTTTCTCGTTCAACTCGGTAAGCTTAAGGTTCTGGCTCTTAACCTCGCGTCGGCTTCGTGCCAGCCATTTGTTCTGCTTATAGCCGAATATTGCCATTGCAAACAACACGAGCGATAGGAAACTTACCACGGCAAGCACACCACGCACAATACGCTCCTTATGTGCCAATGCCTCTTGATTGGCATTAGCTATAATAGGCAGAATGTTTGATATTTCGAGCATTCGTAAGCGATTGTTGTAGAATTGTGCATCTTCCATAGATATGTATATGTATCGTGCTGCGTAGTTGGCATATTTAGGATTTTTCTTATATAGATAGGTTGATAATTCTTGCAAGGCGAGATTCTCTTTCAGTGGGCAAACAATATCTGATATAGCAGCTTCTACAATGTATTTTTCGTAGAGTTGCATATTTCCCAGTTCGCGGTTGTAGCGTGCTATGCAGTAAGCGGCAGATGCATGTACGCGGCTGTTTACCGGACTATTGTTGATGGCTATAGTGTAATGGCGCAGCACGTCCTTGCCTAATGGGTTTTCGAGATAAGCGAGCTCACCACTAAGATAGGCATACAGCCCAACGTAGTTGCTGTGTGTGGTATTGACCGTTAGCCGTAGAAATTGCAGTTTCTTTTGGCGGTAATGGTTTTTAAACTCTGACTTGTCGCAGAATGATTCCCAATAATTATATAGCCAAGTTGTGGTATAGTAATAGTATTGTTTGAGTTGTTGTGGTACATTTTTCTCTCCAATTTCACTTAGCAAGGTTTCGGCTTGACTATAGAGTCCGCCGGTAGATAGTACGGCTGCTCGGTTTATACGGTTTAGTGTTGCAAAGTAGGTGTTGTTGTCGGTCAGAGCGAGAGCAAGTCCGCGATTGGCATATACCATGGCCGAATCGTAATTATAGGTATAGTATTCGCGGTATATAGCGTCGAGAATAGATAAGCGTTTGGCATTGTTGTGAGCCATTCGCAGTTTTATCTTCAGTTGTTTAATCTTCTCTTCCTTTTGTTCGGTATATAGCTCGCGTCTATCTATGTACTCGTCGAGAAGCTTCAGAAGGTGCTGCTCGTCTACAATATCTGTTGTAGCCAAGGTCGATTTTGCCATCATTTGCATTGGCATAAGGATGAAAAGTATGTATAATATCAGCCGCATAACGATTGGTTTAAGGGTTTATGCTGCAAATTTACTAATTATTATTGAGATAAAACCATCTACTTTAATAAAAAAGTATAAACTTTAAAAGACTCTGATACTTAGTGGTTTATGCGCTTTTGTTTCTTTTGTTTCGTTTACTTCCAGTTTACGCACACATACATTCTGCCGATATAGCAACTAACTTTGCAACCGAAAACAAAACATAACGATTATGAACCTAAAACTCAAAACTTTTTCATTTGCCCTTTTGGCTTCTGCCTCTACGGGTATGTATGCACAAACGCATACAGAAAACAATTCAACAAATGATTCGGAGCAGCCCAAGAAAGAGGAGCGAAATGTTATGCTCAATGCTGCTGATGCAAATAAGCCACGCGAGATTCAGATAGGACTACCGAGTGAAGACGTCACCGTATATGAGAATGGACTACCAGCGGTTTACTCTTCGTCGGTGCATAAGCTCTCTGCTCATTGGCGTAGTGATGCTTCGCTCAAGGGTACCGACCTCATGACACCGTCGGAGAGTGCCATAAATACTGGTAACATTGCTTATGCTGTATCGGCTTTTAGCGAGTTGGGACAAAAGGAGTTTAGCGGAAAGCTCAACTATAAGGCAAACCATTTTGGAATGCAGAACTTCGACCTGAACCTTTCTGGCGGCATTGGCGACAAATGGTTGTATACCGCCGGTATGTATCAGAACTTCGATCCGGGTAGCTTCAAGCTGCGTTTTACCGATTATGCCGACCGCACACAGATTTATCATCTCGGCTTGACACGTATCCTTGGTGATGGCAAGGGACGCATCTCCTTATTATACAAGTATTCCAACAGCAAGAATCCCGGCAACTTTGCCAATGCGGCGCCGTTTATCTATGTCGGCGATGGCAGCATAAAGAAGCTTGCCGGCTTTGACCCAGGCTTGGACTCGTACGTACAGCGTCAAGGCTCGTTTAAGTATCTCAATACTAAGACGGGCAAGATGGAGACGTGGAATATGACCGATGGCAACGACAATCGTGCCAACGAGGTGGCTCTTATCAGCCAGTATCAGTTTGACAATGGTTGGTTGTGGAAGCTTAATGCCAAATATATGAACGCTCCTCGTGCCAACTATGTAGACTATGGAGGTAGCACAATCTCTGAGGTTACTGAGGCCGACGGCTATCAACTTTCAGACGGCTCAGCTTACAGCGGACTGATTGAGGGTAGACGCACATGGTTGCATGTAGGCAAGGTTAGCAATGCTCTCTTGACTACAGAGCTTAGCAAGCAGCTGGGCAACCACAAGCTGATGATAGGCTTGAACGAGTGGTACTACCACCTTAACTACTATTCGTCATCATTCCAGTGGGCTGGCACTGTTGAGGCTTATCCACGTACATTGAGTCAGATGTATGTCAATCCGCTTGATCCTACCCTTACTGCCAAACGTTCGGAAACATTTGGATATAACGAGCTAAGTCCTGAATATACCAAGGGTTCGGAGAATAAGCTTGCGGTATACTTTACCGACGAGTGGAAAGTGTCGCCTAAGTTTAAGGTGTTCTACGGCGGACGTTTGGAGTATTATCGCATGGCAGCCGACCAAATTTCTGCCTCGCGCTTCAACGGCTTCCATCTTGGCAACTACAACACCTACTCAAGAGCAGAGGATGGCTCGATTGTTGCTGTTGAGCATAATATAGCACCAGCAAATGTAACCAAGAACAAGCTGAACTATGCAGCCACTTTGCAGATGACGTATAACGTTACCAAACAGTTTGGTCTTACAGCCGACGCCACTATAGCCACACGCTTTCCACGCATCAGCGAGTATGCTGGAACAGGTCCTACCGAAGAGCAGTACAAGCGTGTAACCATACCATTGGTTCGTGGCGGTATCTTCTATAAGAACAATTGGCTCGACCTCTCGTCTATGGTGACATACATCTCGAAGTCGAACAATATCGACCAGCAGAACCTTACCAAGCCTGGCACATCGGAGGGCAAGACAGTATTGCTTATCTACAACATCCAGACCTTGGGTTGGACAACTTCTGCCGAGATTAATCCTATAAAGAACTTCCACATGCATGCCCTCTTTACCTATCAGAAGCCGGTGTATAAGAACTATAACGCAAGTGTAACGTTCAGCGATGGCCAGACAATGGGCGTCAATGCCAACAATATGATTGTTAAGGAGATTCCGCAGGTGCTCATCGAGCTTGACCCTAAGTACGACATCACCAAGAACCTCAACGCATGGCTCAGCTTCCGCTACTTTGGCAAGACCTATGCCAACCTTCAGGAGGCTCTCTACTTCAACGGCCACTGGGAGACCTTTGGCGGCATCAACTGGAATGTCAACAAGAAGCTAAGCCTTGGCATGAGTGTAGTTAATATCTTCAACGAGAAGGGTGCCAAGGGAACAATCAGCGGTTCGGAGCTTATCACCAAGGAAGAGGCAGGCAAGTATGCAGGCAAGTATATGAGCGGCAGCTATATGCGTCCGTTCACTGTGGAGTTCAGCGCAGGCATCAAGTTCTAATTTAGATAAAGGTTTATAACATAATTATTTAACAATCAATATTAAAAACCAAATGACTATGAAAAAGTCTATTATTCTAATTGCGGCGATGTGTATGACATCTGTTATGACATTCGCTCAAGACATCATCCGTGTGTCGACCGATAAGACCGACCTTGTGATGAAAGTATCGCCTAAGGGTCGCCTTTACCAGGTTTATCTTGGCGACAAATTCTTGAATCCTGCCGATTACAACAACCTGAAGTGGGATGTTTATGCGGCATCAGATGGAGCTGTTTGCCAGCGTGGACACGAAGTGTATGCCACATCTGGAGCCGAGGATTTCTTTGAGCCTGCTGTAGCCGTAACTCATGCCGACGGCAACATGACCACCTATTTATATTATCAGTCATCTGAGCAGAAGGCTGTGAAGGGTGGCACCGAGACCATAATAACGCTTAAGGACAAGGTTTATCCATTGACAGTGAAGCTTCATTATGTAGCTTATGCCAAGGAGAACGTCATCAAGGCATGGAGCGAGATATCGCATAAGGAGAAGGCCCCCATCACACTATGGCGCTATAGCTCTACAATGCTCTACTTCAAGGCCAACAAGTACTTCCTTACCAACTATCATAGCGACTGGGCTAAGGAGGGACAGCCAGAGACCACACAGCTGAGCACGGGCAAGAAGATTATAGATACAAAGCTTGGAACACGTGCAGCCATGCAGGCTGAGCCTTTCTTCGAGCTTGGCTTTGACGAACCTGCCAAGGAGAATGAAGGCAAGGTGATGCTTGGCACAATAGGATGGCCTGGCAATTTCCGCTTTACTTTCGAGGTGGACAACGTGGGAGCCTTACGCGTTATACCAGCCATCAATCCTTATGCTTCCGACTATAAGCTTAAGGCTGGCGAGGTATTCACTACTCCAGAGTTTATATTCGCTATGAGCGACAATGGTATGGGCGAAGCTTCGCGCAACCTGCACAACTGGGCTCGACAGTATCAGGTGAACATGGGTATGGACGACCGACTAACTCTCTTGAACAACTGGGAGAACACTGGCTTCGACTTCGACCAGAAGAGTCTTGCCGAATTGATGAAGGATGCAAAGGATCTTGGTGTGGATATGTTCTTGCTCGATGACGGATGGTTTGCCAATAAGTATCCTCGTAAGGACGACCATGCTGGTCTTGGCGATTGGGATGCCACCAAGAGCAAGTTGCCTGAGGGTATACCAGGATTGGTAAGAGATGCCAAGAAGGCAGGAGTGAAGTTTGGTATCTGGATTGAGCCGGAGATGGTTAATCCAAAGAGCGAACTCTTCGAGAAGCATCCCGACTGGGTTATTATGCAGCCACAGCGCGAGACATATTATTATCGCAACCAGTTGGTGCTCGATATCTCTAACCCTAAGGTTCAGGATTATGTGTTTGGCATTGTCGACCGCATTATGACCGAGAATCCGGACGTTGCTTACTTCAAGTGGGACTGCAATAGCGTCATTACCAATATCTACTCGCCTTACCACAAGCAGAATCAGGGCAACTTCTACATCGATCATGTGCGTGGCATCTACAATGTGCTCACACGTATACACAACAAGTATCCTAAGCTCCCGATGATGCTTTGCTCAGGCGGTGGTGGCAGAATGGACTATGAGATGTTGAAGTACTTTACCGAGTTCTGGTGTTCTGACGATACCGACCCATACGAGCGCATCTACATACAGTGGAGTCTGTCTAAGTTCTTCCCGGCTAAGACAATGGGCTCGCATGTAACCAACTGGAACAAGAACACATCAGTTAAGTTCCGCACCGATGTATGCAGCTCATGCAAGCTTGGCTTCGATATCGACCTCAAGTCGCTCTCGGCCGACGATTATAAGTTTGTGCAGCAGGCTGTAAAGAACTACAACGACATGAAGCCGATGATTCTTGAGGGCGACCAGTATCGCTTGGTTTCTCCATACGAGGGTAGCCACTGCGCCATCAACTATGTAAGCAAGGACAAGCAGCGTGCCGTACTCTTTGCCTACGACTTGCATCCTCGCTACAAAGAACCACAGCTTAACGTGAAGCTTCAGGGCTTGGACGCCAACAAGATGTATACTATAAAGGAAACCAACCTTATGCCAGGCAAGGCTTCTGAACTTGAGTGCAACGGCAAGCAGTATAGTGGCGACTATTTGATGAAGGTTGGATTGAACGTATTTACAGCACAGGATGGCACAAGCCACGTGCTGACATTAGAGTAAGAGGAAATGATATTGTAAGTAGATAGTTTTAACAAATAAGTTAGTTATAAGCGAAGTCATGTCGATGCTGTATTCAGCGTTGGCAATGGCTTCGCTTTTTTCTTAATATTATAACATAACTACAGGTTTGCCATCTTGTTTGCATGGTTCCCATGCAGGATATAGTACAAAAATGTGGGATAATGGCAGTGTTTTGGGGTTTGGTATCATTCGTTTGGGATTTATGTAATGTATATTTCGATATTAACACCATGTGCCTATTTTTTAGGATGTCACTTAGACAGAAATTAGGTAAGAAAACCTACTCCGAGTAGAGGTAAGATTAATGTGCGGTCGGGCAATTCCTTACCCATTACCGACGACAGAATCAATGCCGGACACGTGATGTCAATAACTATTGATGATAACTTCTGGTCGAATCGGTCGCCCATGTAGCCAAGCTTGCACAAGGTATAGCCCAGCACAACAATGATGAATAGAATCACCATTACTTCGATGTTTTCCATATAGCTGTTGTTTTTTACCATTTGCTGTTACCGCATCCGTCTGTAGGCAGATCATTCGGATCGGTATAGCCATTATTATCATAGCCATTATGCTCACACAAAAAGTAATAGGATCGTTTTCTTCCTTGTTTCATTTCATTTTATAGGTTTATTCTTTGTCAAGGAATATTATGGGGTTCCGCCGCCATGCTGCTCTCTTCCTCAGGCAGTTGGTAGCGGTGTGTAGTGTGGTCGTTAAGGAATATATGGTTGAGTGTGAAAGCCAGCGACTCCAATGTCTGCTGCCGTATAGCAGGCTTTAGTTGGCACTCCCATATCGTGATGCAGTGCCATCCCATTTCGGCAAGCCGTTTTTGTTCCTTTCGGTCACGCTCGCGGTTGCGTTCTATCTTAGCATGCCAGAAGTCGGTGTTGGTCTTGGGCAATCGGTAGTACTGGCAACCCTCATGTCCATGCCAGAAGCAGCCGTTGACAAACACCACTGTGCGATACTTGCGCATTACAATGTCGGGACGACCGGGCAGGCGGGGATGGTTCAGCCGATAGCGAAATCCTCGGCCGAACAAGTAGTGCCGCACTATCAACTCCGGCTTTGTATCCTTGCTGTGTATAGACGCCATACAGCGATGGCGTTGCTCACGTGTCATCTTGTCCATTGCAGGAGACAAAGGTATACATATTTTGTGACTTTTCTACAAGAATGTTATTATGTTCAATATTATTTATTAATTTTGTATCATATATATTATTCTATTAATATGAACCTTTACCACTATTATGTCACTTTGGAATAGAATCTTAGATACAATAAATATAGGTGCTGCTTCACACTCTGCCGACAACGACATCACGTCCTTTACACGTGATGCCGACAGCTATGCCTTTGTGGACGTGGAGGTTGGCGTAAAGAATCATAAGATTCAAGACATTGGAGCGTTGCGCCATGATGAGGCTACTTTTCACAGGAATTCCAAGGCTGACTTGCTAGATTTCTTGTCTGATATAGATTTTGTGTGTGGTCATAACATTGTGCATCATGACGCAAAATTTCTGTTTGGCGATAAGAGGCAGCGATGGGCACTTGTTGACACTCTGTATATGTCGCCCTTGTTATTTCCCGAACGACCCTATCATCGACTTGTGAAGGACGACAAACTGATGAGCGACGAGATAAACAATCCTGTCAACGATTGTGAGAAGGCACGCGAACTACTATTTGATGAAATAGCCCATTGGCGTAGTTTGTCTGAAAGGAGGCAGCATATCTATGCCTCATTGCTCATTGGAATAGAAGAGTTTGACGGTTTTATGCAGATGGTAGGGGCAGAGAGCAATGCCAATGATTCTTTAGTAGAACTGATACAGGCTGAATTTTACGGCAAGATTTGTGCTAATGCCGATATTAAGACATTAGCAGTAAAATATCCTTGTGCGTTGGCATACGCCTTAGCTTTAATTGACACTACCGACCAACGATCGGTAACTCCTGCTTGGGTGTTGTACAATTATCCTGAGGTGGAGTACGTTATACGCCAGCTTCGGCATACACGTTGTGCTGTTGGATGTGAATACTGTAACCGACAGCTTGACGCCCGCTATAACTTGAAGCGCTTCTTCGGATACGACTCGTTTCGTACTTATGATGGCGAGCCTTTGCAGGAAAATGCCGCATGTGCTGCTATTGACGGCAAATCATTGTTGGCGATATTTCCAACAGGTGGAGGCAAATCGCTTACATTCCAATTGCCTGCTTTGATTGAAGGAGGTAGTGTACATGGATTGACAGTAGTAATATCTCCATTGCAGTCGCTCATGAAGGACCAGGTAGACAATCTTGCCGACCGTGGCATAACAGACGCGGTGACCATCAACGGATTGCTCGACCCTATATCACGCTCGCTTGCTATAGAGCGTGTGCAGAGCGGTGATGCTTCGTTGTTGTATATATCCCTCGAGATGCTTCGCTCGAAGACCATAGAGAAGATACTCATGGCTCGTCATGTGGTGAGGTTTGTCATTGACGAGGCACATTGCTTCTCGGCTTGGGGACAGGATTTTCGTGTTGACTATCTGTATATTGGCAAGTTTATCAAGGAATACCAAGAGCGTAAAGGTGTCGACATACGCATACCAGTGTCGTGTTTCACGGCGACGGCAAAGCAGAAAGTGGTTCAAGATATATGTGATTACTTCAAGCATTGGCTTGGTATCGACCTGCAATTGTTTGCCTCGTCGGCTTCAAGAAAGAATCTGCGTTATAAGGTGATACACGTCGATACTGATGACGACAAGTATGCGCAACTTCGAGAACTTGTGCGGATGGCATCATGCCCGACTATTGTATATGTGTCGCGCACGAAGCGCACACACGAACTCGCTTCGAAGCTCACTCGCGACGGAATGAAGGCTCTGCCGTTCAACGGCAAGATGGATTCTGACGAGAAGATAAAAAATCAGGATGAGTTTATGTCGGGTAGGGTGGATATTATCGTGGCGACATCGGCTTTCGGCATGGGTGTAGACAAGAGCGATGTAGGTCTTGTTGTCCACTACGACATTTCAGACTCGCTTGAGAACTACGTACAGGAGGCTGGACGTGCTGGACGTGACCCAAATCTCACGGCACAATGCTTTGTGCTATACAGCGATAACGACCTTGACAAGCATTTCATTCTGCTCAATCAGACGAAACTCAGTCTTAGTGAGATACAGCAGGTGTGGCAAGCCGTAAAGAGCTTTACACGCCAGCGTCAACGTGTGTGTTGTTCGGCGCTCGAAATTGCCCGACAGGCAGGTTGGGACGACTCTATATCGGACATAGAGACTCGTGTGCGTACTGCTCTTTCGGCGCTTGAGCAGAGCGGTTATATAGAGCGTGGCAACAATGTGCCGCATGTTTATGCCACGGGTATTACTGTTAAGAACATGGATGAGGCACGTCGTCGCATCACCGCTTCGTCGCTGTTCGAGAAGGACGAGGTGGAGAAGGCTGTGCGCATAATAAAGTCGTTGATTTCGCAGAAGCATATCTCAAAGGCACTGGACTCTGAGGCAGAGTCGCGTATAGACTATCTTGCAGATATTCTTGGAATGAACAAGAGAGAGATTGTATCTGCTGTAGAGCGTATGCGTCAGGAGGGAATACTTGCCGACAGTAAGGACATTTCGGCTTATATGCAGGATGTAGGTTCGGAACGCAAGGCTAAAAACTTGCTTGAGTATTTTGCTCAACTTGAGGAATACATAATAAAGCATATTCCTGACGAATCGCTGCGCATATCTTATAAGCAGCTTAACGACAATGCTGTGCGCGATGGATTGGACAAGTCTACGGAGAAGAACATCCGAACGTTGCTTTACTTTCTTGCCGTGAAAGGTTACACTCGCAAGAAGGAAGATGTGTCGCGCAATATTGTGGTAAGACGGCAGTCGGATATGGAATCAACCTTAAAGCGATTTGAAAAGCGTCTGAACATCTGCCGTTTTGTCGTGGACTGGCTCTACCGTATGGCTGAGAGTATGGACGATGAGACAAAGAAGAGTGGGGCTGTACAGTTTTCGGTAGTAGAATTGCTTAATGACATTAAGACGGATGGACAATTGCTCTTCTTCGATTCTACAGATTTGCAGTTGGAAGATGTGGAGGAATCATTGCTCTACCTTTCTAAGATAGGAGCGTTGAAGCTCGAAGGTGGATTTCTTGTGCTCTATAATGCTATGGACATTCGCAGACTGAAGGACAATCGCTTGCGCTATAAGCAGGACGACTATCGTACGCTCAATGAATTCTACAAGCAGAAGATTCAGCAGATACATATAGTGGGCGAATATGCTAATCTGATGGTCAGCGACTATGACGCTGCCCTACAATATGTGCACGACTATTTTCAGATGGACTATCGCCAGTTCATCGGCAAGTATTTTAAGGGCAATCGTGTGAATGAAATCAACCGCAACGTTACTCCTGCCAAATACCGCGAGCTTTTCGGACAGTTGTCGGCTCGACAGAAAGAGATTATAGAGGACCGTGAGTCGCGTTGTATTGTAGTGGCGGCAGGTCCAGGCAGTGGTAAGACACGCGTTCTGGTGCATAAGCTTGCGTCGTTGCTCTTGCTTGAAGATGTGAAGCATGAGCAGCTGCTTATGCTTACATTCTCGCGTGCCGCTGCTACTGAGTTCAAGCAGAGACTGATGCAGCTTATTGGCAATGCCGCCCACTTTGTTGAGATAAAGACATTCCATTCTTATTGCTTCGACTTGCTCGGGCGTATAGGCAATCTTGATGATGTGAGTGGCGTTGAGGCAAAGGCTGCCGAGATGATAAACAATGGTGAAGTGGAGCAAAACCACATCGGCAAGACGGTGCTTGTGATTGACGAGGCACAGGATATGGACGGTGACGACTATGCTTTGGTTTCGGCTCTTATGTCGGTCAATGAGGATATGCGAGTCATTGCGGTTGGCGATGACGACCAGAATATTTATGAGTTTCGTGGTTCAGACTCGAAGTTTATGTTTCAGTTGAGTAAGGAACCGGGTGGACGTTTCATTGAGATGACTGAGAACTATCGCAGCTCACGCCTTGTTGTTGGAGCAGCAAACGATTTTGTCAAGTCGGTAAGGTATAGACTTAAGACAGCCCAGATTTTGTCGATGAGTGATGATGATGGTGAGGTAAGAATAACACGTCATATCTCCAAATACATGTTTCTGCCCGTTGCCGACGACATAATGAAGCGTGGCAATGGAACTACGTGCATACTGACGCAGACCAACGAGGAAGCGGTTGTTATGCTTGCGTTGCTGAACGGTCGCGGTGTAAAAGCCAAGCTGATACAGTCGTTGGAAGGATTGCGGTTTTCCAATCTGATGGAGATGCGTTATTTTATGAAGTGTGTTGACAGCAGAAAGCAGTCACCACTCATCGCTGATGAGGCATGGGAGGAGGCGAAGCAGAAGACTTTCAGCAAGTATGCTATGAGCAAGAGTCTGCAATACGTGCGTCGCTGCGTGGAGATGTTCGAGCAGACTAACCGTGCCAAATACTATAGCGACTTGCGAGAGTTTGTATTTGAGTCGTCGGTGGAGGATTTCTGTGATGTTTCAGATGCCGAAGTGGTGGTATCTACAGTCCATAAGTCGAAAGGTCGTGAGTTTGACAATGTGTATATGCTGATATCCGATAAATTCAATCACACTGACGATCTACTGCGTAGATATTACGTAGGAATAACCCGAGCTAAGCATAATCTGTATATCCATACCAATGGTGACGTATTCGACAGTATACATAATTGTCAGCGCATCATGGATTCTCATCAATACGCTGTGCCGGAGGAAATTGTGCTGCAACTCTCGCACAAGGATGTATATCTTGATTATTTCAAATATAGCAAACAGGAAGTTCTTGCCTTGCGTAGTGGTGACGAACTTACTTATAAAGCTCCATATCTGTGTTGTGCTCCAACAGGCAAAGCCATAGCCCGACTCTCACAAGGCATGATAGACAAACTTGCCAAATGGGAGACTAAGGGTTATAATGTTGCATCGGCAAGCGTACGCTTTATTGTGGCATGGAAATCAAAGAATGCAGCAAAAGAAGAAAAAGAATTGGCTGTTCTGCTTGCTGACTTGAAGTTGAGAAAGGTTTAAGTGTTAATACACAAAAAAGGGAATGTAAAAATACAGCAACAGTATTCTTACATTCCCTTTTCTCAATTATTTTTGTCTGAAGGTTATCGGCACAAAGTACTTCACATCAACGGGCTTGCCCTTTTGCTTGCCTGGTTCCCATGCTGGCATAGACTTAACCACACGCATAGCCTCGTTGTCAAGCACATCATATCCGGTTGACTTTTCAATGTAGACGTCGCTAACTGTTCCGTCTTTTCCAACAACAAATCCTACAACTGCTTTGCCTTGCTGCTTGGCTTTGACAGCAGACTCTGGATATTTCATATTCATCATAAGAAATTCCATCATTGCTTTGTTTCCGCCCTTAAATTCTGGCATCACCTCAACTTTGTCAGAGGATTTAATGTCAGACTGTTTTGTCTGCATATTGTTTGTTGATATGCTGTTTGCTGTGGTGTTTGCTGCTTTTGCCATACTGCTCATGTCTGAAGTGTTGGCAAATACGCTTACTGCCAGTGTTGCCACTGGGATAACGAACAATGCCTTGAGCATCATCCATCTGTTTGATTTTTTCTGGTTCATCATAATGATTCTTCGTTTTAGTGACTCTTTGTTAAGGTTGTTGGCAAAGGGCTGCAGACGATTGCCAACCGCCTTTATTACAAGAAATTGTTGATATTGTGTTGCATCAATGCCTTTGTTTAATACTGCCTCATCCACCTCAAACTCGTGTATGGCTTTCAGATTCTTGCCTATCAGCCACACGAAAGGATTGAACCACTGTATGATAGTGGCTACTTGAAGAATGATGAGGTCAATGTAGTGCCTTAAGCGTATGTGCTCCTGTTCATGTGTGAGTATGAACCCACGGTTGTTGGCATAGTCGTCGCGGCTCATCACTATGTAGTGGAAGAAGCAGAACGGACTTATTGTATAATCGGTAAGAACTATGGTGTTGCCTCTATTGTCGGCGATCTGCTCGCATTTGCGCAAACGCAGTATCAGAGAGGCTGTTTGAACCACTGTCATTGTGAATATAGCCACGACACCTATTATATATATACAGATCATGATGTCAGCCAAATTCCATATCGACTGTTCGCTTCCATTGCCGTCTATCATTATTTCTGGTAGTTGTACTGCTTGGCGAAGCATATTTACTGTTGGATTTGTGCCGCCCGTGAAGTGAATAAACGGAACAAAAAATGAAAGGATCAGACATCCAAGTATGATTATTCGGTTGAGCCGATGAAATGTCTCCTTCTCAAGCAATGGCATGATGCAAACGTATAGCATAGCCAATACCAAGGCTGATTTTATAATATAAGGTAGAATCATAGTTCTTCTGTTTTTGAATTGTCTCTTTTCTCCGTTCCTTTGTCTATCAGACTTAGTATCTCCTCCAGTTCCTCGTCCGAGATATTCTCTTCTTTCACAAAGAACGAAATGAGCGAGTGAAGACTGCCGCCAAAGAACGATTTCTTTACTTCCTTCATAGCATGACGTGTGTATTCGGCTCTTGTTATTAAAGGCGAAAACACGTATGTCTTGCCTCCACCATCGCGTTTATAAGATGTTACGTACTTCTTGTGCGTAAGAATTTTCATAAATGTGGCGATAGTGGAGTAGGCGGGACGTGGTTCGGGATAAACGTCTATTATCTCGTGCGTTGTCATACCACAACCTTTATCCCACAGAATATTCATTATCTGCATCTCGGCACGTGTTAATGTATTGAAATCTTTCATGTTTATATATGATTGAGGGGTTTATCTAATGTTTTAGATTTTCTATTGGCAAAGATACTTTAAATGCCCATTTGTTGGTTGCGGATACACACAAAAACTGTTTGTGGAATATCGATTTTAACGTATGTTGTTAGATATTAGTTTCGAATTATTAGATATTAACTGGCAATTAAATTAAAAAAAATGTCCCAACCCTTCATCACGAAGAGCTGAGACCCAGATAGCTAATTAATGAGAAAAAACTACGATGCAAAGATACGACTTTACTTTAGACAAAAAAAATCCATAGCGCATCTTTTATGTTTAAATTACTTAAAAGCGTAATTGTTTACCAATCCTTAAGACATTTCAACCAAGTTGAGGCGCGTTTAGGCTTAATGCGTGGCGTTCCACCAAGCTGTTTGCTTCTTTGTCTTAATGGCACTTGAATTAATCGAAGGGTCGGATATGGTAAGACCAGAGTATTCCTTAAGCTTCAGTGATTTATTTCCTGCCCCTGAGTATATCATGCCCGTTGTACCTTTATACGGCACAAGCTTATCAAGCAACTTTGTACCTTCTGCATAAGTGTTGGCATCATTGCCGCACAAAACACGCAGATAACTACCGAAGTCGAAGTAAACGGTAGGGTCGAAGTGTTCCACATCGAGGTCTTGTACATCGTCTATCTTGTCTATGTCGAAGGTGTGTGTGTTGTTGACCGTTTTCATAAATGTAGCCATCGTTTCTGTTTGGCTCAAATCGGTCACGGCAATAGTGCCATATGGCATAGGTTGGATTCCGCTTTTATATGTGATATAGAATTTAGTGAAGTCTTCGCATAGCGCTTCGTAGTTGGGATTGTCGGCAAGCATATACTTCAATATAAGGTGATATGGCATACCATATCCCATCATCTCGCTTGTGGAAGCAATGAGATAGTTGGATGATTCTCTCAGTTGGTAAGCCACTTCTATTCCCGACATATAGCAGTCGTCGAACAGTATGAAGTTCATCTTCATTCCAGCATTCTTTATACCTTCGTTAAAGTTGGATATATCTATAGGTATGGCTGTACCACCAAAGTAGCGTGTTTGAGTGCTTTTAGGTTTAGGCATCCATCCCTCTCCGTGGCAACCAATAATCATAGAGTAGTTGTCGGCAGGTGCCATTTGCTTAATGCTGGTAAGCAAAGATGTTATGCCGTCGGGTATTGTATAGTCGTAGTCGGTGTATGTCTTTAGGGTGTCGCGTTGGCATTTGCCTTTGTTTTTGTTATAGCCTATATATATAAGGTGGCTTGTCTTGATGTTCTCAGATATGAAGACAATAAGCTGCGAGTTGCCAAGTCCTTTCTCTTGTTCAATAGCTCGCTCCATGTCTTCAATGTTTCCCTTCAAGCTATAGTACAGACTATTGCCGCCATTGTTGTTGGCTGTATATGGCATAAATACAAACAAGGTGTTCTTAGTCTTGGTAGGCACAAATGGTTTTACCGGATTTACTGGATCGTCGTTACCGCCACACGATGCAAGGACGATGATGGCGAAAAGTATTAGGAAGAAATGTTTAAGCATATAAAGAAAGGGTTTTAAAAAGAAGAGGGTGTCAAAAGAGAAGTTAAAGGTAGTTGGGCATAGCCCAACTTCCTATAACTCCTATTTTGATACACCCTTTTATATTATTTATTTCTCAACGCTGCCAGCGATTCCTTCAGCGCTGCAATCTTCTCCTCAGAGTCGCTCTGCTTTTTGCGCTCCATGGCTACAACAGCCTCAGGAGCATGAGCTACAAACTTCTCGTTAGACAGCTTCTTCTTAACGCCTGCAAGGAATCCTTCAAGGTGCTTGAGCTGAGCCTCCTGCTTGGCAATCTCAGCCTCAACGTCAATCATATCGCCAAGAGGTACAGCAAACTCGTCTGTTCCTACCATGAAGGCAGAAGCAGTAGCGTCCTTCTCGGCCACTACATTAATGGCAGAAAGATTAGCCATTTTGCTGATGACAGAAGCGTAAGCCTCGAAATTGTTCTGACCTACAACCTGAAGCACAAGAGCATCCTTGTTAGGAATATTCTTCTGATTGCGCACGGTGCGCACGCCACCAACAATCTGCTTAACGCTTTCGATATCGTTTACCACAGCGTTGTCATCATCAGAAGGAACATCAAGTTTCAGTTCGGCACGCATAATTGATTCGCCCTCATTACGGTCATATATGTGCTGCCACAACTCCTCTGTGATGAATGGCATGAATGGGTGTAGCATCTTCAATAGAGTCTCAAAGAACGAGAGAGTCTGATTGTATGTTGTGGCATCGATAGGTGATCCGTATGCAGGCTTAACCATTTCGAGATACCAGCTTGAGAACTCATCCCAGAACAACTTGTATACAGCCATCAGCGCCTCTGATATACGATACTTAGAGAAGAGGTCGTTAACCTCGGCATTGGTTTGCTTAAGCTTAGCCTCAAACCACTTGGCTGCAATAGCATTAGCTTCAGGCTGTTCGCCTTCGGCTACCTGCCATCCCTTAACAAGGCGGAATGCATTCCATATTTTATTGTTGAAGTTGCGTCCCTGTTCACACAAGCTCTCGTCAAATAGAATATCGTTGCCGGCAGGAGCAGATAACATCATACCCATGCGCACACCGTCGGCACCGTATTTCTCGATAAGACCAATTGGGTCGGGCGAGTTGCCAAGACTCTTAGACATCTTACGGCCAAGTTTGTCGCGCACGATACCTGTGAAGTAAACATTGCGGAAAGGCACATCCTTCATATACTCCTCGCCAGCCATAATCATACGTGCTACCCAGAAGAAGATGATGTCTGGACCAGTTACAAGGTCGCTTGTTGGGTAATAGTACTTAATCTCCTCGTTTCCAGGGTTGTTAATACCGTTGAACAGAGATATAGGCCAAAGCCATGAAGAGAACCATGTGTCGAGAGCGTCCTCGTCGTGAACAAGCTGATCGGCTGTGATGTTCTCGTAACCCTTAATCTTGCGGGCTTCCTCAAGAGCCTCTTCCTTAGTAAGCGCTACAACATACTTCTCCTCTTCGCCCTCAGCTGTTGGGAGGAAGTAGGCAGGTATGCGATGACCCCACCAAAGCTGACGTGAGATACACCAGTCCTGAATGTTCTCCAACCAGTTGCGGTAGGTTGTTACGTATTTAGTTGGGTGGAACTTAATCTTGCCTTCAAGTACTGGAGGCAGAGCTATATCAGCAAAGTGCTTCATTGAGAGGAACCATTGCTTACATAGACGTGGCTCAACAGCCGTATCCTGGTTACGCTCCGAATAGCCCACCTTGTTGTCATAGTCCTCAATCTTCTCCATAAGGCCAGCTGCCTTAAGGTCCTCAGCAATCTGCTTGCGCACATCCATACGGTCCATACCTACGTACATGCCAGCAGCCTCAGATATGGTTCCATCTGGGTTGAAGATGTCGATTGTCTCAAGATTATGTGTCTTGCCAAGTGCGTAGTCGTTGACATCATGTGCAGGAGTAACCTTCAAGCATCCTGTACCAAACTCGATATCTACATAACGGTCTTCGATAACAGGAATAACGCGGTTTACTAAAGGCACAATAACCTTATGACCACGCAACCACTGATTCTTCGGGTCCTTAGGGTTTACACACATAGCTGTATCGCCCATGATTGTCTCTGGACGTGTAGTTGCAACAACAGCATAGTAGCGACCATCGGCATCCTGATGCAGAACCTCGCCCTCGCAACCTGTAGGTACAACAGGGTTTGTGTCGGTATCGGCTACATAGTAGCGCAAGTTAAACAGATGACTCTTCTCGTCACGATAGATAACCTCTTCGGTAGAAAGCACAGTCTGAGCCTTAGGATCCCAGTTTACCATACGCAGACCACGGTAGATGAGACCCTTCTTGTACAGGTCGACAAATACCTTGAGCACGCTCTCCGAACGCTCTTCGTCCATAGTAAAAGCTGTGCGATCCCAGTCACAACTTGCGCCAAGTCGACGTAGCTGTTTTAGGATAATGCCTCCATGCTCGTTAGTCCAGTTCCAAGCATGCTCAAGGAACTGCTCGCGTGTAAGGTCGCGTTTCTTTATGCCCTGTTCGGCAAGGCGGTTTACTACCTTAGCCTCGGTAGCGATAGATGCGTGGTCGGTGCCAGGTACCCAACAAGCATTCTTTCCCTCCATACGTGCTCTACGTACAAGGATATCCTGAATAGTATTGTTAAGCATATGGCCCATATGCAGCACGCCAGTAACGTTTGGCGGCGGTATAACGATAGTGTAGGGTTCGCGTCCGTCGGGCTTGCTGCTAAATAGCTTATTGTCAAGCCAGTACTGATACCATTTCGACTCCACTGCTTGTGGGTCGTACTTACTTGCTAATTCCATAAGTGTTTTTATTATTTATTTTTTTTCTTTGTTTTATTGCTTATGATCCATAAATTGGATATTCCTTGCAAAATTAGTAAAAAAGCGTGTAATTCGGCTATTAATATGCCACTATTTGCTGTATATATAGTATAGTAGGCTTTTTATTATCAACTAAATAATGCCGAAATGTCTAAGTGCATTGGCTATGCCATCCTCGTCTACGCTTGTAGTAACGTAGCTGGCATTGGCTTTTACCTTGTCCAAAGCATTGCCCATAGCCACACTTGTGCCAGCAGCTTTCAGCATAGAAATGTCGTTGCCGCCATCGCCAAATGCCATTGTCTCACTAATGTCTATACCAAGCTTCTGTGCTATGGCGCGTATGCCGTTAGCCTTATCGGCATTGCTATTGTTGATATCGCAGAAAGCTGGGTGCCATCGTGCCGATGCGCAACTCTTTAGCTGAGGCTTGATAATATCTTCTTCGTCCTCGGTTATGAAGGGTGTTATTTGCAGTACGCCCTGGTTTATAACCTCGTCCATAGACACATCAAACTTGTTGTAGGTAACGTTGAGCAGATTACGGAAGATATCCTCAAACCTTTCATCACGGTTTATAAGTTGTATATCCTCTCTTCCTACCACTACTGCCGGCAAGCCGTGTTGCTTGCAAAAGTCTATAAGAGCTTCCACTTCGGCTTTGGGTATAAGATCCTCGCGCACAACCTCGCCTTTGTAAGTGCATAGGGCGCCAGTGGCAAGGATATATCCGTCCATAAGATGTTCTACCTCGGGTATGTTGTTGAGCAATTGTATAGGTCGACCAGTGGCAATGAATAGCTTTACGCCACGTTTTTTTGCCTCTTCAAGTGCTTCAACTGTGGATGTGGGAATTTTGTGTGTGTTGAAACTTACAAGTGTGCCGTCAACATCAAAGAATAGTGCTTTAATCATATATATAGTACTCACGTTATCGTATGCAAAATTACAACCATTTATTTAATAGACAAAATTAAAACAGGCAGAAATCGTGTGATTGTGTTAGGAGGGTTGGAATTAAATTAGTACTTTTGTAGGAATTTAATTTAAGTCAACTTTTTTAGTCGACTCATTCACTTTAAACAACAAGCATATCGGTATATATGGACATAAACGAACAGGCGCAACTTGCGTGGGACATAATAGAGACTACAAACACTAACCTCTTTCTTACGGGTAAGGCTGGAACTGGTAAGACAACATTCTTGCGCCGACTGAAGGAGGAATCGTCTAAGCGTATTGTGGTAGTGGCACCTACTGGTATTGCTGCCATAAATGCCGAAGGTGTAACCATACATTCGTTCTTCCAGTTGTCGTTTGCTCCATTCATTCCCGATGCCCAGTACAAACTTAAGGAACAGCAATACCGTTTCTCCAAGCAAAAGATACGTGTAATACAATCTATCGACACACTTGTGATAGACGAGATATCCATGGTGCGTGCCGACCTATTGGATGCTGTTGACAGCGTGCTGCGGCGTTTCCGCAAGAACCAATTGCCGTTTGGTGGTGTGCAGATGGTGATGATAGGCGATTTGGGTCAGCTTGCGCCTGTTGCTAAAGACGACGAGTGGCAAATGCTGTCGCGCTATTACGACACGCCATATTTCTTCTCGTCAATAGCACTTAAAAGCACACGCTATGCTATTGTGGAGCTTAAGACAGTATATAGACAGAGCGACTCACATTTTGTAGAATTGCTGAACCGTGTGCGCGACAACCGTGCCGACGATAAGGTGCTTGCCGCTCTCAACTCGCGTTATATTCCTAACTTTCAGCCAAGAGTGGAGGAGGGATATATCAGGCTGACAACGCACAACTATCAGGCTCAGCAGGAGAATGAACGACAGCTTGCGCTTTTGCCTGGTAAGCCTTACACCTACGAGGCATCCATTTCGGGCAAGTATCCCGAGATGCTTTTCCCTACAGAGCAAATACTTACGCTAAAGGAAGGTGCACAGGTGATGTTTGTAAAGAACGATTCGTCGGCAGACAAGGCTTTCTACAATGGTATGATTGGTACGGTGACGGAGATAAACGAGAAGAACTTCTTTGTACGTACAAAGGATACTGGTGTGGTGATAAAGGTGGAACCCGAACAATGGGAGAATACTCGCTACGAAATAGATGAACGGACAAACGAGATAACAGAAGAGATTGAGGGAACCTTTAAGCAGTTTCCAGTCAAGCCGGCTTGGGCTATAACTGTGCATAAGAGCCAAGGTTTGACCTTCGACCGTGCTATTATCGACGTTCAGCGAGCCTTTACTCATGGACAGACTTATGTGGCATTGTCAAGATGTCGCACGCTTGAGGGATTGGTGCTTAGCGCACCTCTGCCTATGTCGGCTATTATACGCGACGGGGCTGTAGACGATTATGTAAGCCGTGCAGTAGAGCATACTCCTAACAAGGAACAGATAGACCTGTTGCAACGCGACTATTATTTGTCGGTACTTAGCGAATTGTTCGACTTCCGTCCTTTAATGAGCGCGTTCAATCGTATGCTTGATTTGCTTATGGGCCACTTCCGTCGCTCGTATCCTAAACTCATTATCGAATATAAGGCACGACTGGAGGTGATAAAGACGCAGCTGTATGACGTGGCTGAGCGTTTTAAAATGCAGTACAACCAGATTGTGATATCTACACCCGACTATCAGGAAGATGTGCATCTGCAAGAGCGACTTACCAAGGGCGCAACTTATTTTGCACGAACCATATCCGATATTGAGACGCTTGTGAAGATTACTGATGTACAGACCGACACGCCAGAGGTTAAGAAGATGATGACGGAACTGCTGGCAACGCTTAAGGAACTTGTTATGCAGAAACGTGCCTTGCTCAACTATGTCAAGGACGATGGGTTCAGTCTTAACGAATATCTGCATCAGCGTGCTGTGGTGTTGATGGGCAAGGTTAATGAGGGTACAAAGAAGAATACGGCAAAACAAAAAACGGTGGCAAAGGACAGGTCTTCGGCAAAATCAATGGTTGAGGCTAAAGACAAGCCAGCTGCAAATACAAAGATAGAGGCAAAGGACAAGGCAGTTTCGGCTGTTCCAGAGCTTAAGGTGTTGCATCCCGAGGTGCTTGAGGCATTAACCGAATGGCGACGCCAACGCGCAATGAAAGCACACATGCCCACTTATTGCATATTGCAGCAGAAAGCGTTGATAGCCATTGCCAATTTGTTGCCTCAGGACAAGGAGGCTCTTGCCAAGATTCCGTTCTGTGGAAAAGTCAAGGCAGAGAAGTATGGCGACGAGGTTTTGGCGGTGGTAAAGAATGCGATAGAAGGGGGAGAAAAGTCAAAATAAATCTCCTCAAAAAAGTAATATATATTACTTGCCCATTTAATATATATTACTTTGCCATTTAATATAATATACTTGGGCATTTAATATAATATACTTTGCCATTTAATATAATATACTTTGAGGTGGCAAATGCAATGCGCCCCGAAGGGTAGGTTGTTCAACATCAAATGGATATTGAACACCATACCCTTCGGGGCGTACCATTTGCCACATTAGGTATATCTCTATATACAAATGTCAATTATTGTTTTTCTTCCTTGCGCCTTACTTGCCAGCGTGTTACCAGTGTGGCGAGCACACCATACACGGCTGCCTGCATCCACAAGGCTCTAACTTCTGACGTTATGTCGCAAAACACTCCACCGAGGGTGTTGAGCTTGATAAATCCCTGTATGCCGTATGTTGACGGGAAGAGGCAGGAGAACCACTGCCACATCTCAGGTATATTGCTCTTGGGCCACGACACACCCGACATAAAGAGGAAGGGTACAGACGTGAAGACCACAAGCAACATAACATTCTCGCGTTGACGTACAAAGAATGAGAACGTAATAGAGAAGAAGATGCAAGCCAACAGATAAGGCAATACAAACAGGGCAAAATCGTAGGCGTGCAGCAATTGTACGAAGTGGAACAGTCGTGGCACGGCAAGCAGCACCCAAGTGGCAATGAGCAGGAATAGCACAAGGAATCCCATTGTTCTGCCTACCATTATTCGTGCCAGTCCGAATCGTCGCTCGTACATATCGGTAAGTCTGCCAAATCGACGTTTCTCGTAGCTTGTTCCGTAGGTAATGCCAATGCCAAGCAACATCACCTGCTGTATGATAAGCACCAGCACACCAGGCAAGATAAAGTTGCCGTAGCCTCCGGTGTTGTTGAATATTGGAACGTCGGCAACGTTTATAGGACTTGCCGTTATTTGGTCGTCGCGGTTGGTATAATTGCCCGACAAGGCTATCTGTATATGAGCGTTCATATCGGCAGCCACAGCTGTGCACGTCTGGAATATTGCCTTATACGTAAGCATCAGTCCCATGTTGCAGTATACACTTACGTGAGCCTGCTCCATACGACCAAGTCGTCGGTCAAAGTCTTCGGGCAGCAATATGATGCCATACACCTCTTGTTGTCCAACAAGTCGGCTTGCCTGCTCAAGATTGTTGCATATGGCAGCCACGCGCACATCTGATGAGGCATCGACATGCCGTACAAACTCGCGGCTTGTTTGGCTATGCGAGTTGTCGACAACAGCCACAGGCACCTCTCTTACCACCTCGTTATTGTAAATCCACGAGTATAACAGAGGGTAGGCAAGCGGCAATAGTATTACGAAGAGCAATGCTCCCTCGTCCTTGAACATGTCGCGCATCTCGTGCAGCCATACCTTGGCTGTGTCTTCCCAGAATGTTCTTATCTTGTTCATAATAGTTTATTCCAAATATACATATTCTTTCAGAGCCTTGCTTATACGCAGCATTACAAACACAGGTGCGCATGCAAAGAACGTGAGTGCTGCCACGTTAATGGCAACATCTGTCCAATGGTTGCCGCCAAATACCACAATCTCGTAAATTATAAAGAAGTGGCGCATGGGGAAGAGCGCTGCAAGAGTCTGCAATGCTGGGTCCATAGCCAATGTAGGATAGGCTGTACCAACCATAGAGAAGCTCAATACTCCCCATAGTGAGCACATACTCATGGCCATACGCATTGATGGGAACAGTCCGAACATAAACACGCCGAATCCCTGAGCTGCAATAACACTTAGAGTACCAAGGCATATGATAGACCACCAACCGCCTGGATGTGGAAACTGAAGAATGCCGAATGTGTAGTACAGGTAGGCAAACATTATGACGAGCCATAATATGGTTTGTGGCAACATCTTGCCTGTAATGGCAACGAATGGGTTGCCGCCTGCCTTGGCATATAGCTCGCGTGCGGTGTCTTGCTTAAGTTCGGAGCCCATTGAGTAGGCTGTAACGAGGAATATGAACAACAGCAGGCACGTAGGCACAAGCATGGTAGACAGATATATGTTGTAGTTAACCCATGGATTGCCTACGGTGTGCAGGTCGATGGCTATGGGTTGAAGGAATGTCATTATCTGCTTGTCGGTATAGCCTTTTGCCGACATAACCGACTTGCCTACACCTGCCGAGGCTAATGTGGCAGCAGTCTTTAGGTCCTTGAACACAAGCGAGCCTGCCGTAAGCGACGCATAGCTGTAGTAGAAGCTAACGGTAGGTTGGCGTGAGGCAAGGAGGTTGGCTGTTGTTCCTTTAGGAAAATACAGAAAGCCATAAATCTCGTTGTGCTGCATGGCAAGTCTTGCCGACTCGAAGTTAGGGTAGTGGGCAACAACCTTTGACGATTGAAACGAGTCGAGCATACGGGTTAGCTTACGTGTTGTTGTAGAATTGTCGAGGTCTACAACGCCAACAGGCATGTCTTGAGGCTGTCCCTCTGCCATGAGCGACGTGAAGAAGAGTGTCACAAATATCGGGAAAACCACCATGGAGAAAAGATATATGCGGTTTGCCTTCAATCGGTGACACTCACGTATGGCTATTTGTTGTATTCGTTTGATGATGTTCATTTCTTAGTTTTACTTGTCAGCTCATCCGATGGCGTGTCTTTACTTCTTAAGTACAAGCGACATGCCCGGACGCAAGCCTTCTATTTTGTCTATAGGACGAGCCTTTACCTCAAAAGTCTTCAAGTCGTATTGTCCGTTCGACTTAGTGGCCTTCCATACGGCATATGATCCCTGGTCCTTGATGTAGTAGACCTTCATGCGTATGTCGCGCTTATATGCAGGAACAAAGGCTGTGATAATGCTGCCAATCTTCATTCCATCCAACTGGTCTTCGCGTACATTGAATGTGCCCCACATATCATTCATAACCGATACAGACATGATAGGCGAGCCAGTACCCACGAGTTCGCCTACCTTAGGATAAACATCGCTCACCTCGCCAGCCATCTGAGCTATCTGCATAGTTTCGTTGATATAGCTGTTAACCTCGGCTACAGCACCCTTGGCACGGCCTACCTGTGCAGCGGCAGCCTTTTTCTCCTCCATGCGTGCACCGTTTACAGCCATGTCGTACTGGCTTTGCGCAGCCTTTACTTGTGCCTCAAAAGCCTTGTAATTGGCAAATGCCTCATCGCGTTTCTGAGCTGTCATCACACCCTCATCGAATAGACGTTGTACACGATTGTACGACTTCTGTGCTATATCAAGGCCAGCCTTAGCCTGCTGAAGTACAGCAAAAGCGGCACGTACCTGCTCTTTGCGTGCTCCGTTATTAGCCATTTCGTCCATTGCGCTTGCAGCATTCTCGGCCGATTGAGCTTGTGCCATCTTGGCACGAACCTCAGGAGCATCGAGGATAGCAAGTGTGTCGCCTACGTTAACATAGTCGCCTTCTTTTACACGCAATTCAAGAATACGTCCGGGTACCTTGCTTGATACTCGGTACTCTGACACTTCTACCTGGCCCTGAATAGTCTCGGGTTCTTGCTTTAGCGATAAAGCTCCTATTGCAGCCACTGCCGCTATTACTGCCGTTGAACATGCGACAGTAATGAGTATATTCTTATGTTGTGATTTTTCTGACATAATATATATATAATGTGTGTTGTTATTGCAATACACCAAGTGCCTTGCGTAAGTTTACCTGACTTAGTTTGACGTCTATTTCGGCATCAATCTTCTGCGACTGCGCCTGCAACCATGCTGTCTGCGCAGCCATGACATCTGTGGTTTGTATTACGCCTTCCTTGAATCCAAGGTTGGCACAACGCAGATTCTCATCCGCATTTTCAACATTCTTTGTTGCCATTGCAAGACGTCGGTTGGCTTCCTTAACCTTGAATTGGCTCTGGCTAACTTGCAGTTCAATCTTTTCGGCAATGTCGTCTTTCTCAAGCTCAATCATAGCCGATGCTATCTTGCTTGCACGCACCTTGTAGGTGCCTTCCATCCAGTTCCACAGTGGCACGCGTACCATAACGCCTACATTCCATACGCCAGACAATTTGCGTTCAAAACCGTTGTATACATTAGGGTTGCTTGCAAGGTAGCCTCCCGTCATTAATACTTGTGGCATAAAGGCGGCACGTACAACCTTTGTAGACTGTCGACTAAGGTCTAATGAGTTTTGAAGCATCTTCAGTTCGGGACGATTCTCCATAGCTACCTGGCGGTCGGCTGGTTCGTCGCTTCCCATAGCTGCAAGATTTTCGGCATCCTCATCGGCAAGTGTAATGTCTGAGTCGACATTCAATCCGCACAATTGGCAAAGAAGCATCTTTGATAATACCAATCCGTTCTCGGCTTGGGTAAGAGCCATCTCTGCCTCATTCACCTTTACGTCAACCTTCAATCCGTCTGCGCGGGTGGCCACACCCTCCTTAATCATCTTCTTAACATCTTCGTCGAGCTTCTTAACCACCTCAAGATAGCTCTCGGCAAGACGTTTCTTATGCTTTACAGACACAACAGTCCAATAGGCTTGGTCGATGTCGTGCAGAGTTTTCTGGGTAGACATCTCGATGTTGTTTTGTGCAAGTTCTTCGCCAATTTGTGCCATTTTGTTGGCTGCCGTAATAGCTCCACCCATATATATAGGTTGTGTCACCATCACAGATATGGCATACATCTGTCGGGTGTCAGTATTAAGAGCATCCACAAACTTTTGTCCAACGTGGTTTACGGCTTCGCCAATCTTGCCTCCTACCTGGCCAAACAGGTTGCCAAATGATGTAGCCTGCTCAGGTGTAAGCACTCCTTGTTGGGCAAGGTTGGATAGGGCATTGGTTATATCGTTATGCAAAGCTCCCGTTGCATTGGTTCCGGCCTGTGATAGAGCCGACTTCTGGTCTTTGCTTAGCAATGATATTTGGCGACTTGTTAGTTCGTAGCCGCCTACCGCACTGACATGCGGCAGATACTTTGTTTTTGCAGCCTTGGTTGTATAGCGAGCCATGTCGAGTTGTAGTCTTGACGACGATAGCGTCTTGTTGTTGCGCAATGCCATTGCACGACAACTGTCAAGAGGCAACACTTGCTGAGCATGGCTCTCGATGGCTAATGAAGCCAAGGCCAATATTAAAAGCTTATGTTTCATCTTTATGAATAATCGATTACTTGAATGTGAAGCTGCGTGAGCCAATCATATTGCCGTCGGCAAAGATGCTGACATGATATGTGCCTTCAAGCAACGATTGCGACACATTCCAGAAAGTGCTGATGCTTGTTTCCTGGCCGTCGTACTCAACAGTCTTCTTCATTGTAGCCTAAAGTGTACGGTTCTGATAGTTGAAAGAACCGCCTCCACCAAGAGTTGTTCCCGATGGCGAAGTGATGCGTACATAGAATGTCTTGTGACCATTTTGGGCTGTAACGTTCTTGGCAATAGTGAAGTTCACCTGAACAGTCTTTGTCTTAGATGTCTTGTCGGTGTTCTTTCCTCTCTTGTTCTTAAGCTGCATAGAGATACCCGTGGCATCGAGCTGAGCGGCAATAGCCACCTTTTCAGACAAAGAAGCACGTTCGGTGTTAAGACCCTCAATTTGTCGTGTGGCCTCGCTGTATTGTCCCTTTATGCGTGTGTTCTCTGCTGTAAGGTTTTGGTTGAGACGGTTAAGCGAGTCAATCTCGATAACATAGCTGCGCAATACGGCACGCACGGTTGCAAGTTCCTTCTTAAGTCGGGCAATCTCGCGAGCGTCGTTGCTTTTTGTTTCCTTCAACTCCTTAAGCAGTCGCTCGGTCTTTTCCTGCTCTGCAGTAAGCTGTGCCACAATAGAGTCGTTGGTTATTTGGGTTTTCATCTCGCTGTATTGCTGTGCAAACTGCTGATACTCGTTCTCCATTTCCTTTTTGTCGAGGTCGGCGAGTTCTTGCATTGCCTTGTTTTCCTTCTTTTGGTTGTCCAAATTAACGTAGAGGTATGCTATTGTCCCAACAAGGGCAATACCTACTATACCCGCTACTATCCCAGTAATGAGCTTTTTCTTTTCCATAGTTGTTTTTATTGATATATCAATTATTTAAAATTAGTTTAAACTGATGCAAAGTTACTTTATTATTCGTAAAGCACAAAATAACGTTTGTTGTAAATGAATAATGTTTCCTAAAATGGAATATTATTCAAGATAAAACGAACAATGTTAGGGCTTTGCGTTGTCGTCTACACCAAGTCCGAAGAGTGCAAAGTCGCCTTTAAGCGGGTCGTCTGGAAAAATCTCAAGCATGGCATTGGTCAGTCTACGGGCTGTAGACATTGAGGCAGTACGACTATTTAGCAATCCCATACGGCATGCTTCTTGCACAACATGTGTGTCGAGAGGCATAATCAATGTACGGCGGTCGATGATATCTGACCATAATCCAAGGTCGACAACCGATTCTCCTCGCACCATCCATCTAAGAAACATGCACACACGCTTGCATGCCGAGGTGGTGTTCTTGGGTATAATCTTGCTTGCTCCTCGTTCGGCGAAGAACTGGCATATGGCAGCTACAGCCTCGATGCCCGTTTTAGAGTTGAGGCGTATATATTCTTTCATACTGCCATATTGAGCCAACATATCTTCGTAGGCTTCAAGAAGGCAGTGCATATCGTGGCATGTGTATAGACGGTAGTAGCATGCTGTAGTGTCGGGGATATAGTTTCGCCATTCGCCCGAACGTACCCATTTGTGTATTTCGTTGTGTGATGAGTTGAGCAGGAACTCAATCTTAGGAAAAAACTGTTTGCGCGATCCGTAGCTAAGACATGATGCAAGAAAGGCCATACACTCTTGGTTGGCAGCGCCATGTACACGATGCATAAATGAGCTTGGATCGGCTGGAAGAAATTGGGTTGTTTCGTATTTAGCGGCAAGACGCGCTATTTGTTGTTTTAATTCTGTTTGCATATAATAATTTTTGGGTGTAAAGGTACAAAAAAAAGCGATAACCTTCCCAGGCAACCGCTTCAAATCTTCAATAGGTATTAGTCTCTTCTTTAAGGTAAAAAGATTGTTTTCAGGATAACTGATGCAAAGATATTACATTTTTTATATATGCCAAACTTTTTTGGCAATTATTTTTGAAAAAAAGTTCCGTGTTCCCACACATACTGCAATTTGTGTAAGTTGTCTCTATGTTTTTCATGATTATGGATTGTTTGTGCAATCATATTGTCGTTTGGTGGTTATAATCTATTATAGGTTAAGACAATAAAAAGTTGAAAGTTTAGTTATATATATAAATGTAAAAAATTGAAGTGTGTAAAAAATAACATATTATTAAGATATATATAACAATCAAGAATATGGAAAATAGAAAAGTTGCCCTTATCACGGGTATAACTGGACAGGACGGTTCGTATCTTGCCGAGTTTTTGCTTGAGAAAGGTTATGATGTGCATGGAACAATACGCCGCTCGTCGGTTGACTATCGTGAGCGTATAGCTCATCTTGAAGGTCGCGATCATTTTCATTTGCATTATGCCGACCTTGGCGATTCAATGAGTATAATTCAGGTAATGAATAAGGTGCGCCCAACTGAGGTGTACAATCTTGCTGCCCAGAGCCATGTTCAGGTGAGCTTCGACTCTCCAGAATATACAGCAAATGTTGATGCCACAGGTGTGTTGCGCATTCTGGAGGCTATACGCCAGTGTGGTCTTACCAATACATGCCGTGTATATCAGGCTTCTACATCCGAGCTTTATGGCAAGGTTGAGGAGGTTCCGCAGAACGAGAACACACCGTTCCACCCTTATTCGCCATATGCTGTAGCCAAGCTTTATGGCTATTGGATTATACGCGAGTATCGCGAGGCATATGGCATGTTCTGCTGTTCGGGCATTCTCTTTAACCATGAGAGTGAGCGTCGTGGCGAGACATTCGTTACACGCAAGATAACTCTTGCTGCAGCCCGTATCAAGCAAGGCAAGCAGGAGCGATTGTATCTTGGCAATCTCGACTCGAAGAGAGACTGGGGATATGCCAAGGATTATGTGGAGTGCATGTGGCTTATATTGCAACACAAACAGCCAGAGGACTTTGTTATTGCTACTGGCGTACAGCATACGGTGCGTGAGTTCTGCTACTATGCCTTCAAGCATGTCGGTATTGAGTTGGAATTTACAGGCGAGGGCATCAACGAGAAGGGCATTGACAAGGCTACTGGAAAGGTGCTTGTTGAGGTTTCGCCCGACTTCTTCCGTCCTACTGACGTTGTAAATCTGTGGGGCGACCCAACAAAGGCACGTGCCGAACTTGGATGGAATCCAGAAAAGACATCGTTCGAGGAGCTTGTTCGCATTATGGTAGAGAGCGACATGGCAAAGGTGGCTGCCGACGATGCTGGCATAAA
The DNA here is from genome assembly GCF_900290275.1 of Prevotella merdae. GTDB lineage: Bacteria > Bacteroidota > Bacteroidia > Bacteroidales > Bacteroidaceae > Prevotella > Prevotella merdae. The sequence goes on from NZ_LT985324.1 coordinate 220,500, forward strand.
GGTGCGCTGCAACTTGGCCGAGTATCTTGAGAAGGGTGTTGTGAAATAGTATCAACCTTATATAATCGATTAGTATTAAACGTCAAACATTTAAAGCATTGTTTGCTAAAGACAATAAGAAATGTTAGCAAAAGACAGTAAAATATATATAGCCGGACACCGTGGACTTGTGGGTTCGGCTATTTGGAATAATCTAAAATCACGTGGCTATACCAATCTTATAGGCCGAACTCATGCCGAACTCGACCTTACCGACCAGTATGCCGTTGAACGATTCTTCGACGAGGAGCGTCCTGATGCCGTTGTGCTTGCAGCCGCTTTTGTGGGTGGCATTATGGCAAACTCGCTATATCGTGCCGATTTTATCATGCAGAACATGAAGATGCAGTGCAATGTTATAAGCAATGCTTATAGTCATGGGGTAAAGAAGCTGCTGTTCCTTGGATCTACATGTATATATCCCAAGAATGCACCGCAGCCTATGAAGGAGGATGCTCTGCTTACATCGCCGCTTGAATATACCAATGAAGAGTATGCTATTGCCAAGATTGCCGGACTGAAGATGTGCGAGAGCTACAATTTGCAGTATGGCACCAACTATATAGCTGTGATGCCAACCAATCTGTATGGTCCTAACGACAACTTCCACTTGGAGAATTCGCACGTTATGCCAGCTATGATGCGCAAGGTGTATCTTGCTCGACTGATACATGAGGGCGATTGGAAGGCTATAGAGGTGGATATGAACAAGCGTCCTATTAATCCCGACGCACATCTGCGCGAGAAAATAGGCGAGGGCAATGTTGACGGTTCGTCATCGCACGACCGTATTCTTGCCGCACTTGCCTATTATGGCATTACTGATAACAAGGTAGTGTTGTGGGGTACAGGCAGTCCGCTGCGCGAGTTCTTATGGAGTGAGGATATGGCAGATGCCAGTGTGCATGTGCTGCTTAATGTAGACTTTAAGGACGTTATCGGCATAGAGAAGTATTCGTCGGTGATGTATGGAGTGGATGCAAGCGGTGCTGTAGACCGCAACAACAGCGAGGGACGTGGTGGTGCTATTCCTTCGCTTGGCGAGATACGCAACTGTCATATCAATGTTGGTACAGGCAAGGAGCTCACTATACGTCGACTCTCTGAGCTTGTGGCTCGTACCGTTGGATTTGAGGGTGAGATAGAGTTTGATGCCAGCAAGCCAGACGGAACACCACGCAAGCTTATTGATGTGGAGAAACTTCACAGTCTTGGCTGGACTCATAAGGTAGAGATAGAAGAAGGTGTGGAGCGATTGTTTGAATGGTATCGCGATAGCCTTAAGGCATAGCCATTCTGTTGTGCCAATAGCCTTAAAGCAAGAAACAGAAGTAGGCAAAAATAAAAGGAGATACAGCTACAAAGCCGTATCTCCTTTTATTAGTACGCTCGGCATGAGCATTGTCTAACGGGTGAAAGTCCCGAGCAAGCCCTAATAGCGGGAATTGCATAGTCAAAGGCAAGGGTGTTCATCGCGAGATGAAATCTGAAGGAAGCCCAAGACAAACATCTGACCTAACGGACAGAAACTTCATATAAGGCATGTGACCGTGGGTGAGGTTGCTATTCAAACCAAAGCCCAATAGCTATTCGGAACGGTCGGTGTAAATGAAGTAGGTATAAGATGGAAAGACAACGCCCTTATCCGAGGAGGTCTCACGGACGCTTCAAATAGTTGTTTTTACGAAAGAAGTGGAGTAAAGCTTGCCGTGAGAAGTCAGCAGACGTCATAGTAGTGCAACAATCGATAACGTTGCACGAAGGGCTGAACCTAACAATTAAACGATAGTAATTGAAACATACCTTATGAAGGAAAGAATGCAGAAAACATTATCCCAAGTTAATGGCTGCCCCCAAAGAAATAGGTCGGAAACCGAATGGTATGGGGGAGTGCAGACCTTCATGTGGATGTGTGAAGACAACATCGTGGAAGTACCATTCGACAAGGAACACCTTTTCGAGCAAATTCTTAGTCCCACAAATCTCAATCGAGCATACAAAGCAGTTATGAGAAACAAGGGCTGTGGTGGTATCGACAAGATGTCGTGCGAGCAATTGTTCCCATGGCTCCTGACCAATAAGGATGAACTCACCCGTTCCTTGATGGACGGTTCTTACCGTCCGAACCCAGTAAAAAGGGTAGAAATACCCAAGGACAATGGCAAGATGCGCCTGTTGGGAATACCTACAGTAGTAGACCGTCTGGTGCAACAAGCCATCAACCAAGTATTGACTCCCATCTATGAGAACCAATTCTCCAAGACGAGCTACGGCTTCCGTCCGAGAAGAGGATGCCATGACGCACTACGAGGAGCGCGAAGGATAGTCAACGAAGGCTACATATATGTAGTCGACCTTGACCTTGAACGCTTCTTCGACACGGTGAGCCATAGCAAACTCATAGAAATCCTCAGCCGTACGATAAAAGACGGCAGAGTGGTCAGTCTTATACACAAATATCTCCGAAGTGGTGTAATGAACAAAGGTTTGTTTGAAGCGAGCGAGGAAGGAACTCCCCAAGGCGGTCCGCTAAGTCCATTGTTGAGTAACATAATGCTCAACGAATTGGACAAGGAACTTGAACGCAGAGAACTCCCCTTTGTGCGCTATGCCGATGACTCGATGATATTCTGCAAGTCCAAAAGGGCTGCAATGCGAGTGAAGGAGTCTATAACCCGATTTATAGAGAATACTCTATATCTCAAAGTCAACAAGGAAAAGACCGTAGTGTCGTATGTGCGCGGAGTGAAATACCTCGGCTACTCCTTTTATGTGATGAAAGGCGAATGCCAACTCACGGTGCACCCAAAGTCCAAAGCCAAGATGAAGTCAAGGTTGAAAGAACTGACAAACCGCAGCAATGGATGGGGATATGCCAAGAGAAAGCAGAAGCTGAAAGAATACATACGAGGTTGGGTCGGCTATTATCACTTTGCCAATATGAAGCGTCTCTTGCTTGTAACAGACGAATGGTTAAGACGTAGAATACGCATGTGTATATGGAAAGCTTGGAAGAAAGTCAAGACAAAAGTGGCAAACCTCATTAGATGCGGTATCAATAAATACCAAGCATACGAATGGGGTAACACTCGCAAGGGCTATTGGCGAATAGCTGACAGCCCTGTTCTAAAAAGGGCGATAGATAACAATAAACTACGCTCCGCAGGGTATGCTACTTTAATGGAGGCGTATCTCGAATGGTATCCAAAATAGGAACCGCCGTATGCGGAACCGCACGTACGGTGGTGTGAGAGGTCGGAAAACGAAAGTAGGAAGAAAACTGCTTCGTTTTCCTCCTACTCGATTTAATACATATTTATTATACTATACCCTGTGCCATCATAGCCTTGGCAACCTTAAGGAAGCCAGTAACGTTAGCACCGCGTACATAGTTTACGTAGCCATCAGCCTGTGTGCCATACTTGACACAGTTGGCATGAATCTCGTTCATGATATTGTGCAACTTAGTGTCGACCTCTTCGCTGCTCCAACGCAAACGTTCAGAGTTCTGAGTCATCTCAAGACCTGATACAGCAACACCGCCAGCATTGGCAGCCTTACCTGGAGCATAAAGCAATTTAGCATCCTGGAATACCTTGATAGCCTCAGGAGTAGAAGGCATGTTAGCGCCCTCGCTTACGGCTATAATGCCGTTGGCAACAAGAGTGCGTGCATCATCACCGTCAATCTCATTCTGTGTAGCAGAAGGAAGAGCAATGTCTGCCTTCTCGCCCCAAGGACGTGCACCGGCAACATACTTAACGCCATATTCTTCGGCATACTCGCGAATACGTCCGCGCTCAACATTCTTAAGCTCCTTTACATAAGCAAGCTTCTCTGCGTCGATGCCATCTGGATCGTAGATATAGCCATCCGAATCGGAAAGTGTAACTGGAATAGCACCAAGCTGTATAAGCTTCTCTACTGTATACTGTGCTACATTGCCCGAACCACTAACCAATACGCGCTTGCCCTTGATGTCAATGCCACGTGTCTTGAGCATGTTGTCAAGGAAGTAGACATTGCCATAACCAGTAGCCTCAGGACGAATGAGAGAGCCACCAAACTCCTGACCCTTACCGGTAAGAACACCAACAAATGTGTGTGTTAGCTTCTTGTACTGACCGAACATATAGCCAACCTCACGTCCGCCTACACCGATATCGCCAGCAGGAACGTCCTCGTCAGGACCAATATGACGGTAAAGTTCGTTCATGAACGCCTGGCAGAAACGCATAACCTCAGCATTGCTCTTGCCACGTGGCGAGAAGTCGGAACCACCCTTGCCACCACCCATAGGCAATGTTGTAAGGGCATTCTTGAATGTTTGCTCGAAGGCAAGGAACTTCAAGATAGATGGGTTTACTGAAGCGTGGAAACGAATGCCGCCTTTGTACGGGCCAATGGCATTGTTATGCTGAATACGATAGCCCATGTTGGTCTGAACATTGCCCTTGTCGTCTACCCATGTTACACGGAACGATATAATACGATCTGGAATGCAAAGGCGCTCAATAAGGTTGGCGCGGTCGAATTCAGGGTGACGGTTGTACTCCTCCTCGATAGTTCCGAGGACCTGACTAACGGCCTGTATATATTCAGGCTCGTTAGGGAAGCGCTGCTTTAGGCGCTCTACAGTTTCTAATGCGTTCATTCTTTTATTAGTGTTTAATGTTGTTTTTATTTAAATCTTTTTACCTATCCAAAAGTGATGAGTATTCTTTAACGTCGAGCACATTCTTGTAAGCCGGGCGTATGATTCGTCTGCCCTCCATATTAAGCTCTTCTATACGGTGTGCCATCCAGCCTACGATACGTGCCATGGCGAATATTGGGGTGTATATTTCCTGTGGCAAACCAATCATCTCGTATATGAATCCCGAATAGAAATCGACGTTGGCGCATATTGGTTTCTTCGTGTTGCGATGAGCCTTTACACACTTGATGCCTTCTTGCTCGAGCAGACGCAGAAACTCGTACTCTTTCTCGCGGCCTTTTTCCTTTGCCAGTTCGCCTGCAAGACGCTTAAGCTCCTTGGCTCGTGGGTCGCTTAGTGTGTATACTGCATGACCGATGCCATATATAAGTCCGGTCTTGTCGTACACCTCTTTGTTGAGAATACGGTTGAGATATGTGTCAATCTCGTCTACAGAGGTCCAGTCTTGTATCTGTTCCTTAAGGTGATGAATCATATTTATCACCTTGATATTGGCTCCTCCGTGCAGCGGACCCTTAAGCGAACCGATGCCAGCAGCAATGCTTGAGTAGGTGTCGGTACGGCTTGATGACGTTACACGTACCGTGAATGTAGAGTTGTTACCGCCACCGTGTTCTGCCTGAATTATAAGCAAGAGGTCGAGCATACGTGCATCAAGCTCGGTGAAGTCCTCGTGCTTGAGCATATACAGGAAGTTCTCGGCAATCGACATATTCTCTCTTGGGTGACGTATGTGCAGCGATCTGCCCTGTACACTGTGTCTGTAGATATTGTACGCGTATGCGATAATAGTAGGAAAGCGTGCTATAAGCTCCACCGCCTGACGCATAAGGTTGTCTCTTGAGAGGTCGTCTGGGTTTGGGTCGAACGTATACATCTCCAACACACTACGTGCAAGTATGTTCATGATGTTCGAACCTTCGAGGTCGATGATATGCACAATGGTCTTATGATCGAGCGACATATTGTCGTTGATAAGTTCCTTAAAGGCTTCAAGGTCCTCTTTGTCGGGCAGATTGCCTGAGAGTAGAAGGTAGGCAATTTCCTCAAATCCGAAACGGCGCTCATTTATGATAGGAGTTACAAGGTCATCAAGTTCGTAGCCACGATAGAAGAGTTTTCCTTCTGTAGGCTCAAGATGTCCGTCTTCGGCCCGTTCGTAGCCTACAACATTACCTATATTGGTAAGTCCAACAAGTACACCGCTGCCGTCTTCATTGCGTAATCCACGCTTGACACCGTATTTTTGAAACAAAGCGTTGTCTATCTTGCATGAGTTTTTTACCTCGTCAGATAATTTGTATATCAAATATTCCTTGTTCATAAATGCTACCGTTTTATCCTTAAAAAATCTCTCTATTTCTTTTTCGGATACAAAAGTACTAATTATATTTTATTTTGCAACTATTTATTGATTAAAAATAACGAAATGATTGGTTTTTATTGTAATTAGGATAAAAATGCAGCAAAGTAACAATAAAAAAGAACGCCAACAGCAATTAACTGTTGGCGACCTTCTTTTCTTTCTTTTTCATCATACGTCCCACAAAGTTCCATGTAGGCATTTTCTTTAGAGTGCTGCGCACAGGCTGTACATCCCATAGCAGGAAGACAATCAACACGCCTATTGCCACAAAGCAAGTGTAGCCATATAGTTGTCTTATGCTGATAGACATAATGCCAGTCATGTCATAAGGCAGACCTCGTCCTAGGTTGTCGGCTATTTGATGACGCAGTGCAAAACTGTAAAGTCCAGAGCACAGTGTGGCTATCGGACCGTTTCGGATAATACCTGCCATAGTCAGTCCCATAAAGAAATGTGCAAATGGCATTGCTTCCTCAAGGTATATGGTAAGTGTTGTAAAGAATATGGCATTGCCGAACGAGCGCATAAACACTGGCAAATACAACGCTTCGATGTTTAGTCCAGGCATTATAAGCAAGTACATCAGCACTGGATAGGCTGCGAGTGATGCCACGCCAACTGTCAGTAACTGCGTGTATTTAAGCTTAAAAACCTTAATCCATACCAAGCAGAACAGACATCCTGCCAGTGCCGCTGTCCATTCCACAAAGTTTAGGACATTTGTGGTAAATGTGCCAAAGTGTAATACTCCGCTCGTAAATGCAGTCTGCAGAACCTTAGGTGTAGAACCCATAAACTCTACAAAGGCAAAGAGCACAAGCAACTGCCATAGCCTTTTATACTTCCATGCCTCTGGGGCTATATAGGCATGGCGTATGTTGAGCATACGTCCGATGCACAGGCATAGTGTCAATATAAACATAATAGCTGCTGCCTGCATCTCGGGAGCATTGAGCCAGTTGTAGTATTCGCCGTAGTTGAAAAACCATATAAATTCAATCATTACCAGCGACCACAGCACACAGCCCAAATAGTCGATACTAACAAAGGGCAGTGGCTTCATAAAGCGAAAGTTGTGTGTGGTAATCATCACCGTCAGCGCAACAGTCAGTAGCAGCCCAATCATAAGCCAGTTAATGATGCGCCAGTCTTGGTATATATATATAAGGTGTTCGGTAATCCACGGCGAGAGGAACATGTTGCCGAGCACCAAGCAGTATAGCAAGGGGAAGAATATGGCGAAGTCGCGCTTTGGTGTCATCCACAACTGTATTGTAGACATGCACTCAAAGCATCCACAAAGCTTGAAGAATCCCGCAATATATGCAAGCACGCACATAAGTACCACTGACTGGGTGTACATTATAAGAATGTTGCACACGGCTATCATCAATGCTGCATTGATAAGCAATTGTCTGTTTGTAAAGCGAAACTTCATTCGGAAGAGCATAGGGAAGGGCATGTTTACACCCACCACGTTGCACATCACAATCATTAGCACATCTTCGCGCTTAAGACTGTATTCGCCCATAACCTGACTCATGGCTCCACCGTATATGCCACTCGACATTAGAAAGATGAATGCAAATGCAAGGTATATCCACGGCTGTAGGCGTCGTGGTATATATGGATTGAATGAGGGAACACGAAACGGTCCCTGAAGTGTTGGAGGTCCTGCCATTTGAGTTGTCTTTTTGTTGTTAGGTTCAGCGTATATCAACGTTTGTCCTAACGTTTGTTTCTATTTTTCTATGTTAACGTCTGCGTTCTCTCCGGCACGCAACATAGTTACCAACTTGGGGTCGTTGTTGGTTGTTATCTTTATACGTACAGGCACACGCTGTTCTACCTTTACAAAATTGCCAGTGGCATTGTCAACCGGAATCATAGAGTAGGCACTGCCAGCAGCTGCCGATATCGACTCAACCACGCCATTGAACTTGGCACCGGGCAATGCGTCTGTTGTAAACTCAACCTTGTTTCCTATCTTTATGCCATCCATTTGCGATTCGCGGTAGTTGGCTGTTATCCATACCTCTTTGTCGCTCACGATGCGTGCAAGCATCTGTCCGGGCTGCACAAGCTGACCCTCGTGTATGTCCTTGCGACTCATAACACCATCGCAAGTAGCCACTATTATTGTATACGACAAGTTGAGTCGTGCCAAGTGTACTTGTGCTTCTGCCACACTCTCACCAGCATGTTGTCCGTCTAGTTCGTGGTTTTGCACATTCTTTACAGAAGCAGCCGACTCTCTTCGGCCTTTTGCCTGTTCGTATCGTGCTTTGGCTGCAAGATATCGCGTGTGAGCATTGTCGTACTGTTGGCGTGTTACGGCATCTTTGGCTATCAAAACAGTAAAGCGGTCGAAGTCGGCTTTTGCATTTATCATATCCACACGTGCCTCTTCTATGCCAGCCGAAGCTGTCGACACGTTGCTTGCTGTTGTGGTCATGCTTGCCGATACAGCCGATGAACCCGACTTACGTCCTTTTAGTCCTGCCTCAGCCTGTGCTAGGGCAAGTCTGAATTCAGCATCTTCTATTATCACGAGTGTATCGCCTTTCTTTACATGCTGAAAGTCGTTGAAACGTATCTCCTTTATAAATCCGGGTACACGTGTGTTGATAGGAGTAATGTGGCGGCACACTTGTGCATCGTCTGTATATTCCATACCCATAGGATGCCAGAAATGGCTGAACGCCCAAACTGCGCATGCAGCTACAATACACACCACTACTACGTTGTAAATTCTTTTTATCTGTTTCTTGTTCATTGCTGTTTATATGTGTTTGTTTATGTCGTTGTTGTTAAATTTCGCCGGCAGCATACTTCAGTTGATAGTATGCGTATAGTATGTTTATTCTTGCGTCTACCTCTTGTAGCTCAGCGTTGAGCCTTATGTTTGATGCGTCCACCATATCGGTTATCAGTGCCAGCTGTCCCAGGTAGCGTGCGTTCACCACGTTATAGTTTTGTCTTGCCAGTTCCACGCTCTTGCGTTGTGTGTCAAGCTCGGTATATGTCTGCATATATTTAATGTATGCAGCGTTAGTGCGGTTATCTATAGCTTCGCGTTGCACGTTGTATTGTTGCTGTGCTATCTGTGTTTGGGCAGCAGCTTGTCGCACCTGTTTGTTCTTTTTGTAAAGTGCTCCGATGTTGTATTTCACGCCAACGCCTACGTACCAAATATTGAGATTCTTGTCTATGGGTGGTAGCTCGAAGGTTATCGGGCCGTCAAAATTGTTGGCAGCTACTATTGCCACCTTTGGCAGAAGCTCGCTCTTAGCTATGCGTTCTTTCTGTTGTGCAATGCCAATGTTCAGTCGGCTCTGTTCGAGCAGCGGCGATGTATTGGTCGAACGGCTTTGCCATGCAGCCTCAGGGTCGCGTGGCAGAGATGTCGATACCAATGTAGTGTCGGGCAGAACGTTTGTTTGCTGTGGCAAGGCAAGTGTGTTGCACAGTTGATGGTTCAGTATCTTTCGTGTGTTCTGCAGCTGTTCAAGACCAAGACTAAGTTGCTCCATCTGTAGCTCGTAACGCGTTATGTCGTTTTTTAGAGCCATACCTTGCTGCTGTCGTTGCTTGATGTCGGCTATCAGTTGTCGAGTCAAACTCATGTTTTCACGATACACGCGCATGCGGTTGTCCACCTTATATAAGTCGAGATACTGTCCGAGAGCTAAGAAGCGTGCTTGTTGACGTGTAAGTACAACGCCAGTTTCGGCTTGTTTTTTGCCTAATTCTGCAAGCTTTATGCCAGCGCTTAGCGCACCTCCAGTGTACACCGCCTGCTGTGCTTCGAGTGCAAACGAGTTGCCTAAATGAGGGGAATGCAATCCGTGAGCGTTAGAGAAATCACGGTCGGTTAGCAATGCATTGCCAATATAGCTTACTGATAGATTTGCCGACAAATCGGGTAAGCGTTGTGACAATGCTGCGTCTATGCCGTGTTGAGCTGCATCGACGTTTGTTTTGGCTGCGGCAAGTGTGCATGAGCCTTGCTCAACACGTTCAAACAGTTGCTCTAGCGTCATCGGCATTGCTGTCTGTGCGCAGACATTTGGTGTGGCAGCAAGCAATAATAAGGTAGGGAAAATAATGTTCTTTGTCACCTGAAATATATTTAATTGTTATTTTTTCGGGTGCAAAGGTATTACTTTTCGGTTATCTGTGCGTTTTAGATTTTTCCATGTATATGGACTATTAGGGAATATATGTTCGTTTATTTCACATAAAATAGCGATATTTGCAGACGATTATGCCAATAGATATAAACTTTTCAAAAACAACAGAGCCAAGGCTCTTTACTTCTGACCTTGCATCGTATGTATTAGACCCGCAGGTTGTAAACTTTGGTGCCATTATGATATGTCGCCATGGCAAGGCATGTGTGCGTGTCAATTTTGACGAGTGGCAGCTGTACGAAGGTGCTGTGTTGACGTTATTTCCAGGCGACGTTGTAAGCTTAGTGCAACATTGCGAGTTTGAGGTAGAGATGCTTCAATACGATGCTGTTATGTTGCGTGAGGCGAGCTTGCAGCTTGAGCAAACCGTATACGAGCAGTTGCGGGAAGATCGTTGCCGACAGGATTCGCTCGTTGTTACCGATATTATCAACTCCATGTTTCGTCTTTTACACGTCTACTTCGACCAGGTGGGCTGTGTCTGCATTGCCCAGCTTGTGTTGTTGCAGCTCAAGGCGTTCTTCATCGGATTTCATGAGTATTTGCAACGAACCCCTTCGGTACATCGTCAAGACAATTGTTCGCCACGTGTGCGACAATTGTTCAATAGGTTTATGATGCTTGTTGAACGAGATTATAAAAAATCGCGCGACGTAAACTATTACGCCGCGCTACTTAATATCACTCCTAAGTATCTCACAGTTATAGTGCGTCAGATAACGGGGCAGACACCCAAGCGCATTATCGACCACTACACGGTGTTGCAGTTGCGTCTTCGCTTGCGCAATAGCGAGTTTAGTATAAAGCAGATAGCATGGGAGTTTAATTTCTCTGATGTGTCTTTCTTCTGTCGTTTCTTCAAGCGGCATACGGGTATGTCGCCTATGGAAATGAGGGAGAAGGGGTAGGCATCAGGCCCTACCTCTTATTTCACAAACATATTGCGCTTGGGCATTTTGCTGCCAAACTTCTTGCGCAGCTTCTCAAACAGCGCCATAGTGTCCTTAGAGAATTCGTGTCCTTTCCATGTGCTTGTGTTTGTAATGAATACCCAGCACTCGCCATCGGCATATTTAAGGATAAGTGCAGCCGTTCCAACCAATGAGCCGGTGCGAATCCACGGACCACGTTTAGGTGTGAAGTTCCATCCCAATGAGAACTGATGGTTGGGCATTTCTTGTGTCATCATGCTCACAGCCTGTCGGCTAAGCACGTCTGGCACAGTAGGGTCGCCATCTATGGCAGCTACAAGTCGGCACACCTCTGCAGCCGAAGCAACCCATGCGCCAGCTCCAAGCGACGTTGTGATGTCGTTCTCGCCGTAGCATCTCACCACCATACGACCAGAGTTGTTAAACTCAGCTGCAGGCTCCGAACTTGAGTGCATATAGTATATCGACTCGTTATGTCGGCGGTCCTTAAGATAATTGCCAGCTATATGGAAGTCGTAACAGCCAGCAGGTTCTAGTACAAACTTCTGCATAAATCGTTCGTACGACATGCCAGTTCGCTTCTGTATGATGAGCGACAGCAGTGTGTAGCCAATGTTGCAGTAGCGTTGTGCGGTTCCAGGTGTGTAGCCAAGGTGTCTTTTAAGAACAATACGCAGCAGTGTACGGTGGTCGGGTGGGGTAGTAAGATGATTCTGCTGCATTATGTATCGTGTAGAGAATATTGCATCACCGGCATAATTTGTAAATCCTGCCTTGTGTCGTAACAATTGCTCAACGGTTATGTCGAAGTAGCGTTTGTCTCTGATAGAGTTTACGTAGAAAGTGTCGTTCAGAATGCCTTGCGGTCCAAACACCTTGTCAGACAACTTAACCTTACCCATATCGCGCAACTTCATAATGCCCACTGCCGTTATCAGCTTTGAGCAAGATGCCATGCGCAGTATGTTGGATGGTTCCATAGGTATCTGTTTGTCCTTGTCGGCAAAACCAAATCCGCGTGCATATATCAGCGAGTCGTGCCGCATTATGGCAAGCTGTGCACCATTAATCTCCCATCTTTTAAGGTATCGGCGCATAATAGAGTCCATAGGATGCAACTCTGGTTGTGCCGACATAGCATTGGTAAGGGTGTCGTTTAGATGCACACGGTGTGAAACCTCCTTAATGGAGTCGTTCTCCTTACTGTCCTTGCTTGAGCACGACGCGCATGTACATCGACAGATACACATTATTATAAGTACAACAAAGGTGAGGCACCCCATGCATGAGAGCCTCACCTTTGTGCGATATTGTTTTTTTATTCTGTATCCAAACATTATTTATTATTGGTTTTTTGTATTTAGGAGAGTCCTTCTATCTCTCCGTTCACGATGTCGATGTGCATCGCTGCTGGTACCTTTGGCAATCCAGGCATACGCATTATGTTTCCGGCAACTACAACAATCATCTCTGCACCAGCGTTGATAACGATGTCGCGCACGTTGACATCGAATCCTGATGCCACGCAGTATTGCTTGGCGTCGGTAGAGAATGAATACTGTGTCTTGGCTATGCAGATCGGAAACTTGTCGTAGCCCAACTCCTTAATCATCTGAAGTTTCTTCTTTGCTGGGGCTGCAAACGATACAGAAGCAGCACCGTATATGTTCTTTGCCACCTTCTCTATCTTTTCCTCGGTAGCGTCCTCGTCGTCGTAAACAAACTGCAACGGCTTCGAAGGATTGTTTTCTATGGTGTTTACCACGAGATTGGCAAGATCTACAGCTCCTGCGCTGCCTTCTGCATAAGCGTCGTTTTCTGCAAAACCAACACCTATTTCGGCACAATAGTCCTTAACAGCTTGTATCTCTTCTGATACGTCGCCAGCATAGCGGTTGAATGCTACTAGTACAGTCTGACCATACGACTGCAGATTCTTTATGTGCTTGTCGAGGTTGGCAAGACCCTTAACCAGTCCCTCGCGGTTAGGCTTCTTGATATCCTCTACAGCCACACCGCCATGCATCTTCAATCCCTGTGCTGTTGCCACGATAATGGTGAGCTTAGGCTGCAATCCACTCTTACGACACTTGATGTCGTAGAACTTCTCTGCACCCAAATCGGCACCGAATCCAGCCTCTGTTATAACATAATCGCCGTAGGTCATGGCCATCTTTGTAGCAAGTACTGAGTTGCATCCGTGTGCAATGTTGGCAAACGGACCTCCGTGTACAAAGGCAGCTGTATTCTCTGTTGTCTGTACTAAGTTAGGCGAAAGAGCGTCACGCAACAATACAGTTATTGCCCCTGCCACGCCAAGGTCTTTAACGGTGAATGGCTTGCCGTCAACGGTATATCCAAGAAGTATATTCTCTATGCGGCGACGCAAATCGTCCTCGTCTTTTGACAAACATAGGATAGCCATAATCTCTGAAGCTGGTGTAATGTCGAATCCAGACTCGCGAACGATGCCATTGGCTTTGCCTCCCATACCAGTTACAATGTCGCGTAGACCGCGGTCGTTAACGTCGAGCACTCGGTTCCATAACACTTCACGCAAGGCGAATCCATTGTCGCGATTCTGATACATATAGTTGTCAAGAAGTGCGGTTATTGTGTTGTGTGCGGAAGTTATGGCGTGGAAGTCGCCTGTGAAGTGTAGGTTTATCTTGTCCATAGGTAGCACCTGTGTTCTGCCGCCTCCGCATGCGCCACCCTTCAGTCCGAATACCGGACCAAGAGAAGGTTCGCGTAGTGCGCATATAGCTTTCTTTCCGATACGGTTCAAGCCGAGTGCCAAACCAATGGTTACGGTTGTCTTGCCTATTCCTGCTTTAGTTGGGGTGATTGCTGTTACGAGAATAAGGTTGCTTTTCCTCACTTTGTCCTCATCTATAAGACGTGTTGGGACTTTTGCCATGTAGTGGCCGTAATGTTCTAGCTCCTTAGCCGGAATGCCATACTTAGTTGCTACTGTTTCAATTTCCTCGAGCTTGGTGCTGCGAGCAATTTCGATGTCTGTCATTGTAAAAATAAAAATATTAGTAGATAACTCAGTGCAAAGGTACTAAAAATAAATTTTATCTAATACTCGTCATCGTCTTTTATTGACTTCTCGAAGATTATTTCTGGGCTTGGCACCCCTCTCTTCATATCTTTATACGCCTTTGTCAGGTCTGAGTTGTCTATTGTAATGTCTGGTCTTACTGGTCGTCCAGGGTTGGTGGTTGAGTGCGAGAAGAGCCATTCGTATGTTTTTCGCATGTATAATATGCGAGCCAAGGCTCCGTGGGATGCACCACGCAGCCAGTCGAAACGTAAGCGTTTGTCGTTGTTGGTATCTTGTAATTCTTTTACAACAACTTGCGACTGCTTTACCGATACAGCCCTATCGCCTGTTCCATGTATTATCCATAGAGGCAGACGTCCCAGTCCACTTTTGTCCTTGGCAGAGCATCCTCCGCACAGTGCCATTGCTGCCGCTATCTTGTCAGGATAGGCTGCCGCAAAGTCCATGGTGCCATAACCGCCAAGCGACATTCCTAGCACATACACACGTGTAGAGTCCATGGCATAGTTCTTTTTGGTCCATTCAAGGATGTCATTAAGTTTGTCGGGATTCCAAGCTCCGCCTGGGTTTTGTGGCACAATAACAAGTGCATCTATCTGACGTCCGCGTACAATTGCATCGAGCGGGCCATATCGGCGTGAGCGATTCATATCCTTGGAACATAGGCTTGCTCCATGCAGAAACATTACAACGGGTGTTGACTCAAGCGAGTAATAATAGTCGGTTGGAGTGTATACCCAAAAGTCGTAGCCGCCAGGTATCTCACCTTTTACTGGTCTAAGAAAGTCGTATTGAGCCTTGGCTGTAGTGCTAAAAATCAGCATACAAGCCAAGGCCAATAGTATCATTAATGTATTTTTCTTCATAGTTGTATTGATTTTTAATGTCACTTTTTGGGGGATAACTGCAAAGCTACATTAAAAACTCGAAACAACCAACTTTTTGTGTTTTTTTAGTTATTGCCACTTATTCAACAGTAACGCTCTTTGCCAAGTTTCGTGGCATATCTACGTTAAGTCCTTTGTCTACTGCCACGTAGTAGGCCAGTATCTGTAGCGGCACAACGCTGAGAAGCGGTACAAGGCAATTCTCGGTTTTAGGTATTTCGATAACGTTATCGGCAATCTCGCGAACATGCTCATCGCCTTCTGTCACGATAGCCAAGATGCGGCCTTTGCGCGACTTCACCTCCTGCATATTCGATATAATCTTCTCGTATAGCTTGTGGTGAGTGGCAATAAAGACGATAGGCATGTCCTGGTCGACAAGAGCGATAGGGCCGTGTTTCATCTCGGCAGCTGGATACCCCTCGGCATGTATGTAGCTTATCTCTTTAAGTTTAAGAGCACCCTCAAGAGCTACAGGATAGTTGAAGCCACGTCCAAGGTACAGGAAGTTGTGTGCGTAAGTGAACATTTTGGCAAGGTTGGCTATTTTCTCCGTTACCTCAAGCTCTTTCTCCATCTTTGTAGGAATAAGTGCCAATTCGCCTATAATCTTGTGGTATTCGCTGTCGGAAAGTGTGCCTGTCTCGTGTCCCAATGCCAATGCAAATAGTGTGAGCATGGCAACCTGACCTGTAAACGCCTTGGTACTTGCTACTCCAATCTCGGGGCCAACGTGCAGATAGATACCAGTATCAGTTTCGCGAGCTATGGATGAGCCTACTGCATTGACAATACCAAATATCAAGGCGCCGTGCTGCTTGGCAAGTTGTATTGCGGCTAGAGTGTCTGCTGTCTCGCCACTTTGTGATATAGCTATCACTACATCGTCCTTGTCTACTACAGGGTTGTTGTATCTGAATTCGCTTGCATACTCTACACTTACTCTCTTGCGGCACATGCTTTCGATGAGTTGCTTGCCTATGAGTCCGGCATGCCAGCTTGTACCGCATCCCAGGATTATGATGTTGCGTGCGTTTACAAGTCGATCACGATAGTCGCGTAAAGCTGACAGCACAATTCTATTGTTCTCAGGATGCTCAGCGTTGGCTATAAGTCGACCGCTCATAGCGTCGCGTAAGCAGTTGGGCTGTTCGTATATTTCCTTAAGCATAAAGTGGTCGAATCCGCCTTTGCTCAGTTTTGATATGTCCATATCAACTGTCTTGATGTCAAACTGGCATTGCTTGTTGCTATGATTAACTATGTGTAAGCCGTTGTTGATGCTGATGTCGGCTATCTGTCCGTCGTCTAGATATACCACCTTGTCGGTATGCTCAACTATAGGTGTGGCATCACTTGCTATGAAAAACTCTTTCTTGTCCTTGCCTACGCCTACAACAAGTGGGCTAGACTGGCGTGCAGCTACCAAATGATGCGGATTCTTCTTCTCTGTCACAACAATGGCGTAAGCACCTATCACGTCGTTAAGGGCTGAGCAAACGGCACTAAGAAGATTTGAGCCATTGTTATTGTAATAGTAGTCGATGAGCTGGCACAGCACCTCGGTATCTGTGGTGCTGTTAAACATATAGCCACGATCTACTAGTTGCTGCTTCAATACCTGATAGTTCTCGATAATGCCGTTATGAACTATGGCTATATTGCCGTCCATTGACACATGGGGATGCGCGTTTTTTACTGAGGGCTCTCCGTGTGTAGCCCAGCGTGTATGCGCTATACCCACATGACCTTCTATATCCTTGCCATCGACAAGGGTTTCAAGGTTGGCCACTTTGCCAGTTGTCTTGTATACATTCAGTTCGCCTTGATCTTTAACTAAAGCCACGCCGGCACTATCGTAGCCGCGATACTCCAGTTTTTTTAAACCTTCGATAAGAATGGGAAAAGCTTGCTTTTCGCCAATGTATCCAACGATTCCACACATAAATCTAACTCATTAAAATTCAACAATCTTTAAAAAATAACTATCTGTTTCTGTGCTTTTCAGATTAATTTTGTGTCTTTATGACATGCAAAAGTAATATAAAATGATAAAACGTCAAAATATTATGCCGAAAAAATATACATATAAATGCAAATGCAGCAAAATTTTAATATAAATAATTGTGGCATTTGTTTTTTTTTCGTACATTTACAACTTTAATAATAATATTATGGAAGCAACATATTTTGAACTGACAGTTCGTCTGTCGCTTGCCCTCATTCTTGGAGGGGCTATAGGCATAGAGCGTGAGTACAGAGCCAAGGAGGCTGGATTTCGCACGCATTTCCTCGTAGCTTTGGGCAGTGCATTGTTCTGCATCGTGTCACAGTATGGTTTTGGTATCGATCTTAAAGACTCGTCGCGTGTGGCGGCTCAGGTGGTCTCGGGTATAGGATTCCTTGGAGCTGGCACCATTATCTTCCAGAAGAATGTGGTGCGTGGACTTACCACAGCTGCCGGATTATGGGTTACGGCTGCCATAGGTTTGGCTTGTGGCACAGGCATGTATGTTGCTGCAGCTGTGGCTACAGCCATGGTGATGCTTGGACTTGAGGTGTTGCACGCTCTTATTCCACAGCACGGTATAACCACTGTGGAGTTGTCGTTCTCGGCGCCTACCAAGGAGAGTGTGTGGATTTTCATTAACCGTATAAAGCATGATGGGGGAGAGGTGCAGTCGTATGAGCTGCGCGATCGCCGTACATCAAAGGGCGAATTTATAGATGCCAACATACAGCTAAAGATGAAGCGTGATGAGGCGAGCAATAATCGAATTATCGAATACCTAAGAGAGTTTACTGACGTTACGATGTCGGCTGCCGAGGGATGATATGAGAAATCAGAACAACAAATTAATTAAATAATAACAATGAAACGCTTATTAGTTTTTTTCACAGCATTACTTATGTTTGCTACAACAATGTCGGCTGGCGGCAAGCTCACTGTACGCGACATTACCGGCTCTAAGTTCTCAGCGAAAATGGTGCAAGGTATGAATCCTATTGCAGGAACCGATACCTATGCTCGTATTGAGGGCAAAAAGATTGTGAGTTATTCGTTCAAGACTGGCAAGCAGGTTGGCGTGCTATTCGATGCCGACAACACACTTGGCAAGAAGATCGACAGTTTTGACAGTTACTCGTTTTCGCCTGACGGTAAGCGCATGCTTATACAGA
The DNA here is from genome assembly GCF_900290275.1 of Prevotella merdae. GTDB lineage: Bacteria > Bacteroidota > Bacteroidia > Bacteroidales > Bacteroidaceae > Prevotella > Prevotella merdae. The sequence continues at coordinate 238,884 of NZ_LT985324.1, forward strand.
CCAAGACAGAGCGCATATACCGCCGCTCTTACAAGGCTGTATTCTACATTTATAATATAGCTTCGCGCCGTCTCGACCCTCTGAGCGATGGTGGTCCGCAGCAGATTCCTACATGGTCGGAGGATGGACAGCAGGTGGCTTTCGTTCGCGACAACAACATATTCCTTGTTAAACTGTTGTACGACAATGCCGAAATTCAGGTAACAAAGGATGGCAAGTTCAACGAGGTTATCAACGGATTGCCCGACTGGGTTAACGAGGAGGAACTTGGCTTCAATAAGGCTCTTACCTTCAATGCCGACGGCACTATGTTGTGTTGGTTGCGCTACGACGAGTCGAAGGTAAAGACCTACTCGCTGCAGATGTACAAAGGTTTGGCTCCTGAGAATGAGGAGTATGCCGACTATCCTGGTGAATACTCTTACAAGTATCCTAAGGCAGGACATGATAACAGTGTGGTTTCGGCTTGGAGCTACGACATAAAGTCGCACAAGATAAATCGCCTTCAGGTGCCTATGGATGCAGATGGTTATATGCCCCGCATCAAGATGACCGATGATCCCACACGCATCATTATCTATACAATGAATCGTCATCAGGACCAGTTGTGTCTCTATTCTGTCAATCCACGCACTACGGTAGCCCAACTTATTATAAAGGAAGAGGTGCCTAAGTATGTCAAGGAAGAGGCTATGGAGAACATACGTTTTATTGGCAACAATATTCTTTTGCCAAGCGATCGTTCGGGCTATATGAACCTTTATGTATATAATATGAACGGTCAGCTTCAGCGTACTATCGGTGGCAACTTCGACATTACAGCTGTATATGGTTATGATGCTAAGACGGGTGATGTTTATTATCAGGCTGCCGCTCTGGGAGCTACAGACAGACAGATATATGTGTCGCACAAGAATGGTAAAACTGTTCGCCTAACAGATAAGGAGGGATGGAACACGGCTGTCTTCTCGGGCGATTACCAGTATTTTGTCAATACATGGAGCGACTACAATACACCTTATATATTTACTACACGCACTCGCGACGGCAAGGTAGTGTCGACTCTTGAGGACAACAGCGACCTACGCAAGACTATTGCCGAGTATGGTTTCTGTAAGCGCGAGGCTTTCTCGTTCACAACATCAGAGGGTGTTACACTTAACGGATGGATGATGAAGCCACAGAACTTTGACGCTTCAAAGAAGTATCCTGTCATTATGCACCAATATAGCGGACCAGGCAGCCAGCAGGTTACAAACGCTTGGAGCGCAGGTTCAATGGGGCAGGGTGGTGCCTTCGACTCGTATCTAGCTCAGCATGGCTTTATACTTGTTTGTGTTGACGGACGTGGTACAGGCGGACGTGGTGCCGAGTTTGAGAAGTGCACTTACTTGAAGATTGGCGATCTTGAGTCGAAAGACCAGGTTGAGACTGCCTTGTATCTTGGCTCACTGCCATTTGTTGACAAGGATCGCATTGGCATCTGGGGATGGAGCTTTGGAGGATTCAACACTCTTATGAGTATGAGTGAGGGCCGTCCAGTGTTCCGTGCCGGTGTGGCTATAGCCGCTCCTACCAACTGGAAGTTCTACGATACTATATATACCGAACGCTATATGCGCACTCCGAAGGAGAATCCTGACGGTTATGCCACTAATCCTATAGAACGTGTAGCCAAGTTGCATGGTGCGTTGCTCCTTTGCCATGGCACAGCCGATGACAATGTGCATCCGCAGAACGTATACGAGTATGCTGAGGCTCTTGTTCAGGCCGATAAGGACTTCCGCGAGTTATTGTATACCAACCGCAATCACAGTATCTATGGTGCCAATACTCGCAACCACTTGCTGCGTCAGGTAGCCAATTTCTTTATAACTGAATTAAAGTAAATATTTGGTCCTTGACTTAAGAAGAAAAATGATAACGTATATGGATTTATGTAGCCACAGAATCTAAATGAGCCACCAAAAATAACGTCAATTATACGAACTTTATACGTTAGGTCCGTGTAATTGACGTTAATTGTTTATTTGATATTTACAATTTTTAATTGCTTATAATCGTAATAATACCATCATTTGTATTTAAATGATAATATTATTGTTATTTTTTCTTTCCCAACGACTTTAGCCAGGTCAATGGTTTCTTGAGTATTTTGGTCAGAGCACTCGACTGCTTTACAGCTGGTACCGATGCTATCGGCTTGTTGTTCTGTTGCTCCTTGCGATCTGTTCGCTGACGATTGCCCTGTTTATGCTCTTCGCCAGGTTTACGTTGCTGCTGACGACGACGCTGCTGGTTGTTGCGCTTAGGTTTTTCGCCATTTTCGCTTGCGTTTTCACTACGCTTGTTAGCGTTCTCATATTTCTTGTTAGCGTTTTCGCTGCGTTTTGGCTTGTTCTCTGTACGCTCATTGCCTGTATTGTCGCTATTCTCAGGCTTACGGCGAGGCTTGCGCTTGCGAGTCTTGTTAGGAGCGTCTGTTGTTTGGGTGTTGTCGACAGTTGTATCTACAGTAGCAGTATCTGTTGTCGGCACGTTATTCTTATCGCTACGACCTCTACCGCGTCCACGTCCATTAGTCTTGGCATTGCCCTCTTTGGTATTGTTGCCGCGTCCACGTCTTGCACGACCATTCTTCGACTTGCTTGGAGCTGCATTGTAGTCGGGGGCTTCGCCTATTCCATCGGGTAGGGCAACTTTCTCAACCTCACGTCCAAGGAATTTCTCTATCTGCTTGAAACTGTATATCTCGTCTTCTGCAACGAATGTGATGGCTATGCCATCGCGCTGAGCACGTGCAGTACGACCTATGCGGTGAACATAATCCTCAGGGTCGTGTGGCACATCAAAGTTGATAACCATAGCAATGTCGTCGATGTCGATACCGCGGGCTACGATATCGGTAGCTACGAGAACGTCAATTTGGCCCGACTTAAACTTGTACAGTATCTCGTCGCGCTCTGCCTGTTCCAAGTCCGAGTGCATCTCTCCCGAGTTAATCTTCATCTGTTGTAGTGTGCGGTTGATAGCCTTTACCTTCTGCTTTTTGCCAGAGAATACAATCACACGGTTGAGGTCGCCCTTACGGAATAGGTCCTTGATGATGCCAATCTTTTGTGTCTCGTAGCACACATATGCGCTTTGCTTTATTTTTTCGGCAGGCTTGCTTACGGCAATCTTTACCTCTACAGGGTTCTTAAGCAGAGTTTTAGCCAACTCTTCTATCTTGTCTGGCATTGTAGCCGAGAACATAATGGTTTGGCATGTTGATGGCAGCTTGCTTGCTATCATCTTTATATCCTCGGCAAATCCCATATCAAGCATACGGTCGGCCTCGTCGAGTACAAAGAATGATACCTTGCTAAGGTCGGCCGAACCAAGTGATATGTGACTTATCAGACGTCCTGGTGTGGCTATCACCACATCGGCACCCATCTGAAAACTCTTTAGTTCTTGGTCGTATCGGTTGCCATCATTGCCACCATATACAGCTACACTACTCACTCCAGAGAGGTAATAGCCAAAGCCCTGCATTGCCTGGTCTATCTGTTGTGCCAGCTCGCGTGTCGGACTCATGATAACGCAGTTGATAGCGTCAGACGGATATCCACCGTCGTCTAATTTAGAGAGTATAGGGAGTAGATAGGCAGCGGTCTTGCCAGTACCTGTTTGTGCAACACCAAGAAGGTCGCGACCTTCGAGGATTGGCGGTATACATTTTTCCTGAATAGGCGTGCATTTGTCAAAACGCATGTCATACAATGCGTCGAGCACGTGGTCGTTGAGTTGTGTTTCGTCGAAATACATTATCGATTTTTGAATTTAAAAATTCCAAATTGACGCATAGGCGTCAATTTGGTGCCTTCTTGTAGCAGAAATAAGCTACAATGGCAAAAATGATGTTAGGAATCCATGCTGCTATTATAGGTGGCGTGTTTGCATTGATGGCAAACGTCGACGACACCGTCTGAAGCATTATATATCCAAAGCTTAGTGCCAAGCCTATACCTAGATACATACCCATACCGCCCTTGCGCTTGCGCGAAGATAGCGACAGGCCGATAGTAGTAAGTATGAACGAGGCAAACGATGAGGCTATACGCTTGTGGTATTCCACTTGATACTGCACCACATTGCTGCTACCACGGTTCATTTGCTTGGAGATATACTCTTTTAGCTCAGGACTTGTGAATGTTTCTTGCTGACCTTTAGAATAGACAAGGTCGGTTGGTTCCATCATTATAACCGTGTCGCGTTGGGCTCCACTTGTTATGTGTTCTTTCAGACCGCGTAGTTCGCGTACCTTCCAGTTGGCAAGAGTCCAGTGATACTTCGAGTCACTTATGGTGTCGTATTGTGCCTCCATAGCCGTCATGTGGCTCACGAGTTTCTTGTTCTCGAACTTGTCGAGCGAGAATCCATAACCCTTCTTCATGTTGTTGTCGTAGTGCTGTATGTAGGCTATTACACCACGATCCACCTGAAGCATAACATTATCGGCAGATGTGTTCTTCTTCTTGTTCTTGTACATTGTTTCGAAGTTCTGTCGGATGACAGTACCATGCGGTATGATGTAGGCACTGAGGAAGAACGATAGTGTGGAGATGAGCACACACGAAATCATATAAGGACGCATCAGTCGCTTGAACGACACGCCGGCTGCAAGCATGGAGATAATCTCCGAATTAGAAGCCAGTTTGGACGTGAAGAATATCACGGCGATAAACACGAACAACGGGCTGAACAGGTTGGCGAAGTAGGGCACGAAATTGGCATAGTAGTCGAACACCACAGCCTTGAGTGGGGCATGGTACTGCGAGAACTTGGCAAGGTTCTCGTTTACGTCAAACACTATTGATATGGAAATAATCAGCGCGATTGAGTAGATGTACGTGCCGATAAATTTGCGTATGATGTACCAGTCGAGCACTTTGATATAGCGTAGCGGGTTGATATAGCCAAGGAATCTGAGAAATCCCAGTTTCTTAGCTATCCAAGCCATAGCGCGGCGCAATACTATTGTGTGCTCGCGCCACCAACGCAAGATATGCAGAAGGTGGCGCAGTCGCCTTATGTTCTTTCTTTTCATTTGTTATATTCTCCTTCCGAGATTGTCTATAACGCTACGTTTCCACTGTACAAAGTCGCCTTGCTCGATGTGCTTTCTGGCATCAGTCACCAGTCGCAGGTAGAAGGCAAGGTTGTGTATGCTTGCTATCTGCATAGCGAGTAGCTCTTGTGCCTTAAACAGGTGGTGCAGATATGCCTTAGTATGTATGCGGTCTACATCGCATCCGTCTGGGTCGATAGGCGAGAAGTCGTCCTCCCACTTCTTGTTGCGCATGTTCATAGTGCCGTTGTAGGTAAAGAGCATAGCATTGCGTCCGTTGCGGGTAGGCATAACGCAGTCGAACATGTCTACTCCTCGCTCAATGGCTTCAAGGATGTTCTGTGGTGTACCTACACCCATAAGATAGCGTGGTTTGTCTTTAGGCAGAATCTCGTTAACTACTTCAATCATCTCGTACATCACCTCTGTAGGCTCGCCTACAGCAAGACCGCCGATAGCATTGCCGTCGGCTCCCTTGTCAGCTACATATTTTGCAGCCTCACGGCGTAGGTCTTTATACTTGCATCCCTGTACGATAGGGAAGAGGCTTTGCTTGTGTCCATATAGAGGTTCTGTCTCGTTAAAGCGTTTTATGCAACGATCAAGCCAGCGTTGTGTCATGCCAAGGCTCTTCTTGGCATATTCGTAATCGCTCTCACCTGGAGGACACTCGTCGAATGCCATCATTATGTCGGCACCTATGATGCGCTCGGTATCCATCACGTTCTCTGGTGTAAAGATGTGCTTAGAGCCATCTATATGCGAACGAAACTCGCAACCTTCTTCACGAAGTTTGCGTATACCAGTAAGCGAGAATACCTGGAAACCACCCGAGTCGGTAAGAATAGGACGGTCCCATGTATTAAACTTGTGCAGACCTCCAGCCTTGCGTAGGGTGTCAAGACCCGGACGTAAGTAAAGGTGATAGGTGTTGCCTAATATTATCTGTGCCTTCACTTGCTCGCGCAGTTCCTGAAAGTGTACACCCTTGACCGAACCTACTGTGCCTACGGGCATAAAGATAGGTGTCTTTATCTGTCCATGGTCAGTGGTTATCAGTCCGGTACGTGCGTCGCTGTACGGGTCGGTGTGTTGCAGTTCAAATGTCATTTCTTTTCTTCTTCAATTTTAAAACTAATGGGGTTGTCTACAATCTCATCGGTCAGGGCAAAGCGCCATACGTCCTGTACGTTCTCAACGTAGTGGAATTCTACACCTTTGCGGTAGATCTCTGGAATTTCCTCAATGTCCTTACGATTGTCGCGACACATTACGATATCAGTAATGCCGGCTCGCTTGGCAGCCAGAATCTTCTCCTTAATGCCTCCAACAGGCAGAACTTTTCCACGCAGAGTAATCTCGCCAGTCATGGCTGTGTTCTTGCGCACCTTGCGTTGTGTTATTGCCGAGGCAATAGATGTAGCTATTGTAATGCCAGCCGATGGACCATCCTTTGGTGTAGCTCCTTCGGGCACGTGGATATGGATGTTCCAGTTGTCGAAGATGCGATAGTCTACACCAAGCGTATCAATGTGAGCCTTAACATATTCCAAGGCTATAACAGCCGACTCCTTCATTACGTCGCCAAGGTTTCCTGTCAGTGTAAGCTTGCCTGCCTTGCCCTTGCTCAGAGATGTCTCTATAAATAGAATCTCTCCGCCAACGCTTGTCCATGCCAAGCCAGTAACCACTCCTGCATAATCGTTGCCCTGATAGATATCGCGATAGAAAGGTGGCTTTCCAAGAAGGTCCTCTATTTCGTTAGGTGTTATCTTCTCATATGGCAATGTTCTGTCTAATGCCTTCTTATAGGCAAGTTTGCGTAGAGCTTTGTTCACCTGCTTCTCAAGTTGGCGCACACCACTCTCGCGTGTGTACTGTTCAACTATCTTTTCAATAGCGGCCTTGTTGAATGTAGGCTTTGCACCCTTCTCGTCCAAACCGCAGTTGTCTATCTCGCGCGGTATAAGGTGACGCTTGGCAATCTCTATTTTCTCCTCTGTTATGTATCCGCTAACCTCAATCAGCTCCATACGGTCGAGCAACGGACGTGGAATAGAACCGAGGTCGTTGGCTGTAGCTATGAACAGCACCTTAGAGAGGTCATAGTCTACGTCAAGATAGTTGTCGTGGAAGGCGTTGTTCTGCTCTGGGTCGAGCACTTCGAGCAAAGCCGATGATGGGTCGCCGTTTACGGTGTTCTGTGTTACCTTGTCTATCTCGTCAAGTATAAACACGGGGTTAGACGAACCTGCCTTTTGTATATTCTTTATTATACGTCCAGGCATAGCTCCTACGTATGTGCGGCGATGACCTCTAATCTCACTCTCATCGTGCAGACCACCTAATGACATGCGTACATACTTGCGTTTCATTGCCGATGCTATGCTCTTGCCGAGTGAAGTCTTACCAACTCCCGGAGGACCATAGAGACAAATGATTGGCGATTTTAGGTCGCCTCTAAGCTTAAGCACAGCCATATATTCAAGGATACGTTCCTTGACCTTCTCCATACCGTAGTGGTCGTTGTTCAGTATGCGCTGTGCACGCTTTAGGTCAAGGTTGTCAGTTGTATATTCGCCCCAAGGCAGATTGGTCATTGTCTGGAGATAGTTAAACTGGATGCTGTACTCCGGACTCTGTGGGTTAAACATATCCAGCTTGTCAAGCTCCTTCTTAAATACCTTGCCTATCTCCTCAGGCCATTTTTTGTTCTTTGCTTTCTCCTCAAGTTCCTTGCGCTCTGGTGATCCATCGCCATTGCCAAGTTCCTCTTTAATGTTCTTTATTTGTTGTTGTAGGAAGTATTCACGCTGTTGTTCGTCGAGATCCTCTCTGGTTTTCGAGCGGATGTTCTGTTTAAGTTCAAGCAGCTGTAGTTCCTTGTGCAGTACACGCAGTGTGCCTATAACACGGTCCTTAAAGCTATTTGTGGCAATAAGTTCCTCCTTGTCTTTAATGTCGAATGGCAGGTTGGTGCACACAAAGTCAACGGCAATAATGTCGTTAGAGATATTGTTGAGTGCAAACTGCGACTCGTCAGGCAAGTCCTCATTCTGACGTATGTAGTTGAGTGTTATAGAGCGAAGGTCTTCCATGGCCGTCTTAAACTCAGTATCCTTAGCGCTTGGCATTTCCTCCATTGCCTGTGTAACCTCGGCCAACATAAATGGTGATGTGCGTGTGACGCGCTTAAGTTTGCAGCGTCCAAGTGCCTGTATTATAGCAGTATGGTTGTTGCTAGGTCCAGGCATCTCAAGCACCTTCACCAGTTTGGCATAAACGCCATAGCTGAAAAGGTCGTTCTCGCCAGGGTGTTCAACTTCTTGGTCTTTCTGACAGAATACGGCAAATGCGGTATCTTGGTTTTTGCGAATTTTGCGGAGCAAGCTAAGGCTCTGCTTTCTGCCTATGATAACAGGCGCTATCACTCCCGGGAACAAAGCCATGTTGCGGGTAGCAAGTATTGGTATTTCGCCATCTACGTGTACGTTTAACATGTTCGTTACGTCACCCTCATAGTCGGCAATCATTTGAATCGATGTATTGGATCTCTTGTTCATATCAAATATAGCTATATCCGTGCAAAGTTACGGAAAAGTTTTCAGATATACACCTAATTAATGATATTTAATGACGAGGTGTGGTGTTGACCACGATATTTCATGTACCTTTGCACCACAACAATTTATTAACAAACACTTTATCTATGATCAAAAATCTAATTAATGTCAAGCGCCTGTTCTTGACTGCTTGTTGCAGCTTTGCTCTCTCTCTTGGTTGGGCAGCTATAAACGAGAAACCCTTTGTCGTGCCCGAACTTAAGCAGTGGAGTGGGGCAGATGGTATGTTTGCACCATCTGGCAAGTATATTGTCAAAGGTGGCAAGCAAGCCGAGAAGGTTGCACAAGTCTTTGCTGCCGACTATCACAGTCTTGTTGGCAACTCTCTTACGCCTAAGACAGGAAAACCATCTACTGGCGACATCGTCTTAGTGCTAAAGGCCGACAAACTATTGGGCACTGAAGGCTATCGTCTTGATATCAGCGATGTTACAACCATAACAGCTTCTACGGTAGAAGGACTTGTATGGGGAACTCGCACCGTGCTTCAACTTAGCGAGCAGAACCATTCGGCAGCCTTACCTAAAGGCGTTGCTGTTGATGTGCCCGAATATGGCTTGCGTGGCTTTATGATGGATTGTGGCAGAAAGTTTATCCCGATGTCGTATCTGCGCTCGCTTGTCAAGATGATGTCTTATTATAAAATGAACACTCTGCAGATTCATCTCAACGATAATGGTTTCCGCCAGTTCTTTAATGGCGATTGGAATAAGACGCAAGCTGCTTTCCGTCTTGAATGTGATACTTATCCTGGACTTACAGCCAAGGACGGACATTATACTAAGGCCGAGTTTATTGAACTCCAGAAGCTTGCCGAGCAGTATGGCGTCAATATTATTCCCGAAATTGACGTGCCTGCCCACTCGCTTGCCTTTACTCATTACAAGCCAGAAATAGGCTCTAAGGAATATGGAATGGATCACCTCGACCTTTTCAATCCTGAGACCTATAAGTTTGTTGATGGCTTGTTCAAAGAGTATCTTGAGGGTAAGAATCCAGTGTTCCGTGGTAAGGTGGTTCACATTGGTACCGACGAATATTCTAACGCAAAGAAGGATGTGGTTGAGAAGTTCCGCTACTTCACCGACCACTATATTAAATATGTAGAGTCGTTTGGCAAGCAGGCTGCTGTTTGGGGAGCACTTACTCATGCCAAAGGCGATACTAAGGTTAAGTCGCAGAACGTGATGATGCATTGCTGGTACAATGGATATGCCGATCCTAAGGAGATGAAGCGTCTGGGATATAAGTTGGTGAGTGTGCCCGACGGTCTTGTATACATCGTCCCTGCGGCAGGCTATTATTATGATTACCTCAATTGTCGTGAGTTATACAATACATGGACTCCTGCTCAAATAGGTGACGAGAAGTTTGACGAGCGCGACCCTTCTATTCTTGGTGGAATGTTTGCCGTATGGAACGACCATGCAGGCAATGGCATTACCGTAAAGGATATACACGACCGTCTGTTCCCTGCCTTGCAGACTCTATCTACCAAGTGCTGGACTGGAGCAGCAACATCTCTGCCTTACGATAAGTTCGATAGCCTTCGTTTAAATCTTAGCGAGGCTCCTGCTGTAAACGAGGCTGCTCGTTGGCCTAAAGGCAAGATGCTTGTAATAGATAATCTGTGTCCTGGTCAGACTACTGGTGAGAAGGAAGTTGGCTATGGATATCGTGTTGAATTTACTATTGATGGAGCTGATGAGGCTAAGGGCACACCTCTATTTACATCTGATAATGCCACATTCTACCTTGCCGACCCTCAAGACGGATGTCTCGCATTTGAGCGAGAGGGATATCTTAATAAGTTTAAGTATAAGATAGCAAAGGGCAAGAAGGTGTCTATCGCCATAACTGGCGACAACAAGAAGACCTGCCTGTATGTTGACGGCAAACTGCGTGAGGAGCTTGGTCCACTTGCCATCTATGCTATGCAGCAGAAAGATCTAACCTCTTTCCAAAGCACCGACCCTACAGCTTGGCAACCTGTGATGTATAATCCCTCTGCCAAGATGTACTATCAGCGCACGCTTGTATTCCCGCTTCAGAAGGCAGGCGAGTTTAAGAGCAAGGTTACTGGACTGAAGGTTTCTTTTTAAGCTTATATTGTTATATATATAAAAAGGTGCGGCAGGAGAACATTGTTTGTTTCCTGCCGCACTCGTTTTATAACAATTACGGTTTCTATTAGTTATCCTTATTTTATTAATATCTCACGATATTAAAGTGGATATTGTTTATTATCTCACAATTTTCTTTCCGTTCTTTATCACCACACCCTTGTAGTTGTCGCCAACTTCAATACCCTGTAGGTTGTATGTCTTGTTGTTCTCAGGGCGAGTGGTGGTTATTGTCTCTATGCCTGTACCATTATTGTTTATTACATTTGTAATCCACTCTGGTATATATCCAAGGCGATGTTCCATCTGAGCCACATATAGCGAGCCTGGTGTTACCTCCTCGCCTTGATTCTCGTTTAGCTTCATCTGGTCTTCCAGGAATTTAACTTCCTTGCCGTGGAAACCAACCATTGTTGGAGGCAGTACCTTATACCAACCATTGTTTGTGTTCTCTACCCACCAGTTGAATGGATTGTCTTGAACACTTGTGGCAAGACAGTTGAAGTTCCATATTGTAAGGTCGTCCAAGTGGTTTGGTATCTGTGCCTTGTCACCACCCATACGGAATCTCATAAATCCTCCTGAACATTGGTCAAAGAGTGATGCACGTGGTTGTGTGGCATGACTCTCAAAGCAAGCGTCATCGCCCCACTTGCAGCGCCATATCACATTGCCTATACTATGCTTTGATATACCGCATGCATGATATTGACCGAGGTTTTCTCTTGGTTTCAAGAATTTTGTGTCGGCATTAAGGTAACCGTCGCTATGGTCGTACACGTAGGCGATAAGTCCTCGTGATGAGTTTGCCATACGTACTGACGAGTGACCGCGGTTGCCGCTTATCTCAACGTCTATACAAAGAGAGTTGGCGCAGTCCTGAAATGTCATACACTCGCTTATACTCTCAAAGTCTACACGGCGCATCCATGAGTTTACGCAACGTGTAAACTGCAGTGGTTTGTAGGCACCATCGTCTCTCCATGAGGCATGATGATGGAAAAATTCTGTGCTGTAACCTTGGAACTTTAGGTCTTCTATGCCCACTTCCTCATAATGTGAGTATGTCTTGATGGTCCAACCATAGTCGGCATTTACAGCGTGCATTATAGGTTCTTCAAAGGTTACCACGTTACCCTCAATCGACTTTATCTGATGGCGGTCTATCACCTCAACACCAGCCAAAAGGTTGGTCATCGACTCTTGCGCCTTATGTCCAAGCAGTTCTTCGTCAATCACTTTCTGGTCGGCATTAAGCATGTGCAGTTTTACCCAATCGCCTACGTGCAACTTCGAAGCATCGTCCACCTTAATTGACATGTCGTTCTTCTTTGCCGAACCAGTAACCTTGGCAAGTATCACATTATCGCCACCACCATTATGACGTATCTGCATCATGTGTGGCGAACTGTACATTACCTTAGGGTCTGTAGGCTGCATTTCTGCAGTCATTGTCAGTGTTGTCTTGTCGCGTCCTGCTCCCTTGATAATGAGGTGTCCCATGCTGATGTCTATACGGTTAGATACCTGCTTCTTGCTACCATTTTCCTGTACCTCATAGGTATCGTCGTCTATCGAGTGTAGTATAAATTCGCCTTCAGGGAAGTAGATTATAGCATTGGCATTTGGATTAGAGTTGCCTATAGCCTTTATAACCTTCAACAGAGCGTCACGATCCGACTTACCATCATCAGGCACAGCTCCATAGTCGCACACATTATATATTTTATATCCAAGCTTCTTGGCAAGTGTCTCCACGTCACCGTCAGCAGGCAACGACAATCCGTGATTGTAACCTGCATACGAGAAATCGAGCAGCACATTGTCGTCTGCCTTGTTTACAAACTTCTGCCATGCCGGTGTGTCCTGGGCATGGATGGTTGCGGTAGCTGATAGTGCCGCAAATAGTAAAGAGACTAATTTCTTCATAATATTTGTCCGTTAAATTCACAAGCGAAGCGAGTTATCTTCATATAACTTCCAATAACTACTTTCGCTTGCGAAACTTATATTATTTTACAATCTTCTTTCCGTTTTTCACAACAACTCCCTTATATCCTTCTCCCACTTCTACACCATCAAGGCCGTAAGTCTTCGAAGTCTTTTTGTCCTTTACAATAAGGATGTTGTTGATACCGTTTGCAATATTCTTGGCATCGGTAATCCACTGTGGAGTATAACCAAGACGTTTTGCCAACTGAGCCTCATAGAGTGAGCCTGGCAACACTTCCTTGCCCTGATTCTCGTTAAGCTTCATCTCGCTTTCCTTGAAGTTGATGCTCTTGCCATGGAAACCAACAAATGTAGGAGGCAATATCTTGTTCCAACCATTCCATACATTTGTAGACCACCAGTTGTACGGGTTAGGATCTGTAGGGCTTGTGGCAAGACAATTGAAGTTCCATACTATAAGGTCGTCAAGATGGTTAGGCAACTGTGATATGTCGCCACCCATACGGTTCTGCATAAATCCGCCAGTGCAATAGTCTATTAGTGAAGCACGTGGCTGAGTGGCATGAGCTTCAAAGCAGCCATCGTCACCCCATGTGCAGCGCCATATAACATTGCCGATACTTTGTTTTGAGATACCACAGGCATGGAACTGTCCAAGATTCTCCATATAGTTCTCAAACTTAGTGTCTGATGTAAGGTATCCGTCGGTGTGGTCGCTAACCATGCCAATTAATCCATGTGCCGAGTTCTGCATACGTACAGATGAATGACCGCGGTTGCCGCTGAATTCAGAATCAAGCATAAAGCAGTTGGAACATTCGGCAAACGTCATACCCTCGCTAACACTTTCAAAGTCTACACGGCGAACCCATGAGTTTACCATTCGCATAAAGTTAAGAGGCTTATATCCACCGTCGTCCTCCCATGAACCATGGTGTACAAAGTTTGGTTTGCAGTTACCTCTGAATGTTAGGTCTTCTACACCCGATTCCTCATAGTGCGAGTATGATATTATGGTCCATCCATAATCCGGATTAACTGCATGGTGCATTGGTTCCTCGAATGTAATGCGATTGTCATCGATCGACTTTATCTGATGACGGTCTATCACCTCAACACCCGATTTCAGGTTTGACATTGAAGCCTGAAGTTTCTTGCCACAAAGTTCTTCATTGATAACCTTATTGTCTGCATTCTTCATATACAGCTTTATCCAGTCGCCTACCTTAAGCTTCGATGCGTCGTCTACCTCTATAGACATATCGCCCTTCTTTGCCGAACTCTTTACATTGGCAAGAAAAGTCTTGTCGCCTCCACCATTGTGACGGATGGATAGCATCACCTGCGAACTGTACAAAGTTTTAGGAGTTGGGGTTTTCATTGGAGCTCCCATTGTAAGGAAGGTCTTGTCGCGTCCTGCACCTTTTATGATTACATGCCCCATAACAAGGTTGATAGTCTCCGACTTCATATTGCCTGTCTTACTATCCTTTACATCATCCTCTTCTGTATGTAGGATATATTCGCCCTCTGGGAAGTAGATAATGGCTTTGGCATTAGGTTTACCTCTACCTATTTTATTAATGATAGCTTCTACAGCAGCACGGTCCGACTTGCCGTCGTCAGGTATAGCACCGTAGTCTTTTACATTATATATTTTATAGCCAAGCTTATTGGCAAGTACATTCACATCGCTTTCATAGTCTGGCAATGTCTTGCCGTGGTCGTATCCTGCATACGAGAAGTCGAGCAAAACATTGTCATCAGCATTGTTCACAAACTTGTCCCATGCCGGAGTGTTCTGTGCATTAAGAGAAGTTGTGGCGGATAGAGCCGCAATGATTAATGGAAAGATTCTTTTCATAATTAGTAGTAATGAGAAAAGAGGGTGTGTCAAAATAGGAGTTAGAGGAAGTTAAGAAGAAGTTAATCCATCTACGAAGGATGGTAGTTCTTGCTAAGGCAAGCGGCAAAGCCGAGCGAACAGACAAATGCTTTATTTTTAGCAATTTATACATATGTCCGCTAACTTCCGTTAACTTCGGGCGAAGCCCAAACTTCCGTTAACTCCTATTTTGACACACCCTCTTTGTTTTGATATTATCTTCTGTTCAATGCCTCCAAGAAGTAGTAGTCAGCATAGTTCAGAGGAACGTCAATCTCGGCACCGTGAGGAATACTTCCTACTGAGTGCATAAGCAACCAGCAACCGTTCTTTCCAAGCTCAGCAAGGTAAGCTGGTGATGAGAGAGATGTCATGATGCGGTCGGCAAGAGCATGATAGCCATTCTCTGGCAAGTACTTGTCCATCTCGTACAGAGCTGAAGCGATACAAGCTGCTGTAGAAACGTCGCGTGGCTCGTTAGGAATATTAGGAGCGTTGAGATCCCAGTAAGGAACAAGGTCGTTTGGCATGTTCGGATGACGCAACATCATGTTGAGTGTACGTACAGCCTGGTCGAGATACTTCTTGTCCTTGGTATAGCGGTAGCATACTGTGAAGCCATAGATAGCCCATGCCTGACCGCGTGCCCATACACTCTCATGAGCATAACCCTGGGCTGTGTGCTTGTGTAAAACCTCACCAGTATTTGGATTGTAGTCGATTACGTGGTAGCAACTGCCATCCTCACGGAAGTGATTCTTCAAGGTTGCGTCTGCATGGCTTGTAGCAACCTTCCAATATGTAGAGTCACCGCTAAGCTTTGTAGCCTCGAACAAAAGCTCAAGGTTCATCATGTTGTCGATGATAACAGGACATGTCCATCCACGCTTCGACTGCCATCCGCGGTCTACGTTCCATGACTGAATAACGCCAGCTCCCTTGCGGAAACGTGTGCTGAGCGACTTAGCTGTCTGAACGATAACCTTCTTGTAAGCCTTTGTTGGGTTGATGCGATAACCGTTAAGGTAGCTGCTGCCAATCATGAAGCCTACGTCGTGGTGCCATGTAAGGTACTGTATAGAGTCGAGGTTCTCGGTAAAGCGTTTTGCCTGCTCTGCCCACTGCTTGTCGTTTGTAAGCTTGTACATTTCCCAGAGGTCGCCTGCAAAGAAGCCTGAACACCAGTCGTCGATAGGAACACATACCAAACGACCCATCTTGTCGATAGTACGTGGGTTGTTTACCTTACCCTTGCGACCTACCTGGTCGAGCATCAATGTATACTGACGAGTGGCAAAGTTTACATCGTCGCTTGCCAACTTGTCCATACGCTCTTTCATCTTCTCGCAGCCAGTCTTGCAGCATTTTTTCTTGCTGCATTCTGTCTTCTGCTTGCAGCACTCTTTCTTGGCTGTTGTCTGTGCAGACATCGGGAGGAATGTTGCTGCCATGAATAGGGCAGCGATTGTCTTGTTAATGTTATTCATTTGTTTTGTTATTAGTTTTTATTAAATTTCTATTTATAGATGGGGGAGTGTCAGAATAGGAGTTATCTGACACTCCTCCACGTAAGTTTTCTTTATATAGCTGTATGCCTAAAAGATGTACCTCCTACATTATTTATTATTTCTCAAGCTCAACATTGAAGCTAAGTCCGTCCTTACATACAAACTCTATTGTTGTTGTCTTGTTTGTCTGCTCAACGAGCTTTATAGCCTCGTTGCCTTCGAAGTTCCACTTGCCCAACAATGTTACGCGAACCGGAATCTCCAAGCTTGGGTTATGACGCCATGGGCGGCTGTATACACTGCGCTCAACACGCTTGCCATCCTTGTATACGTCGTCGCTTGGACCGCGATACAATGCAAGGTCTGGCTGTGCTACTGTCAGAAGCATCTTCTTTGCGCTAACCATACGTACCATTGCCAAACATGTAGTGTCTGTCTTCAACAGCGGACCTCCAGGAAGCATATCCTTAGGAGTTTCGAAGAGAACGTACGATACAGTGTGAGTAGCGTCCGAGCTTACGATGTGAGCCTGGTTGTCGGCACGCAATACCTTATACGTAGGTGCTGCTGCAAAGGCATCAATCTGCTCGCGAGTTGTGTTAGGTATAACAGCATACTCGTACGAAGCGTTCTTAGGTGCCTTGCCATGGTCGAATACGAGCGATGCCCACATTCCCTCAGTTGGCTTGTCGGTATCTTCTGTACGCGATTCCTGCTTAACCAAACCTGAGAACTTTACTGGCTGTGGTGTATAGTAGCCAGTGCCAAGGTTGTCAAGCCATGACTTTCCATCACCTACCTTATAATCCTTCCAGTAGTTCTCTGCCTTAGAGTCGGTAGCAGCAACCTGGAATACTGTAGTCTCTGTAGGATGCTGGTCAACGATGTTCTCAATGCCAGTACCAAGACAAACGATAGTATTGTCGAAGAAGTGGTACGACTTGCGTGCGCGCATCGAACCGTTATATTTGTCGTGCTCGTGCAGCTTCATACCGAAGTTGCCGTTAACACCGCGCTGTGACAAACCACCAGCAAAAGCCTCGTCCGAGTAGAGCATCTCCTCAACACCTGATGAAATGTCCACGTTGCGAATCTTTGCCTTCAAGTCTTCCAAAGGCAATACGATTGCTGTTGTGCCAGAAATGTGGTTCCAGTCGAAACCATTCTGTACCCAACCGCTTGACTTTGGTGTTACATTCTCGCCCTTAGGAGCGGTGAGTATCTGCATACTGCCGTAACCAAGGTAACGACCATATAGGTTCTCGCCTACATAGTGCTCTGCTCCCCACAGATAACGGCTTGTTCCACGTACAACAGCCGACCAGTTGTCGCGACGTTGTACTGATGTACATCCATAGCTTAGTGCAAGATTTCCTTGAGGATCGTCTTCTGGTGCACAGCCAAGCATCTGTATCTTGAGCTTCATCTTCTT
Source organism: Prevotella merdae (assembly GCF_900290275.1). Taxonomy (GTDB): domain Bacteria; phylum Bacteroidota; class Bacteroidia; order Bacteroidales; family Bacteroidaceae; genus Prevotella; species Prevotella merdae. The sequence goes on from NZ_LT985324.1 coordinate 256,521, forward strand.
GTCGAGAGTTGAGTTGGCTCCATCTGCCAAACGCATGTACATATTACCCATCTCCTTGTCATACTGCTGTGTACCGTCAGGTGTACCTGCCAATGTCATGAAAGCATAATGGATAGGTGTAAGCTTACCAGTGCCGTTAGGGTGACGGCCAGATAGAGCTAATGGGAAGTGAATCTTGTTGCAAAAGAAGCGCATTGCCATAAGAGCGTTCTTAACAGTTTGATGAGCAAGCTGTCCTACACCAAACTCTGTTCCGCTGAGGATGTATATCATCTGAGTTGCACCGTTCAAACCACCTACCGAGTAGCCAGGATAGTTATTACAGTGATGATAGCCAGAGCCGTCAATCTTAAATGAGTCGTCCAATCCCTTTGCAGGACGGCAACCCCAATCAAGCCAACGACCGCAAGAGCGCAAGTAGCGTACCTTCTCTGGCGAGTCGTCCATCAGAAGGATAGAACTCATACAACCGATAGATGCAGTATTGAATGTATCCATGTCGATACCGTTCTCAACAGGCTTTGTATATAGCTCGTTGGTCTGCGAGTACCAAAGCATTGTCTGTACAGCCTCGTCCAGCTTGCCTGCCTCTTTCAATACATTCTTCATAAGGAAGTAGGCAGCATACATGTTGCGCACTGAGTAGCCATAGTGGTGGATGTTTCCCCAGCAGCTTCCCCAGCAAACACCCTGATCGGTGATGTGCTCGTACATAAGGAGGAACATCTTCTTAAGCTCGTCCTTGTCGGCATCCTCTACAGCGTTGTTATAAGCTATGGCTATACGCTGCATAAGGGTGAAGTAGTCGGTCATCTCATATCCGGTACGTGTCAGGATGTGCTTGTCCCAAGGTGATATCATACGCTCGTATGCCTCGGCATGACGCACAAACCATATTGCCTTACCGGTGATAATGCCTTTCTTCTTGCTGATGCCATACTTGGCAAACTTTGCGCGAATCTCGTTCATCTGCTTAGGATAAAGCTTGGCAGGTGTGTAGATAATATCGCGGAAACGCTGTTCGATAACCTTTATCTCTGCACGATGTTGGTCGGTAAGAGGTATCAGTTCGATATCAGGCTGTATGTTGTAGAACTTTCTAACCTGCAACCAGTGGTTGGTTGAGCGTACGTTTACGAAAGGAACTTGCTCGTCGGCTGTCTGCTGACGTGGGTCAACCTTGATTGCTGTTATAAGGTGGTCGAAGTAGAGCTTACCCTTTACGTCGGGCGCATCGATACGAATCTCGTTCATGCCAACCTGTGGTTTGCCCTTCATATCGCGCTCGTAGCACACCCAAACACCACGCCAACCCTTGAAGTTGATGTTTATAGGGAATGTAGTACACTGCTTGCCGTCTTTAAGGAAGTTTACCTGAATCTGCTTGCCAGGTGCTGGTGTCTCGTTGTATATCCAAACAATGAAAGCAGCGAGATAGTTATCGCGACCGCCTTGAATCTTTGGCTCAAATTGAAGGTCCTTTTTTATATGGAGCGATGCTCCCGGCTGGAATGTCCACTGAAGCGACTTGTTGCCGTTCTTAAAGTGGGTGCCGCTAAGCTCTACAGCCGACTTTTCAGCAGAGATGAACTGCAACTCTGTTTGTTTCTCAAAAGAGAACATACGAGGGTCGTCGTACATCTGAGCTGCTGCATTCTGGCAAACAGATAGACCTGCCATACCAACAAAAGCGGCTAAGATTCTACTTTTAGTTTTTTGATTCATATTAGTATTATTGGTTTTTAGATAACATTTAATATCTGTACCGTCAATGACGGCACAACGGGCTGAAAACCCAATCTGCGCTTAGCCCAGGGCAACACTCTTGGTTAAAGCATTTACTAAACATAACGCCCTGTAAGGGCAAAAGCATTATATACTTTAACGCTTCTGCCCTTACAGGGCGCTGCGCTCTGAGATATATCTATCGAGAGTGTGTCAAAAAGGAGTTATCGGAAGTTAAGAAGAAGTTAATCCATCTACGATGGATGGAAGTTAACTGACAAATGCTTTGTTTTCAGCAATTTATGCTTATGTCCGATAACTTCTGATAACTTCGGGCTGTACCCAACTTCCTTTTACTTCCATTTTGACACATCCTCCTATGTGCTTCTGCCCCTTCGGGGCGTATTGTTTATATCTGCCTATTCTTTAGGCAACACATTGATAGTCAATTCGCGTATAACACGCGACTCATGCTTGTAGTTGCTGTTTGTACCGATGAAGGTTGCAGTATACTTACCCGGCTTTGTGTAAGTATATTTGTACGAATCTGTGCTCTGGCTCATGTTCTTTACTGTCAAGCCCTTGTCTGGTGAGCAAGCGTTGGCTACAAAGAGGTTAGATACAAGCCATGAGTTCTTCAAAGCCTTGTTGGCAGCTGAGCTGTGGATAGCGAAGTTACCATTCTTGATGTCTGTTAGGTTCCATATACCGCTCACGTTGTTGGTAACCGAGCCATACTCACGGTTTGTTGTCATTGCTCTCTGGTCCTCAAGGTTTTCCTTGCACTGCATGTTGATAGGAGTAAAGCCTAAGTCGCCAGCGTAGAGCTTAGATGTTGTACCGTTCTTCATCTTGTTCTCGATATAGAACTGGCTGAACTCAAAGCGTGGCTGTGCTGCTGTATTCTTCAAGCCTTGGTAGTGGAATGCAAAAGCAATTCGCTTGCCAAGCAAGTCGGTGATGTTTACCGAGTATTCTGGAGCCTGTTTGATGTTGCCTACAGGAGCCTGTGGTAGTGTGATGTTCTTTCCGTCCTTGTCGGTAAGTCTTGATGCAAAGTCGGTCCATTGGAATTCGTTCATAAGCTTAGCATCTGCCTCAAAGTCGTTGCCTGCAATACCAGGGAAGTTTTCCGACATATACATATGTAGAACATCCTTTGTGCAATCGCCATTTCCATAACGTGCCCATATCTTGAAGTGGAGTGTTGACGACTCTACTTCGTTTGCGTCTACTACAATACGGTCTTTGTTGGCATATGCGCTACCTTCCTCACCACTCCAGAATGAGATGTTGTCAGGATCGCCAGAGATGTTGAATACAACTGGTGTACCTGCCTTTACAGTAACCTCATTGCCCTGAACGGTTACGCCTTCCTCAGTCTGAACGCCGACATTCATCGATACGTTTTCCTTAAGCTCGTCGCTGCAGCTTGCCAGCGACGCCATGCCCAAGAGGAGGAATATATAATATTTAATTCGTTTCATTGTTTTAAAATTGTTTAGATATTATGATTTTTGCTTTCGCAGGCTACGGCTTTTTATACCGTAGCCCGCTTAAGTTTATTACCAACCTGGGTTGTTAGATGTGATAAGCTTGTTAACAGCCATCTCGCTCGAAGGAATTGGGAAGTAGAGGTAAGCGTCAGATACATTGAAGTAGTTGAATACGTTGCTTGGACCGAACTTCCAGTTGGTACCTGCCTTGGCACGTGATACAAGTGCGTTCATTGTAGGAACAAACTCGCCCCAACGTATAAGGTCCCAACGACGTGTCATCTCGAAGCAAAGCTCCATAGCGCGCTCGTCCTTAACTGCCTTGCGGAATGTCTCTGTATTCATTGACATGTCAGGGATTGTTGTGATGTTGGCACGCTTGCGAACCTCGTTGATGCAGTCGTAAGCCAGCTGTGTTGGAGCACCGTTAATCTCGTTCTCACACTCGGCTACCATAAGCAATACGTCAGAGTAGCGCAAGATAGGGAAGTTGATTGAGGTGAAGTTCTTGTTCTTCTTCAAGCCTTCCGACTCGTACTCGCGACGCCACTTGGCACATGAGCGGTCGTAATTCTCTGATGCTGTTGTCTTCTCGCAGTCGCCCTTTGTTACGTTTTTCTTTGCATCAAGAATAACACCTTCGCCATACTGGTACGACTTGTCCCAATACTGACCCTTTACCTCAGCAAGCTTGCCAAACTCAAACATACGGCCATCAACACCCTTACCGCTAACCGACTGAGTGTATGTAAATGGAGCAATGTTCCAGTTCATACGGTCGATGTCGCCGTTTGCCTCGTACAACTCGTAGAGCTTAGGTGTGCTCCAGAAGAAGGCATATCCATAACCTGGGTCTGATTTGCCTACAAGCGACTCGTCCTTAGAAAGGTCTGGAGCCTGGATTCCGATGATGTTGCCAGTACGACCCTCGCTGATGATGTCGGTAGTATAGTTACCTGCAAACTCAGCTTCCCAAATGCTCTCCTTACCAGTAGTATTATACTTGTCAGAGCACTGGTCGATAAAGAAGTCCCAATATTTAGGTGCAAGACCATGACCTTCGCCCATAACCTTCTTGGCATACTCGTCGGCCTTTGTAAAGTAGCCCTTTATCTCGGCATCGTTAGCTGTCTTGTTCTCGCGGAAGTGCTCGCCTGCACGGAACATATATACACGTGCAAGGATACCCCATGCTGCCGACTTCGACACGCTACCTGGCAGATAGCTCAATTCTGCTGCTGTTGGAAGGTCGTTAGCTGCCTCGTCCATCTCCTTGCAGATAAAGTCGTATATCTCTGCTCTTGGTGTGCGTGCTATCTGCAATCCTTCTACTGTCTGTGTAGACGTGGTCTTGAAAGGCACATCACCCCAGCACTGTACAAGGTTGAAGTAGTAGAATGCGCGCAAGAAGCGTGTCTGTGCAGTAAACAACTTGTTCTTTGCCTCGCTCAAACCTGGTACCTTAGGCAGATTCTCCAACATAGTGTTGGCGCGGTCGATACCGTTGTAGAGTGTGTACCACAAGCCAGCTACGTAAGGGTCACTGGTTGTAGCGTTGTTACAAATCATACCTGCATTTGATGGAGCACGACCCGAACCGCCATATGCTTCAAGATCGTCGCCACCTGCAAGGTAGAAGTACTGGTTGCCATAGAATGTAGGCTGTGTTAAAGTGGCATAGATGCCGCTGAGGAACGACTCAGCCTCTGACTCGTTGTTAAAGTAACTTCCGGACGTGGTGATGGTTGGCTCCTTGTCGAGGAAGTCGCAGCTGCCGAGAGAGAGAAGTGCTGCGCAAGCTATTATAGATGTTTTTAATGCTTTCATAATTTGTTTAGTATATACATTATATATATATGTATTCAGTATTCTTTCTTCTGTCTTAACCAGTTTTTATTCAGATTAGAATCCTATGTGCAAACCGAAGCTGAACTGGCGAGCACGTGGGTAAGCAGAGAAGTCGAGACCCGGTGTAAGGGCGTTGTTACGGATAGAAACCTCAGGATCGTAGCCACTGTAATCGGTGATTGTGAAGAGGTTCTGTGCTGCAAAGTAAACGCGGAGGTTATCGATGTGCAGACGTGTAACTACTGCCTTAGGCAATGTGTAACCCAATGTCAAGGTCTTGAGACGCAAGAATGAGCCATCCTCGATGATACGTGAAGAGAACACCTTATTAGATGCTGAGTTGATTGCACGTGGGATGTCGCTTGTTGGGTTTTCGAATGTCCAACGGTTGGCATAGCTTGCAAACTGGTTCAAGTCGCGTGATGTGTTCCATGAGCTCTCGAAGAAGAGGCGGTTGGCGTTGAGAATATCGTTGCCATACGACCACTGGAAGAAGATGCTCAAGTCGAAGCCTGCATATGCAAAGTTGTTGGTGAAACCGCCTGTATGTGTAGGCAGACCGTTACCTATTACTGTGCAGTCGTTGCTGTCAACTACACCGTCGCCGTTGATGTCACGATACTTAGGCATACCTGGCTGTGTGTTGTTCTCGCCTGAGAAGTGAGGCACATTTGCCTTAAGTGTGTATGTATTGCCGCTCTTGTCAAAGTCGTCCAGCTTGTATGTGCCGTCGTATATGTAGCCGTACATAGTACCCATCGACTTGCCCTTGATAGCGATATAGCTTGACTGCTGGTTGAAGTTCTGGTCGAACTGTGCTGCAGTAAGCAATGCGTTCTGTCCCTCAGCAAGCTCGGTTACGCGGTTCTGGTTGAATGCGATGTTGAAGTTGCTGGTCCACTCAAACTTCTTAGTCTTGATGTTTGTAGTGTTAAGTGTAAGCTCGATACCCTGGTTGCGCACCTTACCGATGTTCTTCATTGCGCTTACGAAGCCCGAAGACAATGGCAAGTTAGAGTTAAGCAATAGGTCGCGGGTGTTCTTGCGATAGAGGTCAACTGTCAAACCAATACGCTCCTGGAGGAAGCTAAGGTCGAAACCAAGGTTCCACTGCTCTGTTGTCTCCCACTTAAGGTCCTTGTTAGGAACTGTAGTAGGTACCATACCTACGTTGCTCTGGTTGCCGTTCAAAGGATATACACCACTTGGGATGCTGCCAAGAGTTACCTGACCATTCCAAGACTTCTGTACATCCATAAGACCATAAGATGCATACTCGCTTACACGGTTGTTACCGGTGAGACCCCAAGAGAGACGAATCTTGGCATTGTCAATATACATGCGAAGAGGCTTCATAAAGTTCTCCTCAGCCACATTCCATGCCAAAGAACCTGAAGGGAAGTAACCGAAGCGGTTGCCCTTGCGGAACTTAGAAGAACCATCGGCACGCATTGTAAATGTTGCGTAATACTTTGAGTAGTAGTTGTAGTTGAAACGTCCGAAGTACGAAATCATAGACCATGAGCTCTTGGTTGATACTGTTGTAGTAGGAGTACCCTGGCTCATACCTGCCATACCTAAGCTCTCGTTAGGAATGTGGATAGTCTTGAACGAATAGTAGTCGTAGTCAGAGTTCTGCAAAGAGAATCCGAGGAGAGTATTGAAGAAGTGCTTCTTCTTGATGTTTGTCTGATAAGTAAGGGTGTTCTCGTTAAGCCATGTAGCACGAGACGAGCGTACCACGCGCGCGTTTACCTTATCATTAGAGAGGCGGCTACCGTAACGAGTCTTCGAGTTGTTGAAGTTGTCGTTGTTGTAACGGCTGTCGGTGAAACCACCCGAAACCTTAAGCTTCAATCCCTTCATAAACTCATACTCCAAGTATCCGTTGAACTGTGTGTACTGGTTCAATGTGTGGTTGTAAGCGTTGTTGAGGTCCATGTATGGGTTGAAACGATAGTCGTTTGTACCATTTACGTCGTCGTCAGTTGCATTCTCGAGCAATGAAGTAAGAGGCAAACCTGGCTGTGTTACCGGACGATAACCCCATACACTATAGAAGAGGTTGTTCATACCAGTGTACGACTGCTGCGAAGGCGAAGCGCCATCCTGGTTTGTACGAGAGTAGTTAACGTTGAGGTTAATCTTCAACTTGTCCTTCTTGTATGTGCTACCCATACGACCCTGCAAACGGTTGTAGTTAGAGTTGATAACGATACCGTCCTGATCGAAGTAAGAGATAGAAGCGTTGTAGCGTACCTCCTTGCTACCACCGGTAAGGCCGATGCTGTGGTTCTGGATAGGAGCTGTCTGGAAAATCATGTCTTGCCAGTTGTACTGAGCGATGTTCTTGTAATCGTCCAATGTCCACTGCTTGCCCTCATAGTTGGCAAGATACTTTGTCTGCATCTCCTTAGGATACATCTCGTTCTGAAGCTCAACAAACTGGTAAGCATTCATCATATCGATGTTGTTAGAGATTTTCTGCCATCCGTAGCTGCCATCGTATGTAACCTTAGGCTTGCCTTCCTGGCCACTCTTTGTAGTGATGATAACAACACCATTAGCGCCACGTGCACCATAAATAGCGGTAGCCGAGGCATCCTTCAATACGTTTACCGACTGGATGTCAAGCGGGTTGATGCTTGATGCAACAGAAGCGTCTTCCACTGGGAAACCGTCTACAACGTACAGAGGAGAGTTCTCTTGAGTAAGCGAGTTGTTACCACGAATCACCATATTCATTTTACCACCAGGCATACCTTCGTTAGAAGATACGTTTACACCAGCAAGGCGTCCACCAAGAGTCTGGTCGAATGATGATACTGGAGTGCTGGTCAAGCCTTTAACGTCGGCTTTAGATACAGCACCGGTGAGGTCGCGCTGGCGAACTGGCTGATAACCCACAACGACAACCTCGTTAAGGGTCTTATTGTCTTCCTGCATGGTGATAATCATCTGCTTTCCTGGAGTAGCCTTAACCTCTTGTGGGTTATAGCCAAGGAAAGAGAAAGTAAGCACAGCACCGCGGCTTACGCTGATGGTAAAGTTACCGTCAATATCGGTAACGGCACCAACGCTCTTGCTGCCTTTCACTGTGACGCTAACACCAGGCATAGTTTCGCCAGTGTCGTCTTTAACAACTCCCGATACCTTGTCTTGCGCATTAGCTACGGACACGGAAATCAACATCAGAAGCAAAATAGCCCATGACTTGACTGTTTCGGTCTTGAATCTAATTTTCATTTCTTGATAGGTTTAAAGATTTTTATTGTTGTTCTTTAATGAATTAATCATTTGTTTTCATGTCAAACTGCTTGCATAGGCAATTGTGCTTGCAAAATTAAACATGTTTTGCCTCGTGCGTGTGTATGTATGTACATAATTGTTCATATTGTGTACATAGTCAACATTTTTAGCGGTTTTCTGCATGTTTCTTCATTCTTTGTACGTAATTTGAATATAATTGTACGCATTTATTGTTGTTTTATGGTAATGTCTTTTTAAATTTGCAACCGAATAAACGGTGCGTTTACATGGATTGTTTCTAAGTATTACGCAAATATACAAAATAAACCTATATCTTACAAGCAAAATCTAAAAAAATATAAAGATTTGTTTCAAAACTACCGATTACTAATTAAATACAAATAAATAACCAAACTAAAAACATTTTACTAACATGAACATTAAAAACAAACTTTCAAGTTTGATGTATGCGCCATTAGCACTCGCGCTGTTGGCTGCGTGCTCATCGGACGATGTAGTGGAGAATAATCAACCAACTACACAAGGACAAACATTGACTATTAATGCTACTCCCCTTATACATTATTATATATTAGGCTTGCGCTCAATAGGGTGCAAGCCTTTTTTTTAGTTCCACTTAGCCCCACCCCCAACCCCTTCGCCATAGGGAGTGGAGCTATATGCTTTGATAGCTAATGTTCAGCCGTTAAATATGTTTACACAAAATCTGCACCGTTTATTTGTTTTTATGGATTATAATAAGTTTGCAGCGATAACGCATGTCAAATCATTACCTATATAATATGGAAAAGATTACAAGAGAAGAAGCATTAAGACGTTGGAGCTCAGCCAAGGCGCAAAAGAAGGAGTTGGTGGAGAAAATGCGCAAAATGCTATACGAAGATTATAAGGCACGCACTGTCGAAGAGCCTTTAACTTTTAATGTGCTGTGATGAAGGAGCTATCATTGGATACCATTAATTCTGTCTCGCTTATAAGGTATATTATATTAAATGGCAAAGTATATTATATTAAATGCCCAAGTATATTATATTAAATGGCAAAGTAATATATATTAAATGGCAAAGTAATATATATTACTTTTGGTAACTANATATTAAATGCCCAAGTATATTATATTAAATGGCAAAGTAATATATATTAAATGGCAAAGTAATATATATTACTTTTGGTAACTATTTGTTATACTTTTGGTGACTATTTGTATTCGACTTAACTTGTGGTGAGTATTTTTCATCAAGTTGCTAAATAAGCGTAAATATTACTGCGTTTATGAGGAATTGTGAAGTATTATAATTATCTTTGTATTCAAATTTGCATCTGAATATGGCAAATAAAGAATTAAACAGGCTAAAAGTTGTTCTTGCTGAAAAAAAGAAAACGAACAAATGGCTTGGTGAACAACTGGGAAAGGATAAAACAACCATATCAAAATGGTGTACTAATACTTGTCAGCCAGATTTGGGCAATCTTATGAAGATAGCCAAACTGCTTGAAGTGGAAGTGACAGACCTTCTCAGACAAGATAATATAGACTGATAAAATGGCAACAGACAATAAAGACAACAAGCTCTTAATAGGGAGTGGTGATTATGCAGAGATACTGCGACGCGCTGTCGCAGTAATTGAGCACGCACGGACGGAGATAGCCCGACATGTCAATGGCTATGTCTCTACTGCCTATTGGGAGATTGGTTAAATGCTTCATGAACGCAAGATTGAAAGTGGATACGGCGACAGCGTAGTAAGAAGATTGTCGGAAGACCTGAAAGAACGCTATCCAAAGATGGGCGTTTCACCACGTCAACTTTGGAACATGAAAAAATTTTATGAGCGTTACGCTGGGCATGATGAGAAAGTGCTGCGGAGCGTAGCACTTTTGCCGTGGTCGCACAATCTGCTATTTATCAGCTGATAGTACCGAAAGAGAAATTACAGAAAGTCCTTGCTGACGAGATTAAGGCGGTTAGTGAGGAAAAGAGGAACAATTAGGAAAACAAACAATCTGGACTATAAAGTAAAGAAAAATTCACAGAACAATGATATGGCTTCACTTGTAAATGATGTTTGCAATATCATTGAAACAGGCAGAAAGGAAGCCTATGTTGCGGCAGGAAAGTCTGCTGTAAATATGGTGCGAGCTATAATAAACGCAATTTAGACTACTACAAGCGTTTCTATCTCCTTTTTCCTGACATACAGATTGTGAACACGTGTGTTCACAATCTTAGTTGGTCGCATATACGCCGCATACTTTCTGTTTCAGACCCCAATGCCAGGCTTAAGACACATAAACTCACACACCAAGATATTGGTCAGCTTGATATGTATGTACGAATGTACGATGACCTTATCAAAGGTTCTGATGACGCTCCTACTATTGGAGTGCTGCTCTGCACTGATACCGACAATACGATAGCGCGTTATTCTGTTCTTCACGACAACAATCAGCTGTTTGCAGCCAAGTATATGACTTATATGCCAACAGAAGAAGAACTGCGCAACAATTAGTAGTCATATACTTGGTGTTGCCCATCTTTGCCATGCAGAGAAGATGGTTCACCCATGCACCACGTAAAGTGGATTTCTTTGACATATTCATATTTAATAATCACTAGTGTCTCGTTTCCTTGTCAAGTTGCATCTTTGGGTCGATGGCATAGTCCTTGATGTGTTGCGTCAGTACCTTTGCTGCTTTTGCCATATTCTCCACAGGCAGATTCCTGAAGCCATGAACAGCCTTTAGCGAGACAATCAGTACGCTGAGCTTACTCTTTACATTCGCCTCGGCCTCAGCACGAGTCTACACGTTTGAAATGAACAGAAAATGTGCGCCGTTGTTTAGACGCTCCAAGCTAAGAGTTCAAATTTCGCTCGTAGTTTGATAAAAGTTTTAAGATGAATACTGTGGAAACTCCATTTTCTGTTGCGTTAAATAGATTGTTTATGCCATCTCTACGTTGTTTCCGATAAAAATTCTCATGGAATCAGCCGTGCACGCTGTTTCTGCCGTCTTCTGATAATGAATTATGCAATCTTCATACCACTATCCCTTACCGACACATTTCATGCCATCGTTGACATGGTTTCTTGTATCATGCACTATGGTTTTGACATATTGGCTGATGTTTTCTGACAAGCCCCGAGTTTTCGTATTATATATGGAGAATGATTATGACAATTCTTCCAATAAGGTCCTTTCATTCTCAATAATACATTTTGTAAAATCTTCATACGAACTACAATTCTTTGGTATTGCCAAAGCGTACAACGACAAAGAACCTAAGTAACTATCCTTATGCATATTTTGAGAAATTATCTTATTCTTCTCACCATCATAAGGACATACAATGCCGCCTTTAGATGCTTTTAATCTGTACATATATGCCATAATCTGATGGACATCATCGCGTTCAATATCAAGACGGTTCCCATTAATGGCAAGTTTTTTGTATTTTGCATCCAGGACAATATCTTGTTTCCAAAAATCTGGGAATCTTTGTCCTCCATGTTCAAAGAGATAGATAGCTCCTGTTCCTAACTTATTTTCGGGATGTATAAATCCTTTTTCACACAAGAGAGTGTTTAGATATTCTTCCCACAGCCATGCCCCATCAAATAAGATTCCGTAAATCCTGTCATCGTCAGTTCCGTACTTGATTTCTTCCTGACGAAGGATCTGAACACATAGTTTTTGTAAAGCTGTGTATTCCTTATAAAAAGGATGAATGCGAGGGCGTAGGTTGTCCTGTATAATCTTTATTCTTTCTGAATGATTGTAAGAATGAGTATATGAAACTATCTTCTTCATGCAGTCTTCAACAGTCTTGTCAGACGATAAGATTATATCACCAGAAGGTATTGTCTTTATGTATTCTATTGTATGACGAATAAGTTCTGTTACCGAATTGTCAAAACTGAATTCTCTTGTGTTGTATGCAACAGTTCCTCGAAAAGGAATATTCTCCCTAATATGACGACTTATGTCTATCGTGCCACGTACGTTTGCGTCGTTGTGTCTGAATCTTCTGTATTCTTTGTATATACCTTGACGCATAGCTTTTTTCAACATAGCTGGGAACATGTACACAAGGAATTCGAAAACATTATCTTCTGATGATGTAAAATCCAAATTAAAGATGTTGTATGAAAAGACTTTCTGCAGCATATAGTGAAGAAAGTAATCGTGTTCCTGATTGTCGAAACGTGAATATATCTTCATTTGCTGGTTCTTGCGTCCTACAAACCCCATTATATTTCCAGACTTTATTCTGATAGAGTTTTCGTCTTCTGCATAGATGTCAACAATCGTGCTATCGCCAATTCTGTCATCAGTATCGTCTATGCTCAATGGGAAAATAAGCAGATGCTCATTTTCCTCACATAGTTGTCTGATGGGTTTGTTGGCAATAGGAAGTAGGTCTGCTGCTTCATGAAGAGGGCAGACCTTTCCTTTATAGTTATTATCTGGAATTGTTATCATTAGTCAGCAACATCTACAGTTATTCCGTTCAGCGATTCGAAATATACGTTCTTAAATTCTTCTACCTTTGCATCTGTATTGCTATAACCACGAAGATATTCTTTGAGGAGAATTTCAATATGCATATCCCATAATGCGGTAAAATCGCCATTATAGTGTTCTTTATCCAACTTCAAGAAATAAGCTGGTCCTATTTGATATGCGGAACCAAGACCACGAGTTTTTGATATTTCTTCATTCAAGGCTTTCATCACTCTTTTTGCTTTTTCGCAAATTTCATGATCGAGTTTTTCTGAGAGCATCTCTAAACGGTCTTCTGACTTTATCTCCTTCCATGCGAAACGTCTGCGCAAGGCAAAGTCCATACTTTCTACGCTTCTGTCGATATCGTTCATTGTTGCAAGAATATATACATTCTCTGGTACAAAGAATCCATCAACAAAGACATCATCCTTATTAATGAGATTTTGATATTGTGTCTTTACTTTACCTTTCTCGCCCCTGTAGCCAGGGTCGATAGCATAGAAAAGTTCACCAAATATCTTGGACAGCTCGCCACGATTGATTTCATCAATGATGAACACATAAGCCCCTCCTGAACATGAGTGTTTTGAGGGAAGCCCAATAGTTTTTTCCATGTCGGAAATTATTATTTCACCATATCTTATAAAGTAAGCATTTCCACCAAAATCTTCAGGTGAATAACTCTTATCGTAAATTCTCTTTAAATCGTCACAACTATAAGTATATGAGTTTGAATGGATGTGTTCTGATTCAAAATACCTTATGTCGTTAATATCCAACCTTGTCAATTCTTTATTTCTGCTCAAATATATGTTAAAGATACCTGAAATCGTAATTTGTGATGGTATAGTTAATAAGTATTCTATCCAATAGCTTTGAAATTCATCATTATCAACTGGTTTGTTTATGATTGCTTCCTTGCAGAATTTTTTGAATTCACCATCCTTACGTTCGAAAAATATTTGATTATTGGAGCCTTTTATTGGACGCAATCCTTCCACAAAATCAGTATAGTCATAAGACGGATGAAATTGAACGAATTCTACTTCTGCATCCATAGCTTTTGCTATTTCTTTAGCGAGATACGTCTTGCCAGTACCTGGAGCACCGGTAAGAACAAGGTTTTTATTCGCCTTAAGAAGATTTATGTATGATTGGATATTTTCCATACAATGTATTTGTTTTTTTGATAAATATATAAGATATTCACGAACCTGCCATGGGTAAGTGCAAATGTCATAGGCTGAATAGCTTTTTAATTTGTCTTTGAAGTAAGCCAAAAGAAGATAACTGCTTTTGAACCAACTATAAGAATCAAATTCTGGAACATCTTTTAACCCCGCATCTCGCATACGATTAAAGGTTTCCTTTAAACAGCTCTCTTGTACTATTGTACAAAGCAAGTTTGGTTGTAATGAAGCAATCAGACGGTTGGTCGCAGCTTTTCTATCCTGATTGGTTCGTTCTCTAAGAAACGATTTTATCTTATCGTAGATATCCCATAGTGGTTCATCTTGACTTTCGGCTATATTTTTCAGCATTGGAGCCAATTCGTTCCAATCTTCTTTTATCTTAAACTGTTCTTCTTTTGTAAAATAACCTTGTTGTAAGGAAGATACACATTGGTCACCTCCTCGTTCAAAAAACTCATGAAACAAATCTTTGTTCCAGTCTTTCCAATTTTCGCAAGACTTGGCACTCTCTATGAATTTTGGCACAAAGTAGCAATAATTATCATGCCACTCTTGCCAAATATCAATCTTGTTGATAATATCTTGTAATTCCATATTTTATTTACTTATTGTATAAACCATTTTATTCTGCCATAAGCACAACTCCAACTCTCACTTTTGATCCACAAAGAGGACAAAAGGCTGTTGTATTCACAGGATGTTGTTGTGTAGTATCTTCTTTTTTTGATTGTATGTTGGCTGCTAATCGTACATATTTAGGCAAATTGGAAACAATGTGTTCTGTTGAGCGTGGATCACACACTTTTATACCCGCTTTACGATTTGAATCAGGCCACCCATTTGCAGGTTCTATCATAGCATCAATATGTAGAGGTGAAAAAACAGAATTATCATCCGCGAGTTCATCATAGAAAAATGCAGTAATGGGCACATTGTATCGGTTACAAAATTTCATAATCTGAGTCAATGGCATCATAGTGACACCATTAAGCCATTTCGCCAATGTCCCATAATCGCACATTTCTAATGTGTTTAATAAATCCATGCGTTTAATATGTGGGTTGGCTTTCATCCAATCAGATAGAAAACTGTAGTTGTAGCAAAAATTATGACTCATTATTTTATTATTATGATGATTATTCCATTATTTCTTTGACACACCAATAATATTTGATAATTTTGCGAACAAAATTACAGTAATATATTTGAATAACAACGAAATTGTAGTAAAACATCCAATCTAAATATATTTTTAACATTTATATATTGATATAAACATGAGTAAGAACATAAAAAAGATACCACTAAGTCACTTCCATTCAATAAAGAAGCCGACAATGAATGACTTTGAATATATTTCAGAGTGGTTGACTGATGCTTATAACAACCATAAAGAACTTAAAGGTTATGCCCTTTACCATAATCTAAATAGCTTCATACATGATGCTTTTGTAGAGCATACTGTATTTGTAATTAGGCATAAAGAAAAAACTGTTGCATTTTTAACATTTTCTCCACCAAAAGATGGAATAAAAATAACTTTTCGTGCTGTTTGCGTTAATCCTAACTTTTTGAGATTGGGATTAGCAACATACTTACACAAAAGTGCAATTAAACACTATCAGAAACGAGGCTGTTTAGTTGCTGAATTGTGGAATGTGTGTAGAGAATCATATAAGTTAGGAATATCCATGGGGTTTATACAAAAGAGAGAAAAAAATAAATCTGATGAAGTTTCCATGGTCAAAATATTGGTTGATACGCGTAAACAAAATAGTAATGCAAAAATTAGGTTTGTTGTTTGGAGCGATTGTTATGCCGACACTAACACAAAACCATTTTATAGTTGGTCATAAAACTTTCTAAGAGATAAGAAACCTATCATTCGCTCTATAGATTTTGAGTGGACTGTTGGAATTATCAAAGATAACAAAGTTGTGTATTCATATATTGCGAAACATTTCTTTGATATATTTCCAATAGGAGGAAATTATATCTATATAGACGAAAACAAAGCTAAGATGATTCTTGAATCAATCAAACTATAATCTCATAAATAATGAGGTTGCCCATAAAAGCAGCCTCATGTCGTATGTTTATTATGTACTCCAAGAAACCATTTGGATTCTCCTTTATCTTCCGATCACGATAGGCTGTGGGGATTGAAGCACGAAAAGTTACCTTTCGGTTTTCTCCTTCGCACCTCGGCAATTCAAACAAGTTTGATTGCGCTCGGTTTGTCGTCGGGTGACCAGTAGTTGGCTGCTGAGGACAACCTTTGTCAACCCAGTCCACGATATAACGCTTTTTGCTTATCAACTTCAAATATGTCATCCATTGTAGTCACTCGTAAACCCTTGTCAACTACGTTCACGATATGACAAAATAAAAGCTCCGCAAATTCTCCACGGTAGAAATACGCTGCAAAAATATGTGGGAAATCGGGAACTGACAAAAACTACTCAGAAAGTGTTAAAAATTAAAGAGTATTGAAAATCAAAACTTTATGTTTGGTTGGTCATAGTAAGTTATGATTAGTTATAAGGCTCTAAATACTTTTTTGAAAAATCGCTCCAAATGTAGGATGAGCCAAATAAAATGCGCCCTGTAAGGTGGATTGTTCAAGATCCATGCCTTACATGGCGCATTGCTATGTTATGTCACTAAAGCGATAGGGTAGCGAAGTGACTTTCTTTTATTCTACCACTGTCTTGCTTGTCTTAACAGAACCGTCGCTCATGACAGTCTTCTTAATAAACAGACCGTGCTTAGGATTCTGTATCATGCGTCCGCTAAGGTCGTAGTAGCTAATGCTCTTTGTCTTGGCATCGGCAGAAGCGTTCTTGATGCCAGATATTACGGTTCCATCGCTGTATACAATGTCGCTATATAGACGTTCATCGCCATTTACATACACAGCTCTTACACCTACACGGCTAATGCCAGAGTCGTAGATTACAACGCGATGCTGCGATCCATATGTCTGGAAGTCATAACGCTGGGTATCGTTGAAGTCAATAGGTACATCTGTCATCTCCTTCTCTATACCGAGATACTGGTCAGGATAGAATGTTGCAAGCTCGTCGTCGAAGTAGATGTTGTAGTATACATTGCTCTGATCCATAAAACTATTCTCTACATTATTGCGTGGCAAGTCGAAGACAACCCATCCACTTGCTGTCTCTGCTGGATAATACTGCAATATATTAGGGTTCTGCGGACGAGCTATTACACCATCCCATGCCTCGAATGTTGGTTGCATCATAACCTGCATCTCAAGTGCTATAAGGCGATAGCCATAGTTCGACATAAAGCCATACTGACAGTTGGAGAGGTTGCCGGTAGCAGCATCATAGTCGAATGATACCTCATCCATAGTCTTGTATTCGGTCATGTAGGTCTCATCATCATAGTATACATTAGCTGGGAAGTTGAATCGGAACTGCGACGCATTCTTGTCGAGTCCAAGGAACTGCGCACCGCTGAACACCACTTTTCCATTATTTATCTTGCCATGAATCCATGCATCAGGTATGTTGGCGTCAATATTGTTGGCATAGAAGTCGTCTCCCTCTATCACCACCTGCGATATGCGCTGTGTAGTAGTGCGCTCGCTTGGGTGGAATGTAAAGATATACTTTGTGGCCTTAGACAAGTCTTTTGGAGCCTCGTTGCTGAACGGGCAGATAGTAGTCTCGCTTACAAGGTCGCCCAATCCGTTCCAATCGCCAGCCTCGCTTGTCATACCCAGCAGGGCATCCTTGTCGCATTTGATGAGTGAGTCGTTACGCCATACAAACTTAATATCCTGCGACTTCTCGTCGAGCACATATTGGTTCTCGCCGTCAACCTGCTGATATACAAGTCGGCTTGCATAATACTTAATGGGATTGCCGTCGCCATTGTCGAGCGTATAGATTTGCTGCGGCAATTTAAACACGATAGTGTCGCCCTCAGCCTTGTCGCCCTTAATCCACGAGTCGGTAGGTTGTGCACTGATAGGACTCTTCATGTAGTAGCTTCCGTCGTTGCCCACAACAAAGTCGCGTGCAACACCGTCTCTTACATCTTCATAGATAGCACCCCATTGTGATACGAAACCTTCCGAATAGCCATACATGTCCTTGTATAGCTTTCCTTCAGGCTGCTTGGTAATCATCTCTGGAGCCTTGCTTGCCGCCTTAAGCAACGAGGCGGGAACGGTTGTCTTGCCTATTACAAGCTGCGTCTTCTTAGGCTGTTTTAGGGAAGAGGCTGTGGTTTGCGCGAATGACGCTGCCGATACTAACGTGGCAGCTGCTAGTAAAAGTGTCTTCATAAGCGGTATGTTTTAAATGATGAATGTTCGTTACTTTACAATAATCTTTGATGTACGTCCGTTGGCAGTCTTAACGATGTTCAGACCTTGCTGCAAAGAGTTTAGGCGGCGGCCCGAGAGATCGTATATTGCAACAGGCGTGCTGTCCTCATCGGCATCCAAACCTTTTATGCCAGTAGCCTCGCCCATACGCAATGTCTTGGCTGCGTTAACCACAGTGCCGTCGTTATAGTCGATAAGCACAGCTACAACACGCAGGTTGTCGGCATTCTGCACAATATTCTCGCCCGATGTATTTTTAACCTTTGCAAGCTTGAAAGTAGCAGGCAACTCGTACACTTTGTCTTCCTCAATAGTCTCAGGCATATATTGGTTTTCGCCCGTAAGACGTGTTGTGGCAATAGCCACATCGTCGAAAACCAGACCACTAATATTGCCATCGGCCTTGATAAACTGCTCAAACTCAGGTTCAGAGAAGTCGGTACCGTTCTTGCCCTTAGCATAATAGTTCTTCTGAGTCCAACCATCGGCGGTTCCTTTAAGTCCGTCGGCCACAAGAACAAATTCCACACCATAGCGTGCATTGTTTATTTCGAGTGGGAAGTTGACGTAAGCCTTAGCCTCTACAGCAGTTTTGTCGGCGTTAAGCTCAGCCTTAACATCGATGTTAGCCTCGGCAAGTAGACCGCTTACTGCCTTCCATGCCTTGTCTATACCCAATTGGTTTGACGAGGCATCAAATCCTCCATAGGCATCCACCTGATAAGTGCGGTCGAGCCAAGCCGACGGGAAACCGGTGATATTGCTGGGATAATCCGATCCGGGCATCACTTCCATAGGGTCGGGTTTCTTCTCCGACTCTGAGTTGTGATAGGATAGGGCAATGAAATCGTCGGGATAGAGTCGGTTCATGGCAGCAAGTCCCACGTATCCACGTGGACAATATCCACACCATGTGCCAGTATACTCCTCAAGCAGGGCACGGTGCTTAGGCAGTTTGTCGAATATGCACACCTGTTGTGTCAGTTGGTTATCGGCATCCTCATTTGTGTTGTCGTTCACCTTAGTAATCTTAAGTTGCACGGGATAATAGTCTTTCTTGTCGACAACGGGCAGTTCTATCTCGAATGATGTCTGCACGCCATACACCGAAGACAGCTCATCGCTGAAAGTCTCTTGTCCAGTGTATGTGTTGCCATTGTATTCGTAGGTATAGTCAATCGACTTCACTCCAGTGGCACCGTGGTTTTCAACATAGAAAGTCAAAGGGTTAGTGATGCCGGTAGCTCCGAAATAGGATGTAGAGCCGGCGAGTACCGAGGCCGCATACTTAGGTGCTCCGTCGAGCAGAACCTGCATGGTAGAGCTGCACTGGTCGCTAACGTCGGTCCAACTACGGTAGCTACGTGATGTATGAAGGAATAGACCGCCATCGTGCAACTCTGTTGTTATGCGCACAGGGCGCTTGTTGGAGTTGTCCATCTCGTCCATCTTGAACGAGTATCCCACATACACGCCCTCGTCGGTTATGGTGTAAGGCTTAGCCAATGGCACTTCCACCCATCCTTGCGCTATGTCTACGTCCTGCGACATGATATCAGGCTTGTTAATCTTCTTGCCGTCCACCACTTCGAGCTTAAGTTCTTTCGACAGCCATACCTTAAGTCCAGAAAGATTCTTCATGGTGTCGATAGGCACACGCACGGCAGCAATGGTCATACCAACAAAATGCTTGTCGTTGATACGTATAGCCACATCGTAGTCTTGCTTGAGTGGAGTGCCTATGTTGCCACGGTTTCCGGTGATACCGAAGCCACGGTCGAGCGAGTAGATAAGGCGTTCGTTGGAATCGGCAAACGCATTGGCTACAAAACCGAACAGCAATACTGCCATGAGTATTGCCCCAAATCTGTTATTCTTTCTCATGTGTAATGGTTTTATTATTTCTGTCACGTAATGGTTGATTATTAATATAGATTACTATCTGGCGGACAAAGGTAGTAAATAATTACAAAATGACAAAAATAATAAGGAATAAATTACATATTTTTATCGTAGCGGAGGTCTCCGGCCTCCGCAGTAATCAATGATACAAACTCTATTATTAAGTATGTGTTCATATTTATCTTTATATATGAGCGGCAATCAGTAGGAGGGTATGGCATCCCTGCCATACCCACTCTGCCATGATTGTACAGCCAATTTAGTNGTATGGCATCCCTGCCATACCCACTCTGCCATGATTGTACAGCCAATTTAGTGGGTATGGCAAGGATGCCATACCCTCCTACTATATGTAAAGATTATTCTGAACTGTTACTTAGTAATGATGATTTGTGTTCGACTTGGTGCTGCGGAGGCCGGAGACCTCCGCTACTTTTCTATCAACTGAGTCATGGCGGTATTAATACAAAAAAGGAGTCACTCTTGTATAAGTAACTCCTTTTTCTTGTGGTGCCACCAGGAATCGAACCGGGGACACAAGGCCAATTTATAAATAATGTCAGTCCTTTGCTCTACGAACTGAGCTATGTCGGTAAAATACAAAAAAAAGAGTCACTCTTGTATGAGTAACTCCTTTTTCTTGTGGTGCCACCAGGAATCGAACCGGGGACACAAGGATTTTCAGTCCTTTGCTCTACCAACTGAGCTATGGCACCAACATTGTATCGCTTAATTGCGGGTGCAAAGGTACGAATAATATTTTGTACTGCCAAATATTTCCGAAAGTTTTTTGCAAAAAACGTCAATTATACGCCCATTTATGTATGGCTCGTATAATTGACGTCAATATCTGTACTTGTAAACAACGTATAGATAAGTCTGGATAATTGGAGACAATGCTGATATTACTTATCTGCCAATGGGTTCCAACCTTGAGCCTTAAGCTCAAACTCCTGGTTGTCGCGTGTAACCAACATCTGTCCCAGTTCAGGACGAGTGATATGACCGATAAGCTTAACGCCATCCATCTGTTCAATCTTCTCGTGATCGCCGATAGGTACAGTAAATAGCAGCTCATAATCCTCGCCACCGTTAAGAGCACATGTTGTTACATTCATGTTAAGCTCCTCGGCCATAACAGCCGTCTGGTAGTCGATAGGAATATTCTTTTCGTATACGCGGCAACCGCAATTAGACTCTTTGCATATATGCATCAGTTCGCTTGACAGGCCGTCGCTGATATCCATCATAGCAGTAGGATGGATGTTGAGTTCGCGGAATCGTGCAATAATATCACCACGAGCTTCAGCCTGCAACTGTCGCTGCAATAGATATTCCTTACCGGCAAAGTCGGGTTGGAAGTCCTTTAACGACTCCAATGCACGCTTGTCATTCTTCTTGCGAGCCTCGTCCACCTGCTGATAATAAACACTCTTTTCGCGTTCGAGAAGCTGTAAGCCCATATAGGCAGCACCAAGATCGCCAGTGACACATATAAGGTCGGTATCCTTGGCACCATTGCGATATACAATGTCCTCCTTACGTGCTTCGCCAATACATGTAATGCTTATGGCAAGACCAGTGTAAGAAGAAGTGGTGTCGCCACCAACAATATCTACGCCCCACTTGTCGCATGCAAGGCGCAAACCGCTATAGAACTGCTTAAGATCTTCCACCTTAAAGCGCTTGCTAAGTGCAAGACTAACGGTAAGTTGGCGTGGTGTGCCGTTCATGGCAAAGATGTCGCTAATGTTTACCATAGCCGACTTATAGCCAAGATGCTGCATATCGATGTATGTAAGGTCGAAGTGAACGCCCTCCATAAGCATGTCGGTAGTAACCAGCACCTCAGAGTCGGGGTAGTGTAGCACGGCACAATCGTCGCCTACACCCTTGATAGTCGACTCGTTCTTGATTTTGATATTGTCGGTGAGATGGCGTATAAGGCCAAACTCACCGAGTTTAGATATGTCTGTCATACATTATTATATTAAGCACGGCGAATCATCTCGCGCATAATCTCGGTCATCAGAGGTTGTGCATTGTTGGCTGCAACCTGAACCTCCTCGTGCGAAACCTCAACAGGATTGTCTTCCAAGCCAAGGTCGGTGATGATAGAGATACCGAATGTGCGTATGCCGCAGTGGTGAGCCACGATAACCTCTGGCACGGTACTCATGCCAACAGCATCGCCACCCAAGCGGTGGTACATCTTATATTCTGCAGGAGTCTCGAAGGTAGGACCTTGCACACCTACGTATACACCATGAACAACACGAATACCCTTTTCCTTGGCAATCTCGTTAGCCTGGTTGATAAGCGCGTGATCGTATGTCTCGTGCATATCGGGGAAACGTGGACCGGTAGGGAAATTCTTGCCGCGCAAAGGATGCTCTGGGAAGAAGTTGATATGGTCTTTAATAATCATGAGGTCGCCAATCTTGAACTCAGGGTTCATACCACCCGATGCGTTGCTAACGAATAGAGTCTTGATGCCCAGTTCGTACATTACGCGGATAGGGAAGGTAACTTCCTTCATAGAATAACCCTCATAGTAATGGAAACGGCCCTGCATAGCCATGATATCCTTACCGCCGAGCTTGCCGAAGATAAGCTTGCCAGAGTGGCCCTCTACTGTAGATACAGGGAAGTTGGGGATGTCTGTGTATGCAAATTCATAGCAGTCGGTGATTTCAGTGGCAAGCTGACCGAGGCCAGTACCGAGAATGATAGCAGTTTCAGGATTTGTTGTCATCCTTTCTTTTAACCAGGATGCTGTTTCTTGAATTTTTTCGTACATAGCTTGTTATTTTATTATTAAATTCTTCTTCGCCTTCCAACATAAACTTAATTCGTATCGGCAAGGCGTAAATACTGTTTTTGGCTTCTTGCGAGAGACCCTCTACATTGGTCAGACGGGTAGAGTCTTTTTCTGTTGTTATGATAATCTTAGGAGCCTTCATCGCTGCAAATGTGGAATTAACACGTTCTATATCGTCGGCAGTAAACTGATGATGGTCGCCAAACGTTAGTGGTGTGATGTTGCTCGACACTGGTTGGAGGTCCATAATCATTTGCTGTGGCGAGGCAATGCCCGTCAACAGCAGAATGTTAATGCCTTTAGGCAAGTCGTTAACGGCACGTCTGTCGCCTCCGAATACCGGTTTGAGGTTTTCGTATTGCAGCGTGGTGAAGAATAGCTCCTGATATGGATACAGATCCATGGCACGCTTAAGCACTCGAAATTCCATAGGCTTGAGGTCCTTAGGACATTTGGTCACGATAACTATATCAGCTCTCGACTTGCCCTCTTGCGGTTCTCGCATACGTCCGGCAGGCAACAGCTTGTCGTAGATAATGAGTCGGTGGTAGTCGACAAGCAGGATGTTAATGCCCGGTTTAACGTATCTGTGCTGGTAGGCATCGTCCAGCAAAATGACGTCAACATCCTTTGTGGCATCGTCGGATGTAAGTCGGTGTATGCCGTTGCGCCGGTTCTTGTCTACGGCAACATAAATGTCGTTGAACTTATGGCGCATCTGATAAGGCTCGTCGCCAATAAGGCGCATAGGTGTATCGGCATTGGCAAGCTGATATCCGTGGCTTTTGCGCTTGTAGCCACGCGATAGAACACCCACTTTAAGTTTATTGTGCAGCAGGTTGACAAGATATTCCACATGTGGAGTTTTGCCCGAGCCACCCACCGTAATATTCCCCACAGCAATAATAGGAATGTCGTAGCTTTGGCTTTTAAGCACACCGATGTCGAACATCCAGTTGCGCAGGCGCACCCCGATGCCGTAGAGCCAGCTGAGTGGCAGCAGCCACTCGTTGATTTTTATAAAATCACCTTCAGTTCTCATCTTTATATTACGTTTAATATTTAGCTGAACTTTCGCAAGTTCAGAATTATGCAAACCTTGAGTTACTTTACATTCAGTATGTATGGCAATCGTGCCTGTACAGCCTGATGCTTGTCTATATTGCGTAGCAGACTAATAGGCTCGTAAAGGTCGCCAAGTGTAGCGCGCAACTGATCGTCGAGATAGTTGCCACCCGACATAGATCTAAAGAGCTGGTCGGTCCATGATGCAGGGGCAGGATACTCGGCTGTATAGTACTCCTTAATCTTGGCAAGTTGAGCAGCCTTCTTAATGGCATCGTCAAGACCGCCAAGCTGGTCGACAAGTTTAATCTTAAGAGCGTCGTTGCCAACCCATACACGACCTTGAGCAATCTTTTCTACACTCTCCACCGGCAAATGACGTCCATCAGCCACACGCTTGCGGAAGAGGGCATAGCCACGGTTGACATAAGCCTGCAACATAGCTGTCTCGTCGGCATTGAATGGACGAGCCATGATGTTGCCAAAGTTGGAATTGCGGTTGGTCTTAACCTCGTCGAATTTGACACCAAGCTTTTGTGTAACAAGACCACTAAGGTCTGGAATCATGGCAAATATGCCAATGCTGCCTGTAAGAGTATTGGGTTGTGCCACAATCCAAGAAGCAGGAGCCGAGAGATAGTAGGCACCCGATGCTGCATAATCGCCCATAGACACCACTACCGGCTTTTTGGCCTTGAGCATACTTACGTAATGCCATATCTGCTCAGAAGCATAAGCGTCGCCACCACCAGAGTTGACACGTATTACAACAGCCTTAACATCGTCGTCGTTCATAAGACTCTCAAGGTCCTTGCACACGGTAGACGAGGCAATAGAATGGTTTGCACCCATGGCTATAGACTGTACCTCGTTCTGCACAACATCGCCAAAAGCATAGTAAACAGCAATCTGGTCGCCGTCCACATCCTCGTCTTTGGTGTTGAGCATATCGCTAACACTGATTTGAGGAATCATATCATCGTCGTCGAGCTTAAGCATCTTCTTGACAGTGTCCTTAACTTTGTCGGCGTACATCATGCCGTCTACCATCTTGCGCTTTACAAGCGACTCGGTAGGCGAGAATAGCATAAACTCGTCGGCATATGCATTGAGCGAGTCGACGCTTATACCACGGCTCTTGGAAACAGCCTGGCAGATATTGCTCCAAGCACCATCTATGTAGAGCTTGGTTTGCAGGCGGTTGGCATCGCTCATATGGTCTTCGGTATAGTTTTCGGTAGCACTCTTGAATGTGCCAACCTTAACCACCTGGTATTTAACGCCAAACTTAGCCATTACGTCCTTATAGTACATAGGTTGTGCTCCCAGACCGTGCCAGTCGAGCATACCCTTAGGGTTGATGTATACCTTGTTTGCAACAGATGCAAGATAGTAGGCACCCTGCGAGTAAGTATCGCCATAAGCTACAATCCACTTGCCACTCTTGCGGAAGTCTTCAAGCGTATTTCGTATCTCCTGCAATGTAGCCATGCCAGCGCTCAAGGCACCAGCCTCCATGTATATACCCTTTACATTCTTGTTGGTCTTAGCCTTCTTGATAGAGGCAATGATGTCGTTCATGCCAACAGTAGGGGTGTAGTTGCCTGTAAGCTTGCCAAAGATATCGTCCTGTCCTTGCTCGCTTATCGAGCCAGAAAGATTGAGCACAAGCACCGACCCATCCTCAACGGTTTGTGTAGCCTGTCCCGAAGCTATCATGCCAACAATACTCATCATACCGAATATGCCGGCAACAATCAGAAAAATAATGATGCCGACAACGGTAGCGGCAACGTACTTGAAGAATTCTTTCATACAAAGTGTGTTTTAGTTGTATGCAAAGATACAATAAATTATTGATATTATTCTATATGTCGCAAAAAAGCAGTACCTTTGCACACGTTTTAAAGGATAATATATCTATTTTTTATTCAATCAAATTACAATTAATAGAGAAAGTATGGATCAGATCCAAAAAATCGAGTACGAAAAGTTATTGAGAAGAAAACTTGACTTGCTATTGAAGACTGGACAACTCCTTGTAGAGAGTGCCGCCGACACAAACCGCATTATTAGCAACATGAATCGTGTGGCAGCCTTCCTCGGTTTGCCCGAAGAGCATCTGCACGTGTATGTACAGTTCAATATGCTGATGGTAAATCTTAGTGACGGCGAACACTCGTTTACCAAGTTTCAGCGTTGCACCAAGCATGGTATCGACATGACACGTATCTCGCTCATCTCAAAGCTTTCGTGGAAAGCCATTACCGAAGACTATAGCATAGAGCAGTATGCCGAGGAACTTGAGAGTATAGCCACACGCAAGCGCAACTATACCCCGTTGCAGGTAGCTATAGGTACTGGTTTTGCCTGTGGTGGATTCTGTATTCAGTTCGGTTGCGACTGGACAGCTTTCTTCTATGCATCGTTTGCCGCAGCCGTTGGTATGTATCTTCGCGGCTGGTTGTTGCGCAAAGGCTTCAACAACTATATGGGCATAGCTGTAGCCGCCTTCGTATCTACATTGCTTGCCTTCCTCACAATGTGGTTGCCTTCTTCGTGGACCAGCACTCCATTGCATCCGCTGTTGGCATGTGCACTGTTTATTGTGCCGGGTGTGCCATTGATAAACTTTGTTGACGATATGCTTGACAACTATATACAGGTGGGACTAACGCGAGCCATTAACACATTCCTTATGATTGTGGCAATGTCGTTCGGTATAGCCTTCTTCTTGAAGATATCGCATTTTGACCTGACACAGTTCTACACCATACCAATGATTCCGCACAACAACTACCTGTCGTATGCTGCTGCAGCTGCCATCTCGGCTATGGGCTTCTCGATGATATTCAACATACAGCGTAGACTGTTGTGGGTGGTAGCTATAGGTGGTATTATTGCAGTATGTACACGTAACTTTGTGAACCTTGGTCCGTCGAACAACAACATAGGTCTGGATATGGGTCTTGCAATAGGTTCGCTTGCGGGCAGTGCGCTTATCTCGCTTATTTGCGTAAAGGCAGTACACAAGTTCCATGTACCTCACCATGTACTCTCTATTCCAAGTGTCATTCCTATGGTACCAGGTGTGTTGATGTATCGCGCGCTTGTGGCATTGATAGAGATGAATGGTGTTGTAGGCGAGCTAACAAATGCCGTTAAGTTTGGCATGGCTTCGGCTATCACCATTATGTGTATCTCGCTTGGTGTGGCAATACCTAACGTGTTTGCACGTCAGTGGATTGCTCCTACACGTCGCAAGCGTCTGGCTAAGGCTATTGCAGACCGCAAGGCTCGTGGCAAGTTTGTTGACTTGTCGGAGTTTGATGAAAAGTAAAAATAACATTAACGCTCATTACTTGACACTGCTTTGGTTGGGTAATGAGCGTTAATTCTTTTATTAGTATAGCTTAGGAGCGTTATAGTTTTTCCATATTCGTTATTGTAATGATACCACGGCTAAACACCAGGAGTCCGCGTTCTTGCAGCCTGTTTAGCTCCTTTGACACAGCCAATCGTCCTAAGCCAGTTTCTTGAGCCAGCCGTGTCATCTTAATCCTTATTGTTTTTTTGCCAACAGGCGATGAGCATCTGCTCTTCAGGAATCGTATAATGCGCCCCTCGTCGTTATCGGGAGAAGGTTGCCATAAAGGGCGTGTTGCTTTTTGGGATAGAGTGGATATGATGTTTAGCAGATTGATGCGAAGGATAACAAACTCGTCGGTAAGGCGTAGAATGTCGTTCTTGTCAATCTCCATAATGTCGCATTCGGAGCTGGCAATGAAGTTGTGAGTGTAGCGTTGGTTTAGTCCAAAGAGGCGTTCGGGCTGTAGGATATAAGGCGCCGCGATAGTTTCCTCGACCGAGAAACCGTGGTCGTCGGAATAGGTAATGACACGTGCCGTGCCGGATAAAAGAAAAGCCATGCTTCTGCATGGCTCCCCCTCATTGCGTATAGTCTTGTCTGATGCAAACTTATAGAACGAGAACTTGGTTTGTCCTATAATTTGTGTCAGGTCGCTGTTGGTTAAGCCTTGAAACAAAGGCGTGGCAGCGAGCTTGTTGTAAAAATTCATACTTATTTCAGTATTTTGTCCTTCATACTTGGCGAGTACCACACCTGCATATTGCCTTTGTGGTCGGCATATATTAGGTATGCCATAAGCTCGGGATGTTCTTTGAGCACCTTCTTAGCCCCATCCAGTCCCATAACCATAAACGATGTGGCATAAGCGTCGGCCTCAGCGCAATGCTTGGCAAGTACAGTGGCAGACAAGATATTATGCTGAACGGGATAGCCAGTTTTAGGGTCGATGGTATGGGCATACTTTTTACCATTCTTATAGTAGAAGTTGCGGTAGTTGCCACTTGTAGCCATAGCCATATTCTTGACGTTGAGTACGGTTTGTAACTCCTTGTCAACGGCAAGCGAGTCGTCGGTAGGCTTTGTAACACCAATCTTCCAAGGCAGGCGTTTCTCGGATATGCCGTGAGTAACCACCTCGCCACCAATCTCAACCATATAGTTCTCTATGCCATGTCGTTGGAGCAAGCGAGCTACCACATCGCAACCATATCCTTTAGCAATGGCAGAACAGTCGAGCATAACACGAGGGTCGGTCTTGGTAATACGATTGTTGTGTAGCGATACCTTTTTATATCCCACAATAGAGCGCAATGAGTCGATGGTCATCTTTGATGGCGGATTGCCGGTTTTGAACCCAAAGCCCCAAGTATTGACAAGCGGAGCAACGGTAATATCAAACGAACCGTTGGTGTTGTCGGCAATCTGCTCGGCAAGATTGAACACGGCGTTGAACATATCGTTGGTTTCGACATTCTCGCCACGGTTGACGCGCGAGATAATAGACTTGTCGTTGAACATGGACAAGGCATTGTCTACCTTATCAAGTTCGGCAAGGATGTCGTTGTTAAGAGATGAGTCGTTCTGATAGGTGATGTGATAGAAAGTGCCGAATATCTGACCCTCGTCGTGCTGATAGGGAGTGCTACGTTGTTGGCGTACTATGAACACGGTTCCCACTATAAGGAAGATGAGGAAGGGCAACTGCCAGTAGAGTTTCTTTTTCATATATATAATAAGGAGTTAAATGGGGTGTTAGATATGGAGTAATTGCTATTTACGGATGGTTTACAGTTCGAATATAACGTTAAACGTACCGCCAAATCTTGAGTTGCCTTGTTTGCCAAATCCTGGTATGTACCAAGAATTGCCCACAGTGCCGTTGTCGCTGAATAGACGTCTGCGATAGCGCACGCTCCATCCAAGGCGGAAAGGTCCGGCAATCTTGGCATCTACACCGAATACAGCTTCTAACCAATGACAATTAGCTTCGACATCGTGAGCCTCAAAGCGCACGTCGTCGCCCCATACAGGATCCTTTATGCCTTCGCCAATTACGTCGAACTTATAATAAGTAAGAGCATAACGTGCACCAGCGTAGATGCGATAGTCGTCGTGCTTGTTCTTGGCAATATTAATGTCCAAGCCAATACGTCCATATGGTGCCGACGTTTTGTAAGCCAGATGGGTAGAGGGATCGTTGGCATCGGCAGAGCCATAACCAAGTTCAATGACAGGGAAGTATTTGTCGCGCAGATTGATACGCAGGGCAGCCTCGAACTGTCCATAGTCGCTTAAAGCCCTTTCGGCAGCACCAACAAGGTCGGCTGATACAGCAATACCACGGAAGAAGGCAATGGTATCCTTCTCGGCAACGGCAGTCTGTGTCTTAGGCTTGTTAGGAGTCTTGGGTTTGTTCTGTGCCGCAACGTGTGTGGCAGGCAAGAGCAAGAAAAGACTAATTGTCGCGATTCTTGAGATAAATGAGGAAATGCGCTTTGGCGTCATTGTATGTTACCTTATTATTATTTACTTGAATGTCGTCTATGGCATGCTGTGTAAAACGCACGCCGTTAATGGTGTGGAACATCACAGGGTTGCAGTCAACCGATTCAAAATGAGGCAAGTTCTCCTTGCTAACCCACAGAGTGTCGATAGTCTTAAGCTGTGTGTCCTTTTGTACCAGCGTAAAGTAGTAGATATCTTCGGTACGCTGATAGCTCATAGGCAGCGACAGGCTGTCGGTTTGGGTAAGACGGTTAATCAGCACCGTGTCTTCCTCGGCATTGTCTATAGTGCGTGGGGTAGAGACAGTAAGTGTATCAGTAAGCGTACTGACATCACCTGCAAGTCGGAATGAGGCGTATACACGGTTGTTGAGCGGACAGTCGATAGACGAACATGCCGACAAACCAAGTACCGCAACCATTGCCACAACCAATGTTTTTGCTTTATGTGTAATCACAGGCGTAATGATTTAGTTGTGGGCAAGATTATTTTCGCACTTCAGAGTCTTCTCAATTTGGTAGTCGTTGCGGTTTTGAGACGAGCGACTAACAAGGTCGCCAATGAATCCGGCGAGGAAGAACTGTGTGCCAATCATCATCATTGTAAGCGAGATGTAGAAATAGGGCGAGTCGGTAACAAGGCGCTGTGGTATGCCTTGTGACAAGCACCAGAGCTTGTCGACACCCAAAGCGAAAGCCGAAACAAAGCCAATGAAGAACATCAGTGTGCCAAGGAAACCAAACACGTGCATAGGTTTCTTGCCAAAGCTTGAGAGAAACCACAATGTGATGAGGTCGAGATAGCCGTTGAAGAAACGGTTCCAGCCCATGAACTTAGACGAACCATACTTGCGAGCCTGATGATGAACAGGCTTCTCGCCAATCTTGTCGAAGCCGGCATTCTTGGCAAGGTAGGGTATGTATCGGTGCATCTCGCCGTACACCTCGATATTCTTAACCACATCGCGGCGATATGACTTTAAGCCGCAGTTGAAGTCGTGCAGGTTGTGAATGCCACTAACCTTGCGTGCTGTGGCATTGAAGAGCTTTGTAGGAATTGTCTTAGATAGTGGGTCGCCCTGCTTGCGGTTCTGCTTGTAGCCACTAACGAGGTCGTAGCCATCGTCAACAATCATGTGATATAGAGCGGGTATCTCGTCGGGAGAGTCCTGAAGGTCGGCGTCCATAGTTATCACAACATCGCCTTGAGCCTCCTTGAAGCCGCAGTAGAGAGCAGGACTCTTGCCGTAGTTGCGGCGGAACTTGATGCCCTTGACACATGGCGACTTCTTAGACAGCTCCTCGATAACATCCCAAGAATGGTCGGTAGAACCGTCGTTAACGAAAATCACTTCGAAAGAGAAGTTGTTTTTCTTCATAACACGCTCAATCCAAGCGTAGAGTTCGGGCAACGATTCTTCCTCGTTGTATAATGGTACGATGACTGTTATATCCATATTATCGAATAGTTTAAAAGTTCTGATTGTTCTGTTTTTTCAGTCGTCTTGCGCAGATAGCAGCTATGGGCAGGCTAATGATAAAGCCAACAATAATGTTCTGCATCATAAAGATGAACGACCATTGTATAGGGGTGAGCATTGTCATCTGTGAGATAGTTTGCGTAACGTCGGCTTTTGACAGTCCGTTTTGCTCGTACATAGGCATAAGTAGGTTCATGCTGTCGGTGAGAGTCTGTGCAAACGAACCATGGTCAAGAAAGCGGAAGTAAGCAAACTGGGCAAGTGCGAACACAAGTGAGGCATAAAAGAAGATGTAGATGCCATAGGCAAAGGCACGTCTGAAGGAGATGATGCCGTTGAGAGCTTGGTCGCGAAACTTAGAGAGGCGCCATGCCACAATAAATGGAGTGGTGAGCGCAAGCAAATTGCCCAATGCTCCTGCCGGAATCATAACGACACACGCAAAGCTTGCTATCCAAAGCAATGAGAGTATGAGCGCGTCTTGGCGGGCAAATGCCTTGAGCTGAATGAAATTCTCAATTCTAATCATTAAATAATGTATAAGTTTTATAAAACGAATGCAAACTTACAACTTTTTTCTGGTATACGTATAGGTATGGTGTAATTATTAGGTTTTTTCAACGATTAAGGAGGCACGGCATGATGCCGCACCTCCTTAATAATGCTTTTATAACTTCTTAATAAACCATTGTATTACTTCTTGATCAGCTTGAATGTCATGCCATTCTGCTTGACAATGACAACACCCTTGGCGCTGTTGATATTGCTGATGCTGCGGCCAGACAGATCGTAGGCGGTGTAGGGTTTGTTGATGTCGAGAGAAGAGTTGAGGCTTGGATTGCTGATGCAGCCGATACCAGTAGGTGTAGAACTCTTCTTGCCCTTGACGGCAATGTCGCGTATTTCCCATGTTCCGGCAATAGACGTGTTGCTGGTGTAATGGAAGGCAAGCTGTATCTTCTTGCCAGCGTACTGGCTGAGGTCGATATTGCCAGAGTTGATAAATACCCAATCGCCACCTGCAGGCCAGTTGATGTTGTTGATTTTTGTAGTAGCGCCATCGCAACGTACCTCAACACAGAGACGTGTCTTAGGAGACTTGTCGTAGTTTACGGCATGGTTGAAGTTAAGCTCTATTGACTCGAAGTCTGTGAGGTCGAACACTGGAAGTAGGAGAGATCCGTCTGCGGCAAACTTGGTAGGATACTTGTTTGTGCCTTCCTTAACGGCGCCTGTAGCCATCCATCCGTATGCCTTGCTGCGGTTCCATAGATTGACGCCATCTTTAGGGTTGGTTGTAACGTCGAAAGTGCAGTCGCCGTCAGTGGCCTTAAAGTTGGCGGTATATATAATCTCCTCGCTTACACCAGGATTAGGATTGTCGGGATTGTCGGGGTTAACAGGGTTGCCGCCACCGCCAATGTACTTCTCGGATGTTATAGTCTTTGCAGGGTCGAAGGCATAGTTGATGCTGTCGCCCCAAACATATTCCATAAGGTTGGGGAAATCGACAAATGGGTTGCGGTTGCCTTGTATCTTGTATACATCATTGTTGCGCTTAACCTCAAGTGGGGTAACAGGGTCTTGCTTGGCCCATTTGATGTATAGCTCGTAGGCCCATCGCTTAAGGGTGGGGTAGTCGCCTTTTTCCAATATTTGGGCAGCTTGTGTTCCTGTCCATGAAAGGTTCTGGTATGTTGTAGCCATATACATATAGCCACGTGCAAAGTCGCCCTTCCATTCGTTAGAAGGTTCCCAGTACCATTGACCGTCTGTTCCCTTACCTACCTTAGTACATCCATTACCCTTGTCGCCGTCGACAACTACGCCCATAGGGTAGTTGCTCTTTGTGCTGTTTATTTTCGACTCACATGGCATAAGGTTATACAGGTCCATGTAGGCTTGTATCTTTGCTCCGCCCCACCAGCTTTTAGGAAACGAGTGCTCGATATTCATGCCGGTACCAACAGCACCTTGAGTAGTGCTCATCACCCATTTGCTTTCAGGCGAGTAGCGGTCGATAAATCTGCCGTCAGATGTACGGTCGGTAATCCAGAAGCCATACCATGTGCAGCCATTGCCAGAACCATAATCAAGCACTTCGGCTTTCTTGATGATGTCGTGTACAGCGTTCTTCAGCTCAGCACCCTTCTTTCCTTTCAGGCTATCGTAATAGCCCTCGGGGATTTGTGCCGATGCAGTTGACGTTGCGATTGCTGCAAACATGCATGCCGCAATCTTCTTGATATTGTTCAAGTTCATATACATTAATATTATAGTTATGTTGTTAATTGGCTGCAAAGATAGTGTATTTATGTAGATAATATGTTATGTTGATGTTAAAATATCAATAAACTACATTAATGTATAGGATTATTAGGAGTTTTAAAACAAATGTTAAAACAGAAATAATTCTTTGTTGAAAATTTGGTAGTGTAGAAAATAAACGCTACCTTTGCACTCGCTTTTGAAAAGATATGGGTAAGTCTCATACGGCCAGCTCCCTTCGAATCCTCCAGGACGGGAACGTAGCAAAGGTAGTTGGTTGTAGCGGCGCGATATGAGTAGCTTGCCCACCCGCCTCTTTAGCTCAGTTGGCCAGAGCACGTGATTTGTAATCTCGGGGTCGTTGGTTCGAATCCGACAAGAGGCTCTTCAAAGAAATAGTAAAGGACAGGACTTGTAAATGGGTCTTGTCCTTTTTTTTATGTCTTAAACTTTGATGATGTTTGTTTTTTGTGTAATTTTGTAGCAACAAACAAATAGTAGTATACAGACACTTATGAAGACAGATAAATACAAGCTTCTTGCTGCCTTGGTGCGCTCGTTCTTCGAGTCGTTCTCGTTGGGCATTATAGACAACAGCCATATGGAGAAGGCAGAAGACCGCAACAGTGCGCAGACCGTGAAGAAACTGATGCTTGAGCATTACGAACATATTGCCCCCGTATTCTTAGACACATTGTTCTTCCCGTTGGCAGCAATGAACTTTGAATATGCCGACATTGAGCGTGTGGTGCGTGAGGCACAACAGAAGGGTGACGATATGATGGCGCTTGTGAAGACAGCATGTGCATCGGACGCAATGTACGAGGCAATGGTGACGGAGTATAAGCGCAATTTCTCCAATCTACTTGCAGGACGTTATGCAAGTACGGCCGACCATCTACTTAGCTATACAAAGGGAGAGGGCGCTGAAGACATTGACACCGATCGTGCCATAGAGTTGACTGTGCGAGTTGTGATGTATGCGTACGCACGTGGACTGCGTCGAGGAACAGAAGGACGCAAGTCGGTAAGACAGGCTTCGCTATTCCGTTTGCTTATAGACGCAATGAATGTGTTACTTCTTGACGAGGCAATGAAGTTTGACGATGACGACGAGCTCGCGGCAATGTTCCTTAAGGTATGTATTAACGAGCACAACTTCACGGTGATGACATCCGAAATGGACCGCACGTTTGACGAGCTTGTGCGCAAGGAGGGTATAACACAGTAGTAAAAAACAAATGATAAAGAACCTTATTTTTGATTTTGGCAAGGTGTTGGTCGACTACGACTACTTCGTTGTGGTTGATAGATTCTTTGAGAGTCATGAAGTGTCAGAAGACTTCTATCATCATCTGATGGACGACAAGTGGAACGAGCGACTTGACCGTGAAGACCGCACTTTTGAGCAGATAATATCCGACATGCAGCAGGCAATGCCGCAATGGAAGGAAGAGATAAGACAGTTTGGCGAACACTACACTGAGTTTGTGCTTGGCGAGATACCCGGAATGCGTGCCTTGCTCGTGAAGTTGAAGGCAGAGGGATATAAGCTCTACGGTCTGACCAACTGGTGTAGCCGTGTGCATGAGACCATGAAGCAATATCCCATCTTTCAGTTGCTCGATGGTAGAATAGTGTCTTCAGAGGAGCATGTGGTAAAGCCCGAGCGCGAGATATACGAGCTGACGTGCCGCAAACTCGGCTTGAAGCCAGAAGAGTGTGTCTTTGCCGACGACAAGATAGAGAATATCGAGGCTGCCCGGGCATACGGAATGTATGGCATCTGGTTTAATGATGCCGTGCAATACGAGCGCGAGTTGCGTGAGATAATAGCCCAAGAGGGAGGATGTCACGATGCCTCATACGTAAAGACCGAACAAGACAAGTGTATGGCTGGTGAAGTTTATGACTGTCACAGTCCTATATTCATCAACCGCAAATCACAGGCTACTGACTGGATGCAGCAATATAACTCTCTGTCTTATGCAAAACGTTCACAACGCTATGCCATGATCTGTGAGCAGTTTGGTAGTGTGGGTACTAATGTGTCTGTAGGTGATGGAATCATCATTGGATTTGGCGACAATATTCATATAGGCAATAATGTGAGCATAAACTATCGTTGCATACTTACAGACTGCAATTCAATTGTGATAGGCAATGATGTGCTTATTGCACCAGGTGTGCAGATAAATACTGCCTCTCACCCTACACATCTTGAAGAGCGTCTTACAAAAGACTGGAACCCTACATCAGGCGAATACCGTTGGCGTACGTTTGCCCGTCCGATCATCATAGGTGATGGTTGTTGGATAGGAGCTAACGCAACTATTCTTGGTGGTGTTACCATTGGTAATGGTGCTGTTGTGGCAGCAGGTGCTGTTGTTACTAAAGATGTAGAACCACATACTGTAGTAGGTGGTGTGCCTGCAAAAGTGATAAAGAAAATATAATTTATGGAAACAACAAATACAAACCTTCCCCCCTCTCTCGAAGCCCGTGTACAGCGAGCCGTCGACAACTTCATGCAAGGCTACGGCTGTTGCCAGTCTGTTGTAGCTGCTTTTGCCGACCTGTATGGCTTGGACGATAATCTTGCAAAGCGTATTGGTGCAGGCTTTGGTGGAGGTGTAGGCCGTATGCGTATGATGTGCGGCGCAGTATCAGGCATTGTAACACTTGTAGGACTTGACTGTGGACAGACAGAGGGAAGCGACCGCGAGGGCAAGTCGGCATGTTATAAGGTTGTACAGGAATTGCTTGCAAAGTCGAAGGAGCAGAACGGCTCGCTCATATGTGCCGAGATACTTGGACTAAAGGGACACGACAAGGCACAGTCGTCGTATGTGGCTTCGGCAAGAACGGCCGAATACTATAAAAAGCGCCCATGCGCTGCAAAGGTAGAAAGTGCGGCACGCATCTTTGCCGAATACTTAAAGAATAAGCAATGATAGATAGCGCTACTGTAGAAAGGATAAAGGATGCCGCCAATATTGTGGAGGTAGTGTCGGAGTTTGTAACGCTGCGTCGCAGTGGTGCAAACTATAAGGGTCTGTGTCCTTTCCATGATGAGAAGACACCGTCTTTCTACGTATCGCCAGGTCGTGGCATGTGCCACTGCTTTGGATGTGGCAAGGGAGGCAATCCTGTAGGATTCATCATGGAGCACGAGCAGATGACATATCCCGAAGCGCTGCGCTGGCTTGCCAAGAAGTATCATATAGAGATACAGGAACGCGAGTTGACGGATAATGAGAAGCGTGAGCAGAGCGAGCGCGAGAGTATGTTCATCGTCAATGAGTGGGCAATGAAATACTTTCAGGACAAGATGCAGAACGACCCTGACGGTATAGCCATAGGTATGCAATACTTCCGTAGTCGTGGATTTCGTGATGATATAATCAAGAAGTTCCAACTTGGCTACGACCTTATGGACCGCCGCGCATTGGCAACCGAGGCATTGCGAAAGGGATACAAGGAAGAATTCATACTGAAGACAGGCATCTGCTACAAGAACGACAGAGGCGAACTGATAGACAGATATGCTGGACGCGTGATATTTCCATGGATAGGCATTAGCGGAAAGGTTGTAGGATTTGGTGGGCGACTGCTTGACTCGCGCACAAAGGGAGTAAACCAAAAGTATGTGAACTCGCCCGACTCGGAGATATACCACAAAGACCGCGAACTGTACGGAATATACCAGGCAAAGAAAGCTATAGCCAAGGAAGACCGCGTGTTTATGGTAGAGGGATATACCGATGTGCTGGCAATGCACCAATGCGGTATTGAGAATGTGGTGGCAAACTCGGGAACGGCATTAAGTATACACCAGATACATATACTGCATCGATTCACTTCGAACATCACATTGCTGTATGATGGCGATGCTGCAGGTATACATGCGGCAATGCGAGGAACAGACATGTTGCTGTCGGAAGGAATGAATCTGAAGGTATTGTTGCTGCCTGATGGAGACGATCCAGACTCTTTCTCAAGAAAACACTCGGCAGCAGACTTCCGCAAATATATAGAAGAACATCAGACCGACTTCATACAATTCAAGACCGACCTGCTGTTGCGCAACGAACGCGACCCGCTAAAACGCTCGGAAGCTATCAACTCAATAATACGCAGCATATCGTTTGTAAACAACCCGATATTGCGCGATACGTATCTGCACGACTGTTCGGTAAGAATGGGTATAAATGAGGCAACGCTCATCAATACCCTTAACGGATTTATACGGAATAACCGTGAGGAGCGCACGTCAGAGGAAACACGCGCAGAGCATCAGGCAAAGCATGTACAGTATCCCGTACAGCAGCCAGTTACACCATTGCAACAGGCGTCAAAGGTGGAGCGTATGCTTGCCGAACTCATAATACGCCACGGTGACACTATTATATATAATAATGTGGAAACAGAAGATGGTGAGACGATGAATCTAAACATAGCGCAGTACATTGACTATAATCTGGGTGTGGACGGACTGAAGTTTGCCAATCCGCTATTTGCCAAAATCCTTGCCGAGGCTGTGGCACATAGTGGCGACGAGGAATTCTGTGCCGAACAGTTCTTTATTCATCATGAAGATATCAACATAGCCAATGTGGCAACAGAGCTGTGCGTTGACAAATATCGATTGCTTGACGAGCAGAAGACGGCAACAGACAACACCCAAAAGAATGCGGATGAGATAAGGGCTGAAGAGGCTAACCGCATAGAGGCGTTGCGCCAACAGACGGAACATCTGCTAAACGACTTCCGCATAGACTATCTTGAGATGCATCTGAAGGACTTGCAGCTGCAGATATCGCAGTCGGCAAATGACATCGAAAGGCTTAAGG
This sequence comes from Prevotella merdae, assembly GCF_900290275.1. Taxonomy (GTDB): domain Bacteria; phylum Bacteroidota; class Bacteroidia; order Bacteroidales; family Bacteroidaceae; genus Prevotella; species Prevotella merdae. The sequence continues at coordinate 295,184 of NZ_LT985324.1, forward strand.
TGCTGATGGAAGAATATAAAACAGCGCATGAATTGCGTTCGAAGTTGGCCCGACTATTAGGAAATAATATAATAGCGTGAAATAAAAAAACTACATATATATGTATTACATAGAAAAAACTCTTGAGGTTTCGGCATGTCATAGCCTAAATCTCTCTTACGAGAGCAAGTGCCAGAACCTGCATGGACACAACTGGATAATAACCGTATACTGCAAGTCGAAGGAACTGAACAGGGACGGTATGGTAGTAGACTTTACACATATAAAGCTGTTGGTGCAAGGACGTTTGGACCATGCCAACCTTAACGAGGTGCTGCCATTTAACCCTACAGCAGAGAACATAGCACGTTGGATAACCGAACAGATACCACAGTGCTATAAGTGCATGGTACAGGAGAGCGAGGGCAACAGAGCTATATACGAGGAGGACTAAGGGAATGAAACGAATAAATGAGATATTCTACTCGTTGCAAGGCGAAGGGCGCAACATGGGACGTGCGGCAATATTCGTACGCTTTTCGGGTTGCAACCTTAAGTGCCCGTTCTGCGATACCGACTTTGCAAGCTACGAACAGCTTGATGACGAGAAAATTCTGCGCCGCATAAGTAAGTATCCCTCACGCTTTGTGGTATTGACAGGAGGTGAACCTTCGCTTCAGGTAGACAGTGCCTTTATAGACCTTCTTCATGCAAATGGATACGAACTGGCTATGGAAACCAACGGCACGCATCCTATTGCTGAGGGTATCGACTGGATAACATGTTCGCCAAAGGGACAGACTGTTATAAAGAAGTGCAACGAACTGAAGTGCATCTTCGAGGAATCGACAACGACCCCAAACGATCATGGCATAGAGGCCGACTATAAGTATCTGCAACCATGTGATGTGCAGGACGCAGAACGCAATGCGCAAATAGTTAAGCGCTGCTTCGACTATATACTGGAGCATCCGGAATGGAGACTCTCGTTGCAGACACACAAGTTGGTGGGATTCAAATAAGAAATGATACGGCACTTCCGCCTATTCGGGAGAAACATAAGTAGGGCTTCGTATGATATACGTTCACTGGATATTCATAGTGGTCTATGCCATAGTGATAATAAGCATCATTGTCACTGTGCTTTTGGACAACCGTCAGCCTGCCAAGACTATGGCATGGGTGATGGTACTTATGTTTGTGCCCGTATTTGGTATTGTGATTTATATCTTCTTTGGACAGAACACACGCAAGATGCGACTTATGTCGCAGCGCTCGCTCGACCAATTGTCCAAGAGACAGATGCTTGAATTTGTAGAACAGCGTGAGCTGAGGCTGCCAGAAAGGTATCGATCGCTTATACAACTGTTTACTAACCAGAGCCTGGCATTGCCTTTCAAAGATAATGAGGTGGAGTTTTATACTGATGGTTACCAGTTCTTTCCTGCTTTGCTACAGGCTATAGGTAGGGCACGGCAACATATCCATCTAGATGTTTATATCTTTGCAGACGACCCTTTGGGTAGACTTGTCTCTGATGCTTTGATACAGAAGGCACGTGAGGGAATTGAGGTGCGCGTCATATACGATGATGTAGGCTGTTGGCGTGTGCCGCATAAGTTTTTTGAGCGAATGCGAAGTGCAGGTATAGATGTGTGTGTGTTTATGCCAGTAAAGTTTCCAGCATTCACCAGTAAGGTAAACTATCGCAACCATCGCAAGTTGTGTATCATTGATGGAGTAGAGGGATTTACGGGTGGAATGAACATAGCAATGCGTTATGTCAAAGGAATACGAGGTGGCTCCTTGCCTTGGCGTGACACCCATATGCATCTGCGTGGTAGCATAGTGTATGCATTGCAGCGTGCATTCTTGGTAGACTGGTATTTTGTAGACCGCACGCTTGTAACCAATCGCTGCTATTATCCACCAATGCCATGGCGTATAGACAACAACTGTATTGCACAGCTGGTTACAAGCAGTCCGGTGGCTCCATGGCCCGACATCATGCAAGGATATGTGCGCATACTGCTTGAGGCAAAAAAGTATGTATATATGGAAACACCTTACTTCTTGCCTACTGAACCTATACTATTTGCCATGCGTACAGCTGCACTTGCAGGAGTGGACGTTAGGTTGATGATACCAAGGCATAGCGATGCCCACATGTTAGAGTGGGCAAGTGTGTCGTATGTAATGCAGACGGTGCAGTCGGGTGTAAAGATACGCCTGTACAAGGCTGGGTTTAATCATAGCAAGATACTGGTATGCGATGATGAACTATGTACTTGTGGTTCGACAAACATCGACTTCCGTAGTTTTGAGAATAACTTTGAGGCAAATGTATTCTTTTATGATAGACAGTTGGCATTGAGAATGAAGGACATCTATATTGAGGATGAGGCTCAGAGTGTTGACATTAACTATGTTGACGAATTGCAACAACGACCGTTTGTAAGGCGATTGTCAGAATCGTTGATAAGATTGCTGTCGCCATTATTGTAGAGTGGGATTAAAAACGAAATTGTGGTACAACACAAGTTGTATTACATGCATAAACATAATATATAAGTAATTGTCAAACAACTTAAAGATAAACTAACTAAAACCTGAATTATAAAGTATGAAAAAATTTCTTTGTGTTATATCGGCGTTTATGGCGACAGCCTTTATGGCAAGCACAGCTGGTGCTCAGACTGTAGTGTTTAAGAGTGACACCGTTTCTAACTGTTACCGCATTCCGGCTCTGCTTAAGACCAATGACGGCAAGATTATTGCTATTAGTGATTTTCGTCCATGTCGTACAGATGTAGGTGGTGGTGTTATTGATGTTGTGGCGAAGACAAGTGACGATAATGGCGCAACTTGGGGAGAAGAGAAGACATTGGTGAAAGGAGACGGTCCTAATAAGCCGTTCGATATAGCCCATGGCGACGCTGCTGTAGTGTGTGACCGTAAGACAGGCGAGATGCTTATGATGTGCGCATCGGGCAATGTTTGGTATTGGCGTTCAACACTGGAAAATCCTAATCGTGTAGGTCGCTATTATAGTAAGGATGGAAAAAACTGGACTGGTAGCGAGATAACATCAGATATTTACAAATTGATGAATGGTGCCGTAAATAAGCTATTTTTCTCTTCAGGCCGAATTTGTCAAAGTTCTAAGATAAAGGCAGGTAGCCACTACCGTATATATTCAGCGTTGTGTACAAATATTGGAAATGTTGTGCTCTATTCGGACAACTTTGGAAGAACATGGCTACCATTGGGAGGTGCAGATGCTCGTCCTACACTTGATGGTGATGAGGCTAAGATTGTGGAACTACCAAATGGAAGTGTATTGTTGAGCAGTCGTTCACAGAAGGGCAATGGTCGTATCTTCAATATTTATACTTATACTAATGCAAAAAAAGCCGAGGGCAAATGGGATAAGCCGGTATATCTCGACAATAAAACCTATCCGTCGGCAAGATGTAATGGTGAAGTGTTGCTTGTTAAGGCCCGTCGCATGTCTGACGGCAAGCGTACACACGTGTTGCTCTACTCGGTACCGATGAGTGGAAAGAGAGAGAATGTGGGAATTTATTACAAGGAGTTGGCATCGGCAGATGATTATTCTTCGCCTGAATGCTTTAAGTCGGGATGGAAGGTTTACCGTGTAAGTAATACCGATTCGGCTTACTCAACAATGGAGCAAATGGCTAACGGTAACATAGCCTTATTCTATGAGGAATCAGAACAAAAAGGTGGCTACGACATGGTGTTTGACAGCTATACTCTTGCAATAATAACAAATGGCGAATTCCAGCACTTGAAATAAGTGCTGGAATCCACCAATTGGCTTTTTGCTATGTTTGCCATTAGCTAAGGCGCTTTTATATTGTGCTTTCGACGCATTAGCTTTTGTTTCCTGTTTATTAGCTTCGACTTATTTGCAAGCCTTTTGTACATAGATTCATTTCAACAAATCTTGCTTTGTCGTTAGGGCGGTGGCACGACAGGATGTGACGTATGCGTGTGGCTGCATCAACGTCCTTGGCTATCATATACAGATAACCACCTCCGCCAGCTCCAGGCAGTTTGTAGCCAAGGCATAAGTCGTCTATAAGTGAAGTTATAGCTAGTACCGAGGCTGGGTTTGTTCCGGAATCGATAAGCTGGTTTTGTGTCCATGTCTTGCGTACAAGTCGGCCCATTCTGTCGAAGTCCATATGTTGTATGGCATCAAACATATCGAGGGCATGGGCTTTCATCTCTCGCAGTTGTTGTACCTCATTGTTCTGGTTTAGGAACATTCGACGCACTATTTCAGACAATATTGTCTTTGCTGTGCGCGTTATTCCGGTGTAGTAGAGCAGATGGCAAGCACGATAGTCTGCCGATGTGAACAGCTCGGAAGGAAGATAACGAACCTCCGGGCTTTGTGCGAATCCCTTATTGGTTTGTAATAACTTAACACCAGGTAATAATCCGCCAAACTGATCTTGCCATCCGCCACCTGTGGTAAGTAATTGTTCTAGTACGAGTGTGCGTAGGCCAATCTCTGTCTTGTCCCATCCTAGTCCGCAGAAGTCGTTCAGTGCTCCGAGCACAGTGGATGCAAGTAGTGAACTTGTACCTAATCCCGAACCAGCAGGTATAGCAGAAAGTAGAGTAACCTCTATGCCACAACCAAAGGCACGGAGCTGGTCGGTAAGTGTGTCAAACTGTTCGTTGCAGAATTGAGGCAAGAATCCAGCGAGAGCCAATGCAGCCTTTGGTATAGAGAATGGCGATCCCACCTTATTATATAGTGCTAATTCCTCGAACGTTGTTATAGTTTCGGATGCTCCGAGGTCAATGCTTCGCATTACTATGTGTGGTTCGGCGCATGGCTTAATGTAAGTTTGTAATGGAGGTTGACCGTTAAGTTCGATGGCAATATTCAGAACATTGCCGCCTTCCATTAGGCAGAATGGAGGAGTGTCGGTCCATCCACCAGCAAGGTCGATGCGCACAGGTGAGCGTCCCCATACAATCTGGTCCTTATATACAGCCATGTGGGGTGTTTGTCTGTGAATATTGACACTTTCTGTTATACCTTGTCGCAGTAGCTCGAATGCACGTTCCTCATGTGTGGCGATGGTGTTTGAGCATCTTGCAACTTCAGAGCGGAACATAGCGTCATGTGCCTGGGTAAGTAGTGGAGCCGATTCAGGTAATGTCTTAGGCATAGGAATATTAAAGTGGGCATATTCGCTGGCGGCATGTTCAAGGTCGAGCTGATAGAACACGCTATGCTGCCAATTGTCTGCAAGCATTTGTAGATTTTCTGCACGCAGTGAACTGCGCTGCTCTACAAGTCGCTTAAGATTTGCTTGGGCACTTATCTGGTCGGCGCTTAGGCGATATGCTTTATCATATATGGCACGCCCTCCGTTGTCGGTATTATTGTCAATCATCCATTGCAACACACGCCCCATGTCGTCAATGTTGTCTACAACAGGAAAGATAGGCTCGAATTGTTGGTCGCCTGCAAATTTGTCGTAGAATCCGTATGGTCTTACAGCCCATTCCTTCTCACCGATAGGAACAATGTCGACACATTGGTTAGGCTTGAGATTAATGATCCATTCGTTTTCTGGCACACCTGTTACAATGTTGTTTTGGCTGAAGGTCCAATTCTTTCCGATGTACGAGTTCTCAACCCATATATTTCTATTTTCTGTGTTCCACTTTATGTTTAACTTCGTATTTTGTACGAAGATCGATGGGTGAGGCTTGCGGTCATGGTGCATTATATCTCTTTGGTCGTTCACGATATTCTGTATGTCAACCATTGACGATAGTAATTCGTGCGATGTTCCGAAATGGTAGAATTCTCCACCAGGCAAGGGTAGTATAGCCACTTTAAGTTTACTAATCTCTTCGTCTTTAACACCAGGATCGGTGCCAAGTGCACAGCCAAATGTTCCATAGAGGTCATAATAGTCAATTTGGCCTTTTTCGATGTCGCCGTCGGTTACTGAGCGTTGCATTAATGTGCGCACGGCACGATCGGACAATATCCATACACCTATATCTGTCAGGTAGAAGTGGTTGGCTGACAAAGATGCAAGGGTATCGGTTGACGGTTTTTGCAGCATGCACTTTAGCTGGGTGGGGGTTTGTGTTGATGATACAAATACACCGTGGTCTTTGGCTATCTCGGGACCGAGCCATAATCCGTAGCACACGATGTCAGCGTCTTTTGGTATCGGTTGCAGCTGTTCAGTGGCGCGAATATATACGTCGCCGCTTACAATCATTGTGTTAAGGCCCTTCGGGGCAATGTTCATGATGCGCTCGTATAGAGGAATCTGTAACGACAGCAGGTCTTGGTTGATCTTCTGTCCACGTTCCCAACGAAACACTGGCAGTGGTGTAAGGATTTTTCCAGACGGGGCGTACGAGGGCAGACGTCTGCTCTGTCCGCCGGCATGCAGAATAAGTCGTTTGTTGCTAGCAAGCCATTCGTTAAACGATTCGCCTTTTGTATGTCTGTTAGCGTAGGCTGACTGTAGGAGCCAAGTGGTTCCGCCGCCCGAGCCCAGTTTGTGTTCTGCTGGGTCGTTGGTGCAAAACCAATTGTCTTTATCAAGACCTGTTATGTCGTGAAAACAGCCAACAAGGTTTGGGGGCAGGGATAATAGCTTCTTCATATGTGTTTGTTGAATGTTATAGGATGAGTGTTTATGTTGTGTTATTGTTTTGTTTATTCGTACAGGTAGAACATTCTCTCCATCATATTCCACTTCTCGTCGCTTGTAGCATTGGCTGCACATTGCTGAAAGGTAGATACATACTGTTCCCATTCCGCCTGGCGGGGTAGGGTAGCAAGTTTAGCCATCGCCTTATCCCAATCGAAGTCGGCAGGTGTATCGACAATCATCACAAGTCGGTTGTTCTGGATGTATATCTCCATCTCGAGTATGCCCACCTGTTTGATGCCTTTGCCAATATCCTTCCAAAAGTGATCCTTGTTGTGAGCCTCGCGATAACGTCGTATTAGTTCTGTATTGTCGTTGAGGTCCATTGTCTGTACATACCGCTTTGTAGGTTGCGCGTATTGTTTGCTGTTATAACCTTTTGTTTCCATATATTATTGCTTGTGTTTGTTAGTTCTTAATTGAATGTACATTTACAAATAGTATGTTTTAGTTTACAAACTTACATATTTTTTCTAATACAAATGGCATTTACTGGAAATTTATTCTATATTTATCTTGCAACAAAGTCTTAATAACAGCATTATAAAACCTCATTAACCACAAAAAGGCTCATTGTATATTGTTATTTGGTTATAATCTGCAAAAGTAACCAATGGATCGGGACTCACCAACCAGAAGGACTATTGGACCAACAGCATCAATTATTCTGCCAAGGCGCAGATGTTCTTCCCTGGAGGATTGAACCTAACGCTGAGCACACATATTGGTAGGAGACTATGGCTTTCTTGTTGTAGTCTCCTATTTCTGCATTATAGAAAAATGATGTGTTAAAATTATTATTTTATAGCAAAAAGTTTGGAGAATAAATTTATTTGTTTAATTTTGCAACCTTAATAGCGTTTGAATGTATATTGAAACGTTTTAGAACTTAAAACATTTATTATGAATAAAAAATTTACTCTGACATTTGCTCTGTTGTCGCTGCTCGCAGTAGGCAATGCTCATGCCGACAGTAAGCTTGTGGCTGTTGACTCGCCCTCTGCGACAACTATTGCAAGCTTTAGCTTGAGCGACATCAGCAAGCTCAGCTTTGCTGATGGCAAGATGATGGTCACACTCTCTGACAAGACCACTAAGGAGGTTGCGCTCAACACCAATCTCGTGCTTAAGTTCGAGGATGTAACCACAGCTATTGCTGGTGTTACTAACAATGCCTCTAAGCTGCAGGTAGCTTACGATGGAAACACTATCTCTGTAGCTGGACTTGCCAAGGCTGAAAATGCCGCTATCTACAGCATTGGTGGCGAGAAGGTTGTTGACCTAAAGTCTTGGAATGGAAGCCCAGTAAACGTTGGCTCACTTTCCAACGGCGTGTATATCCTTAAAGTAAACAACAAATCATTTAAATTTATCAAGAAATGAAAAAAATATTCTCTATAATGCTCGGCCTCGCTATGGCTATGGGCGTAAACGCACAGACAGAAAATCCTAACCGACTCATCGTGATGTCGCAGGCAGGAAACAAGGCTTATGCTCTTGACAAGGTGGACTCTATCTATTTCGCTAAGAAAGAGGGTGAGGTTCGTGCTGATGTTAAGTTCCTTAAGTATGTAAAGGATGACAAGAAGGGTGATGTTCTTCACGTAGCTGTTACACGTACCGATCCTAACAGCTCATATTGCATCGACATATTGCCAGCAAATACAGCCAAGAGATATTCGGATGACGTTCTCGCTCAGTATTTCGATCAGCAGAAGACTACTAAGTTCAATCAGGACTTTACTGATGCCGAACTTACAGGCTTTAAGCAGGAGCTTGAGCCAAATACAAAATATACAGTTTTCACTGTAGCATACGATGAGTACGGTGTAGCTTGTGAGGCTTCGCGCGCAGATTTCACTACTCCGAAGGCTCCTTTGATTGGCAATCCAGCAATCTCTTATACAATTGATGAGACTACAAGTTCAAGCTTCACTCTTACTGTGACTGCAAACAAGGATTGCTTAGGCTACTATTGGTGTATGTTTGAAAAGGGTCAGGCACAGGCTCAGTTTGAGCAGTGGGGACCAATGTTCGGCTTCCCGAATATTGAGTCTATGATTGCTCAGTTCAGTGGCAGAGAATACGATGGAGTAAGCACTAACACTTGGAAGGATTTGGCTCCTGCTACAGACTATGAGGTTTGTGTAGTTCCTGTTGACGAGGCTGGTACATTCGCTGACATGGTAACAATTCCTGTAACAACAAAGCAGCAGGGTGGCGAAGGCGTAGCTCAGGTTGCTATCACATCAGGTGGTGCTAATGTATATGAAGATAAGTTGACATACACAATCATCTTCACTCCTAATGACCAGACTGCAGTTTATCACGATTTAGTTGTTTCTAAGGAAGCATTTGATAAGAAAGGCGAAGAGACCTGGAAGAATTATTTGCTTAATGGCGATCCTCAGGATCCTAACTACAACCAGTATGGTGTAGATAAATATACATTCGAGGTTAATGCAGGTGAAGAGTACTATGGTATTGCCATCGCTAAGAACGCTAATGGTGAGTATGGTCCTATGGTAAAGGAACTCTTTAAGGTAGAAGCTCCTGCAGGTGTTGCTCCTGCAAAGGTTAAGGCTAACAAGGGTGGTGTTGCTACTCGCATCAATTCTAACGAGAAGCGTACTGCAGTTGTTCCAGTTATGAAGAGCATTAAGCTTGTTAACGCTGAGTAATTTTGAGCGCAGAATAAAACGGCAAAAATTTGAATTCTCATAACGAGGCCTCAGTTGCATACTTGGTGTATGTGGCTGGGGCTTTTTTTTGTGTAAGTAAGGCAATATACTATAAATTTCTTCGATAGGTTCTTGTTCGCTTCTCGTTCGTTCTTCGTTCGCTTCTCGATGTTTCTTCGATTGAGCTTCGTTCATCCTTCGTTCATCCTTCGTTTGCCGAACGAAGAACAATCGAAGAATTAACGATAATTGAGTGGTGGTAGTAGGGAGCGACTGTGGAGGAACAACGAAGGATGATATAACACTTGACGAGAGGTTAACGATAGTAATAAATGGCTGTTTATTTATAATATTATAATGTGTACGCTCACAAAACACGATGTAAGTTGTAAATATCTGTTAAAATATAAACATTTACTTACAATTTTCCGTTGAAAGTTTTGGTGGCTCGAGAAAAAGTCATACCTTTGCATCCGCTTTCGAGAACTAACGAAACCTCAAGCAAAACGAGATAGAGAAGTGTTCGAGAAAGCGATAAAGAAAGCTTGTGCAAGTTGAGCGCAATGAAGCTTGCTTCAATTGCCGAGACGCAGCCAAGTTTATAGAAAGAGTTCTTTGAAAAGATTTACATAAGACAGATAAAGTAGTACAAGAAGCGAGAATGATGAAACACTCATTCTTGGGTAGAAGAAAAACGAACCGTCAAGTTTGTTTGACTTTAGACTCTAATTTGGAAGCTCGTTCTGAAACAGATACAAACAAGCAACGCTTGCTTCGGCAAGAGTTGGTAAAAGATATTTTACAATGTAGAGTTTGATCCTGGCTCAGGATGAACGCTAGCTACAGGCTTAACACATGCAAGTCGAGGGGCAGCATGACGATAGCTTGCTATTGTTGATGGCGACCGGCGCACGGGTGAGTAACGCGTATCCAACCTGCCCTTGTCCATCGGATAACCCGTCGAAAGGCGGACTAACACGGTATGCAGTCCACAGCAGACATCTAACGTGGACGAAATGTGAAGGAGAAGGATGGGGATGCGTCTGATTAGCTTGTTGGCGGGGTAACGGCCCACCAAGGCGACGATCAGTAGGGGTTCTGAGAGGAAGGTCCCCCACATTGGAACTGAGACACGGTCCAAACTCCTACGGGAGGCAGCAGTGAGGAATATTGGTCAATGGACGGAAGTCTGAACCAGCCAAGTAGCGTGCAGGAAGACGGCCCTATGGGTTGTAAACTGCTTTTATACGGGGATAAAGTGAGCCACGTGTGGCTTATTGCAGGTACCGTATGAATAAGGACCGGCTAATTCCGTGCCAGCAGCCGCGGTAATACGGAAGGTCCGGGCGTTATCCGGATTTATTGGGTTTAAAGGGAGCGTAGGCCGTTTGTTAAGCGTGTTGTGAAATGTCGGGGCTCAACCTGGGCATTGCAGCGCGAACTGGCAGACTTGAGTGCGCGGGAAGTAGGCGGAATTCGTCGTGTAGCGGTGAAATGCTTAGATATGACGAAGAACTCCGATTGCGAAGGCAGCCTGCTGTAGCGTAACTGACGCTGAAGCTCGAAAGCGTGGGTATCGAACAGGATTAGATACCCTGGTAGTCCACGCGGTAAACGATGGATGCTCGCTGTTTGCGTCTGACGTAAGCGGCCAAGCGAAAGCGTTAAGCATCCCACCTGGGGAGTACGCCGGCAACGGTGAAACTCAAAGGAATTGACGGGGGCCCGCACAAGCGGAGGAACATGTGGTTTAATTCGATGATACGCGAGGAACCTTACCCGGGCTTGAACTGCAGGCGAACGATTCAGAGATGATGAGGCCCTTCGGGGCGCCTGTGGAGGTGCTGCATGGTTGTCGTCAGCTCGTGCCGTGAGGTGTCGGCTTAAGTGCCATAACGAGCGCAACCCTTGCTCTCAGTTGCCATCGGTTAAAGCCGGGCACTCTGTGAGGACTGCCTCCGCAAGGAGTGAGGAAGGTGGGGATGACGTCAAATCAGCACGGCCCTTACGTCCGGGGCTACACACGTGTTACAATGGCATGTACAGAAAGCTGGCCGTATGCAAATACGGTCTAATCCCTAAAACATGTCTCAGTTCGGACTGGGGTCTGCAACCCGACCCCACGAAGCTGGATTCGCTAGTAATCGCGCATCAGCCATGGCGCGGTGAATACGTTCCCGGGCCTTGTACACACCGCCCGTCAAGCCATGAAAGCCGGGGGCGCCTGAAGTCCGTAACCGCAAGGATCGGCCTAGGGTGAAACCGGTGATTGGGGCTAAGTCGTAACAAGGTAGCCGTACCGGAAGGTGCGGCTGGAACACCTCCTTTCTGGAGTACGAGCAAGTCGTGAAAGTGAAAAGGTAAAAGTGAAAAGTGAAAAATCCGATTGCTTTACTAATCACAGGACAACAAATAAAAGATTGTCATTCAAATGGTTTGGTTGACTTCTCCCACGCTTCTTGGCGCACTGTCTTAATAAATAGAGAATGATGAAGCTAAGCTTTATCCACTCAATCCCTGGGGGATTAGCTCAGTTGGCTAGAGCGCTTGCATGGCATGCAAGAGGTCATCGGTTCGACCCCGATATTCTCCACACAGTAAGTGAAAAGTGAAGAACTAAAAGTGAAGAATCCAATTCTTTTTACTCTTTTACTTTTTTACTTTACAACGATCTTTGACATATTGATACAAGCAAAACTGTAAGTTAAAAAATAACAACAGCTGAAAGTATGAGCTACGGTTTTCCAAGCAAGCAATTGTTTGGAAGATTCGAAGAAAGTAGAAAAGGGCGCAAGGTGGATGCCTTGGCTCACGGAGGCGATGAAGGACGTGATAAGCTGCGATAAGCCTCGGGTAGGTGCAAATAACCCTTAATCCGAGGATTTCCGAATGGGACAACCCGTCTGTCTGAAGGACAGTCACTATCTTA